>CAWEBX010000024.1:0-107557 GCA_963807355.1 uncultured archaeon
CGGAAACGAGCGGACGTGGACGAGCAGCGCGACCGACAGGAGAATGAGTAGCGCACCCCAGACGGCGTCGTTGATCTTCATCAGCGCGCTGTCCTCACGGCAGATCCCTCGTCGCGGCGCTGCTCGGGATGACGCATCCGTCGCGGATCGCGGCCCGCCCGTGGCCGGCCCGCTCGGCTGCGTCACTTGGCGATTCCAACCGCTTTCATGGTTGCGCCGAGATCGGCGTCGGATTTGGCCATGAACTTGGCGAAGTCCTCGGGTCCCGCGTAAAATGACCCCGAAGCCGCGCTGCGCCATGAACTCGGTGTAATCCTTGCTCGCTGCGATCTTGCGGATCGCCGCCACCAGCTTGTCGCGCGCGTCCGCGGGGATGCCCTTGGGTGCGGCAATGCCTCGCCACGCAGCCATCGTCCAGTTGCTTCCCGTCGCGGCCTTGAGCGTCGGCACGTTTGGATACAGCGTCGAAGGCTGCTCGGCCATCACCGCGAGACTCTTCACCTTGCCTGCATCGATCAGCGAGCGCGCCTCGGGGAGTGAGACCTGTGCGCATCGGCACGCCTCCGGCCACCAGATCCTGCAGTCCCGGCGCCGCGCCGTTCGACGGTACCCACGGAACCGTCGCCGGATCGATCTTCATGTCCTGCAACATCCCCGCGATGGCGAGGTGCCAGATTCCACCCTGACCGGTGCCCGACGCCTTGAATTTGCCGGGTGAGGCCTTGATAGCCGCAACCAGCTCGTTCACCGACTTGTATGGCGCGTCGGACGCCACTTCGATCCGCGGGATCCGAGTTGACCAGCCCGATCGGCGTGTACGACGCGCCGGAAAGGTCGGTGAGTCCGCCAGTGCATCATGCCGATCTCGACGGTCACCATGCCGATGGTGTAGCCGTCCGGGGCTGACGACGCGATCGCGGCGTGCCCGACGACTCCGCTGCCGCCGGTGCGGTTGACGACGTTGACCGGCTGGCCCATTTCCTTTTCGAGCAACGCGCCGATGATGCGCGCGGTTGCATCGGTGCCGCCACCGGCCGCCCACGGCACGATCAGGGTCACGGGACGTTCCGGGTAGGCCGCTGCCGCGCAGGTTGCGAACAGCGCGAGCGCCAGCATCGAGGCGACCAATGAATGTGTTCATGAGTCCTCCTATGGGTGGTGCGAAGCCAATCTTGGACGCTCTCGGTGGCGAAGTCGACGCACCATAGCAAGCTGGCCGCAAGGGGTCAATCGTCACCCGTGCGCGGCGCCTGTGAGCCAACGAAGCCGCGAAGCTCGCCGAACAATCGTGTCAGATTCGCCTTTAGCGCGCCGAAGTCCCGCGGTTTTCTCGCGCGTGCGCTCGTCCATGTAGAGGCGCCGGTTCACCTCGACCTGCAGGCTGTGGCGTCCTGCGCCTTCGGATCGGAGAATGCGCGCACCAGCTCCACGCCCTTGTACGGGTCGTTGATCTTCACGCCGTAGCCCATGCCCTCGAGCGTGTCGGCGACGAACTGCGTGAATTCCGGCTCGCACGTGGTGCCGTCGCGATCGCCGAGCACGAAATCGGCGCGCGGCTTGCCCGGCCCCTCCTCGGAGATGCGCTCGGACCGCGGGCATCGAATGGCAGTTGAGGTGCCAGACGGCGCCGAAATGCTCGTGCGCCTCGTCGAGCGCCTCCTTCACGGCGCGCTGGTAGGGCTGGTGGTAGCGCACGATGCGGTGCTTCACCTCGTCGACCGTGAGCTTGCGGGCGTAGATCGGCTCGCCGGAGTCGAGCAGGCGCCAGATGAGGCCGATGCCGAGCTCGGTCTTGCGGCTGCGCGGGACGCGGGCCCGGGCCACGGCGCGTCGAGCAGGCGAGGCGTCGATGTCGAGCAGCGACCGGTTGGGATCGATGTAGCTGCGCGGGAAGCGCGCCGCGATGAGCGTCGCGCCGAGCGCGGGCCCGCGGCATAGAGCTCGTCCACGTAGCGTGTCCTCGGCCTCGCGCAGGCGCTCAGCCGGTCCGCGGCGCGGCCGAAGTCGTCGGGATAGTCGGTGCCGCTGTGCGGCGAGTCGAGCACCAGGGGACATCGCGCCGGCCGCGGGTCGGGCGGTCGAAGGCGTCATGATCGGGGTGTCGTTGAGGTGGCAGGCGGAGAGCGGCCGGGCGCGATCTCGCCAGCGCCGGCACCTCGACGCGGCAGCGCTCGAAGGCATGCGGGCAGCGTGGATGGAAATGGCAGCCGGCGGGCGGCGCGAGCGGCGAGGGGATCTCGCCGCGGATCGGGACGTAGCGGCGGCGGCGCGCGTCGACGCGCGGCACCTCCGCGATCAGCGCCGCGGTGTAGGGATGGTTGGGCGGCGCGTAGAGCTCCGCGGTGGGCCCGGACTCCACGACGCGTCCCAGGTACATCACCACGACGCGATCGGAGACGTGGCGGATCGACGCCCAGGTCGTGGCTGATGAAGAGGTAGGTGAGCTGCAGCTCCTCGCGCAGGCGCATGAAGAGGTTCAGCACCTGCGCCTGGATCGAGACGTCGAGCGCCGCGACCGCCTCGTCGCACACGAGGAAGCGCGGCTTCACCGCGAGCGCGCGCGCGATGCCGATGCGGCTGCGCTGGCCCGCCCGAGAACTGGTGCGGGAAGCGGCGCATGAGGCTCGCGTCCATGCCCGACGCGCTCCAGCACTTCGGCCACGTAGCTCGTCGCGCTCGCGCCGTGCGACGAGGCCGTGCACGACCGGGGCCTCGCCGACGATGTCGACGATGCGCATGCGCGGGTTGAGCGACGCGTACGGATCCTGTGACGTGGGACCGAAGTGTATTGACCTCTTGTCATGCCGCGCGGGTGATATCACTTGATCGCGTATTCATTTTTGCTTGACTGACCTCGGCTCAATCGCGAGCACGGATCTCTTCTGAGACTGTATTCTGTTATTAGTTTGCCTGCTCGATTGCTGGTTGGCAGTTAGATTGATCAGGCATTTAAGCTTGCCGCCATCGCTGATATAAGCGGCTTCATGAAGAACGCATCGTTTGCGGGCGTGATATCGGTGCGCAGGCCGTAGGCTTTTAATTCGCCCGAAACGACCGGCCCGACTGACGCGATCTTGGTGCGGTCGAGCCCGGTGCGCAGCCGGTCCTCGCAGCGGTGGATGCGCGCGACCTGCATAAGCCGGCGGATCTGCTCCGAACTCGTAAGTGCAATGGCATCGACCTTGCCCTCGGCCATTTCTTCAATCGCTCCGACGATGTTTTCCTCGACCGCGCTCACATCATAGATGTATGGCAACACCGGATCGACACTCGCGCCCTGGGCGGTGATTTTTCCAAGTAACCCGCTGTGGTCCCGGTCTGGATAAAGCTGCACCCCGACGCGATGGCCGTGGAGATCGAGCCGCGCCAAAGTTGCGGCGATGCCTTCGGATGTCGGCTTGTCGGTGGTGGTCGTGGCGTCCAGTCCGATCTCGCGCAGCGCCTTGCCCGGCTTTGGGCCGCGCGCAAACGTGCGAGTCCCTGCCGACGGCCGCAATAAACGACTGATCCAGGCTGATCCGCCGAGCGGCTTTGATGAGACGCCTCAACCCTTCGCCGGTCGTCAGCACCAGATCGTCATGCGGGGTCTGGATGCAGCGTCGGATCCAGTCCTCAACCGGCGCGGGATCCAGCGCGTCCCGGATGGTGAACATCGGGCATTGCAAAACCTCGGCGCCTTGCTCTTTCAGCAAGCGGGCAAATTGCGCTTCCTCGCGCGCCTCAAGGATCAAGATCCGGAAACCAGATAGCCTGTCAGTCATGTTCAACCAGGGGCTCAGCTGTTGATCGCTTTACGGTATGGATTGTCCCTCTGGATAAGTGGAACAAGGCCACGGGGGCCAGAGTTCAATTCGCTATTCCTCTCCATGCCCCACCATCCATATGTGTTGACGCTCTTCTGTTCCCACCGGCCGGGGATCATTCCACAGGTCCACCTTCCTGGCCCAGACGGCAAGGAAATCATCGATGAGCAGTTCGGCCGACGCCGAGATCGGCCCTCTTCATGCGATCGAGTGCTTTTTAATGCGGCCGATCTCGCCGTGCGGATTCCGGCGCTCCAAACCCGGTTTGATGCAACCGCCTATCCGCATACCTGACAAATGCGGGATCGCGCCGCGCTCCGAGCGATGGTATTGGCATGGCTATTCGACATCACCAGATTATCGCGAGTTCTCCAAGCGACCGGAAACCAGTGCTCGGTCGAATTCAGTTGGCTGGGGCCATCACATGATCGTCCGCTGATTGAGCGCCGGAATTTTTCGCTTTCGGCATCAGGCGCTCGCGTTCACGCTGCCTCATCATTTCGTCGAACTTTGCGGTGCCAGGTCGCGGAGGCGCGTCTGCAGGAAGGCCGCCGGCCCATACCGGCATCACGTCGCTCATCCCCGCCGACAGATGCGAATTGATGCTACCGCACCCCGACAGATTGCACGCAACCGCCAGGACGCAACACAGCAAGGGGATTCGGCGTATCCAATGTGCCATGACTCAATGACTATTATGTCGATGTGGAGATTGCGGGGCAGCGTCAGATTTCGCCGGTTATGTTCGTTACAGATTTTGACCAGCTTGCGAGCCCGCGACGCCTCTCGTTACGCATCGATGGGTAATTAGATACTGGCCACCGCGGCGACTCTGAGGCTGCATCGTTGTCGTAGACCAGAAGGAATCGTTCTGACCTACGCCTTGTGACCGGCGCGAGTAAAGCGGTTTACTGCGAGATCGAGACCACTCGTAGGCGCGCAGCGCAGATCAATTACAAAAAGCGGTGCTTTTGGGTATCTTTTGGCTCGCAACTCGAGATCAAATACCGGTCTGCACAAGATTTCCGGCCCGACAAGCGACGTAAGAACGGTTGAGCGCAATTCACGGACAGGGTTGTTCCATTAAGTGCATTTCACGCCGAATTTGATCGAGGCGCGGACGGGTAGAGGTGAAAACAGACATGGGGCGTCCCACTCGAAAGCTACCGATATCGAGGGCGGTGGGCAGTTCTCCGGAATTCTCACTCACGGATCAGGGTTGGAAAAAAGTTGAGATCGATTATGGCCGGGCGCTGCCGGCCGCGGTTCGTCAGAGCATCGTGGACACAACGAACAAATATCTCGAGTGGGAAGTCTTTGAACGAAATGCCAGTGCATTGAAACCGGCAGTCGATCTGGTCGAATCGATCAAAGCCGCATCCAACAATCTCCGAAAGAAACTTTCTATGGCGGGAGGCGATGCGGGAGCTTTTGCGCAATCTGTAATCAAAGAGCATTTTCATTCAGCTCACTTCAGAAAAAATTCCTATGACCAGCTGTTTTACGCGCTCGGCGACGTGATGTCGTCGTTAAGCGCTGCCTGCCAGACAGCGCTCGCGGAAATAGATGACCCGGACGCGACGTTTTTCCGCGAAGGGGCAAGTTGGGACGACTGGATCCGAGCGCTGACGAAGATTGCAGAAGAAAATGATCTGCCCACCGGTGCGTCAAAGGCCGGCAATCCAGAAGCGGATGTCGGGCCTTTTGCAAGGTTGGTTGTTGCGTTGCAGGCGCATTTGCCGAAAGAGGCGCAAAGGCACGCTAACACCAGATTGTCATCGGCCATTTATTCAGCGCGCCAACCATTGAAAGCGACCGACGAACCATAACCGGGACGCATTAAATTCAAACTACCTTCAAAAAACGTCCTGTCTGGGGCGCCATCATTCCTAGAAGCTCCATCCTGCCGACGATGTAATCAGGAAAGGCGGAGAGCTAAAATGGCAAATCGCAAGCCGAAGACGGACTACTCACCGGAAGCCTGCCACCAGGTGGTTGCGCTTATGGGCGCCGGGCATACGCTTACCGGCGCTGCTGGCGCGATGGAAATTTCCCTGGAAACGATCAACCGCTGGATGGATGAGCACGAAGAATTTAGGGACGCTGTCTCTAGGGGGAAGGCTGCACGTGTCTTCTTCCTTGAAAGGCAGATGCTCACCAGCGACAATACCGCCGTTGTCGCCGCCAGTCGCTTTGGTTTGATCAACGCTGCACCCGAGGAATGGCGTCAGAAACCGGCAGTCAATCCCGATGAGACGGAGAATCCCATCCGACTGTTTGCCCAGCAGCTCATGGGCACCGCGATTCGCCCGCGAACGCCAGAGACCAAGACCATCGGGCACGAGCCCGTTGCGCCGCGCGAAGTTCGACCGCAGCAGTGCGTAACCATCGACGACAGTGTTGACAAGCCACGCATTCACACCGTTTCACGCGAAATCTATGAGGACCAAGGATAAGGATCTGGCTTTCCACCGGGTACACGTCGGGATAGGTGGTCGCAGCCCGGGGGTCGCAACCCAATGCCCAGCTCTGCGTTAAAGGAAGCATGGACATCGTTGAACCCGTCAGGCGGCTGGCCGAAAGGGCGACCGGCATTGGCATCCCGAGCCGGGAGGAGGCGCTCAGCTGCGTCCGGAACGTCCGTCCCTCACCCATGAAATTCCGGGACGATGGCTATATCCCGAACAACCCCAAGTTTCCGCTGCTTCACTACCGGAAAGTCCTTCAGTTCGGTCGCAAGCACGATCCCGCCGCTGTCCTGGAGAAGGTGTTCGACGTCAACGGCTGGGGCGAGGCCTGGCGCAACGGGATTTATGATTACGTCCACTATCACTCGATGATCCACGAGGTGCTTGGGATCGCTCGCGGCTCCGCCACGCTGCAGCTTGGCGGCAACAAGGGCAAGACGGTGAAGGTTGGCGCCGGCGATGTCATCGTGATTCCGGCCGGTGTCGGCCATGAAGGTTTGAAGGCAAGTGCAACGTTCCTGGTGGTCGGCGCCTATCCGCCGACCGGCACTTACAATGAATGCCGCGGCAGCTTTCAGGAGCGCGACCAGGCGATCAAGGCCATCGGCCGGGTAGGCGTGCCGAAACAGCATCCACTTTATGGAAGCCACCAGCCACTCTGGTAGGCGGCTTCGTCTCTAGCTGCTTCCCCACATGCCCCGCATCCGCGCCTTCATGTCGATCGGCGCGCGCGTCGATCGCGTTGCAGCAGAAACCGCTTGCGGTCGCGGCCAGTGACGGCTCTGAAACTGCTTCGTCATCGCATTCGGGATGAAGCGCGTGCGCTGTGCATAGACGTGCCGGTCGCCAAGGCGGCGCTGACCGTGCGTGAAGAACCGCTGCGGGACCATCAGATGAAGCTGATCCTTGGCGCGGGTCATCGCCACATAGAGCAGCCGCCGCTCTTCCTCGATCTCCGGCGTCGAGCCGACGCCGAGGTCGGATGGAATGCAGCCGTCCACGACGTTGAGAACGAACACCGAGGACCATTCCTGGCCTTTGGCGGAGTGAATGGTCGAGAGGATCAGATAGTCCTCATCCAGCAGCGGCGGACCGGCCTGGTCGCTGGTGGCGTCAGGCGGGTCGAGCGTCAGCTCTGTCAGGAAGCGTTCACGGGTCGGATAGCTCGCTGCGATCTGCGCAAGCTGGGTCAGATCGGCCTGCCGTTGTAACGCGTCCTCGTAGCGTTGCTCCATGAACGGCAGATACCAGCGGCAGGCGAGATCGAGCTCGGAGGGCCATCCGGCCGCGCCGAGATGCAGCGTGCTCATCGTCTCGACGAAATCCTGCCAGTGCGCGACCGCCGCAGCCGGGGGGCGGAAACCCTCCATGCCCGACACTGCGCTTCCGCTCTCGGCGATGCCGTCGAGAAGTTTCGCGGCCGTGCCCGGTCCGATGCCGGGCAGGAGCTGCGCCACCCGAAATCCGGCGACGCGATCACGCGGATTATGCGCCCAGCGCAGCACGGCGAGCACATCCTTGATATGCGCCGCCTCGAGGAATTTGAGGCCGCCGAATTTGACGAACGGGATGTTGCGGCGCGTCAGTTCGACTTCGAGTGTCGCGCTGTGGCTCGACGTGCGGAACAGAACTGCCTGCGATTTCAAACGCTGACCGGCTTCGCGATTGGCGAGGATGGCTTCGACGATGTAGCCGGCCTGCGCATGGTCATCAGTGACGTTGACGAGCGCGGGCAGGTCGGACGACGCGCGATTGGACCAGAGGTTCTTGGTGAAGCGTTCCGAGGCGAGATCGATCACGGCGTTGGCGGCTTCGAGGATCGGCTGGGTCGAGCGATAGTTCTGCTCGAGCGTGATTAGCTCGGCGTTGGGCGTGAAGTGACCGGGGAAATCGAGAATATTGCGCACCGTCGCTGCACGAAATGAATAGATCGACTGGGCGTCGTCGCCGACCACCGTGAGGCCGCGGCCGGTCGGCTTGAAATTAAGCAGGATCGAAGCCTGAAGCTTGTTCGTGTCCTGGTATTCGTCGATCAGGACGTGGTCAAAGCGGTCGGAGAGATCGTCTGCCAGCGCGGGCGCTATCATCATCTGCGCCCAGTAGAGCAGCAGATCATCGTAATCGAGCACGTTCTGATTCTGCTTGGCCTCGACATAGGCGCCGAACAACCTTTGCAACTCGGCCTCCCATTCGGCGCACCAAGGAAAGACGCCGCCGAGAACCTCACCAAGCGGCTGTTCCGCGTTCACGGCACGCGAATAGATCGCCAGACAGGTATCCTTCATCGGAAAGCGCTTCTCCATTTTCGAGAAGCCGAGGTCGTGCCGCACCAGGTTCATCAAGTCGGCGGAGTCCTCGCGATCATGGATCGTGAAGGCCGCGTCCAGCCCAATGTCGGACGCATATTCGCGCAGTAGCCGCGCGCCCATCGCATGAAACGTTCCCGACCAGGCCAGCGCATCGGCCATCGCGCCGGCATTCGGTCCGAGCGCCTTCGTCATGATCCGCTCGACCCGCCGCTGCATCTCAATCGCGGCGCGCCGCGAGAAAGTCAGCAGCATGATCCGGCGCGGATCAGCGCCTGAAACGACCAGGTGCGCCACGCGATGCGCCAGCGTGTTGGTCTTGCCGGAGCCGGCGCCGGCAATGATCAGAAGGGGCGGGGCCTCATTTAGGTCAACGCAGCCAAACTCGACCGCGCGCCGCTGCTGCGGATTCAGCCCAGCGAGATAGCCGGCATTCGCCGCGTCACGTTCGCAACCTGTTCTGATCTGCTGCAGCATTTTCATTTGCCCCAAATCTCGAGGCTACAGTACAAACCATGAACTGGCGTTTAAGTCGACCGCATTCGCTCCCGGACTCTGACGGCGATCGAGGAAGCCGTCGCTCGACAACCCGCCCAATGGCCCGTTGCCAATCTCTCCACGACTTCATAGTCGAAGGTTAGCCCGCGCGTCGCGGCATCCGCGATCAGGGCGTGCTCGATGCGATGCGGCGTCCCGAGCAGTCGAAGTTGGGGCATTATCCGCGCGGCCGGGTTAGGAATCGCGGCGGGCGAACATTTGTTCTCCATTCAATGGGGGGTGAAGATGATTCAGGCCGTTGTTGTGGTGAACCCACAATGCACAATCGTTCCGATGCAACGACTGAGCATAACCGGGAGCGGTTCTGCACAGAAATAGTATGGCGTTAGGCGGCAGGCGCCTCCGCAGCGGCGATCCTTACCGGATGACCGACTTGCGAAAGCCGCCGGGAACTTGCGACCGCGCCGAGCTTTGATATGTCATGTCAATCAACCTCGTGCGTGCACTGATCCTATTTGGCGCGTTTGCGCTTTCCCTGTTATCCGCCGAGGCGAAAACCTTGGACGGTATCGCAATAGAGAGCGCACAATTCCTGGGCGTCCAGCCGGATGATTCCGACATCGATGCCCTGGTGGTGAAAACGCAGATTCTGCTCGACCGCGCCGGCTTCTCGCCTGGCGAAATCGACGGAAAGCTCGGCGAGAATGTCAAGAAGGCGCTACGCGCCTATTCGGAGGCCAACGGCTTACCTTCGACGATGACGCTGAACCACGACGTCTTCGAACGGCTGACCGCGAACATGAATGGGTCCTTGCTCGTCGAGATCACCGTCACCGAGGACGATGTCAAAGGGCCCTTTCTTCCTCGACAGCCAAAGGGCCTTGACGGGATGAAGGGCCTCAAACGCCTCGCCTATCGCGATGCCAAGGAAGCACTTGCTGAGCGCCACCACATGAGCGAGGCGCTCTTAGCGGCGCTTAACCCGCATGCGGAATTCTCACGGGCCGGCACAACCCTCATGGTCGCGAACGTCCTCAAGGCCAAGCCATCCACGATGGTCACCCGAATTGAGGTCAATAAGGACCTCCAAACGATCAAGGCTTTCTCCGAAGACAATGCGCTCGTCGCGTTTTACCCTGCGACCGTGGGTAGCGAGGAGAAGCCATCGCCGAGCGGGACGCTGAAGGTGCTCGCGGTGCGTAGCAACCCTTTCTACCGTTACAATCCGGACTACAAGTTCAAGGGCGTGAGAGCACGCCGCGCCTTCACCATCAATCCCGGACCGAACAATCCCGTCGGTTCGACGTGGATCGCGCTATCGGAGCCGGGCTACGGTATCCACGGCACCTCGGAACCCTCTAAGGTCAGCAAGGCTGAGTCCAACGGCTGTGTGAGGCTGACCAACTGGGATGCGGCGCACCTGGCGCAGATGGTGAAGAAAGGGGTCACGGTGGAATTCCGCGACAAAGGTGAGCGCTAGGCCGGCGAATTAACTGGTCGCGGACGATCGCGGTAAAACGCTTGCTGTCGTGGTCGTCTGATTTAGCACGTTAGGCCAGGAGCGAGCGCGCGGTGTGAACCTCGCTTCATCAAGCAAAGACCCATCACTGGGGCGCAAAAGCTCAAGAGGGACCAATGAGCGCCTTACGCCAATGGATGATCCTCGCTGTCGCAATCGTGACACTGCCGGTATGCTCATTCGCTCAAGATCAAAGCCGGGTGGATGGACGGTTGGATGGCCGGGTGGAAAGCCGCATACCCCGAGGGTTCGGTCATCATCAAGGTACCCCCGAACCAGAGCGTCCGCTTTTTACCCCGTGCTTCCGTGCCCTTCGGATGCCGAACGGCGCCTTAGTCGTTTTGAACTGCCAACCCTATCCCCCGCTGTAATGCAAGCATATGCGGTCGCTCGGCGTTCACCTGCGTCGGCAGAACGACGGGCGGCAACGACGGCAACTGTATTAGGCCATTAAGAACAGGAGAAGCCCACCCAAAGTCCCAATGCATCGTCCAGTAGGATCGAGTGTTCACGGTCGCGATCACACACCCTAGGACAGAGGCCCGGCTCGCAAGCAGGGCTGCGCGACCAGCTTTCCGGCGATCTCAGCGGAATCCAGTCGTAGGAATTGGTGCATCAAGGCCGATGGAGCGCACAGGGAGATCGGTACTCCCTGGCGAGTGATTGGTAGTCTTAAGAGACCGGCTGTGGAGTAGGCGGACGGGCCCCGTTCAGCCCATTTTGCTATTGTTCCGTCCGATGCTTTCGTAGACGAAGCCGAGTTCCTGCAGGTCGTCGGCGCGATAGATGTTGCGTAGATCGACGACGATCGGCTGTTTCATGATGCTTTTCAAGCGTGGCAGGTCGAGAGCGCGGAACTGGACCCATTCTGTCACGATCACCAGCGCGTCGGCGCCTTCCGCGCAAGCGTAGGCGTCATCGCAATAATCGATATCGGGAAGCTCGCGTCGCGCCTCCTCCATACTGGCTGGATCGAAGGCACGAACTTTCGCCCCCATGTCGCAAAGGCCCGTGATTAGCGGGATGGACGGCGCCTCGCGCATGTCGTCGGTATCTGGCTTGAACGCCAGCCCCAGTACCGCGATGGTTTTGTTCCGGAGATTGTCGCCCAGCGCATGTGCCACCTTGCGTGCCATCGCGCGCTTGCGGTTGTCGTTGACGGTGACGACCGATTCCACGAGACGAAGCTGGGCGTCGTGATCTTCCGCGATCTTGACCAGCGCGCGCGTGTCCTTGGGAAAACAGGAGCCGCCATAGCCGGGGCCGGCGTGCAGAAACTTAGAGCCGATGCGATTGTCGAGACCAATTCCGCGCGCGACCTCCTGGATATCGGCCCCGACCTTTTCGGACAGGTCCGCGATTTCGTTGATGAAGGTGATCTTCGTCGCGAGAAAAGCGTTGGCCGCGTATTTAATCAGTTCGGCGGTGCGGCGCGCGGTAAACATCAACGGCGCCTGATTGAGCGACAGCGGCCGGTAGATGTCGCCAAGTACCTTACGCCCGCGCTCGTCGGATGTTCCGACAACGATGCGATCAGGGAATTTAAAATCCCTAATCGCGGCGCCTTCGCGCAAGAATTCCGGGTTGGACGCCACTACGACATCTGCCGAAGGGTTGGCCTCGCTGATCAGCCGTTCTACTTCGTCGCCGGTGCCAACCGGCACGGTCGATTTGGTGACCACCACTGTGAACCCGCGGATCGCCGCCGCGATCTCGCGCGTCGCGGCATAGACGTAGCTGAGGTCGGCATGACCGTCGCCCCGTCGCGAGGGGGTGCCTACGGCGATGAACACCGCATCGGCCTCCGCCACCGGGCGGGCGAGATCGGTGGTGAAATCGAGCCGCGAAGCTTTGACGTTGGTCGCGACCAGCGCCTCGAGGCCCGGTTCGAAGATCGGGATCTCACCGCGGCAAAGAGCGGCGATCTTGACCGGATCCTTGTCGACACAAGTCACCTGATGTCCGAAATCGGCAAAACAGGCTCCGGACACCAGGCCTACATAGCCCGTGCCGATCATGGCGATGCGCATCGTTCAAACCTACCGCAGGAGGGTCGAGGGGATGGTAACCAGCGTCTCATATAGCGTTTTCGAGCGAAGTCGATAACCGGTTCGCATGAAGCAAACTGTCAAGAGCCATCTGCTGTCATAAGGGCTCTGCGGGAGTAGGCCCTGGGCCGCTTTTCTGGGGTTTCAATTGTGGGCAGATGATGATAGGAAAATGGTTTCACGTCCTGTTGCCCATTAGTCTGGCCCCATGATGCTACAATGACGAACGAGGAATTGCTGAGCCAGATTTCCGGCTATTGCCGCCGGGCCGGCATGGCCGAATCGACCTTCGGCCGGCGTGCCGTCAATGACGGTAAGCTCGTGCACCGGCTGCGCGAGGGCAAGCGCATCACCATCGACACCCTGAACCGGATCGAGGCCTATATCGTCTCCGGTTCCCCGGATGGGACGGTGCGGGTCCGCAAGCCGGAGCCGATCGAGCGGCGTGATCCCCGTTCCAACTTCCGCTTTTTTGAGAACCGGCAAAAGTATCTGCTTTTCGTCCATACCTGCAGCGAAAAGCGGGTGATCGCCGATCGGGTCGCACTGGAATTCGGCAGCATTCATCCGCGTCCGCCGGCGCTGCGGGTTTTTGATGCGGGGGTCGGTGACGGCACCGTCCTGGCGCGGGTGATGCGGTCAATGCATGGCCGGTTTCCCCATATGCCGTTCTACATCGCGGGCAAGGAGCTTAGCCTCGAAGACATCAAGCTGACGCTGGACAAGCTGCCGGATCGTCTGTTTGAGCATCCTGCGACGGTTATGGTGCTGACCAACATGAATTACGCGGAGGCGCCTTGGCTGGCGCCCCGGTCGTCCCAGGCTGCCGCCAGCATGGTGTGGCGCGAGGTGGCGCTGCGGGGGGCATCTTCCGGCGAGTTTGAGGTCCAAATCCGCGACCTATGGCCGTTTCTGGAGGAGAACTGGAGGGCGAACGTCAGCCCGGTCACGGGGATGCCGGTTTACGAGCGCCCGGTGGTGCTGGTCATCTATCGCGAGGACCACCAGTTCCTGCTGGATTTCGCGATTCCACGGGCCGGGCGGGTCGAAGCCAACTTTGATCTGGTGATCGCCTCGCAGCCGTACCGGGCTCGGTCTTCCCTCAATTTCAAGGCTAGAAGAATAATCGCTCCGCTGGCGCGGAGCTTGCGATCTGGAGGGCGTTTGATAGGAATACATTCTCACGGACAAGATCCCGGACTGGAGATCGTCCAGACCGTCTGGCCAGGAGAAAACCCTTTCGCCGTGAGCCGTCATGAGTTATTGCGCGCCGTGAAGTACGAGCTCGGTTCGGTGGGGCGCGACCTCAATTTCAACGCATACGCCGACCATCGTTCGATTTTTCGCTATGATATGGAAGCGCTGCCCAATGAGGTCACCGGGTCCATCGGAACTTCTACTTTGTTCGCGGCGTGGAATGCTGCGGTTTACGTCGCCCAAGTCGAAGATGACCGGTTGACGGAAATGACCCAAAGCGGCCGCTATCTCGACGCTACCAGAGAGGTTTTGCGCAAACACAACGGTCTCTGGTTCTACGATGAATCCTACGTCATCTCGCGTCGCCGGGACTGACATTTCAGACAACAGCACGAAAGGACCGCCACCTCTGGCGGACGAAAGGTCGATTGATGCGCGGATCCTATTTATTCACGAGCGAGTTGGTTTCGGAGGGACATCCCGACAAGGTTTGCGACCGGATCTCCGATGAGATCGTCGATCTCTTTTTCAGCGAAGGCCCAAAAGCCGGCATCGACCCATGGGCGATCCGCGCCGCCTGCGAGACCCTCGCCACCACCAACAAGGTGGTGATCGCCGGCGAAACCCGCGGGCCGGAATCCGTCACCAAGGACAAGATTGAAAACGTCGTGCGCGCCGCGATCAAGGACATCGGCTACGAGCAGGACGGCTTTCACTGGAAGACCGCCGATATCGAGATTCTGCTGCATCCGCAGTCAGCCGACATCGCCCAGGGCGTCGACGCGCTGCAGCCGGGCACCAAGAAGGAAGAAGGCGCCGGCGACCAGGGCATCATGTTCGGCTATGCCTGCAACGAAACGCCGGACCTGATGCCGGCGCCGATATTCTACGCTCACAAGATCCTGCGATTGATTTCTGAGGCTCGGCACTCCGGCAAGGAAAAGGTGCTGGGACCGGACTCCAAGAGCCAGGTCACCGTGCAATATGAAAACGGCAAGCCGGTCGGCGTGCGCGAGATCGTGGTGTCGCATCAGCACCTCGTCGAGGACATGAGCTCCGATCAGGTCCGCGAGCGTGTCGAGCCCTATGTGCGCGAGGCGCTGCCGAAGGGATGGATCACCAACAAGACCATCTGGCACATCAACCCCACCGGCAAGTTCTTCATCGGCGGCCCCGACGGCGACGCCGGCCTGACCGGCCGGAAGATCATTGTCGATACCTACGGCGGCGCGGCGCCGCATGGCGGCGGCGCGTTCTCTGGCAAGGACCCGACCAAGGTCGACCGCTCGGCGGCCTACGCCGCGCGCTACCTTGCCAAGAACATCGTCGCAGCCGGTCTCGCCGATCGCTGCACATTGCAGCTCGCCTATGCCATCGGTGTGGCGCGGCCGCTCTCGATCTATATTGATACGCACGGCACTGGAAAGGCTCCGGAAGACACGCTCGAGCGGATCGTCTCCGAGGCGATGGATCTCACGCCGCGCGGTATCCGCAAGCATCTCGATCTGAACCGGCCGATCTATGCGCGCACCTCGTCCTACGGGCATTTCGGACGCACGCCGGACAACGAGGGCGGGTTCTCATGGGAGAAGACCGATCTCGCCACCACGCTCAAGAGCGCTGTGTGATGGTTCCTTCTCCGTTGCGGAAGAGAGCGCTTCACTCGTTAATCTCGTGAGATATCAGGGAATACCATAACACCATGACCCAATCTGCCACCGCCAAGCAGCCCGCCGGCTTCACAGACTACATCGTCGCCGACATTGGCCTTGCCGATTTCGGCCGCAAGGAAATCTCGCTCGCCGAGACCGAGATGCCCGGCCTGATGGCGACGCGCGAGGAATACGGCCCCAAACAGCCTTTGAAGGGCGCGCGCATCGCGGGCTCGCTGCACATGACGATCCAGACCGCGGTGCTGATCGAAACCCTGAAAGCGCTGGGCGCCGATATCCGCTGGGTTTCCTGCAACATCTATTCGACGCAGGATCACGCCGCCGCCGCGATCGCCGCCGCCGGCATTCCGGTGTTTGCTGTCAAGGGCGAGACGCTGAAGGACTACTGGGACTACACCGCGAAGCTGTTCGACTGGCACGGCGGTGGCCATCCCAATATGATTCTCGATGACGGCGGCGACGCGACGCTGCTGATCCACCTCGGCGTGCGCGCGGAGAAGGGCGACACCGCGTTTCTCGACAAGCCGGGCGCCGAGGAAGAGGAAGTGTTGTTCGCGCTGATCAAGCGCCTGCTGAAAGACAAGCCGAAAGGCTGGTTCGGCGCGGTGGCCAAATCCATCCAGGGCGTCTCGGAGGAGACCACCACCGGCGTGCATCGCCTTTACGAGATGCAGAAGAACGACACGCTGCTGTGGCCCGCGATCAACGTCAACGACAGCGTCACCAAATCCAAGTTCGACAACCTCTATGGCTGCCGCGAGTCGCTGGTCGACGGCATCCGCCGGGGCACCGACGTGATGATGAGCGGCAAGGTCGCCATGGTTGCCGGCTTCGGCGACGTCGGCAAGGGCTCGGCCGCCTCGCTGCGTCAGGCCGGCTGCCGCGTCATGGTCTCCGAGATCGATCCGATCTGCGCGCTGCAAGCGGCGATGGAAGGCTATGAGGTTGTGACCATGGAGGACGCCGCGCCGCGCGCCGACATCTTCGTCACCGCCACCGGCAACAAGGACATCATCACCATCGAGCACATGCGCGCGATGAAGGATCGCGCCATCGTCTGCAACATCGGTCACTTCGACAACGAGATCCAGGTCGGCGCGTTGAAGAACCTGAAGTGGGACAACATCAAGCCGCAGGTCGACGAGATCACCTTCCCGGACGGCAAGCGCATGATCCTGTTGTCGGAAGGTCGTCTGGTGAATCTCGGCAATGCCATGGGGCATCCGTCGTTCGTGATGTCCGCCTCCTTCACCAATCAGACGCTGGCGCAGATCGAACTGTTCGCGGGCAACAAGAACGGCAAGTACAAGAAAGAAGTTTACGTGCTGCCGAAGTCGCTGGATGAGAAGGTGGCGCGGCTGCATCTGAACAAGATCGGCGTCAGGCTCACCGAACTGCGCAAGGACCAGGCCGACTACATCGGCGTCAAGGTCGAAGGTCCGTTCAAGAGCGATCATTACCGCTATTGAGGCTATATTGTCCGTTCTTCGGAACGGCTATGCCTACGCATGACCGCGGAAAGCAAAAAGCCCCGGAGCGATCCGGGGCTTTTTAAATTCTGTCAATCGTGAGCGCTAGCCCAACGGGGCCGATTCAAGTGGTCCGGCCGGTGCTCTTCTGCGCCGCGAGGAAGTCCGACAGTTTGGCCGCTTGTTTGGGCGCTGCCTTCTTGGCTCGGGCGGGCGCTTTCACCGGCTTCGGCTGCGCCGCCTCTTCGGCTTCCTTTGCCATCCGAAGGGCGCGCAGGCGCTCCATGTTCTTGCGGACCGCGACATCGCGGGCTTCAATATCGGCGCGGGCCTTGGCGCCCTCGATGGCGGCTGTGCGCATCCGTTCGTTACGGGCCAGTTGTGCTGGACTCGGCGGAGACTTTGTCATGGAACTTATATAGGCATGGTTTGCCGGAATGCCAGAGTGGGCCGGGATTTGCCTTCTCCGCCGAAAAATGCCATAACTAGGGGTATTCGATTGCCGGCATTGGTTTTGTTAGAGCGCCGCAAGTCTTCTGTAAAAAGACGAGGCTCCTTTCCAAAGACATCGCTGAGATTGGATGGCTCGCGCAATCGTGCGCGGAAAACGCGCATGTGCGCGCTTTGGAATAAGGGACGACTCCGATGACGACAGGTACAGTGAAGTGGTTTAACGGCCAGAAGGGTTTTGGCTTCATCCAGCCGAGCGATGGCGGCAACGACGTGTTCGTGCATATCAGCGCGGTGGAGCGTGCGGGCCTCTCCGGCCTCAACGAGGGCCAGAAGGTCAACTTCGAGCTGAAGACCGACAAGATGCGCGGCAAGGTCAGCGCGGAAAATCTCTCGCTCGCATAAACAGATCATGGTCGCGCTGGCTGTCATCTCCTTGTGATGATGGCCGTGCATCATGCAGGGAATCGGAAAGCGTCGTCACCCGCGGATGAACCGGGACCCGCTTTCTTCGCGCCTCGTTTCACCAATGTCCTGAAACGGGCAATGTCTTGAAACGGGCGTTCAGGGAGCCTCGTCAGCGATGACGGGGCTTTTTTGTTGCGCCGGCATTTCTGGCGACACGGCGCATTGTTCGCGGCCCGGAACCCGGCCTCAGGCCCCGCGTTTTCTCCGTTCGATCCCGCTATAGCGTTTTCGAGCGAAGTGGAAGCCGGTTCGCGTGAAGAAAACGCGTCAGATCAAAAAGCTGGAGCCTTTCACCATTTCCGTGAAGCGGTGAAAGACTCTGGCAATTCCCCAAGCATTCCACGAGGCCCCCGATGGAACATCTGAAATATCCGAACGAGAGCGAGGGCTATCGAATCGCGCGCAACCGGTTGTTGGAGGAGGAGATCAAGCTGCGTGCGCAGATCGAGGCGGTCGCTGCGCGGCGTCGCGCGCTGCCGCTGGGTGGCGAAGTGCCGTGGGATTATGTGTTCGAGCGCATCGGCGACAATTTCATGCCGCAGAAGGTGAGGATGTCCGAGTTGTTCGGGCCGCACGACACGATGATCCTCTACAGTTTCATGTACGGCCCCGAGCGCGACTCCCCATGCTCCGGTTGCACGCATCTTCTCGATGGTATCGACGGCGCCGCGCGACACCTCACCCAACGCGCGGCGTTTCATGTCGTTGCCAAATCGCCGATCGCGCGTTTGATGGCGCTCGCGCGCCAGCGCGGCTGGCAGCACATGTCGCTGCTCTCGACCGCGGGCAACTGCTACGACGGCGACTATTTCGGTGACACCACGAAGCTGTCAAAAGCCATGCGGCTTCAGCACAGTGTGCCGGTGGGCAAAAACTGGGACGAGACGATCTTCAACGTGTTCAAGAAGCGCAACGGAAAAATCCATCACTTCTGGGGCTCGGAGATGGCTTTCGCGCGCCCGGTGCCGGGCCAGCACCACCGCGCCGGCGACATGGCCGATCCCTTGTGGAATCTCCTCGACATGACGCCGGACGGGCGAGGGGAGACGTGGTTTCCGGAGGTGGAGTATTAGGGCGTGATTTGCCGAGGTTGAATCGGATACCCCGGCTCAACCGCGTTCAGTTGGGTAGGAGGCTTGAGGTTGTTTCAGTGATAACGCGTTGATGATCGCATATCTCCAATCCGTTTTTCTACGCTCTGTATATTCTGCAACAAGAAGCACGATGCCAAAGGTGCCGCCCTCAACGAGTATTTGCTGCGGCGACGTGCCTATCTTCCAAGGTGAAATTGCCGTGAGAAACTGCGCATGCGGGACATGCAGAAGATAGAGCGTAAACGTCGACCCAGCGAGCCAACGCACCGGTTTTATAGTAAGAGGCGCCAGCCTCTGCCAGTTCAGGCCTGCTAAATTAAAACTCATGAAGTTTAGTGCAACCAAAAGGCCAATGCCGTAATCGGCCAGGTAGGCGCGCCAGTTCACTAAAGTCCGCCAAGGTGCCGCATCTACCACAGCCACCGGATTGGGTTCTGATATCCGAACTAGCTGCCAAAACGCAAGGACAGCCAAGGTTGTCAAGCTGCTCCACCAAAGAATGCTCGCGCCGGACTTGCCGATGCTAACCCGTGACGGAAATGTCCAAGTCGCCACTCCCATCAACCAAAGCGGGAACAGTATGATGATACGCGGTCCCGCTATCGCGATGCACAGCAAAGTCAGCGCAAAGCGCCAGAATCCGTTGCTGAAGTATGCTGCAGCAAAGATCAAGTAGTACCAGATTTCGTAGCCAAGTGACCAGAAGGGGCCATTATACCCGGGCGTAACGTTCGAGAACCATAGTTGATTTGTAAACAGCAGACACCGGAAATAGGCGACAAGTGAAGTATCACCCCACTGCACCTCTGGCCTAAGTGATGTGCCAGCGGCGCCGAGCACGAAGCTGATAATCAAGGTCGGCAGGACAACAGAATATAGCCTCGCACATCGAGCGACGGCGTATTGAGTGAAACTCCTCTCCCGATTTGAAACGGCATAAGCGATAACATAGCCCGACAGAACAAAAAAAACGTCGACGGCCTGCGGGCCTAAAGCGCCGATCGGTCAAAAAACGCCCACCGTATAATCCCCAAGGTGGTCGAATGCGACGACGAGGGCTGCGCAAAATCGCACGATATCGATAAAAATCGAGGTTTCGCGCCTCATGCCGATGGATGCACTTCGCCAATTCAAGTCGCTCTCTTCCATCTTGTGACGACACCACAAGAGAGTACGAGGCGCGTCAACGGCATAAGGAGGTGACTAACTTACCCGAATAACGAACTCACTCGGGTTCAGGTCTAGAACATGATCCCGGAAAGCGTGGTTTCGGATAGGATCATGCTCAATCAAGGGGATGAGCCCCCTCCAGGGGAGGGTGAAGCGGCGCGCTTATGAAGTCGGCAGCGGCTCGGTCGCTGCGTCGAGCCAGAGTTTCGTGGATTCGTCGAGATGCGGGCGCACCTCGCGGCGGACGCGAGCATGATAGTCGTTGAGCCAAATCAGCTCTTTCTTGCTGATGCGGTGATCGATCAGTCGGCGGTCGATCGGCGCCAGCGTCAGGGTCTCGAAGCCGTTCATGGGTTTCTCGGCGCCGGGAATCTCCGCGGCTGTGACCAGCACTAGGTTTTCGATCCGGATGCCGAACGCGTCACGTTTATAATAGCCCGGCTCGTTCGACAGGATCATGCCGCGCTTCAGCGGTGTGGTGCCGAGTTTCGAGATCCGCGCCGGGCCTTCGTGCACAGAGAGGTAGCTGCCGACGCCGTGGCCGGTGCCGTGGTCGAAGTCGACGCCGGCCTGCCAGAGAAACTGTCGCGCCAGCGTGTCGAGTTGCGCGCCGGTGGTGCCATCGGGAAACACCGCGCGGGCGATGGCGATGTTGCCGCGCAGCACACGGGTGAAGCGGTCGCGCATCTCGTCGGTCGGCGTGCCGATGGCGATGGTGCGGGTGACGTCGGTGGTGCCGTCCTCGTATTGCCCGCCGGAATCGATCAGCAGCAAATCGCCGGGCACGATGCGGCGGTTGCTCATGCGGGTGACGCGGTAGTGAACGATGGCGCCGTTCGGCCCGGTGCCCGAGATGGTGGGAAAGGAGACGTCCTTCAGCGCGCCGGTCTCGCGGCGAAAGGTTTCCAGCGCCTCGACCGCGTCGATTTCGGTCAGCGTGCCCTTCGGCGCCTCGCGGTCGATCCAAGCGAGAAACCGCGCCAGCGCCACGGCGTCGCGCCGATGCGCGGCGCGCGCGCCCTCGATCTCGGTCTGGTTCTTCACCGCCTTCAAAAGCGCGACGGGATCGTTGCCGCGCACCGGCTTGCCGCCGGCGGATGTGATCAGGCGGCTCAACGCGTCGGCGGCGGTGGCTTTGTCGAGCGCGATCGCCGCGCCGGATTGGGCCGTCCGCGTCAGCGTGTCAGTCAATTCGTCAGGTTCGCGGACCTCGGCGTTGCGTTCGAGATGATCGCGTGTGCTGTTGGAAAGTTTGCGGGTGTCGATGAAGATGGCGGGACGGCCATCCTTTGGCACCAAAGCGTAGGACAGAGGCAGCGGCGTATGCGAGACATCGGCGCCGCGAATGTTGAAGGTCCACGCCACCGCGTGGGAATCCGACAACACCAGCGCGTCGACGCCGAGCTTTGTCATTTCGGCGCGGATGCGCGCGAGCTTGTCGGCCTCGGCTTCGCCGGCGAACGTCGCGCCGTGAATCGTGACCGGGCCGAGCGGCGGCGCGGGTCGGTCGGTCCAGATGCTGTCGACCGGGTTGCTGTCGACGGGGACCAACTCGGTGCCCGCCTTCGTGCAAGCCGTCGCGAGACGTTCGACCGCCGCCGAGGTGTGCAGCCATGGATCATAGCCAAGGCGATCACCGGCCGTGAGATGCTCCGCCAGCCAGCTTTCCGGGGGCGGATCGGCCAGCGAAGCGATGCTCCAGGCTCGAACGTCCACCTGTTGCGCCGCCTGCAAGGTGTAGCGGCCGTCGACAAATACGGCAGCTTCCGTCGCCAGCACGACGGCAAGGCCGGCCGATCCG
Source organism: uncultured archaeon (assembly GCA_963807355.1). GTDB lineage: Bacteria > Pseudomonadota > Alphaproteobacteria > Rhizobiales > Xanthobacteraceae > Nitrobacter. The sequence continues at coordinate 21,965 of CAWEBX010000024.1, forward strand.
GTGAAGCCGGTGAGCCACGCCAGCCGCTCCTCGGAAGGCGGGACATACTCGTTCTGCTGCCGGTCCGCGCGCGGGATCACGAAGCCTGTCAGTTGCCGCCGCACCAGCTCCTCGCGAAACGCGGCGAGACGAGCGGTCAGCACGCCGCCGCCTTCGGGGTCCTCGAATGTCTGGAAATGGGCCTCGAACATTGTCCGGGCATTCTAGCGCGTATTCCGCAAAAGTGGACACCGGTTCGCGTGAAGAAAACGCGTCAAAACAAAAGTGACGTCAGCGGCGATTCTGCATCAGCAGGCTGCACCACCCGTCGATCCGGATCTGCTGGATCAACACCAGCCCCTGCGCGCGGTAGGCCGCAATGACGCCGCGGGTTTGCTGCGGCAGCAGTCCGGACAGGATCACCATGGCCTCAGGCGCGAGGTGACGCGCCATGGCCGGGGCCATCTGCCGCAGCGGATTGGCGAGGATATTCGCCAGCACCAAATTGAACGGCGCGCGCGTGCGAAACGACGGCGCGGAAAAGCCGGTCGCGCAGATCGCCTCGACAAGATTGCCGACGCCGTTCGATATGGCATTCTCTCTCGCCACGGACGTGGAACGCGGGTCGATGTCGCTGGCCAGCACGTTCCGACGCAGCGCTTTTGCCGCGGCGATGGCCAGGACGCCGGTGCCAGCACCGAGATCGAGAACGCGCCGCGGCATCCGGGCGCGCAGTACCTGATCGAGCAGCAGCAGGCAGCCCCGGGTGGTGCCGTGATGGCCGGTGCCGAACGCCAGCGCGGCCTCGATCTCGATGCTCAGCTTGTTAGGCGGGACGCGTGCGCGGTCGTGCCGGCCGTGGATTATGAAGCGGCCGGCGGGGACCGGAGCCAATCCTTCAAGGCTGGCCTCGACCCAGTCCCTGGCGGCAACGCGATCGAAGACGACGGTCCGGGCGACCTCATCGCCGGCGGCGAGAGCGACCAGCGTGCGGATTCGTTTTTCGTCCGGCGGATCGGCGAAGTGGACCGCGATGCTCCAGCAGCCGTCGCTGCGTTCGAATGCGGTAACCGCGGCCTCGCTGTCCTCAAGGCTTTCGGTCAGGAGATCGACGACCTGACGCGCGATCTGCTCCGCCCCGATGGCGAAGGCGGCGCAGCTCGTTGCCGGTGAAATGGCGTTTGTCATCGACAGCCCGGGGTCCATAGCGTTTTCGAGCGAAGTGGACCGGTTCGCGTGAAGAAAGCGCGTTAAATCAAGATTATAGCTCCGCCTCGGATTTCATGAGAAGCGGAAAGGGGAATGGAGATCCCGCAGGGCCTCATAAATATTTGGCAATGAGATAGCCGATGCCATAGGCCGGTCCAGCGACCAGGAGAATGGCGAACACCATGACAAGCCAGCCCTTTATAATCGCGATGATGCCGCCGCTCTCCCAGAGCTCTTGCGGTCCCGGTTGCCCGTAGGCCCACAGCGACCAGGAGGCGGCCACGAGCAGGTAGACGTCAAAAATATTCAACGATGCGCCGACATAACCGAGATAAGTCGGGACAAGAATCGCCAGAAAAACCCGGCCAAGAATTTGTAGCACCTCACCCCCCAGAACTTGCCTACTTTCGTCAGGCCCTTGCTTTAGTGCAAATCGGAAACTTAGACGATGGAAAATGCGCAGGCGGAAAGGCGGCGGCAGGGTGACGGCGATAGGCGTTGTGATTGTCACGAAGGGCGGCCGGGGATGCGGAAGCTTTCCACAGAGATATCCACAGGATTTCCACAGCCTGATCCCCGGTTTCGCACAGAGTTTTCGACAGCCTTATAGGCCGCCTCGATATCAGCGCGGGTTGTGGTCGGAATTGGCCTCGCTGGGCGATATTCTATGTGGTGTTGATTGTTAGCGGCGAGCGAACAGCGCCCGGTGATCCCGCAGGATGGCGCGGGCGGCGTTATGACCGGGTGCGCCTGTGACACCTCCGCCGGGATGCGCGCCGGCGCCGCAGTGATAGAGCCCCTTCAGCGGTCCCCGGTAGTCTGCGTAGCCCAGCATCGGCCGGGCCGAAAACAATTGGTTCAGCGTCAGCGCGCCGTGGAAGATGTCGCCGCCCAGCAATCCAAATTCGCGTTCGAGGTCGAGCGGTGACAGGACCTGCCGGCCGATCACGCTGGCGGCAAAGCCCGGCGCGTAGCGGTCGAGGGTCGCGATCATGAGGTCGGCGACCTCATCGCGATGGTCATCCCAAGACGCGCCGTCAGGCAATTGCGGCGCGACATGCTGGCAGAAAAGGCTGGCCACATGGCGGCCGGGCGGTGCGAGGAAATCGTCGATCACCGAGGGGATCAGAACCTCGATCACCGGTTCGCGGCTCCAGCCGAACTTTCGCGCGTCCTGCCAGGCGCTGTCCATGTAGTCGAGACCGGGTGCAATGATGATGCCTGCGCTGAGATGGTCGCCCGCGCCCCGCAAGGCGGAGAATGAGGGGAGGGCGGAGAGCGCGACGTTCATCCGGAATGTCCCGGAGCCATTGCGCCAGTTCTTGATGCGGGTCAGAAAGGTGGCGGGCAGCGCGTCGGCGGGCAACAGCCGCGTATACAGCAGTTTTGGGTTGACGTTCGCCGCGACATATCTTGCGCGGATCGTCCGTCCGTCGTCGAGCACGGTACCTGCTACCTGCTTTCCTTCGACAACGATCTCACGCACGCCTGCGTTCGTTTCGATTTCCACACCGGTCGCGCGGGCGGCCATTGCCATCGCCTGGGTGATCGCGCCCATGCCGCCGATGGCGTGTCCCCAAACGCCCTTCTTGCCGTTCACTTCCCCGAAAGCATGGTGCAGCATCACGTAGGCCGAGCCGGCCGCGTAGGGACTCGCATAGTTGCCGACGATGGCGTCAAAGCCGAACAGAGCCTTGATAAGATCGGTTTCGAAGCGATCGTCGAGCATGTCTCCTGCCGATCGCGTAAAGAGATCGAGCAGGCTGCGTTGCTGCTCCAGCGAAAGCCCGCGCAAGATGCCCACCGTGCCAGCGGCGTTGACGAACTCGTGCGCCGCCTTGAGGCCAAGCCCCTCAACGAGATTTGGTGGCGCGCGGAGCACGAATTGGCGGACAACGTCGGCGATCTCTTCGAGTTCGCGCATGAAATCGCCGATCGCGTTCGCATCCCGTTCGCTCAAGCGAGCCGCCGATGCCCGGGTGCGGCCTTCGCCGGTGAGCAGGTAGCGGCCGTCGGGAGCGGGCAAGAAGTTCTGCGCGCGGCGTTCGACGATCCGCAGGCCGTGGTTGTGAAGCTGCAGGTCAGCCATGACTTTCGGATTGAGCAGGCTGACGGTGTAGGCCGCGACCGAATTGCGGAAACCTGGGTGGAATTCCTCGGTCACCGCTGCGCCGCCCACCACCTTGCGCCGCTCCACGACTCTGACGCGTAGTCCGGCCATTGCGAGATAGGCCGCGCACGTCAAGCCGTTGTGGCCTGCGCCGATGATAACGACGTCAGTGTCTGACATATCCGCTTCAAAGTCCTCAGACGGTCTGACTGCCGTCCTTCAAGCTCTTATCGGAAAGGCCGATGGACGGCACAAGGCTTACGAGCCGAGTTCAGTCTGATGACACGCTCTGCGTTGGCGGTAACTGCGCAATGGTGAAGATAGTAGCGGTCAGTCGTCGAAGCCAGAGAACAGGCCTCGCGACCGATAGGGTCGTGGCGCATAGACCTGAGGCTGCGCGTATCCGTAGCCTGTTTGATCGCCGTAGTAGTATTGCTGTGGTTGAGGAATGTTCTGCGCGCCATGACGATAACTGCGCGGAGCAGGATAGCGCTGATCGTTGGAACTGCCGTCGGCCGGATAGATATAGCCGTCGTTGCCGCGAACGGTGGCCTGCGGCTGCCGATCGGGTGCGATCCGCCCGGGCGTCAGATCGACCGGATTTCCGGCGGCATCGTAAGATTGATAGGCCGACGTCGGGTCGCGACGGGCGACATCGGTTTGCCGCCTGCTACGAGGATTGCGCGCTAGCGCCACGCGCGAGGATCCAGTCAGTGTGACGGTGGTGTTGAGGACGCCCTCTGTCTTCACAAGAGAGAACAGTGTGCTGGCGTTGGCGCGCGAGATACGGACGCAGCCGTGAGAGACGGGGACGCCGAGGTTGCCCTCGGAGAACGTGCCGTGGATGGCATGACCGATCTTGGTGAAGAAGATCGAGTGCGGCATCGGCGCGTCGTCGAACTCCTTGGAGAAATGGTCGGCTTCCATCCGGAAAGTTTGGAATTTTCCATTCGGAGTTTCGTGCGACGGATTTCCAGTCGAGACCGGCCATTGATAGCGTTCAACGCCGTCGACGGAAACGGTCATTTGCTGATTGTCCTTGTCGACCACAATGGACACCTTTGCATGGGCGACGCTACCAGCGGCGAGAAACAGCAGAGCGGAAACAGGAATAAGAAACTTGCGCATTGCCTCGGCCTCGACTTCAGCCACGTCCCCGAGCCATATATGCGCTCAAACAGGGTGTGCTTCCAGTAGCGGGTTTGCGTCATCGTTAACCCACGAGGCGGCACGACCAAGGCGGGGGAGAGGAAAAGTCGGGTGAGACCTTGGAAAGCGCCCTCCCGCAAGGCTCGGAACTTTCGGCGGGATTCCACGTGATATCACCGTAGATCCAGCGATCACGGCCTGTTGGGGCAACCTAGCTAAATTCAAAATAAGGACAGAAATGCCGATGAGGATGAGAACCATAGCATTGCCAACCGAGCCTTCTTTCCGATTGCGGATCGCGGTAGCCGCTGCTGCAGCGGCGCTGGCCCTATTCGCCATACCGCATCAAGCGCATGCTCAGGGTGTTTTCAATGGCATGGAGCGCGGTGCCAACCAAGGCGCGTACGAGGGTCATCGTGCGGCAGGGCCGGTAGGCGGCGCAATCGGCGGCGCGATTGGCGCCGGTGTCGGGGGTGCGGTCGGCGGCGTCAACGGCGTGCTCGGTATCCCGGATCGCGGACCTCGCCGGGGGCATCGATGCCGTGGTTATTGGAAGCACGGACATTTCCACTGCTACCGTCGATAAGGATTTCCCGTATGAGCAGACCGCGGTCGGGGTTGACCATCGCGGTCTGCGGTTTGCGCATCACAATTTAATGTCTAAGCCGATAGCCGGTTCTGAATATCCACCATACCATCAACATGCAGGCCGCAAGAAAACCGACTGTCATGCCAATACTCACGAACACGCTGACGTCAGCAATCTCGTAAAAACTCCACCGGAATCCGCTGATGAGATAGACGACGGGATTAAAAAGCGCGAGGGTTTGCCAAGTCTGCGGCAGCATGTTGATCGAATAAAAACTTCCTCCGAGGAATGTTAGCGGCGTGATGATCAACATCGGAATCATCTGCAGTTTCTCGAAACCGTCGGCCCAAATCCCGATGATGAAGCCGAAAAGGCTGAAGGTCACTGAGGTCAATATCAGAAAGGTCAGCATCCATATCGGGTGATGAATGTGCAATGGCACGAACAGGCCGGCGGTGGCCAGAATGATCAGGCCTAGAATGATCGATTTGGTCGCAGCCGCCCCCACATAGCCGAGGACAATCTCGAAATAGGAGACCGGGGCCGACAGTATCTCGTAAATGGTGCCTATGAACTTTGGGAAGTAGATCCCGAACGATGCGTTGGTGATACTTTGCGTCAGCACCGACAACATTATGAGCCCGGGCACAATGAAAGTGCCGTAACTGACGCCCTCGACCTGAGTGATGCGCGATCCGATTGCCGCGCCGAACACCACAAAATAAAGCGAGGTCGAAACCACCGGTGACACGATGCTTTGCAGCAGCGTGCGCCAAGTGCGCGCCATTTCGAACTTGTAAATCGCCTGCACGGCTCCAAAATTCATGGTCAGGTCCTCACCAGGCTGACGAAGATCTCTTCCAGCGAGCTTTCGGTGGTGTCGAGGTCGGAAAATCTGATACCCGCGGCACGGAGATCGCTCAGCAGGCTGGTGATGCCAGTGTGCTCACTTTGGGTATCATAGGTATAGATCACTTGCATTCCGTCTGCGGCAAGTTCGAGATTGTAAGCCGCCAACGTTGCAGGTATGGCTTCGACCTTGCTCTGCAAATGAAGCTTCAACCGCTTTTTGCCGAGCTTCTGCATCAGCGCTGCCTTTTCTTCGACGAGAATGATCTCGCCCCTATTGATGACGCCGACCCGGTCCGCCATTTCTTGAGCTTCTTCGATGTAATGCGTCGTCAGAATGATCGTGACGCCCAAGGCTCGCAGCGCGCGCACCATCTCCCACATGGCTTTCCGTAATTCGACATCGACCCCCGCTGTGGGCTCGTCGAGAAACAGCACTTGCGGCTCGTGCGAAAGGGCCTTCGCAATCATAACACGTCGTTTCATGCCCCCGGACAGCGTGACGATCTTGCTATCTTTCTTGTCCCACAACGAGAGATCTCTCAGGACCTTCTCGATATGGGCCGGGTTCTTGGGCTTTCCGAACAGCCCACGGCTGAAACTCACGGTCGCCCAGACCGTTTCGAACGCATCAGTATGCAGTTCCTGCGGCACCAGTCCGATCAGCGCGCGGGTAGCTCGATAGTCGCGCCGGATGTCCCGACCGTCGACCCGCACCTGACCTGCGGACGCGTTGGTGATGCCGCAAATGATGCTGATGAGCGTTGTCTTGCCGGCGCCATTGGGGCCGAGCAGTGCGAAAATCTCACCCCGTTTGATATCGAGGTCGATGCTCTTCAGTGCTGCGAAGCCGGACGCGTAGGTCTTCGACAAGCCGGAAATAGATATGATGGGCGACATGCGAGCTTGACACGCTGTAAGCTGGTGGAAAAGGGACGACGAGAAGATGATATCGCGTCGAATGGCAGGATGATGGAATGGAGATCAGATAGGAACACGTGCGGTGGTTCGCAATTCGGCTATACCCGCTTCACAAAGCTATCGACCACCTTTTTGTCGCCGGCTTTTTCGAAAGCGATGGTCAGCTTGTTGCCATCGATCCGCGCCACTTTTCCGTAGCCGAATTTCTGGTGAAAGACCCGGTCGCCAAGTGAGAACTCGGATGTCGTGCCGGTAGATTTCGCGACCAGTTCGCCTTCGATGGTCAATGGCGTGTACTTCGACTTCGATCGGCTCGCAGCATAGGGTGCATTGGTCTCGTTAAATCCGCCCCGACCGCGATTGGCCTGCGCGCGTTGCCAGCCAGGCGTCGCATAGCTCGAGCCAAACGCCTCGATGTTGTCGAACCGCGAGGGGCCGTAACCGCCTGTTCCGCCCCATCCCGACCCACCCTTCGATTCCGTGATCTCGACGTTTTCCACCGGCAGTTCGTCGAGGAAGCGGGACGGAATCGTCGTCGACCATGAGCCGTGGATACGGCGATTGGTAGCGAAATAGAGCTTTGCGCGTCGGCGCGCCCGTGTCAGCCCGACGTGCGCGAGGCGGCGCTCTTCTTCGAGACCAGAGCGTCCCTGCTCATCCAGCGCGCGCTGATGGGGAAACAGACCTTCCTCCCAGCCTGGCAGGAAGACGCTGTCGAATTCGAGCCCTTTGGCGGAATGCAGCGTCATGACCGAGACGGCATCCTCGTCGGCGCCGCCGTCGCGATCCATCACCAGAGATATATGCTCGAGAAAGCCTTGCAGATTTTCGAACTCCTCCATCGAGCGTACCAGTTCTTTCAGATTCTCTAGGCGGCCAGCAGCATCGGCCGAGCGATCCTTCTGCCACATCTCTGTGTAGCCGCTCTCGTCCAGCACGATCTCGGCAAGTTCGGTGTGCGGTATGGCCTCTCGCTGCACGCGCCACCGGTCGAAGCTCTCGACCAAAGCGCGCAGCGATCCGCGCGCTTTCGGTTTCAACTCGTCGGTTTCGACAACGGTGCGGGCCGCTTCGCTGAGCGGGATCTGCCGCTTTCGCGCGATCCCATGCAGCGTCTGGACGGTGGCATCGCCCAGGCCACGTTTGGGGACGTTGACGATGCGCTCGAAGGCAAGATCATCAGCTGGCGAGTTGATGAGGCGCAGATAGGCGAGCGCGTCGCGGATTTCGGCGCGCTCGTAGAAGCGAGGACCGCCGATAACGCGATAGGGTAGGCCAAGCGTGACAAAGCGGTCTTCGAACTCGCGCATCTGGAATGAGGCGCGCACCAGAATTGCGATATCATTCAGTTTTTCGCCGGCGCGCTGGAGCTGTTCGATTTCCTCGCCAATGGCTCGGGCTTCCTCCTCGGAATCCCAGGAGCCGGTGACGGTGACCTTCTCGCCGTCGATATCCTCGGTACGTAATGTCTTGCCGAGCCTGCCTTCGTTATGCGCGATCAGGTGCGAGGCAGCGGCGAGGATATGGCCGGTTGAGCGGTAGTTACGCTCCAGTCGGATCACCTTGGCGCCTGGAAAATCGTGCTCGAAGCGCAGGATGTTATCCACCTCGGCGCCGCGCCAGCCGTAGATCGACTGGTCGTCGTCGCCGACGCAGCAGATGTTTTTGGGCTGGGCCGTGCGCGGGCTCGGATCCTCTCCCGGAGAGGGAGCGGGAAAATGCGCTTGCGATGAAGGCGGCGCCTGCGACAGCAACCGCAGCCATAGATATTGCGCAACGTTCGTGTCCTGATACTCGTCGACAAGGATGAACTTGAAGCGGTTCTGGTATTGCCGCAGCACGTCCGGATGCTCGCGGAACAGCCGGACGTTCTCCAGCAGCAAATCACCGAAGTCCACTGCATTGAGGATTTTCAACCGCGCCTGGTAGGCGGCGTAAAGCTTGCCGCCGCGACCGTTGCCGAATACGGAGGCTTCGCCCGACGGCACCTGTGTGGGCGTCAGTCCGCGGTTCTTCCAGCCGTCGATCAACCCGGCCAGCATCCGCGCGGGCCAGCGCTTGTCGTCGATGTTGTCGGCCTGCAGAAGCTGTTTGAGCAGGCGGATTTGATCGTCGACATCGAGAATCGTGAAGTTGGATTTGAGTTGCACCAATTCGGCATGAACGCGCAGGATCCGGCCCGCAATGGAATGAAAGGTGCCGAGCCACGGCATACCTTCGACTGCTTGCCCGAGCATCTGGCCGAGACGATGCTTCATCTCGCGCGCGGCCTTATTGGTGAAGGTCACCGACAAGATCTCGCCAGGGCGGGCGCGGCCCTGGCTGAGAATATGCGCGATGCGGGTCGTCAGCACGCGGGTCTTGCCTGTTCCCGCACCGGCCAGCACCAGAACCGGTCCGTCCAATGTTTCCACGGCCTCGCGCTGTTCCGGATTGAGCCCGCTCAGATATCGTGGCGTTGCTGCGGCCCGCGCGCGCGCAGCGATGCCGCCGGCGGCGGGCTGGTGCTCGGAAACGTTGCTATGGATCAGTCTACTTGGATCGGTCATGCGAATCGTCTTTCCCCACGATGACACTGCTGGCCAGCGAAGGGGAGAGCCCTCTTGGTCGGATCAAAGAAATATATAGGGCGACGCGCTTCGTAGCGGCTTTTCTGCGTCCACGCCAATGGAATGATCTCGCCGCGTTCGACGTTTTGTTCCCCAAAAGCCGCTCATTTTCAGAACTTTCTCGTATAGGGCCTGGCGGAACTATTGTTCCGGTGACGGATTGTTTTTCAGTCACGCGCAAAGCGCGCAAAAAGGGAGGCCAGATCATGTTGAATTGGGTGGTGACGTTCCTGGTCATTGCATTGATTGCCGGCGTTTTGGGCTTTGGAGGTATCGCGGGCGCCTCGATCGAAATCGCGAAGATCATCTTTTTCATCGCGCTGATTCTGTTAGTGGTTTCAGCGGTGGTCGGGTTGTTGCGCGGCCGACCCGGCGCATAGCGCGCGGGTTCTAACCTGGGGTGTCGAGGGCATCGCGATTGTCCGGCGCTGTGCCCTCGGGGACGCGCGATGCTGCTGCAAGCGCAACGACGGCCTGAAGGGGGCACTGCTATCGGAGGCGAGGGGGACGGCGTTGCGGGCGGCCATCTGGACGTGAAGCGTCATCGTTCGGAGGTTGCCGAGAGGCTTCCTCGGTGAGCGTGTTGTAATTTCCTCTCCCTCACGCAGATGCTTTTCGTCGATCAATCAGAAGAGTTGGTTCTGCAATTGGGCCGTCCAGGCGATTTCCCGCAAATAGCGTAAATGGGATTCGGCCATGAACGCAGGAGGCGCGGGCACGCTTTCATGTAATCGAGGCCGATTCCCCAGTTCGACCCAGAACAGGTCGGTGCGCGATGATGGATCACTTGACCGCCATCATCGCTTCGAACTGTCTGTGCCGCCATTTCCAGGAACTATACGCTGCCTGCCGTCGCTGCGACTTTGCCACAGTTGTTATTAGTATAAGGATGCGGCATTCGTTTTAGTGCGCCTCGCAGAGTCCGGAAGCCGAACCCGGGGGCGAACCGAACGAATGCAATTTTGTCGGAAGGATCAGAGGGGGACACCGTGCAGACGACACTGCTCGGCTTGGCGATTACATTCATTGTTGCGCTCATCGCCGCGCTGATCGGGCCGCATTTCATCGACTGGAGCCGATTTCGGTCCCAGTTCGAGACAGAGGCGGCGCGCGTGATCGGCGCGCCAGTGCGGGTCGAGGGTGGGATCGACGCCCGGCTGCTGCCGTCGCCGTCATTGCGGCTTAAGTCGGTATTCGTTGGAAGGCCGAACGACCCGGGACAGTTACAGGCCGACAGTCTCGCCGTCGAATTCAGCCTTGGTTCGCTGATGCGTGGAGAGTGGCGCGCAACCGAATTGACGATCAACGGTGTTGCGCTCGACCTCGGTCTCAATGACAGAGAGCGGATGGGCTGGCCACTATCGCTCAATTTCGGCTCGCTTTCTGTTGATCAGTTGAATCTCACCGGCCGCGTGGCGTTTCATGATGCTGCAAGCCGCAGCACTTTGGAATTGAACGACATCGCGTTCAGTGGAGAGGTGCGGCCATCGGGAGCTTCCGTGCGCGGCGACGGCAATTTCGTGTTGTCAGGAACGCGATATCCCTTCCAAATTTCGCTCGCACAGGCGAGTGTCGGCGGTGCCAGCCGTGTTCATGTCGCGATCGATCCCGGAACGCGGGCGGAGTTCATCGACGTCGATGGGATCTTGTCATTCGACGAACAGATCCCGCGTTTCGATGGCGCGCTGACGCTGGCAGGTGCTGGGGAATCTGTCGGCAAAAACTTTTCGGTCGTCCCCTCTCAAAGACCATGGCGTGTATCGGCCAACGTAAAAGCAGATCCGAAAGGCGCGCGTCTCGAGCAGGTTGATGCTAGTTATGGTAGTGCCGACTCTGCGCTGAGGCTCACAGGCAAAGGAGACATTCGTTTCGGCTCGTCGCCCCGGCTTCGCGCTGCATTCTCCGCGCGTCAACTCGACGCCGACCGCCTGTTTGCCAAGGAACAGGCCGATCCCGCAAAGAGGTTGCAGACAATGCAACGTTATCTAACAAAAATCCCGAAACCATGGCTCTCCGCTGACATAGAGATCAGCGCCGACCAGATCATGCTGGGCGGCCGCCCGATACAAAATTTCAGTACTGACTTACGCAGCGACGCTGCTTCATGGACAATCAGCCGGCTAGAATTCCACGCTCCCGGCGCCACACGAATGGCGGTTAACGGCGCGATCCTGCTGCCCGGACCGTCGCCGCAACTCAACGGTGCGCTCGACGTTGAATCGTCTGATTCCGATACCTTCATCGCATGGTTGCAAGGCCGCGGCGAAGTCACTCATCTGAGCCGAAAGCCGCTGCGTGTGCAAAGCAAGTTGACTGCTGATCAAAGCCAGGTGGTCTTCGAACAGCTCAAGGCCAATATCGAGGGTGGCAGCGTTGAAGGGCGGCTGGCGTTTGTCGATTTGACGCCAGAGAACGGTACGCGGGCCGAAGCTGAACTCAAAGCGGATCGTCTCGATCTTGATGCGGCGGCGAGTCTGGTGCGCGCGGTCGCGGCATTGCAAGACGATCGGCCCAGTGAGGGACGATTGTCCTTAAATGTTGATCACGCGATGTGGGCGACATGGGAGTTCGGTCCATTTCTCGCCGAACTGAGTTACGGGCCAGCGGCAATCTCGCTCGAACAATTGAAAGTCGGCTCCTCCGGTGGACTCATGATCGATAGCTCCGGCGCGTTCGACCGCATCAATACGACCGGAAAGTTATCGTTGAATGCGACGTCTGAGTCGGTTGCCCCGATGGCGAGCGTGATTGCTCCGCTCGCACCGAGCGTCGCGGCGCGCCTCGATGCGATACCGGCGGCCGCGGGGGCTGCCCAGCTTCGCCTCACGCTCAACGTTGGTAAGAGCCTTGCCGACAACAACAAGGCAGATGCCAGCGCTACACTCGACGTCAATCTGCCGCAACTGAAAGGCTCACTGTCACTGGTTGCAGCACCTTCACTCGCGGCGGTGCGCGCCGCCGATTTTGATGTATTGGCACGCAGCGAGGTGACGCTTCGGACGAAGCTGACGTCGGAGCGCGGCGGGGGCGTGCCGATGCTGCTGGGTCTTGATCGTGTGATCGCGGTTGCGAACCCATCTGTACTGGAAGCTACAGCGACGGGAACCTGGCGTACCCCGGCCCAGCTAAATGCGAGGGTGTCAGGAGCCGATCTCGATGCCGAAATAAAAGGAATGGTGCAGCCGTGGTCATCGGATCGGAAGGCGGACCTTAATCTCACAGTTCACCGCGTCGATCTCAAGCCACGACCGAATCTTCAGCCGTCCGGTCCCGACGGTCAGGACGTCAGGCTCTCGTCACATGTCACCCTGGCCGACGACAAGCTGATTTTCAGCGATCTCGATAGCGCGATCGGCGGCTCGCGCATGCGCGGGCATGTTACGGTCAGTCTAGGAAACGAAAGCCGCTTCGATGGCGAACTCGGAATCAATACGCTCGATCTGGTGACGGTGTTCGGACTTGCAGTCGACTTCGGGGGGCGTGATCCGGCGGAGCCGTTGAATGTCGGCCTGCCGGAGGGGTGGCGCGGTCAACTGGCTTTCGCGGCGCTGCGCGGCACGTTGCCGGGAGGCGCTGAATTGAGACCCGTCAGCGGCGTTGTCAAAGGGGACGACCATTCCCTGACGTTCGATGCGATGAAGGGGAAAATCGGCGATGGCGATGCCACGGCAAGCCTCCATGTTGGGCAGACCGCCGAAGGCGTTGCCTTGAATGCGAACGTCCAGTTCACCAACGTCGAGGGGGCAGCATTGCAATACGGTGCGCTGACGATGCCTGCCGGCCGCACCTCCGCGCGGATCACACTCGCCAGCCGGGGCCGCAGCGCGTCGGCGATGGTGGGAGCGTTGTCTGGCGACGGGGTGGTCACGCTCGATCATGCTCGGATTTCGGGGCTTGATCCGCACATGTTCGAAGTTGCGATCAATGGCAATGTCGAGCGGGGATCGGACGATGCTAAATTGCAGGAGATCGTAGAGCAATCTCTCTCCGCCGGTCCGCTGTCGGTCGCATCGGCGCAAATTCCGTTCACGGTGAGGGATGGCCGTTTGCGTGTTAGCCCAACGCCGTTAGACGGCGAAGGTGCGCTGGCGATTGTCTCCGGCAGCTATGACATCACGTCAGATCAAGTCGATATGCGCGCCGGCCTTGCGTCAACCTCGACCGGATCTGCGAACGATCGTCCGCAAGTTCAGATATTCGCAGTTGGACCGTCCTACGCGATAAACCGGGCTATTGATGTCGCGGCGCTGTCCTCATGGCTTGCGGTGAGGTCGATCGATCGCGAGTCTCGCAGAACTCAACTCGATCGAGCAAAGCCTGGAGCCGGCTCCGAGCGTTTCCCCGGCGCCGGCATCCCTGCAGGCTGAACCGTCAAATCTTTCCGCTAGTCTACTGGCTTCGGACGCAGCACCCGTCACTCATCCACCAATACCAAAGCGGGATCCTCGGCGGTTCGCGGCAAGACGTCGGATGGCTGTCCCGCTACCGTCTCGGCGTCCGACGACTGCCGCCCGGGCATCCCGTGTGCCGACACCGCCGTCGGTTGCGCGTTTGCCGGTGGAGACACAGCTCGTGGCGCCAAGGCCGGTGCGCCAGCGCTGAGGCCGCCCGTCTCCGCCGGAGGAACGAAGCCGGTGCGTCAACTCGCGAAGAAGTGTCCCCGACCAAGTCCGGGTGTTCCTTCTGATTTGCTCCGAGCCGACAGTAGTGGAGCTACTTCGGGCCAAGCGGCGCAAGCCGCGTTGACGGTGCCTGACGTTCGCCGATGAACATGGTGCTTACCGCTCGCGTGCGAAAATGCTCGAGGACATACAGACGAATCGCCGAAGACAAATTGCTGGTCCTGCGATTGGTATCGATCGAAGCAATTTGTGTGGAAAGGGTTATGCCCCGCCGTGTCGCGATATCCTTCAGGCTGGTCCAGAACGCATCTTCGAGGCTGACACTGGTCTTGTGACCACCGACGACCACCAATCTTTTGACGACGGCATATTCGCGCAATGGTCCTGGTTCTCCGCGGCGGTCGCCGCTTTCGTCGTTTTGCATGATTGACTCCATCTGTATTCCGGCAAGCCTCATCATCGGCGCACGATGAGATCTCACCGGATGTTTGTTCGGTCTAACTGCGAAAGCGGTGCTGCGGACCGTCGGTGGACCGCGCTGCGGGCATGCAGGTGACTTCGCGGTCCACCTCTGATCGGCGCGATGGCAGATCGTCAAGGTGCAGGTACATAGTAGCTGAAAGTACCCGGCGTCGGTATTCGGGAAATAACCTAGCCCGGCCCACTATCGTGACGCCGACGTGCGCAGACATACGGATGAGAATTGCGCCAGTGATCTGCAGAGAGTCGATGCCTGCTATCCGAGGCTAGGACTGTGTTCGGATCCGGACGTCGTCGCGCGGCTTCGAAAGTAGTCCAGCACGAAGAGACGGATTGCCGAGGAGAGGTTGCCCTGTTGGCGGTTGCTGTCGATCTCCCCGACGAGTTCGGACAGGGTCATGTCGCGGTGACTCGAAATTTCTTTCATCCCGTTCCAGAATGCTTCCTCGAGGCTCACGCTCGTCTTGTGACCAGCCACTACGATCGATCGTTTCACTACTGGCGATTTCATGACGCGTCCTCGCCGTCGATGCGGTGTTGATCGAGCAAACGCAGTTCTCGCATCATCCGCTGTTCGGAAAGATCGCGCTCGGCTTTGGTGCGGCCGAAGCGCGCGCGATTAACGTCAGCGATGGCGGCCGCCTGTTTGCGTTCGGCGCGCTTCCTGCGCTTGTTCAAGTTAATCACATCCCCCATGACCGATTCCGCTGTCTCAAATGCCGGGAACGCGCAGCTACAAACATCGAAAATTCATTCCGCCAAAAGCGGCTATAATTGGGGATGTACCATGATGCATCGCAGCAGGGTAGAAAATTTTGTCTAAAATGCCGCACAATATTAGAATATAATATTTCCAGAAACGCTGATCATTAGAATATCAGCCTGTTAGAGAATGTGACCTGAGCCCCAAAGATCATCCAGCGATGGGAAGAATCCTTTGGTCATTTGAGCCTGAGTGGCTCGGTGATGCAACGGGACGGGGCGCGGAGCCCTCGACACAGCGCAGCGTTCCGTCCTGTTGCATGTCGGACGCTGTTAGCCTGGCATAGGTTGATGGCGGCAGGTTGCCGATCCCGCTGTGCGGACGAACGGTGTTGTAATCATCCTGCCATTCGGCAAGCAGCTCGCGAGCATGCTGGAGTGACGAGAACAATGTCTCGTTCAACAACTCGTCGCGCAGTCGCCCATTGAAGCTTTCCACGAAGGCATTCTGCTGCGGCTTGCCCGGTGCGATGTAGTACCACTCGATCCGTGTGAGCTGCGACCAGCGCAGGATGGCCATGCTGGTAAGCTCGGTCCCGTTGTCACTGACGATCATCGTTGGTCGACCTCGTCGGGCGATCGCGGCATCGAGCTCACGACCGACCCGGATCCCCGACAAGTGTCGGCGACCAATGCGATGCATTCCCGGGTGAAGTCATCCACGACAGCCAGGATACGGAAGCGCCGGCTGTCGGTCAGCGTGTCGCTGACAAAATCCAGTGACCAACGCTGGTTCGGTCCCTGCGGCAACGCCATCGGGGCGCCGTGTTCCCAGAGCTCTTTTACGTCCAACTCGCCGGCGAACCTGCAGCCGCTCCTCGGCATACAGCCGCCTCAGCTTCTTGTGGTTGATCAGCACGCCTTCGCTGCGGATCATGAGAAGCAGACGGCGATAGCCAAAGCGCCGGCGTACCGACGCCAGCTCACGCAGCCGGACACGAATGATCGCGTCGTCAGGCCGAAGGCTGAGATAACGCACCGAGGATCGATCAGCCCCAATCACTTCACACGCCCGCCGCTGACTGACCTCAAAACTCGTACAAAGGTGAGCCACAGCCTGCCGCCTTGCGACGGGTCACCATTTTTTTGAATTGAGGTCCTTCAGCATGGCGTTGTCGAGCATCGCCTCGGCCAACAGCGAATGATAGAAACGACAAAGCATTGAGGCTCCGACCGATCATTTTATCCCGGTCGGGTCATTTTGCTGGGTTGCACCAATCGGTCGAACTCCGCAGCCGTAACAAAGCCGAGCCGCTGAGCCTCTTCCTTTAATGTTGATCCGCGAGCGTGGGCGGCCTTAGCGACCTTCGCCGCGTTATCGTAGCCGATCCTGGGCGCGAGAGCCGTGACCAGCATGAGCGAGCGTTGCATCAATTCGCGAATCCGCTGCTCGTCGGCACGGATGCCTTTGATGCAGTGTTCGGTGAATGAGCGCACGACGTCGGCGAGCAGCTGTATGGAATCGATCATACAGTGAGCCAGAACCGGTTTGTAAACGTTAAGTTCGAAATGCCCCTGACTGCCAGCCACAGTCACGGTCGTATGGTTTCCGAACACCCGACAACAGACCATTGTCATCGCTTCGCACTGAGTAGGGTTGACCTTCCCCGGCATAATGGACGACCCAGGTTCGTTCTCGGGAAGAATCAGCTCTCCGAGGCCAGACCGAGGTCCGGAACCCAGAAGGCGGATGTCGTTCGCGATCTTGAACAGGCCCGTTGCGACTGCATTAATCGCGCCGTGAGCGAAAACATAGGCGTCGTTTGAAGCCAACGCCTCAAATTTGTTGGGAGCGCTTGTGAAGGGGAGTTTTGTAAGCAGCGCTGCATTTTTCGCAAACAGTTTGGCAAATTTTGGCTTCGAGTTCAGTCCTGTCCCTACCGCGGTTCCACCTTGCGCCAGCGGGTAGAGATCCTTCAGTGCTATGTGAAGCCGGGCCAGACCGCTCTCGATCTGCGCCGCATAGCCGGAGAATTCCTGGCCGAGCGTCAGCGGAGTTGCATCCTGGGTATGAGTCCGTCCAATCTTGACGATATCAGCGAAGACCTTTTCTTTTTCGCGTAGCGCCTTGAGCAGAGCGGCCAGGGCGGGAACCAAGTCTGACACGATGCCATGAGCCGCCGCGATATGCATCGCCGTCGGAAATGAATCATTCGACGACTGGCTCATGTTGACGTGGTCGTTTGGGTGAACGGGCTTCTTATGGCCGAGTTTGCCACCGAGCAACACGTTGGCACGATTGGCGATGACCTCGTTGAGGTTCATGTTGGTCTGTGTGCCGGAACCGGTCTGCCAGACCACCAGCGGAAAATGCTCGTCAAGCTTGCCGTCAATCACTTCGCGTGCCGCGCGAATGATTGCGTTCGTGCGCCGGCGGTCGAGTAGGCCAAGCTCCCGATTGGTCTGCGCTGCTGCGAGTTTGACGATGCCGAGCGCTCGAAATCAGCGGCATCGGCATCCGGTCGTCTCCGATGCGGAAGTTTTGTCGACTGCGTTCGGTCTGGGCTCCCCAGTAGCGGTTAGCCTGAACTTCGATGGGACCGAAGCTATCGGTTTCCGTGCGCGTTTTCGCCGTGCGTGATGACGCAACCATCGTCCGGTCCGTTATGTTCGATGCCGCGGTGGGGCGCAGTCCAATCCTCCGCCCGCGAAAGGACAATCCGGCAAATGCAACCCCGGGTTACTTCTTGCGGAAGCGGTCCAGTCTGACAACCTCGGCGCCCTGGCCAGGTTTAGGTTTGTCCTCGGTTTCGGCCGGCTGAGAAGGATTGGCCGGAACGGCCAGCGCCGTTGGGGAGGGCGCAGTCGGGATCGTCCTCGAGGTCTCGCTCGCGCTTGTCTCGATCTCAGCTTTCTCTGTCTCGGTTGTTTCTGTCGCTGCCGGCTCAAACTGCAATCCGAACTGTACCGATGGATCGAAGAAGCCCTTGATCGCGCTGAAGGGAACCACGAGGCGCTCCGGCACCCCGCCGAACGACAGGCCGACCTCGAAGTGATCCTCGGTCACCGTCAGATCCCAGAACTGATGCTGGAGAATGATGGTCATCTCCTCGGGATATTGCGCCAGAAGGCGGGACGATATCGTCACTCCATCGGCCGTCGACATGAAGGTGATGAAAAAGTGGTGTTCGCCCGGCAGCCCGTGCTCGGCAGCGTCCGTCAGCACGCGGCGCAGGACACCGCGCATTGCGTCGCTCGTAAGCAAATCGTAGCGAATATGATCGGTTTGCATCGATTAGATCTCGTCGCCTCGGCAGTATGCGCAAATCGCCGCGAGCGTTTGAAGCCAACTCGCCCCGTCTCGCGATGATACTCCCACGATCTTGCGAGGTCAGCAGCGGTTGGGGTTGGATCGGTAAGTTTCTCGTCGCCAGTTGGCTGGAGCGGTGAACGGATGAAAGTGGAGGCTTCTGTTGCCAGGTGCCTCCGAACCCCGCCTGACGGAGCTTAACCCGTCAGGACTTCAGAGTGGTCTTTCAAACTGCGTTACGCAGCCTGAGCAACCGGAGCATAGTTGTCGTTTGCAACTATTGCATAGCCCGATAACGGCGGAACCATACCGGGAAAAAGCGAGCCCTTTACGCCCTCGTCGATCCTGTTTCGCCCCCGCCAGAACCCGAAATCTGCCGGGTCGGGCTCTGGTGGAGGCGCCGGGTACTGCCCCCGGGTCCGAATGGTTTATTGCGGCGGCCATTTATTTCCATAGCCGGCGAACCGGCGCTTTCAATATAGTCTGCAAAACGTGAGGAAAAAAGGGTGCCAGACGGCACATTTTTTTGCCGCCTCGGCGATCCATTTTCCCGGGTATAATGACGCGCGGCGCTGTCAGATCAACCGATCCGACGCTAAGTTCATCGCCCGAAAGCGCCACTGGCATAAATCAGTATCACGATCTGCTCAAACGAATACTCGGCGAAGGTACGGAGAAGCATGACCGTACCGGCACCGGAACGCTGTCTGTCTTTGGACATCAGATGCGCTTCGATCTCGCATCTGGCTTTCCGATGTTGACCACCAAGAAGCTTCCCCTCCGGTCGATCGTGCATGAACTGCTCTGGTTCCTGAAGGGTGACACCAACATTAAATATCTGAAAGACAACGGCGTCTCGATCTGGGATGAGTGGGCCGATGCAAACGGCGATCTCGGCCCGGTGTACGGCTCGCAATGGCGTTCATGGCCCGCGCCGGACGGTCGCAGTATCGACCAGATCGCCAACGTCATTGACATGATCCAGCGCAACCCCAATTCGCGGCGGCTGATCGTCAGTGCGTGGAATCCGGCCGATGTCGATAAGATGGCGCTACCGCCGTGCCATTGCCTTTTTCAGTTCTATGTCGCCAACGGAAAACTGTCATGCCAGCTTTATCAACGCTCGGCCGACGTATTCCTCGGTGTGCCCTTCAATATCGCGTCCTATGCGCTGCTGACGATGATGGTTGCGCAGGTTACGGGGCTTAACCCGGGCGACTTTGTACATTGCCTGGGCGACGCGCACCTGTATTCGAATCATCTTGAGCAGGCTCGGCTTCAACTCGCGCGGCCCGAGCGGCCGCTGCCGACGATGACGATTCAATCCGGGGGTGAAGGATATCTTCGCGTTTCGCTACGAGGACTTCAAACTCGAAAATTACAATCCCCATCCGCACATCAAGGCCGAGGTCGCGGTGTGATCACGGTTGTCTCTCGGTATCTGGAAGTTGTTCTAATGGTCGCGGTGGCCGAGAACGGCTTAATTGGTCGCGCCAATGGAATTCCGTGGCGGCTGAAGGCCGACCAGCAGCGCTTCAAGGCGATTACCATCGGCAAGCCGATCGTAATGGGCCGCAAAACCTTCAACTCATTGCGTCGGCCACTGCCAGGACGAACCAACATCGTCATCACCCGCGATCCGGACTTTATGGCGGCCGGAGCGTTGGTGACACGATCGCTGGTAGACGCGCTCGCCATCGCAAAGGGAGATGCCATGCGGCGTTCGGTCGCTGAGATTGCGGTGATCGGCGGTGCCGAGATTTATACCGCGTCCATGCCTGTAGCCGATCGCCTCGAAGTGACCGAGGTTCATACCAAAGTCGTTGGGGATACTGTTTTCCCGCCGATCGATCCTTCGATCTGGCATGAAGTCGCCCGCTGCCGAAACACGGCGGCCAGCGGCGACACTGCCGATTATTCTTATGTGACATATCGCCGTCGGATGCATTAACCGCATTCCCTGATGTTTGCATTGACATTTGTCTGATCGAATATAGCTCCTTTCAGCTAACAAGCCGCGTTGTAAGGGCCGAGAGCGTCCCCTATAAGGTCGAATAGAGAGCGAGGTTAGGCTTTAAAGGCCCATCCGCGCGGAGGAGAGTGTCGATGCCGTGGAAGAATCAAACCGGGGGGCCATGGGGTCAGGGTCCGAAAGGACCTTGGGGAGCCGGCCCGCAGCCGACTGGATCCAAGCCACCGGATCTTGAGGATCTGCTGCGTCGGGCTCAGGAGCGTATCCGGCAACTGTTGCCAGGCGGACATCTGAGCGGCATGGGCATCTTGCTGATCCTGGTCGGCGCGGTCGTGATCTGGGGGATGTCCGGCTTCTTCCGGGTGCAGTCGGAAGAACTCGGTGTGGTGCTGCGCTTTGGCAAGCATGTACGGACCGTGCAGCCTGGCCTCAATTATCATCTGCCGTATCCGATCGAGACCGTGTTGCTGCCGAAGGCGCTGCGTGTCTCGACCCTCAATATCGGTTTGACGCTGGCTCAGGACCCAGCCCGGAACACCAGCACGATGCGCGATGTGCCGGAGGAAAGTCTGATGCTGACGGGCGACGAAAACATCGTCGACGTCGATTTCACGGTGTTGTGGCGGATCAAGCCGGGCGGGGTCGGTGACTTCCTGTTCAATATCCAGAATCCGGAAGGTACCGTCAAAGCGGTGGCGGAAAGTGCGATGCGCGAGTTGGTGGGACGTTCGGATATTCAACCAATTCTAACGTCCGAGCGAACTAAAATTGAAGCTTCGGTGCATGAACTGATGCAGAAGACCCTGGATGAATACGGTGCCGGTGTTCTGATTCAGCAGGTGCAGATGCAGAAGGTCGATCCACCGGCTCAGGTCATCAATTCATTCCGCGACGTGCAGGCGGCGCGTGCTGACCTCGAGCGGCTGCAGAACGAAGCCCAGACCTACGCCAATCGAGTTATTCCCGATGCGCGCGGCCGGGCGTCGCAGATCGTGCAGAATGCTGAAGGCTACAAGGGACAGGCCATCGCCGAAGCCAAGGGCCAGAGTTCTCGGTTTCTGCAGGTTTATGAGGCCTACAAAACGGCGCCCGACGTGACGCGCGAGCGCATCTACCTGGAGACCATGGAGCATGTGCTCGGAGACGCCGACAAGCTCGTGTACGATCCGGGTTCATCGTCGCCGGGTGTCTTGCCTTATCTGCCGCTGAGCGAATTGACATCGCCGCGTGGCACCGGGACCGCGAACCAGCCGGCCAGGACGAACGGGAGCGCCCGATGAAAATCGGAGTTTTAGGGATTGCCGGGCTACTGGTGGGGCTGGCCTTGCTAGTCGTGGGATATAGTTCCGTTTTCACGGTGAGCCAGACCGATCAGGTGTTGCTGGTGCGACTGGGTGAACCGGTGCGTGTCGTCACCGAGCCAGGACTGCATTTCAAGGCGCCGTTTGTGGACTCGGTGATCCAGATCGACAAACGAATTCTGGACCTCGAGCAGGCGTCGCAGGAAGTCATTGCGTCGGACCAGAAGCGGCTCGTCGTCGACGCGTTCGCGCGCTATCGAATCAAGGATGCGCTGCAGTTCTACCAAAGCGTCGGCTCCGTCCAGGCAGCCAATATCCAGTTGACGACGCTGCTCAATGCGTCGCTGCGTCGTGTTCTGGGCGAAGTAACCTTCATCCAGGTCGTGCGGGATGAGCGCGAACATCTGATGGGTCGCATCCGCGACCAGCTCGACAAGGAGGCCAGCGGATACGGCATCTCGGTCGTCGATGTTCGGATTCGGAGAGCAGATCTGCCGGATCAGAACAGTCAGGCGGTCTATCAGCGCATGCAGACTGAGCGACAACGGGAAGCCGCCGAGTTCCGCGCTCAGGGTGGTCAGAAAGCGCAGGAGATCCGGGCAAAGGCTGATCGCGAAGCGACCGTGATCGTGGCCGAGGCCAATTCCGCGGCCGAGCAGATCCGCGGCCAGGGCGATGGCGAGCGCAACCGGCTGTTTGCCGAGGCCTACAACAAGGCCCCGGACTTCTTTGCGTTCTACCGGTCAATGACCGCCTACCAGAACGGATTGAAGGGCAGCGCTACCCGCTTCCTGCTGAAGCCCGATTCCGACTTCTTCCGTTTCTTTGGGCATCCAAGCGGCAGGCCTGCGGCATCGGCGTCGAAGCCGTAAACCCGAAAGATCGCGATGCCGGGAGACGCCGCTGATGGATTCCATCGCCTTCGCCGATTTTCTTATCGGTCTCGGTATTCTTTTCATGCTTGAAGGCATCCTGTTTGCTGCGGCACCGGATTGGACGCGGCGAGCGATGAAAAGTGCGCTGGCGGCTCCGGAACACATTTTGCGGATTGTGGGTATCGGGTCGGCAATCGTGGGCCTAATCCTGATCTGGCTGGTCAGGCGTTAGGGGAGTAGGCTTTTGGCGGCCACCAACTCTGTAGTTTGATCCGTCGGTGATCCTGTAATTCTCGGCCTTCTCCACGCAATCGCTGAGATCGTGCGAGTGAATATTATAGGTTTTCGCGCGAAGCGACCGCTGGTCGGCATGAAGAGGACGTATCGTATCAAAAGATGGAGCGCCCGCTTCTATTTCTATCAGCGGCGGAAGCCTACCGGGATCCACCGGGCGGGAGCGGTTCGAAGGCCTGAGCTTGCAACCTATCGTGAAGGCGGTGCCAGCTTTTTGCCGTAATCGGAAATCCCGATGGATCAGCGAACGCCGTTTCGCTGCTTGCGCGTGTACGGCGTCCGGCGCAGTGTATGCCCGGCAATATGCTTCTCCAGGAGAGACTCGAAACATGATCCGAGCGATTCACGCGTTGAGCTTTCGCCGGCGTTCCCTGCTGATCGCGCTGTGCCTCAGCGCCGCTAGCGCCATGATATCCGAGCCGGCGCTGGCCCGCGGTCCCGATGGCATCGCCGACGTGGCGGAAAAGGTGATCGACGCGGTGGTCAACATCTCGACGACCCAAACCGTTGAAGCAAAGAGCGGCGAGAGCCGCCGTGCCATTCCACAACTTCCGCCGGGATCACCGTTCGAGGAGTTCTTCGACGACTTCTTCAAGAATCGCCGCGGCGGCAAGAATGGCGGTCTGCAAACGCACAAGACAAACTCGCTCGGATCCGGATTCATCGTCGATGCCGCCGGAATTGTGGTCACCAATAATCACGTCATCGCCGATTCCGACGAGATCAACGTCATTCTGAATGATGGCACCAAGGTCAAGGCTGAAACCGTCGGGGTCGACAAGAAAACCGATCTTGCGGTGCTGAAGTTCAAGCCGCCGCATCCGCTGACCGCCGTCAGGTTTGGCGATTCCGACAAATTGCGACTCGGAGAATGGGTGATTGCCATCGGCAATCCGTTCAGTCTTGGCGGCTCCGTTACCGCCGGCATTGTTTCGGCGCGCAACCGCGACATCAACAACGGCCCCTATGACAGCTACATCCAGACCGATGCCTC
This sequence comes from uncultured archaeon, assembly GCA_963807355.1. Taxonomy (GTDB): domain Bacteria; phylum Pseudomonadota; class Alphaproteobacteria; order Rhizobiales; family Xanthobacteraceae; genus Nitrobacter. The sequence continues at coordinate 45,930 of CAWEBX010000024.1, forward strand.
CATTAACCGTGGCAACTCCGGCGGTCCACTGTTCAATCTCGAGGGCGAGGTCGTGGGAGTGAATACGCTGATTATCTCGCCGTCGGGCGGTTCTATCGGGATCGGCTTTGCGGTGCCGTCTAAGACGGTAGCAGGCGTTGTCGATCAATTACGGCAGTTCGGTGAGTTGCGTCGAGGTTGGCTTGGTGTCCGCATCCAGCAGGTCACCGACGAAATCGCCGACAGCCTCAATATCAAACCGACCCGCGGGGCGCTCGTTGCCGGCGTGGAGGATAAAGGTCCAGCTAAACCTGCCGGCATCGAACCCGGCGATGTCATCATCGCTTTCGACGGAAAGGACATCAAGGAGCCGAAAGATTTATCTCGCCTTGTCGCCGACACGGCAGTTGGCAAGACAGTCAAGGTCACGATCATTCGCAAAGGCAAGGAAGAGACCAAGAAGGTAACGCTGGGACGCCTCGACGACAGCGACAAGGCAACGCCCGTCTCGATCAAAACCAAGCCTGATGACGACGACAAGCCCGTAACGCAGAAGGCGCTCGGTCTCGATCTCGCCGCGCTTAGCAAGGATCTGCGTGCGCGCTACAAGATTAAGGACAGTGTCAAGGGCGTCATCGTTACCGATGTGGATGCGGATTCCGACGCGGCCGAGAAGCGGCTCAGCGCGGGCGACGTCATCGTAGAGGTGGCGCAGGAAGCCGTGAGTAGCGCTTCCGATATCCGCAAGCGCGTCGATCAATTGAAGAAGGACGGCAAAAAGGCGGTATTGCTGATGGTTTCGAACGGTGCCGGCGAACTGCGGTTTGTGGCGCTGAGCCTGAAGTAGGCACGACCGCATCGTTGTCCTGGTTGGGGCAATCGCCGTTCGATGGAGCGGCTTCCCTTCGTCGCCAGTTGGCTACCGCGATTTCCGTCTTTATCGTGCCATCGCGAAAGACGTGGATCACTGAACAATAGGCGGAGACGGCGGCTGGTTGCGTTTTAAGTCTGAATGGACTCAAGCGTTCACAAACTCGTCGCGTCGGTATCCCTGCGCATAGAGCAGGGCGGTAAGGTCGCCATGATCGATTCGGGCGGCTGCCGCCGCGGCAACCGCGGGCTTGGCGTGATAGGCGACACCTAGACCAGCCTGCTGGATCATGCCGAGGTCGTTGGCGCCGTCGCCTACCGCCAGCGTATCAAGATTGTCGAGATCGGAGGCCTCGCGCAGTTCGATCAGAGTTGCAAGTTTCGCCTCGCGGCCGATGATCGGTTCGGCGGCCGCGCCCGACAATTTTCCGTCTTCGACCAGTAGCGTATTGCCGCGATTTTCCTGAAAACCGATCATGGCGGCCACCGCTTTGGTGAACAAGGTGAAGCCGCCGGAGATCAGGCAGGTATAGGCTCCATTGGAGCGCATGGTCATGACCAATTCGCGCCCGCCCGGTGTCAGCGTGATGCGCTTTGCCAGCACCTCGTCTACGACTGATACGGAAAGACCCTTCAGCAACGCCACGCGCTCGCGCAGCGCGGTTTCAAACTGCATTTCGCCGCGCATGGCACGCTCGGTGATCGCTGCTACATATGCCTTGAGACCGGCGAAATCGGCGAGTTCGTCGATGCACTCCTGGCCGATCATGGTGGAATCCATGTCGGCCAGAAACAGCTTCTTGCGCCGGCCGAGCTGCGGCTGGATCACCACGTCGATCGGCAGATCGCCGCGTGCCTCGCGCAGGCGCTGCGTAATGGCCGGAATGGGCTCGTCGCTTTCGAAGGGAATGTCGGCCGCGACTTCGTCCCACAGCCAGCGCGCCGGGCCGGCATTGCTCAGAATTGCGCGCGCGCCGTCGAGCACCGTGCTATCGAGCGCGGGGTTAACCGGATTGCAGATCAGCGTGGCGACGAGTGACATGGATGGGGAGAGCTCTGGCGAGGTAAATGGGCAGGCGACGGATGCCGTGCTTATCGCAGGGCCGACCGCGAGCGGCAAGTCTGCGTTGGCGCTATCGCTTGCCGAACGGACGGGCGGCGTCGTCATCAATACCGACTCCATGCAGGTCTATCGAGATTTCCGCATCTTGACCGCGCGGCCGACCCCTGATGAGGAGGCGCGAGCGCCGCACCGGCTCTACGGCCACGTCGATGCGAGCGTGAACTGCTCCGCCGGGATGTGGGTCGCCGATGCAGCGGTCGCTCTCGCCGAAGCTCGCGCGCAAAACCGGGTGCCGATCTTCGTCGGCGGCTCCGGCCTTTACTTCAAAGCGCTGACGCGCGGCCTGTCGGCGGTGCCGCCGATTCCGTCTCAGGTGCGCGATGACGTCCGAGCGCGCCTCGAACGTGACGGGGCCGAAGTGCTTCATGCTGTTCTCGCTCGGCGCGATCCGGCGACGGCGCAACGTCTGAAACCGCGCGACCGCGCCCGCATCGCCCGTGCCCTCGAAGTCGTCGAGGCGACCGGACGCTCGTTGACCGATTGGCATCTCGATGGCTTGCCGCCGTTGCTGCCGCCTGAGCGGGCGAGGGCGGTCTTCGTTGCTCCGGATCGTGAAACGCTCTACGCGCGGATCGACGCCCGTTTCGATGCGATGCTGGCGGCCGGGGCGCTGGAGGAAGTCGCAGCGCTGGCCGAACGGCGTCTCGACCCGCTCCTGCCGGCGATGAAGGCACATGGCGTGCCCGCGCTGGTCCGGCATCTGCGCGGCGAGATTTCGCTGGCAGAGGCTGCCCAGATCGGGCGCGCCGACACGCGCCACTATGCCAAGCGGCAGTTCACCTGGTTTCGTCACCAGTTGACAGAGTTCGCCTGGGTGCGGCCTGAGGAGGCCAGAAAGGCGCTGGACTTTGACGTTTCGCGCTGAGGCGACCGGCCCCTCGGCCCCCTTCCAAACCGCCGAAACCGGCTTATTGCATCGAAACACCGTTGACGGCCGCAAATCCGCCCCGTATAACCCGCGCAACCTTTGGGAACGTTAGCTGTAAAATGCGCAACTTTGTTATCCGTCACCTCGTCCCCGTTATCATCGTATCCTGGAGCACCGCCCGGGACGGCTGAGCCGTCCGAATGGAAGGCGGTGTGCCGGGGGCCTTCAAGGCCCTTTTTTATTGTTTGCGACGCTGGCGGACACGAAGCCTGCGCGAATCCGGAGCCGACCATGAGTCAGACCAAGCGCCAAGATTCCAATCAGATGACCGGTGCGGCCATGATTGTTCGAGCCCTCGTTGACCATGGTGTCAAAAGCATTTTCGGTTATCCGGGCGGGGCCGTACTCCCGATCTATGACGAAATTTTTCAGCAGAGCGATATCGAGCATGTCCTGGTGCGGCACGAGCAGGGCGCAGGTCACGCGGCCGAAGGCTACGCCCGCTCCACCGGCAAGCCGGGGGTGGTGCTCGTGACCTCGGGGCCCGGCGCTACTAATATGGTGACGCCGCTGACCGATGCGCTGATGGACTCGATCCCGCTGGTCTGCATCACCGGCCAGGTGCCGACGCACCTGATCGGCAACGATGCGTTTCAGGAATGCGACACCGTCGGTATCACCAGGCCCTGCACCAAGCACAACTGGCTGGTGCGCGACGTCAACGATCTCGCCAAGGTGCTGCACGAGGCGTTCTATGTGGCGACCACTGGCCGCCCCGGGCCGGTCGTGGTCGATGTGCCCAAGGACGTGCAGTTCGCCACCGGAACCTATCACCCGCCGCGCAAGACCGATGTCCACGCGTCATACAAGCCTCAGATAAAGGGAGATGCCGGACAGATCCGCAAGGCTGTCGCGCTGCTGGTGAATGCCAAGCGGCCGATGATCTATACCGGCGGCGGCATCATCAACTCGGGCAGAGAGGCGTCGAAGACGCTGCGCGCTCTGGTCGAAGCCACTGGTTTTCCGATTACGTCCACTTTGATGGGACTAGGGGCCTATCCGGCCTCCGGCAAGAACTGGCTTGGAATGCTCGGCATGCACGGCACTTATGAGGCCAACATGGCGATGCATGACTGCGACGTCATGCTGTGCATCGGTGCGCGCTTCGACGATCGAATAACGGGTCGTACCGATGCGTTCTCGCCGGGATCAAAGAAAATTCACATCGATATCGACCCCTCATCGATCAACAAGAATATCCGCGTCGACGTGCCGATCATCGGTGATGCCGGCAGCGTGATGGCCGACCTGTTGCAGGCTTTCAAGGCGGAAGGCAAAAATCCTAAAATCGATCCGTGGTGGTTCGAGATCGGGCGCTGGCGCGCGCGCAACTCGCTGGCTTACAAGAAGAACGACGACGTGATCCTGCCGCAGTTCGCGATCCAGCGTCTGTTCGAGGCGACGCGAGGCCGGGACACCTACATCACAACCGAGGTCGGCCAGCATCAGATGTGGGCCGCGCAGTTCTTCGGATTCGAGGAGCCGCACCACTTGATGACCTCGGGTGGCCTCGGCACTATGGGCTACGGTTTGCCGGCCGCGCTGGGAGTGCAAGTGGCGCATCGCGACAGCCTCGTCATTGACATTGCCGGCGATGCTTCCGTGCAAATGACGATGCAGGAAATGTCGACGGCGGTTCAGCACGAGCTTCCGATCAAGATCTTCATCCTCAACAACCAGTACATGGGCATGGTGCGGCAGTGGCAGCAGTTGCTGCACGGCAACCGCCTGTCGCACTCGTATTCAGAGGCGCTTCCCGATTTCGTCAAGCTCGCCGATGCCTTTGGCTGCGTCGGCCTGCAGGCGACCAAGCCGTCCGATCTCGACGGCGCGATCAGGGAGATGATCTCGGTGAAGAAGCCGGTGCTGTTCGACTGCCGCGTCGCAGCGCTGGAAAACTGCTTCCCGATGATTCCATCCGGCAAGGCGCACAACGAAATGCTGTTGCCGGCGGAAGCCAATGATGATGCGACCGCGGCCGCCTTTGCCGGCGGCAAGGCGCTGGTGTGAAAATGTCTCGAAGTGTCGCCACGCACAGATCGGCATGCGCGGTCCGCGCATCCATCGTGAAGACGGCTTGCCGGGGCACAGGCGAACGAAGCGACGCCGTTTTACGAACGGCTACGCTCGGCAATGACGGCAATCACGATATCGATTTGAGAACATATCCATGAACCAGCCCGCTTCCGCCTACTTTCTCGAAGAGCGCCGCGATCCGAACGAGACGCACACGCTGTCGGTGCTGGTCGCCAACGAACCGGGCGTGTTGGCGCGGGTGATCGGACTGTTCTCAGGTCGTGGTTACAACATCGAAAGCTTGACGGTGTCCGAGACCGAAAATCAGAAGCACGTCTCGCGAATTACCATCGTCACCACCGGCACCCCGATGGTGATCCAGCAGATCAAGCATCAGCTCGACCGCATGATCCCGGTTTATCAGGTCGTTGATATGACACTGACCGGGCGCTCCATCGAGCGCGAGCTAGCCATGGTCAAGGTGAAGGGTTCGGGGGACCAGCGTATCGAGGCAATGCGGCTCGCAGAGGTGTTTCGTGCTCGTGTGGTGGATGCCACCAATGAGAGCTTTGTGTTCGAGATTACGGGCGGCACCTCGAAGATCAATCAGTTTGTCGACCTGATGCGGCCGATCGGTCTGGTCGAAGTGTCGCGAACCGGTGTCGCTGCGATCGGGCGCGGACCGGAAGGGATGTAAGGTCATGCTGGCGCGCGACTGGTTTTACAGTGAACGTGGGCGGATCGGATTGGATTCGCTCATTGCTGCGCGCTCCGCGATCTATGATCACGATGATAGCGGCAGCCGGGCTCGCGCAACCCTCGCCAAGCTAGGCGTGCGGCCCGGCTGGCGGATCGCAGATATCGGTTGCGGCACGGGCACGCTTGCTTGTGAAGCCGCTAGGATGGGTGCGGAAGTCTATGCGGTCGATATTGCGCCGGCAGCGCTCGCTCTGGCCGAGGCCCAGGCGCGTGACGGCAACGTCGCGATCCGGACTCAGGCGGCCGGTCTGCTCAGTTTTGCTCTCGCATCGGATTCCCTGGATCTGGTCGTGAGCGAGTTCACGCTGCATCATCTGCCGGATTTCTGGAAGGCAGTCGCGCTGTCACGCATGTTCCGCGTCGTCAAGCCCGGCGGACAGCTGTTTCTGCGCGACATCGTGTTCGTGCGCGAACCGGATGGCTCCGACCGAACGGTCGAGCAATGGGCGGAATTCAACATCAACAACCACGACTTCCCGTGCGGCGAGGTCGCCAGCCACATGCGCGATGAACATTCGACCTTCGGCTGGGTGATTGAGCGGATGCTGAAGGATGTCGGCTTTACGCTGGTATCTGCGGACTATCACGCGCCGCTTCATGGCACTTATCTCTGCCGCAAGCCAGGCGACGAGCCTCCGGCATAGTCTTGTGCTTGTCGCGCGGCGCTATTCACCTTTTCCTACTGGACGACCTTTGAAGTTTTTCCATCATCCAAGGCATTGCAGCGGACTTGTTTCCCGGCATCCGTAGCCCTAAAACCGGGCGCAACTTGTGGCCGCAAAAGAGGACCAACCATGCGTGTTTATTACGATCGCGACGCCGACCTGAACCTGATCAAGGGAAAGAAGGTGGTCATCGTCGGCTATGGTAGCCAGGGCCACGCCCATGCGCTGAACCTGAAGGACTCCGGCGTCAAGGACGTCGCGATCGCGCTGCGCAAGGGCTCCGCTTCCGCCAAGAAAGCTGAGGCTGCTGGTTTCAAGGTGATGGAAGTCGCCGATGCCGCGAAGTGGGGCGATCTCGTGATGATGCTGACGCCTGATGAACTGCAGGGCGACATCTATCGCGAGCAGCTGCACGACAACATGAAGAAGGGTGCGGCGCTCATCTTCGCGCACGGACTCAACGTGCATTTCAATCTGCTGGACCCGCGCGCCGATCTCGACGTCCTGATGATCGCTCCGAAAGGCCCTGGCCACACTGTGCGGGCGGAGTATCAACGCGGCGGCGGTGTCCCTTGCCTGATTGCGGTCGCCAAGGATTCCTCGGGTAACGCGCATGATCTTGGTCTTAGCTACGCCTCGGCGATCGGCGGCGGCCGCGCGGGGATTATCGAGACCACGTTCAGGGAAGAGTGCGAGACCGACTTGTTCGGCGAACAGGCTGTGCTCTGCGGTGGTCTGGTCGAGTTAATCAAGAACGGCTTCGAGACCTTGGTGGAAGCCGGTTATGCACCAGAGATGGCCTACTTCGAGTGTTTGCACGAGGTGAAGCTGATTGTGGATCTCATCTACGAGGGTGGTATCGCCAATATGAACTACTCGATCTCCAATACCGCTGAATACGGCGAATACGTTACGGGTCCGCGCATCGTGACTGCGGAGACGAAGAAGGAGATGAAGCGCGTGCTCGACGATATTCAGTCCGGCAAATTCGCTCGCGACTGGATGCTGGAAAACAAGGTGAATCAGACTTCCTTCAAGGCGACCCGCGCAAGGCTCGCCGCCCATCCGATCGAGGAGGTCGGTGCAAAACTCCGCGACATGATGCCGTGGATCAAGAAGGCCGCGCTGGTCGACAAAGCGAAGAACTGAAGTTCTTCATCCTGCCTATGATTGATCGCGCGGTGCGATCTTAATGATCAGGAGTGTGGTGCGCGGGTCGACTAACAGTGAGTTGAGGCTCCCTCTCCTGCAAGGGACAACGTCGGCGCGGAAAAACATCAATAAAAACAACGAAATTTAGCCTTTTCAAGAGCTTAGTTTGCCATTTCGGCGGGAAACAAGTACACAAATAGGGGCACAAACCCCGTTGTGGACCACCCCGGACCGGAGGCCAACAACCCGTGGCATCTAAGCAGCATCACCTGCAACGCATCAATGGCTTTTGGTATTATCGCCGTCGCATCCCCAACGCCGTGCTCAGGCTGCTCGCCCCCGGCACCAACCCCATTGTCAAACTCTCAACCGGCATTCACGTCATCGATGATCCCGATGCCGTTCGAGCGACCAAGACCGCCGTCAAGTTTGACGAGGCACAGGAGCGCGACTGGGCGCTACGCGTCGAGGGCCACGCGGACGCGGCCATTAATCTGACGGTCGCTGCCATCGCCCGCGCCAAGGTTCACGGCTATCGCTATGCGCCCATCGAGGACGTAGCCAAAAGCGACATCGGCCATCTGCTCAACCGCATCGAGACCATGATGCGCGAGGGCTATGGCGAGAAGGTCAATCGTGTCGCGTTCATGGGTGGTGTGTCCAAGGCGTCCATCATGCTGTCGAAAATGGCGGAGGACTACAATGCCCACCACCGCGCGGACCACAAGAACGGGTCTAACGGGCAACGCACAAAGGGCGAGAAGAAGATCGAGGCCGCGATGCGCCGCTTCGTCTCCGTGGTCGGCGACAAGGACATGCTCGCGGTCACCCACGAAGACGCGGAAGCTTTTCGCGAGTGGTGGAACCAGCGCATGATGAACGAGGACATCGGCCCCGAACTGGCGATCAAAGATATGCAGGACATCAGCAGGATGATCCGCGAGAAGATCGGGCGAATGCACCTGCGGGACTATGATCGAAAGCCGTTCGATGGCGTCGTCAAGTTCAAGCGCGAAAGCAACCAGCGCAAGGCGTGGGAGCTGGCGGTGGTGCGAGACGTGATCCTCAAGGCCGACCACACCAGCCTTGACGCAGTCTGCTACGACATCATGCTGGTCGCGATTGGCACCGGAGCGCGCCCGTCCGAAATCGTGGCCTTGCAGCCGAGCCGCATCAAGCTGGAGCCCGATCAGCGCGGCTCAAACTCCTTTATCCCCCACATTCAGGTCCGGGCCGACGGTCGCAAGCTGAAAACGAAAAACGCCCTGCGCGACATCCCCTTGGTCGGTGTGGCGCTGGCCGCGATGCAGCGCAACCCGCAGGGCTTCCCGCAGTACAATGATCGGGCAGCGGACGCCTGCGCCAAGATCAATGCATGGCTACGGCAATTCCAGCCTGAGCCCGAACAGGGTGACGTTTACAAAACGGTCTACTGCCTGCGCCACACTTTCGCGAACCGGCTACATGCGCTCCGCGTCAACGATGCCGAATACGTGTCGCTGATGGGCCATCAGGCCAAGGGAGCGAAATACGGTGCGGTCTCGCTGGAGACAAAGGCCGCGATCATGAACCAGATCGCCTACTGACATCGCCCCAAACAGCGCAGTTTGATTTCATCCTTGCGATTTTGAGCGAGTTCGTACAAACTCAAAATCGCTTTGGGTGCCGACCCAATAATAAAAATAATCAAACAAATCCCAAGTCAGTGACCCGCGAGAATAGCGAACGGGCTGGCCACGGCGAAGAGCAAACCCTTCATCGGAAGTGGAGTGCACCCCGTGAGCAGCCGCAACTGGCTTTTCAAGCCCGCTGAAATCCGTCGCGCGATCAAATCCATCCAATCGACAGGCTTACAAGTCGCGCAGGTCGAGGTCGGTCGTCAGGGCCAGATCGTGATCAATGTCGTCCAGCAGCCAGCGCCCAAGGTGCGGCAGGTCGATGTCGATGCCGACGCTCATCCGCACTGACGGCTCTGGCACAGCCCTTCCGAGTGAGGATGCGCTGATTACGGAAGCGCGTAGTCGGCAGGCGTTGGTGACCGTTGCCCACATCATCGCGGTCTATGGGGAGGTCGAATACTTGCCCCTCATGGAGCGCCTTGAAGCGGAGCTTGCCCGCTACCGCGATGGGCGAGACCCGCGCTCGCGCGCGCTCGCGATCCTCAAAGCCTACGAAGCCACCGAAAACGACAACGCCGCTGCCCGGTGAGAGCAGCGGCGTTGCATTTTACAAAACTCTTGGAACCACCCTTGAAGTCGCCAAACCCAACAGGAGGCCGTCATGCACGGTCAAATCAATAGTCACCCTCGCACCGTTTCGCAAGCGCGGACGCGCCACCGGTTCATCGATCCCGATCTGCTGCCGGACCCGCCGCGACATTCACGCGCGCGCAGAGGGAAAACATGGAAGCCCGACCGGCGAGCGAAATGGCGCAAGCAAATCAAGCGCATCCTGAATGTCCACTACGGCTATCCATTGCCGGACGATGACGCCGGACGCGAATGCTTGGCGCTGTTGTGTCATGCCGCCTTCGAGCTGCCGCCGACAACGATCGCGCGGGTTGTGACCCAGACGGCGGCGGCGATGTGGGCCGACTGGGTGGCGAAGCCAGAACTCGCTGCGCTGATCGATGAGGTCACGAACCTCCCCCGGCGCGATCTGGACCGGAAGAAGATCGGCGTCGAGTTGGGCCTGTCGCAAGCGGTGCGGACGCGGGATGACGTGAAGGCTTACGATATCTGGCCGGTCAAATTCGGGTATGAGAACTGGAAGCAGTGGAAGGCGAAAACCGCCCGCGAGCGCGCCGCGCGCAACCGCGCGAAGAAGCGGCAAGGCAAGACGGCGACGACTAAGACTGCGCAGGCCATCGCCTTCCTGCAAGACGTGCTGGCTACCGGGCCGCAGCCGGTGGCCGAAATTCTGCGGCTGGCGGCAGGCGCTGGCTTGGAGAAGCCGGGCGCGATGCGGCGCAGCAAACCGGTGCGCGAAGCCTGCGATGCCCTTGGCATTGTGCGGCACAAAACGGGCATGGATACCGCTGGTCATGGAGCCTGCCGGAGACGCAAAACACCCAGCAAGTCATTGATATTTCCGAAGGGGCCATGTTTTCGCCAGACCACCCGAAAACCCCTTATTTTTTTTCCGAAGGGGCCATTTTGCGTTCGCCCACCCCTGAAAGGGGTATCCCCGAACGATGCGATGGAAGGGTGGATGTGGTCTCGGACCCTGATCTCGGCTGGTCCAGCGCCCCCTTGGACGGCCCGCGACAAGATCACGACGATGCCCCGCGCGCTCGCATGGCTCGCTTAGCCCGGCCTGAATTCGCGGCTATCCGGCTTCCCGGCACCGAGCGCTTCACGATCAATGTGCCCGTGGCATTCCGAGCGATGATGGATGCTCTGCGTCCGCTGCACAACGAGAAGGGCGGGCCGCATTGCTGCTTAACGTGCATCGGCAAATGGCAGGGTGAGCATGGTCGCAAACGCCGTACCGGACGCATCGCAATCCGAGCGCTGATGGCGTTCAAGGATGCTGGTGGCAGCTACAAGGACATCGATAAACTCACGGACTGCGCCAAGTTCGCCGGTATGGAAGGGCTATTCCGTGATGAAATCACCGAGATCACCGATCAACTCGGCTACATGGATGGTATCGCACGTCTCGACGGCAGCAATGCTGATCTGACGTCCGAACTGCTGGCCGATGCGCTGCGCTTGGTGCATCCCGACCATCATCGCCCGAGCGTCGGGAGTTGGCGCATCGTGTGACGCATGGGCTGCTTGCGCTACAGCCGTTCGTATTCCCGCACCGAAGCCGAAGCCGCCGCCGGTACCCGAGCCGCGCGGTGTTGTAAAATCGACGCCGCAACCTAAGCCGACGTCATCGTCGCCGCGCTATCCGTGCGTGGACTGTGCCAAGCCATTCCGCATGACTATTGCGACGCCTGTCGGGCCGAATACGAGAAGCGTCGGCAGAAGGAATTCGAGCAGCGCACGGCGAAGCAACGTGCCGGATACAAGCGGCGGCGGGAGCGGAAACTGCACCATCGGTTGCAACCGAACTGCGAAGCGTGTGGCAATGAGTTCAGGCGCGCCCGTACCGATGCCCGGTTTTGCTCCGATACCTGTCGGCAACGCGCCCACCGTAAGGCGGTCACGGATAGATCAAATAGCCATGGCGTACTTACGTCTAACCGTGACGTCTTGGAGCGCGGCATTCTCGCGCTGCTGGAGCGGCACCCGGCGGTGTTCTTGAATGATCTACTGCCGGAGGAGCGGACCCGCGCGCAATACCAAGCATTGGTGTTGGCCGCGCTCAAGCTAGAAGATGACGGCAAGATCGGCTCGTTTTCCTATTGGGCTAGGTGGGGAAAGCCGGGTCACAAGGTGCTGTTGCACGCGGTTACCGGATCAACGGTCGGCTCGCCGCTGACCAAGTTCACCGTCTGACAGTGCAGGAGCGGCGCGCACTCGTTGATCTTGAGCATCACCGCGATGAGGCGGTCAGTCGAAAGGAGATGATCCGCGAACAGACGCGCTTGCGGGTCCGGCGGCTTCGCGAGCGCCGCCGCGCGCAGGAAGTGAAGTATATCGCACACCAGCGGCGCCGCGTATGCCGTTGCGTCTGCCGCCGTCGGTGTCGCCGACGGAGAGCTGGTAGTCCGCATTGGCGTAGAGGCTGACATTTACGTTCATCTGCACGCTCACGCCACCACCCAGTTGCAAACGGTTAGCCTGCTGCAATAGCGGCACCAGATCAACGCCGGAATAGATTACCGTCGACCGCGCCGCCCAGTCGCGCCACAGATTGGCGCGCACGTAAGGCTGCCACACCTGCCCGCTGTCGCTGACGATGGTCCATTTGCCGCGCAGGCCGATGCGTCCGCTCGCGCCCGACGTGGTGCCCAGCCAGACCTGACCCAAGCCGTCATTGGCGTCATCGAATGACACACGCTGCCAGACGATCTGCGCCTGCGGCTCAGTACGAAGCCCGGCCCAAACATCGGCAGATAGATCGGATGACCCGTCTCTAACGACGAGACGAAGCCGAACCCGGTGGTGGCAAGCCCGGCAAATTGCGTAGACGCTGAGCCCTGATAGCGCGTCGCCTGGGCCACCGCGTCGAGATACCAATCGCCCGGGCCGTAATGCGTCCAATAAGCCGCGCCCGACTGCGCGTCGAGATTGAGGCCGCCGGTCCTGCGCAAAACATAGTTGGTCGCCGCCTCGTTGGTGACGCGGCCGGTCACATCGACATTGGCATTGGCGTAGGCGAAGTAGATGCCGGCGGCATCGCGATGGCCCGGCAACCATTCGCCCCGCCACAGATCGATACCGCTCTGAAAGCCCAGCAACTGGCCGGCGGCGCGCGGATCGGCGAATGCCCTGTAACGGTTGTCGATCTGCTGCCCGATGACCCGGCCCCATATCGAGGGGCCCCAGCCGGTGTTCAGGCAATCGGGCGCCTTCGCCGGTGCCTTGCGCACGATCCCGTCTCCCGTACCGCCGCCGGCTAGGCAAGGCGCGCCCATAGTTGCGATCAGCGAAGTATCGCCGGTGCGCTCATGCAAGGTGCCGAGCGTCGTCATCCCCAATTGTCGGGCGATCGGTTGAACCACGCCGTAGGTTGCGATCTCCGGCCCGATGATCGGGAAGACACCCGGCGGCAGCGGAGACCGATGCCGGCACGGCATGTAATCCATCGAACCGGCCGGCATAGGCAACGAGCTTCGGCCGTTCGGCTTCGAACACTTCCCAGACCGTCTGTTCGGTCAGTTCCGGATGGCGATGCGCCTTGGCGTAGGCGATGCACTTATCCAACAGCCAGGCGTTCAACTCGTCGAGGGTTTTGAACCGCAGCCGCGGCGTGAAGAAGCGCTCCCGAATCAGCCCAACCTGATTCTCAACCTGCCCCTTCTCCCAGCCCGAGCCGGCGTGCAGGCGACAGGGTCGACCACGTAATGGCTGCACATCTGCACGAAGCGGCGATCGTTGCGACGATCCTTGCCGACGAAGATCGTCTCCACCGCGGTCTTCATGTTGTCGTAGATGCCGCGGCGGCAGGTGTCCTTGAATAGAGCGAAGGCCCGGTCGTGGGCGTCGAACACCATCTCCTGCGTCTCGCGTGGATAGGCCCGAGCGAACAGCATCCGGCTGTGACAGAACCGGACATGAGCGATCTTCACGCTCACCGTCACACCATGCAGCAGGACAACCTTATGGCTCCAGTCGAACTGGTAGGCTTCTCCCGGTGCAAAGCTCAGCGGGACATGGGCCGCCGCCGTTGATTTTCCGCGCTCCTGGCTCCACTGTCTTGCGTAACGTCGCACAGCATCGTAGCCGCCGTCATAGCCGTGGCCGCGAAGCTCTTCGAAGACCCGGATCAGCGTCAGCTGTTCGCGAGCGGACTTCGCCGCGTTCGACGCCAGCAATCCGTCGAGATCAGCGGCCCATCGCCCTAAGAGTCTGGACTTCAGATAGGAAACATACACGTCGAAGTGAAATGCTGGCGCTCACCCCGTATTGCCCAACAAACGGCGAGGGATAGAAACATGATTGTCGTGCAGGGTGACAAGGCAGTGGAAGTCTAATCAGCAATGACCGCCATCGACCAAGAACAACAACGCCTAAAGGCGGGGAGTTGGCAGGCCCTCAAAGATAAATACAAGGGGTGGAAGCCTTGGCCTCAGCGCCCCTCAGCGGAATCGCTGTTTGTGAGGTTGCCATATGACCCAACTGATTTTTCGGCCGAATGGACGCACAGCTCAACGTGAAGGACTATCAGCTGAGGGTGACATGGCCGATACGGTCCGACGACCTTCCGCCGCGTAATACTTGGCGGCTAATCTCCGTCGTTGGCCGCAAGCTGCTGAAACTGCCGCTTCATCGCATTGACCCTGGAGATGTATGTCGCCACGAGATGATCGCCGCATCGCTCTGTCGCCTTCATTTGGAAACGACGGCGCGCGTATGCCGTCGCGGGACCTGCGCCGCAGAGATGGATAAAGGCGGCAAGATCTTGCCGTTGTTGCTCGCTAGCCGGCTTGTTACCGGACCGAGTGAGGACGGCAGCTACATTTCGGTCTAAGTATATCGATGCCAACTCGACGGCATGGCTGGGCAAGACGCGGAGATAAGGGCCCAGGCCGCATGTTCTCCGCGGAAAAGGGACCGATCGCTCAGGTACTGCCGCTTTCGGGTTCTGCCAAACTCGATGCGATGAATTCAAAAAGCGAGGCCGTCCATGGTAAAGCCTTTTCCTTCGAAGACCCACATTGGCAGCCATCAGCTGCATCCGGAAACGCTGATGCTGAACTACGGGTACGATCCGCAATTATCGGAAGGCGCTGTCAAGCCCCCCGTCTTCCTGACGTCGACCTTCGTCTTCAGGACCGCCGAGGACGGACAGGACTTTTTCGATTACGTCTCCGGGCGTCGCGAGCCACCCGAGGGAACTGGCGCAGGCTTGGTCTATTCGCGCTTCAACCATCCCAACAGCGAAATCGTCGAGGACAGGCTTTCCGTTTACGAGCGCACCGACAAGCTGCGCGCTGTTTTCATCCGGCATGTCGGCGATAGCGACCACCATTCTCGCCTTCGTGCGCCCGGGCGACGTGGTCCTTCATTCCCAACCGCTTTATGGCGGGACCGAGACCCTCTTCGCCAAGACGCTTGCGGGTTTGTCCATCGGCGCGGTTGGGTTCGCCGACGGGGTTGACGAAGCCGCGGTCAGCGCGGTGGCGAAGGACGCCATGCGCAAAGGTCGGGTAGCCATGATCTTCATCGAGACGCCGGCGAATCCAACGAACGGCCTGGTCGACATCGCGATGGTGCGTCGCGTCGCCAATATGATCGGTCGGGCGCAGGGTCATACGCCGCTCGTCGCCTGCGACAACACGCTGCTCGGCCCCGTGTTTCAGCGGCCAATCGAACACGGCGCGGACATCTCCCTGTACTCCTTGACCAAGTACGTCGGCGGCCATTCTGACCTCATCGCAGGCGCCGCACTCGGCTCGAAGACCGTCATCAAGGACGTGAAGGCTTTGCGCGGAGCCATCGGCACCCAGCTGGAAGCGCACTCCTGCTGGATGCTCAGCCGATCACTGGAGACACTGAGCATCCGGATGGTCAAGGCCGACTCGAACGCGCGGCTCGTCGCGGATTACCTGCGCGACCACGCCGGGGTAGCCAAAGTACATTACCTCGGTCACCTCGACGAGAACTCGTCGGCCGGCCGGCTCTATAAGCACCAATGCACTGGCGCCGGCTCTACGTTCTCATTCGACATCGTGGGCGGCAAAGCCGCCGCGTTCAGATTTCTCAATGCGTTGCAGATTTTCAAACTCGCCGTCAGCCTCGGCGGCACGGAGTCGCTTGCAAGCCTGCCCGCGAGCATGACGCACTCCGGCGTACCGGCCGACGTCCGGCAGAGGATAGGGATTCTCAATTCCACAATCCGGCTCTCGATCGGCATCGAGCATCCGGACGATCTGATCGCGGATGTCGCTCAAGCTCTGGACGCGTAGCAATGGCGACGTGATTCATTCGGACGATCGATCATAGAATGGTCGTGAGCTCATAAACCAAGACGGCCGCTCCAAGGCAGCGCCGCCAGGGGTTCACACCGCGGACAATCTCATCGATTGCCCAAACGATGAGACCACCCTTAAAGACAATTTCCAAAGCAGAGTGTGGGCCGCCGGGTGCAGGCCAGATCCAGAGCAGGACGCCTGCTGCGATGACCACCCACAAAGCGAGGTTGGGCGCTTGGACGATCGTGATTTCACCCGTTTCGCGATTTCGGAAGAACCACAGCAAGAACTTGCGCATCATCGTAATTGCTTCACCCAAGATCTACGAGAATTTCTACAAAGTCTACGATCAGAAAAGAGCCGACCGCCTCGGCGTCGTCTACCTTAAACATCGCGAGTCAATGATCATTTGGAGATCACTGGGGCTCCTTGACGCAAGCGATATCAACGCACTGTCCACCTCTATCAATATTCATTTATTAATATCAAACAGATACCGTTTCTCCACTCTGGCTCGGTTGCACCAGATTTCACATAGGTAGATATAGCCAACAATTGCCGCAGGCCGCGCTCGCGGAGATCCTGCGGATGCGCTGACAATGCGTATTCCGAGCCACGGATGGTAAGTTGATCAGCTTCAACGCCAGCACGGGCCAGGGGAATGCCGCGACCGCGTTTGCGATCTGGACCGCCAGCCTGCACATGGCGGCAGTCGGAGGAATGCCGACCAAGATGTCAGCTTGACTGGATTGATAACCTCGATGTTGGCCGCAACCGAAATCTATGTCTGATGGAGAAAACGCCGCGCGCGCGCTACCAGAGAATGCGCGGTGAACAGAAGTACCCAAGCCTGAAAAATTGAATGCCTGTTGCGGTTCCAGATTGCCCGTGGCAGGAACATCACGGCGCAACTTTCGTTGCGAACCTGTGCGGGTTTACGATCTTGAAGCCTGCGATTGACCTGGAATGAATGCGCGTCCGATGGCGACCGCTGTTGCTGTCATGGACGAGACAGTGTTTCCCACGGATATGCCTCTCGAGTACGAACACATGACCGCCCCGAGCTGCGACCATGCCGGGAGCTGGGACTGGCTTTAGGAGCGCGGCTAGTTGTTCGCGACATTGAGCGTCTGGAATGATCCTGCCGAAGATGTGGAGCGAAGCCTCTGCAGCCGCAGTAGCGCCTCGGACAGCCGCGGGGACGAACCGCCGACCATCCTTCCAGCCCCCTCGGCCATGATGCGACGGGTTTGCCGATTGGTGGGTCGTCCCAAACACGGATTTGGCGAACGATATGCGAGCTATGAACACAAACGGCCCACCATGCACTGCGACCTGATGCAACACCTTCGCAGCGCGTTGCCGTCCGGCTTCCACCGTCTCCGGTAGCGTCAGCACGTATACGGCTGCGTCCATCAGTCCGGGAGGCACGAAAATTCCAGCTATGTCAGTGCCAATAACTTGTTTAATGCCGGTCTACCGGGCAGTATTTGTTTTTAATCAACATTTCCGCCTTCCCATCGGCGGAGCGTATATTTTTGTGCTGCGAAAATCTTTCCGAAGCTTTCATTAAGGGATTTCGCCAATGAATTTCCAGGAGTAGTAGCGAAAGTTTCTAAGGGTGACCTTCAATACGCGCTGGGCCGTTCCGAACTGTACGTTTAGCCTATGGGGGTATGAGGCGACTGACAGATGGCCGTGTTTCGGTGCAGCAGAACGGATGTTCAACACTGTCTCCCGATGCGCACATCAAGAACATTGTTAAAGCCATCTCGAAAGAAGCGGTGTTCCTGGGCTTGAACCTTCCCGCAAATATTGTCGCCGAAATTGACGCCTTTGCGCGCTCTGAGCCGCTTCACGCCAATTACGACCCGCATGGCCCCACTTTCCAATATGCAGACGTCCGCCGAGGCAAGACCCGAGACGGACGATCGGTTCCGATAGGTGGCATTCGAGAGCCGACCCGCTGCCCTGCTGTACAGGCGGTCGTAAATGATCCCGTACTGCGATCCATCGTCCGCAATTACCTCGGGCACGAACCACGTGAGGTGATGACGATTATCAATTGGAGCTTCGCGTCTGACTTTTCGGACGAGGAGCGACGACGATTAAGGCATCACGTTATCGATTATCATTATGACTTTGGCGGATACAATTTTGTTTACGCCAGCTTCTACATCAGCGATACCGACCGCTACTCCGGGGCGCATGTCATGATGAAGCGCTCTCACAATCGAAAGCCGCTTCGAATGCTTCTCGGCTCGGCGTCCGCAAGCGAAGCCCGTGTGCGTAAGCAATTTGGCATTGAGAACGAAATCACCATCGAGGGTCCGGCGGGCACCGGCTTCGTTCAGGATACATCATGTTATCACCGTGCAACTCCGCCAACTCACGGTGATCGTCTCATGCTTGCGGTACGTTTTATCAATTGAAGGGTTTCACCAATAATGGCTCGCCTCCCGAACCATTAAATAGTGCGGGCCGCCGATTACTAGGGTCGGACCCATAACCAGTGACTGAGCACCGCATCGAACTGGTTGGAAATTGATGCGAACAGCATCACAGGTCGTGACGATGGGACGGAAGTCGTTCCAGCGACGGAACGCGCGCTCGACGGCGATGCGCTCGGCATCGCGCTCTTTCCACTCGACTTGCCGGCGGATAGCATCGCTGTCGTAGCCCTTGTCGCCGTGCAGGATCGCGGAACGTAGCATCTCTTCGAGCAGAACCGCTCCAGCGGTGCAATCGGTTATCAGACCTCGGTCAGCAAGAACGCGACGGGACGGGATGACACTCGGCGTCAGTCTACCTATGCGCCGTTCGCTGCCCAGGCTAATGACCCGCCGATCATCGACCGTGGCTTGCCGCGCGTATCGTTAGGCAGAAGCGGCTTGAGCCGAGCGAACTGATCCTTGAGGGCGGCCTCCTGTCGAAGACCGTAAATCACAAACTCAGCGCGGAAGGGATGATTTTAAGGGTCCCACAGGGCGCACCTATAGTATAGGTAGGAAGCGTTGCCATTCATACGGTTGGAATGGGCTCCCAGCACGAAAGAGACTAGAGATTGCATCCTACTTCGAACGTTGCGACCAAAACGTCCCTGCAGGACCTGATCGAGCGAATTGGCACAGAACATGTTGAGCGGCGGCTGAAAATCGAAGTCGAGCACGAGGCGCAGCTGTTTGGACAGGGACTGATCTTCTTCAATCTTGAAAACTGGTACTCAGCGCCGTGGATTATCAGAACTGCACTGAAGCTGACTGGACTTTATGGCCGTGCGCGTCGAAACGCTGACCACGTCGTAGTCAAACAACATAGTGTGGCTTTCGCCAATCTTCCCCCGGCATTTGACAATTTTGCTATCCTCCACATCAGCGATCTGCATGCCGACATAAGTGTAGGCGCGATGCGGCATCTGGTCAGCGTGGTCGGCGACCTTCAATATGACATTTGCGTCTTAACCGGCGACTATTGCGGTAAGACATATGGTCCGTTCGAAAAAAGCCTAGAAATCATCGATGAACTGCAGGCCGAATTGAAGGGGCCAGTTTATGGGGTGCTTGGTAACCACGACAGCATCCGTATGGCCCCTTCAATGGAAGCCATGGGGATCTGCATGCTGTTCAACGAGTGCGAACCGATCGTTCGCGACAGACAACGCATTTTTCTGGCGGGCGTTGACGATCCGCATTTCTATCGGGCAGATGACATTGAGAAAGCCGCGTCGCAAATTCCTTCAGATGCCTTTTCGATTTTGTTAGCGCACACGCCGGAGGTTTACGATCGAGCGATGAGGGCCAAATTCGATCTCATGTTATGCGGACACACCCACGGAGGCCAGCTTTGCCTACCCGGTGGAGTTCCAATCAAGCTTGAAGCAGCATTACCTCGATTCATGGGCGCTGGACCATGGCGCCATGGCGGCATGGTCGGATTTACCTCGGTGGGCGCCGGCACGAGCCTTTTGCCGGTGCGCTTAAATTGCCCGCCGGAGATAATACTGCATACCTTGCGGTGCTGCCCGTCGCGCTAGCTTACGCGCAGGTCCAGGCCGAAAAACAAAACGCGGTATCAAATCAGAGCCAGCTCGAGGCATGAAATAGCGAAAGGAGCCTCATGGTATTAATTAAAGTACCGTGAGGCTTCCAAACGAGGTGCCCGCGGTATCGAGAAGGCCGCAGGATGGTGAGGGGCAGAACAGGTCAGCGACTTCGACTATCGAAGCTCACAAGTGCTCCTGCGGCTCGACCAAAGTTCGGTGGACCTCAGCGCGAGCGGCGTGCATCAACGACCTTATGGTTGGCCGCTGACATGGACCCGCTTGTACGGCCAGGGACGAGTGTTTTATACGGCGCTCGGGCATGAAGCAGCGGTTTGGCGAGACCCCCGCTACCAGCGAGTCCTCACTAATGCTATTCTTTGGGCCATGCGGCGGCTGTCCTAGGGGCCGGAACTTATAACCAGTAACTGACAGCGCAGCGATGCAGACGGCTGCGAGGAAATTGATTGCGAGACGATCCGCGTTTAGGTTGTTTTAGGAGACCTTCAGCCCCTCGCATCGTCAGATCCGTTCAACAGCTTCTTGTTCACCCGTCAGCCAGCTCTGCGACGCAACGCCGTAATCCGGCGATATCCGTAGCGGCCATATTGGCGGGCAAGCTCGATGATGTCGGCCGTTAAAGTCGCCTCGTCATCGGGTGTCGTGGGAATCTTGCGCTGCGTCGATCGGTGTTGACCTAGTGCCCGACACGCCCGTCTCTCGGAGAGCCAAGCTCGGCAGTTACATAATCGACGCATGCACGGCGTCGAGAGGGACGGAGATGTTTCCCTTAGCAGTCTCCGCTAGGATCAGCTTGTCTAGCGTCAGATCCGACAGCTCGCCGGAGCAGGGTGTTCGGTCTCCAGCTCCTTCAGCCGCTTCACCTGATCGTCGTTCAGGCCAATCGCTCGGACTGCGTCTGCCACCTGACGGCCCTGTTCCATCAGCACATCAACCTGCCGCAGCTTCGCAACGATCTCTTTGGCCGTATCCCTCTTCCTTGCCATCGATCTTTATCCTCCATCCGAAAAACATACTTCAGGGAGGACCACTTCAAAGGGGGCAGATCAAAGCCCGCATCGATGTCTCTGAGGAGATGATTATCGTTGCTAGGGGAGCAATCTGCTATGCACAACAGCCATCCATGATTTTGCAATGGGGACTTTAAGTGGGATGGTACCAAGATCTCAATGACCCGATTTTTGCTGACGGTAAAACTGAGTGATCTGGGCATATTCATCGCCCGCGCTAAAAGACGTCGCCCAATTGTAGTGTTCCTCGGTGACGCGGGGGTCGCGATGGTTGAGAAGCGCGCTGGCGAGGTGCGGATGGTTGCCACCATAGACGGCAGCGGTCGAGGCGCCGGCCGCTCGGAACAGATGGGGGGAGACGTCGACACCGATCGTTTCGCGGGTGAGCTTCGAAATCAAGGTGCCAAGGTTTTTAGTCGTCAGTTGCTGCCCGGTGGTCGAGGTCCGAGCGAAGGCCGTTGGGGAAGTCGTCCCACCATGGTCCTTCGGCGGCTTTCACCGGCGGCTCGATCAGACGCTGCTGCAGCCATCCGCCGATCGCGCCGATTCCAGCATTCCACAGCCGCGCCAGAATGCGTCGGCTTGCGGCATCAGTGGCCCGGGTCGTCGTACGCGCCGGTGGTCCGTGTAGCGATCGACGACGCCCTCATCGACGGCGTCTGGCTCGATACGGACACCCGAGCAGAATCGCATCAACGGCATCAATCGGTAGCGCGTGCTCCGGTCCGTCAGTTGGATGCGAAGCCGATCCCAGGCAGGCGACAACGCCACGCCGTGCGGGAGAACATCTTTCTCCTTGGCAAACCAGATCAGCGCGGCCTTGGCATTGGATCTATGGTTGGCCAGCGTCTTTGGCACCCAGTTCAGCGGAGCATGGTGCAATGCCACCATCCTGACCCGGACGGCGCTATAGCGTGCCGGGATCAGCTCTGGCGGCTGGTCAAACGCCTTGGCGATCCCCAGCAATGACGACCGCCAGTGCCGGCGGGTTTCTTCGGACAAGTCGGTCGCGGCCGTGATCGCCCACGATCGCGTCCGCGAAGGTGGGCTCCAATGCGGTGAGTGCCTCGGTCATGGGGATGGCTCCTTGCGGCCATAGCGGTCATCGGGATGGCTGCACGTGGACGATAATGTATTTTAGGATAACATCAATAGTATATAGCTCGCATATACTTCCACATACGGTCCTAAACCTGGATCATCTACAGTCATACTGATGTACATTGATGTATTGATGTAGACCGTTATTGCGGCTTACTCAGACATTTGTTGATGCCTGGCGCGGACCCTCACGGCACTTCTGACCGGCGGTTCAGTGCTCGCTGGTCGACAGGCGCTGACGCGACTTCATCCACTGCTGGAGGGACGCCTCAGTGTAGCGGATGGAGCGGCCGAGCTTGATGTAGGACGGGCCGTCGCCGCGCATTCGCGCCTTGGCCAGCCAGGACAGGCTGACCTTCATCACCTTCGCCGCTTCCTTCGGCGTCAGCAGCACCGTGGCCGGTGCAGCCGACCTCTGCGTTGTCGGGCTTCCGAATTGTGAAGATTGCGAGGTCATGGCGGTTGGTTCTCCGTTGGATGATTTGGCGCTGGCGGCGCGCGTTGTTCCCTTAGTTACGACCTCTAGGCCGGAGATAGCGAAGCGCTTGCGGTCATCCTCCTCGTCCAGTCGGCGCCAGACATGCCGCTTGCCATCCCAGTCCATGAGTGTGCGAGATTCGTCGTCGACGATGACGCCGAGTAGGAAAAGCAACGGCACGGGCGCTAGGCCGCCGAGGATAAACGAGACATCTGCGCGATCGAGCCCGTCGCGGCGCCTCGCGATCTCGTCCGGCAGGCCGGAGAGGCGGCGCACCGCCACTTCGGGGCTGACGATCTGACCGTCGACGAGCCCCTATCGAATGTCGATCATCACCTGCTCGCGTCGTCCCTTAATCGAGATCGACAAAGCCTTCTCCAATGGTTCACCTTGCCAATCCCGCAGTCCTCGCGCTTCGATGATGATCACCTTGTCGCGTCTCTCCCGGCGAATGTCGCGGACAATCAGCGCCACCCGAGCAGGACGATGAGAGTGGCGATGAAGAACACGCCCCAGCTCAGCGCGGCCGAGCCGCCGCTAGACGTATCCCAACTGATGATGAAGGGACCATTTGAAGTGGGGACGGTCACACCGATAGTGAGGCCCAACAGGACTAGGCCGAAGAGCGGGAGGCCGAGCTTAACGAGCGTGACACCGACGGACCGACGCTTGAAGACCCAATCGATGAACGAGCGAGCGAAGTAGTTAAGCAAGTTCATGCCTCCGGGATCTCGACGGGCGAGGGAACGAGTTCCTCTACGGAACAGTGTGCACGAACTGGCGATCGTCTGCCACCAATGCAGCCTGACGATCAGAAGGATGGCAAAGTCGATGCTTCGTTCGCCGTGTACGAGCTCGAACATCGACATGGCGTCCTGGACGCTCGGCTTTACCGGAAAGCGCGGGTGAGAATGCCACTCGCCTAGATAGTTGAATCGGTCGTATTCGTTGCCGGTGCGCTCGAAGAAGGCGTCCAGCGCCTCGGCATGCGCCTCGAGGCTGCGGACGAAGTGGGCCCGGCCACCCGTCTCATTATCGATCGAAAGGTCGATCACGCGGAAGTGGCCGGGTTCAATCTGCTCGCCCATGAGTACACCGCCGATCTCCCGACGGCCGGCGGCGCGCAACGCCCGGCGAAGGCTCGTCCGCACGTCCTCTGCGATCTCAACCCGCATCAGTCTTGCCTGGGAGCAGTTCGGCCAGCAGCTGCTTGAGTGCATCGACGTCGCCGGGCTCAGGGTCCGTGCTCCAAGGGTCGCTTTCGCCGACGTCGATGGGGCGTACGTCGAAGGGAGCCGTAAGATCCACCTTTCGGCGAGGCCGATGAGATACGCCGAGTACGGGAAGATCGTCGTCCCGGGGCGCGCGAGGAGATCGATGGCGAGGCGCGACAGATGCGAGGCAATGACCGAGACGTCAGCGTCATCCGCGATAAGCGGGACTCCCACATCGCTGGTCTCGGTATAAGGCTGCGGCGAGGAGTTATCGTTGGGCCACTCCACCCCCTGCATAGCGTACCAGCCCTCGATGCGCTGCCGCGCGGTGAGCGGGGCGGGGTCGACCTTGGGCCTCAGCCGGACGACGATGCCGCCCGCACCCCCGCCGAACACCTGGGCCCAGCACATGGGCTTTTCCGCTCGTCGTGCGATGGCCGCGCAGAGGTTAAACACGGCGGCGTCTGCCGTCGCGTCGATGATGAGATCGCCGAGATCGTCCCGCCGCTCTCCTGGCCGCCCATGACAGTCGTGCGGGTGATGACGGAGCAGTCCGGCGCTGATTTCCTTGAGCCGTGCGCCAAGCGCCGGGGCCATGTGAACTCCGACGGCTCGCCAGTCGAGTTCGTTGCGTACTAGATTTCCTGAAGAGAGCACGTCGCCATCGACCAGCACGAAGCTGCCCACACCGGATCGGGCCAGCTGGGTGGCGACTTTCGAGCCGACCGAGCCGCATCCGACCACCGCCACCTTGGCATAACTCAGCCGCTCGTATTCAGGGTCTAGACGGACGCCATCGAGCTCGGTGAACACGGTGTCGTAGCTGACCAGCGAACGCGATCCGCTACCGCCGAAGACCATCGGAACATGAAGGCTGCTGCCGTCGAATAGGATGACGCCCACCCAGTCGGATGCGTTCGACAGGTCCATGGCGAGGGTGCCGAACCCGTGCGTCGAGAACAGCTCTTGGAGCTCGTCGAAGTTCTTGCACTTGCGGCTAGCCCCTGCGGGAACGCGGACGACCACCGCCCGGAGCGTGTGTGGGTCGCCGCCCCGCTTCCTCGGTTCCGACCAGATCGGCGCAGTAGTATGCCCGATCTGCGACAGCTGCGCAACATAGATGCCGGCGGCTTTGTGCTCCTGGAGCTCGGCCTCGGCGCTCTGCCCTTCCTCGACCATGGACATGCCCATCCAAGATTTGCGGGAGTAGAGGAAACGCAGGGTGGTGCCGCGCGATTGCTGCGACGGCAAGGTCCGATGGTCGGACGGTGCTGCCTGCCCGGTCTCCTGCTCGGACGAGAGCAGGCGGTGCGCGCTCTCGATCATCATCGCGCCCGTGATGTCGGACGTCCAGTTGTCATGGCGATGCTCCAGGCACAGCTCTCCCGCTCCGCTATACTGGTGACCGGATAGGCGCATGCCATCACGCGGGAGTACAGAGGGAGGCGCGTCGGGGAAGAAGTCCGGATAGACGAGCGTCAGCGGAATCCTTCGCTCGCCAATCTCAAGGTCGAAGTCGGCTGCGAGCTGCAGGTTCGTCGCGAAGCGCCACGAGACGTTCACTAACCATGTGTTGCGGTCGGCAGAATCCCGATCGCTTTACGCTCAGCTTGCGCCCTCGTGGGCTGGTCCGCCCACCAGATCAAGCGAAGCCCTTGGGCGACGATGGTTCACGCCGGGTATTCGGAAAGGCGGGCGCGCTCGACGCGGTAGCCCCCATCGCTACCGCCGCTGCGGCGGACGCAACATGCTTCCGGGCGGCGGCCCGAGGCGGGCGGCGGCTCTGTCCGCCATGGCGCCCATGCGGGGCTGGATACTCTCGACAAGCCGGCGGCGTTCGACTTGCCGGGCGAGCTCGCCGAAGTCGTGGCGGGCCTGGGCCAGCCATTCGAAGAACGCACTTTCCCGTTCGGGACGTTGGGGCCACTTATCCGCAAAGTTCTCGAGTGGGTCGGACGGGTTACGGATGATGCACTGTTGCCCGTCGTGCTCGATAAACTGATTCATGCGAGAGAGGATCGAGTAGAGTGCGTCCGCGATCTTCTCCTCCCCGTTGTACGCATGCGCAGCGAGAGTGGTGATGATGACGGAGATCGGGCGCTCGTCGTTCCGGTTGACGAACATGCCGTCGCGGTGCCGCTTCAGGATCATGATGGCGGATTGGAGCGGGGCCCTGACGCGATAGTCGGGGATGTCTTCGACATTGGCCCTGATGGACTCGGCGAGCGCGCGCCTGCGCCGCTCGAATATCGCGCCCATCCGCAGCCTGAACCACTCGGCGTATCCCTTCGGATTGGACCGCTGCCAGTCGTCCGAAATGTACTCGTACGTTGGCAAACGTATGTCGGTGATAACGATGGCCGAATCCGACCATCGGAGATCGAGACCACGGGCCTCAAGCAGCAGGCGCTGCCGCGTCGCATTGGGAACGGCCGGGACGATGTCCATGTGGAACTGGGCCCCATCAGCATAGGAGAGCACCCAGCACCGACGACCCTCGCGCACGGTCTTTACCATGTTCTGGGCGCGGCGATAGGCCTTGATCTCATCGCCTACTAACGTCTTCGACTGCTTCTGACTCTAGGTCGCTCGTGCCGAGTTTGCAAAGCATACAGACAGAGTCGACGTCGTACTCCTCTTCGTCACTCAGGGGGCGGATAGCGGTACCTAAGCGGAAGGAACCCCGAACGTAGACCCGAGGTTCATATTTGAGGACCGTTGAGTTGGGTCGATGGAGATGCGCCAAGCGATGCGTAGCTGCGGCAAGCCTGATCGTAGCGGGCTTCGCTGACGGCAAGCTCGTCTGCAAGTGCCGCAAGATAGTCTTCAGCTGTCTTAGTCGGCATGGTTTTGGCCCTCTATTTTGCCTTTTCGTTCTAATGGCGCGCGCCCGTCAACCGACCACCCTTGAAATTGTGTGGAAAGCGGGAAGAGCGGGAGACATCAGGTGCTTGGCAACAGCGAATCAACGGAAAGGTCGCGCTCCAGAACCATCAAAACCGTTACCGACGCCTGAGGTCCAGAAAGGTGCCAGACTGTTAACGGCCCAACCGGTCAGAGGCGTAATAGGTACTCCTGCGGAAGCGAAGCAGGCATAAGCGAACCGCATTCGTCGACCCTGTCACGCAGCTTTAAGATTTGTGCTGCGCTGGTGATCCGAAGCTGCGGTGACAAGCCCAACGACGTGAGCGGCCCACTTTTCGAGTGCGTCCTTGCGTTCGGCTAGGAAATCATGACGCTGGTAGACGGCTGCTACGCCTGAGATCGTACCGGACTGGTGATTGAGAATCTTGTCCGCAACATGTGGCGCGACACCGAGCCGGGCCATTCCGGAGACACAGGTCCGGCGCAAATCATGAAGCCGCCATCCGGACACGCCAGACAAAACGTCCAGCTCGCGCATGGCCGAGCTAAAATCCTGGAATGGGCTTTCACCGGTTCGCGAGAACACGAACTTTCCTAGCTTTCTTGTTCCGCCTAGGACAGCAATCGATTGGTCGGACAAGTGAACGATGTGATGTTTGGCATTCTTCGTTCTCTCGCGGGGCAGCGTCCAGGTCCCGAGCACGGAGATCAATCTCGTCCCAGGTACAACTGTGCGACTTCTGCGCGACGCTGTCCGGTCAAAGCGAGGAACTCGACGATGGCCCTGTAGGGCTCACCAATGGTTCTGGCGGCGACAATCACCCGGACAAGTTCATCGTCGGTCAGAACTCGGTCCCTGGAGATCTCTTTGGCGGGCAACGGAACCCCATCGGCGGGCGACAGATCCAGTACCGCCCGTCCCACACACCAGCGCAGGAAGGTCTTGATCGTCTTTAGGACCTTGTTGGCAGCGACCGGGGTACCGCGCTGATGGATGGCGGAAACGAGTTCGACGACATCGCGCTTGGTGATCTCATGAATGCTTCTGGTACCCCAGCAGGGATTTATCTCCCGGCGGAGCATCCGCGACACTTCGCCTGCAGAGCGGTTCTGCGCGACATGCTGCGCGATAAATGCCTCCAGCAGATCATCCACTCGATCCTCAACCACCTTTCGGCGAGCCTCTCGTTTTTCAGCGGCGGGGTCTCGGCCTTCCATCTTGGCGGTGAATATCTTTTGAGCTGCGATCTTCGCTTGATGGAGGGTAACGCGCCCATATGGCCCGATCGTATATTTCCGCAGCCGTCCACCTGTGGCCCGATACATGACGATAAATACCTTGCGGCCCTTCGGCGTGATCTTCACGCCGAAGCCGGGAAGACCAACGTCCCAGTAAACCAAATCGACCTTGAGAACCGGCAATGTGTCGATTGCGCTCTTGGTCAGCTTGATGCGAGGCATATCGCCATCTCCCGATTTGCCACCTCGACGGCGCATAGGTAGCGCGGCCGAGGAAACTGTGGGATCATCCGTGACCCTAGGTCCGCATTGACGCAAGCGATATCAACGCACTATCCACCTCTGGATATCAACTTCCATCGATAGCAATCCCGCTCCCGAGAACACAAGGAGAGGGAAAGCTGCCGCGCTGTGAGGTACACAAGTAAGCACCCACCACCTTATTTCTCGTCGATCTTCGCCCATAACCACCGCGCCACCGTTGCCGATGAACTGTCCGCGTCGCTGCCGTTGGCGCGAAGATTGGCCTCGCGTATGAGCGTGAGGCTGATTCTTCCGAGCAACGGCTGAATTGCGGCACGCAGCTTTGCGTCGTTGGCGCGCCGCGGCGATATCAGCACGATCGCGTCATAGGGCGGAATGGCGTGTCGGGGATCGTCAAGCACGGTCAGGCCGTATTTGGCGATCAGTCCATCGCTGGTGTAGCCCGCTATCACGTCGACTTCGCCGGAATCCACCGCGGCATACATGAAGTCCGACTGCATCTGCCGCCGCTCGCGAAACGATAATCCGTAAACCTTCTTCAGAGTCGTCCATTCAGGCCGGGCAAAGAATTCGTAGTCGCCGGCGATCGACATCGTGCTCGCGCGGGCGGCGAGGTCGGAGATCGAATGAATGTTCAGCGCGTCAGCTCGTGTTTTTGGCATGAGCAGCGCGTAGGCATTCTCGAAGCCGAGTTCACCAAGCAGCGTGATATTCTGCCGCCCCAACCTCGCCTTGAGCTCGGTGAGTAGTTCCTCGCGCGGCTTGACGTCTGTTATATGGAACTGATTGGACCACAGCGTGCCGGAATAATCGACGTAGACGTCAACGTCACCATTCACTAGCGCATCGAAAATGACGTTGGAGCCAAGACCCTCACGGGTGGTTACGGGAAGACCCGCGGCTTGTAGCCGGTGCGAGATCAGCGCCGCGAGCACATATTGTTCGGTGAAGGTTTTGGCGCCGACGATGTAGGTGGGTTTCGCGCGGGTGAGGGAGGACGCTAGTGTGGCCGCAACGAGAATTGCGATTCCGACAAGGCCGACTGACACGCGGATGTGGCGACGTATCCGCAAGCCGGATTCGATCAGCGCCAGCAACTGATCGACGACCAGCGCGAGGCCTGCCGCGGCGATGCAGCCGAAGAGCACGAACACCCAGTTCTGGGTCTGCAGCCCGGCAAAAATGTAGTTGCCGAGACTGGTCTGGCCGATCGGCGTAGAGAGTGTCGCGGTGCCGATCACCCAAACCGCGGCGGTGCGGATGCCGGCCATGATCACAGGAAGCGCCAGCGGAAGTTCGACCATGACGAGGGATTGCCGCGCTGTCATACCGACCCCTCGGGCCGCTTCCGTCAATGCGGGATCAATCCCCTGCAAGCCTGTGATGGTGTTGCGCAGAACCGGAAGCATCGAATAGAGCGCCAACGCCAGGACCGCAGGCAAGAATCCGAATGCTGAGAATCCGAGGCTGAACCATCGCGACGTCATTGTCGCCAGAGTCAGGAGGAGCGGATAGAACAAGGCCAGCAGCGCCAGCCCCGGCATGGTCTGCACGATGCTTGCAAAACCGAGAATCATACTCCGCAGCACAGGCCGGTTGCGAGCGGCCAGCGCGAGCGGAAAACTGATCACGAGCCCCAGCGCCAGCGCCGTCACGCTGACGCGGACGTGGTTGCCAAGATAGTCGGGCAGGTGACCGAGCGCTTCATTCCAGCGCGGATCAAAGAGCAAGCTCATAACGTGGTGCTCGGCGAGAGCGCTGCCTGAAGCCGCTCGACCTGGCGGCGTGGCGTGCCGAGCAGCTCGCCGACATAGGGGTTGTCGATACGAGACAATTCTTTCGCCGTGCCCAGCGCAACCAGGCGACCTTCGTGCATGATAGCAACGCGATCTGCGAGCAGCAGCGCTTCGGTCATGTCATGGGTGATCATGATGGTTGTGAGACCGAGTTTGGCGTGCAGCGCACGATAGTCGTTGCCGAGCGCGTCACGCGTTACCGGGTCGAGGGCACCGAACGGCTCATCCATCAGGACGATGCGCGGCTTTGCGGCGAGTGCTCGCGCTACGCCGACCCGCTGGCGCTGGCCACCGGAAAGTTCATGCGGAAAGCGATCGCGGTGTTGGGCGCGGTCGAGTTGCACCAGATCGATCAACTCATCGACCCGAGCGGCAATTTCGGATTTTGGCGTCCCGAGCAGGCGGGGCGTGATGCCGATGTTGGCGGCGATAGTCATATGCGGAAACAGGCCGCCGCTCTGGAATACATAGCCGATGCGGCGGCGCAGCCCGATCGCGTCGATTCCGGCGATATCCTCGCCCGCAACGGTGATAGTTCCGGCGTCGGGATCGATCAGGCGATTGGCGAGCCGCAGCAGTGTGGTCTTGCCAGAGCCGGAACCGCCGACAATGGCGAGGAATTCGCCCGCTGCGATGGCGAACGAGACATCGTCCACAGCTCTTGCATATCCGTCTCTTGCACAGCCGCCTTTGAAGCTTTTGGCGACATGCGAAAACGCGACCAGCGGTGAGGTTTCGCTCATGCCTGCGGGGGTTATCACACGGTCGCCATCGCACCAAGCCCATCCCCTTGGTGGCAACAGTAATTCTAGGCGAAGCCCGAACCCACAGTCAGTTCGAGTTTTGATCCGGTCGGTGACGCTGGAAAGCATCGACAATTTTATCTTGTTGTCCCCGCCGTTATTTTGTTTTGGATCCGATTTCTCGCTACGCTCGAAACCACCATCTCCCGCAGGAAATGGGGAAGCAAAGGCGCAACTTATGAGAAAGACATCATCGTTGTTGCCAGAACAATTAAAACGCTACGTGGAGCCCTTTCGTGTCGATGGTACCAGGGCGTTTCGTCTCGCCTCGTACAAAACTGCGGAGCGCGGCGGCATCGACAAGGACAGCGGGCAGGAGATCATCAAGGCCAACCGTGACCGCCTTAGCGATTTGCAGGAAAAACTCTATGCGCAGGATCGCTGGTCACTACTCTTGATCTTCCAGGGCATGGACGCCGCCGGCAAGGACAGCGCCATCGAGAGCGTGTTCGACGGCGTCAATCCCCAAGGCTGCGACGTGCATTCCTTCAAGCAACCTTCAACGGAAGAACTCGATCATGATTTCATGTGGCGCGCGGCGCGGCGGCTTCCCGAACGCGGGCGCATCGGTATCTTCAACCGCTCCTATTATGAGGAAGTACTGGTGGTGCGCGTGCATCCGGAAATTTTGGCAAAGCAGAAAGTTCCACCGAAGCTGGTGACGAAAAACATCTGGCGCGAACGCTTCGAGGATATTTCGGCTTTCGAGAAATATCTCGCCCGTAACTGTACGCTCGTGCTGAAATTCTTCCTCAACGTCTCGAAGGAGGAGCAGCGCCGGCGCTTTCTCGATCGCCTGGAGGAGTCGGCGAAGAACTGGAAGTTCTCGATGGGCGATGTTGCCGAGCGAAAGCTCTGGGACAGGTATCAGGCGGCCTACCAGGACATGATCCGCCATACATCCTCGCTCGATGCGCCGTGGTATATCGTGCCGGCCGACTACAAGTGGTTCGCGCGTGTCGTGGTCGGATCTGCCATTGTCGGCGCGCTGGATAGGTTGGACCTGCGGTTCCCCAAGGTCGACAAGAGCGAATTGGGTGAATTCAAGAAGGTTCGCAAGGCATTGCAGAATGAGAACAACAGCGCGTTGCGCGTAAAGAAGGCAGCGGTGAAGCATGCTGCGGGGGAGAAGTCCGAAGTTGCTTCCGATTCGTCGGCACCTCGAGGAACAGGGAGGCCGGCACGAACGAACTGAGCAGAGTGGTTGGTCACGATCTGTGCTGCTGGGTGCCGCAACAAGTTCGGCAGTCTCCCTGACCAAATTTTGGGCATTGCGATGTCAGGTCATTCTCGTCTAAAATCCGTGCAGGAAGGGTCGGCAACGAACCGTCAACGGTTCTTGTTGAAAATGGCCCTCTAGAGGGTTCGGTAATGCTGGCTTGCAGCGAAATGGCGGGAGTTCACGGGCTGGTGGCGTCGGCCGCTGGTTCCGAAGCGATTCCGGCTGCGTCCATGCCCAGTCTGCTGACCGGCGGGCTTCTGCTTCTTATCGGCCCCTGAGCGCCGGCTGGGCAGTTGTTGCCTGGGCACTCACGGGGAACGCAGAAACGCCAGCCCTTCGAGCGCCCCACACGGCGCACTGACCAGAGGATCATTCCCATGACTACCGCGAACAAGTCCGACAAGGACCGCGTCGTTATTTTTGACACCACCCTGCGCGACGGCGAGCAATGCCCCGGCGCCACCATGACTTTCGAGGAGAAGATCGAAGTCGCCGAGATGCTCGACGACATGGGAGTCGATATCATCGAAGCCGGCTTCCCGATCGCTTCGGTCGGCGATTTCGAAGCGGTCGCGGAGATCGCGAAGAACGCCAAAAGCGCGGTGATCGCAGGTCTGGCCCGCGCCATTTCCGGCGATATCGCTCGTGCCGGTGAAGCGGTGCGTCATGCCCGGCGGGGCCGTATCCACACCTTCGTTTCCACGTCGCCGATCCATCTGGCGCATCAGATGCGCAAAAGCGAGGCGGAGGTGCTGGAGATCATCACCGCCACGGTGACGCAGGCCCGCAACCTGGTCGAGGATGTCGAGTGGTCGGCGATGGACGCGACCCGCACCCCAATTGATTACCTGTGCAAATGCGTAGAGACGGCGATTGCAGCCGGCGCCACCACCATCAACCTGCCAGACACCGTT
Organism: uncultured archaeon; assembly: GCA_963807355.1. Lineage (GTDB taxonomy): Bacteria > Pseudomonadota > Alphaproteobacteria > Rhizobiales > Xanthobacteraceae > Nitrobacter. The sequence continues at coordinate 78,918 of CAWEBX010000024.1, forward strand.
GGCTATGCGGTGCCTGACGAGTACCGGCGGATGTTCAAGACCATTCGCGAGCGGGTGCCGAACGCGGATAAAGCGATCTTCTCGGTGCACTGCCATGACGATCTGGGTCTCGCCGTCGCCAACTCGCTGGCCGGCGTCGAGGGTGGCGCGCGCCAGGTTGAATCCACCATCAACGGCATTGGCGAGCGGGCAGGGAACGCCGCGCTGGAAGAAGTCGTGATGGCGATCAAGACCCGCGGCGATGTCATGCCGTATTGGTGCAACGTCGAGAGCACCATGCTGACTCGTGCCTCTAAGCTGGTTTCGGCGGCCACCTCCTTTCCGGTGCAGTATAATAAAGCGATCGTCGGCCGGAACGCGTTCGCGCACGAGAGCGGCATTCATCAGGACGGCATGTTGAAGAACGCGCAGACTTACGAAATTATGACGCCGGAGAGCGTCGGCGTGAAACAGACCTCGCTGGTGATGGGCAAGCATTCTGGCCGCCATGCCTTCCAGCACAAGCTGGAAGAACTCGGCTATAAGCTGGCCGAGAACCAGTTGCAGGATGCGTTCGTGCGCTTCAAGGCGCTGGCCGACCGCAAGAAGGACATCTACGATGAGGACATCATTGCGCTGGTCGACGAGGAAATGGCTGCGTCGCACGATCGTATCAAGCTGTCATCGTTGACAGTGATCGCAGGCACCCATGGCCCGCAGCGAGCGACCATGAAACTCACCGTCAATGGCCAGACCCGGATCGAGGAGGCCGAAGGCAACGGTCCGGTCGACGCCGTATTCAACTGCATCAAGAGACTGGTGCCGCACGAGGCCAAGCTCGAACTCTATCAGGTTCATGCGGTGACCCAGGGCACTGACGCGCAGGCGGAAGTGTCGGTGCGTCTCAGCCAGGATGGCCGAGCGATGACATCGAAGGCCGCCGATCCTGACACGCTGGTTGCATCCGCCAAGGCCTATCTCGGCGCGCTAAACAAGATCGTGATGAAACATCAGCGCGACCTTCCTTCGGCCGCTGCCAGCTGACTGCGCGTTCCGCAAGCGAAACGGACGGTGCGTCAACCGCCGTTTGTGCGAGCGACAGATCCTGACGCGACATAGAATTGCGAGGCGACATTACATCTTCGTAAGATAGGGTTCCTTGCGAAGATGTAATTTGCTTGGTGTGCTGCGCGCCCCCATCTTGATTGGACCTTGCAAAGGAGAGTTCCAATGAAGAAGGCCATCCTCGCCGGTGTCGCAGCGCTCGTCATCGCCGGTTCAACAGCGGTGTACGCTCACCCGCATCACCTGTGGTCTCGTGATCGCGTACAACTCAGTCAGCAGGACCGAACGGCCATCGCCGATGCGCGGATTGCGGCGGTCCACGCCGGTCTTACTCTGACGCCGGATCAGGAAAAGCTGTGGTCGCCGGTGGAAAAGGCAATCCGTGATTTTGCCAAGCTTCGGATCGATCGTGCCGACGCCAAGATGCAGGCCAAGAAGGAAAGCAAGAACGAAGCCAAGAATGATGACGTGGAAAAGCAGGCGCCTGTCGATCAGGTGGCGCGGCTTCGCGCGCACGCCGATCGCATGGCCGAGACAGCTGCAGCTTTGAAAAAAATCGCTGATGCTGCCGATCCGCTTTACAAGACCCTCGACGATGGCCAAAAGCGGCGCCTGATGGTTCTCACCCGAATGAATCACGGCTTCGGAATGGGAAGCGGGTGGCACCATCATCACTTTGACCGAGGCGGTGATTGGTCCGATCATAGCAAGGACCGCGACGGGGACTCCGGTCACCATGACCAGCAGAAGCCCGGACGCCTCTGACCCGCCGATATAAGTTAGCCCAGCCATGAGGAAGCCGCCGGAAATCGGCGGCTTTTTCGTCTCTCCGAAGGCTGCGGCGGCAGGGGAAAGCGGGGCTGCGTTGCTGGACATCGTGGGTTCGCTTTGCTAAACGACCCCCTCCCGCAAGGGAATTTCGGACAGTTCCGGGCGATTAGCTCAGTTGGTAGAGCAGCTGACTCTTAATCAGCGGGTCGTAGGTTCGAGCCCTACATCGCCCACCAAAAAATACCGGCAAAATCAAGAAGATACGACGAAGATCGAAGCGTCGTCCCCGGCTCGTGAAAACCTATAAAAGCCGATTTGGGTGCATTTCTGGGTGCAGTTACGAATCGTATGGGATTCATTGCCGGTGTGTCGCATAGAGATTATCTCGCTCCCTCTCGGCGATTTGCCAATCACGGTGCTTTCGCTTCCGAAACGATCTCGGGCGTAGCCTTGTCGGCGATGCCCTGCAGGTCTCCCACCATTCCGACCGCCAGAATCTGCGCCTCTCGCTTCGACCACTGCTTGTCCATGACCTCCAGACCTCCGCTCCCGAGCGAGGTCTTGCGCATGTCCTAAAATTTCTCGATCACGGCTTCTACGCGCTGGCAGATTTCAAGCCGGCCAGATACTGGTAGACCTGCTCCATTCCTTTTTTCCTGGCCTTGCTGGACAAACCAAACGTCCAGTCCACGCCCTCTCAAGGCTGAAACAGGGGTTCGATTCCCCTAGGGAGCGCCAATAAATCAATGACTTATGCAATTAAGCTAAGGCGAACGTCTTTTTAGGTAAGCGTTGGGTAAGCAAGCGGTGACGGTTCACCCGTTTGGATGCGCGGCCCGTGCGCGCCGCATGATCCTCCTGCCCTCATAATCGTGCCGGTCGTCTCCCAGGCCCAGCAGCGCTTCGATGTGCTCGGCTATGGCAATATCAGCCTGCGGCACGCCGACGGAACGAAGGGCTGGCCGGATGGCGGCGAGTTCGACGCCATCGTGGTTTCGGCCGGCGGTTCGCAGATTCCCCCTGCCCTGAAATTCCAATTGAAAATCGGCGGCTGGCTTGTGATCCCCGTAGACCATGTGCGGGAGCATCCCGGATAGTCTTTTGGATCGGAATAATCTCGGCAACGGTGACGTGCTTGGAGCCCGTCTGGCTAACTGGCGATGGGCGGCACACCCGCGCCAGCAAGGCGTGCCGCCCTGACGTACTGCCGGGTGGTAGTCTTGGCAGGCAAGCCGCCCCGGCTCCCACGATCCGTATCATCGCAAATCGGCCATGAGTAGCACGACAAGAACACTCCCGTTCTGGGCAGTCATTTTCGTTGAGCGGTCCAGTAGCCCGAGCATCGCGCATTTCCTGCGTATCCGCTCCATTTCCCGCGGCCAGCGGCGCCGGAAAGTCTGCCTGAACCGGAGACGTATTTTTCGTGAACCTCTACCGAAGCGCGAACCGCACCGGATTTCGCGACGTATCCTCTGAACTTCACGAGGTTAGGATTCGTCACAAAGCCGTTGGAAACAGTGACAGTAAAGTTGTAGGTAGGATCGCATGCGCCTTGTTGCGTCACGAAGACGAGGTCCCACGAACCGTCGTAGGCCGATCGCGCGTGCGCGGTACATGCCAGGGCAACAAAACAGATTGTTGCCGTCGCGAAAAGCGAAAGCTTTTTCATATAGGTTCTCCAAAGCATTGTCCGAATAGCGCGCTTCTTCGCAAAAAGCAGCTACGGCCCCGCTCAGAAAGCCGAGAGTGTCGAGTCGATCCACCTGCTTGAAACGCGTGGTCCATCAGCTCGAAGGTGAGCGCCGAGATAGAACCCCTGATCCGAACGCCATGATGCCGGCGATTACCCTCTGGGGTATGGGAGCGACCGAGGCGAACGTCGCCCCGAGCACCCAAGGCGGGAGCCGCTGAGGGCGCCCCATAACCCTGCTTGGATGGCTCACGGCACATTGATGTCCTTTAGCTGGAATCGTCCCACTCGGCGGCTTGATCCCCTTGTAACGTTAGGCCAGGCCATCCATATGCCATCCACACAGATGGTATATGGATGGAACCTATGACTGCTAAGGTCCACGAACTGAGGCCCAAGCCTCCTGAAACCGAAAAAATCACGATCAACCTTGGCTATGTCGACCTGGGCCACGTCGATCTGATGGTGCAGGACGGATTCTATTCGAACCGCACCGATTTCATCCGAACGGCGATCCGCAATCAGCTCGAACGCCACGCCGACGTGGTCAAGCAGTCCACGGCCCGCAAAGGCCTTGATCTTGGTCTGCGGAACTACACGCGAGCGGATCTCGAAGCGGCGCGGCAAGCCGGCGAGATGTTGCACATCAACGTCCTCGGCCTTGCCAGCATCGCGCAAGATGTCACGGCCGATCTCGCCCGCGCCACCATTGCCTCGGTTTCCGTGCTCGGAGCCCTGCATGCCACTCCCGCGGTCAAGGCCGCTCTTGCCGACAGGACGAGGTGAATACGATGTTGAACCAGAACACACTCCGCGAAGCCACACGGTTGACCCAGGCGGGGCAACTGACCGAAGCCACGGCGCTGCTGCAGCGCATGTTTCGCGGCGAGCGCGCGCCTGCGGCGGCATCGGCCGCCCCAGGCCGCATCCGTCTTCCGGGCCGCACGCTGCCCACCATCGACCTGAAGGCCAACGACGTCGGCAAGGCCGACCGCGCCGCTCCGGCGGAGACGCCGACCGCCACGCCACGTCGGCGCCGGCCGTTGTTCGACCGCGCCAAGGACGGCACCTGGCTCGGCCTGCGGGGCGTCAAGCACGCGCCTGCTTCAATGACCGACATCGTGCCGGAGGGAGCGAAGTTTATCGAAGGCACCTACAGCAACCCGGCTGGAAGCCGAACCTACAAGCTCTTCGTCCCCACCGGCTCATCAGGGGCAGCCGCTTCCGCTGATCGTTATGCTCCACGGCTGCACCCAGTCGCCGGACGATTTCGCCGCCGGCACCAGGATGAACTTCATCGCAGAGGAACAGAATTGCCTAGTGGTCTATCCAGCGCAACGCAGCGACGCCAACCCGTCGAAATGCTGGAACTGGTTCCGCAGCGCCGACCAGCAGCGCGACGCGGGCGAACCCTCGCTGATCGCCGGCATCACCCGCCAAGTCATGCAGGACTATTCAGTCGATCCCAAGCGCGTCTATGTCGCCGGCCTTTCGGCCGGAGGCGCCGCTGCGGCAATCATGGGTGCCACCTACAGCGATCTGTACGCCGCGGTCGGAATCCATTCCGGCCTCGCCTACGGAGCCGCCATCGACATGCCCTCGGCGTTTGCCGCCATGCGCCAAGGGGCGGAGCCGGTCGCCAGGCCGTTCCGGGCGGGCCGACCGTCCCGTCTATTATCTTCCACGGCGACCGCGACACCACCGTGCATCCCGACAATGGCGCGCAGGTTCTCGAACAGGCTATCGGCGCGACCAGGACGCAAAAGAAGGTGCATCGCGGACAAATACCCGGAGGACATGCCTACACCCGCACGACCCACGCCGACGGCGAACGTGAAATCCTGGAGCACTGGAATATCCACGGTGCCGGCCACGCCTGGTCGGGAGGCAGCCCGGCCGGCTCATACACGGATCCGCAGGGGCCGGACGCAACGAAGGAAATGCTGCGCTTCTTTCTCGATAATCCGCGCCCGCCGCAGCCACACTAGAGTTCATCCGGTGCCCACCAGCAGGAAATTCCGTTTCCTGCTGGCCGGGCACTTCCACATTAATTCGTCGGCGCGATTGCAATCCGACGCGATCTGCTCGCCGGTCTGGCGTTGGCAGAAGCACCGTCCGCGGGCCTTACGGTCTCCCGGTCGGAATCCGAAAAGGTTTCCCTTCCACCAGCTCAACCGGAAGACTGGCCACTGCATCAAGTACGCCAAGGTGGACGCCGACACAGAGCTCGCCAACTCACTGCGTCAGCGTTGAAGGTTCTGACGAAAACGGTCAGGGCCACCCGAAGAATGACCACGAGCCGTCGTTCAGTGAGCACTGGTAAATTCAAGCAGAAAATTTTGGCGAGGGGTTATGCGTCTGCTGGCGCCATCTCGATCGGGGGTGCCAGGGGGCGGGCAGAGGTGCTGAAGTCTCCGAGATCGTTTCTGGTGGCCTCCTGGGTGCGGTTGCGAGGGCTTTGGCCTTTATGCCGTAAGACGTGAAACCGTCCGGATGCCCACTCCCTGCTCGCGTGCAATGGTTCGGATGCTCTTGCCCGCGTCGGGGGTGGCCCGGATCGTTCAGACCTTACCTGCGTGATCCGTCACGGTTGCAGGCCGCCCAAGTAATGCGCGGGCATCGGCAAGCGGCTCCTCAGGGACGGACTGCTCACGCGGCGCGGCCCGCTCACAGAAAGCATCGAGCAAACTGCAGTACCTCGAAGAATGCGCCCACTTCTGCGACGCGAGGCCGGCAATGCTCGCCTCGATACGCTCGATGGAAAGATCAGGCTTAGCTTCGCGCCTCGTAGTCGCGCGTTCCAGGCCGGCAATCGCCTTCGCGCCGGCCAGCCGCCGCGGCTCTGGCGCCCAAGACGCGTCGCCGGCAATCCTTGCGAGTTCGATCAAATCCGAGATCAGAGCTGACCCCGTCGAGTTCGGCCCTCACCAACGCGACACGTTTTGCCGGCTGTCCGGCGTAGATGCCAATGCCTCTGTATGTCGTTGCAATCGGCAGGTCGTCGGTCAATTTGACACTCTCCGCATCAAAACGAGTGCACGCTTGTTGAGGTCGGAGGCGTGAGCCTCACCGCCGTCATGCTCGCGAGCGTCCCGGAGCAAAAGATTACAAGCGCCCACTCTCGCCGTCGCGCTTTGCTTAGGATCGCGTGCGATCCCCCACAGGATCGCCCGCACTGCATCGAGCGTATGCTCTGACGTTGAGACGGCGTCAGGATTAGGTGGAGAGACGGCTACAGCGGCCTTTTTGCGATGGGATTTAATCATTTTTCGACCTCAAAATATTTTGGCACACATAAACCTCTCCAAACGAGGGGGGACGTGGGGTTCCGCCACGATCTATCCCGTACTTTCGACCACCCCCCGGTTGTCCATTAAGTGTTAAGAGAACACTCAGAGCACACCCACTGCACACCGCACCACACACCACACACACCGCGCATCATACCTACGAGCACATGCGAGTTAGGTCGTAAAGGATATCGCCACTGTCCCTTGGGGTTCTGTGCCGTGCTTGCCGTGCCCGAGGTACGGCAGTGGTTCGGCAGGTGCTGCACCTGGTGCCGCAGTGCCGCAGTTCGAAGTGCGGCACAACTGCTGCACCGACGCAAAAGTTTGCCGCAGTTATGGTCCCTTCTTAGGGACCTAACTACTGCGGCACGGCACTTCACCGCTGCACTCGGACTGCGGCAAAACACGCTCAATTCGCGTCCTCCGGGTCGGCCACTTCCACGAACTGCCGCAGCTGGCGATGATCGTCCGGCCGTTCGATAATCATGATGGAACCGGCCGCGAGCCAGATTTGGAGTATGCCCTTGATCTTTGCCTTGTCCTTCTTGACCTGAACCGACAACCCCAGCGCCTGCGCCACCGCGAGCCCTACCCACGCCGTAGCGCGGACATCGGCGCGCCACTTCCCGCTCCTGATCACCGCGGCGACCTTCTCGAAATCCTTACCCGTCATGCCAGCGAGCGGGTTCGGCCATTCCCAGCGCACCACCACCCCGACCGCATCCCCGTCCGGTCAGAACGCCACCCCGCACCTCGATGTCGGGACCATTGCCGAGATCGACATTTCTCAGCTGATGCCAATCCGACTTATCGGCGGGCGGAGCGAGGTTCGACTTGTCATTGAAGGTTCGGAAGAACAGCCGGTGATTATCGACGCCGGCCGCCGCGCCCTGATCCTCGGTCATCCGGTTCAGTGTCCGCACCACCCGCGCCGCGTCGGTCTTGGCCTTGGCACCGCGGCTGCTCTCCACGGTCACCTCGCTATCGGGACCCATTTTGCGGGTGTGATCGATCAGATGGACGGCGCAACTGGCCAGTTCGGCGACCATCGCCCATGCCTTGACCACCTTGTCCTGCGCGACATTGTCGTTCTCGGCAACCCCGTCGACTCGAAACAAAGGGGTCTATCACCAGGACGTCGATCTCGCGTCGGATGATCTCGGCCACAATCGCCTTGAGCACCGGCACTACCAGCTCAGGGGCACCATGTTGGCCCAGCTTGGCGATGACGAATTCCTGGTCGCGGCCGCTGTCGGCATAGAGACGGTCGCCGATGTCCTCCGAGGTCAGCCCGTAATGCCTGGCCGCCGCTTGTATCTTCCGCGTTGTTTCCTCGGCCGGGTCCTCCAGATTGATCAGCCAGACCCGCAGCTCTCCGCTCGGCTTGATCTCGAGCAGGTCCTTGCCGGTGACCTGCGCCAATGCCTCGACCGCGACCAGTGACGACTTCCCGAGCCCGCCGGGCGCGATGGTGGCGGTGACGAACTTGCGTATCAGCAAGCGACCGTACAGCCAGTCACGTCGAGGGATTTTCTGCGGCTCGGTCCAGGCATAGGGCGTAGCATGGAGACCGCCGGGCTGCGGGTTGGGACCTGGGGCAGCACCCGGGCCTGATGAGGACGTACCGCCGGCCGCTCCTGCCGAACTGGAATGACCGGCGCCAGCATCGTCGGCAGTGTCCTCGGCCGCGTCCTTTTCGTTCTCCGACTTGGCGGCTTCAGCCTCGTCGGCAGCCTTGCGCAATTGCTCGGAGAGATCGACTTCCGGCTGTTCTATTGGCCCGAACCTCCCCTCGGCGCTTTCGACCAGGCGCGGAATGTCGTTAAAGCGGGATTGCCATCGTAACGGGTCCTCGCTCTTCGCCTTCGATGACTCCATCAAGGCCCGCAGGGCGTTTGTGACCGCACCCCCACTCATCCCCGCAACCACCATCTTGGCGGCGAGAGCACGCAAGGATGGGTGCAGCGGGGCGCCGGCCATAATCCCCTCAATCAGGGGTGCCCAGTCCTCTGGCGGGCTGCCGTTCTCGGCGCGCGGCGCATGCTCATGGCTGTGACTGCCGGTGCCGTTCGTTTTCGGCTTGTCGCCAATCCGTGAGCCGTCCTTGAAGATGCTGCCGGCATAGGTGTGGTCACAGTGGTCGAGATACTTGCCGTCGAGAACCATGACCCGGTGCTCGCAGTCTCGAAGATGCCCATACAGATACGCCTGCGATATTGTGAAGCTTTCGCCCGCGAGCTTGCCGTCGAACAGGCCATTGAGACGCGCGCAGAGCTTGGCCCGGACTTCAGGCTCGCGGTTGCGCGAGAGTGGCGCCAGAATGCGCCATCGTTCCTTGCTGCGGGGGATGTAGCTCGCGCTCGTATAGAGCAGCGCTCGGACCCCGGCCTTGCGTATTCGCTCGACGGCATCCTCGAACGATATGTCGCCGCTGTCGTGGTCACCTTCGATGCCTGAAACCTGCAGCGTATTGAGATCGGTCCTTAAGCTGTTCTTTCGCTTCGCCGTATTCCAAACAAGGCGAGCTTGAGCCACGGCAACGACATCTTATCGGCAGCGGTCTGGCAGCGGATATGTTCTGCCAGCTCTAGCAGCGTCATGTCGACCCGGCGCATCTCCTGCCCGGTGTGATCCGTGATGAGCGTCAAGGTCAGTTTACGGGTGCCGATATCGCTTTGCGGCTCGTCCTTTAACGTCTTCGGGAAAAATATTTTCGGGCAGATGTCCGTTTTCGGCGATGGGCACATCGGTGCCGCGAACGCCAGGCTCCCATGGGTCCAGCGGCGGCAAACGCGGGCAGATCGTTCATGTCCGGTGCTCCGCTGTCAGTCTGGTGACAAGGCCTTCCAGCGCCGCAACGCGCTCGGCCGGCTGCAATGCCATCAGGTAATTGCGCGCGCCATCGATTCCGGAGACGAACTTGCTGGCCTTTTCCGGAGTGTCGAAAGTCGCGACTTCCCAATCGTCGGGGCCGCCGGTGTTGGCGATCACGTGCGCGTGGTCGATGACGTATCGTGCACCGCTGCTACCGGCCCTGGCGTTGCGGAATGTGGTCGCTCGGACGTCGACGTTGTCGCGGTGGCGGTGGCCTCGGTCGCTTAGGCGCGGTGGTGGCGGCCTTGTGTCGGTCCGTCGTCAGTAGTACACGTCGCCCGTTCGCTCCAGCTTGGCCCGGATTCGACTCGACCGTATTACGGTCGCTCTTGACCTCGTCGGCGATTTGGCGGTCAGATTTTCCCGGGGCTTCCAGATCCGAGCTAATTTCGACCAGCTCACATGCAGGCACGACGGTGCAGATGGCGGGATGGATGATAAACTCGCAACCCTCACCGGGCGCAGGGATTCACCATTTCACGGCTGCTGATTCCAGCACAGACGGGTCGGATGTTGCGGATCACATCTCACGAGCCGTACTCGCGCTAGCGCGATCTTGCCTGTCTCGTTTCGCCATCGCAGCCAGCGGCCGATCTCTTCGGGCAGGTGAGTTGTCTGGGAGCCGGTTACGACCATTACCACGAACACCTGAGCGCGGCGACATAGCGCGCCTCCCCGAAGACGGGCGGTGCCTTTAGTCCGTTCTGCCTCATGTCTTCCCCGACCCCCGTGTTGAGTTTGGGACCGGCGGGAGGTAGATTCGAGGTGCGACCCCGACCGTGCCCGCCGGTCCGGAAATAGAAGCGCCGCCCTGATCGGGGGCGGCGTTTCGCTTTTCAGGCGACCTCGGTCTTGACTGCGGGCTCGCGCTCGCCTGGGGAGTTGTCTTCCTCCCAGTCTAGCAATTCAGCCTCGTCGTAAAATTCGCGTTGGTTGACGACGAGCGCAGGCTTCGGAAATTTCAGCTGGGGATCTTTCTTCCAGCGGAAAACGCACTCGCGCGTGCAGCCGTAGCGTGCGGGAAGTTGGGAATTTGGGATCAGCTTGCGGGCCATGATGATCGCTCTCGATTGAAAGAGTGCGATCAGTTAAATTTCACAAAAACCCGCGACGCGCATCAGACTTTTTGGGCTGGGATCTGTCTAACTCTTTTGCGGTGCTCGGCTAGCATCCGTTCAAGCCGTTTGTGAACGGCTTCAAAGTTCTCGCCCGTGATGTCGAAATCGAAAATCGCCTGCGCGAGCGCCTCGCGCTCTGAGACGCCGGACGCGATCACTTCCTCGATTTGCTCGAACAGCGAGCGCGCTTCCGGGTTCACGTTGAAGTGCCGCCATTTGCCGGTTTCCCGGTCTATCAAATCGCTCAGGACCAACTCACCGTGCAGATCGCGATAACGCTGGTCCTGCAAGTGGTAGCCGAGCACACGCAGGGTCTTGAGAAACGACAAGGCATCCTGCGGCAACTCAGGCCGTTCGATCAGCCAGTTGCCACCGCCGGCGTCTGTTTCAATATCTTCGATCTCGACCCAGCCGGATCGCCACTCTTGCGGTGGGGTAGCAGTGTCTGCCTTGTGTTGGGGATTTTTCAGGGCCAGCCGTTCAGCCTTGAACTTGGCATTCTTTCGAGCCAGCCGTTCAGCCTTGCGCTGGTCCCATGCCGCTTTGCACTCGTCGTAGCGAGCCATCACGAGGCCGCCGGGCGCAACGGGACCACGTTCGCGGGTGGGCTGCCATCGACGACGGCCATAACGTAGCGAGCCCAAGCCTCCATGGCTTCGCGGCGCTCGCTGTCGTACTGAAATAAATTGTAAATTCCAGCGACGCCGCCGAACAATTCCGAGACGTGGTTGAGCATGCGCTCGGTCACCTCGGTCGGAATGCGCAGCCGCGCGCAGCCCGAGCTGAAGGTTCGGCGCAAATCGTGCAATGTCCAATGCGGCAGCGCCTTGCCGCCGTTCAGCTCGGTCACCTTGCGGTCGAGCCTCGCCTTCCATTTGGAATATCCCGAGATCGGTGTCTCGCCGTTGGTAGTGAAAATAAAACCGCCCTCGCCTTCGACTGTCGGAAGATTGGCAATGAGATCGCAGGCGGCGGCGCTCGAGCGGGACCAAATGCTCGACGTTGTTCTTGGCCCGGCACGGCGCGATGATCCATTGCCGAGCTTTGAGATCGAACTTCGGATCGCGGTGCCGAGCAGACCTCGTTGCGTCGTTGGCCGCTCAAAAGAAGGAGCTGCACCGCCGAGCCGAACGGATAGCCGAGCTGTCCCGCCGCCTTCCACACCAGCGCCAATTCACCGTCGTCGAGCCTGCGCTTGCGCTGGCGGGACTTGGCATCGACCGGGCTCTCGGTCAGCTTGGCCGGGTTGTCGGGACGGAGCTGCGCTCTGACGGCGATAGGAAAACAGCTTCGAGATCCACGCGCGGAATCGCGCGGCCGCGACCGGAGCCTCGCGGCCGACAATGGCCTCGATCCGCTCGACCACGTCGGCGGCGGTGATGGCGGCGATCTGCCGGTCCTTCCAATGAGGAGTCGCGTCGCGGTCGATGATGGCCTCGATGTCGGCGACAGTGCGCCGCCCTTTGGCCCGCTGGGATTCGATGAAACGCCGCTTCACCGCCTCGAACGTCCGGTTGCCATCAGCGGCAGGCAGACGCTTCAGCCGCTTCAGCGTCACCACGTCGGCGGTCGGATTGTTGCCCTCGCTGACGACGCCGAGCGTCTCGCGCGCCGCCGCCCTCGCCTCGGCCAGACCGAGCCTGCGGATATGGGCCGAGCGTCAGCTTGGTCGGGTTTGCCCTCGTGCCGGTAGCGCACCGCCCAGCTTTTCGCGCCGGATGGCTGCACCACGAGGTAGAGGCCGCGCACGATGTTGTCGGGGATTTCCTGCCGCTTGATTTTGTGAGGTTTGATGGCGTCGATGGTGCGGACATTCAGGGCTCTGGCCATAGATCAAGTGCTCGCGTCTGGGGTAACAGGGGTAACAGAAATCGCTGCCACGAGGGGTAACGGACTGTCACGGAATGTCACACCAGATTAGGCATAAATGCCTGTATTACAAGCGTTTTTTGTCTCGTAAGATCACAGCATGCAACAGGGGGAAACTTGACTTTTAATGATGGGGTCAGGGTTCGAGTCCCACCGCGCTCACCATATTGAAATACTTGGCGTTTATTCGGTTCTTCACCCGTGAAAAATCAGCATTTATTCCGCCCGTTAAGCAACGGGTAAGCTAATCTCAGACCGCATCCGCATAATCAGATATGACGCCGTGCTGCCCGGATGCGGAAGCTTCTGGCGGCGGATCCCCGGACAGACCCAGCCAATTCGTTGGATGACATCCCGCCCGCCGCCCGAGGCCGGAAACGTTCGATCGGAAACAGCGCTCGACAGGCGAAGGCGGTAGCGAGGGCAGCTCGGGATCGCAGATGCGCATGGGGCTGACATGCCTCGGCAGAGGTTTGGTGCTGGTTTAGGGTGCCCGGCGGCGCCGCGTATTCATAGCGCGACGGTCGGTAATCATTCGTCGTCGCCCGTGGCATCTTTCGGAGGAAGACAACGGAGGGTGGCACCCGGTCCTCGGGATGGGCTGCGAAGTGGCGATCCGCGCCGCATCCATGTCCTCGCCGTCTCGGTAACCCTTAATCACTGCGACCTTGGGGGGCCGGACTTCGGGCGAAATCGACGCTTCCAGTTTTGAGAGCCGTCTATCCAACGTCATTTGTTGATCGCCTCCTCCAGTTTTTGAACGCGGTCTTCAAGTTCTGCGGTATCGATGATCTTGGCGAATGCTTGCACCATTTCGTCAGCTCACCGGCCTCGTTGGCGTCGACTCGCCCTGCCCGAACCGCTTTAACAAGGGCACCCATGGCCGGCACCGCGTCGTTGAGCGTTTTCATCTCCGGCAATTCAAAGGCCACTGGGCTGTCTTTGCGCGGCGGCGCCAGCCTGTCCAGGCGAGACGCAGCGCGGCCATGTCGCCGGCCTTTGCAAGTTCGATGGCCTTCCGGGTAAGGGCCTCGCCCTCGCCCTCGAAGCAACGCCTCGATCGCCAGGGTCGCCCTGTTGCGCGATCCGGCGGCCCTTCCGTTTGGATTGCCGGACTGGCCTTTCTTCACCTGCTATCTTGCGGTTCTTCCATGCGGTCACCCGTTGACGCCACCACCTTCCCTGCATCTCTCCGGTATCACGCAGGGAATGATGGTACGGCCTGACGTATTTCCCTCCTCCAGGCGTTGGCTTCATCCCTGTTCGGCTCGACGCATCAGCACCGAATACCCACCATGGTGCGTGCCTTCGAGTGCGGCGATAGCTTCCAGGTGCGATCCAGCGCCGTGGCCTCGACCACGTCCGCCAGCCGCTAGGTCAAGCTGGTGGCGACGCCGCCCTTGATCCAGCCGCCACGACCGTCTGGCGACGTAGACACAAGTCTTGGTGCCGCTTTGATCATAGGCGCGGACCTTGAGTGTAGAGCCTCCAGAAAACACATGGAGAACGCGATGCGGCTCGCGATGGCACAGCTCGATATGTTCTCCTCGCCGTTGGCCGCACTCGTTGCTTGAATGCAACAACTCATCAATTCTTGGCAATCAACTGCAGGTAGCATTGACCTCCTCGAGCAATCCTGTTCACCACCGGTGACCGTAGGGAAACCAATGGGCGGCAGGTTCATTTGTCCGGCAAAGCCACGCATTCTCCTTCGCGTCGGCATATCACTGGTTGCTTTATCGCTGGCGGTCCCTTCACTCGCTGCCGATTTGGTCGTGACGACACCGGCCCCGATCGTCGATCCGGGCGAATGGCGGGCATTCGTTGAGGGCGGCACGTTCTGGACGGCAGGCGACCCAATTCCATATACGGTGCGCGGGTTCGGCATCTTAGGTGCGGCTCCCATTTTTACTGGGAGCTGTGGAAACGGGAGCAACGCAAGTTTGCGACCGAGGGCGGGCTGGGACGCTGCAGTCGGGCTGTCGACTACCGCTTTCCGGCACGCCCTGGCACGTCAATATGCAAGCCCGCGGGCGGTGAGGCGAAGGCGAAGCGCCGCCATAGGCGCCCCGTGTCAGCGAGGCGAGCTTCCAACTCGAGGATTGCTGTGACCCGCCAATTGGCATTGTTACCTTAGATAGCAGGAATGCCCGTGGCATCCGCATTACCTCAACAGAACTCAAGGAAAGGCACTGGCAAGCCGATTTGGGCATGGGATATGATTTACGTCCCTCGTTTGAGGCAGATCAATCCTCGTTCGATGCAGATCAATTTCGGTTTTCGTGCCGCCGAGGTGCGGCCAAGAACCACCGCCATGACGAATGCGTCAGCGACCGCAACGCGTGTTTTCCAACTCAATCCTGATGATCCTCTTGCCTTGGTTGATACGGACACGTTGGTTGCGACGGCTTCCGATGTCACCAGCGTGCGCCGCTCGTTTTTCGGTGTCGGGCCCCGTGTCGGCCTCGAAGGATCGGTACCGCTCACCGGCCTGCTGGCGTTCGACTATTCCGGCAATGCCGCGCTGCTGTTCGGAAATAGCAAGTTCACCAGCCAGTCGAGCAGCGCGTTGAGCGCCAGTTCTACTCTTACCACGGTGGCGGAAGGAGCGGTGATCTTTACGGAGACGTCCGCTTTCAGCGAAGCCGGACCCCTGAACATAGCACGTCGGTCGTCATCGGTCGTGGTCTATAATTTCGACGTTCAGGCCGGCTTCTCCTGGTGGTTCAGCCCGACGGCGAAGCTCGGCCTTAGCTACCGGCTGGATGCATTCATCGACCCGCTGCGGGCTGCCCCGGATGCCGGCCGCTTTTCCCGCTATTATCATGGACCCACGCTCACATTGACCGGCAAGTTCTGACGCGGCCGGCCTCGGCAATTCGGCGCAACGAGGGGTATGCTTTGATAACCGAGAAACTATCCAACGAGGGTGGTGCAAGGCGCATCTGACGCCGTCCACGCTACGCATCT
Organism: uncultured archaeon; assembly: GCA_963807355.1. GTDB lineage: Bacteria > Pseudomonadota > Alphaproteobacteria > Rhizobiales > Xanthobacteraceae > Nitrobacter. The sequence continues at coordinate 94,544 of CAWEBX010000024.1, forward strand.
GCGCGTCGTATTGCTGGCACGCCGCTGTCCGACAGAGATGAGGGGTCGTACCGTGCCAGCTCCAGACGCCAGGAACGACAACTACAGCATTACAGAAGATCAATTGCTGGTTGGCCCGGCCAACGGCTTTCTCAACAACGATTCCGATCCGGACGGCGACCCGCTGTCGATCACACGCATCGACGGCCGGCCGTTTTCATTCGGCACCCCGATCACGTTGGCTTCAGGCGCAACGCTGACGGTCAACGCGGATGGAAGCTTTCAATACAATCAGAACGGACGCTTCACGCACTTAGGTGCCGGTCAGACCGCAAATGAGCTCTTCACTTACAGCATCTCGGACGGCCACCGCGGGACCGACACCGCGGCCGTGTGCTTCACGATCAGCGGGGTAGATCCGCGCAGCCTCCAGCGCAACCACCGCCACGCTGACCATCACCGGCGCGGTCACCGGCGTGGTCGAGGAGGAGCACGGCCTCCCGGGCGGCATCGAGGACACCACCGACGTCGCGGGCCTGGATACTGACGAGAGCGGGCCGAACACGGTCACGAACGCCAGCGCCGGCAGCTTCGCCTCGCTGATCACCGGCGGGGTCGACGGCACGCTGAGCTTTGCCTTTGCGCCGCTCGGCGGCAATCCGGCGGTGCAGACCGTGTCCAACGGACCGCTCACCTCGGACGGCAAGCAGGTCTATTTCGACACCGAGGGCCCGAACCTCATCGGCTATTACAACGCCAACGGCGATACCAGCGACTACGACGCCGCCACCGACACCAAAGTTTTCACCATGACGCTCGCTTCGACGGGCGCCTACACTTTCATCCTGCACGCCCCGGTCGATCAACCGATCGGCGGCGAAGACAGCATCGCCATAAACCTCAACGGCCGCGTCACGGTGACCAACTCCGGCGGCCCAGGGGCCGACACTAACGTGCCGCTCAACGCTTCGATCACGGTGATCGACGACACGCCGGATGCGGTGGTTGCCAACCCGAGCGGCGGCGGCGATCGTGCTCGACGAGAGCGCGCTTGCCGCCGGACGGCGACGGTATCGGGTCGTGCGACGGCCAACTTCTCGCGCCAACTTCGCAGCGGCGGCTTTCGGCACGCGACGGACGCTGGCAGCGCGACCTATGCGCTGGTTCTGACCGGCTCGAACGTGGCGTCCGGGCTGTTTGCGCTGGATGCGGCCGACACCGACGGCGGGCGACGGCGACGGCATCGGCCAGGGCGCGCAGATTGTGCTCAACCAGGCCGGCAACGTCGATCACCGGCTCGGTCGGCGCGGCACCGACTACTTCACCATCCGATCAACGCCGGCGAACGGCGTGGTGACGTTCACCGACAGCTACGGCGAACATCTGGGCACGCCAACACGGCCAGCAACCCTGACGATACCGCAGACGCTGACGCTGGCGAACGCCAACCTGCTGCGGCTGGTGCAGACGGTGACGGACGCCGACGGCGACAGCGACACGGCGGCGATCAATCTCGGCAGCGGCGTGTTCACGGTCCAGGACGACGGGTCCGGATGCGGTTGTGGTGCAATCCGACGGCTGCGGCGATTGTGCTCGACGAGAGCCCGGTCTCCGCCGAACGGCGACGGGCATTGTGTCTGCGACCGGGAACTTCTCGGTCAACTTTGCGGCGGCGAACTTCGGCACCGATGGAGCTGGCAGCGCGACCTATGCGCTGGTTCTGACCGGTTCGAACGTGGCGTCCGGGCTGTTTGCGCTGGATCCGGCGGACACCAGCGCGGGGACGGCGACGGCATTGGCCAGGGCGCGCAGATCGTGCTCAACCAGGTCGGCAACGACCATCATCGGCCCGATCGGCGTGACGACCTACTTCACGATCAGCGTCGACCCGGCGACGCGGCGAGGTGACGTTCACGCAACGGCCAACATCTGGCACGCGAACACCGGCAACGACGACGACACCGCGACGCTGACGCTGTCGAGCGCTGACCTGTCTGCAGCTGGTGCAGACGGTGACGGACGCCGATGGCGACACCGCCTCGGCGGCGCTCAATCTGGGCGCGGGCGTGTTCCACGATCGAGGACGACGGTCCGAATGCGGTTGGTGGCCAATCCGACGGCGGACACGCTGGTTCTGGACGAGAGCGTCCGGTGGGCAGCGACGGAGGGCGGCGACATGCTCCGGCCGGCCTTGAACACCGTGACGGCGAACTTTGCCGACAACTTCGCGGCGTGCGGACTTTGGCAGCGACGGTCCTGGCAGCGCGACCTATGTCGCTGGTTCTGACCGGTTCGAACGTGGCGTCGGGTCTGTTTGCGCTTGGCGCGAACGGAGCGCAGGGCGCCTCGATCGTTCTCAACCAGGCGGCGCCTGGTACCGACATCATCGGCACGGTGGGCGGTGACCGTACTTCCGCATCAGCATCGACCGGCGACGGCGTGGTGACGTTCAGCCAGAGCCAACGTCTGGCACGCCAACACCGTCAGCGACGACGACACCTCGACGCTGACGCTGTCGAAGCCGCCGATCTGCAGGTGGTGCAGACGGTGACGGACGCCGACGGCGACACGGACACGGCGGCGCTCAATCTGGGCGCGGGTGTGTTCCAGATCGAGGACGATGGTCCGATGCGGTGAGCGGTGCGTCTCGTCTGGCACGGTTGACGAGGACGGCGTTGTTGAAGGCATTGCGGACGCTGGCCCAGGCGACGGCATTGCTGGCGGCACCGGCGACGTTGCCGCGCCGGACAGGTGGCGACCGGCGGTGACGGCGACGGGGACGGTTGCGCTGTTCCAGTCTGGCGCGGACGAGCCGCTGAGCTATGGGTTCACCGGCAATGCGGTTACGACATTGCAGGCGCTGGGTCTGACCTCGGGCGGCGTTGCGCTGAGCTATGCGATTGCTGCGGACACGGTGACGGCGTCTGCGCCGGCCGGCAACACGGTCTTCACGTTCCAGCTGACGGCGGCGGGGAACTGGACCTTCACGCTGGTTGACCAGCTCGACCATGCGGCGGGCAATGCTGAGAACGATCTGACCATCAATCTCGGTGCGATCGTGCAGGCGACCGACTTTGACGGCGACACGGTGTCGGCAATGCCACCGGCCTGGTGATCACGGTCGACGACGACACGCCGATTGCGACCGCCGGAACGTCGACCGGGACGGTTGACGAGGACGGCGTTGTTGAAGGCATCGCGGACGCTGGCCCGGGCGACGGCATTGCTGGCGGCACCGGCGACGTTGCCGGCCAGGCCACGGTTGCGACCGGCTCGGTGACGGCGCTGTTCCAGTCTGGCGCGGACGAGCCGCTGAGCTATGGGTTCACCGGCAATGCGGTTACGACGTTGCAGGCGCTGGGTCTGACCTCGGGCGGCGTTGCGCTGAGCTATGCGATTGCTGCGGACACGGTGACGGCGTCTGCGCCGGCCGGCAACACGGTCTTCACGTTCCAGCTGACGGCGGCGGGGAACTGGACCTTCACGCTGGTTGACCAGCTCGACCATGCGGCGGGCAATGCTGAGAACGATCTGACCATCAATCTCGGTCGCGATCGTGCAGGCGACCGACTTTGACGGCGACACGGTTGTCGGCAATGCCACCGGCCTGGTGATCACGGTCGACGACGACACGCCGATTGCGACCGCCGGAACGTCGACCGGGACGGTTGACGAGGACGGCGTTGTTGAAGGCATTGCGGACGCTGGCCCGGGCGACGGCATTGCTGGCGGCACCGGCGACGTTGCCGGCCAGGCCACGGTTGCGACCGGCTCGGTGACGGCGCTGTTCCAGTCTGGCGCGGACGAGCCGCTGACCTATGGGTTCACCGGCAATGCGGTTACGACGTTGCAGGCGCTGGGTCTGACCTCGGGCGGCGTTGCGCTGAGCTATGCGATTGCTGCGGACACGGTGACGGCGTCTGCGCCGGCCGGCAACACGGTCTTCACGTTCCAGCTGACGGCGGCGGGGAACTGGACCTTCACGCTGGTTGACCAGCTCGACCATGCGGCGGGCAATGCTGAGAACGATCTGACCATCAATCTCGGTGCGATCGTGCAGGCGACCGACTTTGACGGCGACACGGTGTCGGCAATGCCACCGGCCTGGTGATCACGGTCGACGACGACACGCCGATTGCGACCGCCGGAACGTCGACCGGGACGGTTGACGAGGACGGCGTTGTTGAAGGCATCGCGGACGCTGGCCCGGGCGACGGCATTGCTGGCGGCACCGGCGACGTTGCCGGCCAGGCCACGGTTGCGACCGGCTCGGTGACGGCGCTGTTCCAGTCTGGCGCGGACGAGCCGCTGAGCTATGGGTTCACCGGCAATGCGGTTACGACGTTGCAGGCGCTCGGTCTGACCTCGGGCGGCGTTGCGCTGAGCTATGCGATTGCTGCGGACACGGTGACGGCGTCTGCGCCGGCCGGCAACACGGTCTTCACGTTCCAGCTGACGGCGGCGGGGAACTGGACCTTCACGCTGGTTGACCAGCTCGACCATGCGGCGGGCAATGCTGAGAACGATCTGACCATCAATCTCGGTGCGATCGTGCAGGCGACCGACTTTGACGGCGACTCGGTGTCCGGCAATGCCACCGGCCTGGTGATCACGGTCGACGACGACACGCCGATTGCGACCGCCGGAACGTCGACCGGGACGGTTGACGAGGACGGCGTTGTTGAAGGCATCGCGGACGCTGGCCCGGGCGACGGCATTGCTGGCGGCACCGGCGACGTTGCCGGCCAGGCCATGGTTGCGACCGGCTCGGTGACGGCGCTGTTCCAGTCTGGCGCGGACGAGCCGCTGAGCTATGGGTTCACCGGCAATGCGGTTACGACGTTGCAGGCGCTGGGTCTGACCTCGGGCGGCGTTGCGCTGAGCTATGCGATTGCTGCGGACACGGTGACGGCGTCTGCGCCGGCCGGCAACACGGTCTTCACGTTCCAGCTGACGGCGGCGGGGAACTGGACCTTCACGCTGGTTGACCAGCTCGACCATGCGGCGGGCAATGCTGAGAACGATCTGACCATCAATCTCGGTGCGATCGTGCAGGCGACCGACTTTGACGGCGACACGGTGGTCGGCAATGCCACCGGCCTGGTGATCACGGTCGACGACGACACGCCGATTGCGACCGCCGGAACGTCGACCGGCACGGTTGACGAGGACGGCGTTGTTGAAGGCATCGCGGACGCTGGCCCGGGCGACGGCATTGCTGGCGGCACCGGCGACGTTGCCGGCCAGGCCACGGTTGCGACCGGCTCGGTGACGGCGCTGTTCCAGTCTGGCGCGGACGAGCCGCTGAGCTATGGGTTCACCGGCAATGCGGTTACGACGTTGCAGGCGCTCGGTCTGACCTCGGGCGGCGTTGCGCTGAGCTATGCGATTGCTGCGGACACGGTGACGGCGTCTGCGCCGGCCGGCAACACGGTCTTCACGTTCCAGCTGACGGCGGCGGGGAACTGGACCTTCACGCTGGTTGACCAGCTCGACCATGCGGCGGGCAATGCTGAGAACGATCTGACCATCAATCTCGGTGCGATCGTGCAGGCGACCGACTTTGACGGCGACACGGTGTCGGCAATGCCACCGGCCTGGTGATCACGGTCGACGACGACACGCCGATTGCGACCGCCGGAACGTCGACCGGCACGGTTGACGAGGACGGCGTTGTTGAAGGCATTGCGGACGCTGGCCCGGGCGACGGCATTGCTGGCGGCACCGGCGACGTTGCCGGCCAGGCCATGGTTGCGACCGGCTCGGTGACGGCGCTGTTCCAGTCTGGCGCGGACGAGCCGCTGAGCTATGGGTTCACCGGCAATGCGGTTACGACGTTGCAGGCGCTGGGTCTGACCTCGGGCGGCGTTGCGCTGAGCTATGCGATTGCTGCGGACACGGTGACGGCGTCTGCGCCGGCCGGCAACACGGTCTTCACGTTCCAGCTGACGGCGGCGGGGAACTGGACCTTCACGCTGGTTGACCAGCTCGACCATGCGGCGGGCAATGCTGAGAACGATCTGACGATCAATCTCGGTGCGATCGTGCAGGCGACCGACTTTGACGGCGACACGGTGTCGGCAATGCCACCGGCCTGGTGATCACGGTCGACGACGACACGCCGATTGCGACCGCGGGACGGTCGACCGGCACGGTTGACGAGGACGGCGTTGTCGAGGGCTGTCGACGGGCCTGGGCGACGGCATTGCGGGCGCCACGCGGCGACGTTGCCGGGCGGCCAGATTGCGACTCGGGCCTGGTCGGCGTTCCGGCGCGCGACGAGCCGCTGACGGTGTCGCTCAATGCGGCGATCGACAGTTGCAGGCGCTGGGTCTGACCTCGGGCGGCGTTGCGCTTGACGTTCAATGCGATGCAGGTGAACGGTGACGGCGTCTGCGCCGGCCGGCAACGCCGGTGCTTCACGTTCCAGCTGACGGCGGCGGGGAACTGGACCTTCACGCTGGTTGACCAGCTCGACCATGCGCGCTGGCAACGGCCGGCGGGCGACACGGAGACGATCGCTCTGAGCCTGGCCTCGGTGTTCGTGGCGACCGACTTTGACGGCGACAGCGTCATCATTGACGCCGGCGCGACGGTCACGATCGAGAACGACATGCCGCTTCGGTCACTCCTGAATATGCCGTGCTGAATGGAGCGGGGTCCCGGTCGTTTTCGACCTCGACTTGGAACGATTTCGATTTCCAACAACGACGGTGCCGATGAACCTGGGACAGTGCGCTTCTCGCCTCTTTAGATGGGCGCTCGCCGGGCTCTCGTCCAACGGTGTGCCGATTATCTACGACGTCTCACCGGATGGCCTATCCCTGACAGCGTTTGCCGGAAACACATCGGTGTTCGTGATCACGCTCAATCCGACTGCTGCCACGTATTCGGTCGACATGAACGCCGTGGTGGACGTCGTGACCCTGGTCGACTTCAACGATGGAGCTTTCAACTTCGTTGGTGGCAACGACGAATGGGCCGGATTCATTCCGGTCGGGGAAACAGTCGCTGTTCCCATCGATAACAACAGCCAAGATCTGTTGCTGACACCGCAGCTCAACCACCAGTACGGTGGCTCCATTAACACCAATGCAAATGAAGGGGGCGTCGGCAGCGGGGCAATGGGGGTTGGCCCTGCCGACGAGACATTCCGCATTGATTTCGTCGTCGATCTCAGGGGCGATCCTCAGTCACGGGCGGCGGCGACTACGATACCCCGAGCAAGCGAGACCACGTTTTTGACGGTCACTACACGGTCAATGGAGCTTCGGCCGACTTTACCGCCACAAGTGGCAGCTACGTCAACATTGCCGCATTCGATGACCCCGATGGTGATAACGGTCTTGTAGTTGGACCTGGAGCTCAGCACGCCCGATCCGCTCACAGCGGTTTCGATCAGGTTTGCCGGCTTTTCGCAGCTGATCGACTTGACCCAGCCGCTTGAGCCTACCTACATATTGGCGGGCACGTCTTCACAGTCACGTTGGAGGCCAACGGCTCGATCAACGTGGGCAACGTATTGGCGACACAATAACGAAACGACCATCGCCGTGTTCACGGCGAATGGTTTCAACGCAGTCGAATACACATGGGTTGGGAGACACATTTAAGATCGGAAACTTTGGCGCTGCGGTCCAATCGACCAATCCAATAAGCTTCGACGTGCCGATCGAAGTCGTTGACCAAGATGGCGACGCGGCTGCGAGCAGTATCGGCGTGACGCTGGCGGCGGCGGAGAATATCCACGACTATTCGGCCTCGCTCGGCCGGGTGACCGCTACGGCTGGGTCGGGGGCAAATCCCGAACCGCACATCATCGGCTCCAACTTCGAGACAATTTCACCGGAAATGCGGCCGCCAATGTTCTGTCCGGAGGACAGGGCAACGACACCCTCACTGGCGGCGGTGGCAACGACGTGCTCATCGGCGGGCTTGGAAAGGACACCATGAACGGGGGAGCTGGGTCCGACAGCTACGTCTTCACCAACCTAGCAGACAGCGGCAATACGATCGCCACCGCCGACGTGATTTCCGGCTGGACTGGCACCGATGTCATCGATCTGAGCGGCATTGATGCCAATAGTTCTGTTAGCGGCAATCAAGCCCTTGTTTTCGTGGCGGCCAACACTCCAGGCACGGTTTCCAACTCGATCACGTGGACCGAGAGCGGTGGTAATACCAACGTATCCGTCGATACGAATGGCATCGCCGGGGCAGAGATGATGTTTGTCTTGACGGGTGTTGGATTGAACCTGACCCAGGCGAACTTCAACCTTTGAAGTTCGCGATGATGCTGTAAGTCCAGTCGGAGGTGCAACCCGGGCTGGACTCCATTGCCCCCGGCCCGACGCACCGATTATAGTGCATCGAACCGCGTAAGTCGGCTCAAAGTCGTTGACACGGCGGTCGGCGTCGAGCGTCGGACGAGCACAAGTGTCGGGTCCAATCTGCTCTTCACTACACCCCACCCCGCGACCTCATCGTGTAGCTGGCGTCGAGCTGGGACGACGACAGAGCGGAACCTCACCCTCTCTCTAAACGAGCGCTCAGCTGGTCGCTCGAACGGCTTCATCAGATAGGAGAACATCATGCGTTCGACCGGTCTGCACGAAGGCTTCGACCGGCATGCCGGGATGATCTTGCGTTTCGCCGAGACGGGCGACCTCTTCCGGGCGGAATCGAGACGCGGATGGTGTAATAGCTCTGCCCGGTGCGCTGGTCGGTAGTGACGTCGGCGGAGACGCGGTCACAACGCCGTTCAGTTCCGGCGTGGTGCGCTGTTGAAGCCGACAACCGCACAGCGTCTTCTGGTCGATCTGCAGCTTGTCGATGTCCTGCGGATTGACCTTGGCTTGACCGAGAGAGTCGTTCGCCTTCGGCACCATCATCATGATGGCGTCGCCCGCGGTGATGACGCCGCCGACGGTATGAACCGTTCGACTGCAGCACGACGCCGTCGCGCGGCGCGCGGATATCGATGCGGCGGAGCTGGTCCTCGGCGGTAAGCCTTGCGTTCGACGAACTCGCCGATCTTGTGTTGGTCTACGCAGGACCTTGGAGACCTCGCTGACCACGTCCTTGTCGACCTGGATGATCTGCAGTTCGGTCTCGGTGATCTTGCCCTTGGGCTGCGCGCGGCGGCGATGTATTGCGCGCGCTCGCCGGACAGGCGGGCCAGGTCACGCTCCAGCACCGTCAGGCGCGCGATCTGGATCAGGCGGACTCATACAGCTGGCGCACACCGACGAGCTACGCCTCTCGACGAGCGCGATTTCCTTGTCCTTGGCCTGCTCTGCGCAGTGAGACCGTGCGATTTCCTCGTTGAGCTGCGACACCGCTCGCGCAATTGCGACTTCTGCTCGGCGCGTCCGAGCACGCGAACCTCGAACAGTTTGGTCTCGCTCGCGATGATGATCACGGACGTTCGGTCATCAACGGTGATCGGTCAGCATCCGCCGGGAACTTGATTTGGTCGAGCCCGCGCTGCTCGGCCTCGAGCCGCGCGGCGCGCGCCGACATCCGTTTAATGTCTTGACGACGATGGCGAGGCTTGCCTTGACGCACGGTATCGTCGAGCCGCACCACACATCGCCGGCCTTGACGTTGTCGCCGTCGCGCACGCGCACCTCGCCGACCACGCCGCCGGTCGAGGTCTGCACCTTCTTGACGTTGGTATCCACCACCATCTGCCCCGACGCAATCAGCGCACCGCGAAAAATAGGCACTGTCGATGCCCAACCGCCAATCCGCCCGCGACAGAACCAGCACCAGCGCGAGCTGGCGATCGAGTGCGACCTTATCGAGCGCCGTGCGGGCCTTCAACTCGCGGCCATCATTTCTGGCTTCCGGGTTGGAGACGATCTTGATCGGCAGGCGCCGGGACACGCTGCAGCAACTGGCCGAGCACGGCGTCCTTCGGACCGAGCGCCTGCTGCGGCCGTCCTTCAGTGCCAACCCGGTCGACCGCCTTGATCCCGATCGGCCGGTGCGCCACGACGATCACGATGGCGCCGCGTGCGCGCGCCGAGCGAACCGCGCGGATCGACGCTTCATCGCCTTCGCTGTCAAGATTGGAGTTCGGCTCGTCGAGCACGATCAGGAAGGGATCGCGGTAGCGCCCGCGCAGCTCCACGCGCTACGGGTTGCCCGGCCGACAGCGCCAGTACCCTGCTCGCCGATCTGGTGGCGTCAATCGCATGCTTGACCATCAGGTCGTGACGCCGGCTTCCTTGCGGCAGCGATGATCGCGTCGGACTTGGCGTCGGGATCGAAGCGGCAGGTTCGGGGCCACTGTAGCCGCGAACAATTCGACGTCCTGCGGCAGATAGCCGATGTGACGGCCGATCACGTCGGACGACCACTGGTCGAGCGCCGCGCCTCGAGCCGCACCTTGCGACGGACGGCACGAGCAGACACCGACCAGCCCGCGCACCAGCGACGACTTGCCTGAGCCGCTCGGCCCAAGGACGCCGACGCGCTGCCGGCCTCGACGGCGAAGGTGACTTCCTGCACGATCACCCGTTGTTCGCCGGGCGCCACGATCGAGACGCCCTCGACCGACAGCCGCTTCGACGGAACTTCTGCGGCAACGTCTGCGTATCGACGGCGGCATCTGGCGGAGCAACGGGTTGAGGCGATGACAGCTCTGGCGCCGGCAACGGACCTTTCCAGTGCGCAATGGCGAGATCGACCGGCGCCAGCGCCCGCGCACTGAGGATTGAACCCGCGATGATGATGCCGGCTGAGGCTTCCTGGTGGATGACGAGATAGGCGCCCGACCGCGAGCACGGCGGATTGCAGCATCATGCGCAATACCTTGGCGACGGCGCCCAGCCCTCCGGCAAAGATCGCTTGGCGCGCCATCGCGCCGCTGATAGCTTCCGTTGGCCTCGCTCCAGCGCTTGGTGAGGCGCCCGACATGCCCATCGCGACGCAGCACTTCGGCGTTGCGCGGCTGGTGGCGGCCGAATCGTTGCGCGCGCGGCCAGCGTCATGCCCTTAGGGCCGGTGCGCGACAGAACTCCGTGACCAGGTCGAGCGCCACGAGGATGATGGGCGCCGACCAGGGCAGTGACGCCGATCAGCCAGTGGAACGCAAACAGATCGCAAGGTAAACGGCAGCCACGGCAGATCGAAGACGCACCCGGCCCCATGCCGCCGAGGAACGAGCGCACGTTGTCGAGATCGCGCAGCGGCTGCAGTCCTTCGCTGCGGCTGGCCGTGACGAGTCAGCGGCAGGCGAACGGACGGTGTTAAACACACGGGGATTGATGGCTTGTCGAGCGAGGTGCCGATACGGCCGAGGATGCGTCCGCGGATCAGGACCAAGACCGCCCTGCGCGATGTAGACGGGCCGCCGCAAGCATGACGAGGCCGATCAGGGTCGGCACGCTCGGCTCGGCAGCACCGGTCGTAGACCTCCAGCATGAAAATCGAGCCGGTGAGGTACAACAGGTTGATCATGCAACTCATGACGCCGACGCCGACGGAGGCGTGCGGCACGCGCAACGCCTCCACGAGTGTCGGCACGCCGGAGACTGGAGCGGCTGGGCCATTATGCGTATCTCCAGTGTAGAACGTCGTCGCAAATTGCGTTCGGAAGTTCGAAGCTTGAGGCTTCCAGGCCAAAGATCGTAAAGCCAATGCTGCAAGGACAACAATTGAAATGTTCATCGAACAACTCATTTCCTCCCTCCCATGATCTCACAGGCGTAAGACGCAGTAGCAAGGGAATGCTTACGGTAGGTACCGAAGGATCGGTACACTTTGTCGGTTCTGCACTCCATCATCTGACCCAGCTATAAAATTTGACATTTTGCGGTGTCCGCGCCCGTCATACTGATCTATGCTAGTGGTTATGTCCTCTTTTTTTAAGGCGTTGTGACTTTGGTCCCAACCAAATCTCACTTTTCGCCTACTTGGCCTTCTCGCCCCCCAGGGCCGGGCAGCGGCGGTTGCTGTTTTCGCAAGCTGGTTGCGACTCCTCACCATCTTCCAGGTGCAGTTCGACAGTAGGAAGTCGTTTTTCGCGCGGTTTCTGCGTTGCGAACAGCCGTGGGCGTTGCGGGCGAGATCGAGGAGCGAGCCCTCGTCCTTATAGGTTTTGGCGGCGTTCTGATGCCGTTCGATCTCGCGCTGGCAACGGTTCTGTTCCTCGCGCGGTGCCACATAGCGTTTGCGAAACTGGTTAGCCGCAATGTCCATTTCATCAGCGCCCTCATGGCGCACAAGGTGCCCTTCTTGGTCGCAGAGCTTGGGCCAGACGTGGACCCGTTCGTGTTGCACCTCTTTGCCGCCCTCGCAGAGAAGGAGCGCGCATTGATCAGCACCCGAACCCGGCAGGCTCTCGCGGCCTAAGGCCCGTGGTATTGGCCTAGGTAACCCCAAGCTTCACGTAGCCCGGAGGGACGGTAAAGGCTCTGAAAGCTAAGGCCGACAGGTACGCAGCAAACGTGCTGCCCATCATTCGAGAGGCACAGAAGGCTGGCGCAACAACACTAAGGGATATTGCGGCCGCGCTGAATGCCCGCGGTGTCGCAACGGCGCGTGGTGGCCGCGGGTACGCAAAGTCTGCAGGCTTGCGCGCGCTTAGGAGGACAGGGCCGCCCTGGTGATCCGCGTTAGGCGACTTGGCCCGCAGCATTAGTAGTGCAGCTGCGATGACGCGGTACGCAGCGCAATCCCGCGTATCTCTTCACTGATGGGACGATCCTAGTCCCTCCTCCGCGATTTCCTCATCATTGCAAAAACTTGAAGATCACGACATTCGCGCCCCGGTCCTCGGGATGGGCTGCGAAGTGGCGAGCTTGCGCCACGTCCCTATCCTCGTCAAAGCCACATGAATCTTGATGATCTTCAGGGGACGATTTCTGCTGGCTCCGCTGCTCGATCAGGTCAATTGTTTGGGAACAAGTCTTGGATTGATGTTCTCCCTCGCCTGAAAACAATGCAAACAAACCTGGTTGGGACCAGCGTGGAGTTGAAGGTTCACTTCACAAAGAACCAGGGTATACCGATCCACAAGATCGCGGC
>CAWEBX010000025.1:0-64643 GCA_963807355.1 uncultured archaeon
TCGGACCCTTGTTCGAAAGTTCGCGGCACCAGCCCTTCGCTCCAGCTTACGCCCCGTGTCATCCCGAGCCCCGGGGGGATCCATGGTCGCCCCGCTAGCGCCGCTTGAATTGTCGAACCAGACCCTCCAAATATGTCAGCTTGCTTGTGTAGGGCAGTGCCTGCGGGCAGTCCTCTTCCCGGTCGTCCTGAGTCGCGCGGAGTAACCTCCGCGCTTCAGCGAAAGACCTCACGCCAGCAACGCGGCCCGTGTCTGATCGTTCGGTCAGATCCTTCGCTGCACGGTCTTTCCGCAGCCGGTGCTGCCCGGCGTCGACCTCGACTGGCTCGCCAAGCACGGTGCGGGGGCTGCAATCCCGCGTCCTGACCGATACATCTTCGCCTTGTCACGCAGCCGGCAGGAACTGCTGGAGGCCGCCAACCGCGCGCTGAACCGGACAGCCATCGCCGATCCTCAGTCGATGAACCCGGCAAGCCGCGGCAGCCAGAGGGCGATGTCCGGGAACCAGATGCACAGGAACAGGCCGATCACCTGGAGGCCGACGAACGGATACATCGCCCGGTAGACGTCCTTCATGGTGACGCCGGGCGGCGCGGTGCCCTTCATGTAGAACAGCGTGGCGCCGAACGGCGGCGTCATGAATGCGGTCTGCAGGTTGACCGCGACCAGCGTGCCGAACCAGGTCATCAGTCCGGTGTTGCTGCCGCCCAGATGGTCGGAGAAGTCGAACTTCAGCAGGATCGGGCCGAAGATCGGCAGCACGATCAGGCAGATCTCGATCCATTCGAAGGGAAAGCCGAGCAGGAAGATCAGCACCATGATGAAGGTCAGCATCTCCCATTTGGTCGTGATGCCGAAGTACTGCAGCGTCGAGATCATCACGTCGTCGCCGCCCAGCACGCGGAACACGTAGGAGAAGCCGGTGGCGCCGAGGAAGATCATGAAAACCAGGCCGTTGGCCCGGCAGCTCGAGAAGATCGCCTCGGTCGTCATCTGCATGGTCATGCGCCTGTTCAGCGCGGCGATCAGCATCGAGCCGAGCACGCCCACGGCGCCGCTTTCCGTCGGCGTCGCCCAGCCGGCGAAGATCGAGCCCAGCACGATCACCAGCAGCGCAGTCATCGGGAACAGGCCCCGCCACAGCGCGCGCCAGAACGCGCGCGCGGGTCTGCGGCCCGAAATCCGGCGGCAACTTCGGCGCCATGCCCGGCTTCAGGATCGCGACGGCGATGATGTAGACGGTGTAGAGGCCCGACAGCACGAAGCCCGGCATGATCGCGCCCAGGAACAGGTTGCCGGCCGACGTCGCCAGCATCTCGGCCATCACCACCAGCATGATCGCCGGCGGGATCAGGATGCCGAGCGTGCCGGCGGACGCGATGGTGCCGATGGCGAGTTGCTTGTCGTAGCCCGCCCGGAGCATCTGCGGCAGCGCGATCACCGACAGCGTGATCACCGCAGCGCCGACCACGCCGATCGGCGCGGCCAGGATGGTGCCCATGACCATGACGGAGACGGCCAGCGCCGCCGGGGCACCATTTCATCAGGAGCTCGGTGGCGTCGAGCATGTCGCGGCCGATCCCGATCGCTCCAGGATGGCGCCCATGAAGATGAACATGGGAATCGAGGCGAGCACCGGATCGGCGGCGACGCCGGCCCACATGCGCAGCACGATGTCGGAGATGCCGATGAGGTTGAAGACGCCGAGTAGACCAGCCGACGACGGCGAAGATCGAGCGCCAGCCCGCCCATGATGAAGGCCACGGGATAGCCATGAAGATGAAGAAGAACATGCTCACGAACATGATGATCGAGAGATTGTCGGCCAGCCAATCGAGCACGATGGTCTCCCTTTCCGTCGGACTAGATGTCCGCCTCGACGTGGCCGATCTGCAGGTTGACTTCGTCCGGCGGACTTGTCGCCGAACAGGAACACGACGACACGCAGCAGCACGCTCAGGATGCCCAGCACGACGAGCCAGAGGCCGGCCGCGAAGATGCCCTTGATGAGCCAGCGGTGGGTGAGGCCGACGGTGCTGTCCGACGCTCGCTGACCGCGTAGGAGCCGGCGACGAAGTCCAGGCTGAAATAGGCGACCAGCGTGACATAGGGCAGCGCCAGCAGCAGGCAGCCGACCAGCTCGATCCATGCGCGGGTGCGATACGACTTGCCTTCGAGGATAGGAATCGACGCGCGGATGGGCGTTGATCGTGTAGCAGTAGCCCATCCACAGCGAGAAGATCGCGGCGTGGAAGTGCCACTCGAGCTCCTGCAGCTTGGTGTAGGGCAGCTGCACGCCGAACTTGCGCGCCACCACGTCGAAGGTGGTGACGCAGGCCATGACGACGAGGAGCCAGCCGGACGCCAGCGCGACCCATTCGAGCAGCCGGCGCAGCGCCTCCGCCAGCTTCAACAACGCGTTCATACTGCAGCATCCTCCCACTCACGCGGAACCGACACGCAACGTGTGCAGGGCCGCGCGCGGCGCGCCTGAAGCGCCTTGTCGACGTCATGTTGCTGATCGAGCGTGCCGGCGCGGCCGGCCACCGCGCCGGCCTGGCGCTCACTTGCGACTAGCTGGTCTTCATCTGCTGCGAAGTGCCCCATACCGCGAACTTCTTGCGGTAGTCGAGGTAGTGGTCGGCGACCTTCTTGAAGAGCGGGTCCTTGGCCGACTCCTCGGCCAGCACTTCCATCCAGGCCTTCTCGAACGCAGCCAGGTCCTCGTCGCTCCAGCGCTTGATCTTGACGCCGTGCTTCGTCCTGGTACTCGGCCATCGCGGCGAACTGCGAGTGATCGCTCTCGACGTAGGTGTGCATGGTCGAATCGCCGAGCGCGATCTCGATCATCGCCTTGTTCTGGTCCGACAGCTTGTCCCAGGCCGCCTTGTTCATCAGCAGCTCGCTGACCGAGACCTGCTGATGCCAGCCGGGGAAGTAGTTGTACTTGGCGATCTGGTAGAAGCCGAGCTTGGTGTCCATGGTCGGCATCGAGAACTCGGTGGCGTCGATGACGCCGCGCTCGAGCGCCTGGTAGATGTCGGCCGCCGCCAGCAGCTGCGTCGACACGCCGAGCTTCTGCATGACCTGCGCGCCGAGGCCGAAGAAGCGCATCTTCATGCCCTTGAGCTCGGCCACCGACTTGACGTCGGTGCGGAACCAGCCCGAGGTCTCGGGCGCGATGGCGAACGAGTCGATCGCGACCAGGCCGTGCTTGGCGTAGATCTCGTCGCGCAGCTGGTTGCCGCCGCCGAACCACTTCCAGCCGAGGAACTCGCCGATCGGCGGCCCGAATGGCACCGTGGTGAAGAAGGCCAGCGCCGGATACTTGCCGGTGTGGTAGCCCGGCGTCGTCCAGCACGATTCGATCGAGCCCTTCGACACCGCGTCGAAGCATTCGAGCGGCGGAATCAACGCGCCCGGCTCGTAGAACTTGATCTCGAACTTGCCGCCGCTCAGCCGCTCGATGTTCTTGGTGAATCGCACCCCCGAGGTGCCGATATGCGGCAACTGGCTGCCGAAGGCGCTCTGCATCTTCCAGCGCACCTTGTCCTGCGCCTGCGCCGGAACGGCAATCGCCGCAGCAGCCACGGCGGCTGCGGCCCATACCAGCAACGTACGAACTCTACCTGACATGGCGATAACCTCCCGCTGTTGTTCGCGAGGTCTCTCGGGGCTCAGGCAGGCTGTGTTGCGATACCAAAACACCACACTGCAACAACGCAACAGGATGCCCGGTCACGGGACTACGCGTTGTAGACGGCGGCCGTTACTGTCTCCCAGCAGCCATCGTCAGGAGAAATTTCGCATGCCGAGACAGGACTGTCAAAGCCATTGCCGTCTTTGACGCGCCCGGAACCGGCGTCAGGCCGGCGTGAACATCGGCAGCGGCGGGCCGCCGTCGGTCGGCTTGAAGACCAGCTTCACGGCCTGCTCGCACTTCAGCTTGTCGAGATCGCAGTCGACGATGTTGGTCACCATGCGCGGGCCTTCCGCGAGCGTGACATACGCCATCGCGTAGGGCACCGGCG
Source organism: uncultured archaeon (assembly GCA_963807355.1). Taxonomy (GTDB): domain Bacteria; phylum Pseudomonadota; class Alphaproteobacteria; order Rhizobiales; family Xanthobacteraceae; genus Nitrobacter. Next base: position 4,032 of record CAWEBX010000025.1, read on the forward strand.
CGCGGCGCATCACGCTGTAGGAATAGATCGTGCCCTTGCCCGACGACTCGATCCATTCGGTCTTGTCGCTGAAGCAGAACGGACAGATCGTGCGCGGATAATGGTGCGCCTGCCCGCAGCTCGTGCACTTGCGCACCAGCAGCTTGCCCTGCGCGGCGGCATCCCAATAGGCCTGCGTCTCCTGGCTCGGCGCCGGCGCCGGCAGCTTGCGGTCCTTGCTCTGGGCCATCGGACTACTCCCTCTCCAGAATGACGGTCGAACTGCCATGGCGCAGGCCGAGCGAGCCGCCCGTGCCGTGCGCGATGGCGAGATCGCAGTTCTTCACCTGCACCTTGGGATGCGCCTCGCCGCGCAGCTGGCGCACGGCCTCGAGCACCTTGGTGAGGCCGCCGCGATTGCCCGGATGGTTGCTGCACAGCCCGCCGCCGTCGGTGTTGAACGGCAGCTTGCCGGTGCCGGAGATCAGGTTGCCGTCGGCCACGAAGGCGCCGCCCTTGCCCTTCTCGCAGAAGCCGAGGTCCTCGAGCTGCATCAGCACGGTGATGGTGAAGCTGTCGTAGATCGCGGCGAACTTGATGTCGGAGGGCTTCACGCCCGCCTCGGCGAAGGCGCGTCGCGCCCGAGAAGCGCGCGCCCGAATAGGTCAGATCGACCTTGCCGCCCATCTGGCGTCTTCACGAACTCGCCGGCGCCGATCAGCTTGACCTTGGGCCGCTTGAGCTTGGCGCGCGATCTCCGGCGCCACGACGACGATCGCGCCGCCGCCGTCGGTGATGACGCAGCAGTCGAGCCGGTGCAGCGGATCGGAGATCATCGGCGAGTTCACGACTTCCTCGACCGTGACCACGTCCTTCAAGAGCGCATGCGGGTTGTATTGCGCGTGGTGCGAGGCCGCGACCTTGATCCAGGCGAGCTGCTCGGCCGTGGTGCCGAACTCGTGCATGTGGCGCATGGCGCACATCGCATACATGTTCACCACGGTCGGCCCGTAGGGGAACTCGAACGGGTCGTCCGGCGTCGGCGTGCCGCCGCGCGAGCGTGGAACGGTGCCGGTCGCCATGCCGTCGGCGCGCGGCCGGCCGGCCAGGGTGATCAGCGCCACCTTGCACTTGCCTGCCGCGATCGCCTCGGCGGCATGGCCGACATGGATCAGGTAGGACGAGCCGCCGGTGTCGGTGGAGTCCACATGGCGCGGCTTCAGCCCCATGTACTCGACCATCGACATCGGCCCCAGCCCGGGCGCGTCGCCGGCGCAGAAGTAGCCGTCGACGTCGTCCTTGGTGAGCCCGGCGTCCTCGAGCGCCCCCTTCGCCACCTGGGCGTGGATCTGGGCGAGCGAGATATCCGTCGCGAGCCGCGTCGGATGCTCGTAGATGCCGGCAATATAGGCCTTGCCCTTGATGCTCATCGGCGGGCGATCTCCCTGGTCAATGTTGCGCCGCATCGTAGGCGAATGCGGCTCACGGAAAAGCGACTTCTTTCGTCATGAGGAACCCAGCTACTGTCGAAACGCACAGGGAGAGAAAAATGGTGTTTCGGCTTTTGGGGATGATCGTCGCCGCGTGCCTGGCCTTCGCGGGGGCCGCACAGGCACAGGGCAAGACCGAGGTGCTCTGGTACAGCCAGGCCGCCTTCAAGATCACGACACCCGGTGGCAAGGTGATCATGATCGATCCATGGATCATGGGCGCGACGAAAATTCCGCCCGAGCTGAAGGACCTCGGCAAGATCGGCAAGGTCGACCTGATCCTGGTGACGCACGGTCACGGCGACCATCTCGGCGACGCGCTCGAGATCTCGAAGACCAACAACGCGCCGATCTGGGGACCGGCCGGCATGAACCAGTGGCTGGCCACGCTCGGCAAGATGCCGGCCAATCTCGTGCCGCGCATGAACAAGGGCGGCACGATCGAGCCGTTCCCCGGCGTCAAGATCACCATGACCCACGCCGAGCATTCGTCCGAGATGATCCTCAAGGACGAGCACGGCAAGGACACGAGCTATCCGGCCGGCGAGCCGGGTGGCTTCATCATCCAGATGGAGAACGGCTTCAAGATCTACCACATGGGCGACACGGGCGTGTTCGGCGACATGAAGTGGATCGGCGAATACTACAAGCCCGACCTGATCCTGATCCCGATCGGCGGCCACTACGTGATGGACCCGAAGGATGCCGCCTATGCCACCAAGGAGCTGATCAAGCCCAAGATGGCGTGGCCGATGCACTACGCCAGCAACCCCTTCCTCAAGGGCACGCCGGCCGAGTTCAAGGCGGCGCTGGGCCAGACGACGATCCAGGTGATCGACGCCGAGCCGGGCACGAAGAAGGAGTTCTGATTCAATTGCTCCGCCCGCTTCGCGCAGTCCGCGAAGGGGAGGTGCCCCCGTCTTACGGGGGCGGAGGGCGTCATGAGACGCAGCACGCGGTGACTCATGACCCCTCCGTCGCGGATTACCGCGCCACCTCCCCGCGCTTCGCGCAGGGAGGAAAGTTTTTGATCAATTCCCCGAGGCGGCTCTTGCCTCGGTCGCGGCGGCATCGAGCGCAATCGGGCCGTCGTCGAGCAGCTTGATGTCGGACGCCGACCAGCGGGCCTCGACCTTGTCGCCGATGTCGAGCGGGTTGCGGAAGAAGGCCTCGTCCGGCACGTGGGCGACGAACTCTTCGCCGTTGTCGAGGTCGACGGTGACCTTCACGTAAGAGCCCTGGTTCTCGAGCGTGTGCACCTCACCCACGATCGTGTTCAGACCGCCGGCCGGCTTGGCGCCGGGCAGCACCTTGTCGACGGCGATGCGGTCGCGGCGGATCGATCCGTAGAGCTTGGAGCCGCGCACCAGCCGCACGTCACCGACCGGGAAGGCAAAGCGCGCGCCCTTGTCGCTGGCGACCGCGGCCGTCCCGTTCATCATGCTCTCGACCGTGCCGGACAGGACGTTCTGGCCGCCGACGAAGCGCGCGACATAGGCGTTGCGCGGCGCGACGAAGATGTCGCGCGCGCTGGCCGCCTGCTCGATCCGGCCCTGCGCCATCACCACGACCGTGTCGGCGACGGCGATCGCCTCGAGCTGGGTGTGGGTCACATGCACGAAGGTGATGCCAAGCTCCTTCTGCACGCGGCGCAGCTCGCCGCGCATGCGCAGGCGGAGATATTCGTCGAGCGCCGACAGCGGCTCGTCGAGCAGCAGCACGCGCGGGTTGGTGATCAGCGCCCGTGCAAGGGCCACGCGCTGTTGCTGGCCGCCCGACAGCTCGGCCGGCAGCCGGTTGGCGAACTTCTCGAGCTGGACCTTGGTCAGCAGCTCGCGGGCGGTGTTGTGGCGCGCCGGCAGGCCGACGCCGCGCACCTTCAGCGCGAAGGCCACGTTGTCGAGCACGGAGCGGTGCGGGAACAGCGCGTAGCTCTGGAACATCATCGCCGTGCCGCGCTCGACCTGCGGCAGGCCGACCACCGACTTGCCGCCGATGCGGATGTCACCGGTCGTCGGATTCTCATGGCCCGCGATCATGCGCAGGATCGTGGTCTTGCCGCAGCCGCTGGGCCCCAGCAGGCAGCAATAGGAGCCGTGCGGGATGGTAAGGCTGAGCTCCTTGACCGCAACCGTTTCGCCGAACCGCTTGGTGACCCCCGCGACCTCGACTTGCCCGCTACCGAGGGCGCCGCCGCCCGTTGCCTGGGTCATGTGTTGCTCCGACTACGCTGGCGCTGGATGGCGCCTATGGAGGTGAGGGCCACGACGATCACGACGAACGACACGATGGTGGTGACGGCACCGACCGCATAGAGCGTCGGCGAGGTGACGTTGGTCGTCATCGCCCAGATCTCGAGCGGCAGCGTGTTCTTGGCACCGGCCGCCAACGCCGTCCGCGCGATCTCGTCGTAGCTGAGGGTGAAGCCGAACAGCGCCACGCCGATGATGCCGGGCAGCAGCATGGGGATCGTCACCTCCTTGAGCTTCTGCCAGTTGGTCGCGCCGAGATCGATCGCCGCTTCCTCGTAGGAGCGGTTGAAGCGGCCCAGCACCGCGAACATGATCAGCAGCCCGAACGGCAGCGTCCAGGTGAGCTGCGCGCCGAGACCCGAGGCCCACCAGCTGGTCGGCAGGCCGAGCAGCCGGAAGGTGAGCGCGATGCCGAGGCCCACGAACAGGCCGGGCATGATCAGGCTCGCGATCGCGAGATAGAAGGCGAAGGCCGAGCCGCGGAATGGCCGGCGAAAGGCAAGCCCGGCCAGGACCGACACCAGCACGGTGACGACCGCGACGATCACCGCCAGCCCGATCGAGCGCTGGAACGAGCCCGCGATGTCGCCCACCCGGGACTGCGAGATCAGCGCGTCGAACCAGTGCAGCGACACGCCGTTCAACGGGAAGGTCATGCCGCCGCTCGGACCCTGGAACGACAGGACGTAGATCACGACCATCGGGCCGTAGAGGAAGGCCACGAACAGCGCGAAGAACGCCGCGAAGGCGTAGAAGGTCCAGGGACGGGAACCGTCAGCGGCGTACATCAGCCCCTCCTCAACTCTTCCCTCCCCCGTCTTCGGGGGAGGTGGCGCCGTCATCGGCGACGGAGGGGGTCATTCGAGTTGCAGATCATGTCTGACCGGGAGCGGCCGCATCGACCCCCTCCGTCGCCGTATGACGGCGCCACCTCCCCCGAAGACGGGGGAGGGGAAGCTGAGGCTGATGCATCGTCATCGTGCCAATTCCTTGCGCACATCGACCAGGCGCAGGATGCCGGCCACCATCAGCGTCACGATGATCACCATGATGACGGCGCTCGCGGCCGCCGGCGGATACTGCAGCGCCGCGACCTCGTTCTGCAGCGCCGAGACGACCGAGGCGCTCTGCCCGCCGCTCATGGTGCGCACCACGAAGGAATCGCCCATCACCAACGTGATCACAAAGATCGAGCCCAGCGCGATGCCGGTGCGCGACAACGGCAACACGACCTCGAACACCGTGCGGAAGCGGCCGGCGCCGGCGTCGCGCGCCGCCTCGAGCAGGCTTTTGTCGATGCGCGCCATCGCGTTGAAGATCGGCACCACCATGAACAGGGTGAACAGGTGGACGTAGGCCACGACCACGGCGAAGTCGGAGAACAGCAGGAACTCGAGCGGCTGGCTGGTGACGCCCGCGCCCTGCAGGGCCTGGTTGAAGATGCCGTTGCGGCCGAGGAACGGGATCCACGAGATCATGCGGATGATGTTCGAGGTCAGGAACGGCACCGTGCAGAGCAGGAACAGGCCGATCTGGAACAGCAGGCCGCGCACATGGAAGACCAGGAAATAGGCAATGTTGAAGCCGAGCAGCAGCGTGATCGCCCAGACGATCAGCGCGAACTTGATCGAGCCGGCGTATAGGCGAAGCGTCACCTCGCGGGTGAACAGCTCGACGTAGTTGTCGAGGATGAAGGCCGGGATGATGTCGCTGCGGTCGAAGTCGAAGAAGCTGACGACCAGCACCACCAGCATGGGCAGGCCGAAGAACAGCGTCAGCACGGCGACCATCGGCGCGACCTGCCACCAGGACGCGCGCTCGCCGGTATTCTTCTCCGCCGGCGCCTCTTCCAGGAGAGACGCCGCGTGTTCGATGCTTGTCATGGCTGAACCGTGACGCTCAGGACGAGACGAATTCGTTCCAGCGGCGCGTCAGGTAGCGATCCTCGTCCATCACGGTGTTCCAGCAGGCGATGTTGCCCATGCGGTCCCAGATCGCGCCGCCGTCGCGGGTCGTGCCCTTCTTCTCCATCAAGGCGCCGTACGGGTCCTTGATGTCGACCGCGGCCGGCTTGCCGTCGTACCAGTAGTCCCATTCCTCGGGCGTGAGGAACTTTCTGGCCGTCGCCGGAACCGCCGAGTAGTAGCCCTGCTTGGCGATGAAGCCGCCCTGCCAGCCCGAGTTGAACCAGTTCATGTACTCGTAGGCGCAGTCGAGCTTGAGACCGCTGAGATGCGCCATCGGCGCCAGGCCGACGAACCAGCCGCGATAGCCTTCCTTGAGCGGCACGTAGTAGCAGTCGATGTTGCGCGAACGCACCGCGGTCACGGCCGGCGACCACATCGACTGGACGACCACCTCGCCCGAGGCCATGAGGTTCACCGACTGATCGAAGGTGCTCCAGAAGGAGCGGAAATGGCCACCCTTCTTGAGATCGATCATGATCTTGATGGTCTTGTCGATCTCCTCCTTGGTCATGTTGCCCTTGTCGGCGTACTTGAAGTCGCCGCGCGACTCGAGCGCCATGGCGACGTCCATCACGCCGACCGGTGCGTAGTCGACCAGCGCCGTCTTGCCCTTGTATTTGGGATCGAGCAGGTCCTTCCAGCTCGTGATCTTGTCGCGGCCGCCGACCAGGTCGGGCCGGATGCCGAGCGTGTCGGCGTTGTAGATCGTCGGGATCATGGTCAGGAACTCGGTCGGCTTGCCGGCGAGCTTCTTTCCGTCCTTGGCCTCGTAGAACATCGCCTCGATCGGCGCGAGGCCCTGCGTGGAAGCCATCTTGCCGTCAGGGTAGCTGCCTTTGGCTAGGAGAGTGTAATTTGCTGGAAGCCCGTTTAGTTTTCGGTAGGGTTGCGCGTCGGCCAGCAGTTTCTTCAGCTTTGTATTCTCGTCGGTCAAAACCCTAAGCTGAGCGGCTTCGGACAGACCACCATATTTCGTTTTGCGCGCTTGTGTCGTTCGGGTCGGCGACCATTGCAACATTGATTTCGACAACATCGGTTTGCCCGCATACCAGCATTTTCGGCTGTCTATTAGCCGATAGGACCAATGCGATCGCGCGTTTGGCGGTCGTTCTGTAACGCATTGGGTCGCCTGCGCAGGCATTGCCGATAAGAAGAATGCAGGTGGCGAAATTCCGACGATGGAACCCGCGAGAACAAGCAATTGAAATCTTTTCATTTTTGAGCACCACGCAACAAAGGAAAATAAAAAGACACAATAACAGCAGCTTAGCTCATAAAATTAGTCGTAATTTAGGCAGTTTTCCACAGGCTGTGCACAGGGTTATCCCAAGCCGCTCACAATGACACGGAGATCGATCCGAATTGGCTGCACATGGTGGACAATTTGGCCGAGCAGAGAATTTTGGAGCGCGCTAAATCTGAAAGCCGAGGTAGCGGCACAGTCCTCACCGGGAGCCACGCGGTGCAATGCCGGGTGGCTTTTCCATCGGACGGTCCCAGCCGGTCTCTCGGCGAGCGAATTTCGTTTTGAATCTCTCTTTAACGCTTGTCCGCTATGTCTCGCGCGTCTTGCCGAGATACCGGAGCAATTCATGCAGACGTTCGAAACAACAGAATTCATTGAAGCAAGGCGTTTTCGCTTTGCCCAGCTCAGCGGAAGGCAGGCGAGGTGACCCTGTCCGGCCTGACCGTGACTGGAATTGTTCACTCCGTCCTGGAGGATGTGTCGAGCACGCCGAAAAAGTGGATTATCAAAATCGCATCGCGATAGGCAGCCGTTCGTCCCGCGAAGAATCCTGTGCTTCGAACGCCGCCGCGTAAGCTGTGGGCTCCTAGCGCTATTGTGGATAGTCTTGTGGGGTATAAGGCTGTAGTTTTTATAATATAAGTATCTCAATAAGTTATATTGTATTTGTGCGGCTGCAGCCGCCGCTTACGCCCGTGCGGCCCGGAAGCTATGACTTCGCCCGCGAATGTATTTCCATGGCATTGGCGCGTCCGGCTTCGTCATGGGCGCCATCAAGACCGTGAGCTCTCCGCATGGTGGTGGGCTCGCGTTGCGCTATGCCGCGCTGATGCAGGAGTTGCGAGACGCCATCGACGTCCGCATCCGTCTTGTTCTCAGCGATGACTTGCGGGCCATTGCCACCGCGTTTCTGACCGGACGGCGCGACGCCATCACGACGCCGGTTAATGAGGCGATGTTCATTTCGGGATTGGGCCATGTGCTTTCGATTTCCGGCTATCACATGGCCGTCGTCGCTGGCGTGGTCTTCTTCGCGGTGCGTGCGTTGTTGGCGGGCGCGGATGAAGGGCAAGCTGGATCACGTGGTTCCCTTGTCACCACTGGCTCAGGAAGTGCTTGGAGCCTTGAGCCCATTTGCCCGCATGCTCCAGTTTATCCTCGTTACTGCGGTCCGTAGGACTGAAGCGGCAAACATGGACCGATCAGAGCTTGATGGCTCCGTCTGGACAATCCTGGCGCCAATGCTAACGGGCTTTCTAATTACAACCGGCCATCGGTGGCATCCGAGGCATTTATGACCGGCACGAGTTTTTTGAGGAAAAGAAGTTCGCCTTCGAGGCTCTCGCGAAGCAGATTTGGATGATCCTCGATCCACCTGTTGCAAACGTCTTCACTTTACGAGGCGGCGCGTGATGGCTGCGAAAAGAACTGCTGCTGAACTAAAAGAAATGTCGCGCAAACACTATCCGCGCATTCCTAGATCTCATGGTGGAGGCCGGTATTGACATAGACCGGCCTGATAGTTGGGAATTGCTCGCTGTCGTATTAGCTAACCGGATGAGGCTATTAGGCAAGCGGAGCAGGGTTGGCCGGAAAATTACGTGGGGCCCCGATGATAAGGCATCTTTGATCCGTGATTTTGATGAAGCGATGAAAGCTCACGGTTGCAACGCCAACAAGGCGGCAGAGCTTTTGCAAAGAGACAAAGCCCGCAAATGGTGGAAGTACAGCGCGGATTCGCTGGAGGCGAGATACTCAGCTTTTAAATCGGAAGCCGCTAGACGGGCGATGGTAAAAGAAATATCCGCAGAGTTAGACGCCGAGCGGCGCTCAGTACAGAATTAGGCACCCCCACTTTTTCAGTACCAGGTTACAAATAGTTTCTTCGCATCGCCGGAATCTTCCGGCTGTATGCGGAGAATTCAAATAATGCCATCAGAAAAACTGTATCTGACGCGTGGCGAACTGGCTCAGTATCTGACTGCGAACGGTTATCCGATTCTAAAAGTACGCTGGACAAGCTCTGCGCTCCGGCACGTAAAGAAGGACCGGCACCGGCAAAGCGGTGGCTCGGACGCCCCTTGTATCAGCCTGAGGCCGGTCTCGCCTGGGCAGAATCTCGTACGACGGAGGTCGCATAGCCATGCACCTCCAAAAGGAAAACCCCGCGCTGGCGGCACGGGGCGTTCCGAACTCTGATCTGCTGGCAAGCGTGATCGTTTCGGAATTTAGCTCCTCCGTTCGTCCTCTTCAAGAATCATTGCTGACGCGCCGATATGCGATCAGCGCAGCACTTGCTGCCGTCGTTGCTCCTCTCGTGTTTGGGGGAGGGCGGTCGATGATCCAGGCATCCCCCGATTACGCCGACATTATCGATGAACTGGAGTGGTCAATCGACTTTGCTAAGATCAGGGAGTTTGAAGCGCAGGCTTATCGGATGGGCGACTACTACGTCGCTCCCGGTTTGCTGCCACGCGACGTTGCGGTCGAAATCTTGATGGACGCGGCCCAAGCTACCCGGGCTGCTGCGCGAACGCAGCGAACTATGCATCCGGCAAATAATCGCAGAAGGGCTGAATTGCGGGAGGCGCGCATAATGGGCTCACCCGAAGTAGTGCAAAAAGCCTATTCTGTGCTGCATGACATACGCAGGCGCGATGAGTACGGCACAGGCTACGACTTTGAAGCGCTCGGGGAGTTTTTCGAGTGTGATGAGCACGCCAAAATCTGGATTATCAAGGGGGTTGTAGCTTGGGGAGAAACTACCGCTTGGATAGGTCCTCCCGGCAGTCTGAAGTCCGCGCTGATGTCCGACCTTGCTATTTCGGTGGCATACAATCGGAGTTGGCACGGCCAAAAATATAAAGCCCAAGGTCAAGGCGTTGGGGTGCTGTATTTTGCCTTTGAACGCGCCGATCTCGTAAAGCGCAGGCTGGAAGCGCAGGCTAAAACTCTCGGTATCGAGCTTGAGACGGGGAGTTCTATTGTTGTCGTCCCTGGCATCATCGATCTGTCCGCGCCTGAGAGCGTCAAGAAGGCCGCAACGACCGTTAAGAACGTGGAATCGTTCACAGGGGATATGATCGGCCAGGGTGGTGTAGCAGTTGCTACGGACTTGCTACGGAGTAGCTACACGCTACAGGCCCCAATCATAGTCAGATGACGGACAAGTCAGCTATGCAAAGGCGTTGCCCTTCAAGATGTTGGAATGTTTTTGGTGAGCGCTTCCAGTCGGACAAGTTAACGATGCAAAGAAGGCCATTGAGCACAACATCCTCCCTGGTTTGCAGGACGACAAGATCGCCGAGACAGTAGCGATGGTTCTCACCCACATGCCTAGAACCAACGATCGGTTTGCTGATCTGCGGACGGCCTATGGGATGGTCGTGAACATGTCCGCTCAGGTGGCATCGAAGCAGACAACGCAGTCAGATGCAGGGCAGAAATCCATTCACGGCGCACCGAACCCGCCTTCAGGTGGAGGACGCCGTAAGGGCGGAGGTAATTCGTTAGACGATGCAATCAGCAGAGCTTTTGGGAGAGTTTGAGCATGACCGATACCGACATCGCACCGCCGCGCACCAAGATCGATGAAGAAAAGTTTATGGCTGTTTGGCCCCGAATGGATGCCGAACTCAAATCTGAATGCTTGAGGATGGAAAAGGAGATCCTTCGAGGGCAAGCGATCCTGAAAGACCGTGCCCTGGGCCATCCTAAGTATGATCAGTCGGGTTTCTATGGGTTGGAGCTTGCGACAGAGGATGTCTATCGCCTGGAGCAGGTGCCGCGTAAGGCGGCTGAGTTGGCAAAGGCGAGAGCCATTTTCTCGGAGCTGAAATCGTCCCTCGCTGAAGACGAGGAGCAATGGCAGAGACATACCGCGATGCACGAGGCATTAGAGCCTTACCGCGAACATGCGGCTGCACAAAGGATGACGCTTTTCGAATACCTCACCAAGTGCCGGACCATTGAACTGGCGCTTTACCGTGGTTTGGCGGCTCGCGAAGCTGGCAATCTGAAGCAGTGCTCGAATGAGGTGTTTGATGCCATTTGCCAGATAGCGGATTGGATTGGTTTTGATCCCGTCGAAATGCTGATGAAGGTGGCTAATAGCCCCGATCCTCGGGTGGCGCATTGATGGCAAAGTCGCGCGTTGTCCTTTCTAGTGATGGTCTACTGCCGAAGAAGGCAATTGCCCTCGATACGTTAGTCGGCGTTCGCGGGGAAATGGCTCGATTGTACCGCTTGGCTCTCAAGGGAACGGTCCAGCCTGACGAGATGACCAAATTTATCTACGCGCTGAAGGAAATCCGCGCCTGCATCGAGGCTGAGGTTCTGGATGGGGTGCAGGCAAGACTTGCCGCGCTCAGTGCCAGCGTGGAGGCGCACCGTGGTCACTAGCGCAGCCATCAAACGCCTTGCGGGTCAGATTGACGCTCTAGAGCAGCAGTATCAGGCCAATCGCAGGTTCAAGGTTATTTTCGTTACTTGTGCGGATGACGAGTCGCCTGATGCTTCGGTGGAGCGACACAAAGCAGAGCATCCTGAGGATGCGGATGCGGATGCGGATGTTGCTATCACCACGACCTTTGTGTCTCCCAAGGACTTCCAGCGCGCGAAAGAACTTTGTGACAGGAAGACCGCCGCCCTGCGGTCCCAAGGAAGGGTAGTCATTTGACGTACGCAGCAACATTACCGGGTGAAGCCATCCTTGATCTTCCGTTCGTTCAGGAAGTGGGCGGGGAAGACGTGTGTTTCTGGAGCGTAGAACCGACCGGGGATCAGTCTGCCGATATCGATAAAGGCGAATGCTTTGCACGATTGGCCTTAGCGGTCTCCAGGGAGTTTGATCTGCCGGACCTGATCGCGACTGTCCTTAGAGACATGGTCGTCATAGGAAATTTTACAGCGGTTGAGGCGGGCTTTGTAGCCACGGTGGCCAGCGCGGCGCGGTCGGGGGAGCATGAACTAATGAACAGCGCATATGTTTGGGGCGATGGTGGACAGATTGAGACGACATCTACCCGCGCTCGTCGGCGGCTAGCCCAAGCCCTCATGCAGGAAGGCAGTAGCGGCACGCCTATTCAGAGCTGGACGCAAGGCCTGAACCGCGTAGCGCAGGCTTTGGTTGGTGGCTATCACCTCCAGCAAGAGGATCGGCGCGACCAGGCTCTTGAGCAGAACACAAATGATCTGATTGCGAGCTATCCAGGCTTCGCGGGCGCGGGCGTGCCATCGGTTGCCGCTCCCATGGGGCAAACTTCTATCCCATCTGGCTCGATTGATCCTCGATTGAGCGCGGCTATCGGCGCGGTCGCCTCAGCGGCTTATTGCCTTCCTTGATGCCAGCGACAGCTACACCATGGACGAGCGGGAGGAAGCCGTTGACGACGTTCCGTGTGACGATGACGAACTTGACGGTGCCGGGGAGGTCGATAACGAACCGTCCATCGGGAGCGCCAACCCTCACGAGGTCTCGGTATGGGTCGATCAACTATGGGCGGTAGGCGCAGCCGGCATTGCCGACTTTGAGGGGCTGCTTGAGCAGGTGGGCTCACGGGACTGGACGCACACGGTGATGGGGTAAGAGCTATGAACCAGAAGAAAACAACGCTGGACGAACTTCGCACCAATCCAAAATGTGAAGGGATGGATGAGATCAAGTTGGAAATCATAGCAAATTTCATGCAGGCGGATCAGGAAACCCAGGATATCGCCTTGGGCATCCTGCGCGGGGAGATCGGTGTGGCGGTCTCCATCTCGGTGCTGCAATGAGCACCGCTCAGGAGCTAATCCGAGAGGCCGAAAACTCGATTTCAGGTATGGGCGATAGCCTGGATGCGATTGAGGATTTCATGAACCTGGTCTGCCTTCTGCTGACGGTCCCTGACATCGAGGAAGAATGCCCCGGCCTTCACCGGCTTGTTCATGTAATGCGGGAGCATCTTGACGACGCCAGGGAGGAACACATCCAGGCATCCTGCGCCATCCGCCGGCTTGCGAATCCATAAGGTATAGGCCCGCCGGTTGGCGTTGCTCAACAAGATGTAGCGTGATTTCCCGCAGACTTGCGAATTCATAATATAACAGGCCCGCCGGTTCGTGCCGGCGGATCCTCAGGGGCATCATTAGCTGTATTGTCCCATTCGAGGTCGCATACAACGTCAGCCTCGACGGAGGTCGAGGCGCTGAAGTACTTCGCGTTCTCTGCTAACAGTCTTCGCGCAGCGACTTCCGCTTCTTTCTTCGAGTTGCATTTTTCGTGAACGATACTCTCACAGCGGCCTGAATTCCCAGTGACATCCCAATAGGTCAGTTGAATCGATGCGTACCACGCACCCTTTCCGGTGCGATGACGAGCTAATATTTTCCGACGTCGATCAGCGGCTTCGGCAACACCCATCGCCGCACTCTTTGCTGACCTGGCGCTTACCGGAGAGTAATCAGGACAAGCTGATGCCTGGAAAATAATATTTGTCATGGTGTTACGACGATTAGGAAAGCGCGGTAACATATCCGATTACGAAGTGGTCGGCGGCGGCGGCGCTCGTTGCAGCCGCTTTTTATCTTCTGCTGTCGGACGCTGAGGTCGCGACCCAACGCTCGTTCTTTATGACGGCGGTGGTGCTGATTGCGATCATGGTGGACAGGCGCGCTATTACGTTTCGCACACTCGCGGTCGCGGCGATGATCGTGCTTGCGATTGCGCCGGAGTTATTGATCCATCCGAGCTTTCAAATGTCGTTCGCGGCGACGCTCGGGTTGGTGGCGCTAGTTCAGGTCGGGATGCCGAAGATGCTTGCAACCCCCGATCACTCGCCGACGGCGAGGGCCGCTCTGTGGGGTGGACGCGAAATCGCCATGCTGGCGCTGGCGTCACTCGTGGCCGGACTCGCGACCACGCCGTATGTCGCGTTCCATTTCCATCGGGTGACGCCATACGGCATGGTTGCGAACCTGCTGGCGATGCCGGTGATCTCGGCGCTGGTGATGCCGGCCGGACTCCTCGGACTTGCGGCCATGCCGTTTGGCTTCGACGGCGTGTTCTGGCGGCTGATGGACTTTGGCATCGAATGGATGGTCGCTGTGGCTCAATGGGTAGCGGCGCTTCCGGGCGCCTCGGTCATACGGCTGCATTTGGAACGGGGCCGCTGCTCGCGGCGACCACGGGCATCATTCTGCTGGGACTGTTGAGAACGCCGCTGCGCTGGAGCGGCGCAGCTGTGGTCGCGCTGGCGATCGTGTGGTCACTTGCGGTGACGCCGCCGGATATCCTGATCTCCGCGGAGGGTCGCAACGTCGCCGTGAGGGGCGAGGACGGCCGGCTGCGTCTCATCAGCACGAGCAAGGACTCTTTCACCGTCAAGGAATGGCTCGCCGCCGACGGGGATGGGCGTGGGTCTGCCGACCTACACTGGTGGAGGGCGTCTCATGCGACGATGAGGGCTGCGTGGTCAAGGTGAGTGGAGGTGGACTTGTCGCGCTTACGCGGCGTCCGGAGGCGATGCAGGATGATTGCGCTCGGGCGGAGCTCATGGTGACGCTGTGGCAGGCTCCGGAGGGGTGCCTTGCGCAGGTGATCGATCAAAACAGGCTGAGGCGTGAAGGCGGCCTTGCCTTGTGGCCAACTCCAAGTGCTTCAAGATCTGGTGCTTCAAGACCCGGCTTTGCTGTTGATGCCGTACGTCCTGTCGGCGTCGATCGTCCCTGGTCATCCGCTGCCGTCGATGAACAGTCGGCACGGCTGCAATCAAAACCGGAGCCCCCGGCCGACGCCACGCCGGCGCCCGAGGATCTCCAGCCGGACGATTGAACGGCTCGTCCACGGTCGGAGCCTTTCGCTCATGATGAAATCAGTACTTGCGGTAAATGCCGATCAGTCTGCCCTGGATCTGGACCCGATTGGGCGGAAGTATGCGAACTTCGTAAGCCGCGTTCGCCGGCTCCAGCGCGATCGAAGCACCGCGACGGCGGAAGCGTTTCAACGTCGCTTCCTCGTCGTCGATCAGGGCAACGACGATGTCGCCGGTATCAGCGGTCTGGTTCCGCTGGATCAACGCAAGATCGCCATCGAGAATTCCGGCATCGACCATGGAATCGCCGCGTACCTCAAGCGCGTAGTGTTCGCCGGTACCAAGCATGTCGGGCGGCACGCTGACGGTGTGGCTGCAGGTCTGCAACGCTTCGATCGGCGTGCCGGCTGCAATCCGTCCCATCACCGGAACGGCGACCGGACGTTCCGCATCGTCGACGACAGCGCCGCCGCTGCTGCGGCGGACTTTGCCCAGATTGCCTTCGATGACGCTCGGTGTGAAACCGCGACGGCCACCGCCGCCGCTGGCGGCGAGTTCGGGCAGTTTGATGACTTCGATGGCGCGGGCGCGGTTGGGCAGACGGCGGATGAATCCTCGTTCTTCCAGCGCGGTAATCAGGCGATGGATGCCGGACTTCGAGCGCAGGTCGAGCGCGTCCTTCATTTCATCGAACGAGGGCGGCACGCCGGATTCTTTCAGCCGTTCGTTGATAAAACGCAGGAGTTCATACTGTTTGCGTGTGAGCATCCCGACCCAGTCCCTGGTTGATGGGGTTCTTGCCAACTAGGGGACATCGGGCCTGCAGCCCTTATAACCCGCGGCACGAACCTCGAAACAAATCATGAACATACACTATATGTTCGATATGTGTTCCGCAACCCTTTAATTTAAGGTCAACAAAGCGACGTTTTATGACAGCGAAAGCTTAATGATGGCGCAGGGCTCGCCTTTGCTTGCGGCCGGCGCAAATGGCGTGCGGATTACGAGAGCCTCTGCCGCAGCGAGTTTTCCCATCAGCGAGCTGTCCTGATGCCCGATCGGCGTCGCGACCGGCAAGCCGTCCGTCGAGGGCGTGAGCCGGGCGCGCAGATAATCCTGCCTGGCTTGATTGGCGCTAACATCGCTTCCGAGCAGCGCCGGTTCAATACAGTGGTGCACATCTTCACGCCCCGATAGCGCGCGGATCAGCGGCACCATGAACAGAAACGCACAGATATAGGACGAGACGGGATTGCCGGGGAGGCCGATCACCCGCATCGGGCCTAGACGTCCGTGCATCATCGGCTTGCCCGGCCGCAGTGCGATCCGCCAGAACGCAATCTCCACGCCTTCCGCCTCCAGCGCACGCTTGACGAAGTCATGGTCGCCGACCGACGCGCCGCCGGTCGTAACCAGAATGTCGGCGCCGCTCTCGCGGGCGCGGCGGATCGCGGCGGTTGTGGCGTCCATGGTGTCGGCGGCGATACCCAGGTCGATCGCCTCTGCGCCTTCGCCTCGGGCGAGTGCGCGAAGCGCGTAGCCGTTGGACAAGATGATCTGGCCCGGACCGGGCGTCGCGCCCGGCAAAACCAGTTCGTCGCCCGTGGCGAGCATCGCTATTGTGGGACGGCGATGCACCGGCAGGTCTGGATAGTTCATGCCGGCAGCAAGGGAAAGATGGCGGTCGGTGAGATGGCTGCTGGCCCGGATCAGGACGTCGCCCTCACGAAAATCCACGCCGGCAGGACGAATGTTCTTTCCGGGAGCAGTGGCTTCCTTGACGATGACGTAGTTGCCGTCGCGTTCGGTGTCTTCCTGGATCACGACTGTATCGGCGCTGTCCGGCACCACCCCGCCGGTGAAAATCCGTAAGGCCTCCCCGGTTTGCAGCGCGCGCTCGAGCGGCCGTCCCGCAGCGATCTCACCGATCACCTGTAGACGCGCTGGAATTGTCGCAATGTCCGCTGCGCGCACCGCATAGCCGTCCATCGCCGACATTGCGACCGGCGGCTGAGTCCGGCGCGAAGTGAGATCGCGCGCCAACACCCGACGATGCGCGGCTTCGAGAGCCACGGGTTCCTCCGAGAGCGGTTCGACTCCGGCAAGAACAGCCGCAAGGGCGTCGGCTACCGTCATCAGGGGCATGACCATTCTCCTAGAGCATTTTCCGGCCAGGTGCGATTAGCCGTAAGAAATCCTCTCAATCAATAGCTTGTGCGTATTCTGATCGCAAAACCGGTATCCACTTTTGCGGAATACGCGCTTGGACGATGCGCCTGGCGGGCGCGTCAATCATCTACCGAACTCGCGGCTCGTATACAACGGCGCTATGAGCCAAAATGCCGCTTAACGGCGCGTTCGCGCGGCCGCTATGGTTCTGCGGCGGTATTCGTCACAAGATAGTGGCCGGACTTGCCACCCTTTTTCTCGACGAGGTGAATGCCCTCGATCCGGACGCCGCGTTCCACGGCCTTGATCATGTCGTAGATCGTCAGGCAGGCGACGGATACCGCCGTGAGGGCTTCCATCTCCACTCCGGTCGGGCCGGAGACTTTGACGCTTGCGCGGACGCGGCAGCCCGGAATTCTCCTGTCGGCTTCGATTTCGAGCGTGACCTTCGACAGCGCCAGTGGATGGCAGAGTGGGATCAAATCCGAAGTGCGCTTGGCCGCCATGATGCCGGCGATGCGCGCGGTGCCAAGCACGTCGCCCTTCTTGGCGTTGCCGCTTTCAATCAAGTCGAGCGTCGCCTTGGTCATGACGACCTGGCCCTCGGCGACAGCGACGCGCTCGGTTGCGGGCTTTGCCGAGACATCGACCATCCGCGCCTCGCCTTTGACATCAATGTGGGTGAGGGCGGGTTTGTGTTTCCCGGCGGCCTTGTTTTTCTTGTCTGCCATATCATCAAATCCTGAGCTGTGTTCTTCCCTCTCTCACAAGGGAGAGGCTATTTTTTCAAGACCAGATTTTAACGAATAGTTTCAGCACTTTGTGAAGATTTTAAAATCTGGAAACGGGATAAAACTACATATAGGTAGCAAAACGGCTGATTGCTTTTTAAGTTTCGACTAGCCTCTTTTGTAGAATTTAGATGTCGGTCAGGAAAGCAAAGATAAAGAATCTGAGGACAGGTGTTCGAATCTGCTGGTGCGCGCCCTTTTGACTATCGTCGACCTCGACTACATCGATAATGGACTGCAGATAGACCTTGTGGAACGGCACTGACCTGGTGCTGAAGCTTTCACGCATGGCTTTTGTTCTCATCGGCCCAGCGCGGGGCTTCTATGACCTCCAGCGGATAAGTGGCCTTTAGCAAATGAGCGAGTAGTGCGTCGGGATAAAGCGCATTCGGTGAATGAGAACGCAAGCCGGAAATAACCAACTGCTCGCACCCCAGCGTGCCGTCCTTGTCGAAAGTCGCGATGCGTTCGTTCGGTAGCACGAAGTTGGCTTTTGCAATGTCAGCCGCATCTCCAAATCGGTGATCGTTTTTTTGCGGTACCGTCAGTTCATGGCGGCAGTGGATCACTTCGTGCGAACACCGATGATATGCCGCTAGACCACACACCCGCTAGAAGGCCAAAATCTAATTACCGTCCGCCGACCGTAGGATCCGTCGAGCAGGGCAGCGTTGCTAATAAGGTTTGATATTCGGCCGTTTTCATCGGCCGGACAAACGAAAGCCCGTACGAGCCGCAGCATTGATTGCGAGAGGTATGGACGGCTGGCGGTTCTGAGGATTAATGTTGTTCCGGATACTGAAGGTTCTAATTTTAGACGCTTGTTACAAAATGCGCTGATGCCCCGTTAATGTCAGTGGGTGTGGTCCGTGCTGAATGTGAGCAATATCGCGCTTCGCAATGCGGTTCGTGACAGCCGCATGATCTTAATTTCCGGCGGCACCTTCCGCGTGGGATCGGACAAGCATTATCCGAAAGAGACAGCGGTGCACCGGGTTACCGTCGGCACTTTGGATGGACCGTACTCCTGTCACCAATCGGCACTTCAGAGAGTTTGTGAGGGCGACCGGTCACAAAGTGGCGGTTGGAGGTGGCTGCCGATTATCGTTCAGTTAGCAAGATGGTGAGTGTGGAAGTAGCGCGTCAAGATTAGCCGGCCGTATTGCCGGCTGGTTGAAAACTTCATCCGAAGGCACTCAAGAAAGGACAAGATGAGCAGCAAGGATCATCAGAACAAGTCGAAGAATGGCACTCTGGATCGTCGCAAGCTCTTGCTCGCCAGCACTTCGCTCGCAGCGGCGGCGCTCGGCGCTGCTGCGTCCACGCGCGTCACTCAGGCGCAGGCGCAGCGGCATCCCGCGGCACCGGTGGCCGGCCGCAAGCCGAACATCCTCGTGATCTTCGGCGACGACATCGGCGTTCCACAGATCAGCGCCTATACCATGGGCATGGTGGGCTATCGCACACCGAACATCGACCGCATCGCGAACGAAGGCGCGATCTTTACCGATGCCTACGGACAGCAAAGCTGCACCGCGGGGCGAGCCTCGTTCATTCTCGGACAGGAGCCGTTCCGCACCGGCCTTTTGATTATCGGCATGCCGGGCGACCCGCACGGCATTCAGGACTGGATGCCGACCATCGCCGACGTCATGAAGACGCAGGGTTATGCGACCGGCCAGTTCGGTAAGAACCATCTCGGTGACCGTGACGAGCACTTGCCGACCAAGCACGGCTTCGACGAGTTCTTCGGAAACCTCTACCACCTCAACGCCGAAGAGGAGCCGGAGGGCTACTTCTATCCGAAGGACGCTGAATTCCGGAAAAAGTACGGCCCCCGTGGCGTCATCAAGTCTTCGGCGGACGGCAAGATCGAGGACACTGGTCCGCTGAACGTCGCGCGCATGCCGACGGTGGACGAGGAGTTCCTGGGCGCTGCCAAGGACTTCATCGGCCGCCAGGCGCGGGCCAACCGGCCGTTCTTCGTGTGGTTCAATTCGACGCGCATGCACATCTTCACCCATCTTAAAAAGGAGTCCCTGGGCAAGACCGGCAAAGGCATTCATGCCGACGGCATGGTCGAGCATGACGGGATGGTGGGAGAACTGCTCAAGCAACTCGACGACCTTGGCATCGCCGACAACACCATCGTGCTCTACACGACCGACAACGGCGCCGAAATCGCGCTGTGGCCGGATGGCGCGATGACGCCGTTCAAGGGCGAGAAGGGCACGACATGGGAGGGTGGCATGCGCATTCCCATGATGGTGCGCTGGCCCGGCGTGATAAAGCCCGGCACGCAAATCAACGAGCCCATTTCGTTGATCGACTGGATGCCGACGCTCGCTGCAGCGGCGGGTATTCCCGATCTCAAGGAGCGGATGAAGACCGGCTTCCAATCCGGCAACAAGACCTTCAAGGTTCATCTTGACGGCTACAACTTCCTGCCGTTCTTCAAGGGAGAAACGAAGGAGCCGCCGCGCGACACGATCTACTACTTCGACCAAGGCGGCAACCTGAATGCGATTCGTTGGAATGATTGGAAGCTGAGCTTCGCGACAGCGAAAGGTAACATCGCGACAGGCGTTCGCGAGACATCAGCATGGGCGTTAATCACCAACCTGCGAATGGATCCCTACGAGAGAGGGCTTGAAGAGGGAGGTGGCGCCATCGATTTCCTTGCGCGCAACATCTGGCTGCTCGTACCTATTCAAGGGAAGGTCAAGGAGTTCTTCAGCGACTTCGATCAGTATCCGTACCAGACAGGCAACTCACTCAATGCGGGCGGCATCAACTATGCGTTGCTGCGCCAGCAGGATGCGATGAAGCGGCTCAAAGATCTGGAGAGTGTCAAGACACGCTGAGGGCGGAAATATCACATGCTGGCCGGGCAGTGATGCCGGCCAGTCCTCGCAAAGAATCTCTCTGCCGATCTGTCGCGTGTGCAGTTCACGCCAGACCTGCTCCCGTCCGATATCACCGGCGCGGAGATTTACGCGCAGACCGACAAGGGCGGGCAGTTCCAGTTTCAGAAGGGACCGATCTTCGCCAACCTCGTGCTGGCCGACGAGATCAACCGAGCGCCTGCCAAGGTGCAGTCGGCGCTTCTAGAAGCGATGGAGGAACGGCAGGTCACCGTCGCCGGCAAGACCTACAAGATGCCCGAGCTGTTCATGGTACTCGCGACCGAGAACCCGATTGAGCAGGAAGGCACCTATCCGCTGCCGGAGGCGCAGCTCGACCGGTTCGTGATGCACGTCTTCATCACCTATCCAGACGAGGACGTCGAGGGCGCGATCATCAAGCTCAACCGTGAGGAAGTCGCGCAAGCGTCAAAGGAAAAAGCGGCGGAGCCTGCCGCGGTGCCGCAGCAGGCAATCTTCGACGCGCGGCGCGAGATCGACGGTGTTTTCGTGTCGGATGCTGCGCAGCGCTACATGGTCGACATCATCTTCGCCACGCGGTTTCCGGCGCGCTACAAGGAGCCGCTCAGCAAATGGATCCAGGTCGGCGCGAGTCCGCGGGGCAGCCTTGCGCTCGACCGCTGCGCGCGGGTGCGCGCGTGGCTCGACGGCCAATCGTTTGTGACGCCCGATCATATCCGAGCGGTGATGCACGACTGCCTGCGGCACCGGCTGATCCTCACCTACGAGGCTTTATCCGAAGGCGTCACCGCCGATCAGGCCATCGACAAAATCGCGTCGCTGGTGGCGCCGGTGTGAGGAGCATGCGATGCCGGCAGCGAGCGCAGCGGCGGTTCCCGGCGTCTATGTCGATCTCGGCGAGTTGATCGCGCTGGAGCAACGAGGCCGCCGGGTCTCATTTCTTCCTCGTCAACCTGTCCACAGCCTGTTGTCGGGCCGATACGCCTCGCGGATGCGTGGGCGAGGGCTCAACTTCGAGGAGATCAGAGACTATCGTCCCGGCGACGACGTGCGCTCGATCGACTGGAAGGTGACGGCGCGTTTACAGCAACCCCACGTTCGCGTGTTCAACGAAGAGCGCGACCGCCAAGGCTTGCTCGTAGTCGACCAGCGGCTATCAATGTTCTTCGGTAGCCGCTTCGCCATGAAGTCAGTGACGGCCGCACAGGCTGCGGCGCTGGCCGCTTGGCGAATTCTCGCGGCGGGTGACCGCATTGGCGGCATCATTTTCAATGACTCGGACATTGCCGAGGTGCGGCCGCAGCGAAGCCGCCGGAACGTGCTCGAACTGCTAGGGCATATCGTTGGGCAGAACCAGGCGCTCGGCGTCGGGCGCGGCCTTTCGGGCGCACCGGCAATGATCAACCGTGCGCTCGACCGAGCGCGGCGGCTCGCGATGCATGACTCGACCGTCATTGTCATCAGTGACTTCGATGGCGCCGACGACACGACCAAGCGCCTGGTCGGCGGCATGGCGCAGCACAACAGCGTGGTGGCGTTGCTGGTCCACGATCCGCTGCAAAGCGATCTGCCCTCATCGGCGCGCATGACTGTCACTGACGGCGAATTGCAAATCATGCTGGAGGTCGGCCGTGAAAGTGTACGCAAAGGCATTCGAGGCGACTGACGCGCGGCTGCGTAACGTGTTCGCGTGGACGCGCGAGATCGGCGTGCCGGTGTTGCCTCTGAGCGCCGCAGAGAAAACCGCCCCTCAACTGCGCCGCCTGATGGGCCGTTTGCCGGGCGGCGGCGGACGAGGCGGAAATCCACCATCTCCGGAGGCGAGCCTTGGCTAGTTCTCCACAACCCGATCCAGTCGCCGGCCTGATCGACATTCCGCTGCCGCCGGCGATCAGCCTGTGGCCCCAGACATGGCCGCTGCGGATTGCGCTGGCCGTTGCCACGGCCGGCCTTCTCTTTGGTCTGTGGCGGCTGACTTACTGGTGGTATCGCAACCGCTATCGTCGAGCGGCGCTGACCGAACTTGCGGGCATCGAACGCACGCTAAATCCGGATAACCCCGCCAGCACGCCCATCGCGTTGGCGTCGCTGATCCGCCGCACCGCGCTGGCTGCTTTTCCGCGCGAACAGGTCGCATCGCTGGCTGGCCAGGCATGGCTGGCGTTTCTCGACCGAACCGCTGACACGCGAGACTTTTCCGAGGGTGTGGGGCGAGTGCTGGCGCGCGAAGCCTATCAGCCGATCGCTGACGATCCCCGCGCGCTTTTCGGTATTATCCGGCACTGGATCAAGGCGCACCATGCTTGAATTTGCCTGGCCTTGGGCCTTCGCCCTTTTGCCGCTGCCGTTGTTGGTCTGGTGGCTGTTGCCGCCTTATCGGGAGCGCCGCGCATCGGTCCAGATTCCGTTTTTCGCCCGTGTCGCCGAGGCGACCGGGCAGAAGCCGCAGCCCGGCGCGGTGATCTTGCGGCGCTTGCCCCTGCAGATGATCGTTGCCGTCATCATTTGGCTGCTGATGGTTTCCGCGCTGGCGCGCCCTCAATGGGTCGGCGATCCGATCACGCATAAAATCGCGGCGCGTGACATGATGTTGGCGATCGATATCTCCGGCTCGATGAGCCAGCCCGACTTCAAGGCGCCCGACCAGAAGATGCTGCAGCGGCTCGATGGCGTGAAGCAGGTCGTTCGCGACTTTATCGCCCGCCGTAAGGGCGACCGCATTGGCTTGATCTTGTTCGGCACGCGCGCCTTTTTGCAGGCACCATTCACGCAGGATCTGCAGACCGTCCAGATGCTGTTAGATCAGACTGCAGTCGCCATGGCGGGCGAGCAGACAGCTATCGGCGACGCCATCGGCCTGGCGATCAAGACATTCGATACGAGTAAAACGAAGCAGCGCATGCTGATCCTACTCACCGACGGCAACGATACGGCAAGCCGGGTGCCGCCTGTGCATGCCGCTGAGATCGCCCAGCAGCGCGGGCTCACGATCTACACGATCGGCGTCGGAGATACTGAAGCCTCCGGCGAAAACCGCGTCGATCTGCCGGCGCTCCGCGAAGTGGCGAGCACGACGGGCGGACGGTTTTTCCGCGCCGAGAACGGCGAGCAGCTCGAAGCGATCTATGCCGACATCGACAAGCTTGCGCCGGTAAAGGTGCAAACCGAGAGCTGGAGGCCGAAGCTGCCGCTGTTCCAGTGGCCGCTCGGTGCAGCCGTGGTGCTTGGTGTCGGACTTTGGACGGTATTGCTGCTGCGCGGCCTGACTTTCGGAGCGCCTAGCGATGTTTGAGCAGGCCGTCGAGGCATTTCATTTCCTTCGGCCGTGGTGGCTGCTCGCGCTCGTGCCAACCGGGCTGATCCTGGCGCTTATCTCACGGCGAGACAGTGTCGATCTGCAATGGCGAGGCGTCATTGCACCCAGCCTGCTGAAGCACATGATCGTTACGCCGCAGCGGCGGTGGCATATCAAACCCTCCTATCTTGTTGCGCTGGCGCTAGGACTGGGCGCCGTCGCGCTCGCCGGGCCGACGTGGCGGCGCGAGTTGCCGCCCTTTGTCGAGGACAAAGCGCCATTGATGATCGCGCTGGATGTCTCTGCATCGATGGGGCAGTCCGACGTTGCTCCGATGCGGCTGGAGCGCGCCAAGCAGAAGATCGTCGACATGCTTACCGCGCGAGGCAGCGCCCGCACCGGCCTCATCGCCTACGCCGGCAGCGCGCATCTCGTCATGCCGCTGACCGATGATCGCCGCGTCATCGAGCCGTTTCTGTCGGCGCTGACGCCCGGCTTGATGCCGGTGCAGGGTAAAAACCCAGTCGCGGCTCTCGCACTTGCCGCAACGTCTCTTCAAGGCGAACCGGTCGCGGGGACTGTTCTCTTGGTGGCCGACGGCGTCGGAACCACGGATGCAAGCGAAATGCGAAAGGCCGCAGGCCGCAACGGCGTGGTGATGCTTAGCGTCAGGCCGCCGCAGGACACCGCTGGCATCCCAGTCGATAACGTTGATGTCACCGTTGACAAGTCGGACATCCAAGCTTTGGAACGCCGTATCGACACCCAATTCCAGAGCGCCCAGGCGGAAGAAAGTGGAACGCGCTGGCGTGACGAGGGATTCTGGTTGCTCTGGCCGATGGCGCTGCTCGGCGCGCTCTGGTTTCGCCGGGGCATGACGGTGCAATGGGTCTTGGTGCTGTTCCTGCTATATGGGCACCCAGCCAAGGCGCAGCCCGCCGAAGCGCCGTCAGGATTTGCGAGCCTTTGGTTGACGCCGGATCAGCAAGGACGCATTGCCTTCGACCGCGGCGACTATGCGAGCGCGTCAAAACTGTTCGCCGATCCGATGTGGCGTGGCATCGCCGCCTATCGCGCCTACGATTTCCTGGCTGCCGCGGAGGCCTTCCGGAAGGTCGAGACGGTCGAAGGCCGTTTCGCACTCGGCAATGCCGAGGCGCAAAACCATGCCTACGAGAAGGCGATCAAAGCCTACGACGACGTATTGGAGCAGCAGCCAGACAACGTCGCGGCAAAGACCAACCTCGCCATCGTCAGGAAGGCTTTTGAAGCTGCCGAGGAAAAACGGCGCAAGGATGAGCAACAAGACGCCGCGCCGCCTGATCTCAAGCCCGATGAAACCAAGGTCGACGAAAAACAGAAGGGTGGCAAACGCATAAAAGTTGCACCGAACGACATGACGACAGCTGGCGCCGCCGACGCCTGGATGCGTCAGGTGCAGACGACGCCGGCGGATTTCCTCAAGCTGAAGTTCGCGATACAGGCGAACAGCGGCTCAACGCCGGGCGGGAGTTCGCCGCGATGAGAACACTGGCCGCATTCGCGCTATTTGCGCTGTCTGTTGCTGGCGCAGATGCGCAACAAACTGTGGCTACTGAGCCGATCGTGCGCGCCAAGCTCGATCCCGCGACGGTCGTCGTCGGCCAGAACGCGACCCTGACCCTCGACGTTCTGGTGCCCAACTACATGACAAAGCCGCCGGTGCTGCCGGCATTCCAGATCCGCAATGCCGTCACGCATGACGGGTCGACGGTCAATATGTCGGAGCAGGTAGACGGTGTGAGCTTTGCCGGAGTGCGGTACGAATTTCTGCTCTATCCGCAAGAGCCGGGCGCTTACGCCATTTCGGAGCGGTCGATGACAGTTACTTATGCGGCCGACCCTCCAGAGTCGCGCGAGACGGTTGTGCGTATTCCGTCTTTGTCGTTCCAGGCAGTCATTCCCGATGCGGCACAGACGCTCGATCCGTTCGTCTCCGCCCAACGGCTTGTTGTTCACCAAGAGATCAAACCTTCGTCCGATCATCTCAAGGTCGGCGACTTCGTTGTCCGCACCGTCACGATCGAAGCCGACGGCACGCCGGCGATGCTGTTGCCGCCTCTGCCTCTTGTCCGCTCGCCTGGAGCCGAAGCTTATCCGGCACAACCGGAGTTCCAGGATAAGTACGATTCCCGAACCGGGGTGCTTGTCTCGCGCCGTATCGATCAGGTCACGCATATGCTGCAACAAGCGGGTCAATTCAGTTTGCCGGCAATCGACATTGGATGGTGGAATGTCGGCGCAGGCAAAGTGGAGACGGCGCACCTAGACGCGATGTCATACCAGGTCGTTGCTAGTCCGGCCACGCAAGGGACAATTTCCGACGGAGCCCGCGCGCGATGGAATTGGTCCGCCGTTCGCGACGGTATTGCCGAGCACTGGCTGCTGGCAGCGCTGATTGCAATCGCATTTGCCGCGATCGCCTGGTTCGCGCCGGTCGCGGCAAGATCGATCACGACAGCGTATCGGCAGCGGCGGAAGATCTATCTGCAATCCGAAGCCTGGTCATTCCGTCGCCTTCGCCGCGTAGCAGGCAGCGGCGATGCTCGCACGGTGTACTTTGCAATGCTTGACTGGCTGCAACGGTTCGAACCCGTTGCGTTAGATCGCACGATCAAAGCTTTTAAGGCCGCGGCGGCCGATCCCGTGCTCGACTCCGAAATCGGATCGATCGAGCAGCAATTGTTCGCGTCGCACCGCAACGCTGGTGAATGGTCGTCACGCCGCTTGCTGTGGCGGGTTGGGGCCGCGCGCCGCAACTTACGCAGGCAGGCGGCCAGTCGCGGCGCAAAACGGCAGTTACCTCAGCACATCAATCCGATGGGTATTCCGGAAGCGTCAACCGAGAGTTGGCGCAAGCCGGCCAGATAATAGGAGCACTCACAATCTCACAAGCTCGAACGCAGGCTTTCTTCACCCAATCATCATGCCGTTTTCAAACGTTCAGGAGTTTCAAAAGAGCAGGGAAGAAAAGAATAAGAAGGGTCATGTTGCTGGCCCTAACGCGTCAACCTTCAAGTAGCCGCAGCACTGACATCGGAAGCTCTGGCGCAAGCGCAAAGGACCAAGCAGGCGTCTCCATCAAATGGGCCGGCCGGCGGCAAGAAGCCGAACATCCTGTTCATCATGGGCGACGACATCGGCTGGTTCAATGTCAGCGCCTACAACATGGGTGTTATGGGCTATCGCACGCCCAACATCGACCGGATCGGCAAGGAAGGCGCCGTTTTTACTGACTGGTATGGCCAGCAGAGCTGCACCGCTGGCCGCGCTGCTTTCATCACCGGACAGACGCCGGTTCGCACCGGCCTCACCAAGGTCGGTCTGCCTGGTGCAGAACTTGGTCTCGGGCCGCATGATCCCAGCGTCGCAGACGTTCTTAAGACATACGGTTATGCCACCGGCCAATTCGGCAAGAACCACCTCGACGACCGCGACGAGCATCTTCCGACCGCGCACGGCTTCGATGAGTTTTTCGGCAACCTCTATCACCTCAATGCCGAGGAGGAGCCGGAGAACCCTGACTATCCCAAGAATCCGGAGTTCCGGAAGAAGTTCGGACCACGCGGCGTCATCAAGTCGACCGCCGATGGCAAGATCGAGAATACCGGTCCGCTCAACACCAAGCGCATGGAGACGATCGACCAGGAGTTTCTTGACGTTGCCAAGGACTTCATCAACCGGCAGCACAAGGCCAACAAGCCATGGTTTTGCTATTTTAACTCGACACGGATGCACATCTTCACGCATCTTAAGGCGGCGGCGCAGGGCAAGACCGGCCTTGGCGTCTACCCCGACGGCATGGTCGAGCATGACGGCATGGTTGGCGAATTGCTGAAGCTCGTCGACGATCTCGGCATCGCCGACGACACCGTCGTGGTCTACACCACCGACAATGGCGCGGAGGCGTTCACGTGGCCCGACGGTGGGTCGACGCCATTCCGGGGCGAAAAGCTACCAATTGGGAGGGCGCCTTCCGGGTGCCTTGCCTGATCAAGTGGCCGGGCGTGATCCAGCCCGGAACCGTGGTCAACGACGTCTGCGCGCACGAAGACTTCATCCCGACATTCGCGGCGGCCAATGGTGATCCGGACCTGGTCGAAAAGCTTAGGAAGGGCTCAACGCTCAACGGCAAGAACTTTAAGGTTCATCTTGATGGATTTAACTTGCTGCCCTTCCTCAAAGGCGAGGTGAAAGAATTGCCGCGGACTGAGTTTCTGTACTGGAGCGACGATGGTGATCTGATGGCGCTGCGGGTGGGCAATTGGAAGGCGTCGTTTTTGGAACAGAATACCGAGCTCACTCCAAAGGCTCCCATGGGACCGTGGACCGGCCAGTTCACCAAGCTGCGCGCGCCCAAACTGTACAATCTGCGCGCCGATCCGTTCGAGAAGGGCGATGACAGCATCAACTATGGCAAGTGGTTAATCGACCGGACTTTCCTGCTGGTGCCCGCGCAGGCTGTCGTCGCGAAATACATCGAAAGCTTCAAGGAGTTCCCTCCGCGCGCCAAAGCGGCAAGTTTCACCGTCGGCGACGTGATGGAGAAGCTGACAATAGGTAATCCGAGCAAGAACTGATCGGCATAACGGTTGGCGACGGACCGTGATACCGCGGTCCGTCGCGGGTATGGAATGGTGCCGATGTTCCGAGAAGTAGATTGCGGCGGTCAATGGCCTTGATGGCGGTCTTATTGTTTGACTCGTCGCTCATGTCTGCAGCTGCCTTGAATTACTTTGCCGGCTGGTCGGTGAATAGCGGTCCGCAATGCATGCCCGGCCCGCCCACGACAAGCGGCTTATGTCCGTTATTCCTCAGTGCACGGTCCAGGATCTCAACAACCCGATTGTTTCTTCGATAGAACTGTCTGCCTGGGTCGGCTTCGCAGTTCTATCTCGAATTGGAGACGACACAGGCAAGCGAGATTTTCGCCGACCTCGTCCACAACCGCGTGGTGCAGCCGCCATCCTGGCTCGGACGGCGCTATAGCGTGCCGGGATCAGCTAACATAAGGGCAGACCGAAGCAAGGCGAAGGCTACGCATGCTTGAGCAGCGTGCGGGTTGCGGCGGTGACGTCGGCTTGCCGCATCAGGCTTTCGCCGACCAGGAAGGTGGAGATACCAACCCGCTCGAGCCGTGCGAGGTCGTCCGGCGTGAAGATTCCGCTTTCTCCCACCATCAGACGATCCTTCGGAATGTGAGGCGCCAGCGCTTCGCTGGTTTCGAGCATCGTCTCAAACGTGCGCAGATTGCGATTGTTGACTCCGATCATCGGCGAACGCAGCTTGAGCGCACGATCCAATTCCTCGCGGTTATGAATTTCGAGCAGCACATCCATGCCGAGATCGAGCGCGGCCGCCTCGATGTCTTTCGCTGTAGCATCGTCGAGCGCGGCCATGATGATCAGGATGCAGTCCGCTCCATGCGCCCGCGCCTCGACAACCTGATAGGTGTCGAACATGAAATCCTTGCGCAGCACCGGCAGCGACGTCGCGGCGCGGGCGGCAACCATAAAGTCGAGATGGCCCTGAAATGATGGCGCATCGGTGAGAACGGAGAGGCAAGCGGCACCGCCGGACTCATAGGCGCGGGCGAGGGAAGGCGGATCGAAGTCGGCGCGGATCAAGCCCTTCGAGGGCGAGGCCTTCTTGACCTCGGCGATCAGGGCATATTCTCCCTTGGAGAGCTTGCTGCGGATGGCTTGGACGAAGCCGCGCGGCGGCGAAGCAGCTTTTGCGGCGGCCGTGACTTCACTGAGGGGACGTGCGCGCTTTGCGCTCGCAATCTCCTCGCGCTTGTAGGTTTCGATCCTGATCAGGATATCGGCCACGCCACCGTCCTCACCCGTTGGAAACCGCAATCAGCTGCTTCAGCTTGTTCATGGCGCCCCCGCCGTCGAGCGATTTCGTGCCGAGCGCGACGCCGTCCTTCAAGGTCTTCGCCTTGCCCGCCACGATCAGAGCCGCCGCCGCGTTGAGCAGCGCGACATCACGGAAGGCGCCGGGTCTACCTTCAAGCACGTCGCGCAAGGCCGCCGCGTTCGCCTCGGCGTCGCCACCCTTCAGCGCATCGCCACCCGCGCGGGGCAATCCCGCGTCCTCCGGCGTCACTTCGAAGGTGCGGATATTGCCGTTTTCGAGCGCGGCGACGAATGTCGGGCCGGTGAGGGTGATCTCATCCAAGCCGTCCGAGCCGTGAACGACCCATACCGATTCGGAACCGAGGTTCTTCAGCACCTGCGCCAGCGGTTGCACCCATTGCCGCGAGAACACGCCAACCATCTGCCGCCTGACGCCGGCGGGATTGGACAGTGGCCCCAGCAGATTGAAGATGGTGCGGGTTGCGAGTTCGACACGTGTCGGGCCGACATTCTTCATCGCGGGATGGTGCGATGGCGCGAACATGAAGCCGATGCCCGCCTCGTTGACGCAGCGGCCGACCTGTTCAGGGGAGAGGTCGATTTTGATGCCGAGCGCAGCGAGGCAGTCGGCAGCTCCGGATTTAGAAGATAGCGCGCGGTTGCCGTGCTTGGCGACGGGGACGCCGGCACCTGCGACGATGAACGACGCGCAGGTTGAGACATTCACTGAGCCTGAGCCGTCGCCACCGGTGCCGACCACATCGACCGCGTGCGTGGGCGCTTTGACTTCGCAGCATCTTCGATCGCATCGCCGAGACCGCCCCGGTGATTTCGTCGACGGTTTCGCCGCGCACGCGCAGCGCCATCAAAATTCCGCCCATTTGCGAGGGCGTTGCTTCGCCGGACATCATACGGTCGAACGCGGATGCAGCTTCCTCACGCGTCAGGGTCGCGCCGGTGGCGACTTTTCCAATGAGAACCTTGAGATCGTCCATCGGATGCTTTCGGAATACGGGAGCGGGTCGGTCCCCGTCAGAAGTTGCTGGCGCCGATGATTTGCGCCACTGCCGCCTGGTTGATCGTGGTGCCGATCTCGGCTTCGAGCTTGGCGATGTACTGGCCGACATACTCATCCGACAGGCTGCGCCGGATGCCCTCACGCAGCTTCTTCGTCTCATCGGAGGCAAGATCGAGCGGCGGTACCTTCACGTCGGTGACCCGGAAAACGATCCATTCCTCGTGACCCGCGCCAGGCGCCTGGCCGGCTCCGCCTTTGACGACGCGGAATGCGGCGGCGACCAAGGCGGCGGGCAATTCGGCCGTTGTGGCGTCCCGTTTGATAGCACTCGCGCTTTCGACCTTGAGACCGAGGCCGGCTGCCTCGTCGGCGAGCTTGCCGCCCTGGTCGAGCTTACGGACCATGTCCGTGGCCTTGGTCAACAGGCGGCCGCTGATCTGGTCGTCGCGCCACCCCGCCTCGACCTTGTCCCTGACCTCGTCGAGAGTGCGGTCGCGCGAGGGTGTGACGCCGAGAAGGTCAAACCAGACGAAGCCGTTATTACCGAGTTGCAGCGTTTCGTTGTCGACGCCGACATCGCTGGCGAATGCCTGCGCGATCAGGTCGGCTCCCTGCGGAAGCCCTGTAACGGGTTTGCCGTCCGGTGCGCGTCCGGAGCGGTCGACGGCCTCGATGGTGACCGCGGTCAGTCCAAGCTTCTTGGCAGCCTCGATAACGGTCGCGCCGCCGCCGCGCTCGTCCTCCATCTTATTGTGGAGGTTGTTGATCTCGGAGCGCGCGCGTTCAACCGCGACATCGTGCTTCAGTTTTTCGGCAACGCTTTCGTAGGTCGGCTGATTTCCTGGCTCGATGCGGCCGACCTTGATCAGCGCGACGCCGAATTTGCCCTGGATCGGCTGGCTGATCTCGTCGGTCTTCATCGCAAACCCTGCGTTGGCGATGGCTGGATCAACGATCTCGGATCTCGGGATCGTACCAAGGTCGATGTCGGACGTTGCAAGGCCGCGCTCTTTGGCGATATCGTCGAATGACGCGCCGCTGGTGATCTTCTCCCGTGCGGCCTGAGCGTCTGTGATGTTGGGGAACATGATCTGCCGGAGTTGCCGCCGTTCGGGCGTGGACAGCTTGTTCTTGCGTTCCTCATAGACCTTTCTGGTGTCGTCGTCGGACACCGCCGTCCATTTGGCGACCTCCTCGGGTGTCAGTATCACCAATGCGATCTTGCGATATTCCGGCGCGCGGAACTGCATTTTGTGGGCGTTAAAATAACCGGACAATTGGTCCGCCGTGGGAGGATCGATGCTTCCGGCCTGTGCCGCGCCGAGCTTGACGTAATCGATGGTCCGTTGCTCGTTCTGGAAGCGGTTCAGCGCCTCCAGCAACTTCGTTGAAGGTTCGACGCCAGCCGTCACCGTTCCGGCGATCTGGCGGCGCAGCGTCGTATGCCGCTGCTCGGCGACATAGCGTTGCTCGGTGTACCCCAGCTGTCGGATCAGGCCGGCGAAGCGCGCCGGATCGAAGGCGTCATGAGCTCCCTTGAAGTTGGGATCGGTCATGATCTGGCGGCTGATTTCCTTATCCGAAACTGCGAGGCCCTTGCGCCGGGCGTCCTCATCGAGCGCAGCTTCCGCGATCACTTGCTGCAAAATCTGACGGTCGAGGCCGAGGGCCCTGACCTGATCGGGAGGCAGCGCGCGGCCGAACTGGCGTCCGATCTGTTGCAGACGGTCGTTGTAGATTTGCCGAAACTGCTCGGTCGAAATCTCGGTGCTGCCGACCGTAGCCAGCGACGACTGGCCGAAGCCATGAAAGATATCCGCGATGCCCCAGATGCCAAAGGCGACGATCAACAAGCCCATCACGATCGTCATGATGGCCTTGCCGAGCCAGTTTGATGAGGCGTTGCGTATTCCTCGAAGCATGAGTCCGTCTTTTGTAGGAGGGAAGCGGGTCGCACCTGAGCGGAAGCCGCGCCAGGGCGCCACCGAGTTGATAACGCATCATAAAGTGGCAAGCGCGCCGTCGCAACCTCAGTGGAACGCCTCGACTATAAGCCGCACCGGGTACCGGAGACTGGCCCCGGCCGATAACCTCTGCTAGCAAAGGTCCGCCAACTTCGGCGTCGGATTGCCGGTATGCCGAGGTGGCGCAACGTCAAAATCATCCATGAGAGATCCATGACCGGGCTGCGACCGCTGATTGCTGGAAACTGGAAGATGAACGGCCTCAAGGCTTCGGCCAGCGAGCTCGGCCAGATGATCGCAGGTTCGGACGGCCCCGCGCAAAAAGCCGATCTGCTGATCTGTCCGCCGGCGACGCTGGTATTGGCGTTTGTGGGTGCGGTCCAGGGTTCGCCGGTGCGGATCGGCGGGCAGGATTGTCATCCCAAACCCTCCGGTGCTCATACGGGCGATATTTCCGCCGAGATGCTGGCGGATGCGGGCGCCACCGCCGTCATCGTCGGCCATTCCGAGCGCCGCGCCGATCATGCAGAGACCGACGCTCTCGTGAGGCAAAAAGCCGAAGCCGCCTGGCGGGCGGGGCTGATCGCCATCGTCTGCGTCGGCGAAACCCAGGACCAGCGTGATGCCGGTCAGACGCTTGAGGTGGTCGGACAACAGCTTACGGGTTCGCTGCCGGACGGCGTGACCGCCACCAATCTCGTCGTGGCCTACGAGCCGGTCTGGGCGATCGGCACCGGACGGACGCCGACATCGGAAGATGTTCAGGAAGTCCATAGATTTATCCGCGAACAGCTCGCGGAACGGTTTAGCGTGGAGGGGGCGAAAGTTCGTATCCTCTATGGCGGATCGGTGAAGCCGTCGAACGCTGCGGAGTTGTTGGCGGTTCCGAATGTAAACGGGGCGTTGATCGGCGGCGCCAGCCTCAAGGCGGCAGATTTCCTTGGGATCGCCCAAGCCGTTGCCTGACCGTTCATCTCGTGGGGCCCAGCGGCCCTGCGGGGGTGACAACGTCGCGCCTGATCGTGTAGATACCGCCGAGTGTGGCGGTTCAGAAGTTCGCTTTCAGTGTCAGCGAGTCCGTCAGGCGAACTTCTCAAGCCCCGCAAGCAAGCCCCGCAAGATCGTGACTCCGGCTGGCGGGCGCGCGCTGTGATGGAAGGCCAAGATGCAGACCGTTGTTATCGTAATCCACCTGATCATCGTTTCGGTACTGACCATCATCGTGCTGCTGCAAAAGTCCGAAGGCGGCGGCCTCGGCATGGGCGGCGGCGCCGGATTTATGTCAAGCCGGGGCACCGCGAATTTGCTGACGCGCACTACGGCCTTCCTTGCGGCTGGCTTTTTCGTGACCAGCCTGTTCCTGTCATGGCTTGCGGGCGTCCATCAAAATCCGGGTTCGATCCTGGATGGAGCCCCAGCGTCGCAGTCCCAGCCGGCAGGAGGCACGACCCCGGTAACTCCGCCCTCCGGCGGCGGCCTCCTCGATTCGCTGAAACAATCGGACCAGCCGGTCCCGCCGGCGCCCGCCGGTCCGCAAGCGCCGCGTTCGCAATAAAGCGGGGCATTGATGCAGAACCGGGATTACCGCTCTGCATCAAAAGCCTTAGCTAAGAGACTGCAATCGTTTGAATTTTGAAGTCACCCATAGCCGATCCGCATTCCGGCTGACGGCTGGGATTGGTTTTGGCGAATTGTCTCGGGAGCCTTAAAGGTTGAGACCCATGGCGCGGTATATTTTCATCACCGGCGGCGTGGTTTCCTCGCTCGGAAAAGGTCTGGCTTCGGCAGCGCTCGGCGCGCTGTTGCAGGCGCGTGGCTACAAGGTCCGCCTTCGCAAGCTCGACCCCTACCTCAACCTCGATCCGGGAACGATGTCGCCCTACCAGCACGGCGAAGTGTTCGTGACTGACGACGGTGCTGAGACCGATCTCGATCTCGGTCATTACGAGCGCTTTACCGGGCGCCCCGCGACCAAGCAGGACAACATCACCACCGGCCGCATCTATCAGGACATCCTGACCAAGGAGCGCCGCGGCGACTATCTTGGGGCTACGATCCAAGTGGTTCCCCATGTCACCAACGCCATCAAGCATTTCATCCTCGACGGTAATGATGGCTATGACTTCGTGCTGTGCGAGATTGGCGGCACGGTGGGTGACATTGAGGGGCTACCGTTCTTCGAGGCGATCCGGCAGATCAAGAACGATCTCCCGCGCGGTGCTGCGATTTACGTTCACCTGACGCTGCTGCCGTTTATCCCGAGCGCTGGCGAGTTGAAGACCAAGCCCACGCAGCATTCGGTGAAGGAATTGCGATCCATCGGCATCCAGCCCGATATCCTGCTGTGCCGCACCGACCGGGAAATCCCCAAGGAGGAGCGCCGGAAGCTCGGATTGTTCTGCAATGTCCGGGAAAGCGCCGTGATCGAGGCGCGCGATGCAGATAACATCTATGCCGTGCCGGAAGTCTATCACGCCGCAGGCCTCGACGACGAGGTTCTGGCGGCGTTTGGAATCGAGCCGGCTGCGCCTCCGGCGCTGCAAGGCTGGCATGAGATCAACGAGCGCATCCGCAATCCGGAAGGAGCAGTGACGATTGCGATTGTCGGCAAGTACACCGGCATGAAGGACGCCTACAAATCGCTGATCGAGGCGCTGTCCCATGGCGGTATCGCCAACAAGGTGAAAGTCAGTCTCGACTGGATCGAGAGCGAAGTGTTCGAAAACGAAGATGCCGCACCATTCCTCGGACATGTCGATGGCATTCTGGTGCCGGGCGGTTTTGGCCAGCGCGGCGCCGAGGGCAAGATCAAGGCAGCGCGGTTCGCTCGCGAAAGGCGTGTACCGTATTTCGGCATCTGCTTTGGGATGCAGATGGCCGTGATCGAGGCGGCCCGCAACCTGGTTGGAATTGCAGACGCTAACTCGACCGAATTCGGCCCGACCAGCGAGCCGCTGGTCGGGCTGATGACCGAATGGCTCCGTGGCAACGAACTGGAGAAGCGCGCGAAGGCTGGAGATCTCGGCGGCACCATGCGGCTTGGCGCCTATCCGGCGGCGCTTAGGCGCGGCAGTCGCGTCTCAGGAATCTACGGCGGGGCGCTGGAGGTTTCCGAGCGGCACCGCCATCGCTACGAAGTCAACACTGCCTACAAGGACCGCCTGGAGCACCACGGACTACTGTTCTCGGGCCTCTCGCCTGACGGTGTGCTGCCGGAGATCGTCGAGTACGAAGATCATCCCTGGTTCATCGGTGTGCAATACCATCCAGAACTGAAGTCACGGCCGTTCGAGCCGCACCCGCTATTCGCCTCGTTCATCCAGGCGGCGGTGGTGCAGAGCCGGCTGGTGTAGCTCATTATTTTGCACACCCGGATGTTTGGTCGCCCTGACGCGCCATCGGCTTGCCGTTGATGAATACGCCATGGCCGCTAGAAGTGACCGAGCCGCCGCATCCGGTTCGGTCGCCGGTCACCGTTGCGGGTTTGCCGTTGATGAAGACGTTAGGCGATCCCTCGATCAACGCGCCGCCGGTCGTAGAGTCGCCCTGACGTGCGGCGGGTTTGCCGTTAACCATCACGTCCTGACTTCCGCCGGTCACGACGCCCGACGATTGCGATGCCGGGTTTGGCGTCTGGCTCCGCGCCGGTCCCAGTTGAGCCGCACCGATAAAGGCATATGCAGAGACGGTAAAAACAATAAGGGGCAGTCGCATTAGGCCTCCGGGGCAATGCCGCAAAGCTTATCAAA
The DNA here is from genome assembly GCA_963807355.1 of uncultured archaeon. Classification (GTDB taxonomy): domain Bacteria; phylum Pseudomonadota; class Alphaproteobacteria; order Rhizobiales; family Xanthobacteraceae; genus Nitrobacter. Next base: position 40,530 of record CAWEBX010000025.1, read on the forward strand.
CCGGTCCCGAGGGGCTATGCTTCGCGCGCACGCTCGCATTCCGCGCATGCGGGTTGATCCTGCCGCTGCGGCCCGGCATGGTCCGCCGATAAAGGAATTCACCTTGAACCAGTCCGTCTCCGCAGCGCCCGTCGTCTCCGTCGGCTCCGTAACTTTCGGCCAGGACCAGCCCCTGTCGATCATCGCCGGTCCGTGCCAGATGGAAAGCCGGGCTCATGCAGTCGAGGTGGCCGGCGCGCTGAAGGAAATCGCCGCGCGGCTGAACATCGGCCTTGTCTTTAAGTCCTCGTTCGACAAGGCCAACCGCACCAGTGCTTCGGGCGCGCGGGGGATCGGGTTGAAGCAGGCTCTGCCGGTTTTCGCAGAGATTCGGTCATCGCTCGGATTGCCTGTGCTGACCGACGTCCACGAGGCAGCCCAATGCGCCGAGGTCGCGCAGGCGGTCGATGTGTTGCAGATACCCGCATTCCTATGCCGGCAGACTGACCTTTTGTTGGCGGTGGCGGCGACCGGCAAGGTCGTCAATGTCAAGAAGGGGCAATTTATGGCGCCATGGGATATGGGGAACGTGGTGGCCAAGATCACCGGCGGCGGCAACCGCAATGTGCTGGTGACCGAGCGCGGCGCATCGTTCGGCTACAATACGCTGGTGTCCGATATGCGCGCGCTGCCAATCCTTGCGCGCACCACCGGCGCGCCCATCATCTTCGATGCGACTCATTCCGTGCAGCAGCCGGGCGGCAAGGGTACCTCGTCTGGCGGTGAGCGCGAATTCGTGCCGGTGCTGGCGCGCGCGGCAGTCGCGGTCGGCGTCGCTGGCGTGTTCATCGAGACCCATCCAGATCCCGATCATGCGCCGTCGGACGGCCCCAACATGGTGCCGCTGCGTGAGTTCGAGGCGTTGGTGCGAAGGCTGATGGCGTTTGATGCGCTGGCGAAGGCGACCGATCCGGCCCGCCCGAAATGACATCGGTGCCCCCGGCCGCGGCCGAAAAGCACAGACTGCCGCCGCTCCTCAATATCATTGCTCTGGCCACCTTCGCGGCGAGCCTGTCGACGCGTGCGATGGATCCGGTGTTGCCGCATGTCGCCGACGATTTGTCGGTGACGGTCGCCACCGCCGCCGGCCTCTCGGCGGTCACCGCATTTTCGTTTGCAGTCGTGCAGCCGCTGATCGGCGCTGCAGCCGATATCTTCGGCAAGGGGCGGCTGATGCTGATGTGCCTGGTGCTGCTCGGCATTTCGAACGTCGCCGGCGCATTGTGCTCGTCCTACAGCGCGCTGTTCGCGACGCGCGTTTTTGCGGGGATAGCATCGGGCGGTGTTTTCCCGGTCGCGCTCGGCATGGCGAGCGACCTGGTGCCGATGCCGCAGCGCCAGGTGGCGATCGGCCGAACCATCGCGGGTACGATGGGAGGCAACCTGCTGGGCGCCTCGTTTTCCGGCGTGATTGGCGATCTCGTCGGCTGGCGCGGCGTGCTAGTCGTGCTCGGAGCGCTGGTTCTTGCGGCCTCGATTGCTGTTGGGCTTGGATTTCACCGCGGCGACGCGATCGCAACCTCGCGGCGCATGAAGTTTGCCGATCTGCGACAGGGCTATCGGCAGATCTTCAGCAATTCTAACGCCAAGGTCTGCTACTCTGCTGTTTTCGTCGAAGGCTGCTGCGTGCTTGGACTGTTTCCCTACGTTGCGGCGTTTCTGTTCGAACTCGGTGAAACCCGGCTTTCGATCGCGGGCATCGTCATCGCGGGATTTGCCGTCGGCGGCCTGTTCTACACCATGACGATATCGCAGTTCCTGTCGCTGCTCGGCGTACGCGGCCTGATGATATCAGGCGCAATGATGGTGGCGGCGCAACTTATCGCGGTTGCCTTCGGTCCGGACTGGCGTATCCAGATGCTCAGCTTCATCTTGATGGGCTGGGGCTTCTACATGCTGCATGGCTGCCTGCAGGTGTTCGCCAGCGAATTGTCCGAGCAGGCGCGGGCGACGGCGTTGTCGCTGCATTCGTTCTTCTTTTACATGGGGCAGACTGCCGGTCCGATCGTCTATGGAGTGAGCCTTTCCTGGGCCGGAAAATTTCCCACGCTTGCCGCGAACGCCGTTGTCATCGCAATTCTCGGGTTGGCTTGTGCGGGGCTACTGACCGGGAGGGCCGCCTCACGCGCGCGTTAAAGAATCTCGGTCCGCGCTCAACCTCGGCCTCGGTAGGATGGGACGGCCTGATCGGGAATCCAGACGCCCTCCGGCGCCGTGCCTGTCTGCCAGAATACGTCGATGGGAATGCCGCCGCGCGGAAACCAGTAGCCGCCGATACGCAGCCATTTCGGCCTGACCGCGCCGACGGTGCGCTTGCCGATTGCCACCGTGCAGTCCTCGTGGAAGGCCCCGTGATTGCGAAAACTGGCGAGATAGAGCTTGAGCGATTTCGACTCCAGCAGCCAGGACCCCGGCACATAATCGATTACCAAATGCGCAAAATCCGGCTGACCGGTGACCGGGCACAGCGCGGTAAACTCCGGCACCGTGAACCGCGCGACATAGTTGGTGCCCTTCTGTGGATTAGGCACGCGGTCGAGTTTTGCCTTCTCCGGAGAATCAGGCCACGCCACGGCGCGGCCGAGTTGCAAAGGAGACGATTTTGGCGAAGAGAGGAGCTTTCCTGGCATGATCGTCTCTATCAAAGCGGGAGCAGCGGAAGTGGAGCCGGTTTTGCATCGATTACGCTGCAAATAGATTTATTCAGCGCATGATCTTTTCGCGAATCTCTGCTGATAGCCAATCCTGACGGGCTCGTCACGAGGGCGTCACGATTTACGGCCTTTCCCGCCCCCAAGCATTGCTGTAGAAGCAGCGCAAAATCTAGTGATTCAAGAGGTTCTTATGACTGCCATCGTCGACATCATCGGCCGCGAAATTCTCGACAGCCGCGGCAATCCGACCGTCGAGGTCGATGTGGTGCTCGAAGATGGGGCGATGGGCCGGGCTGCGGTGCCGTCCGGCGCGTCTACCGGCGCTTATGAGGCGGTCGAACTGCGTGACGACGACAAGAGCCGCTATAACGGCAAGGGCGTAAGGAAAGCGGTCGACGCCGTGAATGGCGAGATTTTCGATGCGATCGGGGGCATGGATGCCGAGCAGCAGGTGCAGATCGACGAGACCCTGATCGAGCTTGATGGGACCGCGAACAAGGGCCAACTCGGCGCCAACGCGATTCTCGGCGTGTCGCTGGCGCTCGCCAGGGCAGCGGCGGACTCTTTGGACATACCGCTGTACCGCTATGTCGGCGGCGTCACGGCGCGAACGCTTCCGGTGCCGATGATGAATATCGTCAACGGCGGTGTGCACGCCGATAATCCGATCGACTTTCAGGAATTCATGATCATGCCGGTCGGCGCCAAAACGTTCTCGGACGCGCTGCGCTGCGGTGCCGAAATCTTTCACGCATTGAGAGCCGAGCTGATGAAGGCCGGTCACAACACCAACGTCGGCGACGAGGGTGGTTTTGCACCGGACCTGCCATCGGCCGGTGCGGCGCTCGATTTCATCATGGGTGCGATCGTCAAGGCTGGGTACAGGCCGGGCGATGACGTGGCGCTGGCGCTCGATCCGGCTTCGACTGAATTCTTCAAGGACGGCAAGTATGTTTACGAAGGCGAGGGCAAGACCCGTTCGATCGAGGAACAGGCAAGATATCTTGCCAAGCTGGCCTCTGACTATCCAATCGTCTCAATCGAGGACGGCATGGCCGAGGACGATTTCGAGGGCTGGAAGATCATCACCGACATGATCGGCAAGACGTGCCAACTTGTCGGCGACGATCTGTTCGTTACCAACGTGACCCGACTTGCCGACGGCATTCGAAATGGGCGTGCCAATTCCATTCTCATCAAGGTCAACCAGATCGGCACGTTGACCGAGACGCTTGCCGCTGTCGAGATGGCGTACAAGGCCGGCTACACCGCCGTGATGTCGCACCGCTCGGGGGAGACCGAAGACTCCACCATCGCTGACCTCGCGGTCGCCACCAATTGCGGACAGATCAAGACCGGATCGCTGTCGCGTTCGGATCGTGCCGCCAAGTACAATCAGTTGCTACGCATCGAGCAGCAACTTGGCTCGCAGGCGAGGTACGCAGGCCGTGCAACGCTGAAGGCGTTGGCATAGCTCGACTACCAGGCGGAAGCAGCAGCGGACGCAGGGTTCCTTCAGAGCGGGGGACTCGCAGCGTCTCGCCGCTTGAAACGGCGAGGGGACTGCTTCGCTTACTGCATTGGGGCTTCGGAGACCTGATCGCGCTTGGCGGGCCGCTTGACGCGATATGTGCCCCGGCCGACGGCCTGAAGCACGGCAGCGATCGCCTTGCGGTGGAGGGCTTCACCCTTGTCGACGTCAAAATGGCTGTATTGCCCGCCTTCGTTGAGGTTAGACAGGCTACCATGGAATTGCTTGCTTGCCTCGACCGGTCGTCCCCAGGCGGTGGGGACGTAGAAATTAATGATCCGTCGGACATTAGGTGGAACTCGGTCCGGCGCCGTCGGATCGAAGTTCACGATCAGCGCCACCGGAATCCTGCGCTCGTTGAGCTTGCGTGCCAGTGAGATCGTCGTATCCGCGCCGTAGGAATGGCCCATCAGGATGATCGGTTCACGGTTGCCGGCACGAAAATTAGCGGTAATGCTGTCGGCAAGCGAGGACCAGGACGTGTAGGACACGGCTTCGGCCTTCACGCCCGCTCTCTGGAGCTTCGCGGCCAGTTCGTCCATGCCTAGCGAAAAGACGTTGAACAGGCCCCGCATAAGATAAACATGACCTGGCCTGTGTGGCGCTACAGTTTGCGCGATGGCCGAATTTGCCATGAATCCGCCTAGCGCAAACAGGATAAGACCTCCGATTCCGGCACGCAGGCCGCGGCGAGCAGACGGACAATCAGTAGGCATCAATAAGTTCCATTTTGAATCGCTTGAAGACTTTATATTTCGCCTTCGCATTCTCTCGTCAATTGTGTGTTGCTAGAAATCTTGTGTGTTGTGATTGAAACGCCACAGATGGAGTGTTTCCAGGGAAGTATTCGAGGTCGATGTTGGGTATCGTGTTCGCAGCACGAAAATTTGCGTCTCTCTGCTTGGCTTGAAAAGACGACGACTACGGAAGGGGCGGGATGATCGCACGGCGGCATGTCTTTCATATTGGCGGATACGATCCGATTTCGCCGGAGCAGCAGCATCGTCGCTGTGAGCGATCCCTGTCGGTGTTTCAACGCACGTGGGGCGTGAGGGCCGAAATCGTGAGCGCGATCGAGGCCACGCCGGTTAGCGCGTCTTGGGTAATCGAGGCGTCCGGACCCAACTGGAACACGCGCACATCCTATGAAATGTTGCGATGGGACGACTTGATCCTTGAGGATCACGCGCGAGGCATGTGGTCGCGCCTCGGGCAGAGCCTCGTCACGCTGGCTGATTTCATTGTGAGCGGCACGCTGTTCCGTTTTATGCATGCGAACTGGAAATATGCCGGCTTCTTTCTGTTTCCGTATCTGTATGTCGCAGGGTTCATCGGATGCGGCGCGGCGGTGGGATACGGCCTAGTCTGGCTCACAGGCGTGACCGGGTTAGAGGCTGTCGTGCTCGGGGGTACGGCGATCGTGGGCGTCACGGCTGGCTTGTGGCGTCTGTTGGGCTGGCGGCGTCCGATCAACCATGTGTTCGATGACTGGATCTTTTCGCGCGAGTTTGTCTATGGCCGGCGGCCACGGATGGATGCTCGGATCGATCGGTTCTCAGAGCGGATACTCGACCGGGTTCGCGATGCCGACATCGATGAAGTTGTCATTGTCGGTCATTGCCTCGGCGCCGCGCTGGTCATGGATACGGTCGCGCGCGCGCTCAAGCGCGACCCCAAACTTTCACGGCGCGGCCCTTCATTGTGTGTCCTCACCGTCGGCTCTACCATTGCTAAATTCTCGTTGCATCCGCGCGGCGAACGCATTCGTCAGGCCACGCGATCCGTTGCCGAGGAACTCCGAATCCCGTGGACCGAATACCACGCTCGCGACGACGCTATCAGTTTCTATCGCTTCGATCCCGTTATATTAAAGCGTGTCAGCCGCGAGCGTTCGGAGGGACGTCCGAACATCCGGCGCGTGCAGTTGCACGACATGATGGACAAGGCTAGCTTCCGGCGTCATCGGTTCAACTTCATGCTGTTGCACTACAAATTCTTGATGGGAAACAGCGTGCGTGCCAACTACGACCATTGCCTTATCGTTTGCGGTCCGCTGCCGTTCGACGAGATCACGGTGCCCCGTGGCGGTGTTGATCGTTTCGGAGAGGACGGCTCGCTTCTGAAGCGCGCGTCATCCGAGGTGACCGCGGCCACGACCAGGCTGGCGGGCGCCGCCGTCGGCGCTGCGTAAGCGCGGCGGCGGATGATGTCTTCGATCGCTCTGGGACAGACGATATGGCTTATCGGCCTCGTCGCCTGGTTTATCATCCGCTATCCCTACGCCCGACGGGCGCGGGGCACTGCGACGTTGCGGCGCGATGGTACCTGGCGAGAGCGCGTGCTTCTGGCGGCGTCTTTTGTCGGACTGTTTGCCATTCCGATGGTCAATCTCGCGACGGGATGGCCGCGCGCTTGCGCCTACGATCCGGGTTATGGTCTCGTTACGCTCGGCGGCGTATTGTTTGCCTTCTCGCTTTGGCTGTTCCGCCGATCACACAAGGATCTCGGTCGGCAGTGGTCGGCCTCGCTCGAGGTGCGTGAGGGGCATCGGGTCGTTCGCACCGGTGTGTACCGGACGATCCGTCATCCGATGTATGCTTCATTCTGGCTGTGGGCGATCGCACAAGCCTGCTTGCTGCCGAACCTCGTCGTTGCCTTCAGCGGCATCGTCGCTGTGGCGGTGCTGTTTTTCGCGCGTGTGCGCTTCGAGGAGCGGATGATGATCGAGATGTTCGGGGAAGACTATCGCCGCTACATGCAGCAAACACACCGTATCATTCCCGGCGTGTATTGACCGGGAGGTCGAAGGCCCGGCCAAGATTTCTTTGATGATCAAGTCTCTCGCAAGAGACTGCGCCCTGCAGCTTCTCCGCATCGTCAGGTTGTAATCCAGCCAGCGTGAGTGCCGTACAACCATAGGGTTTTTCAATGGCATCCCAATCCAGCACCGCCGTCATCGTCGGCAGCCTTCGCAAAGAGTCATTTTCGCTGAAAATCGCCAAGGCTTTGACGACGCTCGCGCCGCCTTCGCTTCAGCTTGACGTCATCACGCTGAATGGATTGTCTTTCTACAATCAGGATCTGGAAGCGACGCCGCCGGCTGACTGGGTGAGTTTTCGTGATCGCGTCAGGAAAACTGACGCTGTCCTGTTCGTGACGCCCGAATACAATCGGTCCGTCCCCGGCGTGTTGAAAAATGCCATCGACGTCGGATCTCGTCCCTATGGGCAGAGCGTTTTCAACGGCAAGCCGGGCGGGGTTATCAGCAATTCGCCGGGTGCCATCGGCGGTTTCGGCGCCAATCATCATCTGCGCCAGTCGCTGGTTTTTCTCAACGTTTCGGTTTTGCAGCAGCCGGAAGCCTATATCGGCGGTATCGGTGATGCGTTCGATGAGAAGGGAGATCTCGTCAAGGCGTCACTGCGCGAGTTCCTCGCAGCCTATGTCAAGGCTTTCGCCGCCTGGGTAGCCCAGCATAAAAAATAGCAACTTGGGTGACCCTTGGTTGTTAGCGAAGCATTAACCGGACGACCGCATCGTCGAGCCATGGTTTCGCGCTCACGACTCATATCGCTGCTCACTGGCCTTGCTCTCTATGCGATGGCGGCAATGATCGTCGGCTATTTCGGCGTTAACGCCTATATCGGCAAGTACGGGCTGAATGCGCGGCAGGAGCTCGATCAGGAGATCGTTGCGCTGACGTCCGAACTAGAGCGGCTGAAGGCGGAGCGCGCAGAGGGCGAGAAGCGGGTCGCGCTTTTAAGGTCAAGCGGAATCGACCCCGACATGCTCGATGAGCGCGTCCGTTATCAGCTCGACTACGCCAATCCGCGCGATCTGATTCAGATCATCCGTCAGAAATAGGAACGCCGTTGGGAGCGCATTGCTCGCGGTATTCTATCCTTTTCGCAAAAGGCTTTTGTCTAATTTCAAAAACCGCTGATTTTCGGTCACGGAATTTCGCGGCGTATCGAACATCGGTAAGATCACGCGCTTTCAAGGTTGCCTGACTTGGGCTAGAGAGGGTGATCCTTTCTCGCATCCGGAATTGCCATGGTCGCATCCAAGAAGAGCGTCACGCAGGTGGTAGGTAACGGCTCGACTAGCCAGCCACCCCCCTCGTTCACGCGCGAGCAAGACCTTCACGCGTTACGCGAAATGCTGCTGATCCGTCGTTTCGAGGAAAAAGCCGGTCAGCTCTACGGAATGGGTGCGATCGGCGGCTTTTGTCATCTTTACATCGGCCAGGAGGCGATCGTCGTCGGAATGCAGATGTCGCTCGAGGAGGGCGATCAGGTCATAACGGGCTATCGCGATCATGGGCACATGCTGGCCTGCGGCATGGACGCCAAGGGTGTGATGGCCGAACTGACCGGGCGGCGCGGCGGCTATTCCAAGGGTAAGGGCGGCTCCATGCACATGTTCAGCAAGGAGAAGCGCTTCTACGGCGGCCACGGCATCGTTGGCGCGCAGGTGTCGCTCGGAACTGGCCTCGCCTTCGCCAACCGTTATCGCGGCAACGATCGCGTCAGTCTCACCTATTTTGGGGATGGGGCGGCCAATCAGGGCCAGGTCTACGAGAGCTTCAATATGGCGCAGCTCTGGAAACTCCCGGTGGTCTACATCATCGAAAACAACCGGTACGCAATGGGCACGTCCGTGACGCGCTCGTCGGCGCAGACGGATTTTTCCCGGCGCGGGGTGTCCTTTAACATTCCCGGCGAGCAGGTCGACGGCATGGATGTTCGGGCCGTAAAAGCGGCAGGCGACAAGGCCGTGAAATGGTGCCGCGAGGGTAACGGTCCCTACATCCTGGAAATGCAGACCTACCGTTATCGCGGTCACTCGATGTCGGATCCGGCGAAGTACCGTACGCGCGAGGAGGTCGACAAGGTTCGGCACGATCAGGATCCGATCGAACAGGTCCGCAACCGGCTGCTGGCGGCCAAGCTACCCGAGGATGATCTGAAGAAGATCGACGCGGACGCGCGCGAGATAGTCAATACGGCCGCGGACTTCGCGCAAAACGATCCAGAGCCCGACGCGTCCGAGCTTTACACCGATATTTATCGCTGAGCGCGCAAGCCTTTTTCGGAGCGATCATGCCAATCCAAGTTCTGATGCCCGCGCTTTCTCCGACCATGGAGAAAGGCAACCTCGCCAAGTGGCTGAAGAGGGAGGGCGAGACGATCAAGTCTGGCGACGTCATCGCGGAGATCGAGACCGACAAGGCGACCATGGAAGTCGAGGCGACCGACGAGGGCACGCTTGGCAAGATACTCGTTCCCGAAGGAACCGCGGACGTGGCGGTAAACACGCCGATCGCCACCATTCTTGCCGATGGCGAGAGCGCGGCCGATCTGGGCAAGATCGAAGCGAAGGCTTCAAGAAAATTGGCCGCTTCCGTCCAGGACGTTTCGAAGGAAGTTGCGGAATCCCGTTCGCCGGTTGGCGAGGGCAAGCCGATGATCTCGGACTCGCAACGGCCTGCCGGACCGGCGATGGAGATTTCAGAGGATCCCGACATCCCTGCCGGCACCGAGATGGTGACCATGACCATCCGCGAGGCGCTACGCGACGCCATGGCTGAGGAGATGCGCCGCGACGACAACGTCTTTTTGTTGGGGGAAGAGGTCGCCGAATATCAAGGCGCCTACAAGGTGTCGCAGGGTCTCTTGCAGGAATTCGGCGCGCGGCGGGTGATCGACGCGCCGATCACGGAGCACGGTTTTGCCGGCGTCGGCGTCGGCGCTGCGATGGCGGGATTGAGACCGATCGTCGAGTTCATGACCTTCAACTTCGCGATGCAGGCGATCGACCAGATCATCAATTCGGCTGCCAAGACGCTTTACATGTCCGGTGGACAGATGGGCTGCGGAATCGTGTTCCGTGGCCCCAACGGCGCCGCGTCGCGCGTCGCGGCCCAGCACAGTCAGGACTATTCGGCGTGGTACTCGCAAATCCCGGGCCTCAAGGTGGTCGCGCCGTATTCCGCCGCCGACTACAAAGGACTTTTGAAAGCCGCGATCCGCGATCCCAATCCGGTGATCTTCCTCGAGAACGAAATCCTATATGGACACACCGGTCCGGTGCCGAAACTCGACGACTATGTGCTGCCGATCGGCAAGGCGCGGATCGCTCGTGCCGGTCGGCACGTTACGCTGGTCTCGTGGTCGAACGGTATGACCTACGCATTGAAGGCCGCGGATGAACTCGCCAAGGAGGGCATCGAGGCCGAAGTCGTCGACTTGCGTACGCTGCGCCCGATGGACACCGAAACAATCGTGGCATCGGTGCGGAAGACCGGCCGCGCGGTGACCGTGGAGGAGGGCTGGCAGCAATCTGGCGTTGGCGCCGAGATTGTCGCGCGCATCATGGAGCACGCATTCGATTATCTCGATGCGCCGGTGACGCGCGTTTCGGGCAGGGACGTGCCGATGCCATATGCGGCCAACCTCGAAAAGCTGGCGCTGCCGTCGGTGGCCGAAGTCGTCGCGGCGGCCAAGGCCGTCTGTTATCGGTGAGCGGGGTCAGTCATGCCGATTAACATCCTGATGCCCGCGCTGTCGCCGACGATGGAAAAGGGCAACCTCGCCAAGTGGCTCAAGAAGGAGGGCGATAAGGTCAGGTCTGGTGACGTCATTGCCGAGATCGAGACCGACAAGGCGACCATGGAAGTCGAGGCGGTGGACGAGGGCACCATCGCAAAAATCCTGGTGCCGGAAGGTACGCAGGACGTGCCAGTCAACAACGTGATCGCGGTGCTCGCCGGTGACGGCGAAGACGTGAAGGTGGCAGCGAGCGGAGCGACAGCAGCGTCGAAGAGCGAAGCAAAATCGGAATCCAGGGTGGAGACGAAAGCTGGTAACGCAGAAGCAAATCGCTCTCCAGATCCATCCTCCAGTGCGCCCGCGCCTAAGCCTGCATCGTCAGCGACTCAAGCGGCGTACCCGGCGAACGGTCACGCCCGCATCTTCTCCTCGCCGTTGGCGCGGCGGCTCGCAAGCGAAGCCGGCATCGACCTGGCGCGCATTGAAGGCAGCGGCCCGCATGGACGTGTCGTCGCGCGCGACGTGGAGCAGGCGAAATCCGGCAAGGGCCTGAAGGCGCCGGCGACCGCACCAGCAGGTGGGCCTTCAATTGCGCCTTCGATGTCGGACAAGCAAATTCTGTCGCTGTTCGAGGACGGCTCCTACGAACTCGTCCCGCATGACAACATGCGCCGCACGATCGCGCAGCGCCTGACCGCTTCGATCCAGAACGTTCCACACTTCTATCTGACGATGGACTGCGACATCGGACGGCTGCTGTCCGCGCGCGAGGACATCAACGCGTCGGCGCCGAAGGACAAGGAGAAGAAGCCGCTCTACAAGCTCTCGGTCAACGACTTCGTCATCAAGGCGATGGCGGTGGCGTTGCAGCGCGTGCCGAATGCCAACGTTAGCTGGACTGAAGGCGGTATGCTTAAACACAAGCATTCCGACGTCGGAGTTGCGGTTGCGATGCCGGGCGGCTTGATCACGCCGATTATCCGTAAGGCGGAAGCAAAATCGCTTTCTGCGATCTCGTCCGAAATGAAGGACTTCGCCGCGCGGGCGCGGGCGCGAAAGCTCAAGCCCGAGGAATATCAAGGCGGCACGACGGCGGTCTCGAATCTCGGCATGTACGGCATCAAGGATTTCACCGCCGTCATCAACCCGCCGCACGCCACCATCCTCGCGGTCGGCGCCAGCGAGGAGCGCGCAGTCGTGCGGGGCGGCAAGATCGAGGCCGCGCACATCATGAGCGTGACGCTGTCCTGCGATCACCGCGCGGTCGACGGCGCGCTCGGCGCGGAACTGATCGGTGCGTTCAGGACGCTGATCGAGAACCCCGTGATGATGATGGTGTGAGCACGCCGGCAAACTTTCGATGACCATCGGAAAATCCCTCGCGGTTGCAGCGTTGATGGCATGTTTTTGCATCGGTGCGACGGATTTGGTGCGCGCCGAATTGCCACCGCAGTTTACGGTGTGGCAGGATTTTGCGGCGATCGCTGCGATGCGTGATATTCCCGAGCGCCTCGGCGTGGTCGATCGTATCGAGCGGATTGGTGTGGGTCGTTTCAATATTCACGGCGGAAATTGCGCGATCCTCGCCACGGTGGTGCGTGAGCCCGCGAAGAGTCCGGACGGGAGACCGGTGCCAGGACCATCGCGGATCGTTCGGGTCGATCTCGGAGAGAAGCAGTGCAAGTCGTAAATTTGACCGAGCGTGTGAAGGAAAAAAGATGCGGACCTTCCTGATGTCTCTTGGTGTGGTTCTGGTCGCGGCGTTCGCGCAAGCAGCGGACATCAAGGGCAGCAAGGATCATCTGTTGCTGCCGCGGTATGACGGCTCGGAGATCATCCGGTACAAGCAGGAAACGTTTACCGATTACAAGCTTGTGACCGCGCCAGTTAGAGATCACGGCGGAAAGGATAGGAATCCGAATTCCGTGACCCCGCTGGAGGGTAAGTTCACGCAGATCTCCTACAAGATGCCGGAAGGCCGCGCGGCATTGGAGGTGTTCCGCAACTACGAGCAGGCGATCAAGAAAGCCGGCTTCGAGACGCTCTTCACTTGCGAGCGCGAGGCATGCGGCGGGCGAAACTTCAGCCTCGCTATCGCCGGCGACCCGCTCTACATGCTGTTCGGAGACCAGCAGGCCGACCAGCGCTACATCGCCGCGCGGCTCAAGCGGGCGGAAGGTGACGTCTATGCGTCGCTCTATGTCATCATGCACCGCTCGGGTGGTGGACCGCTCAAGGACCGTGCACTGGCGCTTCTCGAAATCACCGAAGTGAAGCCGATGGAAACGCGCATGAAGGTGGTAAAGTCCACGGCCATGCAACGTGACATCGCGGTGCAGGGACACGTCGCCGTGCATGGCATCCTGTTCGATTTCGACAAGGACACGATGCGGGCGGATTCCAAGCCCCAACTCGACGAGATCGGCAAATTCCTGAAGGCGCAGCCGGAGCTGAAAGTGTTGATCGTCGGCCATACCGATTCAAAAGGTGCGCTCGATTATAACCGCGACCTGTCGCATCGACGTGCACGCTCCATTGTCGAGGCGCTGGCGCGGGATTACAGCATTGCCGCCTCGCGTCTGACGCCACTTGGGGTGGGGATGGCCGCCTCGATGGCGACCAACCGCACCGAAGAAGGTCGTGCGCTGAACCGGCGGGTCGAGCTGGTAGACGCCACGAATTGAGGACAGAAAGCAGAAGCCATGCCTGATACCTCCTTCGACATCGTCATCATTGGCTCCGGTCCGGGCGGTTACGTCACCGCGATCCGTGCCGCCCAGCTTGGATTCAAGACTGCAATCGTCGAGAAGCAACATCTCGGCGGCATCTGCCTGAACTGGGGCTGCATTCCGACCAAGGCGCTGCTGCGCTCGGGGGAAATCTATCACTACATGCAGCACGCCAAGGATTACGGCTTGTCGGCGGAGAAGGTGAGCTACGATCCGAAGGCCGTAGTGCAGCGCTCACGCGGCGTTTCCAAGCGCCTCAACGAAGGCGTCGGCTTCCTGATGAAGAAGAACAAGATCACCGTGATCTGGGGCGATGCATCCATCGATGCACCCGGAAAGATCACGGTGAAGGCCGGCAGCGCCGACGCCCCAAAGGGTGTGCTGGGTGCGGGCAGCTATCAGGCCAAGCACATCATCGTCGCGACCGGGGCGCGGCCGCGCGTGCTGCCGGGACTGGAAGGCGACAAGAAGCTGGTCTGGACCTATTTCGAGGCGATGGTGCCCGATCGCGTGCCCAAGTCCCTGCTCGTCGTCGGCTCTGGTGCGATCGGCATCGAATTCGCCTCATTCTTCCGCACCATGGGGGCCGAGGTCACAGTTGTGGAGGTGCTGCCGCAGATCCTCCCCGTGGAGGATGCCGAGATCGCCGGCCTTGCCCGCAAGCAGTTCGAGAAGCAGGGCATCAAGATCATGACCGGCGCCAAGGTGACCAAGCTCGACAGGAAGGCCGACAGCGTCGTCGCGACCGTTGATGCGGGCGATGGCAAGCCGGTTACCGCCGAGTTCGAGCGGGTGATTTCGGCGGTCGGCGTGGTCGGCAATATCGAAAATCTCGGATTGGAAAAGCTCGGCGTGAAAACTGATCGTGGCTGCATCGTGATCGACGGCTATGGCAGGACCAACGTTCCTGGCATTTACGCGATCGGCGATGTCGCGGGACCGCCGATGCTGGCGCACAAGGCCGAGCACGAGGGGGTCATCTGCATCGAAACCATCAAGGGGCTGAAAACGCACCCAATGGACAAGCTGCTAATCCCGGGCTGCACTTATTGTCACCCGCAAATCGCGTCCGTCGGCCTGACCGAAGCCAAGGCCAAGGAGGCGGGCAAGGACATCCGTGTCGGCCGCTTCCCGTTCGCAGGCAACGGCAAGGCCATCGCGCTGGGCGAGGATCAGGGGCTGGTGAAGGTCATCTTCGACAAGACGACTGGGCAATTGCTCGGCGCGCACATGGTCGGCGCGGAAGTCACCGAACTGATCCAAGGCTACGTCGTCGCGATGAACCTGGAGACGACCGAGCAGGAATTGATGCACACCATCTTCCCGCATCCGACGCTCTCGGAAATGATGAAGGAAGCGGTCCTCGACGCCTACGGGCGCGTGCTGAACATGTAAGAGCAACAGCGGGTTTGGACAGCAACCGCGCATGCTCGGATTTAGCCTGCTCGGACTACCGCAAAACGGGACATTGCTCGGTCAGAATCCGCGCGAGTTATTGATTGAGGGCAGATATCGCGGAGCAACAGAGCCATGTTGCCCCGCGATAAACGTTGTTGCCAGGTCGCAACACCGGCCGGTCATTTAACCCTACAAACAGGTGGCTCTTGCAGACGCCGCTATTTAGCCACACGCCTTCGTGAAGAATTTACCCGTCGGCTAAAGGCTGGCGCTTTTGGTGGCTCGGGCCGTCCTGGAAGCGTCTTCGGAAAAAAATGCCGCAGGGAGGAACGGGTTCGCGATGGATGTCGAGGCGGGCATCAAGGGCAGGCTGTCGGACCGTCACGTCACGGAAGCGTCAGACGCGCGCGCCCGGCCGTTCGGGTTCGTTTGGCGCGCGATGGATCGATTCGCTTAATTCAGCCAGGCTCGCGATCATTGTTGACCGCGCCCGAATCTTAACGACGGTCGGCCAGCCTTCTGACGTAAATTTGATTTATGCCCGATGCTCTGACCGCAAGACCGAATGGCGGATCGGCGCAACTAATCCTACATCCGGCGAGCGCCCAAAATACGCTCGGCAGTTTGGACAAATGTATAGCGGTGCCCTGACCTATTCGGGTGGGATGTTCGAGAAGTTGCGTTATGCGGATGGCTAGGAGCACAGCTTTTGCGTTGGCGTGGAGCGTGGCGAGCGTGAGCGCGTCGGCTTTTGCCTTCGATGGAACCGTGGCCGGACAGCAGGATGCCGCCGCGGCACTTCCGGTGGCCTCGGCGCCCCTCGCTGGTGGTGAGACGCTGAAAAAGGCGGTGGCCCCGAGCACGTCGTTGACAGCCCTGCAGTATGCGGCCGAGGGTGGGCACCCGATTGCCCAGTGGCGGTTGGGGCGTATGTACGCCAACGGCGACGGCGTCACCCAGGACGATCTACGCGCTTTCCAGTACTTCAGCCGTATTGCCAATGCACATGCCGAGGACAGCCCTTCGGCGCCGCAGGCCCCCGTTGTGGCCAATGCGTTTGTTGCGCTTGGACGCTATTACCTACAGGGGATTCCTAACTCGACCATCAAACGCGACGCCGAGCGCGCGCGAGAGATGTTTTCCTATGCGGCCTCCTACTTCGGCAATGCCGATGCGCAATACGATCTGGCGCGGCTCTATCTGAAAGGCGTCGGAGCTCCTCACGATGTCAAATACGGCGCCCGTTGGCTAGGTCTTGCGGCGCAGAAGGGCCAGCATCAGGCGCAGGCGATGCTCGGCAAGATGCTGTTTGTCGGCGATCAGTTACCCCGGCAGGCTGCGCGTGGATTGATGTGGCTGACGCTGGCGCGGGATGCTGCTCAACCGGACGAGACCTGGATCACCGAGAGTTACAATAAGGCGATCGCGAAGGCTTCGGAAGACGACCGTGCCATGGCGCTGCAAATGCTGGAGCACTGGGTGCAGGGACGGCGGGACTAGCGAAAGTGCGGTAGCGGTCTGCCGTATAGCTCTGAAATCTCTAAAACAAGAAGACTGGGTCGCTAAGGCTGTCCGGCGGGGATCAGATCCAGATCGATCCAGACGGGAACATGGTCGGACGCCTTCTCCCAGCCGCGGACATGACGATCGATTCCTACTCCGCTGAGTCGGTCACTGGCCTGCGGCGACAGCAGCAGGTGATCGATCCGCAATCCGTTGTTCTTTTGCCACGCGCCGGCCTGATAATCCCAGAAGGTATATTCGGCCGCGGCATCCGACACCGCTCGTAACGCGTCGGTCAGGCCCAGCCCGAGCAGCGTTTGAAACGCTTGCCGTGTTTGCGGACGAAACAAGGCATCATCGACCCATGCGAAGGGATTGTACACGTCATCCGCTGTAGGAATAACGTTGAAATCGCCGGCAAGTACGAAAGATTCTTCGCTTTTCAATCGTTCTTTTGAATACTCAATAAGTCGGGATATCCACTTGAGTTTGTAAGGATATTTTTCGGTGTTCGGCGGATTTCCATTGGGTAAATAGAGACAGGCGATCCGGACGACCCCTTGTTTGAGTGAGACAACGCCTTCAAGGAATTGCGACTGCACGTCGTCGTCATCGCCGGCCAGCCGGGGCCGAGTTTCGTCGAACGGGAACTTCGATAGCAGCGCCACGCCATTAAAGGTCTTCTGACCGTGCGTCACCACGTTGTAGCCGAGCGCCTCAATGGCTTCGCGCGGGAATTGTTCATCAACGCATTTGATTTCCTGGAGACAGACGACATCGGGCGCGGTCTCCTGCAGCCAGGCGAGAAGGTGATCCAGGCGCTGCCGGACCGAATTGACGTTCCAGGTGGCTATGCGCATGAGACGGTCCCGCGTGCGATGACCGACATGATCGGGCAATCCCGCGCAAAGGTCTTCTTTCGGCGGAGGAGCGGGTCAAACCCGCGCATGACATGAAGGCCTAGATCGAAAAGCTGGTGCCGCAGCCGCAGGAGGCGGTAGCGTTCGGATTAACGACCCGGAACGACGCTCCGATAAGATCGTCAACGAAATCGACTTCGGACCCGCTCAGGAACGGGACGGAGGCTGGATCGACGATCACCACTGCGGAATCTCGCGCGATCACCAGATCATCGTCGGCCTTGGCCCGTTCGATGTCGAATTTGTATTGAAAGCCCGAGCAACCGCCGCCTTCGACGCTGATGCGCAACATGGCGCCATCGCCCTCGGATTTCAGGATTTCCCCGATCCGCCGCGCCGCGCGCTCGCTGACGGTGATGTTGGTTTCTGTCATCCTGCGACTCCGTGTGAGATGGCGGACATTGTCCAATATTTTGAATTACTCGCAAGCCATAGTTAAGTGCCCGGGCGGCGGAATCAAACGATCGGAAGGGGGCAAGTGCCGTGGCAGTCGGAATGGCAGCTCCCCGCGCGCCTTTTGCCAGCGAGCCCGACCGCAGCCGCGGTCGGTTGTATGACGAACCGCCGAGCCGGACCCGCAGCGCGTTCCGGCGCGATTGCGACCGGGTGATCCATTCGACGGCGTTCCGGCGGCTGAAACACAAGACCCAGGTGTTCGTCTATCATGAGGGCGATCACTTTCGGACCCGGCTCACCCATACCCTCGAGGTGGCCCAGATCGCCCGCGCGCTGGCCCGGCAGCTCGGGCTCGATGAGGATCTGACGGAAGCGCTAGCGCTGGCGCATGATCTCGGCCATCCGCCGTTCGGCCACGCCGGCGAACGGGCGCTGGACCTCTGCCTCGGTCCGTATGGCGGCTTCGACCACAACGCGCAGACGCTGCGGATCGTGACCCTTTTGGAGCGCCGCTACCCGGATTTCGATGGCCTTAACCTGACCTGGGAAACGCTAGAGGGGATCGTCAAGCACAACGGTCCGCTGACGGATGCCGCGGGGAACGCCATTGGACGTTATCAGTGTCGCGGCGTTCCACTGGGCATCGTCGATTTCAACCGGACCTGCGATCTGGAGCTATGGAGCTTCGCCTCGCTCGAGGCGCAGGTTGCGGCCATTGCCGACGACATCGCCTATAACACCCATGACATCGACGATGGCTTGCGCGCCGGATTGTTCGCTGTCGATGATCTGAAGGAAATGCCGTTAACCGCCGGAATGATCGCCGATATCACGCGCCGCCACCCGACGCTGGATCATGGCCGGCGCGGCGCCGAATTGGTGCGTGAGCTGATCTCCTATCTGATCATGGCCGTTCTGTCCGAGGCGGGCAGGCGGCTTGCCGTTGCGCAGCCGCGATCGGTCGATGACGTACGCCGGCACTCTGCGCCGCTGCTTGCCTTTCCGACGGAGGCGGCAGAGGCCGAGACTCGGATCAAGGCGTTCCTTAAACAAAGGATGTATCGCCATCCCCGCGTTGTGCGGGTGATGGACCAGGCCGAGACCATTGTTCGGGACCTGTTTGTGCGCTACCGCGACGATCCGGCGGCGCTGCCTGCCGAATGGCTGCCGGAGGATGGCGACAACCGCGAATTCGATGCCGAAAATGCGCGCAGGGTCGGCAATTTCATCGCCGGGATGACCGACCGGTTCGCTATCAACGAACACAGGCGCCTTTTTGACTCGACTCCGGAATTGCGTTAGGCGGCGCGTATTCCAGTTCCACTTAAATCGCAGAAATCATGACCAATTCCAGTCCATCGCAGCATCTTTTCGCGGATGTGCTTGCGCGCGTGCACAAGGCGTGCGCCGCGCTCGTGGAAGACGGCGCGCTGCCGGTCGGGCTCGATCTGTCGCGGATCGTGGTTGAGCCGCCGAAAGATGCCGCCCATGGTGACATGGCGACCAACGCCGCCATGGTGCTGGCGAAGGACGCCAAGGCCAAGCCGCGCGATCTTGCCGAACGGATCGTGACGAAACTACGCGCCGATGACTTGATCGAAAACGCCGAGATCGCCGGTCCCGGTTTCATCAATTTGACCCTGAAGTTGCAAGTCTGGTCTGATGTACTGCGCGACCTACTGCGCGAAGGCGAGGGCTATGGCCGTAGCGCGGCCGGCGCGGGAGAAAAGGTCAACGTCGAATACGTCTCCGCCAATCCGACCGGCCCCATGCATGTCGGCCATTGCCGCGGTGCGGTGTTTGGCGACGCGCTGGCGAGCCTTTTGTCGTTCGCCGGCTATGACGTCACGCGCGAATACTACATCAACGATGCGGGCGCGCAGGTCGACGTGCTCGCGCGCTCGGCATTCCTGCGCTATCGCGAGGCACTCGGCGAAAACATCGGCGAAATTCCGGAAGGGCTTTACCCCGGCGACTATCTGAAGCCAGTCGGGCAGGCGCTTGCCGACGAGCACGGCGACAAGCTGTTGAGGGCGCCGGAAGCCGAATGGCTTCCCATCGTGCGCGCCATCGCGATCGCCATGATGATGGACATGATCAAGGGCGATCTCGCCGCGCTGAACATCCGGCACGAGATGTTCTTCTCGGAGCGCTCGCTGATTGAGGGCGGTATGGACCGAGTCGCCGCCACCATCGATTTTCTGCGACAGAAGGGCGACGTCTATGAGGGCCGATTGCCGCCGCCGAAGGGCGCTCCGGTAGAGGACTACGAGGATCGCGAGCAGACTCTGTTCCGCGCCACAGCCTACGGCGACGATGTCGATCGTCCGCTGAAAAAATCGGATGGCGGTTACACCTACTTCGCCTCCGATATAGCCTATCACAAGACCAAGTTCGACCGCGACTTCCTCAACATGGTCGATGTCTGGGGCGCCGATCACGGCGGCTACATCAAGCGCGTTCAGGCAGCGATCAAGGCCGTTACCGCAGGCAAGGCGACGCTCGACGTCAAGATCGTGCAGCTCGTCAAGCTGTTGCGCAACGGCGAGCCGGTAAAGATGTCGAAGCGCTCCGGCGATTTCGTCACGCTGCGCGAAGTAGTCGATGAAGTCGGCTCCGACGCGGTGCGCTTCATGATGCTGTTCCGCAAGAACGATGCAGTGCTGGATTTCGACCTCGCCAAGGTGATCGAGCAGTCGAAGGACAACCCGGTGTTCTACGTGCAGTACGGCCACGCCCGCGGGTTCTCGATCTTCCGCAACGCGCGGGAAGTGTTCCCGGACCTTCCTGAAACAGATGCGGCGCGGAGGGATTTCCTCGGGGCGGCGGCCATGGAACGGCTGTCCGATCCGGCGGAACTCGGATTGCTGCGGCGGCTGGCGCTCTATCCGCGAACCGTCGAAGCGGCCGCCATGGCACACGAACCGCACCGGATCGCATTCTACCTGTATGATCTTGCAAGTGAATTTCACGCGCTTTGGACGAAAGGGCGCGATTTGCCTCATTTACGCTTCATTATCAATAATGATGCACAAATAACCAGGGCACGGTTGGCGCTGGTTCAGGGTGTTGTTGCTGTTCTGGCATCCGGACTTGCCGTTCTCGGCGTTCATGCGCCGACCGAGATGCGATAGTGGTTTAGCCATCATGAAGGGGATCGTGATGGGCTTGATTGGCAGCTGTTTCGTTTAGAACGAGCGAGTTGGCGCCTTTCCGAAAGGGACGCGACATCACAATGGCTCATCGATATCAGGACAGACCTTTCCCGGAGGACGATGATTACGGGCGCGACGATTGGGGCGCGACAGCCCGCCCGGAGCCGGATCCGCTTGCGGAACTTGCGCGTCTGATTGGTCAGACCGATCCCTTCGGCGATGTCAAACGAGGAGCGCCGGTGGCTCCGGTGGATGATCCCGTGGATCACTTCGAGCCGCAGCCAGCCGCAGAGGAAGAGGTTCCAGCCGGTCCGCCGCAGTGGATTCAGAGGCGGATGGCCCAACCTGATCCTTCGCCGGAGCAGTTCGAATCCCCGCCGCATCCGGTTCTGCGGCGCGCGGCGGTTTATCCCGACAATCAGCATCAGCCGCCTGAACCAGAGTTATATTATCAAGCCGACCGTTATGACGACGTGCTGTACGGGAGGCGGCCGGACGAGCAGCCGGCGTATGCGTATGGGGATCATGTTCCACGCGACGCGTATGAAGGCCAGTTTCCGCGCGAGACCTATACGGAAGCGCCATTCGGCTACGAGAACGATTATGAGGAAGATGAACCGGCGCCCGGGCGTCGCGGCAAAATGGCAACCGTGGTTGCGGTTTTAGTGCTCGCCGTGGTCGGTACCGGTGCGGCGTATGCTTATCGCACCTTTGTTGGAACCGCCCCGAAAGGTGAACCTCCGGTCATAAGGGCCAACACCGAACCGAACAAGATCGTGCCTCAGCAGGCCACTTCGGGAGATGCCGTTGGCAAGTTGCTTCAGGACCGGATGTCTACGGAGAACGGCACCGAGCAGATGGTGTCCCGTGAAGAGCAGCCAGTCAACGTCAAGGACGCCGTCAACGCCGGCCCGCGTGTCGTATTCCCGCCGTTGAACCAGAACGGCCATCCGCCGTCCGCAGCAAGCGTGGCTCCGAGCATCAAGCCTCCCGCGACGGCGGCAAACGGAACAATTGCTGGCGATGAACCTCACAGGGTCAGGACCCTGACGGTCCGTGGTGATCCGGCCGATGTAACGGCCGCGGCTGTTGCGCGGCCTGAGTCCTCCGAATCTCATGCCGCGCCTATCGCTAACCGGCATACGACTCCCACAGGCACTGCATCCGGGGCAAATGCGCCTCTGCCGGTGTCACCACAGGCTGCCGAACCGCGCACCCGAATGGCTTCGACCAATCCGACCCAGCAGGCGCCGATCGTCGCCAGTACGGGAGGTTATTTGGTCCAGGTTTCCTCTCAACGTAACGAGGCGGACGCGCGGGCGTCGTTCAGGCACCTGCAGGGTAAATTTCCGGTGCTGGGATCGCACGCTCCTTTAATCAAACGCGCAGACCTTGGCGCCAAGGGTGTCTACTATCGTGCCATGGTCGGTCCGTTCGGTTCCTCCGAGGAGGCCTCGCGTTTCTGCGGAAGCCTCAAATCGGCCGGCGGACAGTGCGTCGTCCAAAGGAATTAACGGCCGATTCCTTGACCGTCGCGGCCGATGAAGGCTAATCGGCCGCCATGAGTTCGCGCGCATTCATCACGGGAGCGTCAGGCCTGAGTTTGACAACGGAGGAGCGCAAATTCCTGCGCGAACAGCGCCCGTGGGGGTTCATTCTATTCAGAAGGAATGTGGACAATCCCCTGCAAGTCGCTCGTTTGGTTCAGGAGTTTCGAGAAGCGGTCGAGGATAGCGATGCTCCCGTCCTGATAGACCAGGAAGGTGGCCGCGTGCAGCGGTTGGGACCGCCCAACTGGCCCGTCTATCCGGCGGGCGCGACGTTCGGCGTCCTCTATGACCGCGACCGTGATATGGGGCTGAAGGCCGCGCGGCTCAGCGCACAACTGATCGCGGCCGATCTCGCCGATCTCGGCATCACAGTCGACTGCCTGCCGCTTGCGGATGTTCCGGTGCCGGGCGCGGATGCAGTCATCGGTGATCGCGCCTATGGCGCCGATCCTCACAAGGTCGCGACGATCGCGCGGGCCGTTACTGAGGGACTAGAGCAGGGTGGTGTTCTGTCGGTTCTCAAGCACATTCCGGGTCACGGTCGGGCGACCGCTGACACCCATCACCGACTCCCGATTGTGGAAACCTTGAGAGACGACCTGGAGGCCTTTGATTTCGCTGCATTTCGTCCCCTTGCGGACCTGCCGATGGCGATGACCGCACATGTTGTGTTCAGTGCAATTGATGCCACCCAACCGGCCACGACATCTGCGACAATCATCGAACAGGTGATTCGCGGCACGATCGGATTTCAGGGATTGTTGATGAGTGATGACGTGTCCATGAACGCGTTGGCGGGAACGATCGCCCAGCGGACGAGGGCGATCGTTGCCGGCTGGCTGCGACATAGTCCTGCACTGCAATGGCAATCTGGATGAGATGAGGCAGGTCGCCAGCGAAACTCCGGAACTCTCGGGTTCGGCGCTGGACCGCGCCCGGCGTGCGCTGGCGGCGCGCAAACCGCCGCAACCGTTCGACCGCGAGGCGGCGCGGGCGGAACTCGACGCGTTAATGGCAGCGGGGACAGCGAGCGCATGAGCGCGGAAATTCTGCGTTTGAAACAGGTCGGCCCACCGAGCCCGTCGTCATCGACGAGGTTGCGCTCGTGGTCGATGTCGAGGGTTATGAAGGCCCGCTGACCTTTTGCTGGCGCTCGCCCGCCAGCAAAAGGTCGACCTGTCGAAAATCTCCATTCTGGCGCTTGCCGATCAGTATCTCGTTTTCATCGAGGCGGCCGCGCAGAATCCGTCTGAACTGGCCGCCGACTCATCCTGGTCATGGCGGCATGGCTGGCATTTCTGAAATCGCGCTCTGCTGCCGGAGCCGCCGACGCCGGATGGGCTCAGCGCCGGTGAGATGGCGACGGCGCTTGCCAATCGCCTGCGGCGCCTTGAGGCCATCCGCGAGGTGTCGAACCGCCTGATGAATTGTCAGCAGTCGGGCGTGACATCTTTCCGCGAAGGTAACCTGGAAATTCATTGCTCGAGAATTTCGTCATCGAACGATTCACCGCGACGCTATTTGACCTGCTCTCCGCTTATGCCTCGTGCAGCGGCAGCAGCGTGTATTGGTCGACTGTTCATATGGCGAAGCGCACGGTCTGGTCTTGAGCGAGGGACGCAACCTTGTTGTAGCGTCTGGTCGGACTCTCCGGCGAGGATTGGGGATGCCTCGACCAGTATCTGATG
>CAWEBX010000026.1:0-56501 GCA_963807355.1 uncultured archaeon
GACGGGCTCGCCGACATTCTGATCACGGACGATCAGGCGATCACGTGGCATCCCTCGCTCGGCGACTGGGGCTTCGGCGAAGCGGTCCGGGTGCGTGTGCCGTGGAACGAGGAGCGTGGTCCGCGCGTGCTGCTCGGGCAGGCGGACCAGACCGTGTTCCTCGCCGACATGTCGGGCGACGGTCTCACCGATCTCGTCCGGGTTCGCAACGGCGAGGTCTGTTACTGGCCGAATCTCGGCCACGGACGCTTCGGGGTGAAGGTTACGATGGACGGTTCGCCCCGCTTCGACGAGGACGGCATCTTCGATGCGCGCCGGCTGCGCTTCGCTGACGTCGATGGCTCCGGACCGACCGACGTCATCTACGCCGGACGCAAGGGCGTCAAGGTGTTCCTCAATGAAAGCGGCAATGGACTGAGCC
Source organism: uncultured archaeon (assembly GCA_963807355.1). GTDB lineage: Bacteria > Pseudomonadota > Alphaproteobacteria > Rhizobiales > Xanthobacteraceae > Nitrobacter. The sequence continues at coordinate 422 of CAWEBX010000026.1, forward strand.
AGCCGCGCACGATCTCGGAGATGGTGCTGACCGACGGTGTGTCGCTCGATGTCATCGATCTGCTCGGCCGTGGCACAGCGTGCCTTGTGTGGTCGACCGCGCTTCCGGGCATCGCATGGCGTCCGGTGGAGTTCATCGATCTCACGCGCGGCACGAAGCCGCATCTGTTGGCGCTGCGACAATCAGCTAGGTGCGGAGACACGGCTGACGTACGCGTCTTCCACCGAGTTCTATCTCGCCGATCGAGAAGCCGGACGGCCGTGGGTGACGCGTTTGCCGTTCCCGGTGCACGTGGTCGAACGGGTGGAAGCGACCGATCACATCAGTCGGAATCGATTCGTGACTCGCTTTGCGTATCATCACGGACGCAAGCGGCCTACCCGGACGACCCGACACAGTGGCAGCCGAGTTGTAGTGCGACTTTCGCTCGCGAGACGCATGTCAACGCGCCGTTGCCACGCCGGGTCTGAAATTCAACTCACTTTCGCTTACTCCGATGGCTTCGGCCGCGAGATTCAGCGGAAGGTTCAGGCGGAACCGGGGCCGCTCGACGCCAACGATCCGCGCGCGCCCCTTTGTCAATCGACGCTGGGTCGCCACGGGCTGGACGATCTTCAACAACAAAGGCAAGCCGGTTCGCCAGTTCGAGCCATTCTTCAGCGCCACGCACAGCCACGAGTTTGGTGTTCGCGTCGGTGTAAGTCCCGTGCTCTTCTATGATCCGATCGGGCGGGTGATCGCTACACTGCATCCGAACCATACCTATGAGAAGGTTGTGTTCGATGCCTGGCACCAGACGACGTACGATACGAACGATACTTGCGCGCCGCGTCAACCGCAGACGGGCGATCCACGTACTGATGAGGATATCGGCGGATTTGTAGCTGCGTACTTCAAGGCGCAATCCCCTGCAGCTCCGCTGTGGAGGACGTGGCATGAACAACGCATCGACGGCGAGCTAGGGAAGGAAGAGCGCGTTGCCGCCCAGCGTGCCGCAGCTCACGCCGACCCCCCGAGCACGGCGCATATTCGACGTGCTCGGCCGTCCCTTGCCTGACGGTCGTGAGGAACCATGTCGTCTGTGCTCGCCAGCGACCTCGACGGCCGCGAAGATGCTTTTGCAACTCGTGTCGAACTGGACATCGAAGGCAATCAGCGCGTCGTTCGCGATGCAGTTCAGCAAGGCTATGATTCGCTCGGCCGGATCATGATGCGCTACGTCTACGACGTTTCCGGCAACCGCATTCACCAGTCCAGCATGGAGGCTGGCGCGCGCTGGAAACTCCAGGACGTACTCGGTAACTCCCATTCGAGCGTGGGACAGCCGCGGACGCGTCTGCGCGACGGCGTACGACGCCCTGCGACGCCTGGTCGAGACGACGGTGCGCGGCACGAGCGCCAATCGGATCCTCGTACCTTGGATCGCGATATTCTGATCGAACGCCAGCGAATACGGCGAAGGTATTGCAAATGCTGAAGCGCTCAATTTGCGCACGCGTATTTTCCGTCACCTCGATTCGGCTGGAGTTCGTTATCGACGCGAGAGTCGAGAGTCGACGCGAACGAGATGCCTGTTGAAGCTTTCGATTTCAACGGAAACCTGATTCACAGCACTCGCCGCCTCGTTGCAGATTACAGACAATTCTCGACTGGAATCTAAATCCAAAGTTGGATTGTGAGGTCTTTGAAAGCAGCACGCGCTACGACGCGCTCAATCGACCGATCCAGTCCATCGCACCGCGCAGTAATTTCGTGGGCGGAGGACGATCCAAGCCGTTCAACGTCGTCCAACCGGTTTTTAATGAAGCGAATTTGTTGGTAAGGACGGATCTCGCGGCCCGGCAGCGCAGCGTCGTGCTGGCGTATCTCGAGACGCTGCTCCAGTACGCGCAATCGGCGATGTGCCGACACTCGCCCGAAGGCTACGCGGTGACGAAGCTGCGCCTCGACACGCTGTCGCAGTTCCTCGGCGAGCGGCCGCGCACGATCTTCGGCCAGGATGACGGCCAGAATCCGCAGACGGTGACGGCGTTCGTGCCGCGGTTCCCGCCGCTCAATCCGCGCCTCATGGAGATCTACGATAGCGTCGCCGATCAGCTCGACGCGCTCCACCAATGCCTCACGAAGGCGAGGCTGAAGGGCGGCGTCCTTCATGTGGATACTTCGTACTGGGGCGACGATCCAGTGCGACGCGGATGGAAGACCGCGGCCGCGAATTGCTTGGACGACGACGGCTGCTGCTGTCCGCCCAGTCCCGTACCGCTTCCAGTTCCTCCTCCAGCGCGCGCTGGAGACGGCGGGCGAGGTGCGTGCGTTCGGCGCCGAGCTGCTTGCGGCGTTCGAGAAAGGAGATGCCGAGTTCCTCGCGGCGATGCGCGCGGGGCACGAGCGGCAGCTGCTGAACCTGACGGAAGAAATCCGTCGCATGGAGTTCCGCGAAGCGGACTGGCAGGTGCAGGCGCTGCAGAAGACGAAGCAGTCGGCGCAGGCGAGGCGGCAGTACTACGCGGACCTGATCGCCAACGGGCTCATCCCGAAGGAGCAGAGCTATCAGAACCTGACGGGCGTCTCGATGACCACGCGCGCGGCCGGCAACGTCGTCGAAGCGGTCGGGCAGGTCATGAACCTGATTCCCGACAACACGACCGGCGTGGCCGGCATCGCCTCGTCGCCGGTGTCGGTGTTCCAGATGCCGATCGGCACGAAGCTGGCGCATGCGTTCGCCGCTGCGGCCCGGATCCTTTACACGGTCGCCGACATCACCGGCACGCAAGGCAGGCCTGTCGCTGACCGAGGGCGGATGGGATCGCCGCGAGGCCGACTGGATTTTCCAGGTCACCGTGCTCGACATCGAGATCCAGCAGATCGAGCGGCAGATTCTGGGCGCGGAGCGCAAGCGCGATGCCGCGCTGCGCCAGTTGAACAACCTGGCGCAGCAGAAGCAGCAGGCCGCGGAGGTGCAGGACTTCCTGCGCGACAAGTTCACGAATCACGCGCTCTATCTGTTCCTGCAGCAGGAGATCGCGGCGCTGCACCACCAGATGTTCGAGATCGCATGGTGCTGGGCGCGCCAGGCGCAGCGGGCGTTCCAGCTGGAACGCGAGCTGACGACGCAGACCTACCTGCCGCTGAACGTCTGGGACGGGCTGCACGAAGGTCTGCTGGCCGGCGAGCGGCTGTCGACGCGCGCTGCGCGCGATGGAGAAGGCGTACTTCGATCAGAACCGGCGCGAGCACGAGCTCGTCACGCGATTGTCGCTGCGACTGGATTTCCCGCTCGCGTTCCTGCAGCTGAAGGCGACCGGTGCCTGCGAGATCGAAATTCCGGAATGGCGTCTCGACCGCGAGTATCCGGGGCATTATCTGCGCCGCATCAAGACGGTGAGTCTGACGATCCCCTGCGTCGCGGGCCCGTACACGGGCGTCCACTGCAAGCTCACGCTGCTGAGCAGCGCGACCCGCGTCGAACCCACGCTGCTCGACGTCGAAGAGTGCTGCCCCGGCCGAGTGTACGTGCGGCTGCTGCGAGCGCCAGCGCTACGAGGCGATCAAGGACGATCCGCGCATCGTGAAGCGCTACGGCGCGACCGAAGCGATCGCCACGTCCACGGGGCAGAACGACGCCGGACTGTTCGAGCTCAATTTCCGCGACGAGCGCTACCTGCCGTTCGAGTACGCGGGGGCGGTCAGTCGCTGGCGGATCGAGCTGCCGATCGAGACGAACGCGTTCGACATCGACACGGTCAGCGATCTGATCTTCCAGTTGAGCTACACCGCTCGCGAAGGCGGAGCCATCGCTGCGAAAGGCGAGCTGGGCCGCGGCATCCTGCCTGCTGCCCGGGCGCCGGGCTGCGCTTCTTCGACTGGAGACAGGACTTCGCCGACGCGTGGCAGCGGTTCAAGGCGGCTCGTGCCGGCTGCCGAGCGACCCGGATTGCACACGCGCGCTCACGCTGCGCATGAGCCGCGGCATGTTCCCGTACTTGCCGGGCCAGCGGCCGGTGCGCATGCGGCGCGTCGAGCTGTGGTTCGAGGCGCAGGGCGTGCACAGCGTGCGGAACCACGAGATCGAGTTCGTGCCGGATCGCGACTGCGAATGCGAGGACGGCAGCGAGGAGTGCTGCGAGCGCTACTTCCTGACGTGCGTCGCGAGCGAGGACTGGCCGTGCCTGTTCCACGGCGTCATCGAGTACCCGTTCCCGTTCCTGTGCGACGAGCGACAGGTCACGATCGGCGATTTCCTGTTCCCGAAAGCGTCGGCGTCGTCCACCGCGCGTATCTCGTGTGCTCGTACGAGGCCGGTCCGGCGGAGCGCTGCTTGCCGAGGCAGCCCGCTTGCGACAGCGACTGTGCGGCACTGAAAACGCTATAGCAGTGGAGGGAGGGCCTATGGTCAGCAAGAGCACGCACTATGAAGAGAAAAAGCCTGCTCCGAAGCCGAGAGCGAGCGCGGTGGAACTCATCGAGCTGAGATCGGCTCTTCCTCAATGCAGACCAGATCGTCAGCGTGCGGGTCTTGCCACAGCAAGGGGACGAGACCTACGCGGTGATGCAGCTTTCGAACGGCGACAAGCTTAATCTCACGCTTCCGAGGAGTTCATGGCGGTCACCGGTAAAGACCCGCGCCCGCCGGTACGGCTCGGCAGGAAAGACGCCCGGAAAAGCCAGCGAAACCGGGTCGATCCTGATTCCCTCGCAATCTGCCTGATCAGGTGCACGGCGTTACCCGAGCCAAGTTGCTAGCGGTGGCTCGATCGCGCCACTCGGGTGAGGGAACCACGGCCAAGGCCGGTCGAAACCGTTGCCAACGCTATAGGAGAGCGAGACGATCCCTCAGGCTGTGCGACTGCGGGTGACAGTTTGATACAGCATCCGCGCTCCGACATCGAGCAGGAAGCCGAGTATGCCGATCATCAGCACCGTCGCCATCAGTTCGGAATAAGCGAGGCGATCGCGGGTATCGAGAATGAAATAGCCGAGTCCGGCCGAGACCCCGAGCATCTCGCACGGCACCAGCACGATCCAGACGATACCGACGGAGAGCCGCAATCCGGTCAGCACATGGCCAAGCACGCCGGGTAGAATCACGTACCACAGTGTTTCCCAGCGCGTCGCGGCGAGGCTGTCGGCGAGACTGAGCCAGCTCGGCTGCAGCCGCCGCACACCTTCGGCGGTGTCGAGCAGGATCGGCCACACCGCGGCGAACGCGAGCATGAAATAGATCGGCTGGTCGCCGACGCCGAACATCATCACCGCAATCGGCATCCACGACAGAGGTGAGATCATGCGCAGGAACTGAAACGCCGGCGAGGTCGCGGTGTTGAGGCGGCTATAACTGCCGACTGCGAGGCCAACGGGCACGCCGATCAGCAACGCGAAAGCGAGACCGATCAGCACCCGGCGCAGACTGGCCAGAATATGCACCGACAGATCAGGCTGCGCCAGCATCGTTGCGAGCTTGGGGATCGCCGTGATCGGCGAGAACTGCCGGATAAATCCCTGAGATGAAGCCAGGACATCGGTGCCGAGCCACCATAGCGACGGCAGCACGATCAGTCCGCCGATGCCGAGCAGGCTGTTGGTCAACGCCGGCAGCGTCAGCAACGGCTTGCCGCCAAAACGACCGGCAAACGTTAGCGAGCCGCGGAGATGCGGTGCGGCTCAGGCTGTCGCTTGGCCAGCTTGTGCTCATGCTGCCACGACCTCGGTGCGGGTAAAGGATTCCGGCAGACCGAACGCCGCCATGCCGCCTGCCGCGATCACCGCCTTCTTGACGAAACGATCGTCGACAAGCTCGCGGCCGGCTGCCGCCGGATCGAGCGTATCGAGGAACGCGCGGTCGCCCTCGACCAGCGTTTCCCGCAGGCGCCGAATCAGTTCCTCGGTGTAGCTCGGATAGGGGTAGGGCTGGAAATCGATCCGGAGCTCGCGCCAGTCCGGATGCTGGATCGCGCCGGCCTTGATGTAGGTGGCCTCGTCGGCCTCCGGCGGCGCCAGAACTTTGCTGAGAACCTCGACACTATGCGGGGTGTATTGGTTTGGATTGTCCTTGAAAGCAGCGCCGCCGTCTCGGCGCGATGTTCACGCGTCCAGAGCTGCGCTTTGACCATCGCGTTGACTGCGCGCTGCACCCATTCCGGGCGCTGCTGGATATCGCGTTCGTGCATGAACACCAGGCAGCAGGCGTGATCCTTCCAGACATCTCCGGTGAAGCGCAGGATCTTTCCAGCACCAAGCGCCTCGCTCGTCCGTTGAACGGCTCGGCGACGATGTAGCCGCTGATCTGCTTTGAGGCGAGCGCTGGCACCATGTCTGCCGGCGCCATGACAACGAGATTGACCTCGTTAGCGGCCGGGGTGCCTGTGCGTTTCGACACCGGCTTCAATCCGTTCTCGTGCAGCAGGACCTGCAGCACCACATTGTGAATCGAGTACCAGAACGGAATGGCGACCGTGGTGCCGCCAAGATCCTTGACGCTGTTGATGTGCGGCAGAACGCTGAGGCCGGAGCCGCTGGTGTGATTCCAGGCGACCACCTTGGCCGGAGCTTTGCTGGCGAAGCGTGCCCAAACTGTCATCGGAGACAGCAGATGGACGGCGTTCACTTGTCCGGAGATAAAGGCTTCCAGCACCTGTGCCCAGCTTCGCAGGCGCACCGGCTTCTCGGCCTTGATGCCTGCCTCCTCGAAAAACCCCTTGCCATGCGCGACCAGAAGCGGTGTCGCATCGGTGATCGGCAGATAGCCGATGCGCAGCGGCACATCCGCGTCCTCGGCGCGCGCTTCGTAAGCCTTCAGAAGTGGCAGCGCACCGCTGGCGGTCAGCAGCGCCGACAGGCGCAGCATCTGACGGCGGGAGACGTCATAACGGGAAAATTCGTCGATCGACATGGCGGTCCTTCGAATCGTCATTGGTCGCGCCGCGCCGCTGCGTGACCGGTTTAGTTGATGCGCCGCTGGGTCGCGCCGCGCAGTCGGGAAAGAATTTCAACGCGGATGACGCCAAGCTCCGCGATGTAGTTCTCGCGCGGTGTCGGTAGGTCGATGCACCATTCGCCGATCACTCGCGCGGGTGTCCCGCCGAGCAGCAGGATGCGATCGGAGACCAACAGGGCCTCATCGATGTCGTGAGTGATCAGGATCGCCGCGGTGTGGAAATCGCGCATCACCTTCAGCAGCAGATGCTGCATCTCGGTACGGGTTACTTCGTCGAGTGCGCCGAAGGGCTCGTCGAGCAGCGGAGTTCCCGGTCCTGCGCGCCAGGCATCGCGCCAGCGCGGCGCGCTGCGCCATGCCGCCGGACAGTTGCTCGGGAAAGTAGCGCCGTGCGTGCGTCAGTCCAACTTCACGGATCGCAACATCGACGCGGACTTTGCTTTCCTCCGGCGTCAGACGCGGCTGGTGCTTGAAGTTGAGCCCGAATGCAACGTTCTTCTCGAGCGACAGCCATGGCAGAAGGCTGGCGTCCTGAAAGGCGATGGAAACGCGCGGCGACACGCCCTGCAGCGGCTTGCCATTCATCGTCACCGTGCCGTCGGTTGGCTTTTGCAGCCCGCCAAGCACGCGCAACAAGCTCGATTTGCCGACTCCGCTCGGACCGAGCACGCTGACGGTCTCGCCTGCGGCCAACTCAAAGTCGAACGCCCCGACAACCGGTTGCGGTTGGTCGGGATAGCGCAGCACCACGCCGGCGGCTTCAAGAATAGCAGCCTGACGATCCGGTGCCGGGGAGGCGGTTTGTGCGGCCGCGGTCATGCTGTCGCGCCGACGGCCGCCGGCAATTCCTGAACGCGAAGCGCGAGCTTCAGTTGCACGAGGCTGGGCGTGACGACCGGAATGAAAGCGGCTTCGCGCAGCCGGCGCTGGAAGCCTGCGCCGGGCTGAGACAGATAGGCCCGGCCGCCGGAGGCCGACAGTTCGAACTGCACGGCCTGCACCGCGATCTCGGCGAGACGGATGCGCAGGCGGAACAGGCTTGCCGGGTGCTCGATGAAGCGGCCTCCACGCAGACCTTCATGCAGCGCAGTTTCGGTGGAAGTGAGTTCGGCGGAAAGTGCAGCGACCGGCTCGCTCAGGATGTCGCGATCATTGCGAAGTCTGGCGGTTGCTTCCGCAAGCGCGCGGCGCGCCAGGCCGACCGACAGTGCGGACTGCATCGCCAGAAATGCGGGCCTTACCTTCGGCAGCCATTCGGTAGCATTGTGATGGATAACGCGATCCTCGCCAATACGCACACCGTCGATTTTGAGCGCTGCGGTGTTTGATCCGCGCATTGCCATCAGATCGAGATCAGGCGAGCGTTCGAGACCGGGATCGTCGGAAGTCAGTGCGGCGATAAAGGCAGGAGCACCATCCGCACCCTTGACAGCCATCGCAACATCAAAGCCTGCCGCGGGCAGGTTGGTCACCCACGGAAGATAGCCGTCGAGCTGCAGCGCTGTGCCGCTACGCTGGGACTGCACCGACAAGTCCTCAATGCCTGAAAGGAATTTCATCGCGTTGGACAGGCCGGTAGCGCCGCCGCGCCGACCGGCCAATAGATCCGGCAGCAGCGTTTCACGCAAAGCGACGTTGGGGCTTTGCAGCAGATATTCGATGAATGTGCGATGGCCCCAGAACACGAAGCCCGCAGTCAGCGAGTGCGCCGAGACCTCGGCGATGGCGTTGACCGCATCAGCGACATGGCCGCCGGTGCCACCCCATTGCACTGGCACGCCCAGCCCAAACAGACCAGCGTTCGCGAGCTTGGGAAGAATCGTCGCGGCTGTGTCGGCCGTGGTGTCGAGATGAAAGGCGCTGGCGTCGAGCCATGCACCGAGATCGGACGTTAAATGTGTCATGACGATACCCTCATCCGTCACTCGGCGGCAACGGCGGCCGAGTTGTTCCACGCGTAAGGCTTAAGCTGCGGATTGAGGTCCGGTTGTCCGAGGTTGTTGGCGAAGTTGCACAGCGTCGCGAGACTGACGCCGAGCACTACTTCCAGCACGTTGGCGTCGTTAAAGCCGGCGTTGCGGAACGCCTTCAATTCGGCATCCTCGACACGGCCACGGCTGCGGATCACGGCGCGGGTGAAGTCGGCTACGGCATTGAGGCGCGCATCCGGCCCATGCGTGCCATCGCGTAGCGCGTTGACGGTAGCGTCCTTCAGGTCAGCTTTTTTATAGGCGATCGCGGTGTGACCGGCGACGCAGAAGCCACAGCCATGGATCGCGGCAGCGGTGATCTGCACTGCCTCTCGCTCCGCTAGTGTCAGGCCGCTGCGCGCGTTGATACCGCTCACGGTCTGATACGTCTCCAACGCTGTTGGCGCATTGGCCAAAAGTCCGATCAGGTTAGGTAGAAAGCCGTTCGCCGTCTCGGCATTCTGGACTCGTTCCCTGGCGGCTTCAGGGGCTGTGGTAGCGGTATGAATTGGCAAGCGTGTCATGTGCATCCCATCGATGGCATCGACCCAAGTGGGCTCGGCGCGAAGAGCGGCGACCACTCTCGGTCAGGTTGTGCGACCTTTGACGTGATGATGGTGGAGCAGGCGTCCAGCCTCGACAACCCGTTTGGAAAAATAACAAGAAACGACCTTCTTAGCGGGCGACTAAGAGCATGCTGCTATTCTGGCTGCAAACGAAGAAGCAGATTATTTCTAAGAACAGGCGGGCCGCCGTGTGTGCTTTTTAATGACGTGATGCTGCTCGCTAACGGGGTAGGGACATTTTCCGTTATCCGTTCCAGAGCAGTTGAATTATGATAGACGTTAGTATTTGTCCTCTCGACCATCGGAAGGGATAGGTGAATCTATCGAGCTTCGTCACAAGATCGTCGACGTGATGAGGGAATGTTTGGTGTGCCGATGCAGCAAAATCGAGAAATAAAATCTGCGCTCATACCGCACTCGCGATGCATGCATTGCTATTTTCCGTAACCACTCGACATCGCGCTGCGTCATCGCCAATGAATTCTGTTCAGAATTATGAGTGTTATTGAAATCCAAAATGGCAGCAGTTGATTTAATTTCTGGATCCCGCGCTCCGACGGCCCACCGAATGAGTACCCTGGAAGTCGACACGGTCAACGCAACCGAAAGTTTTCGCCATGCGATGCGAAGGCTTCCCAGTGGCGTAAGTGTGATCACGGTTGGAAAGGGTAGTGACGTATCTGGCCTGACCGTAACGTCAGTATCGTCGCTTTCCATCGAACCCGAGACCGTGATCTTCGGTATCAATCGAAAGTCATCCGCGTGGCCGATATTGTCGCGGTATGGCGTGTTCGGCGTAAACGTGCTGAACGCCCGCCAGGTCGAGATTGCTGAAAGGTTCTCAGGGCGCGGCGGCGTGAAAGGGGCGGGCCGTTATCTCGGCGCGAGATGGATGACGAAAATAACCGGCGCGCGGCTTCTGACGGATGCGCTCGCCGCGCTGGATTGCGAGGTCGAGGACATCATCGAGCGCCATTCTCATGACATTGTCATTGGCCGCGTGCGTTATGTGCATCTCTCAGCAACCGCAGTGCACTGGCGTACTGGCACGGGAAGTATCTGGAAGTGACTCAGAATTCCGGCACCGGAACTATTCCTGAATCAGTTTTTTCGACCACGTGATATCCGCCACAGATTGTTGGCCCGCTGCCACCGTGCCCGCAAAAGATTTCCGGATAAGTTCAAGGAATCAGGACGGCCGCTCCCTGAAACGTCCGTTGCGCAAGTTGGCGAGCGCATCGTTGGCCGATGCAAGCGGACAGACTGTCGTCGTGGATTTCACGCCGCGCGCGTCGCGATTTCAAGGAATTTCGCAGCATCGCGGTGGGTGAGATTCAAGCGTCTGGGTCGCGGCATCGCCTGACCGAGTTGAAGGCATAGACCGACCTCGCGGCCCTGCCCAGCGGCAGACCTGAGCAAGGGATGTGTGAGCGAACAACCAGGCCAACACGCAGCGTGCCGCGTCTTACCACCAGCCTCCTTGCATCGGAGGGAAGAACTGCCGCCGCCCCTGCGCGTATTGCTCGGGTGGGGATTCGGACTGCGCTGGAAAAAGAAGCTGAAGCCGTCGTCTCCCTGCGGGCTACCGTTGCTCCAGCCGCTGTCGTCCGCCACGAGGACCTCGCTCGGCTTGCGCGTGATGAAGCCGCCCTGTGGCTGGTCGCTCAGCACTGCAACAAACTCGGTGCGATAGTTTGTCTCTTTGCTCAGCGGCTCGTCGGAGACGACGATTGAGGATCGCGGCAACGCGGCCGGCGCGATGCGATCGAGGACTTCCTTCGGGATGGTGATGCGGTCGAGCGCGTTTTTGGCGTCATCCCCAGTCTCGATCGTGACGGCGGTCCAGCGCAGGCCCGCATCGTTGCGCGCCACCGCCGTGAACACATGCGTGCCCAGTGGTGTGCCGGGATCGCGGATCGTGACCGGGACCTCGATGGTTGCATCGAATACCTCGCCGCCTCCGTCCGGCGCCGGTTCATGTGTGTTGCGCCGAACGTAAAGCGTTTGCGTCGCTCGGCTGATGTAGATCGAGACCGGCTCGAGCGCGAGCTTCGCGTCGAGCGCCGCCTTGGCGATGCCGCCCTTTTTTGTCTGAGCCGCCTTGGCCGCTTCCTTTGCGGTGTTGGCTGTGTCGAGCTTTGATTTCGCGTCTGCCTTGGCGGTGTCTAACTGGGTCGCCAACTCCGCCGCTTTGGCAACGGCCTTTTGCTTGCGGTCTTCAGCCTTCGTCCTGGCTTGATCGGTCTTGGCCGCGGCCAGCGCCTTGTCGGCGAATACAACTGCGGCGTCGGCCCGGACTTTGAATCGCTCCAGCTTGCGCAGAGACGCTGCAAGCGGTGCCAACTCGCGGGCCGCTGTGGCCGCAGTCTTTTTGGCCTCATCGGCCGCCTTGGCAGCCTCGGCGGCTTCGCGGGCGAGTCTCTCGGCAGTCACCGGAGCATCTGCGACGATTTCCGCCTTCGGCATGAAGAGCGATAGCGTCGGGTGAGAAAAATTGACCGGGGCCGCATCGTCCGGCGAGATGATCACGCGCATCCCGATCCGCGTCTTGTCGAACAGCTTCTCCGCAAAGCCATAGGGCATTCGCACGCAGCCATGTGAAGCCGCATGACCAGGCAATGGCCCGCCATGCAATGCAAGGCCGTTCCAGGTGATGCGCAGCATGTTCGGCATCCAGGCATCGTCATACATGCTAGAGTGGTGGTCCTTGTCCTTCTCTACGATGGCGAAGACGCCGGCCGGCGTCTCGCGCTCCTTGATGCCGGTCGATACCGGGGCGCGCAGGATCCAGCCATCGGTGTCATAGAACGTGACCTGCTGGCTCTTGATGGACACGATTGCCATGATCGGCTCGCCGGCCTCGCGCGGCGCGGTGGTCTCGGCGGGTTGCGCGCGGCGCGCCTGCTTTGCTGTGGCTTCAGCAATCGGCGCGATCAGCGCGGCCATCGCCGCGAACATCACGACGGCCGAACGTCCCCAATGGTGCATCGCCACTGTAGATCGCACCAACGTCAATCGATTCACCATTCCATTCCCCGTCGCAACGCATGTCCGCTGCCGTGACCGACCTCACAGATAGCCAACTCGTGAAAAACAAGCATGCTCGCAGCTGAAATTGGCACAAAACGGACAGAGAGCGTTCGCAAGCCTTCAGTTGCACACAGGCAACACTTCGGGGAAAAGGACACGGTCTGCCCGGTTACGCCATTGCGCGGCGATTTCCTTCCCGAAACAATCGTCGCGTCCACATCCTCGGCTATGTAATCCGGTTCCGATGAGGCTGGCATGATGAACCCGCGGCAACTTTCAACGCTGACGCCCGCCTTGCTATGGGTCGTTTTCGCGGCAGGCATTTACGCTCTGCTTGCGATGGGATCAGAGGCACGCCAGACCACGGGCGGGGCGACACCCACCCATATCAGCGTGCCTTCTTCCTCCGCTGCACAGGAACTCACCACGGCGTTGCAGCCGAGTTCAATGTCTCGTCACGATCTGAATCAAACCGATCTGCACCCCCCTTCGAAATCTCATGTGGCGATGACCGAACTCTCGCTTGCGGGAGATATCGCCCACGAACCGATCGCGCCTGCCGAACCAGCGTCCGTGCAAATCGCAAGCGCGAATCCATCGGATATCGAACCTGTCGATATCAACAAAGCCACGAAGTCCATCGAGATGGTCGACGAGTGCCAGGTCGTGGACATCTGCGTCGATCGCTATCTGTGGGCGCTTTATCAGCGCACGCCCAAGGAAGATACTATCAGGATCCGTGAATGGAAGAGCGTCACGATCAAAAGGAAGGGCAAGAGGGTGAGTGTTTCCAGAGCCTTCACCAAGCTTGTCGATCAAAATTTCGGGTGGAAGGATCCCAAGGCGGCGGAACGCGTCGGCATGTCCATGATGGACTATGTGATCGGCGGCATGGACCGGAGCTTCAAACTAAAATTGTTTCGTATGTTTCATGCGGCGGAGGCAGCGGGGCTTTCGCCCGGCATCACCAGCGCATTCCGTGACGACTACCGCCAATCGATCGCAAGCGGCCTCAAGGCGGCGAGCAACAGGTCGTATCATGGCGGCAGCTTGCGCGGTGGTTACGGGCATGGGCTCGCGGCCGATGTCGTGAGCGTCGAAGGCGGAACGCGCAACCAACGATTTGCTTCCTCGGAAAAATTTTGGAAGTGGGTTGATGCGCACGGGAAGGAGTTCGGAATCGGGCGCCCATATCTCGGCAGGGACCCGCCGCATGTCGCACCGGTCGACGGCCAGGAATATGCGAAGCATAGCGGCGGTACAAAACAAGCGGCATCGGACGCCAAGGAGACCGGCCTGAAGAAGAAGGCGAAGGGCGTGGCCACACGCGATCACTCACGCCGCGCCAAGCGCCCGAGAACTGCAGCCGCCTCAAAGCCGAAAGCGAGCTGAGTGGCTTGGCCGATATCAGGCTCCAAATGAAATCTGGGAATCCGTAGCGTCCGTTGCTGGCCCTCTTCGGACCTGACGCAGTGTCGAGCTTGAGCCCAAGGCCCGGATAAGGAAATTTGCATTGTCGTCGCCGGCCCGACAGAAGGGTTATTATAAACAATAATCAAATGTAATCAGACAGTTATCCCATAATTCGTTTCCGGCCAGAGCAACAGAAGCTTCTCCGCTACCGTTCGCTCAGGTCCGATCTGATCAGCAAATACACGGACACTTCCCACATCGCTGAGTGGCAATCCCCTGCATTCCCGTTGGTATCCGATTGGTAAACGGAGCTGTTGGTATGCCATTTCACAGCCGCAGCAGATACCCAGACAGGTCCACGCGACTGGGCCGTTGATGTTCAGCGACAGCCTAAATATGCACCCTATCTGGAACGCCGCGGTCCGAGCTATATATTTCCTGCGATACCAACATTGGAGTGAATAATGAAAAACGCAATTGCAGTAGCTGCCCTGGGCATCGGGCTGGCTTTTGGTTCGGCTTCCGCTTCGTTCGCCGACAATGTCGACGGTGGCGCTCATCCGCGGAGCGGAGTGCCCACCGTCGCGGAGCACGGAGCCAGCACCGCCAGGGGAGTAAGCAGGTCCCAAACACCGCATGTGTCCGACACAGACGGCTATCATATGAAACAGAATCATACGTCGAAACATAAGAAGAAGAAGAAGTAGGCGGACTCATCGACATTGATCTACTGGTCGCGCGAATTGTAGCGCGGCCAGTTCACGTCACCTATTCCGTTAGTCGGCTGATGCCGAAGCGGAGTGTGAGCCAATTAAGGCACGCGGGCCGTCTGCGAATCCTAGGATTGGAATGAGCTCAACATGCCACTCATGGCCTGTCTACGAGTGATGACCTTCCCCATCAACTCGCAGACGCCCCCGGTTTCGTTCCAAACGAACGCCTTTTTTCGAGCCTTTTTTGAGCTCGGATCGGGTGGAACGAAAACGACGATCTCCGACTTTGCTCCCCGTGTTTAAAGGTCGGAGGAAAAATTTATGGCCCGTTCGTTGATCAGAGCCGCAGCGATTTCAGTTGCGTTGATATTGCCCGCATCGGTCATGGCCCAGGGTGTGGTTGGAGGTATGGAACATGGCGCGCGCGAAGGTGATCGAGCAGCGGGTCCGGTCGGTGCCGTGGTCGGTGGGGCCGTCGGGGCCGTTACTGGCGGTGTAGCCGGCGTGCTCGGCATCGATCAGCGTCCGCGCTTCCGGCAATACGTGGTCGAGCAGCACCATCCTTCATTTCATTATCGTGAACCGGTGAATGTTGGCGTCGTCCTGCCGGATAGCGGCCTCACCTACTACGAGGTGCCTGCCGAATATGGTGCGCCGCACTATCGATACACCGTTGTGAACGACCAAACCGTGCTGGTCGATCCGCGGACGCATAGCGTGGTCGAGATCATTGACTAGGTGATCGATCCGGCGGGATCCCGGGCGTGCTCGCTCGCGCTTGCTTGACCCCTTAAGACCCTTGCTTCGAATGGAGACTCCCGAACTTCCCCGCGGGATTCCGTTCGAGGTGAGTGCCGGCTTGAGGTGCCTGCCGTCATCTGCACGAAACGCCGGCGGCCGCTTTGATAGAGCCGTAGTTAGCTGCAGTGCAAGCGTCGGCATCCCACGATCAATGATCGCCAAACCGAGCGAACGCCATTGAGATCACCAAGCGAGGGAGGCTATTATTGATCCGGAACAAGCCGAACGGAAGGTACGACCATGACCAACGAAGACCAGATCACTGGCTTTATCAAATACCGGGGAAAAAGACGGATATACTCGGCAGACTATGAAGCCGACAAAAGTGACGATTTGGTCCGACTGTTTCCTGAGAACTTCACGGCTGCGGTGCCGGCGATCAAGAAATTACCGGATTTATCGTACGAGGAAACCGCGCTCTACCTGTTAAAAAAAGTTGTCGACGAAGAGATCGAAAAGGGCGCGGGACAGTCCAGGCCTTTTTATTCCTGAACGCATTCCCCGCCTTGACGGTGATTGCCGAAACGCGACCTGCCGATAGGAATGAAGCCCATCTGAAAACCCGAATAATGCGAGAACTTTCCACCCTCATTGCGGTTTAGTCCTGATGCATCCAGGCAGGATGGAAAGATGAAAAGGATCGAAAAAGAAGACCAAAGGCGCGGGACCGTCACGTATCAGTTAGACGACGGTCGTTACGTGACGCTTGATGAAAACGCTGTGGCGCAATTTGGAGCGGATACTCTCATCCAATGGCTGGGTATCGAACGTATCCCGGTCATGCACCACGGTCGCCGTGTCGGGACGCTCCCGGCAGACTTTGAACCTCTCAACGCCATAAATGTCCACCCCGGTGATTTTAGGCGCGAAGGCGATGGTTGGGTTGCAGAAGAAAAGCTGGCTCCGAAGAACCTGGACGCTGTCGTGGGATTTGAGCGGGATAAATGACTCCACCGGTTCGGCTTCCTGATAGCGGTTCCAGCCCTATGATTCCGGGACGTTCGCCCTAGATTCGGGCCATGGACCTTTCTCTCGCCCTACTGCCAACGCCGGCGACAAGTTGACAGACGACTATTGCGTACTCCACGACGGCCGACCGGTCGGCGGGATCAGGCTCGCCGGCGAACGGTCACGGCAGGGTGGCGCCGCGTGGGGGTGGCGCATTAATCCGCCTCTTCGTATCCCGCCGTGGTGCAGCGGCACGGCTGCTAGCCTTGAGGCCGCGAAGGACGAGTTCAGGGCCGCGTGGGAGCGGTTCTATGCGTCCCTGACGCCGGAGCGGATCAGGCGCTGGCATCTCATTGAGGACATGGGCACGTCGAATGAGTGGTGGCTGGAATGAGCCGGTCCCCTTGCGGTCAAAACCAGTGATGCAAGGTCTCCGTAGGACCATCAACCGCCCCTAGCCGCCTTGATCGCGGCAACATCGATTTTCTTCATATGCATCATCGTATCAAACGCTCGTTTTGCTTCAGCGCCGCCGGCAGCCAGCGCCTCGGTCAGTACGCGCGGCGTGATTTGCCAGGAGATGCCCCATTTGTCCTTGCACCAACCGCAAGCACTTTCCTGACCGCCATTGCCGACGATGGCGTTCCAGTAGCGGTCGGTTTCTTGCTGATCGTCCGTGGCGATCTGGAATGAGAAGGCTTCGTTATGCTTGAACGCGGGTCCGCCATTGAGCCCGAGACAGGGGATACCGGCCACTGTGAATTCGACTGTCAGCACATCGCCAGCCTTGCCGGATGGGTAATCGCTGGGAGCACGGTGGATGGCGCTCACCGAGCTGTCAGGAAAGGTCTCGGCGTAGAACCGGGCTGCAGCCTCGGCGTCCTTGTCGTACCATAGACAAATCGTGTTCTTGGCGACGGTCATTGCTTGTCCTTTTGCGTTTGAAACCAATTCACGCCGGTTCCCGTGCATTTGTGGTCGGTTTACAGCCGCCTTAGCGAGATACGCGAACGTAGAATGGCATATGACGTTCATCTAGCTACACGCGATCTACAACCAGGGTGCACCCAGTCGCGGTCAATAGTCTCGACCTGAGCTTCGTCAAGAGGAACGCCGAAGACATAAAAGCCCCGTATGGTGGCCTTTTCGCGTCTTCAGAGCTTAAGAAATAGCGGACGGGTTGGCTGCGCGAGGAATCGAGTTCACGCTCTCCCGATCGAACGGAGTTCTGACGCTGCTCGGCAAAACCGCTCCCGTCATGCGGTCATGCTGACGAGTGCTTCTGAAGAGATCAGGAGCTTTCCGCCCTCCACCCTCAGCGCAAAGGTGCGTACAGAACCCTCGTCGGCCCCAAGAGCCATGCCTGTTTCGAGCGAGATGACCCAGTTATGCAGCGGACAGGTGACCTGAGCGCCATGCACGATCCCTTGGCTAAGCGGGCCTCCCTTGTGTGGACAGCGGTCCTCGATAGCGAAGAAGCGATTTTCGACAGTGCGGAACACCGCAATCCGTCCCTGAGGCGTCGCTACACAGCGTGCGCCGCGAAGAGGGATTTCCGCCGTTAAACCAATAGCAATCCAGCTCATCGTGCTCCCCCCGCCGCAACCGGAAAACCGATAGTCGCCATCGGCCGGAATTCGTGCTTGTCCTTGCCAGACACGCGTTCAGACCACGGATCGACCTGGGCGAATTTCCGACTGAAGTCGAAGCGATCGAAATAGTCGTTGCGCTTCTGGGGGTCCTCCAGAATCTGGCGGCGGATCTCGTCGAGGCCGACGCGCTTCGCCCATTTGTAGATGCGCTCGAGATAGTGGGCCTGCTCGCGGTACATCTGGACGAGCGCCACGATATGCTCCAGCGCTTCATCCTCGGTCTTTACGACACCCAGAACCTCCGTGCCCTTGATATCGAGGCCCGCCGCGCCAGCGAAATGGATCTCATAGCCGAAGTCGACGCAAATCACGCCGACATCCTTGCAAGTCGCCTCGGCGCAGTTGCGCGGACAACCGGAGACCGCCATCTTGACCTTGGCCGGAGTCCACGAGCCCCACATGAATTTCTCGATGCGGATGCCAAGCCCGGTTGAGTCCTGCGTGCCGAAGCGACACCAGTCGGTGCCAACGCAGGTTTTTACTGTGCGCAAGCCCTTGGCATAAGCATGACCCGAGACGAAGCCGGCTTTGCCGAGATCAGCCCACACCGCAGGCAGGTCTTCCTTCCTGACGCCCAACATGTCGACGCGCTGGCCGCCCGTGACCTTCACGGTGGGAATGTGGAATTTATCGACCACGTCGGCGATGGCGCGCAATTCCTTCGCGCTGGTGACGCCGCCCCACATGCGCGGCACAACCGAATAGGTACCATCCTTCTGAATGTTGGCATGGACACGCTCGTTGACAAAACGCGACTGATAGTCATCGGCGTATTCGTCCGGCCAGTCGCATACGAGATAGTAGTTGAGCGCCGGCCGGCACTTTGCGCAACCGCATGAAGTCTTCCATTCCAATTCCTGCATGACGGCAGGAATGGTCTTCAAACTCTTCGCCTTGATAAGCCGGCGGACATCGCCATGTCCGAGCGTGGTGCAGCCACATATCGGCTGTACGGCACCGGGATTGTAGCCGTCGCCGAGCGTCAGCGTCATGAGTTGCTCGACGAGACCCGTGCAGGAGCCGCAGGAGGCAGATGCTTTTGTGTGGGCGCGCACGTCGTCGAGCGACGTCAGACCTTTGGCAGTAATGGCCGAGACGATCTTGCCCTTGCAGATGCCATTGCAACCGCAGATTTCGGCATCATCCGGCAAGGCCGCGATTGCCGCCATGGGGTCGAGAGGCGCGCTCCCCTGACGGGATTGACCGAAGATCAGCGTCTCGCGCATCTCCGAGACATCTGTTCCCTTGCGCAGCATATCGAAGTACCAGGCGCCGTCCGTGGTCTCGCCGTAAAGGACCACGCCGACAATGCGGTTGTCCTTCAGTACGAGCCGCTTGTAGACTCCCGCGCCCGAATTCCGCAGCACGATATCTTCCCGATCAGGCGCGTCGGCGAAGTCGCCCGCCGAGTAAAGGCTCACGCCGGTCACCTTCAACTGGGTCGCTGTTTCGACGCTGCGGAAAGTCGCTTCAACTCCTGTCAAAGTCTTCGCCGCGACCTTGGCCATGTCATAGAGCGGCGCGACGAGGCCGTAGCAAATGTTGTTGTGCTCGCAGCACTCTCCGATGGCGAGAATGTCCGGATTCGATGTCAGCATCCGGTCGTCCACGACGATGCCGCGCTCGACATGGAGGCCCGCATCGGTCGCGATCCGGGCTTCGGGACGAATGCCGACCGCCATGACAACGATATCGGCCGGATAAAGGGTGCCGTCGTCGAGCAGCACCGCTTCGGTGCGTCCGTGACCGACGATTGCGTTGGTCTGCGCCTTGCAATGAATTTTGATACCGCGGCTCTCCAATTCCTTCTGCAAGAGATAGCCCGCCGCCGCGTCCAGCTGACGCTCCATCAGGTGGCCCATCAGGTGCAGGACCACCACCTCCATGCCATGCAGCCTGAGCGCCGCCGCAGCCTCCAGTCCGAGCAGACCGCCGCCGATGACGACAGCCTTGGCGTCTTTTTTCTTGGCTGCGGCCACCATCGCCTGGACATCGTCATAGTCACGAAATGCCATAACGCCCGGCAAGTCCCGCCCGGCAACGGGGATCATAAAGGGAGCGGATCCGGTCGCAATCACTAGCCTGTCGTAAGGAGTTTCGCTGCTCGCCGAGTGCACCGTCTTCGCCGCACGATCGATGCGCGTAATCGTCTCGTCGAAGCGGCATTTGATCTGGTGGGCGTCATACCAAGCCGCATCATGCGTGACGATCTGATCGAACGACTTCTCGCCTGCCAGCACGGGCGACAACATGATACGGTTGTAATTTCCGCGCGGCTCCGCTCCAAAAAGGGTAATGTCGAAACGTTCCGGGTCAGCTTCGAATAGGTGCTCGAGCATCCGTCCGGAGGCCATACCTGCGCCGACGATGACGAGCTTCTCTTTCTTGTTCATCTTGATTTTGCTCCGTCGTCCTTAGATAGCGAGAGCCGTCGCGGATCACTAACGCAAGACCCGTGCCAATCCTGAAAATGCACTACGCTGCCCTCAGAACATTGCCGAGATCGACCGCTCCCAGAAACGACCGAGCACAGGATCGCTCGCTACGGGAGCAGATGGTGCTGAAAAATTGCGCAACGCAACATCGGCTATCAGGGACGTCCGCCACCGCCGTTAACTCTTAGGCAAGTATGGGAAGCGCTGGAGACAGTCACCTTTGGCTTGCCTGCCTTACACTTTTCATCTTGCCGCCTTGCTGAGGTCAAACCCACAGCCTTCATCTCGACATATAGACCAGCCGGAACCCGGCCGCGCAAATGTAACCTGGAACTCAAATGCTATTCAGATCACAACCTGCTGGTCCTCAAGCCGATCCGCACGACGCGATAGCCGCGCAACTTCGCAACCTGGCGCCGCGAATCACGCATGATCCTCAGATTGAAGCCAATCACGAGCCGTCACAGGCTGAAGAGACGTCTCTATCGACGGCACCATCCCTGCCGGCAAGCGAACCATCGTTCCACCCTGCGCCGTTGAACGACAACGTTGACGTACTCTTGAAAGATATCCCCCGCGCACGGTCTTATCGCGGTGTCTTAACCGTGCTGTCGGCCATCTGTATCGGCGTTGCCGCAAGCGTGGCCTGGCATTCCTATGGTGAAGAGGCCAAACAGAGGCTTTCGAGTTTTATACCGCACCTTTCAGTGGAGGCTCCTGCCCCTACGCAGGGCGTAAATGCAGTTGAAGCGCAGGACACGGCGACCCAAGCCGCCGCGCCTCAACCAAATGCCGAAGCGGAACCTGCGCAAGAGACTGCGACCGCAGCCCAGCCATCAACACCGTCGACGGATCCCGTCACGTCCCCGACGCAAGCTGCACCAACTCAAGCTGCGCTTCCGGCCGAAATTGCACAGTCGCTTGAGGCAAACGCAAGCGAGATTGCTGCGCTGAAAAGCGCGGTCGAGGATTTGAAAGCCAGCCAACAGCAACTGCGCCGAGAGATCGCAACGGCCGCAGAGCGCGAGGCTCACCCCAAGCCCCCCGTGCAGCACCGGGCTAAGTCTGTTCCGCCACGGCCACAACGCCCCTCGCCTCAAGCGGCAACATACAATCCTCCTCTTCCGTCCCCTTCGCCGCCACCGGCGACCGAAAGCCGGATCCCCCCGCAACGCGACGCCTACATTCCGTCCCAAGCGCCGGTACCCGCCCGACTTCCGGCACAGCCTGGTGACGACAGCGCTCCCCGGCCGCCGTTGCCGGTGCGGTAAATGACGCAAGCCTGAACGCGACGTGCGGCATTCAAAATCGTTTAATATCCGCGTGAGCGACTGGCCGGCATCGCGACATGCCGGAGTAGCCGGTCCGGGCACGCAAGGGATCATCCCCTGTGGAACATGTGCGCCGGGATCGCGTTATAGCCCGTCCTTCTTTACTGGCGGGGGTATCGGATGGCTCGGTCAAACAGTGCTCCGGCAACCGCTTTATTTCCCGGCTTGATCACCATTGAGCTGACGGTCAACGGCACCAAGGAGAAGCTCGATATTGCTCCTTGGACAACGTTGCTCGATGCATTGCGAGATCGCCTTGGCCTCATGGGTACCAAGAAAGGCTGCGACCACGGTCAATGCGGTGCCTGTACAGTGCTGGTTGACGGCCGACGGATCAATTCCTGCCTGACGCTTGCGGTGATGAAGGACGGTGCCGAGGTAACCACCATCGAAGGTCTTGCGACCGATGGTGTCCTCCATCCCGTGCAGCAGGCTTTCATCGATCACGACGCGTTCCAGTGTGGTTACTGCACACCGGGACAGATTTGCTCGGCGGTCGGCCTGATCGCCGAAGGCACGGCGAAAACACCCGATGACATTCGCGAGCTGATGAGCGGAAACATTTGCCGCTGCGCGGCCTATCCGAACATCGTCGCTGCGATTCAGCAAGCCATGGATGCGTCATGAACAATTTCCAATACTCGCGGGCAACGGACGTTGCTGACGCCCTGAGCCAGATTGCGGCTGATGCGTCGGCAAAGTTTATTGCCGGCGGCACCAATCTCGTCGACCTGATGAAATACGACGTCGAACAACCCAGCCGGCTGATCGACATTTCGCACCTTCCTCTCGCCAAAGTCGAGGAAACGACCGACGGCGGCCTGCGCATCGGTGCGCTGGTGCCGAATTCTGACCTCGCCTGGCACCCACTGGTGGTGGAACGTTATCCGCTGCTCTCAAGCGCTATCCTCGCCGGCGCCTCAGCCCAACTGCGCAACATGGCGTCCACCGGCGGCAACCTGCTGCAGCGGACTCGATGCTTCTATTTCTATGATGTCGCGACACCATGCAACAAACGCGATCCCGGTTCTGGCTGTTCGGCAAAAGACGGCATCAACCGGATCAACGCGATCCTCGGCACCAGCGATGCCTGCATCGCCGCCCATCCCTCCGACATGTGCGTCGCGCTGGCGGTGCTTGATGCCAAGGTGCATGTCGCCGGCCCCAACGGTGAGCGCGCCATTGCAATGGCGGATTTCCATCGCCTGCCCGGCGATACGCCGCAGCGTGACACCAATCTCGATCCGAAAGAAATCATCACGGCCATCGAACTGCCGGCGCAGGGCTTCAACACGCACTATACCTATCTCAAGATCCGGGATCGTCTGTCCTATGCCTTCGCGCTGGTCTCTGTGGCGGCGGCTCTCGAGATGGATAACGGAATGATTC
The DNA here is from genome assembly GCA_963807355.1 of uncultured archaeon. GTDB lineage: Bacteria > Pseudomonadota > Alphaproteobacteria > Rhizobiales > Xanthobacteraceae > Nitrobacter. The sequence goes on from CAWEBX010000026.1 coordinate 23,604, forward strand.
GTGACGCGCGACTGGCGCTCGGCGGCGTTGCCCACAAACCGTGGCGGAATCCAAAAGCCGAAGCAGTCTTGAACGGACAGCTCGCCACTCACGACACCTTCGCTCACGCGGCCGACATCGTTTTGCACGAGGCCAAGGGTTTCGGCCACAACACCTTCAAGATCGGCCTCGCCCGGCGCGTCATCATCCGGGCGCTGACGCAAGCCGCGAACGGCACGCCGCAATCTCAATCGGATAAGAAAATCGCATGAGCCGGTGCTTCACCCCCATCAACCGAGCACGACCATGACGACCTATATCGGTACGGCGACATCGCGCGTCGATGGGCGCGACAAAGTCACGGGCGCCGCTCGTTACGCCGGCGAGTACGACGCACCCGATCTTGCACATGGCAGCGTGGTCACGTCGACCATCGCCAAAGGCCGTATCATGCGGATCGACACCAGCGAAGCCATGAAGGTGGATGGCGTCCTCGTCGTCCTCACCCATGAAAATCGGCCGCCGATGGCCGATAACGACAAGGCTTACGAGGATGAGGTCGCGCCCGAAGGCTCGCCCTATCGTCCACTTTATGACGGCGAAATCAAATTCAACGGCCAGCCGGTCGCGCTGGTGCTAGCGGAGGATTTCGAAACCGCAACTTATGCGGCGTCTCTCGTGAAGGTCGACTACGACGAGCAACCGCATGCCACCGATCTGGAGCGCCAGCTCGGCAACGCCGTTGCGCTCGATCCACCCGCCAAACCGCGTGGCGACGCGGCCAAGGCGTTCGCAACGTCGGATATCAAGCATCAGGCCGACTATTCCGTGCCCATCGAGCATCACAACCCGATGGAGCTGTTTGCATCGACCGCCGTGTGGCACGACGGCAAGCTCACGGTTTACGACAAGACGCAAGGGGTACAGAACGTTCAGCGCTACCTGTGCGGCGTGTTCGAGAGCAAGCCCGACGAAATCCGGGTGATGTCGCCCTATATGGGGGGCGGCTTCGGCTCCGGCCTGCGGCCGCAGTATCAGGTGGTGCTCGCGGTGCTCGGCGCCCGCGCGCTCAAGCGCTCGGTCCGCCTCGTCCTGACGCGGCAGCAAATGTACATGATCGGCTATCGCCCGGCGATGGTTCAGCGCATCCAGCTCGGCGCAAAACCGGACGGCACGCTGAATGCGATCACACACGACGCCACCACTATGACGTCGCAATACGAGGACTTTCATCGTAATGAGACGACATGGTCCGGTCTGCTCTACAAGAGCGAAGCCGCCAGTTACGCGCACAGCCTAGTCCGCCTCGATCTTCCGACAGCGTGCGACATGCGCGCGCCGAGCGCGGCAACCGGCGTTTACGCGCTCGAAGCGGCGATGGACGAACTTGCGGTTGCGCTGAAGATGGATCCGCTCGAACTGCGGCTGAAGTGTTATTCGGACAGCGACCAGTCTACCGGCCTGCCCTTCAGCAGCAAGAACCTGCGCGAATGTTACAGCCAAGGTGCGGAGGCGTTCGGCTGGAACAAACGCAGTTTCGAGCCTCGATCGATGCGTGATGGCAACGATCTGATCGGCTGGGGCATGGCCACGGGTATCTGGGAAGCGCTGCAGGTGCCTATCACGGTGCGGATCACGCTGACTGGAAACGGCCACGCCGAAGTGGCGTGCGCGACGTCGGACATCGGGACCGGAACCTATACGATCATGGCACAGGTCGCCGCCGGTATGCTCGGCCTTCCGATCGATAACATCACTGTCAAGCTCGGTGACTCGACGTTGCCACCGTCTCCTGTCGAAGGAGGGTCGTGGATCGCCGCGTCGGTGTCGAACGGCATCGTCACCACTAGCAGCGCCATCCGCGATGAACTCCTGAAGATGGCGCAGGCCATGCCGAACTCGGCGCTGAAAGGCGCGCAGACCGACGACGTGGTGCTGACCAACGGCTCGATCATGTCCAAGAAGAATCCGCGCAGCACCGTCACGGTCGCGGACGCCATGCGTCACGCCGGCATCGAGCGCGTCACTCAGGAAAAGGCCACAAAGTTCAAGAAGGGAGGCAAGCACGCCCACAACACCCATTCAGCAATCTTTGCCGAAGTAAAAGTGGACGAGCAGTTGGGGGTCATACGCGTCACTCGGCTCGTCAGCGCGGTCGCTGCGGGACGTATCCTCAACCTTAAGACCGCGCACAGTCAGGTGATGGGCGGTATGATCTGGGGCATGGGAATGGCGTTGCACGAGGAAACGCTCATCGACCACCGCTTCGGCCGGATCATGAATGCCAACATCGCCGAGTATCATGTGCCGGTGAATGCCGACGTCCACAACATCGAGGTGATCTTCGTCGATGAGCAGGACGACATCGTCAACCCGATGGGCATCAAGGGGTTGGGCGAGATCGGCATCGTCGGCGTTCCTGCGGCGATTGCCAACGCGATTTATCATGCCACAGGCAAACGGGTGAGAGATCTTCCGATCACTCTCGACAAGTTAGTACGAGACGCCTAGGCGCATTTCATCTTGGCAGCTGGCGAGCGCAAGCCGACAACTTCTTGATCTCATATGCTGCAAGCAGCGAGACAGCACTTTGCTTGCGGATCCCTTTTTCCGACTTTGATAAAATCTTCCCATCTCAAGCGACATGAACTCCTATAAGAAAAAGGCCGCCCTTGGGGCGGCCTTACTATGGCTAAAGCAGCCTATCAGGTGCCGCCGCTGTATCCGGTTTTCTCTTGGCCCTGAGGCTTGTTGTCAGGCATATCTTCCTGGACACCCTTCCGGATTTCGGACTTCTGCTTGGTTTCCGTGTGCTGGCCTGCCTTTTGGCCTTGATCACGCTTCTGGTCCGGATTTTTCTCATTCGGGTTGGTCATTGGAGAACTCCTTCGTTTGCAAAGGACAATGGGTTCCCCTCCGGATTGGTTCCGATGAAACTTCGGGTTGGCAGTTTATCCTCACTTCAAAGAAAGAAAAGCCGCCGCGCTTGGAGAAGCACAACGGGGCAATGTCAGTTTGTCATGAAGCCGTTCGCAGGCCGCTAACCTGCAGGGAGCGCCTCTGACGGCGGCGTTTCTGACTTCCCTATTTCTGTCGCGGTTGGGTCAATTTCTGGCCCACCGAGACGAATTTCTGATTGAAGGCGTTCTAACTAATAAAGGTCAGGCAATCTTTCGCGGTAGCCCTCCGTAACTCTGGCGCAACTCGCGTGAGGATGCGGATCAGAAGCTCACCCGCACAATGTTTTTCAGCGCCTCATAAACTGGCCGAGCCCGTTGCCGTTGAGATATTCGATCGTCAGTTCGCGGGCTGGCTCGTCACCAGCCCGTTTGAAAGTAACCGACGACAACGAACCGTCGGTTTGGTTTTCGCTGGAAGGGCGGACCGAAAACACATCGCCATCCCAGTGCGTCAGTACATAGGGTTGGCTCAAATGGCCGATCTTTAATTCTAGATGACCATTTGCATCGACGATCTCGGCGTCTCCGAAGTAAGGATTGCCGTAGCGACCAACATAGGATGAAGAACGCGCGGCCGGCGCTGGCGCGGTGAGCGGCGACTTGCCGACGAGATCGCCCGCCGGCGCCGTGAGCTGCGTCATAACCGCGCCATAAGCAGCAAACCAATCCCGCGTCACCATCCCGAACTGGACAATATCCGTGAAAGAGGTGCCGACCTCCTCCGCTGCGCCACCTGGTTCTGCATTGGTCAGCACGACAATTCCAATCCCGGCCGAGGGGATGATCGCGTAATAAGTCCCAGCACCCAGCGCGAAGGCTCCGGAATGACTGATCGTTGTCCGGCCCGCCGGCGTGATTCCGACGCCGAATCCATATCCGTACAGGCTGGGTCTTGCATCGGCTGAAGGGGAGTGAATAGAAACGACTTCGGCCGTCATGGCTGGAAGCAGCGCATCTGCTGGGATGATCTGTCGGCCTTCGAATTCGCCGTTCTGCAGCACCAACGCTAACCATCGCGCAAGATCGTTTGCCGACGAGCTGACGCCGCCTGCGGCTGACTGCGCATCGGGCCGGCGTTGATATTTGGGCTGGAAGCCGTTGCCGACCTTTACATGTCCAATGGCGCGATTGGCCTGACTTTCGAAATCAGCAAAGCGCGAGCTGGTCGCGCTCATGCCGAGCGGTTTGTAGAGGACCTCCTCAGACAGGCTTTCCCAATCCTTGCCCGATGCGGCAGCTACGGATTCCGCCGCCGCCATCAACCCGAAGTTTGTGTAGGCATAGACGTCCCGGAAGCCGCGAAGCGGTAGCAGACGCAGACGCTCCAGCACCGTTCGACGATCGTAGCCGAGGTCCTCGAGATCATCGCCGGCATGCTCTGGCAAGCCCGAACGGTGGCTGAACATGTCGGCAATGGTGACATGCTGCGTCACCCACGGGTCTATCAACTTAAACCAGGGCAAGTGCGCCTGGACAGGCGTGTTCCACTTAACAACGCCCGCGCCGACCTGGTGGGCCACGACGCTGGCCGCGAGGGATTTCGACAGCGATGCGATCTGAAAAACGGTATTCGCGTCAATCGGCTGGTTCTCGCCGACTTTCCGGACGCCAAAGCCCTTCGCGTAGGCGATCTTGCCATCATGGACCACCGCGATCGCCATGCCCGGAATGCCGCTCTTCTTCATGACGTCGCCGACGATCGCGTCGAGGCTCGTGATCGCCTTCTCGATCTGACCATGGCTAATGGGTACGCCGGAGGTCTGAGGCGGTGAGGTCTCCGCAAAACTCGATTTTGTCGCGCACACCCAGACAAGACACGAAGCTACCAGCTTGACGAGGATTGCCCTCAGGCGAAATGCGACAACAGATTTCTGCAAGAACATATGCGGCCTTCAGCTGCTTGTACCGTCACTTTGATGCATGATGACGTTTTGCGATTACCATCGGTCCACTGCAATCACAAACGCGAAGGCTTTCATATCCTTTCAGAGATGAACCTCTGGCAGACGCGATGCCCACCTGCTTCGCGTTGCGTATGAGGTAGCGAGCGGGTTTATCTCAATCCCAAGGGCGAACGCCGGTAGCCACTATCGCGGGCCTCATTCCTGCATACGAAGCTGCCGGTATTTCCCAACGCATAGCGTCGTTGGCCTTTTAAGTAATAGCGTTCTTTTCTGAAATCGAGCCAGACGATCGTATCGCCGGGACAATTGCGTTGCGCTTGGGATTCATACCGGAACGGCGTGAGAGACTGCGCCATCGCGCCATTTGCCGGACATGAAATGAGGACCACAAGGGCAGCGGAATAACCGTAGAAGTTTAACCGCATGTCTTGCATGTTTCGTTGACCTCGAACTGATCTCGGGAGGATCCTTATTCAATCGCGCACATTCAATATTGTTTACCTGCGCGTGTCGGCGTTGAGTAAAAACGATCCCGGCAGTGGGCACCTCACATCGGTCCGGATGGGCCACTCTCCAACCCGTTTACACTTATAATCCGTTTCAGGATCGGCAGCACCAAAGCCATCGTGACATTGACGCCGCTCCGGAACGGGAAACGGGTCCGGCTATTGCGCCTGGCAACTGCCGGGTAGTCTTGGATAGAAGCATTCCGTCTCGATCCCGTCTTTGGCATGGCTGGCGTTGTCGGGGACGGTTTTGGTGTTGAGGAAGCGCGTTGCGAAGTCGCCCGTCGCGGGAAACGCAACCGGCGTCGGACGCGCCGCCTGTCCCTGGTCCTCCGCCTTGAAACCAGCTGGAAGCGTGAACGAAAAGCCGAAACATCCAGCCGACGGACAATCGAGATCCTTGACAGCCCAGGTCCGGCAAACAGCGTCCGCTTCCTTGGCCAGCGCCGGATCGGCGACAAGCAACGGCTCCTTGCCCGGATCTGCGGCCGCGAGCTTTGAACCGCAACTCCCGTCCTTCTTCCAACCGCAAAAGGTCGCCGGACCGCAAAGCCCGTTTTTCTGTTGCTTCGGATCGAGCTCGGACTGGCCTGTGAAATTGGTCTGGATGGTCAAAACGCCCTTGGAAACGCCTTTCACGGCGAACCACTTCCCCGCATTGGGTGAGGCGTCCAGGCTGAACTTGATCGGTGCGGTCGCCAGGCTACCGCGCATAGGCTTCACTGTTCCAATATCAAAGCCCTCGCCGACATAGATCTGATAGGTCTGGGCCGTGGTTGGCTTCGCATAGAGGAAGAACATGTAATAGGTCTGCCCGGGAGCGAATGCATTCACGTCCCGCGTCTGCGGCATCTTCGTATAGTTCTCCGTATTCTGCGTGTTCTTAGAAATGGACGTGTCAACATAGTAGACGCCGCTATTCACGGTCAGCGTCTCTCGCTGGTACATGTTCTGGCCGCCCATGCGCATGAAAGGCCAGCGGCACGCAGGCGTATTGGCGTTTCCGGCGCAGCCGTTGGTTTGCCAATGACCCAGTTCGGTTGTCGTCAGATACTGTCGGAAAAGCGGCACACCGTAACAGGCCCCGTTCGAGCACTCGCTTGACCACTCGCCGCCTTGGCCCAGATCCTGCGAATCTCCGCAGCGCCCGTAGGGCTGAGAAGGATTGGGCGGCGAATTCTGCGAGCATCCTGGTGCAATCGCTGTGGCGACGTAATCATAAGGACTGGTCTTGGCGGTCGAGGGCGCGGGAGCGGGCGGCAGTGGCTTCTGCGGACACACCAGCGATGGGCCGACCCTCAGGTTCGATTTACATTCGGAGGTTTCAAGCTTGGCCGTGAAGAACTGATCCTCGTTGATCGACACTGTCTCACCGCCGGGCTTCGAGCTTAGGAGCCCCGTCAGCGAACCGTCGTCATCGGTGAGTTCGGTCTGCCGGTCGATCCCGCTCCAGCCGTCGAACATGTTGTCCGTCGAGGTGCAGTAGAAGTTCGATACCGCATTCGGACCTGAGGTCGCCGTCAGATAGGTGCCGCCTTGACCAAAGTCCTTTTCCCCCGTCACACCGTCAGGCGCCTGAAACAACGGGTCGAATACGAAATGACGGATGTCAACGTTGCTGAAATAGAGATTCGCCGAATGAAAGGCCGGCGGATAGAAGAAGCCGTTGTTCTGCTTCCAGCCGATGGCCGCGTTCGGCAGATAGCATTGCCCATTCAAAGGATCCTTGGTTACGCCCGCGACGACGCGTGAGCCGTACATGCAGCCTGGATCGGTACTCGGCCCGGTAATGGGACAGTCTGATTTTGTGATGTCGAGGTAGGCGTTGGAATCCTGATAGGCGGGACCGTCGTAGATGTTGAAGAGACGCTGTCCTGAGTCGAAATTGACCAGCGGAATGGAGACGCCCTCTTTCGCGCTGAGGCAATAATTGCTCGGTGCAAGGCCCGCCACCTGCCAGTCGCAACGCAACTTCGAACGCGCGTTGAAGGGTCCCGCGTCCAGCGCATAGGCATGGATGTCGTCCTGCGGCTGAGAATGGCCGATGAAAACACCCTTGCGCGCGAGCGCCCAATAACCGCGGATCACGGATGCATGAGTGTAATCGCCGCCGGTGATGAAGGTCAGGCCGCCGTTCTGAACGTCCGACAGCACGCTGTTAGCGACGAGATACCACTGGTTGCGCAGCCAGATCGCCGCGACATTATGCTGGGCCCAATGGAACATCGACGTGAACTTGTCGATGACGGTCACCGCGCAATTTTCAGGTTGACCCGGATCGCAGAACTTGACCCCCTCACAATCGTAGGTGCCGTCATCCTTCCTGTTGCAGGCCGTCGCGTGCCGGTTTCCGCCGACCGCATGCGGATAGTAATGATCGTTGGCCTCATTGTCGTTCGGATCCGGCGCAAGGCTGCGAACGGCCGTAAGAACGTTGTTGGCGGGCGCGCTCACCTTTGCTGTGTCAGGTTTGACGACGCCCGAACACTCCGGTGCGTCGCCGGTCGTCTGAAACGACATCATCGTCGATGTAGCGAAATTTCCGACGAATGCCTTGAGCGGCGTCGAGCCGCGATAAGCGCCGTCCTTTTGCAGTCCAGCATAACCGGACCACCTCATATGCAGCTGATCGGGGCTGTTATTCGGGGTCATCACATCCGGCATGTCGCTATTCCAGAGCGGGACGAACCAGTAGGCCGATCCGCAGGCCGTAGCGCCGGCGGCCATATTGCCGATGAACTCGTTCCAGCCGTTCGTGATCCAGAATACCGACGGATAGGCCGAGTCGGTCAGGAACGGAAATTTCGGTACGGGTTTGTGGTCTTCATTAGCCGCGAGGATCCCCGGAATCCGTCGCGGATTTTGTTCATTGGCGACCGCGGCGCGCGCGAGGATCCCAAGATTGCCGTAGAGCTTGTTGTCGGTCTCGGTGCCGTCCTCAAGATAAAAGCCGTGGCCGATGGACTTGTAGCCGACGTTGCCGGCAAGCAGGACGCCTTGCGTCGAGTGAAGGACGATCCAGCGGGTCATCGATTCGTTGACCGATGAATCCTGCACGTATGTTCGCGCCGGTGTCTGGCGAGCCATATGGAAATGCACCGGATAGTGCGCCATCCGCCCACCCTGCCCGAGCTCCTTGAATTCGACTCCCTTGATGTGCACCGCCTTGAACCCTTGCCGGAACACGACATGGCCGCCGAGCGAATAGCATGGCCCTTTGCCGTCCTGGGCGACACAGGGGTTCTCCGGTGTCGAGGCCGGAAACTCCTCGCCCGGCCGGTCGCCTCCAGACACGATCCGAATGCTGCGATTCAGGATGGCGACAGCGGCGCGGGTCTCGACGCCGTTCTTGACAAGATCGGGATCAAGGTCGAGTCGCCCTTGCGATGGCGCCAGCTTGTCGGTGAGCGCGTAGCGTTCGCCGTTATGGTGCCACGCCGCGCCATGATCGACTCGGATATTCTCGAGCCATCGCCCCGCCGGACCAACGCCCGTGCTGGCATCCTTGACAACGAAGGTTTCGGAATGACCGGGCAGATAGTCTGTCGTCGTGACGACGATCTGATCGCCGGCTTTGACATGGAGGTTTTCCGGATGCTCGTTGCTCGGACCGGCGACGACGAGCGGATCATTTGCCCAAGTGCCTCCGCCTGCCGCGACCGAGCCTTCCAGCCGGGTCCAGCTCGGATGGGTCAGTTGCGGATTGGAGCAGCCCATCGAGTTGCAGGAGCCTGTTGCGCCCCATAGCTCAAGACTCCCGCCATAGGAAACGGCAAGAACCTTGTAGCCGAAATACCCAACCTGCTTGCCTTGACTATCATCGCAAGGCGATGTGCTTGACCAGATCGATCCGTCGGAGCATTTGCTATCGCCGTGCAGCGGGCCGTAGCGGTAGAAGAAGTCCGAGACGCCGCCAGGCAAATCAAGCTTCGTCTTGCCGTTGTCGCTCCAGGCCGACTTGGGGATACCGCAAGGGCCCGTATCGGCATTTTTCGCGGTCCGGCAAAGGGCGCCGAGGGCGGGACCACTCGCGTTGCGGTCGGCGTCGTAGAGATGAATGGTCAGGACACTGCCATAAGTCCCATACTCGCTGAACCGGCGGCGATTGTCCCGCCGTTCTCTATCACCATCGATTGAGCCCAGAAGTGGCCGTGGGCTTGATCGTCCTATCAAGTTCATCGAACACGAGCCGACCTTGTCGTGAATTCGGGCTTTCTCCGAATAATGCCGATCGGAGTCCATGCGAAAGGAGATCTCTGGCCAGGACGATCGCACGCGCTCAAGGCTGTTGTTCTTCATTGTTTAGATTTGCTGCTGTGCGATAATGCCGGAGGTCGGTCGGCAAGCGGGCACGTGCGAATGGACTTGGGTTCGATCAATTCGTCCTATTTCGACCCTGCCGACACCATTGCGCTGTGATCCTGTAAATCCACTCAGTCGGCCGAAAGCTATGCCGCGTTTCAATCGCCCTATTGACGGTGATGGTGTTCGTTGCGGTCGGCAGTCATGCCGCCTCCGCGTCGTCCAAACGTGTGCTGCTGCTTCATTCCTTCGGCCTGGATGCGCCGCCATGGAGCGAATATTCGAGGCATCTCCGTACCGAACTGGCCGAAAAGCTCCCGAACGAGATCGATTTGTTCGAAGCGACGCTGGAAACGGCAAGGCTTCCCGGCGAACCCAATGACGCGCCGTTCGCCGACTATCTTACCGCTCTGTTCGGCAAGCACTCTCCGGACCTCGTCATTACCGTCGCCGCACCCGCGGCGGCTTTTGTCCAGCGACATCGGCAACGGCTCTTCCCTCATACGCCGTTGCTTCTGACCGGCCTGGAGCAACGGCGCTACACGCCTTCGGGATCGTCGAACGAAGTCGCGGTACCAAGCAAGATAGACTTGTTCGCCGCGATACAAAACATTTTACAGGTGCTGCCGGCCAACGATCACATCGCAATCGTTCTCGGAGCGTCACCGCTCGAACGATATTGGAAGGAACAGATCCGCAGCGCGGTCGAACCGCTCAATGGTCGCGTATCCTTTACCTGGTTCAACGATCTCTCGTTTGACGAAATGCTGCAGCAGACCTCCACACTGCCTCCCCGGTCCGCCGTTTTTTTTGGTGTGCTGGCAGTCGACGCCAAGGGCGTACCGCTAATAGATGGACGGGTATTTTCCCGGTTTCGCAAAGCCAGCAACGCGCCGATATTCAGTTATGAAGATACATACTTCGGCCGCGGCCTGGTCGGCGGGCCGATGATATCCGTTTCCGACATCAGCCGGCGCGTGATCGATGTCGCTGCCAACATCCTGAATGGGGCCAATCCATCCAGCATCAAGGCAGAGGCTGTCGGGTTCGCGCCTCCCCGGTTCGACTGGCGGGAATTGCAGCGTTAGAATATCCGGGAGGCAGACCTGCCCGCCGGAAGCCAGATCGATTTTCGGGAGCCGAGTTTCTGGCGGCAACACCGCTGGACGGTTGTCGGGGTCGCTGGCGTCGTTTTCATGCAAACACTGATGATATCCGCATTGCTGTTCGAACGATTCCGGCGACGTCTCGCAGAATCGGCGGCCCGAATTCGGCTTCTCGAACTTGCACAGATGAACCGTTCGCTTGCCGTCAGCGCCATCTCGAGTTCGATTGCGCACGAGCTGAACCAGCCTCTCGCTGCCATCCTGAACAATGCCGGCGCCGCAGAGATTTTGCTGTCACAGAGTCCACCGGATATCGATCAACTCAAGGAAATAGTTGCGGACATACGCTACGATGACGAAAGGGCCGGAGAAATCATCGGCCATTTGCGGGGCTTCCTTCGAACCGACGATACCGCACCGCGCGAAGCCAGCATCAACCGAGCGATTGCCGACGTGCTCCACATCGTCGAGCTGGAAGCGGCAAGCGCGGCATTGCTATCGACTGCGAACAATCTTCTCAGCAGCTTTCCGTGCGCGCAGACCGCGTGCATCTGCAGCAGGTGTTGCTCAATCTGGCACTCAACGGAATGGATGCCATGCAGGATATCAGCGGCGAGCGGCGTATGGTTTTCCGGACGGCACAAGTCGATGGAGCCAGGATCGAAATCGCGGTACTCGACAACGGAATGGGCATTCCCGACGGAAAGCTCAAGGAAATTTTCGAATCCTTCGTGACGACGAAACAACACGGAACTGGCCTCGGCCTTTCGATCGCCCGGACTATCGTCGAGATGTACGGCGGACGTATCTGGGCTGAAAACCGCAAACACGGCGGGGCAGCCTTTCGATTTGTCCTACCGCTTGCGAGGTCCACCGCATGACCGCACCGGCGCCGCTCATACACATCGTCGATGACGATCTGTCGTTTCGCACGTCGATGTCGCGGCTATTGCGCGCATCCGGCTATCAAACGGCGCTTTATGAGTCCGGCAACGCGTTTCTGAAACAGCCACCAGCCGACGAGACCGGTTGCATCCTGCTCGATCTCCAGATGGCCGGCATCGACGGATTCGGATTGCAGGAGCGTCTGAGAAGCGCTGGCAACATTCTGCCGATCATCTTCCTTACAGCGAACGGCAACATCAAGGCAGGTGTTCAGGCTGTTAAGGCTGGCGCAGAAGACTTGCTGTCCAAACCTGTAACCCGGAAAGCCTTGTTCGAATGCGTTGAACGTGCGTTGGCACGAAATCTCGAGCAACGTCAGCAACAGGACCGCTCAAGGGCTATGCGTAATATGGTGGCAAGCCTCACGCCACGGGAGGCTGAGGTATTTGCGCTGGTCGTTAGAGGCAAGCTCAGCAAGCAGATCGCCCATGATCTGGGAACGACAATTCGCACCATCAAGGCACATCGCCACGCGACGATGGAAACACTCAAAGTGAAGTCTCTCGCCGAGGCCGTATCGATTGCCGAACGCCTGGGCATGCTCGCCAAGTAGCTTCCCGACTAGCAAGCAAGATCCGACAATGTGCTAAAGTGGATGGCTTTACTTGAATGGATGGATGAATTCCCAACGGAGGTAGTTTCTGATTTCACCGCTTGCTGGCAAGGAGACAGCATGGATGGGCCGAGCATAGTCTATTGATCCGCAGGAGCGCGTGGTAAGTCCTGTCTGCAGGCGCGGCCTTTCGTGCCATCAGGCTTCCGCGCGATTTGGCGCGGGCATCGGTGCCGAGATTCCGCTGCGTACATATTTCGCGAGCCGACAGCATTGAACCGGATCACGGAGCAGAACCGCGGATTCCACCCGGCGCCACAGCTCAGATTGGGAAAGAACGAAATGCTACGCGTATTTGTTTAGATAGTTCCATGGCGAAACGCCCGGGGCGCGCCGAACAAGATTTTCGTGTTCTGACCCTCAAGCGACGGCGACTTCTCATTGCCCCTAGGGACAATATTCCCCACACGGCCATAAGGTCTAGGTCATCAACTCATTAAATTTAAATCGCAACCAGATGCGGATTGATGCGAGCTTGATGGTCGCGAGGAAGTTATCGTCGCGTTTGTCGTAGCGGGTGGCGACCGCACGATAGTGTTTGATTTTATTGAAGAAGCGTTCGACCAGGTTGCGCTTGCGATAGAGCCGTTTGCTGAAGCGCAGAGCGTTGACGCGGTTTGGCATCGGCTTAACGTTGGCGCGGGCTCCGCGCGCGGCCAGTCTCTGGCGCAGGGCGTTGGAATCATAGGCCCGATCGGCCAGCAGCATGTCGCCGCGCCCAATCGTGTCGATCATGTCGTCGGCGCTGCGCCCGTCATGCGCCTGGCCTTCGGTGATCTTGAGGCTGATCGGCAGACCGCAGGCATCCACCAGCGCGTGGATCTTGGTCGTCAGCCCGCCGCGCGAGCGACCCATGCAACGGGATCGCGTCTGTTTTTTTGACCGTTGGCGGCGTGCTGGTGAACCCGGATCGACGAGGAGTCGATCATTTGAACGTCGCCATCGTAAGCCTTTGAAACCGCCGACAGAATGCGATCCCACACGCCTGCCTTGCGCCACCGGTTGAAGCGGTTCACGCAGGTCGTATGCGGACCGTAGCGCGCCGGAATGTCCGCCCACAGCGCCCCGGTCCGCAGCCGCCAGAAAATCCCGTTCAGAACCCGTCGATCATCCACCCGTGCAACACCCCGCACCTTGTTCGGCAACAGCGGCTGGATCACAAACCACTCGAAATCCGTCAGATCAAACCGAGCCATTCAATCCTCCATCACTGGACCTCTTGAATCACCCTTCGACCAAAAACGGAATCCCCTTTATGGGTTCATGACCTAAACCTAGCTGACGGGAGAACGCCGTCTAACTTCCGCACGAGGCTGGAACAATAGGGTATTGCAGCGCAGCCAAAAGTCGTAGTCGTGGTCGATGACAATCCAGGATTCCTGAAGAGCGTAGCTCGTTTGCTGACCGTATCGACGACGACAATACGCGCAAGGAGGCAATGGACATGGACTGCGTCGCCTATTTGCGTAAACCGTTTTCGCCCCATCTCTTGTTGGACGCCATCAGCAAGGCTGCGACCTGAACGGAACCTCAAGACGAAACACGAGATCTGAATTAAACGAACATTCGTTGGGGCTCCCAATTTGCATAAAATGCCGTGCGTTTCGCTTTTCGGCTTTTTGACGTTGGTGTCTTGCGATCATGCGACGCTATCGTCTGATGCACGGGGGCATGCCAAGCTCGATCTTCTTCAGGTCAGCTAACGGGCACACCTTAAATGAACGGAATTATCAATGCATGGTCGAACTGACGCCTAGGTAGCGGCGCTGGAGTGTCGCGTCAGCACTTAATTGAGCTGCCGGAAGCGTAGTTGCAACTCTGCCTCCCAGCATGATAGCGACCGTGTCGGAAACGGAAGTGGCCACCCGCAGGTTCTGCTCAATCAACAAGAGACCGATCTTGTCGAGAGACAGCCTCTTCAGAACATCAATCAACTGATCGACAATCACCGGTGCCAATCCCTCCGAGGGTTCATCCATGATGACCAGCCTTGGATTGCGAAGCAGCGCGCGGGCTATCGCAAGCATCTGCTGCTCTCCACCCGACAATTGCGCGCCGCCGTTCGATCTCCTCTCGGCGAGTCGGGGGAAGGTGTCGTAGATCCGCTCCGGGGTCCAGGCCGCTTTTTGGCCCCGGCTTGCGAGCTTGAGGTGCTCATCGACAGAAAGCGAGGGAAAGACTCGCCGCCCTTGCGGAACGATCGCAATTCCCCGCCGCGCGACCTGCATCGCGGATCTACGATGAAGGGGTACGTTATCAAGCACGACAGCACCGCTACGAACCGGTATCATTCCCATAATGGCATAGCAAAACGTCGTCTTTCCCATGCCATTGCGTCCGACAACGGACAGCGGCTTCTCGCCGACGTCGAGCGAGACCCCATGAAGAATTTCGGCGCGACCGTAATTGACGTGCAGATCAGTGACCGACAACATCACGCTGCCTCCCCCAGATAGATCGCCTGCACAGCAGAGTCGTGCTCGACTTTGTCCGGGGTCCGCTCGATCACGACCGCACCGTCCTTCATCACCGTAACAATATCAGCAATTGGCAAAGCAACATCCATATCGTGCTCGACAATCACAAGCGTCAGAGTGCGCGGCAGTTCATGCAACGTCCGCAGAAGCTCCGGCCGATCTCCGGGCGAAAGACCTGCGGCAGGCTCATCGAGCATGAGAAGTTTCGGTGCCGCGGCGAGAGCCATGCCAAGCTCCAACTGGCGACGCTGCCCGTGCGATAGATCACGCACATCAGTATTGAGTTTATGGCGGACGCGCACACGGTCTGCGATTTCGCGCGCTCGCGCGAGATCTGGATCACTCGCCCTGGGACGCAGAAGCGAGAGCCTGTTTCTCTTGACGCCACGTATGGCTAGAAAGATGTTGTCGAGCACAGTAAGCCCGTCAAACAGAAGCGAGCTCTGATAGGTCCGTGCAATACCGGCGCGCGCACGCATATGCTGCTTCAGATGCGTGATGTCGCGTCCGAAATAGCGGATGGACCCAGCGTCCGGCGAATAATCACCGCAAACGACGTTAAAAAACGTTGTCTTCCCGGCGCCGTTCGGCCCCAGAATAACGCGACGCTCACCATGAGCGACGGCAAGCTGAACACCCGAGAGAATCCGCGATCCCCCAAAGCTGAGACTGATTCCCGATAGCTCGAGGGCAAGTGGATTAGGTTGGGGCGCGGTATCCGCAAGAAGCGTCGAGACGACGGCAGCCCCCGATTGCCTCAAACCTGTCATATCTTCACATTTCCGGTGTTGTTGCGGGACGGAGCGCCAAGCGCGACATACTTGTCTTCAGGAAATCCAAGCGTCTGGTTCACGCTCGGGATTTTTTTGAACACCACCGACTGCAACCGCTTTTCGCGCACCTCGACCTTGGTGAGAAAATTGTCGGAAATTGCCTGCCTGTTGTGGTCAAGCTTCACCAGGGCATCGATATAGTTTTTGAATTCAAGCTTTCGCAACGCCTCACGAAAAGCCTCCTGGTTTCCGGAAAGATCACCATCCACGGCATTCAGCGCGAGCAGTGCCGCTTGCAAGTTGGTGGAATAGGAGAACGCAAGTGTGCCCGGTGTCTGCTGCCCGACATCTTTGCTCCAGCGCCTGACGTAGCGCGCCTGGAAATCCTTCCAGACCGGGTTGTCGTAATAATCCCCGATCGGGCCGGCGGAAATGGTGCCTTCAAGCACCTTGCGATGGGGGCCGCGGGCTGAGAACAGCGTCTGATCGGCAAGGAGGGTCCCGCCAAGAAGCGGCAGCGAGCCGCCAGCTTGCGCATACTGGGTGAGGAACGCCAGTCCGTCGGACCCGCCATAGACGACATAAAGCGCGCCGGATGATTTTGGAATTTGCGCAATCAGTGAGGTGTAGTCGGACGTTCCAAACGGCGTCCAGAGATAGTTGAGTTTGCCGCCTGCCCGCGTGAACTCAAGACTAAATCCGAACACCTGTGAGTAAGGAAAGGCGTAGTCAGAGGCGACAACGGTCACTTCGTCGATCTTAAGGGTATTCTTGGTGTATTCACCGAGTCCCGCGGTCCATTGCGTGCCATCCGTGCTGAAGCGAAAATAGTTCGGCGACGAATTGCGGAGCGTGTTGTCCTGCGAGGCAGACGAACCATTGATAAAGGTCTTGTTCGGCACCGTGCGCGAATAATCCCGAACCGCGATACCCTCGGCCCCCGACAATGGCCCGATCACAACATCGGCGTGATCCTGCTCGATCAGCTTGCGGGTCCGTGCAAGCGCGACGTCCGGCTTGGCGTTCGAGGATTCCCGGATCCATTCGATCTTGCGACCGCCCGCTTTGTAACCAGCCTCTTCAAGAAGAAGCTCTATGACACGATAAGAATCCTGCCCATTGACAGCAAGCGGTCCCTCCAGCGAAGCCAGTGTACCTAGTCTGATAGGAACTTGAGCGGCATGAACGGCCGGAGCGAAGACGGCAGAGCCGGCAATAGCCGCAGCTCCTTGAAGGATTTGCCTCCTGGTGGGATTGGTTGCCATGGTCATGATCCTCAAATGGTCATCTCGTTAAATAGCTGTGGTGGATTCCGAATGGGATGCGAATCTGCGATCGCGCAAAAAAGCTTTGCCACGTTCTATTAGGCCGATAATTCCGTCGGGAGAGGCAACCACGATCGTCAGAAAGACCACACCGATGAGCGTATTGAAACGATCGCGGTCGTAGATATCAGCAGCGAAAGTGTCGAAGATCGTGAAAATGAGCGCGCCTATGAACGCACCAATTGGATGACCAAGGCCGCCGATCACAGCCATGATTAAGATGCTGATCGTGGCATGGGTGGACACGGTACCGGGCGAGATTCCAATGTTGTAAAAGGTAAGCAGCACGCCGCCGACCCCTGCAATGAAGCCGGCAAGGCCAAACGCCGCAATTCGATGTAGAGCAACATTAAAACCGAGCGCCGAAACACGGCGCGGATTATCGCGAATGCCTTGCAGGACCAGCCCGAGGGGGGCGCGGCTGACATAGATCACAAGCGCGTAGAGAGCCGCGGACACGGCAAGAACCGCATAGAAGACGATCGCGGGTGTACGCAAGGGAACACCCAGAATATCCGGGCCCATCACATTGCGAATCCCCTCATAGCCGTTGAGAAACTCGACGTTGGCCTGCACGAAGAAGTAAAAGCTCACTGCGATCGCGAGCGTGATCATCAGCAGATAGATCTCGCGTGTTCGTACCGCGACGGCACCGATCACGACCCCCGCAATAGTCGAGAATACAAGCGCAGGAGCGATGGCAAGCGCATAAGGAAGCTTGAAGCCATTGGCCGGTATGGCATCCGGCACCGTCACGGCTATCGTGTATCCGGCAACGCCCGCGGTGACCATCTGGGCAAGCGAGATGAACCCGCCGTAGTGAGCAAGGAACGTAAGCGAGAGCGCCACGATTCCGAAGATCATGGCCCGCACGAATATGTTGACCGTCCAGAACTCCGGTAGCACAGCCGGCAGCGAGATAAGGACCATCAGGAGAATCGCCGACGTCAAAGGCGGCGAGGCCAAGGATCTCCCGCTGAACGCTGCAGATTTGGAAACCGCATCACTCATGAGAACTTTCTTCCCAACAGGCCGCGAGGCCTGAATGCGAGCACTGCCACCATGATGAGCAGCGTAAGCATCACCGAGTAGGCCGGGAACAACGACTGTCCGAACTGCTCGGCCATGCCGACCAGAAGGGCGCCAAGCGCCGTCCCGGGCAAGGATCCCATGCCACCAACGATCACAACGACGAGTGAGATCAGCAAGAACTCGATATCCTTCTCCTGGCCGAAGGGTTGTGCCGTCCCACCTACGACTCCGGCCAAACCGGCAAGAGCAGCGCCGATTGCAAAAACGACAACAGAGACGAGCGGGACGTTGACGCCTTGAGCCGACAGCATGGCGCGATCATCGACACCGGCACGCACGACGATACCGAGCTTGGTCCGCTGTAAAATCAGCCAGAGGCCGAAACCAACGCCGATCGCCACTACCACTTGAAACAGGCGAAAGGTTGAATACTGACCGCCTTGCACGAACGGGACCGGCACCGACCCAAACAAGATGTCGGGCGCGTAGAATTGCTGACTCAGTCCGCCAAAAATCGCCAGAAGCTGGTCCGCAACGATGATGGAGATGCCGATCGTCACCAGCGTCTGGCGCAGCTCCTGACCTTGCATCCAACCAAGAAAGACAACCTGCAGCACGACGCCAAGAATTGCCGATGCGGCCATGCCCACGACCAGAGCTACAATCCAGGCATATGCATTTCCGGCATCGTAAAGCGGATAAAAAACAGCGACGCCAGCGTAGGCGCCGACAAGAAACAGCGTTCCGTGCGCCATGTTCACCGAGCGCATCAGGCCGAAGATCAGCGAGAATCCGATCGCTACAATGAAGTAGAGAGCGGAGACGGTAAGACCGTTGAGCGCCACCGTGAGAAACAATTCGAGGTTCAAGCTTCACGCTCCACCACTCGGACTCATCGCACGCTGTTTTTTGTGCGCGCACGTTTTATAGCAAACAGACCGCAGATTTATTTTACGTATTTTGCTTGTTGTTAAGTGATCTTGTCCGTCTGACTATTCGGCGCTCATACATAATCTTCTTTTGAGATCGGCCGTGACGCCGATCAGATTCGAGCGCTTCGAATGGCGACCGGCGTTACGGAAGCCAATGCTTCTTCGGACTCGTTCCTGAGAAACAGGTGGCGCTTCAGACGTAACGGACACCATCGACAATCCTGCTTTAGCATCTCACAATTCAGCCGGCCAATTCGCAGGGTGATCGATCGATGCTCGCGATTTGCGAATGGAAGCGCATCGATATGCTCTTCGCAGGATACTCGCGAGGTCGATGTTGAAAAAACAATTGCCAAACGTTTCAACGATCAAATCGCGGTCATTCGCCGGTTATAGCTTTCGACGACAGAGTTATTCTTATTTTTCCAGGCAGCTTGACCACCATTCGAACGCGTGGCTCGATTGCGGGAATACTTGGCACAGTCGTTGAAACGGATAACACGTCCATGGCCGACAACTACATTATTGAAACGTCTCAAGGCGCGGCCGGTCTGGTAGTTCGCAGCGGTCGCGGTTTTATGTTCTTTTCAGCCAAAAAGGAGTTCGACGTTCTTGAAGGCCAGCTGTTCACGAGTCCCGCGCGAGCCGTCAAGGCTGCGATCGGACACGAAACGAGGCGAGGAACCCGGTTTACGACACCGCGAAATAAAGCGCGATGTTCTGCGTTGGAAAGTCAGTAAGCCACAAGGCGTACGGCCACGCGTTTCTCGCTATCTCAGGCCTGTCATGACAGAGCTCACGCCGCTTCTTGGACTGCTCTTCGAGGATGTCTCGATTACCTTCGACGACAAGTCGCTGTTGCCTCAGGCAATCCGGCGTAACGGTCAGAAGGAGGCGGTCGATCGCCTCAGCGGGGAAATGCAAAATATCGCTAGGCAGCGTTCACGCTCATGCGATTGTTCGCCCGCCCATTGCCTGAGAGTTCTCAGGCTAACCGGCCCCGTAGCATAGCTAGAACCGCTGCCTCCTCGTAGCGATATACTGCTTTCTGCCTTTCGCGTCGCGGCCCGTGTCTTGAATGTGCCCATACGCAAGCTTGATGCGATAGCCAAAAGTTCCTACTGACGATTTCAATCCTGCCTCAGACTTGGCCCTCCGTCTGGCGTCATATGCTCTTGCGCCGGGTGCGATGGAGAACCTTGGACACAGTCGCCTAGATTGTCGGCTCGATATTCAGGTGAAGCGCTAAATGCTGATACCAATCCGAATAGTTTATTAATATTCGTCCCTTAGCGCCTAACGTATGAATGACTGGTTCACATCGAAAGCCGCCGAACCCTCGGTTCAAAGCTGGGCCCGAGTGATCCTGCTGACGATCGCCGGGACGCTCTGCTGCGTCGTCTTGGCCTTTACGATCGACAGCTACTCCTTCAAGGAAGGCGTATGGAGATTAGGGACCAGCCCCGAGAATGATGTGATCATTCCCCTGCTGATCGCGCCGCCGTTCTTTTTCTACTTCTCAGCAAATTGCGCCAGCTGGCAATCGCACATAAGCAACTGACAGTCATAGCCTCAACCGACGGCCTGACATCCTGTTTCAATCGCGCTGCATTCACGACCCTGGTAGACGCCTATCTTGAACGGGTGAACCAGCAGGAAAGGCGCTGCGATGGCGCGCTGCTAGTCATGGATGTCGATCACTTCAAAAACGTCAATGACAATTTCGGTCACGATGCAGGCGACGAGGCTCTCAAACTGACCGCTCAAAGCATCAGATCGACGCTGCGCGAAGTAGACCTTGTCGGTCGCATGGGCGGCGAGGAATTTAGCGTGTTCCTTCCAGGCATTGCTTCGGACCGGGTCGTCGTGGTCGCCGACGAATGCGGGAAACTGTGAAGGCTGCGGAATTTTGTTTCGAAGGGGTTTCCTGCGATCTCTCGATCAGCATCGGCGGAGCGACCTTTGTCCAAAGAACATCGTTCTCGGAGCTATACAAGCTCGCCGATAAACAGCTCTACGATGCAAAGCGGAAAGGACGAAATCGAGTTGAGCTTTGTCAGTTAGCCAGCAGCGCTCCACTTTCAGCTGCGCATTGAACAAATCAGCGCGCGTATGACGAAGCGTATATGCGCCGCTGTCGGCCATAGCCAGTGTCATAGCCAAGTCTCGACTTGCGCAGCAGCCCGCACGAACGTCTACAAGATCCCGCATGACGTTTTGTCGCAAAAGCTTCTGCAAACTGTCTGAAAAATTGACAATGGTCCTTCCGAATTGACTAGCGGAACTCCTGCCAGAGTGTCGGTCGGCATCACGCCACCAGGAAACGTTCACCGAAAGGAAACAACAGGATAGAACTCCTCTTTCGTTTCCTGATGGCGCGCCCGCCCGAAGCCAAGGATCCGCAGCAGGATGCCGTGCTGCTGCCGGTTTCGCCGCAATTCCATCAGGCTATCGACAATGCCCTGGACAGGAGTGATGCGCCTGTTGCGTTGACTCAGGCGGCGCAGCAATTCTCGACGGCCGATCGAATGAGTGTGGCAGCCGGCTTGCTCGCTGAAGACGCCGTCTGGCTGCCGCTTGCCGAGACGCTGCGCCAACAAACGCCGACAAAGGCGAGCGACCTGCGCAGCCTTGTGGCGTCGTCCACCGGCATGGGATTCTCGGAGCTACATAAGGCAGCGATGAAGGCGGAGCCGCCGCTTGGCCATGTGCTGACAGGCATCAAATACAGCGGTCACGGCGTACCACAGCTGGAATCATGGAGGCTTGTGTACAAGACTCTGCGGCTTCTCGATGCGCTCGCGCAGATCGACGATGAGGCGATCCTCGACCCGAAAACATTCCTTGCGAAGACGCTCATCATCGACACTGGCCGCCGGAAACCGAGGCCCGCGAATTTCCTTCCTGTTCCCACGGAGGAAAAAACCGAGGAGGACCGGAAGGAACAGGCTGCACTCGCCGATGTGCTGAAGCGGCGCGGCGCGTTGCGCCAGCGAGTTGGAGACCTGCGTACCTCCGTCACCCAACTGACGCGCGTAGCGCCGGCCGATCTGCTGGAAGAACCGGAGAAAGAACCCGCCCCGGCTACGCCGCCCAGAGATACGCCACGCCTGCGGATCGACAATTCGCCGACACAGCCCTTGACGATAGCTCGGGTTCGTATGTCTCCGGACGCCGTCGCGCGTCTTCCTGCAACGGTGCGCCCCACGGCAGCGTCCGTTGGCATCGCGCTCGCTGATCACGACCTGCCCCAAGCCACTGAAAAGCTCAGTTCAGCGTTGCGCGACACCAGCTGGGAGTTGGCGAAGCTGGAGACACACCTTACGCCTAGGACACGGATTGCCACCTATGGGGGTCACCTGGTGCAGATTTCCGGCGTCAATCCGGGAGAGTTGAACCTGGGTGGGCTGCTGTCTTTCGTTCCCCTCACCCATGGCAATCAGAAGCCGGTCGGGGAATCGTCTTCTTCTACGTCGGCTACAGCATGACGGGAGGTCACCCCGAAAATGGCAAGGCGGACAAAACGCTCGGGACATTGCACGCCGAGCATCTGCGTCGGTTGATCATGTCGCTCGGCAAGCAATGGTCCGGCGCGGTTGTCATGATCGACGATGAGGATCCGCAGGATACGAAACTCAGCAAGGGATTGAAGGAGTACTACGAGGCGCTGTTTACGGAGATGGAACGTCACGATCCCAATCTGCCGGCTCTGCGTGCCGGGATGTATATGCACTTGCCGGTTGCCAATGAACTGCAACTCGAAAAACGACCCGACCTGTTTGTCTGGGACGTCAACTACGAAATCGGGAAATACGTCGAGCCCGCCGTTTGCGGAGGATCGCGCGCCGATGAACATCGACGTCATGGCTCACAAGCGTCGCTGGATCCGTGCCCAGTTGATGCAACCCGCAAAACAGCCGGCGTGGGTTCTCTGGCCTTTGGGCAATCAGTTCCTCAGGTACAAGGGCAAGCTTCCACCCGATGCATCGCCATTGATCCAAAGTCTGCCGAACTGGCGCCAGCAGCCACTAGAGTGGGATTTCGACACCTCGCTCGTCCGCAATCCCTCCTTTCCTGCCGCCGAACCCCGGCTGGCCGCGCTTCGCGACCGTATCTCCGTTTTGCTACTGCGAGGCCGGTTCGTCGACAGAACTCCGACCCCGGCAATTCCGCCCCCTGGAACACCGCCGCCGCCGTTACCACCACAGATGCAGGTGGAACGCATCGACGGCAGCGGCGCAGCTACGGCGTTTTCGGCGCCCACGGTGATCGAGCCGGAATCGCCGCTGTGTCTGTTAGACATGCCTCCGGGTCAAGTCGTTGCCTTGTCCAATTCCGCAGGTGCCCTGCAAGTCGCCGTCCGCTCCGCCGCCGGCAGGGTGGAGCGCATTCGGCCGAATTCAGCTCAATCAAGGACAGCTACCCAGCCTGCGCAATCCGCGGGCGTTCGCGTGTGCCCACGTCGGAGAATTCGACCGTCTGCGCGTGTTCTTTGTCGCTGACAATGACCGGCTCTTCGCGCTGAGCGGGTTGCTCAAACACGATGATACCGTTGCCTGGGCAGAGACAGCGGAACAGCCGAATCCAAAATTCATCGTGCATCCTTTCAGCGCGCTCGCTGTCGCCGGGCGAGGCGGCGTTTATGTCCATGCCTTCTGTCTCGACCATGTCGGACGCCTAACCGAGATCTCTTGGGGCTTCTGGGGAGGACGGAAATGGCGTGTGCAGCAATTGGAAACCAGCCGGGAGCTATTGCTGGGCGGAGCGCTGGCCGCCGTTTCCCCCTCTTACGATCGGATGCTCGTCTTCGGCATCAATCGCAGCCTGCAACTGGCGATGAAGTCCTGGGGAGATTCCGGATGGGACAGCTTCAAAACGCTTGGTAAGAAGGAAGACAAGGTCTTCGCGCATTCCAGGCTCGCGGTTCACGCCGTCAGCAAGGACGAAATCGAGGTCGCGGCCATGACCGACCGCGGCAACCCCTGCGTTTATAGGCTCACCTGGGACGCGACCGCACAGGCATGGACGGCCGCTGCCCGCACCGTGATCAAGCTGCCGACGCAGGCCGTCGCCGCAGAATCTCTCCGCGCCGACCGCCAAGATTCAGCCGGCAAAGGACTGGCGCATCAATCCCTATACCGACCTGGCGATCGTGCGCGAGCCGGGGCAAACGCAGAGCACCCTGTTCTGCGCT
This sequence comes from uncultured archaeon, assembly GCA_963807355.1. Classification (GTDB taxonomy): domain Bacteria; phylum Pseudomonadota; class Alphaproteobacteria; order Rhizobiales; family Xanthobacteraceae; genus Nitrobacter. The sequence continues at coordinate 47,652 of CAWEBX010000026.1, forward strand.
GGCCTCCTAAAAGCCAAGCATGCACTGCTGCGTTGTCGCCTCGGCGCCGGGCCAGGCTGGGAGTTGATCGCGTAAATATCTGCTCGTCAGGTATGCAGGTGTCAAAACCCGCTAAAATTCAAAGCAGGGAGCGAACGTGGCTTTGACGTGGCGGTTAGGGCATTCCAACGACCGCACGCATCGCTGTAATATCGGTCTCCGTGCCCGCAAACATCATCAGCGAAAACGCCACATCCGTCAGGTCACACCTCAGCAACTATTCTACGGCTACAATCGAGCCCTCGACCTCGCCGAAGCCAACGCGATAGCCGTCTCCCTGACACCAGCCGCGAATGCGGAGCGAATCGCCGTCTTCGAGGAACGAACGGCGCTCGCCACCATCAATCTCAAGCGGCATGGTCCCGTTCCAGCTCAGCTCCAACATGCTGCCGCGCTCGGCCTTTTCGGGGCCGCTGATGGTGCCTGACCCCAAAAGATCGCCGACATTCATTGCGCAACCTGAGGAAGCATGATGCACGAGCTGCTGCACTGACGACCAGTACATGTATTTGAAATTGGTCCGGCAGATTCTGGCCGACTTTGCCATCTTCTCCGTTCGCAGGTCTACCTCGATCCGTATGTCGTAATTGTTCGGTTGTGTCTGGTGCAGATAAGGCAACGGCTTCGGATCCTGCGCCGGACCATGAACCCGAAACGGCTCCAATGCCTCGCGCGTCACGACCCACGGGCTGATCGAGGTGCCGAACGCCTTCGCCTGAAACGGCCCCAGCGGCACGTATTCCCATTGCTGGATGTCGCGCGCGCTCCAATCATTCAGCAGCGTGAAGCCGAAGATCATCTCTTCCGCTTGTCGTTCGGTCAACATCTCGCCCATCGCGGAGCCCTGCCCGATCACGACGCCCATTTCCAGTTCGAAATCGAGCCGCTTGCACGGGCCGAAGTTCGGAAGCTCCGCCGTTGGCGGCTTCAACTGCCCGCGTGGACGACGGATCGGCGTGCCGCTGACCACGACGGTCGATGCCCGGCCATTGTAGCCGATAGGAATATGCAGCCAGTTCGGCAGCAATGGATTGGCCTTATCGCGGAACATGGTGCCGACATTGGTGGCGTGTTCTTTCGAGGAATAGAAATCAGTGAAGCCTGCGACGCGGATCGGCATATGCATTTGCGCGCGATTCTGAGGTACAAGCGCGCGCATGCGCAAGTCCGTGTTGTCGCGCAGTTCCGGATTATCATGACGCAGCAATTCGCTGATCCGTCCGCGCGTCTGCGACCACACCTTCGGTCCGAGCGCCATGAAGGCATTCAATGAAGGCTTTGCAAAAACTCCTCTAACCTCGTCGCAACGGATCAGACCGGCGGATTCCAGCACGGCGAGATCGAGAATCTGACTGCCAATCGCCACGCCGACGCGCAACTCCGGCTGCTCCGGCGTTGAGAACATCCCGTAAGGCAGGTTTTGGATCGGAAAGTCGGACGCCGCATCGACGTCAACGAAGGTTCGCAGCTTGGGATCGTTCGAGTGCATTTTTTCATCCCGATTGCTCTTGCTTATTATTCTGCGCGGCGCTCCCGGCCCTGTTCTCAGCGGCTTCTGAGAAGCTCCTCGAGATATTCAATAATCGCAATCGACTGCGCAAGTCAGGATCAGCGCTGACCTCGGCAACCAGCCGGTTCAGCCGAAATGGCACGAATTTGAACAGGTCGAGCTTCGCAACGGATGCCGTGTCGGCGGCAAGATTTAGCGGCACTTTCATAGTTGCAGTTGCGACCATTTTAGCGATGGTCTAGCCTCTTTGCCAGATTTTCAATTGCGACGGAGCTTGATCCGGAGCGACCATGACCCAGCGGTCTGTCAGGCAATTTGCTTATCGCCCGCACCTCGATCAGGAGCGTACTGAAGGTAAAGCTGCGCACCATCCGGTCATCATCGTCGGTGCCGGGCCGATTGGCCTCTCACTCGCGATCGATTTGGCACAGCGCGGACAAGCCGTCGTACTGCTTGATGATACAGACAGGATCGGTGACGGGTCGCGGGCGATCTGTTTTTCCAAGCGATCGCTGGAATTGTGGGATCGCCTCGGTGTCGGCGAACGGATGGTCGAAAAGGGAATTGCCTGGAAAGTCGGCAAGATATTCCTCAAGGACGAGATGGTCTACCGGTTCGATCTGTTGCCCGAAGAAGGGCACAAGATGCCGGCTTTCATCAATCTTCAGCAGTACTATGCCGAAGCTTATCTGGTCGACCGCGTTCAGGAATTGCCGCTGATCGATCTGCGCTGGCGAAACAGGGTCGTTGGCCTGGAGCAGCACAACGACCACGCCGTGGTTGAGATTGAAACTCCGGACGGACGATACAAACTGAAATCTGATTTCGTGATCGCCTGCGATGGCGCACGATCGGCCTTGCGGGGTTTCGTGGGTGCGGAATTTTCCGGCGAATCCTTCAACGATCAATTTTTGATCGCAGACGTAAAAATGACGGCCGCGTTTCCAACCGAACGCTGGTTCTGGTTCGACCCGCCATTCCATTCCGGACAGTCCGCGCTGCTTCACCGCCAGCCCGACGACGTATGGCGCATCGATCTGCAACTTGGCCCAGACGCGGACCCCACCGTTGAACGGCTTCCGGAGAATGTGCGGCCGCGGATCGAACGCATGCTGGGACACAAGGAATTCGAATTCGAATGGATATCGATATATAAGTTTCAGTGCCGGCGCATGCAGAGGTTTATTCATGGGCGGGTTATCTTCACAGGCGACTCCGCTCATCAGGTCTCCCCGTTTGGAGCACGCGGTGCGAATTCCGGGCTCGAGGATGCCGTAAACCTTGCCTGGAAGCTCGCCCTCGTCTTGCGGGGCAAGGCCGCGGTTTCCCTGCTCGATAGTTATGAGAGCGAGCGCAGCGCAGCGGCGGACGAAAATATTCGTGCGTCGACTCGCTCGACAGACTTCATTGCCCCCCATTCAAACCACGAACGGCGGATGCGCTATGCCGTGCTTCGACTTGCCAAGGAGGTCGATTTCGCCAGGCGCATGGTGAACGGCGGACGGCTAGCAACACCGTCAACTTACAATACGCCATTGTCTACGAGCGACGTCGACACATGGCGTGCCGGCCCACCTCCGGGCGCGCCGATCGTGGACGCGCCTTTGACGGCTACGAACGGCGACCGTGTTTATCTTACTGAAGCTTTCAAAGCAGCCTGCGACAATTTTGTTCTGCTGGAATCCGGAAACGGATCGGCTCTCGATCCGCTTGATTGTCACTGCATCAGCATCGGACCCGATGCACCACTCCGCGACACATCCGGACTATTCGCGAAACGCTATGATGCGTCCGATGGGTCCGCCTATTTGCTTCGACCGGATGGATACGTCGCGGCGCGGTTCAGACATCCCGCGTTACCTGCCGTGCAAGCCGCTATCGCGCGGGCAAGCGCGCTAATCGAGGGCATGCCATGACGCTTTCGACGCAGTCCAACTTTCCTGACCCGGACGCCGCTTATCGCCTGGTGGTCGAGGCACATCGTGGCCTGAGCGATGAGCAGAGCGCGTCGCTCGATACCGCCCTGGTTTTGATTCTTGCCAATCATATCGGGGATGTAGAGGTCCTTCGCGAGGCGGTTTTGCTAGCAAAGCGACGCCTCGGGAATGATCAGTGCGGGTGAGTGGAGTTCGAAGACGAAAGAAAACAAATGAGCGCCAAGGGTTTCGCTTCCACGACTGATATGGCGGAGAAGAAAATCACATTCTCCGAAATCGGCCCCGACATCTATGCGTTCACCGCCGAGGGCGATCCAAATACGGCGGTCATTGTCGGCGACGACGGCTGCATTGTGTTTGACGCGCAGGCGACGCCCGCGATGGCGACCAGCGTCGTCGAACACGTCAGGACCGTAACCGACAAACCCATCAAGTATGTTGTTCTATCGCACTACCATGCAGTGCGCGTGCTCGGCGCTTCTGCATATCACGCACAGGGAATTGTCGCCTCGAAAGAAACGCAAAGGCTGATCGAAGAGCGTGGACAACAGGATTGGGATTCCGAATTCGGCCGGTTTCCACGGCTATTCCGTGATGCCGCTAGCATCCCGGGTCTGACTTGGCCGACACTTACGTTCGGGACTGAGATGACAATCTATCTCGGCAAGCGCGCGGTGAGGTTGATGCATCTGGGTGCCGGCCACACATCCGGAGATATCGTGGCATGGGTCCCCGATGCGCAAGTGATGTGCTCAGGCGATCTGATCGAATACCATTCCGCTTGCTATTGCGGAGATGCCTATTTGCGTGAATGGCCGACGACATTGAATGAAATTCTTAAATTCAATCCCAAGGCGGTCGCTCCCGGCCGCGGTGACGGCCTCAATGGTCGGTCCATCACACGGGAGGCAATAGCGATGACACGTGATTTCGTCACCGCATTGTACGGCTCGGCAGAATTGTCCGTCGCCAAAGGGCACAGCCTGAAGGAGACGGTCGCCGCGACACGCGAAATCATGGACCCGAAATTCTCGACCTTCGCCATTTATGAACACTGCCTGCCGTTCAACGTCTCCCGGGCTTTCGATGAGGCATCGGGCATCGACAACCCGGTGATCTGGACCGCGGACCGTGACCGCGAGATGTGGGCGGCCATTCAAGGAGGATAAGGCGATGAACACCAATTTCGCTCCTGTCGCCGTCAATCGCAGCAGTGCCAACGTGACGCCTGGCTATATGTCAGGCTTTGGTAATAGCTTCGAGACCGAAGCACTACCGGGCGCATTGCCGATCGGTCGCAATTCACCTCAACGCTGCGCCTACGGATTGTACGCCGAACAACTGTCCGGATCGCCGTTCACCGCGCCGCGCGGCGCCAACGAACGCTCGTGGCTTTATCGTATCCGCCCCTCGGTTCGTCATTCGGGGCGTTTCGTTAAGGTCGATGCAAGACTCTGGCGCACTGCGCCGTGCCTCGAGCACGACATGCCGATCGCGCAACTACGCTGGGGTCCTACGCCCATCCCAGAGGACGAGCTGACTTTCGTGCAGAGCGTGCGGACGATGACCACCGCGGGCGACGCCCACACTCAGGTCGGCATGGCCGCGCATATCTATCTCATTACGAAATCCATGGTCGATCAGCATTTTTACAATGCCGATGGCGAGATGCTGTTCGTACCGCAGGAGGGTAGCCTTCGCTTCGTCACCGAATTTGGCGTGATCGATGCCGAGCCGGGCGAAATTGCCGTCATTCCGCGCGGCGTCAAGTTTCGCGTCGAAATTCCATCCGGCCCTGCGCGCGGCTATCTGTGCGAGAACTACGGCGGCGCGTTCACGCTGCCTGAACGGGGACCCATCGGCGCGAATTGTCTTGCCAATTCACGCGACTTTCTTACCCCCGTCGCCGCTTATGAGGATGACGACAAGCCAACCGAGTTGTTCGTGAAATGGGGTGGAGCGTTATGGTCCACGGCTCTGCCTCACTCGCCGATTGATGTCGTGGCATGGCACGGCAATTATGCGCCCTATAAGTACGATTTAAGGGCGTTCTCGCCAATCGGTGCAATCGGCTTCGATCACCCCGATCCATCGATCTTCACCGTGCTGACATCGCCTTCGGAAATCGCCGGCACAGCGAATATCGATTTCGTGATTTTCCCGGAGCGCTGGGCGGTCGCGGAAAACACGTTCCGTCCACCCTGGTATCATATGAACATCATGTCCGAGTTTATGGGCTTGATCTACGGCGTTTACGACGCCAAGCCGCAGGGCTTCCTACCTGGCGGCATTAGCCTGCATAATTGCATGCTTCCTCACGGGCCCGACCGCGAGGCGTTCGATCATGCCAGCAAGACCGAACTCAAGCCCGTCAAGCTAACTGGCACGATGGCCTTCATGTTCGAAACACGCTTTCCACAGCGCGTGACCGAATATGCCGCAACATCCGACGCGCTGCAGGACGACTATGCGGGTTGTTGGCAAGGGCTTGAACGCCGTTTCGATCCGACCAAGCCGTAAGGTACGGACTGCGAGATGAACAACAGCGACGCTTTGCTATACGGATACTTCCGGTCAACCGCAGCCTACCGCGTCCGCATAGCGCTCGGACTCAAGGGATTGAGCGCGGAGACCAAATTCGTACATTTGCGCAAAGGCGAACAAGCCCAGCAGGCCTATCGCGACATCAACCCGGCTGGACTGGTGCCCTATTGGATCGAGGGCGACCTTCGCCTCGCTCAATCACTCGCGATCATCGAATATCTCGATGAAACGTACCCAGCTCCCCCTCTGCTGCCATCCAGCCCGAAAGCACGCGCTATCGCGCGCGAAATCGCGCTGGTGGTGACAAGCGACATTCATCCCATCGGAAACCTTCGTGTTTTGAATCGGCTGGCCGAAATGGGAGTCGACGAGGTCGCCCGCAAAACATGGTCGCAGCACTGGATCAAAGTCGGATTCGAAGCAATCGAAGCCCGCCTTGCGCACCTGCCGGGGCCATTTGCGCTCGGTGAACAGCCGACGGTAGCCGATATTTGCATTATCCCGCAGGTGTTTAATGCGCGACGTTTCGGTGTTGATCTTTCTCCATACAAACGAATCCTTGAGATCGACGCTACAGCCTCGGGTCTCAAGGCATTTGCCATGGCTGAACCAGGCCGTCAGCCCGACGCAGAATAGAATTCGGAAAAAAGGAACTAGTTGGCCCCCGCGACGCCGCGGGTCGGATCCATGTCGTTGCCGGCGGAGGGCAAAATAGAAAACCCCGCGCATCGTTGCTCGATAACACGAAGGACCGGGAGCGCTCGGCACCACGTAGCGCATAGGCTTCGCTGCTCGATGGGAAGGCACTTAGCCTTTAGCAGCCTCCGCTGACCTACGAGATCGACGAGTTTCGCATCCTCAAGTACCGCCTTGTCTTCAATTTCCGCCGCCGTTCCATCAGCCTCCTTGATGAGGCCATCAATCGCCGGACAGTGCGTGCCCCGAGGCTGCTTGCCAAGCTTCCATGGTTCGCAGTTCGGTAAGTCGGTCCGCAGATTGAGGGTATTCGCGGGAGATGTTTTGGCGCCCGGCCCGCCGCAACCAATTCAGGGTCGGTCCGTTAAATGGTAATGGTGCGAACCTCGACCAATGATCGCTCCCAGGCAACCAAATTAAAGTTATAGCTAATTGATAGGCATTTCCTCGTTCAGAGCCAAGGCCGCTGGTGCTTAATGCAACACGTCGCGTGTCCGATCAATCGGGACTCCGCCAGAGTATTGTTAAACGTTTCGCCGTAATCTGGAGCGAGAAGTGATGGGAGGATGATTGTGGTTCAACACTCTCACGGGCCGAATGATCTCGGTGAGGTAGAGGTAGTCAAATCCGAAACGGGATTCATTCACTACGCGCTCGATGTCACGGCCATCGTGGCCATTACCAATGTTCAGGGCACAATCACACACGTCAACAATAAATTCTGTGAAATTTCGGGCTATTCGCAGCACGAACTTATCGGGCAAAATCACCGACTCCTGCGCTCGGATGCTCATGACAAGACGTTCTTTCGCGAAATGTACCGGCAGATCGCCCGAGGGCAGGTATGGCGCGGCGAAATCTGTAATCGTCGTAAGGATGGGACAACCTACTGGGTTGATACGACTATCGTTCCCCATCTGAATGCCGCCGGCAATCCGGATAGTTACACATCTATTCGCTTTGACGTTACGAGGCGCCATCAGATTGAGGAGGACTTGCGCCATGCCGTCAGTACAGACGCCTTAACCGGCACTGCTAATCGAAGACGTTTTCAGGAGTATCTGACAGCCACGCTCGAACTGAGCAATTCCATTCACACTTCGGTTTACCTAGCCCTGATCGATATCGATGCCTTCAAAGAAATCAACGATACGTTCGGCCATGTTGCTGGCGATAATCTCCTCAAAAATTTTGCAGAGCGGCTTCGCGCTTTTGAGGCGGAGAATATTTTTATTGCCAGGCTTGGCGGCGACGAATTTGGAATTGTGATATCTGACAAGGCGTGTGCAGATGTTCCAGCTCTTTTGGACGAGGTGCTGGACAGTATCAAACAGCCTGTTTGGCTAGGTGATATTAAACACCGATATACGGCTAGTATTGGCGTGGCTGCCTTTCCTATGGATGCCAAGACACCTGATGGGCTTTTCAAGGCCGCCGATATGGCGCTTTATCACTCAAAAGCTTCAGGGCGAGATCAACGCCAATGTTTCGCACCGCGCCTCCAATTAGCAGTCGAATACAAAAGCGCGTTGCTACAGGCTGTTGAGGCGGGTCTCGATCGGAACCAGTTCAGTCTCCACTATCAAGCTGTTGTACCAACCGTTCCCGGCAAGTTGATCTCGCTGGAAGGCCTGCTGCGATGGCAGCATCCCGAGCGCGGTCTCCTCACGCCCGGTGCATTTCTAACGGAGATCAATGATCCTGGACTGGAGTCGGAAATCGGAATGTTTGTTGTCGAACGAGCATTCAAAGACATGGCACGCATACTGGAAGAGAGCCTTCCTGTGGACCGCCTTGCCATTAACGTGGCCAATGCGGATTTTCGATCCGACCGCTTTGTAGATCGATTTTTCGAACTTTCGGCCCAGACCGGCATCTCACCCGACCGGTTTTGCGTCGAGGTCGTTGAACAGGTATTTCTGGGGACCAATTTCCAGAGCTTTCAAGACCGCCTATTACGTCTGCACGATGCCGGCGTCGAACTCGCGCTCGATGACTTCGGAACAGGCTTTGCGTCCCTTACCCATCTCCGGCGCATACCGATCGACCGTGTCAAAATAGACCGAGGGTTCATTTCCAGCCTACCAGCGAGTGGAGAAGACTTGGTCCTTGTCAAAGGTATTA
>CAWEBX010000027.1:0-35309 GCA_963807355.1 uncultured archaeon
TGCGGCTACGGGGCGCCGTGCGGATGCAACGACAGCGACCCGCCTGATATGAGCCACTTGAAAGCCGTCGCAAAATCATCGTTACATTGCTCCGTATGCACTCGCCCCATTTTTACTTTTGATAACCTGAGAGGCAGCGAGTGAAGCGGCAGTGTTGGGACGAACTTAGATGATGCTGGCCCGATTTCTAATCACGATGGCTTTCGGGCTTTACGCCAGCATAGCGGCGCAGGCGGAGGAGGATCATGTTGGTCCGCCCGCCGCTGAATGTAAGGAAGTTGCGGAACGCCTAATTGAAGCAACTGGCGCCGAGATTGATCGCTGGACGCCTTCGGGATACCGAGTGTTCTTTAAATCGCCCGAGATGCTGTTCGATTGCGACTCGGACTATCCCCTCAACCGAGGGCTTCAAATGGCATCTCAAACAGCCGACTTTCCTTCCGATGCTTGGTTCAGAGAAGTGGCGACGGCTGGGAGCGCCGTGACAGGCGTTGATATTCAAGAAGTAGAAGCCAGTACTCGCCAATGCTACCGCGCCGCGCTCGACAGTGAAACCCGGATCGCATCCAAGGACCTCCCCAACAATAAGATTGTCCAGTGCAGCGGCATGTTCCTCAAGAAGGGCTATGAGATCGTCAAGTTTTATAGCGAGGAAGACTAAACACTGCGTGAATTCGATTTTGGAATTTCAGAAGCGGGTTCCAGTTTTCTTATAACGCCCGATCATGGTCGCAAGGGTTGAAAGTTCACCGCCATGGGCGCCAGTCCGGAACACATCGCGCGATTTCTGCAGGCCGCGATCGAGGAAATCATGGCACCAGGACCGTCTATTGGCTAAGGATTAGCTCTCCATCAACGGCCCGGGCGCCCCATGAACGCCGCCATGTGCCCAGGCGTGTGGTGATCGAGAGACGGCGGAGGCCCGCTCAATTGCTGCGCCGAGCGCCCAGCCATTCGATCGCCATGATCGCTTCCTTGCCGTTGCACCGAACCGCGTGGTGCGGCTCGCGCTTATTCTGACCTCGTTGCCGTCGGTCACGGCGTGCCCTCTTTCGCTTGGCAGTTAACCAACGCGCTGCGCTGCACCCATCCATACTCGTCCTTGCTTTCGATGAAATGCACGACGAAAACCCAATCTCGATAGGCTTTGCGGATTGCTACCTTGTCAGCCCTTCTCAGACCGGCGCCACCGAGTCCTAGCAATGCATATCCGCCATTGCTCATCAGGCTGCTTGAATTTAAATCGGATTGCAAAATCTTGGGTACGCTCGTAGCGGGGGGCCCACACCCTAACAGCACCTTGCGCCCGATCGCGGCGATCGCCCACGATTAAAGACTGGTAAGCGTCACGACGCGGCCGAGCCAGCTTATACTCGGTTATCCACCGGCTACTATTGGCAACGGCACGAGGGCCGGTCACGTTGCCTTTGGGGCGACAGGGGGCGAGCGTGACAGACCAATTATCGGCAGAAGCAATCTATCTGCGGTTGGGCGGGCTTATCGCCGAAACACCGGACCTCAAAGCCGATCCGACACCCGCAACGCATCGTTGGGTCGCGCAGGTCTCGGCTCTCATCTACGAGGGAAATTTGGTCGATACGAGCAGCCTCGCCATCTTGCATATCGCATCCCGCAATCTCGGGGGCGTGCTTCGCGAGAATAACGCGAGCACGGTGTTGGCCATCATGCATCAGGCTTTTGCGCGGGCAGAGCTTCGCGCCCCGCCCAAGCTCAAGATCGAAGCCTACGAATTAATGTGGTTATCGGCGGCACCTATCTGACGCCAAGGGTCGAGGCCGGAGCCCGTACGGAAGCCGCACAGCAGGGGGTACGATCCTCTACCTCATGCCGTGGCTCTATCGGCGAGATACTCTGATTCTCCTTTGAAAAACTTGCCGTCCCTAATCTCATCGGGTGTTGCGGGTCGGTGCAATTCGGCTGTTCCTCTTTTTTCGTATTAAACAACAAGCACCGGATCGCTTGCGCTCCTCTGAACTAGCCCCGGCGCATTGGCCTTTGTTTCAATTGGCTTGGCAAATTGCTCGAACTGCTGAGGCTGCAATCCTGAATGAGCCGAAATGTCCCCGCGTGCCACGTTCACGATCATCTCAGCCTCTGCGATCGTGCTTTCAATATCCGCGATTTCCGCGAGCTGAGGTCCGAATAATGACTGCAGGCGATCTTCTTGAATTGTTGCGAAGATTTTCATTTCCATGGGATTGTTCGCGAAGCCGCTGAGTTCCGGGTTTTGTTCCAACGCGGCGTCGACGAAATCCACACTGGAATTCGCTCCGATAAGCAACGCTTGGCGCTCACCTAGCGCCATTCCCTTCAGAGCAGCGCGCAATTCCTGGCGACGGAGAAAGCCAACGGTATTACCATCGAAGGGTGGAATCTTTACTGCAGCGCGCTTAGTTTGCACCCTCGCCTTCAGATCTTCTATCGGCTTCCGCGCGTCGTGCAGATCGCGGATCGCGATGTGCAGATGTTTTTGGATCGCACTCGCCCGGCCTGTAGTGCTTAGATTGCGATCCATACCAACATGTTCGCAGTCTGTGTGAAACTCTTCTGCGATATCGAGGCATCGCGCCAGCGCCGCTTTGAGCCGATGTTTTTCGATACGGGTATGGAGGTCTGGATTGCGGAATGCGCTCATTTTATTTCCTCTGGGCTAATCCACCCTTCTCTGATTTTTTTGCTCACATCGGTTCAGGTTCATTCCATAATTCCAAGGGCTTTCTTCGACGCTCCTTAATCTCTGGCCATCCAGAAACTTCCATCGGCTTCGGCAACAGGATGTGCTGCGAACTTTTGTCGACCGTGAACCGCTGGGGACATAGGGACATACCGGCAGCCTCAAGCCATTTACGGATTTTAGCTTTTGGGACGCTCTTGGAATCGTTAGAGAGCCATTCTGTGACATCCCCTTCGACAAGTACTGCGTCATTGGACAGAGCCAACTTAGCCAGACTACGAACTTTTTGCTCGATGTTGCTGCGGCTATCTTCGATCAATTGTTTCTTGCGCTCTGTAGACGGTGCCCTGGCGCCATCAGCCACAGGGCCATGCGTTTCGACAATGAATTCTGCCCAAGCTCGAATAGCCTCATAGCCGCCCGCCCTCAGCCAGCGGTGAAACCCCCGCCACCAGTCTTCATCTTTTATTTTTTCGGTTATCTCAGGGACGAACAGACGCCGGTCGTTCTCATCGACCACGAGCGGTGTGCTCGAGTTGCTACACAGAATGAAGTGGGCATGATTCGAGACTTGGTAGGTCGGCACCATTTTCTCATTGGCCTCGATCGTCGGGTCGGTGATATAACTTCTCAACCGATTTGTAAGCTTCCCAATAAATTTCGCCTACACTGATAAAACGCTTTCGCACGATCCATCCGTTGAAGTTAGAAGACACAACATCTTTGGCAGATGGGCTGCGACTGTTCTCTTTTCCGACTAGCTCGGCCAATATAGAGCAGAGCGTTGTCTTGCCGACGCCCTGGATCTGCGACCAAAAAAACTGCGCGTAAAGCATCCGAATCCCCGGCCGGGCGATAAGTGTGGCGCACCACCGCTTAACCTCAGTCCGCTCGCGTTCCACTGGGAATAGGTACTCCATGAGCTCTTCAAAGCGCGCCCATTTAGCCGGGTTTACGTTTTGTCGGTAGGGTATCCGAGACTTCACCCAAGTGTTTATGCACCGCTGGCCAACGACAGTAATAATTTCATCGCGGCCGGGCTCATATGCGATCTCGTCCACTTTTTGCGTATGGACGCTTTTGAACATCTCAGTGATGTTGCAATCAGCTAGCGAGCGCGTCTCGTTAGAAAACGCTTTTTCTGTTTTGAGCTGCGTGCGGTCACGCCGGTTTATGAAGATCGGATCCTTCTTTCCGACAACCATGATCCATTGGTTGGTGAATTCTGGCCTTAAGCGATAGGTCGGATTTGGGGGCCGACCCCTACCGTTCGATGGTGGGATAGGGTTTGGTACCGTCGCCCAAGTAGCTGGTCTCACAAGATCGCTAAAGGTCCGGCTGACATAAACCTTCGCATCCGCGTCACTTTGCAAAAACAGTCGTTCAGGGAATGGGTCCGCGAGATCGAAGCTGGTCGGAAACTCTTCGTCGAAGTGCAAGGCAAACACTTCGATGGGAAATCTGCTCAATTCCTTCGCGATCTTCGGTATTGCCGCTTTACCCGGCTTGTCATTGTCTGCGACGATATAGGCTTAGGCTCGCGTGACGCCCGCCTTAGCGAGTTCGCTCCAGTCCGTACGCGACGGCGATAACGCTCCGCCTATCCATCCCAAGTGTACCGCGCCGGATAGCTCCCGACCCCAGGGATGGGCCTCTAGCGCCAGTCTCTCCTCCTCTGTGCGCGGGTTAATCAGGCGCGTGACTGAGCGGGACGCCTTGCAGCCCTCATGCAAAAAAATCGTAGTTGAACCCCCGATTGTCTCTAATCCATACAGAGGCAATGGGCCTCCTGGCTCTGCCTTGCGCCATTTCTGGTCGGACCAAAATGTGAATGGGCAATACCGCTTTGCCCCGTTCTTCATATCTGTGCGAACCTGCAACATGATAAGATGCCCCTGCAGATCCCGAAGCTCAAAAATATTTTCTGGATCAACTCCCTTTAGCTCTTCCGGCAGTTCATAATTCTTGCCGAGTTTCTCGCTAGTTGGCCATTTGAACTTCGTGCACTCGTCCGCGATCTGGGCAGCTTCGCTTTCCGTCGGTTTGTAGCCGTCCGGGGTTTCGATCGATCCGTCCTTTTGAACGCGGATTATTGCGAGGTCTTTGAAGTAATGGCCTTCTCTTTCTTTAACGACCGCCACACGCAGTGAGCGCGGCTCTGTTCCTATCCCCGAGAGGTAGGAAGCGATTGCCGCTATTTCTGTCATACATGAGATATTGGCTTTTTCCCCTGACATCAGCGCACCGTGCTTTCAAAGGCGCAAGCGAACGTCGGCGCTAAAGCGATCGCGAGTATCATCACGTTTGCGAGTATGATGGCCGTTGCCGCTACGTTTTCTTTGAGAAGCAAAGGGGCGCCGTCGAGGGCGGTGCCGCGGCGTTTCATTTGGTCAGGCCCCTAGCGGACTCGCCATCACGCGCGGCCTGCCAGAGGATCAAATCTTTTTCGAGCCACGCCTTCGCTCTTCCGCCATCGCTCAGGGGAATCGGTTTTGGAAATTTTCCGGCCTTGATGAGCTCGGCAATCTGCGTACGGCGAAGGCCGACAACGGCTGGAAGATCCCGCGGGCGATAGAGCCGGTGAAGGAAAGGCTGATCCTGTGAATCTTGTTCTGCCATCTAACTCGCTCCGTTTTCCGCCGACAACGTCCTCGGCTGGCACGGGAAGTTATCTCTCTATCGATGGCTCAAAACTTCACCCTTCATAAAAACTTCACCCTCCATGAAATTAGAAGTGTTATGGGAGAGCGGTCTTCTTCTTCGACGGTTTGGTCGGAATGCCGTATTCTGCCCGCATGCGAAGCGCACGTCTTACAACATCGGCGGTGATTTTTGATGTGCGATGCTTCGGGTCTAAATAATTGACAGGCAACTTCCCGCTAAAGTTAGAAATGTTTCCGGTCCAGTCAGAATCGATATTCAATTCTAGGTCGTGTTGACAAAGTGGATTCCCAAATCAGCGGAGGCGTGATTCAAGACTGCCTTTTGGAGAGCAGTTTTGGTTCGCGGCCTGATAACGGATCGAGAGTGGGCGTTCTTCGCGCCTTTTGTGATCACCACCGGCAGCAAGCGGGGACGACCACCAACTGATCACCGCCATGTTCTGGACGCGATCTTTTGGATCGCCCGCACCGGGGCGCCGTGGCGCGACCTTGATCGCTCTTTTGGGAATTGGGCTTCAGTTTATCGGCAGTTCCGCCGCTGGACGGTGGCCGGGTTATGGGACGTGATGTTGGAGGCGCTGAATAAGACCGGACGATCGCCGCACACCGTTCAGATGATCGATTCCACCATCATCCGCGCGCATCACCAGGCCGCCGGCGCAAAAGGGAGCAGGGTTTTGGGCGCTCAAAAGGTGGCTTCACGACCAAAATCCATCTCTGCGCGAACGCGGACGGTCTCCCGGTCTGCGTGGAGATCACCGGCGGCGAAGTCTCGGACTACAAGGGCTTCGACCTCATGATGCGCGCAACCTGCAAGGTCAATTTCGTCCGCCACTGTTGATCACCATCAACGCTTCGCGTCAAAGCGCCGCTCTATATTCAGTAAGAGTGGTGGCGCTCCATCGTTCCTTTCGTATTTTTCTGCCACTCGCCGTCGCGGGCTAAAGCATGTCAGCACGTCGGATGAGTTGTAGCGCACCATGACCTTCCTTCCCTGAAGCCGGTCGACATAAGCGCGAGAGTGGCTGCCGGATGCGCGTTATGGTAGCGCGGGTGACCTGTCAGGCCGTGGCAGATCAGCGGTGTCATCGCCAACAGCCAGCGACAACTTTAGAGCGCACTCAGGCCGCATGCCCGGCCTGTGATAGACAATGCAGTCCCTTCGATGTGCCTCTTCTGCAGCTTGTGGGAGCTTGTGCAGCTCACCCCTGATGATGTGTGGGGCCAGCTCCATGTGCTTAGAAGCGATGCCGCCTTGATACGAGTGGCCGCGTCTGCAATGGCCGCGAAGCGGTCGGCCCAGTCATGACCACCACGCGTGAAGCAGCGGACCCGCGCGCCATCCTTGCGCACCATCAGCCGCTAGCCGTCGTGCTTGATCTCGTGAACCTAGAGCGGGCCGGCGGTGGACGCGCCACCTTTAACGGCTGGCACGGTCCGATTAAGCCGGAGGGACGGCGCATGATCATTGGGTCGAGGATAGAGCAGTGAACAATTAAAAGTGCCGTGGCAAGAGAAAAGCCAATTGCTTCTGGCCTTCAATGCGTCGAGAGCCACACTCGGCGTCACTGCGTCACGGTGGACGGCAACGCGCATACCCGGCCGAAAAAGTTGGTTGACGAGCGCCGCCTTGCTACAGCTATCATGGAGCAGCGATCCCACACCCTCGTTTGGACGGCTGGGTTTGCGCGCCCTTTCAGCCTTTGCCTCATTGGCCACGGCTTTGGTGACGTACATCGTTGCGAAGTAAAAATGGCGTTTTCGAGCCAGTAGGCGATTACGGAAATGTTTTTCGGTATAAGGTTGAACTCGGCATTGGCGAGGCTCGGCATTCGCCCAGCGGTGATCAGCGGTCCATATAGACGGCAGATGCAGCAAGCGGGCCGGACCGCTGGAATTCGCCCCAAGAAGTTGCCCTCGTTATCGCTTCTCGGTTGCCCCTCATTGTACCGATGCGAGCTGTCCGCGGCTCAGAGAAAAATCTGGATGCGGCAGCACAAAATTGATCCACGAGCCCCGGAGGTGTGCGGAACGCGCTTGGTGAGTTAGCGCTGTGGGACTTTTTCTAGCGTCTCGAACCACGTAAGCCAAAACGCGATCGGCGGGCGCGAAGCGCCACCTACAATATGGCTATGCCAAGCTATTGAGCCAGTCCGAACGCGACGCCAAGGGGTAGCGTCTGGCGACAAACTGAGCGACGATTATTGCGTTTCCCCTGCGGATCGAAGGATCAGGCTCGCCAGCGAGGTAGATTATGAGCGATCATTATTTCGTGACCGCCGTGCGCAAGAGCAAAGGCCTCTACACAGATGAAGGCAAGTACCTCGATGAGACCGCTGCTATCGTAAGGCTGGCAGAACTTGGCGAGGATCCGGATTGCTTGATTGCTGAAATAACAGAGTGGCCCGACAGTTCCGGTCCGCAATGCGTTATTGTCGTCGCGCAGTCCGAGAGGCTCCATGGAGAATGGCTTCGCATTGAAGGCGAACGACGAATCCGCACAAGGGGTGGCGAGGCCGAGGGTATACTAAGGGCTAGCAACGTGAGTGAGATCATGACGGAAAGCAATAAGCTCAAGGCGATCATCGAACAGGAGTTCGAAACACGCGGCATTAAGGCTGGCGATGTGGTCGACTTACTTGCTATCGCCTCGCTGCATGAGGGAAGTTGTTCCCTAAGCCTAAGTGAGATTTAAAGGCTCGTTAGAGAGGTTGGTCGGGCAAAGGGCGCAAATGTGAGTTGATCTCCCAGAGAACACACGGGTTGCCCTCAACCCAGCGCCATTAACCGCCGAGAGTTCGCGCTTGATGCGCGAGATGATCGGGCTTTCGACCTATGGGGCGTACCAAGAAGCACTGAGGTAACGTTCGAGGATTTGTCGGCCCGCATTCATCCTGCTGATCGTGACAGAGTCAGGGCCGCCTTCTCGGCTACGCGAGCCATTGTTGGCCCGTATGAAATCGATTTTCGGATTATCGTCGAAAATGAAATCCGATGGATTTCTGCCCGGGGACAAGGCGACGACGCGGATATACGCGATCGAGTGATGTATGGAATATTCATCGATGTGACCGGACGAAAGCAGGCGGAGGAAGGTCATGAACTCCTCGCCGGCGAAATGAGTCACCGGGTCAAAAACCTTTTGGCAATTGCATCGGGTCTGACGTCAATGACTTCCCGCTCGACCACTTCAACGGTTGAGATGGCGAAAGAACTCACTCTACGGCTTACGGCGCTGGGACGCGCTCATGATCTTATTAGACCCCTTCCCGGACATGAGGGAAAAGCGGCGCTACTTGGCGACCTGCTCACCGTCCTACTTGCTCCTTATGATGATCTAGGTGCGTTTAGCGGGCGGATTCGCGTTTCCGTCCCTCGCATGGGAGTTGGAGAAGCATCCGCGACCACACTAGCGATGGTGGTCCATGAGTTGGCGACTAACTCGTTGAAATACGGCGCCTTGTCGTCACCCACTGGTACCCTCGATGTGTCGTGTGCGCTTCCAGATCCGGAGATTGTCATAACTTGGACGGAACGCGGCGGCCCGCCTGTTTCAGCACCGGAAGGCGCCGGAGGTTTTGGAAGCAGAATGGTCACGCGTAGCATGTCGGCGCAACTCGGCGGTTCGATAGATCGTCAGTGGCTTAAAGACGGCATCGTCGTGACGATTAAAATCGATAAGGACCGACTTGCGAAATGAACCGGCTGCAACGTTCGCGGAATATCGTGTGAGAGGGTGAAAAGCCGCGACCGGCATACATGACAGAGCGCGAACCTAACCAACGTAGGCTGTTTCGCGTCGTACCAGAGTGGCGGCGTCGACCTTTATGGTGTATTGGAGGCGGCTCCGCTCCTGACTAAGCAAAGCTGGGGAACCCAATGAGCATTGTTAAACGACACCTGGCCGAAAGCGAAGTTCGCATGGTTCTTGTCGAGGAAATTTGCATCGATACAGGAGCGCTTGTTTTAGATCCCGACACCGAGGAAGTTTATTTTTCTGCAGACGACGACGCGTATAAAAACGCCTTCGTGGCGGTATTTAAGGCGTGGGCGAAAGGCACAATTAAAGGTACGGCGGAACAAGTCTTCGAGGCCGCGAGATCTGTCCTTGAGGAGTAACCAACGCGCCAGAAGCCTAGCGGGGCGGCCCTTTAGTTATAGAAATTCTGCGCAGGGAATTTCGGCGGCATGGGCAACGGGTACGGAAACGCCCGTTATGCTCGCTACTTCTTTATTGCTTTCCTTGCGGCATAGCGCGCATCGCGCTCGGAAGCGAGCTCAGCTCGCTCCGCCTCCTCGCCTCTACCGGGCTTTTTCTCAGGAACAACTTTCCATCCACTGGCATTGACCCAACCGGAACGGTGGACCCACACTCCATGATCCCCGACCCAATCAGGCCCGCTGTTGATCCTTATAGGGCGGGCCTTTTTGCGGACCTTCAGCGCTCTCGCTCTCGCTTGAACTCGGCCCGGTTGACAGCGCGGTCGGCAACTTTTCTGCTTGAGATCGGCGGGCCGCCGATGCGCACCGCGCATCCAGCAGGTTCACCTGTGTCATGTCTTGCTCCGCGCCGGTACGTCCGCGGTCGCGAAAGATCTCCAGCATCAAGAAACAATCTTCAGGGCCCAATTCACCGGAACAAATTTTCATCCACCTGCATTAACTTCGCCCGGAACGGCGACCTTACGCCGACCCGGACGCAGCTGCCCTCAAGCTGATCGAGATCGCCCTCTTCGATCCAACCGGTACAGGATGGCCGCAGCACGATCCGAACCATTGGCGCGCCGGCGGAATATGCCCTTGGCTTACCAAGAAGGTCCGCAACACCGAGCCATGGCAGCGCGCCGCGAGGGTGCTGCACGAGGCCGCGGAGCACGGCGGCCCGTTCGTGTTCAAGGCCCGGATCAACTTCTATCGGGCCGTGTACGGCGACACTCCACCGCCGATCGGCAATCCGGAAGGCAAGAAGAGCCACAAGAAGAGCCACAAGTGGGGGAAGCGGAAGCTGGCGAGGGATGGGTGACCAGAGGAAGACCTACTGCGGCAGGGATAGGATAACGTATGACGCCCAGCTCGAATGAGATATATTCGATGTTGATGGTAGGCTTCAGTGTCCTCTTAATCTGGGGCGGTGTGGCATTCCTCGTAGTCACATTGTTGGGTCAATAGCTGCGGTGGGCTTTTTTGGACGTCACTTCTGCGCCACCCGATGGATCGACAGGAACGGACTCATGCCAACCTAAGATGCCGTCCCGATCAGGCCCGCCGTGTCCATCGGCGAGCGTTTTTGTAGATTAGAAGCAAAACTGTTCGATCAGACCGGTACGCACCGCGATTTCTTTGGAGCGAAGACGCCTGCCAACCCTTAGCCCGCATCACCGCCCGGATCGTGGCTTTTATCGGTGATGAGAACGCCCGCTTGCGCTCCCGCCCCTACGCTGGGGAGTGCCTATGTTAGATCCAATTATCGGTGAGCCCGTGGTAGGTCAGACTAATCCTGAGTTGGAGCGCATTAGCGGTCCTAAGAAGCTCTTTATGCTCTTCATCGCCGTCGGATTTATTACTTTGGTCGGGCTGCTGGCCTACTTGCCGGACGTCGCGACGCCATTCAATTAAAACCGCCGGCGCGGGTCGGTGTGGCCGGCGCTCAACCGACTTCATTAAGAAATCAATCCCGCACGCGGCGCTTATCGCGCCCCGCTTCGCATCAGGCCTGAAGGCGGGACGTGAGCGTTTAATTTCATCTCAAGCCTAGCCACAATTCGACCGAGTTTCTTAACGAACCAAGGGCGCCCGGCGAAGAGTTGGCATAGCCGCGTTATTGGGGTGCTTTGTGATCATCAAACCCAAACTCGCCCTCGAATGGGCCGCATATGCTTCGCTAGGCTTTTTCACTTACGCCTTGGCAGCAGAAGTTCCAGTAGTCTCTTATGCAGTCGGAGCCTTCTTGGGCGGATTGATCATCAGAGAAATTGTGCTCGGCGCTGTTGATAAAGCGCTCTTGAAAGAACGACGCGAAATGCAAGAGCGAAGCCAAGCGACCGCAGAGCGAATTGAGGACGTGGATCGTAAGGTTTCTGCAATCTGGAATTCGCATAGAGCGATCAGCGGCAGCTAGTCGCCAATGAAATAGAAAACCCCGCCGGAGCGGGGTTTGGTGGTTAGCCGAACTTGCGCCGAGGCTCTTCCCCCGGTCCATCGTCGTGTCGATCCTCGATCGGACGACGCTCGACGGCGGCCTGCACGGCAGGGTCCTCTAGCCATTTCGAGACATGGCTCCGCACCCGGCTTTCGCAGCCACTGACGAACTCGATTTGGAGTCTTGCGGTCCATGTTCACCTCCTAAACCCAACAACCCTTTTGGGTATGCGGCGCGCTGCTACCCGGAGGATACGAGATGCGAAAGCAACTCATCACCCGGTGTTGGATCAAGATCGAAGTGGCCGCCTGCCTACAAGCAATAGCGGTCCTCGTTTATCTCCAGACCTAACCTCTGAGGCTCCCGGTAACCACTCCGGGGGCCTCTTTGGTTTTTTAGCAGAGTGAGCGAGGCCGATCCGCTAGGGTTCCGGTCTGGCATCTTTCGCGTAGGAGCGTTTACCCCATACTCCAGACGAGTCGCACGTTGCGTTTCTAGATAGTCTCCCAAACCGCCTGCTCCCCCTTGCCGGCCGTTCCGTCGATATACCCGGTAGGTTCAGGCCGAGCGTAGTTGCTCGCGAGGTTGGTTCAGGAGATCGATCTCATGTACGCACTGTTTGACGGCGACAAGCAAATTGGAAAGCCCTTCCCGACCGAAATGGAGGTCTGGGAAAATGCTATGAAAGAAGGCGTGGTGAAAGACATACCCGTTGCTGATGAAACGGGCGGTCAGGTTCTTCCCAAGGGATACCACGTCAAGAAGATATAAGAGAACTTGGCCCGCCGGCTGTGACCGGCGGGCAGACGGATCAACCGACTCTCAGATTTTCCGCGCTCTCTTTGCCGCGGTTCTGGACGACCTCGTAGCTCACCTTGTCGCCCTCATTGAGCGAGCCAAGGCCCGCCTTCTCCACGGCTGAGATATGGACGAAAACGTCCTGGCCGCCGTTGTCGGGCTGAATGAAACCATACCCCTTCTGCCCGTTGAACCACTTCACAGTACCAATTGCCACCGCCGTAAACTCCTGTTGGAACGATCCACCATCATGAGCGCTGGCGTGGACCGTCGCAAGGTCCGCCGGCGCTCATCAGATGTTTCAGCATCGCCTCGCAGGCGGCTTCAGCCTCGTCGAAGGACTTGAATGGTGAGCCCATGATCTTGATCGCGCCACGGCCGCGGTAAAGCGGGCTCCATGACGCCACAAAGCCTGACCGGCCGAGAAGCCCGGGACCCGCCAGATTACCGAAGAAGCTAATCGTGAAGGAATAGCCATTGCTGCTTGCGCCCCACAGGTCAATCTCCTCAACGACACGGTGAAATTGGAGGGGCATTGAGTCCAAATTCGATTATGTAGATCTTTGAAACTATCTCGGCTGCACTTTGAAGGATCTCAGCTTTCGAACGCAACGCCAACGAGATCTCGGTTTCGCCAGATCAGCCGGCATCGGCGCGCTGTGCGAAAATTATCGAAAGAAAGATCGAAGACTGAAGGCACGATATCGAGCCCGCTCAAACGGATGCACGCTCCGTCGTTCGTGACATTACAGACACTGCAAGAGTGAATGCCGGCGTCCCCCTCAAAGAATACTACCGCCCCATGATTGATGGCGGTCCGCCCCTTGGTGCGGCGCTCGAGGAGGTCACAATGTGGCTTCAGGGCCGGATTGCGCTGACTGAGAGTGATCCGCGACGCCAAAATACTCGAACCCACGCTTTCGCGTGGCCTCGGCCATTGTCTCAAGCGTTTCGGTACCGTCTGACGCTGTTGTGTGACAATGCAAATGCCTCGCAGGTCTGACTCCTGAACGAGGTCAGGCAGCTTGTGCTTCGCGGCCCGGATGATTTCACCCCGCCCTTCGCGAAGCTCGGGCGCGATAAACTGAAGGCCGAGCGCCTCGTAGATATCCGCTTCGCTCGCCGACGCAACGAGCTTTCTGCCGCGATAAAGCCCGTCGGCTTTAAGCTCAAGCCCTTTACTGCTGGCGAGAGCACTCAGCTGCCCAATATGCGCAGCCGAACCGGTCGCAATTCATCTCGACGCGCAAGTATTCGGGGTGTTCCCGCTTTACGGCCGCTACGGCATGTTCGAGAGAGAGGGGGCCTTGTGGAGATGCAGCTGCGTTTCCCCGCTGCGCTTGATGGCAAGGTTTTGCAGGATTTTAGTCTGCAGTGAAGCGCCAAGCCCTTTGACCGGACGGATAAGGTCTTCCTTTGCAGCGGTTTCGAGCTCTGCGAGCGAGCTAACGCCAAGCGTCTCGTAAAGCTTCATTATCTTGTCAGGCCGCAGACGCGGAACGGCGAAGAGCTCAAGCACGCCCGCGGGCACTTCCTTGCGGAATTTCTCAAGGCTCGGATGCGAGCAGTCACATGGAGCTTTGTCACGATGTCGGCAATGGATTTGCCGATGCCCTGGATATCGCGCGCGGAGATAGGCCCTTGTTCCGTAGGGATTGGCGCCGCGGAGCGAGCTTCTGTGCGCGTACTCGCGGAGCAAATTGGCTACGGTATGTGAGTGGTTTGTTGGCATGGTTGTCAAATCAAACGGACCGGCCGACAGGCGGTTCCAACGTTCAGCATCTCCGCTATGTGTGCGCCAATCCATGCAAATGTATCGATTGGGCCGCGCTGGAGACCACCGAAGCCGGCAAACTCCCTTGCCGGATGCCGTCGCGAACTCGCGATGCCTGATTGAACCTGCTGGTACCGTTCTCAATGTCATCGTGTTCTGCTGATCACCTTCACGCTGCTGTTCTCGGATCCCTAAGTCCGGCCCCGATACGCGATACGCCGAGCCGGACGAGCGCGTCCGACGGCAGGAACGATTCACCTGAGCGGGAGTTCGCATTCCACCAATCATAAGCTGGTGAATTGCCATGACACGATCCGTTGAGGAATTGAGACGGGAATCCGAGCGTAACCGGGCCCAGCTCGCGGCGACGGTCGATCGGCTGAGGGAGCAGCTCACCGACACGGCGGAGGAATTGCGCTACAAGGTGTCGCCGCAAGGGATCAAATCGGAGGTTTCCGACTTCGTCAGCCGCAAAACTTATAGTTGGCTTGATGGGCTCAAGCAGCGGGCGATGGAAAATCCGATGCAGGCAATCGCCGCTGGGAGTGCGGTTGCGGTGCCCGCCCTGCGGCTGGCACGGGGATTTCCACTTCCTCTCTTGATGATGGGTGCAGGCCTGGTCCTGACTTCGAAGTCCATGCGCGCCCGGGCAGCGGACGCGGCCGCTCCCGCTGTGGAAAAGGTCAAGGAAATGGCAGGTGAGGCTGCCTCGCGCGTACGATCGTTCGGCGAGGATGCGATTGACGCGGCGTCCCGGACAGGTCGCGATGTCACCGACAAGCTAAGCGAGGCTCAAGCTAGGGCGGCCGGAATGGCCGACGACCTGACCGACCGGGCGGCGCGGTCAACCGACAGAGTGAAAGCTAGCCTGGATGCTGCCTCGGAAACCGCAAAAGCTAAGATCGAACAGGTTCGCTCCACTGTACGCGACAAGGCCAATGCGGCCCCGGAAATTGCCCAGCAGATGATCGGTGACAACGCCGCCCTGATTGCCGGTCTCGGAGTTGCGTTCGGTGCGATCATCGCGGCTTCTCTTCCCGCCACTCAGGCTGAAGCCGCTGTTTTCGGCAAGGCGAATGGCGGCGCGAAGCGCACAGCGGGAACGGCCGTTCAATCCGGATTCGAGGAGGTCAAGGACGCGGTGCTGTCGGCAGCCGATGGCGCGGCCAAGAACCTGTCCCAGGCGGATCTCGGCAAAACCGCTAGCCACATGACTCGGGAAATGTCCGACAAATTGAAGGAAGCAGCCGACGATATCGTATCCGCGGCGTTCAATCCTGCAAACCCAAGGTAAACCTCATGAGCGAATTTGATATCCGACAAGCTGTTCCTCAAAAGCAAGAACTCGACGTCCTCTCAAAGTCTGAAGGGCGAGATCGCTGATGCAGGCGCCGAGATCAGTCAACGCGCCCGCGATGCGCTGCGGGCGTCGAAGGACGTGGCGCGTGACAAGTTCAAGGAGGCCTCCGGCGCTGCCGCGGAAGTTGCGGAGGGAGCCTCGGATCACTTCCGGGATAAGGCACAGGAGCAACAGCGATCCGGAGCCGACATCATCGACCGGCTTGCTGGGAACATTCGGCAAGCGGCCCATGCATTCGAAAACGACGCGCCGTTTGCCGCGCGCGGCATCAATTCCAGCGCCGACTACGTGGAAGATGCTGCCGAGAAGATTCGCAATGGCACCTTCCGAGATCTCGTTGACGGAGCCTCCGATTTCGCAAAGCGGCAACCGGCTGCCTTCCTCGGACTGTCGGTGCTCGCCGGCTTCGCAGCTGTGCGTTTCTTTAGAGCTTCGGAAAAACATACCGCGTCATCCCAACAGGAGGATGTATGATGAGCACACGATCCGATTTTGGGACAATCTCAACCCTGCTCAGTGATGCACTTTCGCAGTTCGCGAAGCTTTTCCAGAACGAGGTCGATCTCGCTAAGGCCGAGCTCGCCGAGAAGGTCCAGCGGGTCGGTTGGGCGGTCGGTTTTTTGGCGGCCGGAGCGGTCCTCGTCATTCCCGCGCTTGTCATGACCCTGTTTGCGCTGTCGGCTGCCTTGATGGCGGCCGGCTGGTCGCCGCCGATTTCCTACCTCGTCTGCGCAGTCGGTGCCGCAGCGGTTGCCGGCGCGTTGTTTGTCGTTGGCATGAACCGGCTGGACGCGCGCAACTTGGCACCTCGAGAAACGATAAGTCAGCTCGAGAAAGACAAGGCCACCGTAAAGGACATGGTGCGATGAGCAATTTTTTGGACAATCTGAAGGAAGCCGTTGGCGAAAACCCGCTTTCTGCCGCGCTGATCGGCGGCGGCGCGCTTTGGCTCTTGTTTGGTAACGAGAGGCTGAAAAGCGCGGCAGCTTCGGTCAGCGCGGCCACCGCACGGCCTCTCGCCGATATCAGGACCAATCTGCGGTCGAGCGCGCCCGAATTCGCTAACAGTCCGCCGACCGCTCCGGAAATGGACCATGGATCCCTGCCTAGTGGCCATACGTTGAGTGAGATAACGAGCGCCGCATCAGAGGCTCCATCGGGCGCCGCAAACGCGATTAAAGATCGGCTCGGAGAAGGGGGGACTTACGCGCGAGAGAGTTTCAGCAAGGCAACCGAAGCGCTTCCCCCAAAGGAGACCATCGCGAAGGTCCAATCCTCCATTTCCAGTCTGATCGAGAGACAGCCGCTGGTGCTTGGGGCCGTAGGTCTGGCGGTCGGAATTGCCGTCGCAAGTGCGTTCACCGCGTCGGATCTTGAAAATGAATGGATCGGCGAAGTTAGTGACCGCGTCAAAGAGGACCTGGAAGCACGTGCTGGATCTGTCTCCCACAGCGTGCGGGAGGCCTCTGACACGCTAAAGGCCACATTTCGCGACATCGGATCGGAAGCCGCAGATCGGCTGCAGGAGACCGGCCGCAACGTGATGGATGCAGCTCGTGAGAAGGCGAGCGCATAACTTCGACCACCTCAATCCGCGAGCACGCCGGAGTGCGCGTCTTCGCACAGATGACCGGAAAATGAAGTTCGTTTTTAACGGAGGAAGCCATGAGCCGAGGAATGCCATCATTGACTGCACTACTCGGACTGCTCGCGATCGCAGGCTATCAGAACAAGAACAAGCTGGCGGAGATGCTCAGCGGAGCAGGCAACCATACTGGCGGGCAGCCTCAAGCCGGGTTGGGCGGACTTATCGGCAACCTATCCGGCATGATCAGCGGCGCCAGCCTAGGCGGTCTTCTCAACGGCGGGCTCGGAGAGCTCGTCGAACGCTTCAAGCAGAACGGCCAAGGGGAGACCGCGCAATCCTGGGTCAATGAGGGTCCCAATGAGGACATCTCGCCGCCGCAGCTGAAGCAGGCAATCGGGCCGGATATCCTGGCTGCGTTGGAGCAGCAGACCGGTCTTTCGCAGGACGAACTGGTTGCGCGGCTTTCACGAGAGCTTCCGACCGCCGTGGACAAATACACGCCGGGCGGCCGTTTGCCGGATCGGAATGCCTAAACCCTTTTAAGAACGGGAGATGCCAAGATGAGTGTGATATGGACGATCGTTATTGGCTTTGTAGCGGGGGTTATTGCTAAGTTCGTCATGCCTGGCGACAACGAACCCTCGGGATTCATCCTCACCACCATCTTAGGCATCGTGGGGGCCTTCGTTGCGACGTATCTCGGGCAGTCGCTCGGATGGTACCGCGTCGGCGAGGGTGCGGGTCTTTTCGGCGCGATCGTCGGCGCAGTTATTGTCTTGCTCATTTACGGGTTTGTGGCTGGCAGGCGTAGAACGGTATGAACGCTTACGAACAATCTCGTGTGGGAGGAGAAACGAACCAGTCCGCAACAACCTAACAAACCACCGACCCTCGGACGTGATCCGGCAACGGAGGTGATCCGGCAACGACGCGGGACTGCGCTGTGGACTTTTCCGCGAGGTATTTTTTGACCAGGCAAAACATATGTCAAACGAAGCCTCGAGCGAACGAGTTTGGAATTAGAGAACTCGCCAGCGAGTCGTCGTAACGCGGCAGGATCAATGTAATAGGCGGTGGCTGGGCCATCACAATGAGCGCTTGTAGAAGTCTCGACTACTATTGCGACCGTTGTAGCTTATCCAGACTAGGAACTGAGCCGGCGGAACAAACGTTTCACTCCCCATCTCGCGTACCATAGGCTGACGGCGGTCAGGATCCACACGATTGCCGAGCAGAGGAACGCGGCGGTCGCGCCATAGGGCGATAGGAAAAGAAAAACCACGGCAAAAGCCACCATCGCCAAACTACCGAGCGCCGCGCCGACGGCGTCCAGCGCAGCGGCTTTCCGGCCCCGGCGCTCTCCGCGACCCCCCGCGTCCCGCTTGCGACGAATTTCATGACGCTCGATCAGCGTTGCGCTGGCGCAGAAGATAGCCGGCAATGCCAGGAAAAGGCCGCCGATTGACGCTCCAAACGCGGAGCTGATAATTCCGGTGAGTACGGTGGCGGCTCCCCCCAGCGCGAAACGGACGAGATATTCGTACCATCGTCCATCGGAAAGCGATGATGTCGAGAGCTGGATCTGCATCGCTATCCCCGAATGACCGCATGCAATGCAAGGGCAACGATCAGCCAGACCGGAAGCGAAGCCAGTGTCGCTGTCAGGGCACTGGCGCGGGTACTCATCAGGATCTGGCAGACAGCAACACTGTAGCACAGCAAGGCAATGCCTCCGAGAATCATTGAGCTTGCCTGAACGCCGGCATAATGGGGGCCGTGTTGAGCCCAGGCGATGCCGAGCGTGGCCAGCGCAATGGAGGGGGCTGCGCCGAACAGCCCCGCAAAGCTCTTCGGTCGAACAACGTCTCCGATGATGGCGAACAGCGAGACAAAGAGACCGCCGGCAATAAATCGAAGAACATATTCGGTCATGGCTTCCGCCCCCGCGAGAGAACACGACGGAAGTATGCATCCGGGTAGCCGGTGAAGCGACGGGCGGCGCGCTCCAGAACGACGCCGATCGTGAAGCCGGCAACAACGTCGGAAAGCCAATGAGCGAGAATCGCAACTCTCGTCGCGGACAAGCCTACGGCAATGCCCCATATCGGCAGCCTGTATCGTGGAGGAAGCACTGAGGCGGCCGAAGCGAGCGCGCCCATATGAACCGCATGGCCCGACGGAAATGCGTCGAGGCTGTCTCCGGACAACGGGATGCCATGGAGATGACCTCTTAATGTCTTTCGATCAGGACGAACTTGATCGAAGACGAGCTTTAATCCGTGCGGGAGCGCGGCACTCGCCGCCGCGATCAGCAAGCAAGTGGCTGCTTGCCGGGCGAAGTGGCGATCGGCTGATCGTCAGCGGCGATCCATGCCGCCGCCGCGCAGCCCAGCAAAAGATGTTCGTCTGCGCCCCAACTCAAGCCGCCTGCAACTTCTTCCGGCACCGGACTCGCCTTCGAAGCAATCTCCTTCGCAAGACGTTCATCGACCAAGGTGGGTTTCACGCGAAATAGAGCCATCACGCCAATCCGTTCGTGATCAAGGATTATTGCCAATTTCCGATCGCATAAATTAGTTCCGGAAGCCGCGGCCACCATGTTGTTCCTACCGCCGCTGTACCCAATTATCCTGACGACGCGCAGCTACGCCTCGCACCGGATCGTGATCTCGACTGCATAGAGTTCGGAGATGCGTCGCTAGTCGGGTTGCGCGCCGCAACCTCTTCCTTCCCAGCGGTGTAGGAACTAACCCATTGGCTGCCGGTTGGACTGGGCTTCCGGGGAATGTCATGTCAAAGAGCGATACGTTACGGTACGGCCCGCCGGGTGAGAGCGCAGTGCATATCTGCGTCGATATGCAAAGAATGTTTGCCGAAGGCACCGAATGGAAGATGCCCTGGCTTGAGCGGGTCCTGCCGAACATCATCGCGGTCACGTCCGCTCATTGTTATTCGGCCTGCAATATTGCCCCCCTGAGCCGGGGGATTGGAGTGGGCCCCTGGTGCCGGACGGGTAAGCAGAGTTGGATTGACCGGGTGGCCGGGCTTTTGGAGAAAAGCCCATGCCGAGACACCGATCCCACAGCGTTGAGTTTAAGCGCCAGGTCGCTCAGGAGTTTCTGAGTGGCGAGACGTCACGGCGGCCAAGCGGTTCACCCTTCAGGATCGTCTTTCAGCCTGGGCTGAGAAGACTCGTGAGCAGGCGGACAAACTAGAACCTGGCCCCGCTCGAGACGCCCTGCTGAAAAAGGTCGAGCAGTCGGAAAAGGCAGCCCGGTATGACGCTTGGTCCCGGTCGCCGGGATCGCAGCCGCCTGTCGATCCGAGAGATCCATCGGAATGTGGACCGCCAACTTGAAGGAAACGTCCTCGCGCGCATCCGCGGATCAGCGACATAGCCCGCCGTCCGTGAACGCGGGGCGGACGGATCAACCGACCCTCAGATTTTCCGCCCCCCTTCCCGCGGTTCTGGACGCCCTCGTAGCTCGACTTGTCGCCCTCATTGGGCGAGCCCAGGCTCGCCTTCTCCACCGCCGAGATATGGACGAACGCGTCCTTGTCACCATTGTTGGGCGGAGTCGAAGCCAACACCCTTCTCCCGTGGCAATGATCCTACTCTAACACTGAGAAGCAGGTCATTAAGTACGGTAGCTGACTTCGCGCTATAAATTTTTTGCCAGGTTGGCTACGATTTTGCCGCCACTGAAAGCATAACGCCAGCCGAACGAGACCGTCGGGCGCTTGCGAACTCGAATATGAAGAGGTCCATCATGCACGATACGTCGAAAATCAGAGAGCACATGGACGGGATTTCGTCGGACAGGAAGACGGTCGGCAAGGTTGACTATCTCGAAGGAGCCGACAAGATCAAGCTGACGAAACAGAGTTCGCCAAATGGCGAGCATCACCATTTCATTCCGATCGCTGGATCGATCATATCGACCAGCATGTGCATCTGACCAAATCGGGGGCGGAGGTGACGGCTCAT
This sequence comes from uncultured archaeon, assembly GCA_963807355.1. GTDB lineage: Bacteria > Pseudomonadota > Alphaproteobacteria > Rhizobiales > Xanthobacteraceae > Nitrobacter. Next base: position 21,006 of record CAWEBX010000027.1, read on the forward strand.
TGGGAGCACGGCACCAAATAGCGGTCGACTTCACGCCGGCTCAATCCAAGGAAATCCGGTAATTTACGCTACCGTCCGCAGCCGCTCGCCCGCGCAGGAACTCGCCCCGCCAGCTTATCGCGTCAGCGATACCGCACGTGGGTTTTGCCGATGCCTCGGCCTGCAAACAGCATGACCAGACCTCGTTCCGGCAGGATCGGCCGAGCACGTTCTTCCGCGTTGGCAAATCCAGCTTGGCGAACTTGGACGCAGATCGCGTCGAGCGTTAGAGCTTGTTCTTCCCCCTCAGCATCGCTGTTGGCGCTGGTCATCGAAATCGACCCGCTCGTCGAAATCGAATGCCGGATCATCGTAATCGAGCGTCGTGGTCGGTCAACCGCGGCGGTTGACGCTCCTCCCCCTCTACTGAGCGCTCGTTTGTATCGCGGTATTGACACAGGGGATGAAAACCCAAGCGACGGGGCGAAGCCAACCTCGAGATTCCCTAGGTCTAGCGAGAGAATGCTAAGACCCGTCCGGCCTTAGGCGCGGCACAATAAGCGGCCCAAATTCCATAAGCATTCGGCGCTTATCGAACAGATCGCCGCGCCGATGCGCCGCTTCGACCTTGTTCTCTATCACGTGGGCGAGCGCCGCTTCACAAACCTCGTTGGCGAAGTTGGTGCAATTGGGCCGACCAGTCGCGAAACGCCGACCAAAAGCCGTGCACCGTCGCGCTGCTGTTCTCATTACGACGGAGCACCATTTCCAGCGCCATCGCTGACAACGGCCTGCCCGGCTTCTGGCCGGTAAAGATGAAATCGCTCACACGAACCTCTTGAAGCGTCCTGACAAGTTCTGATGCATCTTTCGGTAAAGGGTATCCGATGCTCTCGGCCCGCTTCCATAGGCCCGGCGGGGATGGTCCACACTGCACGCTCAAGATCAATCTCATTCCACCGAGCACCCCAATACTTCGCCAGACCGTTTCGGGCTTTTGGTTCCAGAGCGGCTTCGGAACCGAAAGTACATCATCGGTCGTGATCTGGGATACGGGAAGCCCGCGGATCGGGGCCGCATAGTCGCGCAACGTCATCTTCTACTGCGCAGCGTGCTTGCCGTTGCGCCAACGAGCTGGTGCCTGGGCTGTGGCCGGCGCTCGAGCGCATCAACGCCCTTTGACACATCTTGATCGATCTGCCCTACCTTTCTTTGGGGCCTTTGCTGAAGTCCATCGCTAGGGTAGGAACCTCCCGCTCGGCCCCGCGTCTTCGCCTTATGAGTGTCAACCCGGAGCATGCACGAAATCCCCCGGCCGGCTGGAAAGATATCCTGTACGGGATGTATCGCAGCCTTGATGAAGATCGCGTCCTGGCAGTCGCTGCCGGCGTCACTTCTTGAGAAATTCGGACGATACCTGCGCGGTGAGATCCACCTCGCCGCCGTCTCTGCGCTGACAGTTGAAAAATCTCGCCGTACGCATCCCGGCAAATAGTGGCGCCACTAAATCGGCATAGAAAACCGAGAGCACGAAATGGCCGAGGAGCGGTTTGTGGCTTGAGCGGCGAGAGCATCTTGCCTCGAGCTCAGCCAACGAGCCGTCCTCTCAGCCGTAAACCATCGGCGATGGGTGACTGGTAAACAGAATTTCGCGCAACCCGTGAAATAGTTCGTGCGACGTACTTCCTTCTGGTCACCGATCGCTCGCCAGCTTCCGCTTTCCCCAGTTGATTGCTGTTGCCTTGTTGTTTTGTTCTGATCCGCTGAGACAGAACCGACGAGAGTGAAGACGATTTACGGCAGACGAACCATAGAACGCTTTGAGCTCCGAGAAAAAGGCAACTTCGTTTCGCCGCCAAACGCGGACTTGCGGCAACTTCTGCAACCAATCTTCGCGCTCGCCACGTGTTAGCGAAGGCCCTGAGAATATTTTTTGTGGGGCTGTTGTAACGCCCGTTACTCGGTACCCGTAAGGCGACACATCACGTCCAGCGTAATCAACCGCCATCTCGAGTCTCTCTCCACAGTGGCGGATGGCTCACCGCGGCTCTTGCCCGGTGTTTTATAAGTCGAGTTTCGATCCTCAGAAGCCAGTTCTGCTGGTGGGAGGCAGAACGAAGGGGGATGGTTTTGATCCCGCGGTTGAGTGAAGGTTTCGCGAGCATAGCCATCGTCGGCTTATGCCTGCCGGCGCCGCGTCGCCATCCAATCGGCCAAGTATTGGAGTTCGCCACCAAAGCCCCGACCCCCCGAAGGATTTAGCCGATCGGATGGCGACTTGGCGTCAGCGGATCGATAGCTTCACGGAGTGAGGGGGACGGGCGCCGAAAGAATTCCGCTTGCGCCTCTGGCCAGTTTGGTATGTATTTTACTGTACACCAAGACCGGCGCATTGTCGCTGTCCTTCGGCACTGCCACCCTTATTGGTTGGCCATGGGGCACCAAGGGTGGTTTTCGAGACGCTACTCGTTTGCTGGTGATCAGGCTGATGGAACAGGCAATATTTGAAAATAGAATCCGCAACCTGCTTTGGTTGCTGAGGTCGGCGCCGCGCTCTTACCTTTTAGGATCGGGGCTCAGCGACGCGATCGCACGCATTCCCGCTAGGGAGCAATCGACGGCTGAGAACGGAGCGAATGGCGATAGCGTGTCTTGTCGCTAGAACTAAGGAACACTCCGCACACGCTGATCACACGAGCTAACGGCAGCAGCTCCCTTTCACATAAGGACCAATGGAAACGCTTGTGACTATTCTATCGTTTTCCTTCTTTGGAACGGTCGTTACGACGGCCGTTTTCATCGGTGTCGCTCGACGCCTTCTTCCCAGACATCGCCGCGATAAAGGAGGATTTGATGAGTGATGACCGGGGCCAAGGCCAATCTTTGAAGGAGCCAAGTTCGCTCGGGCCCGGTTGGCCAAGTCTTTTCGGGTTCGTGGGCTATCGCGGATACGCCACATGCGATCTATAAATAATAACACGACGCTGGCGCAGCTCTTTTTAGCCTCGGATCCAAACAATTTTACGTGGGGAAAATTAAGGACTTTTTAGCTACGAATGCGTCTGATGGAGATGGTTAGAATGCCTGCCCTGCTAAAAGACCATGGATTGCCCCTTATTCAACTTAAGGAGCGTCGTCGCGATTTGATTGTCGCGCTGATGGGGCGACATGCCCCGGTATCGGAACAGCAGATTTCGGAAATAGCTGCCATCCAAAGCGCGATCGCAGCCTTTGAAGCTGTCCTCGAAGATCTAGACGCCGAAGCGGAAGTGCCGCGAAGCGGAAGTGTCATTACTACCGGCATGGGAAACAGCCTTAGCCGTGGCCCGCTTCACTTGCCCTAGTGGTTTTTTTAGCGGAACAATTTTTCATCCGTTGGCGCATTCCCTTATCGTGACGAACTGCGCGTTAGTGCGAAATTCGATCCGCGGCCTGCCATGCCTTTTTCCCGGTCAGTCGGACAGCGCTTTCGCGATATTTAAGGTTTCGCGATCCACGCTCACGACTCTTAACCGGGCCTGCAGAACGGGCCCTTGTCGTCGCGAACTTCTACGGCTATTAGGCAGCACCATCGATGTGGTAAGTCCGGAGCGCTTCCCGAGCCAGACCCGCGAGAGAGTGAGCAGCTTCCTCTTGCGCCGCATGAAATGAAGAAAGTTCAAGACCAACCTCATCGGGCGTGAGAACGTCTCCATCTCGCAAATCAAAATAGTAACGAGGTATCGGAGCACTTTAATATACCGATCGACGTAAACGTCGCAGAAGTTAGGGTGTGATTTCAGGCAGGAGACGTCAGCGCCGCATGATGACGTCGTCCCGCGCGACGGTCATGACTATTTTGCGATCAGAAGTCGGTCACATGAATGTCATTGGGGGAAGGTCGCCGGATTTCAGCGCTTCGATCAAAGCCTCCCGGGCGGTGACTCTGCAACGGTGCGTGCAGCTTCTAGGTCAGGGAGATACTCACCTTCGTCGTCGGGAAGAAGCTGGTTACCAGTTTGAGAGTTAAAGTGAAACAACGGCATCATAGACCTCCTCTCTTCTTCTCCCGCTTTCCAATGCCGACGAACTGTTAGTGTTCCTGCCTTTTAGTGAACTCAGCAACAATCTGGTTCTCGCGTCTGAGCTACCTGTTCCACCGCCAGTTCGTTCGCTCCTGCTCGCCGGCTTGGTGCAGGCGTTCAAGTACATCCACTATCTTGAGAAACTCAGACGTGACCAGGGCGGTGAGATCCACGTTTCCGCCTTTCCTTATGCCAACAACGTTGAAAATTTCGTCGTACGGATACGCCGCGAGCACTTCATCAAGGGCAAGACGATCAAGGAGATCGCCCGCGACCTGAAGGTGTCGCGGAACACGGTCCGCAAGGTGTTGCGGTCTGGGGAGACCTCATTCGAGTACGAACGTGCGGTGCAGCCGCGGCCGAAGCTGGGGCGATGGGCCGCTGATCTCGACGGATTGCTGGCGTCGAACGCGGCGAAGTCCGCTCGCGAACAGCTGACGCTGATCCGGGTCTTCGAAGAGCTTCGCGGGCGCGGCTATGACGGCGGCTACGATGCTGTGCGACGTTACGCCAGACGGTGGAGCCAGGAGCGCGGACAATCGATGGCGGCGGCCTATGTCCCGCTGAGCTTTGCACCGGGAGAAGCCTACCAGTTCGACTGGAGCCATGAGGTTGTCCTGCTGCATGGCGTGACGGTGATCGTGAAGGTCGCTCATGTCCGGCTCTGTCACAGCCGGATGCTGTTCGCTCGCGCCTATCCACGCGAGACGCAGGAGATGGTGTTCGACGCCCACGACCGGGCGTTCGCTCTGTTCAAGGGCACCTGCGGCCGCGGCATCTACGACAACATGAAGACCGCGGTGGAGACGATCTTCGTCGGCAAGGATCGTCGCTACAATCGCCGCTTCATGCAGATGTGCAGCCATTACCTGGTCGACCCGGTCGCCTGCACGCCGGCCTCGGGCTGGGAGAAGGGCCAGGTTGAGAATCAGGTTGGGCTGGTCCGGGAGCGCTTCTTCACGCCGCGGCTGCGGTTCAAAACCCTCGACGAGTTGAACGCCTGGCTGTTGGATAAGTGCATCGCCTACGCCAAGGCGCATCGCCATCCGGAACTGACCGAACAGACGGTCTGGGAAGTGTTCGAAGCCGAGCGGCCGAAGCTCGTTCCCTATGCCGGCCGGTTCGATGGATTCCATGCCGTGCCGGCATCGGTCTCGAAGACCTGCCTGGTGCGCTTCGACAACAACAAATACTCGGTTACGGCCAACGCCGTCGGGCGGCCCGTCGAGGTTCATGCCTATGCCGACCGCATCGTGATCCGCCAGGACGGACGCATCGTCGCCGAGCATCCGCGTTCATTCGGCCGCGGCGAGACGACCTACGATCCCTGGCATTATGTGCCGGTGCTGGCTCGCAAACCCGGCGCGTTGCGCAACGGCGCTCCGTTCAAGGACTGGGTGCTGCCGGCCGCGATCGAGCGTGTACGGCGCAAGCTCGCCGGTGCCGACGATGGCAATCGGCAGATGGTCGACATCCTCAACGCGGTGCTGACCGACGGACTGCCGGCAGTTGAGGCGGCTTGCGCCGAGGCAATCGCCCACGGCGTCTGCCGATGTCGTTCTCAACATCCTCGCCCGCCAGCGTGAGCCGGCGCCACCAGCCAACATCCTCACCCCGGCGGCGCTGACCTTGCGTTATGCGCCGATCGCTGACTGTGCCCGTTACGACAACCTCAGGAGACCGGTCTGATGGAACGCACTCAACTCTTCGACCTCATGAGCGAACTCAAGCTCTATGGCATGAAGGCCGCCTTCGACGAGATCATGGCGACCGCCGTCAAGCGCCAGCACGAACCGCAACGCATTGTCGGCGACCTGCTCAATGCCGAGATCAACGAGAAGCAGGCGCGTTCGATCAAATACCAGCTCACTATCGCCAAGCTGCCGCTCGCCAAGGATCTCGATGGCTTCCAGTTCGAGGGCACCCCTATCAACCAGACGCTGGTCAATGATCTCGCCGGCGGTGGCTTCATCGCCCAGCAACGCAATGCCGTTCTGGTCGGCGGTACCGGCACCGGCAAGACCCATCTCGCCATCGCCATCGCCCGAAGCTGCATTCGATCCGGTGCCCGCGGGCGCTTCTACAACGTCGTCGACCTCGTCAATCGTCTCGAGATCGAGACCCGCAACGGACGGCAGGGTCGTATCGCCGAGCATCTGACCCGAATGGACTTCATCGTCCTCGACGAACTCGGCTACCTGCCTTTTGCCCAATCCGGCGGACAACTTCTGTTCCATCTCGTCAGCCGGCTCTACGAGCGCACCTCCATCGTCGTCACCACCAATCTCGCCTTCGGCGAATGGCCCAGCGTGTTCGGCGACGCCAAGATGACCACCGCGCTGCTCGATCGTCTGACCCACCACTGCGACATCGTCGAAACCGGTAACGACTCCTGGCGCTTCAAAAGCCGCGATGATGATCAAACAACCCGCGCTCGTTCCGTCTCCGCAATCCCGGCCAGCTCCGACGGACCGAGCGCTACCGCTAAACCCCGTCGATCAAAGGGGTCAAATTTGGACGCCGATATGGAGTGGGCCCCTGGTGCCGGACAGAATCAGACTGCTGATTTGACCATGGGCCGGATATGTTGCTCCTCGAACTGCACGGGGCTGATGTAGCCGAGCGCGGAATGCAGGCGGCGTTGATTGTAAACGTCGTCGATGAACCTGGGAAGCTGCTCGGCGATGTCGTCGAAGGTCTCGAACGCCATCGGATAGACCGCTTCGACCTTGAGTGTCTTCATGAAGCTCTCCGCCTTGGCGTTGTCGTACGGGTTTCCGCGCCGGCTCATCGAGCCGACCAAGTCATGGGCCGCCAGCAATGCTTGATAGATACCAGACGCGTATTGCGATCCGCGGTCCGAATGATGAATGCATCCTGGTCGCGGGCGCCGTCGCTCGATCGCCACCTTCAGCGCCGCGAGCGCGAGCCGCGCGTCGATCGACCTGCCGATCGCATAGCCGACGACGCGGCGTGACCAGGCGTCGAGGATGATCGCCACATAGGCAAAGCCGCCGATGACGGCGATGTAGGTCAGGTCCGCTACCCAGAGCTGGTCCGGGCCATCAAGGACGGTACCCTTCGAACGATCCGGGAAGATGGGCTGATCATGGTCACTGTCGGTGGTGGCGATATAACGCCTGCGGCGGCGCGGCTGCAGATTGTGCTCGCGCATCAGGCGCTTGATCCGCTTTTGGTTGGCGATCACGCCGCGATGGCGAAGCGCCGCCTGCACGCGGCGCCAGCCATAGGCTTCGAACTCGTCGCAGATCGCGGTGATTGCGTTCAATAGCTCGATATCGCCCATGCGCGCCGCAGGCGCATCATAATAGGTTGATCGCGCGATGCCCATCAGCCGGCATCCTTCAGCGATGGACAGACCGCGGGGCCGGTGATCACGGATGTAGTCGCGCTTCTCTGCCGGGGTGCGCTTTTCAGAGCCCCTTTTAAAAACTCCAGCTCGAGCGCCTGACGGCCGACCAACCGCTCGAGCGCGGCGATCCGCGCTTCGTATTCCTGGACCAGATCTGCAGCGCGCGCGTCGTCGTCCAGCGCGCCGGTCTCGTACTTTTCGACCCAGATGCGGATCAGGTTACGCGAAAGGTCGTGGCGCTTGGCCAGGCCGTGAAGCGTCTCGCCACTCAGAAACTCCTGAGCGACCTGGCGCTTAAACTCAACGCTGTGGGATCGGTGTCTCGGCATGGGCTTTTCTCCAAAAGCCCGGCCACCCGGTCAATCCAACTCTGCTTACCCGTCCGGCACCAGGGGCCCACTCCAATACGGGGTCAAACTTCGGCGCCGATTGACAGGGGAAAGCCGAGAGCAGCTCTACTTCATCCGGCGGCGGGGTTTTTTTTGCATCTTGGGATCGCTTTCACCACCGGCGCGGCTATTGTCCCAAAAACAATGTGACTAAGGCATGCCACGCCGCCCCAGACTAAGAGAATACTGGAGGAGATGATCTGGGGACGAGCGATGTCCGGAGCTCGCGTTATGCGTTCGACCGACAGGCAAGAAGGCGTGGAAAGTAATCTATCGTCGCAGCGGCAGGCCGCCATGGCTTCATGTCGGTGCGCGCGCATGATCGGGTTAGCCGACGCGCGTCGGCTCGCGGCAAGCGTGATGCTCGACGTCGCGGAAGGCAAAGACCCTGTCGAGCGAAAGGCGGAAAGAGACAGCGGCACGTTCGCCGATCTGGCGCCAGTATGCCGAGCTGTACGCTACGACAGACATGGGCCATAATCCGCTGGTGTTCTTCCGCATAGCCACGCGCCACACCTGGTCGAGGCAGCGCATTACGAGCAACGTGGTTGTCCCGAGGTGATCTGGCTTCGGCCGCGGCGGCTGCTAAAGTAACAGGGTCGTTTGACCGGGCGGCACGATCTAGCGCGGCCTCACGCCACCCTCACCGCCGGATCGCTATCAAAACCTGTCCGGCAAGACCGATGGCTTTCGTACTTGGAATGAGGACGACATTGCCGCCTTCGAGGCGCGGTATCCTGTCGGGACGCGGGGTGGCCGGAGGACATGAAATTCAGTTGAAGCGCAGGCCAGATCGTTCGCAAGCTTTCCCGCGCTACTGCGATCTTGCCGTTCTCCATGCACGGCGTGACCTTCGCAAAAATCACGTCGCCAGTCCGGAAGTGAGTATAACCTTTTGAGACTTCGCCGAAGGGACGAACTTGGGTGTCTCAATCTCTCCGGTACGTTCGCTGACCGCTGGCTTGGGGACAAAGGAAACTTCGCTCAGGCCGGGCGTAGGTCGATGATCTGGTGCTGTCACATGCCGGTGGTACGACAATCTATGTTTCCCAGCACAATGGGCACGCTGGATCGTAAAGACTGCCCTCGCCCGGCTACGGTTCCATGCACAGCCACTCACATGCTCGCAAACGGTATCCACCCGAAAGCCGCCAGGTCAAGTGAGGCATTCCGGCTCCCACGGCAGGAATTCGAACGAGCTGCCTAAGCGTGAGTTTAAAGCAGGGTGGGCTTCACATCGGTCAAACGAGCGGGTGGAACCCATTGCTTTTGCTCTTGACGGGGTTTTGTGGCAGACGGGGCCAACGATTCCAACCTCAGCGGCAAAGCTGCGCGAACTACCGACGCTGCCGCTTTCTGCGAGGAGCACGAATATTGGGTTCAGTGGTGCCAGGGCACGAATGCGGCGGTTGGGACGCCTTAATTTCGAGCAGCATCTTTCTCCAACATAAAACCGCTCGCTTCAGCCGAGTCACCTAACCCGCGATGCGAAGGTCGTCGATCCGCTTGCCCGATCTTCAGTTGCGCAATTAGCCAGCATGGGCGCCTGCCCCGTCCTGACCAAGTTTCTAACGGTTGATCCGGATTCCGAAATTTTGCTTTCACCGAAGGGTAAGGCCGACGTGCTCGCGTGATCTCGCGATCATCGAGCGGATGCAGTCGCCGCAGTCGCTTATCAAGCGCAGCCTTTTTGGCGATCAGTTTTTCGGTTAGCACCGCAGACAGTTCAGTGTGCAGCTTAAACAGGTCGTCGATAGTTAATCCTTCAAAGTCAAAGATCATGACGGTCCTTTCAAAGTGAAAGAAGCACGATGGATTGGTGACAAAAATACGGCTATTTAATAATAATTTCAAGCTGTACGGGCGGCCGTTGTTAAGGAAGCATTAAGTTTACTGTACGTGAGAAAAGTGTGGGTATGGTATCGGCAATGATCGCGAATGACTGCCCGATCGAACAATCAAACGGACGAGTGGCGACAAACGCTAAAACGAGCGGCTTGACGGTGATCATCCCAGACGATCGATCAGCTCGCTTCCGGAAAAATCTGGCGACGCGATGCGAGGTGGGCTTACAAGAAATTTTTCGAGTACGAAGACCGGGACATCGAAACAGTCGGATGCGCGTCACGAACCGCCACTCCGGTGACTCCGCGCCGGTTATTGTAAGTGGAACAAGTACAACGAAGCCAACCGACTACGACGTGGTCAAACTGGCGTTGATCAGTCTTGATCAGATGATCCTCCGCTCGCTCGTGCAACAGACTCATGCAACGTACGCCCGACGCCGACTGGCCGCGGCCGGACTTATTGATCCGCGCCCGCGATCTGCTGGCCGAATTTTCCCTCATCAAAGGGATAATGGGCGTGGTCGCGAGCCAGGCAAGTCGTGAACATGGACCGGCGCTAGCCCATAGGCAAATTTAGGCGCTCCTATGGCGCTTGCTCCAATCACTTCTCACGCATTACGCCTCGCAGACGGTCTTTGAGCGGGCGGACCAAATAATCAAGGACCGTTCGTTCGCCGGTGGGAAATATCACGTCCGCGGGCATTCCAGCTGACAAATGATCTTTCACGAACGGTGGTGTGTCTTCCACGACAATCTGAGCAAGAAAGTATGGTTGTTTGGTCTGTTCGTCTATCATGCGATCGCGTGAGACACTCTCTACCTTCCCCACAATGATCGGAAGGATACGCGTTTGAAATGATGAGAACCTCACTTCCGCTGGCATACCAGGCCGAAGGTTTTCCGTATCCTGGGGTTGCACGTGCGCCTGCACAATGAGGTCGTCGTGCTCGGGGACCACGTCGACCATGGGCTCACCCGCTTTGACTACTCCGCCAATGGTAAAGACCCGCAGATTTTGTGCAACGCCTGAGCTGGGAGACAAGATGGCCACTCGAGACAGAACGTCCTGCGCGACTCTTACTTTCTCACTAAGATCATTGATCTTCTGTCGAGTTTCGAGCATGGAGTTGGCGACATCCTCCTGGAACTTTTGGCGGAGTTGTCGGATCTGCAGACGCGCTTCTTCGATGCCGTTCCGGGCCTTTGATTCATCCGCAGTTGAGCGCCCAATCAAGCCTTCCAGGCGGCTCCTTTCGCGCTCAAGCGCCATCAATCGGCTTTTCTGAGTTAGCTGCTTTTCAAATAGATAATGGACGTCAACCAATTCCTCATTCACAAACTTAAGCTGATTGGCCGTTCCGCTTCGCTCCTGCTTTAAACCTTCGATCTCCGATCGATATTGATCGATCTTGGCGTCAAGTATTTGGACCTGACCTTTGAGAGAGTCCTTCCTCCCCTCAAACTGAGCCACTTGGTCGGCAATCGCCCGCTTGACGTTTGGATCGTCGGCACGATCAAGCAGTTCCTGATGAAATGTTATTTGGTCCTGGCCATCCCGTTCGGCGATCAAACGCGCTTCCTGGGCGATCGCTAAATCCAGTTGGTTTCGCTGCAGCTCATATCCAGCCTTTGGCTGGGTAAGATCCAGTCGGAACAAGACCTGCCCGGCTTGCACGTGTTGTCCCTCGCGAACGTGGATTTCGCGAACGATACCACCCTCCAGATGCTGGACAGTCTTGCGGTTGGTTTCCGCGGACACAACTCCCGGGGCAGTGACCGCACTATCCAGCCGAGCAAAGGCGGACCATCCACCCAGCACGAGAAAAGTGCCGACTATGACGACGTAGCCAGCGGTGGCCGGGACTCTCCAGTCCGGAACGGAGTTCTTCTGCATCGTCCCACCTATCGGACGGCTGTTGCACCACTGGCGACCACCCCGATTTTCGATCCGCCCATCAATCTAGAAAGCACCTCAACACGACCGCCGAACGCCGATACCCGTCCCGCCTCAAGCACTAGCAACTTGTCCACCGCAGCCAGCATGGCGGTCTTGTGCGATACAACGACAACGGTCGAGCGTGCTCGCTTCAGCGCCTGGATCGCCTGCATCAGGGCAGCTTCGCCTTCCGAGTCGAGGCTCGCATTTGGTTCATCGAGTATCACGAGCGGTGGCTTTCCATACAGCGCGCGAGCCAAGCCTATACGCTGCCGCTGCCCACCCGACAGGGCAAGTCCTCCTTCACCTACCTTGGTGTTGTAACCATCGGGCAAGCCTTGAATCAACTCGTGAACTCCACCCATTTCGGCCGCAGCAAACAGCTTCTCTTCGTCATGCTCGCCGAACCGGGAAATGTTTTCTGCAAGCGTACCGGAAAACAACTCAATGTCTTGCGGAAGATATCCGATAAAGGGGCCAAGCTGATCGCAATTCCAATGAGCCAACTCAGATCCGTCAATTCTGACTTTCCCAATGGCGGGTCGCCACACCCCAACCAACGCTCGTGCCAAGCTGGACTTACCTGCTGCGTTCGGACCTATAATTCCCAAGGCCTCACCAGGCTGCAGAGCGAAGGAGACTTCCCGGATAACGGGCTCCTTTCCGCCGGGGGGAATTACGACAATATTCTCGACTGAGATCAAGCCTTGGGGCGGACGAAGAGCGATCTTCTCACCTTCCTCCGGAAGCATTTTCACGAGCTTGCTTATACGCTCGTAGGCAGAGCGAGCTGCCAAAAATGTCTTCCATTGACCGACGACTATTTCGACCGGGGCAAGTGCGCGCCCCATGATGATCGAGGCCGCGACCATCGCGCCTGCCGAGGTCTCCTGATTGACCGTCAGATACGCACCAATTCCGAGTATCGCAATTTGAAGAAAAGCTCGAACGAACTTGCTGAATGCCACAAGAAAACCGGCCCGATCACTGGCGCCTGCCTGCAATTGCAAGCCTTCCCTATGTAGATCGGACCAACGGTCCCGTAAGCCCTTCAGCATGCCCATGGCATAAAGCACGTCAGCGTTCCGGAACGTAGCTGCTGCGTACGAATGGGCCAGAACCGAATTGCGAGAGGCGTCCTTCAATTGATTACGCGTCAATAGCTCGTTGGCCAATGCTAACGCAAAAATGAGCAACGCCCCCACGCCGGCCACGTAACCGAACCAGGGATGCATAATGAAACATCCAGCAACGAACACAGGAACCCAGGGCGCGTCGCAGAATGCTATGAGGCCTGTGCCAGTCAAGAACTCGCGAATTGTGTCGAGGTCTCTTAAAGCCTGCGCCTGGCTTGTGCCTTGCTGAACAATCGTGCCGCGCAGGACCGTATCAAACAACGGGCTCTTTGCCTTGTCGGCGAACAGAAGACCAAGCCTGACAAGGATGGATGATCGGATCTTCTCCAGAGCCGCATACACGATCAGGAGAAAGCCCGCGATGAGGGTCAGCGCAACCAGCGTGCCCATGTTTCGACTGCCCGAAACCCGATCGTACACCTGGAGCATGTATAGGGGCCCCACGAACGCCAGCAGATTTATGAAGAAGCTGAAGACAATGGCCGTTGCGAAGCCAGGGCGAATGGCCTTGGAAGCGTCGACCAGAAAAGATGGACGTTAGACATGAGGGACTAACTTCCTGAAGGGACTGGTAGTCTCCATGCCTCATTGCAAATACTTCGAGGCCTGCAGGCCGACGGCCGGCCGCAGCAAATCGACCGCTACTATCAGGCAAGTCATGACAATGGCTGTGGATTTCACGCCAGGCAGTTGCGGTGTGGTGCAAATCAATTCCGACGATGCTGAGCGTTGAGCTATCCGCCGCTTGTTCCAAGGCCTGCATCAGGCCGCTCAGTTCCGGCGGGTTCCGGCCCCGTCACCCGGCAGAGCGGCGTAGTTCACCTGAGCGGCCGCTCGCGGGTCGACGTGACCTCGGGCTGTGGATTCAGCATAGACGCCCGTATCGTGACCTCGTGCTGTGTATCCAACACCGTGATGGGCTGTGAATCCAACACCGACGACGCCTGGATCGTGACCTTGGGCTGTGGATCCAACACCGACGTCTGGATCGTGACCTCGGGCTGTAGATCAGACACCGCCTCCTGGGGCGCACCAGTCGCTTGAAGGATCAAAGGATGAATGGTGTCTTCCACGTGCGAGGTGCTGGAGAGATTGTCGGTCCGGATGGTCGTATCCCGTCCGATCGCCAGCGCCGTCGAAAGATGCTAAGCAGAATGGTCCGGCGTCGGATTTGACGGGGCGGAGGAACTGACGGTTCGTTCTACCTGTTCGTTGGCGGCAAGCGAGAAGCCGTCACCCTGCTGCGGACGAAAATCCGCCAACGGCGCCTAAATCGTGACCTCAGGCTGAGAATCCAACACCGACGCCAGGATCGTGACCTCGGGCTGTGGATCAGACACCGCCTCCTGGGGCGCACCAGTCGCTTGAAGGATCAAAGGATGAATGGTGTCTTCCACGTGCGAGGTGCTGGAGAGATTGTCGGTCCGGATGGTCGTATCCGAATTTGCAATCGCCGGCGCCGTCGAAACATGCTGAGAAGCAGAATGGTCCGGCGTCGGACTTGACAGGGGCGGAGGAACTGACGGTTCGTTCTACCTGTTCGTTGGCGGCAAGCGAGAAGCCGTCGCCCTGCTGCGGAC
>CAWEBX010000028.1:0-73849 GCA_963807355.1 uncultured archaeon
TAACAGGCCGTTAACCATGCGGGGTTCAAATCCCGACGCGTCGCTGCCCAAATCGCGACGAGCGCTGGGGCGAGGAGAGACTGAGCATGGGCACCGTTATTGCGTTTCCGGCAGATGCGGCTTCGCGGCTGGGATCAACGGTAAATCGCTCTTCGGATCAGATGAGGGGAACGGTGGTGATCCTGCCGGTCATACGCATCGACCGCGAGACCGACGAAACCAGCGGTGGAAGCGGTCCCGAGCAGGGCACAGCTGCCGGGCGGCGGCGCCGCCGCCGCGCCCGCTCCTGATTTTTCCGGACACGCCCGATGCAGGAGACGTCGCTTGCGATGCCAGGGCTGAAACGTTCACCTCTCACTTCGCTTGTTTCCGTGATTCTATTAGGCACTGCGCTCGCAGCATGCAGTGGTGGTGACTTCGGCCGCGTTCGTCAGGATGCACGCAACGACGACATGCACCGCTGGATGGGCGCGGAAGCGACCGGCAGCATCGGTCGTCAGCCGTCGCGGTTTCAACTAACCGAGAGCGAGAGGATGTTGCGCGATCTCGCCTATCCGCTGGTCGAGCCGCCGCATTCGCGGCCGGCCTGGAAGAGTGTGTTCGGCGACTACGACCCGCTCGCTACGCCATGGCGGCAAAAGCCTGCATTTGATCGCTCCGCTTACGGCCGCCTGCTCATCGACGAGCCGCATCGTTCTCACACTTCGCGCTATACGCAATTAATCGATGACGTCCGCGACGACATCACCCGTTTTGATCCGTTCTTCAACACCGCCCGGCAGGTCTTCGTTCTCGACGGCAAGCGCAACGCCAGCCTGAGATTGGTGTCCGACCTATCGCCGCGTGAGCACGCTGACGCCGTCGCCCGCATGGAGGAAAACACTCTGATCGTGCAGTGGGTGCAGCAATGCCTCGAGCAGCGGATCGCGTCCTATCGCTGGGCGCTTGAGCATCTGGTGGTTCAGGCGCCGGATGGTATGGCGGCCGACGCAGACCGCCTGATCGGGCACCTCGCGGCGTTGACCGCCAATCCCCCTGTGACCGCGACCCCCGTGATCGGCCGCGCCCTGCGCACGCGCGGGTAGTTCATCCTTGATTGTAGCTAACGCTTGACGAGAGCAAAAGCGACCAAGCCTCGTTACCCGGATTTCCTCGGGAGAGGTGAGACAAACGCCGTTACAGGCGGTTCATTCTGCTCCCCAAACGTCCTATCGTTTCGCTTCCGGTTTCACCACGGGCGGCTCAGTTTGCAGCCGGCATTTTGCGGTGGCGAGAGATGATTTCGCCTGCTCCGTCATGCCGAACTCAGGCGCCAGCGCCTTCAGAACGATCAGCCCCGTCGTCGAGGGGGAGTCGATGATGAGGCGGTCCGCGGCCGTCACGTCCTCTTCTTCGGGCAGCTCTGCGTGCTGTGCTTCGGTCATCAGATTGAGTTCGATCACCTTGCGTCCAGCTGAACGGTCGTTGATGGCGTAATAGGCGACGTTGCTTTGGGTGTAAAATGACACCGACGTGTAGGCCTCGCTCACAGGCACCGTGAGCTTGATCGATCCGCCTGACAGGTCGTAGCGGCAGACCGCGACGGCAAACGCAGGGTCCATGAAAGGCATCAGCGAGTTGGCGGGATCCGCCGGCGGCAAGGGCGTCACGGCGTTCAGCGTAGTCATTTCCGTTAGTCGCGAATAGGCGTCCTGCGAGGCGATCCGCGGCAGCGCCAATACGCTGACGAGATGCACGATCCCGCCAAGCAGAATGCCGCCGACGATCGCAAACAGCAGGCGGATCATGAACACCTCTCTGTCGAGATGGAAGGCATTGGGGCGTCGCGTCGGGTTCGCGTACCCACTCCGACGGGCGTGTCATAAAGTCGAAGCATCAGCACATAGCTCTCGATGCCGCCGGTCGGCAGCCAGTTGCCGGCACGCGCGCGAGATGCCACATGCACCACGAATGAGCCGTCGGAATTCCGCACAATTTCCTGGCTGGTGAAGCCATAGCGTTGCAGCGAGTTCGCCACCAGATGGCCCTTGCGGTCGTGGAGCGTCAGCGTCCAGAACCGCGCCGCCGGTGTGACGCCGCTGATGATGACGTCGCATCGGCCATCGAGCGGTCGTTTGGCGTCGTCTGCCGTGGCAAGAAATGCTATGCCGTCTCCGGCTCCGATCGGCAGTTCTCCGCTTCGCGCAATTGCGGCGCGGGAGTAAGGGTCGATCTCGGCGGATCCAATCCTTGGTTTTGCCGTCCATGCGCCGATGGTCAGCGTGCCGAGATTGGTGCCGCGCGTTGCGGTGATCCAGGTAGTTCCGAGGCCTATCGCGGTGGCGAGACCGAGGCCCAGCAAAATGACAATCAGCCGCACGTGTCGGCGCTCCGGTGTTGAAGCCATTCAAGTCGCGCATCTGTAATGCGAATGTCGGAAACACGCCACGTTTGGATCAGAAAGATCCAAATCATAACCGTGATCGATTCCATTGTTTATTGCGGTCGCAAACCGTACACACTTCCGCATCCCACTCTAGTTCTTGCTTGGCGCCGGGGCTGCTCGGTCGCTGGACGTCGCGGCCGCCAAGTTTTCTGCGCCGCCGCCGGAGGAGGTGGGACTAAGGGCGCCGGAGCGAGCCGGATCGACCGGTTCTCCGGCCGAGGTTTTTCCGATTGTCTTGGCTGCTTGATCCAGCATCTTTTCCACGCGGACCAGGATGTCGGCTCCGCGCTTGGTCAGGATCGGCGGGGGGGCCGGTTTTGCATTGTCGTCGCTGGCGGCGGTTTTGGCTGCCACGTCGGCGGTCGGTTTCGCTGGCGCTGCAACACCGGGGAGGTCTTTGACTTCGATACCGCGATGCGCGGCCGTCATGATGTCGTGCCAGGTCTGGGCGGGCAACGCGCCGCCGGTCAGACGGTTGGTTGGCGAATAGTCGTCATTGCCGTACCAGACACCACATACAAAGTTGCCAGTGTAGCCGACGAACCAGGCGTCGCGATAAGCGTTTGTGGTTCCGGTCTTGCCCGCGGCCGGAATGCCGTCGAGAATGGCGCGTCGTGCGGTGCCTTCGCTGACCACATGACTCATCATACCGGCCATATCCGCGGCGACTGAAGGCGGAATGATCTGGCGCGGTGCGGGGCCGTCGCGGTCGTAGCGCCATACCAGATCGCCGGCGCCGGTCCGGACCTCCAGAACCGCGTGCGGCGCCACCGCCTTGCCCTTGTTCGGGAATGTCGCATAGGCGACGGCGTGTTCGAGCACGTTGACCTCGTCGGCCCCGATCGGCAGCGAGGGCGTGTCGGGCAGCGGTGTGATAATGCCGAACTTGCGGGCGACCTCGACGATCTTGGCGCGGCCGGCTTTAGCGGGATTCTTTGCCCCCTTGCCGAGCGCGATCGAGAGTTTTACCGGCACGACATTGATCGACCGCGTCAGCGCCTGGGTTAGCGTCACCGTCCCGGAGTAGGAATGGCCGTAATTCTGCGGACACCAGTTGCCGAGGCAGACGGGGCCGTCGACGATCTTGGATGTCGGACTGAAGCCGTTGAGCAACGCTGTGGTGTAGACATACGGCTTGAACGATGATCCGGGCTGGCGCAGGGCATCCGTCGAGCGATTGAACTGACTTGCGCCATAATCGCGTCCACCGACCATTGCGCGCACGCCACCGTCGAGATCTGCGACAACCGTTGCCGCTTGCGTCGCGTGATAGTCGCGTCCGAACTGGCGCAACTGGCTCTCGATCGCTTCTTCCGCCGCTTGTTGCACATTCATGTCGATTGCGGTGCGGACGACGAACACGCGCTCGGTGTAGGAGCGCGGAAACGTGTCGACCAGCTTGCGCATTTCTTCGAATGCCCAGTCGAGATAATAGTTCGGCGAGTTCTCGTCGCGGCGGTCGACCGCGGTGGCGGGATTGCGCCGCGCACCGAACACCTGGCCCTCGGTCATGAAGCCTGCATCGACCATGTTGTCGAGCACCTGGTTGGCGCGGGCGCGGGCGGCGGGCAGGTTGATGTGCG
Source organism: uncultured archaeon (assembly GCA_963807355.1). Lineage (GTDB taxonomy): Bacteria > Pseudomonadota > Alphaproteobacteria > Rhizobiales > Xanthobacteraceae > Nitrobacter. Next base: position 4,009 of record CAWEBX010000028.1, read on the forward strand.
GCGCGTATTTTGTCGGCGCCTTGAACAGGCCGGCGAGCATCGCGGATTCGGCGAGGTTGACGTCACGCACCGACTTGTTGAAGTAGAAATGCGCCGCGCCGTCGACGCCGAAGGTTCCGCCGCCCATGTAGGCGCGGTCGAGATACAGTTTAAGGATCTCGTTCTTGCTCAGTCGGGTTTCCAGCCAGACGGCAAGGAAGGCCTCATTGACCTTGCGCTCGATGGTGCGCTCGTTGGAGAGAAACAGGTTCTTCGCAAGCTGCTGGGAGATCGATGAGCCGCCTTGCCGCACGCCGCCAGCCTGTGCGTTGGTCACCAGCGCGCGGAAGGTGCCGCCAATGTCGATGCCGAAATGATCGTAGAAGCGGCGATCTTCGGTCGCAAGCGTCGCCTTGATCAGGTTGTCGGGGAACTCCTCCAACGGAATCGAATCGTTGTGTTTGATGCCGCGGCTGCCGATCGGATTGCCGTAGCGATCGAGGAACGCCACCGCGAGATCGGATTTCTTCAGCCAGTCCTCGTCGGCGGTTTCGCGGAACGCCGGCTGTGCCAGCGCCAGCAGGAGGATGAGACCGCCGAGGCCCAAGGTTGCAGCTTCCGACAGCGGCTCGACGATGACCCAGCGCTTCCAATGGCCGACATAGAAGCGGTCCATGAAGGTGGAGAAGCGCTCATAAAGTTCCCGCGCGCCGGCCGCCGAGGAGAACAGGGTCGAATCGATGCGCGAATCGAGATCCAGCAGGATATGCCGGATTCGCTTCTTCCAATCGGAGGGCAGGTTGTTGCGCACCAAGGTCTGTGACCGATCTGCGGCATCGCAGCGCCTTCTCTAAGGCGCCATCTCGCCACCCTCATGCAAGAACGTTACGGCAAACCCAAGGCACTCGAGAAGGCATCTCAAAACCCGCGCTGGACCATCATCCTAGCATCCTCGGGAAAGCCGATTTTCTTCTATCCGAGCGCGGAAGATAAACCAATGGCCGGTCGTGATTTCAGCCCGGCATAGTCGCTATTGGCACCCCAGATCCCCTAGGGCGCTTGCGCGAAGTGCCGGCGAAGCCCATAGACGGAAAATCGGTTTTCTTCGGCGCAACCTCTGGCACACCCCCTGGCTCACTCCATGACCCAACGACCCGCGCGATCGTCGGAACAGAACGGGTTCTTTTGGAAGACCAAATCCTTGGATGAAATGTCCAGCGCCGAATGGGAAAGCCTGTGCGATGGTTGCGCGCGCTGCTGTCTGGAGAAGCTGGAGGACGAGGATACCGGCGACATTTATTTCACGCATGTTTCCTGCCGGCTTCTGGATGCCGGGCTTTGCGCCTGCAAGGATTACCCGAAGCGTTCCGAACAAGTTCCGGACTGCGTCCGCCTCACGCCGGACAATGTCCGGACCTTGAACTGGTTGCCGCCGAGCTGCGGTTATCGCTTGGTCGCGGAGGGGCGCGATCTCTACTGGTGGCATCCGCTGATTTCCGGCAATCCTAATACCGTCCACGAGGCCGGTGTTTCGGTGCGTGGCCGGGTCCGCGGCACCGAGGATGAGATTCCCGATTCTGAACTGGAGGATCATATCGTGCAGTGGCCGGTTCGGCTGCCGAAGCGCGCCCGGCTTCGGAAACCGCCGAAGGGTTGACCGGTCTCCCATCACAAATTTGCGATTTTGCATTGGAGGCTTTTTATTCCGTCGGTCGCTGTCCGAACGCGGGCCTCAAGCGTTAATGTTCACAAATCAGCGAACCGCACCAGCCTCCGCCTCTTGTTAGCCAAATCATATTTTGTCTGTCCGCATGAATACATTCGAGCGTCTGGGTCGGGGTCCGTCGGATCCCCCGATTCTGTCCGGCGACGCCGCGTCAGAAGCTGCGGCGCGTTCCGGCAAGGCTGACGGTGACGCCAGTGCGCCGCCGGTTGTGACGCCCGCGCCGCTGAGCCGGAGCGAGGTGCACACCATTCTGGTCAGCCTGATGCTGACCATGTTCCTCGCCGCCCTCGATCAGACCATTGTCGCAACCGCGCTGCCGACCATCGGCCGCCAGTTCCACGAGGTCACCACCCTGTCGTGGGTCATTACGGCGTATCTGTTGGCGTCCACAGCGGTCGCGCCGTTGTTTGGCACCTTGAGCGATATCTACGGTCGCCGCGCCATGATCGTCACCGCGCTCGGTCTGTTTGTCGTGGGTTCGGTCCTGTGCGCGCTGGCGCCGAACATGGCGACGCTGATCGTGGCGCGCGGCGTGCAGGGCATCGGCGGCGGTGGCATCCTGCCCGTGGTGCAGACCGTGATCTCCGATGTGGTGACGCCCCGGGAGCGTGGTCAGTATCAGGCTTATTTCAGTGGCGTATGGACTGCGGCAGGCATCGCGGGGCCGGTGCTGGGGGGCGTTTTCGCCGAGCACTTGCACTGGTCGATGATTTTCTGGATCAACGTGCCGCTCGGCTTTGTCTCGCTGGCGTTGCTGTTGCCGAAAATGGGTAAGATTCCGGTGTTCCACCGCCGCCGCAGAGTGGACTGGACCGGCGGCCTGTTGCTGATGGCATCCGCCGTCGTTTTCCTGCTGGTGCTGACATGGGGCGGTAACCGCTTCGCCTGGGCGTCGCCGCAAATCGCCGCCATGCTTGGCGCCTCGCTTGTGCTTGCCACGGTCTTTGTCCGGCACGCGCGCAAGACGTCCGAACCATTCCTGCCGCTGTCGCTGATGGGCGGCCCGGTGGTTCCGTATGCGATAGCCGCGGGTGCTTTGGCGCTCGGCGCGATTATCGGGATCACCGTGCATTTGCCGCTGTACTATCAGGTCGTCCACCATCTCAGCGCGAGCGAATCCGGACTGGCATTGATTCCGATCGCGGCGATTTCGACCGGCGGGGCGGCGCTTGCGGGCCGCTGCATGATGCGTACCCTCCACTACAAGCGCGTCGCGGTACTGGGAACCACATTTGCAGCCGTCGTGGCCGCGATTCTGGCTGTGGTGACGCCGCCTCTATGGCCGCTGCTTGCGTTGCTATCCTTGTTCGCCTTCGGTCTCGGCACGATATTTCCCGTCAGCGTGGTATCGCTGCAGAACGCGGTGGCGCGTCAGCAAGTCGGAACCGTCACTGGCGCGATGAATTTTTTCCGTGCGTTGGTTTCCTCGTTCGCCGTCGCTGCATTCGCCGCCATCCTGCTGATGGCGCTGGGAACTGATGCCTCGATCGGCAATGAGGGCAGCGGTCGGGTTGGTGTAATCTCCGCCTCTGACCTCACGACCGCATTTCGTTATGTATTCGCCGCCACAGCCGCGATGCTGGCGGGCGCTGCGCTGCTGCTGGTGCGAATGGAGGAACGGCCGCTCGCCGGTCCCCCGTCCTGATGCGCACGCAAAGTTTTGCTATCGCTCTTAAGCATTCCTTCAGAGTGTCGCTTAGGCTCCGAGAAATCTTTCAACTCTAGCATTCCAGTTTGAAAATGCGCCGCGCTGCGCTCGATCGTGATTGGCGCGCCCGCGGGGATTCAAAGGCTGGAGTTGGCGTTGCACCTCATTGCAAAACTTGCGTCGGATTTTCTGTGGGACGAAACAGGTGCCACGTCGATCGAATATGCGCTGATTGCTTCCGGCATCAGCATCGTCATCGTGGCCGCGGTCACCGGTATTGGCAGCGGGCTCAGGGACCGCTTCGACGCGCTGAACGGGCTGCTGAAATAAGGCCAGACGACAGGTATATTTTCCTAGGAAAATATACCTTGGCAGCGTGACGCTGCCGGAGTAGGTTTACGACATGCTCCACAGTTGCGCCGAGACATCACGGCAATGCTTTCTGGTCGCGCGGCTGACGAACGATCGAACGAAAACTACCTGAAATCCCCTGAATGCACGCTCATAGCGAGTCCGTACGCGTACATCCTTTTTGCAGGGAACGTCGCAAAGGGTCTCACGTTGCCCCTATCGATTAGCACTGCGAATCTGCGGATCGCGAAGGGAAAACGAGCATGGCGACGGAACAGCGCGATCAAATCGTAGACACATCCATGGAGGCGCGAAAAGCCGAGCCTGGGCTCTCCGTTCTTTTACTGTCGACCATCAGCACTGGGTTGGCATCGCTGATCCTTTGCGTAACCTGGCTTGTATTCGTTCATTAGTGAGTGGACGAAAGAACCGTCGACGCAGAACCATTGTTTGGTCGGTGGGGGAAGGTGCCGGCCATGAAACGTGGAAACTCTCAACGTCATTCACTTCCAATCCAGAAATCCAGCGGCATGGGTCCGCTTGAAGGGAGTTCTTGATCTTCATGTGTGCGACGCGAACCGGCAAGCCGGCACGAAAGCCGGCGGCGGGGCGCGTTGCCTCTCGCTCAAAGCTGACGCCATCCAGGACCGGAACGTCCTCGGCATCGAAGAAGAAAGCGTTGCCGTCGTCGGCTGGGAGCAAGCGGGTCGCGCCGGCAGCGCGATCGAAGGCGCAAAAGGCGAAGGCCGAAGCGGCGACAAATCAAAGCGCGGTTAGAACGTCATCATCCGGCAAGACCCGCGCCGCCGTTCTCGCGCGCAAGGCGACAATCGCTGCCACCACACGGTACGTTGATGACGTCCCTGTTATAGTTGATGAAGGCGACGATGCGGCAAAGGCCGGATTGAAGCGGCAGCGCACGCATCGCAGAGAATCGCTGTCTAGATCGTTCTGACAAGGGCCGCGCGATAAACCGAACGCGCACCGGCAGCCAAAAGAATTTTTTTACAGGCACGCATTGAGTTTCCGGTGCTGCAAACATCGTCAAGCAACAAAACTTTGCGGCCCCTAATTAAGGACGTCGACTTCGCGGCGATCGTTTTCACGTGATTCTCAATTCCTCGGTCGCCCCCGTGAGCAAGTTTATGCGCAAGTTTTTGACGGACCAAAACGGCCGTCGCGTCAACCCTTGGATCATCAATGGCAGATTTTTGCGCCAACTCGCGGATGCCATTTATTTCAATCTGCGGGTTGTGAGATGGAACAGTGGCTAGGGCCACATCCTAGCTGATAATGGGTTCAATTAGTCCATAAAAAATAACGGATCCCGGACTCTTTCTTTTCCTTCAGGTCCAGGATTCTGCCGCTGTGTCGGGGATGACGCGTCTCCACCTGCTTTGTGGCTACCAAGGCAGGTACTGTCCAACGCGGATATTTCACCGTCTCCAAAATCTTCGAAATCGTTGAGATACCAACGGCGCATCTAAACCCCATCACGGAACGGAAAGCTTTCACAGCATCACTAAATTCATTACCCCACAAGTCCCGTAGTGACAGGACGTCACCCCCCGCTCCGGCGGGGTTTTCTATTGATGGGCATGGAGCGGCTTCGATGGATCGAACATCGGTCTGTGGCTGGAAGCCGCCGCTCTATCACTGAGCTAAATCCGCGTATCTGAATAGTTAGCACATGAGCATCCTGGCCAAAGCCGGATGCCGAAATTAAGGTTACATTGAAGGGTCGCTGGACCCATCGGGAATACTTCGGAATATGTCTGCGGCCCGGTGGCGGAATGGCTACGCGGGGGCGTCGCAAGCGCTTCACATCCTGGTTCGAAGTCCAGGCTGGGCCTCCAGATCTCTCCGGCGGGGCTTGCTATTTGGGGCGAGCGCGGAACCTTTGGTCGCCGAGGATCGTTGGCTGCACTCTCAAACAAAGAGGGCTTGCATATGAAATACGCTATTCTCATTGCTGCTGCTGCACTTTTGGCGTCCCCGACCGCTTACGCGCAAGGTTCCACTAGTACCCCGGGACAGCAGATGCAGGACAGGGGATCAGTGCCTGGTAGCCCTGGCGCCTCGGGATATGCTCCAGGTCAGCAAATGCAGGACAAGGGTTCTGCTAAAGGCACAACGGGCGCCTCTGGATATGCGCCGGGACACACCAAATCGAATACTGCCGGGGATCGCGACCATAAGGACAAGTCGAAGTCCAAATACTAGCAATCACGCTTCCACGGCGCTCCCGCAGAACCCCGCTCCGGCGGGGTTTCTTATTTCTGGCCCCGCGGCTGCAGCGCCTCTTCCGTGATTGTCAGGATCAACTCTAAGTCACGCCGAGGACGTCAGGGTCTGCGTTCTCCAGAGCAACGCGGACCAGTACTTGGATATCGGCTAAGATTTTCATAGGATCTAGGGTCTGCTGGTTGTCATTTATCAAAATCCCCTTGTGCCGCCGGGGTTAATTACAAACCGTCTGCAACTGACAGTTTCCGCTTGGGTCGCACACCCTGGCTTGCCGGCACAAGCTTGAACCAAAAGGCGGGATCCTGGGCACTGCGAATGGTGCAATGGACGGTGGCCCGAGCGGGCAAAAAGTCTCCGGGCAAACAGCCACAACATCGAGATTAGGGCAGAGTGGCTGCATGCGGCCATTTATACACTCGCATGAACAGTCCGCATGAGCCGCTTGGCAAGCAAAAAGAATGGCGAACACCAAAGCGGCCCTAATAGTCATAGTAAAATCATCGCTGACATGGTTCCTCAGTGACCTTGCTGTCCGCGCAGCTGCTCCGGCGGGGTTTTCTATTTCCAGCATGTCGCTAACCTCCTCTGATCAGGGGAGGTCAACACAATGACAGATGAACTCAGCCCGGAACATCAGATTATAGCCGCGCACATGGCTGCCACCACTGCTGCCTTTCAAGTTCTTATCCATTGCTTGCAAGAAAATGGTGCTCTGAAACGAGGGCAAATGCCCGAAGCCTTGCGGGTCTACATGGAGATGGCGAAACATCAGAAGGATAATGATCTCCAACTCGCGCTGCTACATGATCTCAGGCAAGCACTAATGGATTAGACCTTTTTGATGCGGCGGTTACCGCTTCGACGCCTGATAAAACAGCCGCTCTGGCGGGGCTTTCTATTTGTCCTTGCTCGAAACCCCATCTAGCCAGTCTTGCTCCTCGGCGAGTGCGAGCCAGGCATCCTGCATTCTCTTGAAACGGTTCTTCGACGGCAAATCCTTCGCATCATCGGCGAGTTCACCGCAGTTGCGGGCATTCTCTCTGTAATCTTCCGATTTCATCAACGAGCTTCTCCGGCGGGACTTCTATCTGGGGCTGCCAATAGCCGAATATCCTGCTTCCGTCAGGATAAGCTTATCGTCATCCACGGTGATCAAACCGAGCTCTGCAAGCGACCTCAAATCATCGCTCGAGGGCGCGAGCAGCTTTACCCGTCCCGCTCGAATGTCACGCAACACCCAGCGAAGTCTGATCGCGGTATCAACATCGAGGTCGTGGAGCGAGCTTGGCTCCGTTGGAGGTTGGTCTTGCCCTTCATCATCACTCATCGCATCCTCTTGCGCGACCTCGGCAGGGCCTTGTTCACGAGCGTTGAGATCATCTCGAAGTTATTCCGCAGCACGTTTACATCTTCGCTGTCCTTTGCGGCCTGCGCCAGCGTCTTGATGTTCTTCAGAGCTGCGACCAGATTGATCACCTGCTTCTGCATGGCGTGGTCGCCGACGTCGCCTCCATCGCTTTGGCCCACAGCGTCCGGCTGCCTCGGTTCCAAACGCAGCGCTGGCGGGGTTTCCATACTCTGTGCGGAAACGGTACTTTGATGAGGAGTGCATACTCCGCGCATAACGCGCTGTTTTACGTATGGAGGAACGAGGCTGGTGTCGCCGTTCGTCTTGAGCCACTGATTGAAAACGTCGGCATACTCAGCAGCGATCTTTTCTTCAGCGGCATAGCAGGCCTGTAAGTCATCATAGACCAGATTTGTTTGAATTGGCGTCGTCCCCATCGCCATCATGACCAATGCCCATTTCATCGTTGCCTCTCCTTCCGATCAACGCTCGGGCGCCCTGCATCCGCCGCCTTCGCTATTCCGAGAAAGAGCTAATAGATCCTCATCATCGAGTATTTCCGATTTTGACTTGGGGAGAAGGCGGCGACCAACGCCGACGAGAACGGCCGTGGCTACGACCGTCCCCAAAAACGAACATGATAAAAGGGCCACAAGCGTTTGCATCGGTTCTAGTATTGCTTGAAGGGATCGTTATCGCTTCGGCGCCCTGCATCCGGCTGCTTCTGCTTCTTGCTTCGAGCAGAACCAGTGCCGGTCCTATTTGGGCGTCAAATTTGCTCGGATTGCCTCCAGGTGAAGCCGAGAGGTTCGAATGTCTCCGACAATCTGGCCGAAAGCGTAGAGGGCGACGGCAGGGATCGAAAGGACAGAGCAAATGATGAAGAAAACTGGAGCAGTCTCCGCGATATGCCCGTATCTGTTCGGTATCGAGGCAACGTCTGGACCGAAGACCAACACGGCGAAAAACACCGTCCAAACTAGGACCAGGTAAAGACCGGAAATGAGTTTGAGCATCAGCGCCATTCTGTCTATTCCAGGCTTAGAAACTACATCCCAAAGATCGCTTCGGATGGGTTTGTTGACCCGCTCGGCAAAGCCCTGTCCACGATCGTCCTTGCGAACTACGCCCTCGCTCGCGCCCGGATTCTCTTAATGTCGCTATTCGCTGGCTCGGGCGCTGGGATCTTCTGAGGATTCCAGCGAAGGCTGTCAAAGTTCACTTTCAATGCACTGGCGATCATTGTGATCTGCTCAATGCTGAATTTGTGCGGCTTATTTTCCAAAAAACTCAACTCATCCTCGTCGATCCTGAGAGCCTTAGCAATCACTGGGGGTTTCACCTCGCAAAACTCGCGCCATTCCCGGACGTGGAATTTAACCGATAGGCGAGGAGCTGGATCACGCTTCGCCTTGGTGGGTGCGCTAGCGACATAGAGCGGATAGCCTGTCCTAGCCGCAATTTCTGCTAGCTCCCCGATCTGCGCGCGGCGCTTCTTCAATAGTATTTTTCCGAGGATCGACCGGTCATTCGGCCAGATGAGGCTGTTTAGACGAGCTTGATTTACGTCAGCGTGCTTCATGGCTGACTTGATCCACTCGATAATCTGCCCCCGCTCTTCCGCCTCGGTCATGCGGTAATTGTAGCGTTTTCCGCTACATAGAGTCTGTCGCTAAAATCGCTACATATTAACTTGACTATGTAGCTATAATCGCTACATTCAAAAATCATTACCAGCTCGTCATGTGGTCCACCGGCCGGCTGTCGCCCGCTTGTAGATCAGGTTCTCCTCGAACTGTCCTGGCGGCAGTTCATCCTTCCATTTCTCAAAGGCTTCCCGAAATAGCTTCTTGGCCTGATCGAAGTTGCGCGCCTCGCCGCATGGCGGCCGTCCTCCGTGGCTCATCATTGGCATGTTATCGATGGCCCATGACCAGAAGTCGCGGTGTTCGACGTGGTGATGCTGCTTAGAGATCGAGCCGATTTCGACGCCGTCGTATTTCACTCGATAGGAAGGCGGGTCGTCATTGGTGCGGCGCAGGGTGAGGGGCATTGCCGGAATCTAGAATAGCCGGCGCAGGATGCTAGTCTTTCTTCACCGGCCTTCGTTTCGATCCATGCTCCTTAACGAAGCCGAGACGGGGTTCGTTGAGGATTTTGGATTGCCAGTTCATGGCAGGACGGTTTCGCGTGTCTCGATTACCGAGACCTGATATTGCGGAACAATCGTATCCTCTGGGCGGACATCCTTTAACTCAATATGGAGCCGGACACTGCCTGCATTGCGCAGTGCCGTATTAAGAGCCGTGACGGCTTGCATCACCCTCCGTGATGCATCCTTCTGTTCTTGTGTCGCCATTTCTCTCTCTCCATCCTAGTCCGAACCGGAGGAGGTGTTGGGGCTACAACCATTGGCGTCCTTGCGTTCTTTCCTGTACGCCCTTCGCGCCTTGCAGCGTGCGCTTCGATCAAGCGTCATCCGTGGTGCCGCCGATCCTGCACCTGACATTCTTTCATCCGCTCGACGATCACTACGGTCTTGCGCCGATCGAGCCTGCTGCCGTCGCCATCGACACCCACAACGCCGGATCGAAATGGAACAAGGCGCTTCTCGACAACGCGGCGCGGCCGTCCGGCGCGCTGGTCTATTCCGGGCCGGAAGGCGCGGTGCTGTCGGATTCACAGTTCGATCGGCTCAAGCGCGAGTTGACCGACACCTATCAGGGCGCGGTGAACGCGGGCCGGCCGCTGCTTCTTTCGTCAGACCGTGCTGCCGCTGGCGTCCCGTATCGGTAACTCATTCGCGCAGTGGCTGTCGCCGCAGTTCGGCGAGAGCATCCGTATCGTCGTCGACACCGACAGGATCGACGCGCTGGCCGCCGACCGTGCGGCATTGTGGGAGCGAGTCAGCAACGCGGCGTTTCTTACGCTCAACGAAAAACGCGAAGCGGTCGGATATGCGCCGATCGAGGGCGGCGACAGGCTGGAGTAAGCGCGCCGGCAACTCGCCCTGCTGACGGGCAGCGGTGGAATCTGGTCGGCAGATATCCCAGTGCAATGAGGACCGACAATATTGGACAAGCGCCGAACAACTCACTCTACCATGCTGAGGCGACAATTTTGATGAGGGCGGCACGCGATCAAGGCGGTTCACTCGCAGATAGGTCGCTCGAAGTTCATGTTGATCGCCAAATATGCTACAGCTGCAACGTGGCGCTTCCAAAGCTCGCATTGGAATTGGGTAATCTGTACGTTCGTTTTGTCGAAACCGATACGGGAATAACTAGCGTCATGTGGAATGGAAGCTGGCTTCGGTAGAGACAGAAATGAAGCGACTTTTTTATTTCGATAATTTCGCTTCTGACAGATGGCCAGCGCTTTCCGAGCTTGAGCGTTTTTTCCTCGCGCCAAAAGGACAGGAATGGTCATTCGCCGGTGGCAACGACAGTTGGGGAATGGACGTTCAAGGGCTCTGCGGGACGGATGGTTTGCCGAGCGAGGAGCAGGCCAATGTCCATTTCTACATGACCGGTAATCGGGATATTGGAGTTTATTTACAATACGCTAAATGGGACGGTCGCATCCAACACAAACAGACATATAATTCCAAGGGTGATCTCAGTCGTTTCGGCGATTTCGTGCGGTCGCTGCATGGCACACCGTTGTCAGTGGGGCTGTTCGTGCCGTTCCCTATTGCATGGAAAGCGGTGAAGGAATTCATCGAGACCGACGGCGAGTTGCCGACCGGCATCGAATGGATCGCGAGCAGCGATCTGCCGCCGGAAACGTTTCCCGATCCATAGTCGGGTCCTGATCCCCGCGCGCTTCTGTTGCGAACTCCTTTGATGAAGACGATGGCCGGATCAAGTCCGGTCATGACGAGCCGCCATGGGTTCTCTCGATGTTCGACCTCATCCGCATCTTCAGCGAGCGCGGCGATCTTGCGCATCTCGCGCTGTTTCTTTGGGCGAGCGCCGCGAGCGCCGGTCTGCTGTTCACGCTTCGCGAGCTGTCAGCGGCCTCGCGCCGTTTCGATGATTTCGTTCGCGATCAGCGCTTCAACCGCAAGGCGCATCGCCGCGGCGGAAACCTCAAAGAGGATCTGGACTGATGAATACCCTTCACAGCGTGTTACGGTCGTTCGGAACCGAGACGAAATCTTCGCGCGATCATCTCACCGTGTTTCGCGAATTTCTCGCGCATCTCGATCGCGTTCCGCGCAAGCCACCCGCGGCTCGCGCGCCTCGTGCCAAATCGCAGACGCGGCGCAAGCCGGTGAAGCGCATCCGCAAGGGATAGCGTTTATCCAGTGACGCCCGCTGCCCTGATGGGCGCGTGGCGCACAACGTCCTGTTACGAATTTCAGAAATCCTCCCCGCCCGTTGCGAGGCCGATCATGCATGCTCCGTTGTCATCCGTGTCGCGTCTGTCGTTCTCCGGCGACGGCACGGTCGAAGGTTATGCCAGCCTGTTCGGCGAGATCGATCAGGCGCGTGACATGATGATGCCCGGTGCGTTCACGCAGACGCTGAAGACGCGGGGGTTGCGCAAGATCCCGATGCTGTTCCAGCACGATCCTGCCGAGCCGGTCGGCGTCTGGCTCGAACTGCGCGAGGATTTTCGTGGCCTGTGGGCGCGGGGAAAGCTGATTCCCGACGTGATGAGCGCGCGCGAATTACTTTCTCTGGTCGAGGCCGGCGTGGTGGACGGGCTGTCGATCGGCTATCGCACCGTACGTGGTCGGATCGATCCGCGCACGCGCGTGCGCCATCTCTATCAGGTCGACTTGTGGGAGATTTCCATCGTCACGTTCCCGCTGCTGGCGGGAGCGCGTGTCCGCGCGGTGAAGCAGGCGACGTCCCGATCGTTGCTCTCAGGCGCGCAGACGCAAGCCGAGCGCGAGTGGCGGAGCATAAGGCAGGCCGCGGATGAACCGGCGCCAAGGCTCCGCCCGCGCCCGGCGGTGGTTTCGGCGTCGCTGCGCGGCAGAGAAGGCCGCCGCGCTGCGCTTCACGGCGCGGTGCGCGCGCATTTGGTGGGTGTGCGCTGATGGCTGGTCATGCAGGCGTATTCGAAACCGCGCGGCGCGCGCGCTGGATGCGGCCCGATGCCTACAGATGGATTCGGCCGGACGCCGCACGCTTTCTCGTTCCCTGCGCCGATCCCTCGTGAGGTCTATCCGGCGCTTCAACGCAAGTTTAGCCCGGATCAACCGCGCGTGCCGGCGGGCAATCCGACGGCGGGCAGTGGACGGATGGTGGCGGTGGTGTCGAACAGATGATGGTGGCGGTGGTCTCGAACAGATTCAGTACCGACCGGAAAGACGACCGATTGACCTGCTGGAAGAGCGAGATCTTGGCGGCCACGCGATCGAAGAACACGTTGGTAAGAGCGAGAGTTATCTCAAGGGGCGCGTACGCGATGAAGCGGATAGAACAATTGTTCGCGGGGACGATTTCGTGGTCTTGGCGTAACATCGTTCACTTCGTTGAGCGCGGCAATTCGGCTCGTCAATTCGACCATTGATCAGACAACGATATTGTTGAAGATGTTACGAATGGTGCGCGGGCTTCGGCCTTCATCCGTTCCCGGTTCGGTTCAGCGACGGGATATGAGGCGTATCTCCCGCGTTATCACGCCGGGCCTGCTCCAGAATCCGATTTCGGCTTGCAGCCGCTATTTTTGTGATCGGCGCGGAGGGTATCCTGTCGCGGTTTCGCCTGCAGGCGGATCACCTCACCGCTTGAACGCCAGCGCCAGCGCGAGGCCCGCGATGGCTCCGACGCAGATCGCCGCGCCGCCGGTGGCCATACTCCAGTTCAGGAGATAAAGCGCAATCGCCAGCAGCGATTTTTGAGCGCTACCGCTCAGCATCACGAAGGATATCCCGAACGCGACCAACAGGACGACGCAGGCGGCGATCGCGAACCAGGCGACGACCCGCCTCAAGGGCTGCATCGCATACCACGCGCTGCCGGCCGCGGCGACGGCCAGGGTTATCCAGACAAAGATCAGAAATCGCATGGTTCGCCTCAACGTGCTGCCGTTGCCGGAAGCCACTGTAGCGCACACCCGCGTACAAGTCTTGGGGTCAAACAAGTCTTAAACGTCAGACACGACGGGGCGAAATTATTATTACCGAGGAGAGCATAAATGGACTTCGATATCACCGACATCGCGCCGGAGCATAAATCCGGCGGCGCCGTCCGCGGCGGCTATGACGACTTCCGCGTCACCCTCGAGAAATTCAAGGTGGCCAACGACGAACACTTGGCACGGCTGGAGCAAAAAGCGCGGCGACGCGCTGCTGGAGGAGAAGGTCGATCGCATCAATGCCGCGCTCGACGCCCAGCACAGGCGCATGGATGAACTGGCGCTCAAGAGCGCCCGCCCGGCGCTCGAAGGCCGCACTGGAATCCTCAGGGACGCTGGCTCCCGCGAGCACAAAAGCGCCTTCGAGGCTTACGTGCGTGGCGGCGAGACCGGTGCCTTGCGCGCACTCGAGACCAAGGCGATGTCGGCCGGCTCCAATCCGGACGGCGGTTATCTCGTGCCGGTCGAGCTCGAGCACGAGATCGGGCAACGCCTGGCGGCGATCAAGCCGATCCGCGCGCTCGCGTCGGTTCGCACCATCTCAGGCAATGTCTACAAGAAGCCGTTCATGACCGCGGGTCCCGCCACGGGTTGGGTCGGTGAGACGGACTCGCGAACGCAAACCACCTCGCCGACGCTGGATGCCTTGAGCTTCCCGGCGATGGAGCTTTACGCCATGCCCGCAGCGACTGCGACGCTGCTCGACGATTCCGCCGTCAACATTGACGAGTGGATCGCGCAAGAAGTCGAGCTGACCTTCGCGGTGCAGGAAGGCGCGGCGTTCGTTAACGGTGACGGCACTAACCAGCCGAAGGGCTTTTTGCAATCCGATACGGTGGCGAACGGCTCGTGGGTGTGGAGCAAGCTGGGTTATATCGCCAGCGGCGCGGCGGGCGCGTTCGCCTCGAGCAACCCGTCGGATGCGCTGGTCGATCTGATCTATGCGCTGAAGGCTGGCTATCGCCAGAATGCCGCGTTCATCATGAACCGCAAGACGCAAGCTGCGATCCGCAAGTTCAAGGATACCGGTGGGGCCTATCTGTGGCAGCCGCCGGCGCAGGCTGGCGGGCGCGCCTCGCTGATGACATTCCCGCTGGTCGAGGCCGAGGACATGCCGGATGTCGCGGCGAATTCGCTGTCGATCGCGTTCGGTGATTTCCGCCGCGGCAATCTCGTGGCGGACCGCGCCGGCGTGCGCGTGTTGCGCGATCCCTATTCGGCAAAACCTTATGTGCTGTTCTACACCACCAAGCGCGTCGGCGGCGGCGTGCAGGACTTCGACGCCATCAAGCTGATGAAGTTCGCAGCGAGCTGAGGAAGGTCACCGCTCCTGCGTCATGCGCGGGTCGGGCCCCGCGCATGACCGGAAATTCAGCGGCGCGCTTCTCTGGCGCGCCGCTTTTTTTTGGAGCGCGTGTCGTTCCTCAAGGACATGCTTTCATGCCATCGCATCACGAAGTCTGGCTGCGCCACCAGCAATCGCGGTGGCCACAGCCGGACGGCGGCCGTTGGATTCGTCCCGACGCCGCGCGGTTTCTCCCGCCCAGCGCAGATGCTGCCGAAGCCTTTCCCGCGCTGGCCCGGAAATACAATCCAAACCAGCCGCGCGTGCCGGCCGGTAATTCCGACGGCGGGCAGTGGACGGATGGCGGCGCAGGAGGAGCAGGCAGTCTGGGTCTCTTTCAGATCACGCCGCGCGACAACACGGTCGACGGTGTGCAACTCGCGGGGGATCCGCCACCGGGGATAGGGCACAACCAGGGGCCGCCGCTAAACGAACCACCGGAGATTCCGCGGCAGCGGCCAACGACCAGTGCCGAAAGGACGAAATATCTTCGCGCGGCGGCACGCTGACTGGCGAGAAACGGCGGGCCAGCCGCAGTTGCCTATATCGGCATGATGAACAATGTGGAATGGCTCAAGGATTATGGTGATATCGTCAAAGCGGCCAACGATGAGCCGAAATTTCTTGAAGAGTTACAGCAGGGTGTTGGTAAACATCGGCCGGGTTTACGACGACCATCATATCGTCGAGCAGACGTGGGCCGAACGGTTTCGGCTTCGCGCGCAGCGAGATAGATGATCCGTCCAATCTTGTCAGCATCCCGCGCCTGACGCATTATCGGATCACGGGCTGGTATGGGACGCGGAACATTGATTTCAACTATCTTTCGCCAAGAGAGTATCTGCGCAATAAGAGTTGGGAAGAGCGTCGGCAGATCGGTCTCGGTGCATTGGTCATGTTCGGGGTTCTCAAGCCATGATCTTCAGGAAAATCAGACTCGATGCGATGCTGGTGGATCATCTGGTCGGTCGATTTGCTGCAATCACTGCCGCACAGGATGATGCGCTTCTCGGCCACGAACTTACAAAGTTCAATCGTATCTCTTTGATCGAATGATGGAAGTCTCGAACGAATTGAAAGGACGCCCAGGCGATCAACGACGCGCATTGATGACGCTTTACGACCACCCCAACATGCAGGCCCAACTGCAGGCAGCCAAGCTCACGCTCGCTGTTGCGCCCGACGAGGCTCGCAGGAAAATTGAGTTTATTGCATCTTCGGGGTGGTTACCGCAATCCGGCGATGCCGGCATGTGTTTGTTTAATCTTGATCGTGGAATTTTCAAGCCGACGTAGCTCACACGGCCACGTCCAGATTCGCAAGTCATCCCGCCCAGTCGCGATAGAGCGGAGAATACGGTGCGGATTCCAAAGGTCAAACATCTTGGCATCAATGGATGGTACTCTACGCCTAGCCCGGATTTTGGTGATTTATCGTCACGGGACTATCTTCGCGGCAGGAGCTGGGATGAGCAAATGCGGGAGGGATTGAATATCCTGCGCAGTAAAGAAGCGCTTAAGTGATAACCTCCGTTCAATCGGACGACGCCCGAGTACAAAGTCTCGTCGCGCAGTTCGTCGAGATCGGTATAGCGCAATATGATGCGATTTATGTGATCGACAATGCTAAGTATAATCGCTTGTACAAAAATTTGGAGCGTATAAGGGCGGAGCTTAAGGAGATGCCTAGCGATCAGCGAAGGGCGCTGTTACCGCTGCTCTCCCATCCGAACGTACAGGTTCGATTGAAAGCGGCTCACTCTCTTCTTGCGCTCTATCCCGATCTGGCTCGCAATGCTCTTGAAAGTATCCGCAGGGCATCGAGCCGCAAAATGGAGAGGCTGCAATGGCAATCAGCGGGCTTGATGAGGGCAGCTATATTCCAAGGTGAGGAACGACAGAGACAAACCTTGGTATATCCCCGTGCTCCAACTCTCGCCGAATCCAGCCGCGATAGAGCGCAAGCGGCATGATGCCGGTGGGGAGCCGAGCTAATTGACCGCAGGGTTTGTCGTAACCTATATCCCTGCACCCCAGCTTCGCGCCGTTGTCAGAATCCAGTCGCGATAAAGCGCGAGCGGCGTGACGCCGGTGAGGCCGCCGCAGCCTGACGCGTTGTTCGGTCCCGTCGACCAGCTCACGACACCGACGATGACCCCGCCGCTGGAATCGAGAATCGCCGGCGCGCCGGAATCTCCGGTGCAGGCGCCAAGGCCCGCGCGCGCATTATTGGTTGCGGGATCGACCAGACGGATCTGCAAGGTGCCGGGCTGCCCCGTTACCGCAAGACTCGCGGCGCGAGCCACACCGCCGCTGCGGCCGTCGCCAACGGTTGCGACGCCCATGCCCACGACGGTGAGGCGCTGACCGACGTTGATCGGCATCAGCGCGCCGCCGATCCGAACCGGTTGCACGGCAAGCGGCGCGGTGAGTTGCAACAAGCCGACGTCGGCGGTGGCGCGGTGCGCGAGCACGCTCTGCGGGTTAAACTGCGGATGCGTGGCCACGCGCTTGATATCAAGCAGGCGCGGCGGCTGGCTCTTGTAGTCCACCATCTTGGTGGTGACGCTGGGTGCGATGCAGTGCGCGGCGGTCAGGATGATATCGCGCGCGATCAGCGTGCCGGTGCAGGATGAGCCACGCGAGCCGACGATGGTGACGACTGCGTTCGCTACCACAGGCGAAGGCGCGCCGCCGCCGCCGACCATGGCAAGGGCAGGGTGCGTCAGCATCACGAGCGTCGCGGCTGCAGCCAAACGAATGAATTTTTGAATCATGCAGCGATGTGAGCCATCGCGTCGCGTGTCTGTCAACATATGCATCGTTACAGCGAGGACATCCGATGCCGTCGATACTCCTGACCGGACCTGCGATCGAACCATGGTCAGTCGAAGAGGCCAAGAGCTTCCTGCGCGCCGAGAACGATGACGACGACGCGGTCATCGCGTCACTGATCGCAGCGGCACGAAGCCATGTCGAAGCGATGACGCACTGTGCTCTGATCGCGCAGACCTGGCGCTTGGTGCTGGACCAGTGGCCGCATGACGGCCGCATCAAGCCGGGCCGGGGACCGCTGCGGGCGCTCACCGCGGCGCGCGTCTACGACTTTGCGGGGATCGCCACGCCGATCGACGTCGGAACGTTCGTTCTCGACAAGACGGCGGGCGTGATCGTTTCGTCCGCCTGGGTGTTGCCGGGCCGCGCCAGCGCCGGCATCGAACTCGATATCGAGATCGGATTTGGTACGAGCGCGACCGACGTGCCTGATGTGCTGCGCCATGCGGTGCGGACGCTCGCGGCGCATTGGTATGAAAACCGCAGCCTTATCGCCATCGGCCAGAGCGTCGCGATGATGCCGGCCAGTCAGCGCCATGATCGCGAGCTACCGCGTCCATTCGCTCTGATCGTTCTCGCATTCTCGAAAAGGACATCATCATGACCAGCATCATGACCAGCGCCAATGCAGCGATTCGCGCTGCCGTTCACGATGCGCTCGCGGCCGACAGCGGCCTTCAGGCCGGGCTCGGCGGCAAGCGGATCTATGACGAGCCGCCGCGCGGAGCGCTGTTGCCTTACGTTTCGATCGGCGAGGCGCGCGTCACCGACGCGTCGGTGGACGAGGGGCCGACACAGGAGCACCAGATCACGCTTCATGCGCGTTCCCGTCAAGGTGGCCAAAGCGAAGCTCACGCCATCGCCGGCGCGGTGTTGCAGGCTCTCGACGATGCGCCACTGACGCTCGCCGCTCACCGGCTGGTCAATTTCCGATTCGCCGTCGCCGACATCCGGCGCGAATCCGACGGCCGCACCAATCACACACAGGTGCGATTCCGCGCCGGGACAACCGGGTTCGCCGCAGGGAACCGCGACGGCGGCGACGCAGGTCACCAGCTTCTTCACGAGTGGAAGCTGGAACTACCGCGCCATGATCCTGCATTATGCCAACCTGACGGCCTCCGCGGGCGGAGTCGATGCGTTTCTGATCGGCTCGGAGTTGCGGTCGTTGATGCGCGTGCGCTCGAGGGCCGGCATCTATCCTGCCGTCGATGCGCTGGTGACGCTTGCGGCGGACGTGACATCCGTCGTCGGCTCGTCGACGATCGTGACCTATGGCGCGGAATGGACAGAATATGGCGCGGATGTCGTCGACCCCGGCGCGTCCGAGGTTCGCTTTCCGCTCGATCCGCTCTGGGCGTGCAGTGCGATCGACGCCGTGGGAATAGACTACTATGCGCCGCTCGCGGACTGGCGCGACGAGGCCGGACATCTGGACGCAAGCGTCGCAGCCTCGACCTATGATCTCGGCTACCTCGCGGAGAATGTCTATGGCGGCGAGGGTTTCGATTGGTATTACACAGATGACTGGCGCGCGCCGCGCAGAATCGCACGCCGATTACCGACGGACTGGCAAGCCGTGGACATTCCGCACGCGCAGGAAACCGAATTGCCGCGCGAAGCGCGCTTTGGTTTTACCGACGGGACGGTGGATTACAGGCGCTCTGCTGTGACCTCGCGCCGGCTGGCCGGTGGTTCGAACCGGAGCGTTCACTCCGATCTCGCGGTTGTCAGCGATGACGCTTCTCCGTGCCGCTGTCGTCCGCGGCCGACGGGACCCGGAGTTCCGTGTCGCGGGCGGTATACCGGTTGAGGAATTTGCGGGCTCGATCTGGTGCTGACGGGCGCCGCCGGCCTGACGCGGCTCGCCGTCTTCGCCAGCCCATGGCCGACGTCGGTGACGGTCTGGACCTCGCCGGACGGTGCGGGTTTTCAGCCGGCGGCGATTATTCCGGCACCCTCGACATCGGGCGAAACGCTCGATCCGTTGCAGGCCGGAGCCCCAGGGCGATGGGACCGCGGCAACACCTTGCGCGTGCGCCTTTACGGCGGCCTGCTCACGTCGGTGTCCGATGCCCGCGTGCTCGCCGGCGCCAATGCGGCGGCGGTGCAGAACTCAAATGGCGATTGGGAGGTTCTACAGTTTGCCAATGCGGAGCTGGTGGACAGCGGCACGTATAAACTGTCGCGCCTGCTGCGCGGGCAGGCTGGCAGCGATTACGCCATCACTGATGTGTTGCCGCCGGGCGCGCCCTTTGTTCTCCTCGACACGCGTCTGGTGCCGCTGGCGAAAGGATTGAACGCGCTGGATCGTCCGATTCTGGTGCGGCTTGCCGTCGCCGGACGCAACCATGACGATCCCACGGCAGTCGCGCTGACGGTCACGCCGCGCGCGACTGCCCTGCTGCCGCATATCACCGGTGCATGTGAAAGCGTTCCGCGAGAGCGGCGGCGTTCGTATCTCCGTGGATTTGCCGGACGCGCATCGACGGCGACGGCTGGGGCGTCGAAGTGCCGCTCAGCGAGGACGTCGAAGCCTACACGCTCGACGTTTTCTCGGGCGACGCGATCGTGCGCAGCATCTCATGCAGCGCGTCGGAAGCGTTTTACCCCGATGCCGACGAACTGGCGGATTTCGGCGCGCCGCAGAGCAGCCTGCACCTCCGCGTTTCGATGCTGTCCGCCACTGTCGGTGCAGGGCATCCCACAGCGCTTACTCTCACCCTCTGAGTTGCTATGACAGACACACCAAATCTCGGGCTGCCGTATATCGATGGCAGCCAAGCCCAGAAGCACGTCACTCACAATGAGGCGCTGCGCATCCTCGACGCGGCGATTTAGATCGGCGTGCTCGATCTGACGCTCACCGCACCGCCCTCCAGTCCAGTGGAGGGCGAACGTCATGTGGTGGCAAGCGGCGCGACCGGCGCGTGGGCCGGGCAGGACGATACAATCGCGACCTGGCAGGACGGCGCCTGGGCCTTCTCCTCGCGCCGAAGACCGGATGGTGCATCTGGTCGGAGGCGGACAGCGGCCTGTTCGTGTTCGATGGCGCAGCTTGGCAGAGTGCGGGCGGTCCGTCGGCGCTCGATAACCTGGCGCATCTCGGCGTCAACACCGCCGCGAGCAGTCCCAATCTGCTCGCGGTCAAATCCAATGCCGTGCTGTTTGCCGCCATCGACGCTGCCGACGGCGGCACCGGCGACATGCAACTTCAGGTATCGAAGGAAAGCTCCACTAACACGGCGTCGATCTTCTTTTCCGACAATTTCTCAGGTCGCGCGAAGTTCGGTCTGATCGGCGCCGATACCTTCAAGCTCAAGGTGTCCCCGGACGGGTCAAGCTGGACCGAGGCGTTCACCATCGATCAGGGCAGCGGTAACATCTCGCTGCCGCGCGGACTGCGCTGACCGGTGTAGTTTCTCCCGCGCAGATCCACGGCCGATCAGGATGATTATGCTCCGCCGAAGGACGTTGTCTCATCGTCATCAACGTGGGCAGCCAGCCGGTCACGCTGCTGAACGAAAACGCATCGTCGTCGGCATCGAAGTTCGTTTGTCTCTCGACAATAACCTTACGATATCGGCGAAGCAGGCCGCGTTCCTGCGTTACGACGGCACCGCCGCGCGCTGGCAGGCGATCGCGCGCGGGGCCGGGGCGGCTGCAACCAAGTCGCAGCAGCAGGCAGGCGCCGACAACACAGCGGCGTATAACGCCGGCGCACCAGCAGGATCATGACAGTGCGGCAAAGGCATGGGGCTATTTCACCCAGTCCGGTGGCACATCACCTTGTCGGCCGGCTACAACATCGCAAGCATCAGCAAAAATTCGACGGGGAATCTCACGATCGGCTTCACGACTCCCTTTGCCTCGACGAGTTTTGCAGTAGTTGCCACCGTCAACCAGTTCGGAGGGGCGGGGACCACGGAAACGATTCAGGAGGTGTTTGCGAGCCGCTCATCATCCAGCGTGACGCTTGCCATCACCGGGACGGGCACCGGGGGCGGCGCGATCGATCGCGCCTTCAGTGTCGTCGTCTTCGGTCGTCAGTGAACTTGCGAAAAGCATCAGATGCTAAAAGTCGTCAGTGACCTTACGCCACGCTGCGATCGCATGCTGGAGCTTTAGCGGGTGATCGGCGTGCTGCGGTGTGTCGAGGCTAACCTGAAGCTGTTCCGCTCCATCGCTTCGGAAAAACGAGTCCCAAGCAATCGTGTCGGCGGGACACGTAAATAGACAAGGCGTTCGACGACGCTGGCGTCTTTCAGGATCGATGAGACGGCTGATCCTATCCATCGATCGAGCCGCTGCGGCATAGCGCTCCAAAGCCGCCTTTGAAATGCAAGAAGCCTGTTATGTGCGGTGTCGATAGGCATGGCCGCCACCAATAGGCCGTGCGGTTGAATGGTTCGTGAAAGGGCGGCCGCGACAGTGGTGTTCGGACCATCGATCAGATGCAGGACGCTATTCGCGAAAACAACGTTGAACTGGCCGCCGTCGAACTGAAGGAAGTCGGCGCAATGAAACTCGGCGCCGCCGGAGGCCTTCGCAGTTTCGATATTGGGTCGAGAGATATCGACGCCAACAAATGAAACTCCAGGACGCTGAGCGCGTCGGATCAAGTCACCAGTCCCACAACCGATGTCGAGGACGCGAGAGCCGGCCGGTAGGCTTTGGATGGCATCTAGTGCCGCCGCTGCAAATTCATCAGCATGCGCAGCGCGCGGCGTGAAAAGCTCTTCTGCGTAAGCGCTCATCGGTCGAACCTATCACATAACCTCGCCGGGTGAAGTCCGGCTCCATCGCCAAAAGGACCAATCCAATGCCCAACGCAGCCTCGGCCGCGAACGCTTCCGCCATGCCTGATTTCGGAGCAACGCTTCGCAAGCTCTGGCCGCGCGGCAATAGCAGAATTGCCGGGCTGGTCGAGACCATCACGGCAACGGCACCGGCCGTATTCGATGAATACGAGATCACCACGCCGCTGCTGATTGCCCATGTCATGGCCCAGATCAGCCATGAATGCGGGGCCGGGACTGCTGTGATCGAGAACCTGAATTATTCGGCGGGCCGAATGACCCAGGTTTGGCCGTCGCGGTTTCCGAACGCGTCCAGCGCCGCGCCTTACGCGCATAATCCGCGTGCGCTCGCCAACAAAGTCTACAACGGCCGCATGGGCAATCGCGCGGGCTCCGACGACGGCTGGAATTTTCGCGGCCGAGGCGCCGTTCAAACAACAGGAAGGGACGGCTATCGGCGACTAGCAGCGACGACCGGCCTTGATGTCGTGACGCATCCCGACCTGGTGAACGATCCGGCGCGCTTTCTGAAATGCGGAGTTGCAGATTTCGTCAATTGCGGATGCCTTCCGTTCGCTCAAAAAGACGACGTGCGCGGTGTCACAAAGCGGCTGAACGGCGGTTACGTCGGGCTGCGAGATCGCGAGGCGTGGCTTTCGAGATGGAAGCGTAGCCTCGGAATTCATTAAAGGGAAGAATTTTTCATGCTCTCTCAAATCGTTGGGCCGGTGGATTTCAATTCCGCCGCCGTGCTTTGCGTTGCCTTCATCTGCCTTTCCGTCGTTGCGACATCGCTCGTGGTCAAGCAGCGCAGTCGTCTGCTTCTCGATCAGGAATTCGACCTGGCAAAGATCCGACTCCAGAACGAGGACGAAGCCAGCAAGCGGCAGACCGACGCCAAGCGAGACTACGAGCTGGCCAGAATGGCGAGCGAGCGCGAAATCGAGTTCAAGCGCATCGATTCCAATCTGATTACTTCGCACGCGCGGGTCGCGAGTGAACAGAACGACCGCGGCGCGACGGTCTCGCGCAATCCTCAAAACATCACTGGAGACAACACATGACATCGGATTCGGTGTGGCAGATCGTGCGCTACCTGCTGATCGCGGCGGGAAGCTTCGCTACCGGAAAGGGATGGGTCACCGCTGACCAGGTGACCGGCATCATCGGCGCGATCGGTACGCTCTTTACGGTGGCATGGGGGCTTTACGTCAAGGCCGACACCGGGAGGGTCCGCTCGGCCACCGCTGCGCGTCCCGACGTGCCGACCGTCAGCGGCGCGACCGGTGCCGTCAAGTAATCCAGACAACAGGAGCTTTCATGCGAAAACTTGTCGCCACGATAGCGGTCGTTTCCGGTCTGGCGCTGGCAGGTTGCCAGACCGTCGCGCTGCCGTCGCTGAATCTGAACACCGCCGTTTCGCTCAATACGGTGTACGGCATCGAGAACGCCTTTGGCGTCGCGGTGAATGCCGCCAATGCCTATAAGGCACTGCCGCTTTGCCGGACAGGAACCGAGCCGGGGGTGGCCAACATCTGTGCCAAACGTTCGGTGATCAAAAGTTGCAATCGGCGATGCGCAAGGCGCGCCTCGCCGTGAACAATCTGGTCGCGTTGCAGAAGGCCTATCCGTCCGTCGACATCACCAACGCACTAGCGGCGGCGCGGTCGGCGCTGATCGTCGTCCAGCAAATCCTCTTATCAGGAGCATAGCGCATGGTCACCGCAGCAGAAGTGACAGCCGGCCTTGCGGCCGCTGAAGCCATCGTCAGCGCCATCGTCAAGATCGCCCCCGCGATCGAGCAAGGCGTGGTCTCCTCGATCCCCTACGTTCAGGCCATCGCCGGCCTGATACGCGGCAGCAATGCAACCGCCGAAGAGATCGATGCGGTGCTGGCCCGGATCAACGTCGAGGCCGACGTGTTCCTGAATCCGCTGCCGCCTGATGATGGCTCGACCACGACGTGACCTGGTAGGTCGGCTGGGCGGCCAGCGCAGGCGTGCCCGCCCCCGGGCGGAAAAAAGGCGTAAGCGGGTTCTTGCTGTTCATTTGCCATTCACGCGGTGACGGTCCATCTTGACGGGAGGAATCGAGGAGTCCGCTTTGCGCCTTCTCGTCGTCGAAGACGATCCCGATCTCAATCGCCAGCTTACGACCGCGCTGACCGACGCCGGCTACGTGGTCGATCGCGCGTTTGACGGCGAGGAGGGACATTTCCTTGGCGACAGCGAGCCTTATGACGCGGTGGTGCTGGACATCGGCCTGCCGAAGATGGACGGCATTTCCGTGCTGGAGGCTTGGCGACGCGGGGGGCGGACCATGCCCGTCCTGATTCTCACCGCGCGAGACCGCTGGAGCGACAAGGTTCAGGGATTCGACGCCGGCGCCGACGATTATGTCGCGAAACCGTTCCATCTGGAGGAAATCCTGGCACGGATGCGGGCGCTGCTGCGACGGAGCACAGGACACGCCCAGTCCGAACTGACCTGCGGGCCGGTGACGTTGGATACCCGCACGGGCCGCGTCAGCGTCGGCGGCAATCCGGTCAAGATGACGTCGCATGAATACCGGCTGTTGGCCTACCTCATGCACCACACCGGTCGGGTGGTGTCGCGCACCGAGCTGGTCGAACACCTTTACGATCAGGATTTCGATCGGGACTCCAACACCATCGAAGTTTTTGTCGGCCGCATCCGCAAAAAGCTGGACGTCGATATCATCCAGACGGTGCGCGGACTCGGCTATCTGCTCACGCCGCCGGCAAATGCGCGCTAGGCAGTTTCCGGGCGTCCGTTCCAATTCGCTGGCTACGCGGCTGTTTCTCTCCGCGACCGCGTGGGTTGTGGTCGTTCTGCTCATCACCGGCGTGGTGCTGTCGTCGGTCTATCGCTCAGCGTCCGAGCGTGCCTTCGACCGTCGCCTCAACCTCTATCTTCGCACCCTGATTGCCGAAGTGACGGCGCCTGACGAGCCTGCCGATCATCAGTTCCAGTCGCTCGGCGAGCCGCTGTTCGATCTGCCGTTATCCGGCTGGTACTGGGAAATTGACCGCAGCGATCCGGACAAGAAAAAGGAAACCCGCGCGTCACGCTCGCTATGGGACAATAAGCTGCCGAAGCTGGAGGATCAGGGGATTGAGCTTTCCTTATCCGGAGTCCGCGTCGGATATGTCGACGGGCCAGAAGGGCAAACCCTGCGCATGGTGGAGCGGCCGGTCGATCTTGGCGCCGACGGCAAGTTCCGTGTCGCTGTGGCCGGAGACGCCAGCGAAATTTTCGATGAATCGCGGACTTTCGATTATTATCTCGGCGGCACATTTGCCGCGCTCACGATCGGACTGCTTTTCACCACGATCTTTCAGGTGCGGTTTGGTCTTGCGCCGCTGAAACGCATCTCAGATGCGATCGCCGACATCCGGTCCGGCCGCGCGGAACGACTGGAGGGTGAATTCCCCGTCGAAATCGCGCCGCTCGCCCGCGAGACCAATGCGCTGATCGATGCCAACCGAGACATCGTCGAGCGTGCCCGCACCCACGTCGGTAACCTCGCACACGCGGTCAAGACACCGCTTTCGGTTATCATCAACGAGGCCAGCGCGCATGAGCGCGATCCGTTCGCCGCGAAAATGCTCGAACAGGCCGAGATGATGCGCAATCAGGTCGCTCATCATCTGGAACGAGCCCGTATGGCTGCGCGGCTCACCGTCGTTGGAACGGTGACCGATGTCGCGCCCGTCGTCGAGGCGCTGCGCCGGACCATGGAAAAGATTCACCGCGACCGCTATGTCGCCATCGATGTCGACGTCAGTCCGGCGGCGAAGTTTTGCGGGGAGCGCCAGGATCTCGAGGAGATGGTTGGCAATCTCGTGGACAATGCCTGCAAGTGGGCGCATTCGCGGGCGTTCATCAACGTCTCGGTCCGTCCGTCTTCCGGAGCGGAACCCGCGATGTTGCAGATTATTGTCGACGATAACGGTCAGGGACTGTCGGATGCCGAGCGAATGCAAGCTTCGCAGCGCGGGCGCCGTCTTGACGAGACCAAGCCAGGTTCCGGATTGGGTTTGTCGATCGTCACCGATCTGGCGGCTCTCTATGGCGGTCGCCTGACACTGGATACGGCGCCTATCGGCGGATTGCGCGCCGAACTCTTGCTGCCGGCGGTTTGAGTTCCCGTTTCGCTGGCCTCCATGCCGATTCCATACTGCGCGCAGAACCACTTGCCGGAATGCCGACGGGAACTGGGGCGCGATCGGAAGGCCCGCGAGTTTAAATCAAATCAAAGCTTTGCTGATTTGTGTTCGAGTCTCGAACGAGCCCTTTCGCTTCCGATGGAATCGGAGCGGGATTGTGATTTGATTTGAGGTATTTTCTTCACGCGAACCGGTATCCCGTTGTCTCGAAAGTCCTCTGGCCTTCTGCAACGCATCCTTAAGACCGTCTCTGATATGACACGCTACGGGCTTTCCGGTGCCCGCGCGATCGTTCGCGCGAAGATGTGCGTGCATGGACCAGACCTCGATTGAACGGCTGAAGGACTATCTCGCGCAGCTTCCGCCGAAATCGCAGGCGTTGCTTATGCGAGAGTTCGAGCGCGCGGCGGAGCGCGGCGAAGACGCCGCGGTCGCCAACCTTGTACTCGATCAGCTGCGCCGGATCGTCCGCAGATCGGGTGACGGCGAGCAGCGGAGTGAAGACCCGGCTCAACATCTGTTCCGTCATCTGAATCCGTTTCTTGTGGAGGACGGCGTCGTGTTACGCCCCGGGCAGATCCGGCGCACCTCGCTCATGCCGGTCTGGCAGTGGCTGGCGCGCGAGGGTGCACCGGCTGCCGCGCGCGCGTTCGAGGCTGCGTTGGCGACTTAGATTGGATCGACATCCGATATCGAGGCGGCCGCGCGGACTTTTCAGCTGGCCGCGGCAGCCGCGATCCAGCGGACCCTCACGGATCGTTCCGATATGGATCGCCAGCGCGCACTTGGTCGCATCGGAGCCCCCAGCGTCGTTGAAGATCTGGCCGCAATCGGAGCGGTTCTGAACGCGCGCGATGCCCTCGACACCCTGAATAGCCGGCTGCCGAGTTTTCTGCACATCTTCGGCGAGTCGCAGATCGCCTCCGTGATGACGGCGCTCAATGTTCCTTCCCTGCAAACGCCGCTGGCCTTGCCGTTTGCATTGTCGCTGGTGATGCAGCGATTGTCCGCATCGTGGCAGATCATCCGCCTGGCGGTCCGGGTAGCGGGTTCGGACGACGAGATACGAGTGGCGGCGACGCCTTATGGCGTGGCGGTCAAGATGGCGCTCGACAATCTGTCGCAGACGTCCGCAGGCTTGCGGACCGATATCCGGCGCGGCCGGTTCGAGAATGTCTCCCAACACTTGAAGACCTTGCATGATGGCGTTCGCGGGCTGCGGACCGAACTCGATATCCGCGCCGATTCAAACTGGGGCCGTCAGCTCGCGGCGATCAGGGTCAATATTTCCGAGGTTCTGCAGTCGGAAATCGAGGGCGTCTCCGGCCGCGTGCGGCGTCTGCTGCGTCAGCGGCCTGACAAGGACATTCCATCCGGTGCGCAGCTCGACCCGATCGAGGTCGAGGAAACCGCCGCGTTGATCGATTTCGTAGCGGTGTGCCGGAACTACGCCAGCGAACTGGCTATCAACGAAGTCACGATGCGGACCTATTCGGATTTGCAGCATTACGTCGAGCGGACCGCCGAAACCGTGGTCGAATCGCTTCGCAACGGTGATGAGCGTGTCCGCGCGTTCCGCCAGCAGCAGGTCAAGGTGGTGATCCGCTTCTGCGAGGTTCTGTTTGGTCAAGACTATTCGTCGCTAATGAGCCGGGCGGCAGACCAAGCGCTCACGGTCGAACGCAAATCATCGCGGGTGGGGTGAGCAGGCAGGGGCGTTTCTAAATAAACTCCATCAAATCATGCGGTTGTGGATGTTTGCCGCCGATTGTGCCGCAATTGTCAATTGCGTCCTTTTCCCAGTCGTGATGTAACCCGGCCATCGGATCGGCCGTTTCCGTCGCCGGTCCACCGGAACCCTGATGAGATGACGTTGTGGTTTGTGTTCGCGCTGATGACCGCCGGAGCGGCTTTTGCGGTGCTGTGGCCCCTCGGCCGGTCGAGCAAGCGGCGAACCTCGGGTGGCAGCGAGACCACAGTTTACCGCGACCAGCTGGCAGAGGTCGGACGTGATGCCGCCGCGGGCCTGATCGGCGAGCCAGAGGCGGCTGCGGCGCGAGTCGAGATCGGACGGTGGCTCCTGGAGGCGGCTGATGCGGAAAGCCATCAGCCCCAAGAGTTCGAAACTCTGGCTGCGTCGTGCGGTGGCGGTCGTAGCGCTGGCCGGGATACCGTTGCTGGCGTTCGTGATCTACCTTCCCTTGGGATCGCCCCAACTGCCCGATTTCCCCCTTGCGGCGCGCATTCAAACGGCCGATTCATCGCAATCCCTCGACAACCTCGTGGCGCAGGTCGAATCGCACCTGGAAAAGAATCCCGCTGACGGCCGGGGCTGGACCGTTTTGGCGCCGGTGCTCGCGAAACTCGGTCGCTTCGATGAGGCAGCGCGCGCCTATCGCAACGTGATCACGTATGAGGGCGAAACCGCGCAACGCCGCGCCGAACTCGGCGCAGCGATGACTGGGGCCGCCAATGGCATCGTCACTGCCGACGCGAAAAACGAGTTCGAGCGAGCGGTCGCGCTGAATCCCCAGGAGGTGAAGGCGCGCTTTTTCCTCGGAATGGCCGCGGAGCAGGACGGCCGCACGACCGACGCGGTCAAGATATGGAAGGCCCTGTTGGCCGATGCGCCTGGGGATGCGCAGTGGCGTGCGACCGTACAGGAGGCGCTGGCGCAGGTCGGGGACGGCGCGCCTCGTCCGACGGACGAAGCGGTGGCCGCGGCGAACGACATGAATGAAGCGGATCGCACCGCAATGATTCACAGGATGGTCGACCGGCTTGCTGCGCGCCTGAAGCAGGACAGCAACGATGTTGAAGGATGGTTGCGGCTGGCCCGCGCCTATATGGTGCTCAATGAGCCGGAGAAGTCGCGCGCCGTGCGCGATGACGCGCGCCGCGCGCTCGGGCAGAATGAAGCAGGTTTGCGCCAGCTCAACGAAGGGTTCAAGGCGCTCGGGATAGATGGATGATCGAGGTATTTGCTTTGCGCGCAGGTGAAACATGACTCGCAAGCAGCGGCGCTTGACGATGATCGGCGGATCGCTCGTGGTGCTCGGTATCGCAGCCGCGCTGGTGCTGAATGCACTGCGCGACTCCATTGTGTTTTTTTCGACGCCGATGATGGTGTCGGAGAAACACATTCAGCCGGGGCAACGCTTCCGGCTGGGCGGACTGGTGCAGACTGGCTCGTTGGTCCGCGGTGACAATCTCGCAGTGACATTCCAGGTGTCTGACGGAAGCGCGACTCTCCCGGTGACCTACAAGGGCATTCTACCCGATCTGTTCCGCGAAGGGCAGGGTGTGGTCGCCGAGGGGGCGCTCGATAGGTCGGGTGTGTTCCAGGCCGACACCGTGCTGGCTAAGCACGACGAGACCTACATGCCGAAGGAGGTCGCTGATGCCTTGAAGAAGCAGGGGCATTGGAAGGACGATTATGGCGCGCAGGCCGGAGCTGTTGAGGCCTCGGGCAAGCCGGAGGTGTCGCAATGATCGCCGAGGTC
The DNA here is from genome assembly GCA_963807355.1 of uncultured archaeon. Classification (GTDB taxonomy): domain Bacteria; phylum Pseudomonadota; class Alphaproteobacteria; order Rhizobiales; family Xanthobacteraceae; genus Nitrobacter. Next base: position 34,071 of record CAWEBX010000028.1, read on the forward strand.
GGACATTACGCGCTGGTGCTGGCGCTCGGGCTCGCCTTGATCCAATCCGTGGTTCCGATTATCGGTGCGAGACTGCACGACGGCGCGTTGATGAACGTGGCGCGCTCGACCGCGCTTGCGCAATTGCTGTTTGTCGCTGGTTCGTTTTTTGCGCTGGCGACACTGTACGTCGTTTCCGATTTCTCGGTCGTCAATGTCTTCCAGAATTCCCATTCGCTGAAGCCTTTGATCTACAAGATCACCGGCGTCTGGGGCAATCACGAAGGCTCCATGCTTTTGTGGGTGACGATCCTCGCGCTGTTCGGCGGACTGGTCGCCGCGTTCGGCAATAATCTCCCGCTGACGCTGCGCGCCCATGTGCTGGCGGTGCAGGGCTGGATTGCGACCGCGTTCTACCTGTTCATCCTGTTGACATCGAACCCGTTCATGCGGATCGCCAACCCGCCGATGGAAGGCCGCGATCTCAATCCGGTGTTGCAGGATATCGGGCTCGCGGTGCATCCGCCGATGCTGTATCTCGGCTATGTCGGATTCTCCATCGCGTTTTCCTTCGCCGTCGCCGCCCTGATCGAAGGCCGCATCGATGCAGCCTGGGCGCGTTGGGTGCGGCCATGGACGCTGGTGGCGTGGATTTTCCTTACCCTCGGGATCGCGATGGGGTCGTACTGGGCCTACTACGAACTTGGCTGGGGCGGCTGGTGGTTCTGGGATCCGGTCGAGAACGCCTCGCTCATGCCGTGGCTGGCGGGTACGGCGCTGCTGCATTCTTCGGTGGTGATGGAAAAGCGCAACGCGCTCCGGGTATGGACCATCCTGCTCGCGATCCTGACCTTCTCGCTATCGCTGCTCGGCACCTTCCTGGTGCGCTCGGGCGTGCTGACGTCGGTCCACGCCTTCGCCACCGACCCGACGCGCGGCGTCTTCATCTTGCTGATCCTCTGCACCTTCATCGGCGGCAGCCTGACCCTGTACGTCTGGCGTGCCTCCGCGTTGAAGCAGGGCGGACTGTTCGCGCCGATCTCGCGCGAGGGTGCGCTCGTGCTCAACAACCTGTTCCTGACCACCGCCTGCGCCACGGTTTTCATCGGCACGCTATATCCGCTTGCGCTCGAGGTCATCACCGGCAACAGGATTTCGGTCGGCGCGCCGTTCTTCAACCTGACGTTCGCACCCTTGTTCGTTCCGCTCCTGATCGCGGTGCCGTTCGGGCCGCTGCTGGCGTGGAAGCGGGGTGATCTGCTCGGCGCTTCGCAACGGCTGGTCGCCGCCGGCGTCGGCAGCGTGATCGCAGTGGCCGTGCTGTTGGCGTGGACACGGGGCGGCAGTACATTTGCGCCGCTGGCGATCGGGCTGGCGGTGTTCGTGATTCTCGGGGCCCTTTGCGATCTCGCCGAGCGCATCAACCTGTTCCGTGCGTCGCTGGCGGTGTCCTTGCGCCGGGCGAAGGGGCTGCCGCGCTCGGCCTGGGGTACGGTCTTCGCCCACGCCGGCCTCGGAGTGGCCTTGATCGGCATCGTTTGCGAAACCACCTGGAACACTGAATACATCGCTTCGATGAAGACGAACGATGTGGCGCAGGTCGGTGGCTACAGTCTGACGTTCGAGGGTACGACGCAGCAGCAGCGATCCAACTATCGTGAACAGATCGCGCACTTCACCGTCAGTCGAGACGGCCAGCCGATCGCGGTGATGACGCCGTCGAAGCGTAACTTCACGACGCGCCCGGCTTCGACTACGGAAGCGTCGCTGCTGACGCGGGGCGTGAGCCAGCTCTACATCTCGCTCGGTGATGCCTCCGCCGATGGATCGATCGCGGTGCGCATCTACCACAAACCAATGGTGCTGTTGATCTGGTTTGGGCCGGTTCTGATGGCTTTTGGCGGCGTGCTATCGCTGTCAGACCGCCGTTTGCGGGTCGGGGCGCCGAAACCGGCGAAGTCTGGCCACGCCCTCCAGCCGGCGGAGTAAGGCCGCCATGCATGAACTCGTGCAAGCATTATCGTCGCTACGCAGACGGTTCATTGCACCGAGCAGGTTCCTGCCTGTTTTCGGCGCCGCCTTTTGTTTTGTGCTCGTGGTGGTGTCTTCCGCTCATGCGGTGCAGCCTGACGAGATCATGTCCGACCCCGCACAGGAATCGCGCGCGCGCGACCTGTCGCGCGGGTTGCGCTGCATGGTGTGCCAGAATCAGTCGATCGACGATTCTTCGGCGCCGCTGGCCCGAGATCTCCGTCTGCTGGTGCGCGAGCGCATCGCCGCTGGCGACAGCGATCAGCAGGTGCTGGATTTTCTGGTGGACCGTTATGGCGACTTCGTCCTGCTGAAGCCGCCTTTCGAGACGAGCACGCTGCCGCTTTGGCTTCTGACCCCCATACTTCTGGTCGGCGGCGGACTGGCGCTTTGGGGATACAGCCGGCGGCGGTCGAAAGCGATAAAGGCGGCCCACGATACGCCGCCGCGATTGAGCGAGGAAGAAGAGGTCCGGCTCGCGAAGCTAATGGCGACGGAACGCCCCGCGGGTGAGAAGTCCAAGACTTGAGTCGACTTCAACCCCATCTGCGTTGACATGATCGCACCCTAAACCGACTTACGATTTTTCGGATCGTGCTCCAGCGAGCGGTTTTTGGCTTTGTGCCCCGGACCGCGACGGTTAACGACCCAGTCAGCTCACAGCGGCTCCGAGCAAAGTGTCAAAGGGTTCGCGAGAAAAAGCGGAGAACTCACTTCAATTCCATCAGAAGCGGAAACTCCTTGATGTGCGCCAAACCGCCGCATGAGGGCGCTTGCTGTTGTTACGAAACATTAATTTCACGGCCAGCGTGCCGTAAGGTGCAAATACCCATCTTCAGGGACATGAAGTGCTGGTTTTCAGCACCTATATCAAATCTGTCTCTGGAGATTTTCGCATGATCGACTTGCCGACCTCTCAGTTAAACCCCGCTCGTTCTGGAGTCACCGCGCGCAAGTTCGCGTTGATGGCGTCGGTCGTCGCGGGCGTCGGCGTAGCCGTATACGGGTTTAACCCTTCCGCAGACAAAGCCGAGCTCTTCACCAGTCCCGCCCATGCGCAGGTGAACACCGACGTTAGCAAGGTCGCGCAGCCTATCGGCTTTGCCGACATCGTCGAGCGCGTGAAACCATCGGTGATTTCGGTCAAGATCCGTATGAAGGAGAAGGCGGAAGCCGACGGCGAGGAATGGTCGTTCCAGCCGGGTTCGCCGATGGAACGTTTTTTTCGCCGCTTTGGCGGACCGGATGGTCTGCCTCCAGGAATGCGTGGCCGGCGTGACCATGGCCTCGTAACAGGGCAGGGCTCCGGCTTCTTCATTTCGGCTGACGGGTATGCGGTAACCAACAACCATGTGGTCGACGGCGCCGACAAGGTCGAAGTCACGACAGACGAAGGCAAGACCTTCACCGCCAAGGTGATAGGGACCGATCCGCGCACAGACATTGCTCTGATCAAAATCGAGGGCGGCTCTAATTTCCCGTTTGCAAGACTGTCGGACGACAAGGTGCGGATTGGCGATTGGGTTCTCGCGGTCGGTAACCCGTTCGGTCTTGGTGGCTCAGTGACCGCCGGCATCGTATCCGCCAGCGGCCGTGACATCGGCACTGGCCCGTATGACGACTTCATCCAGATCGACGCCCCGGTCAACAAGGGCAACTCCGGCGGCCCGGCTTTCAACATGAAGGGCGATGTCATCGGCGTGAATACTGCGATCTATTCGCCGTCCGGCGGCAGCGTCGGCATTGCGTTTTCGATTCCCGCAAACACGGTGAAGAGCGTCGTCGCTCAGCTTAAGGACAAGGGCTCGGTGAGCCGCGGATGGATCGGCGTCCAGATCCAGCCGGTGACGTCCGACATCGCCGATAGCCTCGGTCTCAAGAAAGCGGAAGGCGCGCTGGTGGCGGAGCCGCAACCCAACGGCCCGGCGGCCAAGGCGGGTATCCAATCCGGCGACGTGATCACCGCCGTCAACGGTGACCATGTCAGGGATGCGCGCGAACTGGCGCGAACCATCGGCAGCTTCGCACCGGGAACGTCGATCAAGCTGAATATCCTGCACAAGGGCACGGACAAAGTCGTCAATCTGACGCTTGGTACCCTGCCCAACACTGTGGAAGCCCGGGCTGATCTCTATGGTGATCGTAACTCATCGCACGACAGCGACGTTCCGAGGCTTGGCTTGAGCGTTGCGCCGGCGGCGTCAGTGGCGGGTGCTGGAACGGAGGGTGTTGTTGTCGTCGACGTGGATCCAAAAGGCGCTGCGGCCGATCGCGGGTTCAAGGAAGGCGACGTGATTTTGGAAGTTGCGGGAAAGAGTGTGTCCAACTCGGCCGACGTACGCGAGGCAATCAAAGCGGCACGTGCGGACGAGAAGAACAGCGTTCTGATGCGGGTTCGCACTGGCAGCACGGCGCGATTCATCGCGATACCGATCGCGAAGGGCTAAGCCTGATGCCGAAAAGTGAATCTGGTTTTTGAATAGGATTATGCCCGATCGATAAGGCTCAGTCTGGTTCAGCGCAGTTCAACCAGACTTGAAGTACGAGCCTTGCAGGAGATGGGAAGCGTCGTCGGCATCAGTCGCCCCCCGCCGACGGCACTTTCCGGGGGACGGGTCAAAAGCCCGTTCCCTTGAGTTACCTTCCGATGGGAAAAGCCCCCCTCCGTCGGAAGGACTAGGGCGGTGAAGTTGCCCCAAGCTTCACCGCCCGTTTTTTGCGTGGTGGGGTCTGGTCTTGCAGTCTTGCGCGCGGGGCATGAGCACGCCATGGTGATGGAAAGACAATACCTCTTGGACAATTCCAGTAGCCAGATGCGCCTGCTGATCATCGAGGACGATCGCGAGTCCGCAGACTACCTCGTGAAGGCGTTTCGCGAGGTCGGACATGTCGCGGATCTCGCCAGCGATGGTGAGGAGGGGCTCTCCCTTGCCGACGGTGGGGATTACGACGTGCTGGTGATCGACCGGATGCTGCCCAAGCGCGACGGGCTTTCCGTGATCGGTTGCCTGCGCGACAAGGGTATCCGGACTCCGGTGCTCATCCTCTCTGCGCTTGGCCAGGTTGACGATCGTATCAAGGGCTTGCGCGCTGGTGGCGACGACTATTTGCCGAAACCCTATTCATTTGCCGAGTTGCTGGCGCGGGTGGAGGTTCTGTCGCGCCGTCATGGCGGCCGGGCTGAGGAGACCGTCTATCGCGTCGGCGATCTCGAACTCGACCGGCTGTCGCATCGCGTCGCGCGGGGTGGGGAGGAACTGACGCTGCAGCCGCGTGAATTTCGTCTCCTGGAGTATCTTATGAAACATGCGGGTCAGGTCGTGACCAGAACCATGTTGCTCGAGAACGTCTGGGATTATCATTTCGATCCGCAGACCAACGTTATCGACGTGCATGTTTCGCGGCTGCGTTCCAAGATCGACAAAGGCTTCGCGCAGCCTCTGCTGCACACGATCCGAGGCGCTGGATACATGATCCGTGACGGTGTTCACTCATCCCGAGCTTGAAATCATCGAAATCAACGGACGGCAGTAACCCTATGGTCCAAGAGTGACGATCCGTGACGGCGTTCGGTAAGTTGTTCCGTACCACGGCGTTCCGGCTGACGTTGGTCTATCTGCTGTTGTTCGCGCTGTTTGCGGCCTCTCTTCTCGGGTACTTCGCCTGGAATACCCGACGCCTGATCACCGATCAAATCGCCGCGACAGTTGGCGAGGAAATCGACCTGCTCTCGGGCGTGTTCAACCGCCGCGGCTTGCGCGGATTGATCGGCGCTATCGAAAATCGGGCGCTGCGGCCGGGCTCCAATCTTTATCTGGTGACGACGCCGGCAGGACTGGCGGTCGCGGGCAATGTCGGGTCGCTTCAGCCCGGCGTGATGGAGACCACCGGTTGGGCCGAAACCGCCTATCGCCGGTTGGACGAGCAGGATCAGGCCCATCACCACGCGCTGGTGCGCGTGACCGAACTGTCGAACCGTTTCCGGCTGCTGATCGGCCGCGATCTGGAGGAGCGTCATCGCATTTTCGGCGTGGTTGCCTCCGCCGCGCAATGGTCCTTGCTGATCGTCGTGGTTCTCGGCCTTTGCGGCGGCATCTTCGTGGCGAGGCGGGTGCTGCACCGGATCGACGCTATGACTGGGACCACGAAGCGCATTATGGCCGGTGACTTGAGCGGCCGGCTTCCGGTCGGTCGTAGCGGCGACGAACTGGACCGGCTGGCGGAAAACCTCAATGCGATGCTCGAACGCATCGAAGCGCTGATGAATGGATTGAGGGAGGTGTCCGACAATATCGCCCACGATCTCAAGACGCCGCTCACGCGGCTACGCAATCGCGCCGAGGAAGCGCTCGCCAAGTCCGGCACTGAAAGCGATTATCGCGCGGCATTGGAGCAGACTATCGAGGAATCCGATGGTTTGATCCGCACCTTCAATGCGCTCTTAATGATCGCCCGGGCGGAATCTGGGCATGTGCGCGACAACATGGCCGATTTCGACGCGGCAGTGGTCACGCAGGGAATTCACGAACTCTACGAGCCGCTAGCCGAAGACAACGGGCTGAAACTCCGCGTTCAGACCGAGTTTGCGCCGCTGCATGGCAATCGCGAACTGATTAGCCAGGCGCTCGCAAACCTAGTCGAAAATGCGATCAAGTACGGGCAGCCGGCCCAGCCTGCGCAGCCGCCCGACGCGGATGAGGCCGCGGCCGGCGGCACGATACTGATCGAAGCTCGCCATGACGGCGATCGGATTATTCTCACCGTGACCGACCATGGCTGCGGAATTCCTGAAGCCGACCGCAAGCACGCGGTCGAACGGTTTGTGCGGCTCGAGACCAGCCGGACCCTGGCGGGATCCGGGCTCGGTCTGAGCCTGGCGTCGGCGGTAGCCAAGCTGCACGGCGGCGATCTCACGCTCGACGATGCGCAGCCGGGTCTGCGCGCCACGTTGTCGCTCCCCGCGCGAAGCGCCTCAGGGCTTGCAGCCCCGACGGTGGACGTGCAACAGATTGATGCATGATTTCATCCGTTAAGGGCGACGCGGACGCGGCCTGTCTGGCGGCGCGTCTTGCGGACGGACCAAAGCTGTTCGCGCCTATCGAGACCGAACGCCAGCTGGAAGATTGGCTGTCCGATCTGACACCGCAGCAATCGGGCGAGATCAGGACGCTGGCCGGTACATTTCCGCAGGTCAAAGCCATCCTTCTCGGCATCGCGGAGTCCTCGCCCTATCTTTTTGATCTGGTGTGCTCCGATCCCGACCGGATGCTTCGCCTGTTACAAGGCGATCCCGAAGGCCGTCTCGGGCGGCTGATCGCCAAGATCTGGGAAGCAGCGGAGGCCGCCGATGAAGCCGAAGCCATGCGGCGACTTCGGGCGGTCAAGGCGGAGGCCGCGCTGTTGATTGCGTTGTGCGACATCGGCGGGGTATGGCCGGTGATGCAGATAACGGCGGGATTGACCGACATTGCCGTCGCCGCGGTCCAGAGCGCGTTGCGATTCCTGTTGCGGCAGGAGACGGGGCGTGGCCGTTTGAACCCTCCTGATATCGACCATCCAGAAGGCGGTAGCGGCCTGGTGGTGCTCGCAATGGGCAAGATGGGCGCCGGCGAACTCAACTATTCCAGCGACATCGATCTGATCGTGTTTTTCGATCTTGCGGCTCCGACGCTCGCGAGCGGGATCGAGCCGCAGCCCTTCTTCGTGCGCCTGACGCAGGGACTTGCGCGCCTGCTGCAGCAAAGGACCGGTGACGGTTATGTTTTCCGGGTCGATCTGCGCCTGCGGCCGGATCCCGCGTCAACGCAGGTCGCCGTCTCGACCGCCGCCGCGCTCGACTACTACGAGCGGGAAGGACGGACCTGGGAGCGTGCCGCCATGATCAAGGCGCGGCCCTGCGCCGGCGACCAGAAGGCTGGCGAGATCTTGATCGCGGAGATATCGCCCTTTGTCTGGCGCAAGCATCTCGATTTCGCGGCCCTTGCCGAAGTTCACGACATGAAACGGCAGATGCAGACCTTCCGAGGGCAAAGCGAGATCGCGGTCGAAGGCCATAACGTCAAGATCGGACGCGGCGGTATCCGCGAGATCGAGTTCTTCGCGCAGACGCAGCAGTTGGTGGCTGGCGGGCGGCACCCCGAATTACGGGTGCGTCCCACGCTCGATGCGCTGAATATTCTCGCCTCAAGCGACTGGATCACCCATCAGGCCCGGGATGAACTGACCGCCGCATATCTGTTTCTGCGAAGGGTCGAGCACCGCATCCAGATGGTCGCCGACGAGCAGACCCACGCTCTGCCCGCGGACGCCGAGGCAATGGAGCGGTTCGCTCGCTTCCTGGGTTTTGAGGATCGGGCGAGTTTTGCCGCAGAACTGCTGGCGCACCTGGATTGCGTGCAAGGGCACTACAGCCGGTTGTTCGAGGGCGACCCCGCGGGTGCGGCAAAGCTCCCGGTCGCGGATTACAGGTCCGGACCCGACGACCCGCGACTTCTCGATCATCTGACGAAGCTCGGTTTTAAGCAGCCGAGAATGGTTGCCGACACCATCCAGCAATGGATGGCAGGCGGATATCGAGTCCTCAAGGCCGAGGCGACGCGTATCGCGTTTGAAGCATTCGTGCCGACGCTGATCGACGGTTTGGCCCGTGCCGAGGAGCCGGATAGCGCCGTGGTCACGTTTGATCGTTTCCTGCAAGCGCTGCAGCGCGGCGGTCGGCTGATATCGCTGCTGAGCCAGAACAGGGATCTCGTCGCGCTGGTTGCACTTGTGCTTGGTGCGGCGCCACGTCTCGCTGACATGCTGGCTCGACGGCCCCAGATCATGGACGGGCTGATTGATCCTCGCTTTTTCGGCGCCATGCCGGATCGGCTTGAGTTGTCCACGCGGCTCTCGGCCACGCTCCAGGACGCGGATTCCTACGAGGAATTTCTCGACCGGATACGGCTGTTCGGCCAGGAAAGCCTTTTTCTAATCGGCACCCGCATCCTGTCCGGCACCGTATCTGCGCGGCAGGCGGGACATGTGTTCGCCGATGTTGCCGAGGGTATCGTTGATACCGTGCATGGGCTGGTGAATCACCAGTTCGTAAATCAATACGGCCAGATCTCCAGGCAGGAGACTGCGATTGTTGCGATGGGCAAGCTTGGCGGTCGCGAAATGACTGCATCGTCCGATCTCGATCTCATCCTGCTGTATGATTTCGATTCCGATCATCCGGATTCCGACGGGACGCGGCCGCTGCAGGGCGCGCAATACTTCGCGCGCTTCACCCAGCGCCTTATCAGTGCATTCACCACGCGAACGAACTACGGCGTTCTCTACGAGGTCGATATGCGGCTGCGCCCGTCAGGGCGTTCCGGTCCCGTCGCCTCGCATATCGATTCATTTGCTGAATACCAGGAGCATGAAGCGTGGACCTGGGAGCACATGGCGCTGACGCGGGCGCGTGTGATTTCGTCGTCACCTGATTTTTGTGAGCGGATCGAGCGAGTTATTCGCGATATCATGATGCGACCGCGCGACGCTCGTCTTATCGCCAGCGATGTCGCGGAGATGCGCCGCGCGATCGCGCTGGAAAAAGGCGAGGACGATATATGGGACCTGAAAAATGCCGCTGGAGGCATGGTCGATATTGATTTCATCGCGCAGTATCTTCAACTCGTCCACGCTGCGGACATGCCGGACATTCTCAACGTCGATACCCAGCAGGCTCTTGATAACGCGCAGCGGCTTGGCGTGCTGTCGCTGCCGGATGCGGAAATCCTGCGGCCAGCAGCGCGGCTCTATCACGACCTGACCCAAATCCTGCGGCTCTGTGTTAGCGACAAATTCAAGCCGGAAACGGCAGGCGATGATCTGTTGCCGGTGCTGGCGCGAGCGGGAGACGCTCCCGATTTTTCGGCGCTCGAGGCGCGCGTTCGCGATAATCAGGCAGATGTGCGTGCCGTATTTCTCAGATTGTTAGAAGGCAAGACTTGAGCTGCGACTCAGGCTGCCGTTCGCGCTTGGCAGTGACGGGGCAGGGTGACGCGAACTACGGTCCCCGCACCGGGTTTCGAGCGAAGCCGCATCGAGCCACTGTGCAGGTTGACCAGCGACTTGGCTATAGCAAGGCCAAGGCCAGATCCCGCATGGATTTTGGTCAATTGGCTTTCGACCTGCTCGAACGGTTTGCCAAGTTTGCGGAGCGCGTGTGATGCGATGCCGATTCCGGTGTCGGCAATCGTCAGAGTTATAGAATTCTCGAATATCTTGCTTCGCGCTACGACTCGCCCGCCGTCCGGCGTGAATTTGACTGCGTTGGAAAGCAGATTGACGATGATCTGCTTGACCGCCCGACGATCGGCATGGATGGAGATGTCATCATCGCTTCTGACGTCGAAGGTCAGGCCCTTGTCGCTGGTGCGGCCCGAGACGACCCGCAGCGATTCGTCGAGCACCCGGGTGAGATCGAGCGCCTCCAGGTCAAGATTCATCCTGCCGGCTTCAATCTTGGACATATCCAGGACGTCATTGATGACCTCAAGCAGATATTGGCCGCTAGCCAGAATGTCGCGGCAGTATTCGCTGTACTTCTTCGAGCCGAGGGTTCCGAACATGCCGTTGCTCATGATCTCGGAGAACCCGATGATAGCATTAAGCGGCGTTCGCAGTTCGTGGCTCATGTTGGCGAGGAATTTTGATTTCGCCCGATTGGCGTCTTCGGCGCGATTTTTCTCGTCCGCGTACTTCTGTGCCAGGTCCGCGAGTTCGATGGCTTGTTGCTCAAGCGTTGCCTGCGTTCGTTTAAGATCGATAACGGTCGCCCGCAGTCGGAGGTCGTTTTCAACAAGCTTTTGCTCATGCTCCTTGATACGGGTGATGTCCGTTCCAACCGACACATAGCCGCCATCCTTGGTGCGGCGTTCGCTGATGTGAAGCCAATTACCGTCTGCGAGCTGCGCATCAAAGGTGTGCGCCTCCAATATCACCGTCCCGGTTTCAGACTGCCGCGCCCTGATTTCGGGCATGCGGCCGACCTCGACCACGGTCTCGTAGGGGGTACCGACCACAACCGCGCTGTCCGGAAGCTTGTGGAGCCGCTGGAAGTGAGAGTTACAAAGTACCAGGCGGTCGTCTGCATCCCACAGCACAAAGGCCTCGGGAATGGATTCAATCGCGTCTCGCAGCCGGAGATCGGCTTCGACCGATCTTTCCGCGAGGCTCTTCTGTTCCGTGATATCGACGGCAATCCCGATCAGATGAGCGCCGCCGCTCGCATTGCGACTGAGCTCGCAACGGACGCGTAACCAGATCCAGTGTCCGCTGTTATGTCGCATCCGGAAACTTTGATCGATATGACCGATCTTTCCCGAGATGAGCTGGTCCGCTATTTCGAATAGGTCGATGTCTTCGGGATTCACCAGTGAGGTCACCTCGCCGAAGGTGAGTAGGTCGCTGCGACTTTCCAGTCCGAGCAAGGTGAACATCGATTGCGACCAGAAGATCCGGCCACGCGACAAATCCCAATCCCAAAGTCCGCATCGGCCGCGATTGAGCGCGGTATCGATGCGACCACGGACCGCATCATTGATCAGATCACCTTCGCGAGCTCTGGTAGATTGCCAGTGAAAGGCAAAGCCCAAAATTAGGACCACGAACCCGGTCGTGGCCGACAGGGTGATCGACAACGCGGTGTCCGGGCGCCACACTGTGTCGGCTTCCTGAACGACGGTGACCTGCCCCAGCAATGATCGGACGACTCGCTGGACCGCAAGCGCGCTGCTGCCATCCAGCAGGACGATGTCGGCGACGCTCGCAGGCGACGTGCCGCGCAAGGCCGGCGATTGTGTGATGCTGATGAGTTCGAATATCCGGCCACTTTCGCCGGATTCGGTCCCGATCGGCACCCGCGCGAGAACGCGTTGATCGGCGCCGGTGACGATGACGTGGCGGCCGGCGGCAACGCCCCAGGATGGAATGAGCTTTGGCAAAAGGTTTTGGAGGCGCTCGATAGAGGCGGGGCGTTTTTGATCGACGACGCCGGCATGCTCAAGCTGTTGTGCCAGAAGATCGGCAAGTGCCAGCAGATCATGTTTCGTCATTACCTGCTTTTGCCGCGTCTGATCGATGACTTGCACCAGCGCGCCAACGCATATCGTCACAAGGAAAGCGATGATCAGGGCTGGGACGGCACGTCGAAGCAAAGGCTCGGCGGTCAGCAGTCTACGATAGGCAGGTTTCGCGATCGATTGCGCCAATCCTTTGATCGAATCGGATTGAGCGCAAGCGCTCGCCGCCTGAGCGCGCGCCATGCCTTTAGCCCCCGTGTGAATTTTTCCGCACATCGGAGTAATTTCTGACTTCTCCGAATCACTCCGATTTGAATCCACTTTTTTGAATCTGTCGAGAGTCAACGATTCGTTAACGCGAAGAATTTTGTCCAACAGAGAAATTCAGTACCTAGCCGCCGCCGGTTGAGTCCGAAACGGGAACATGGGGCGGCGAGAACTTTCAGCTTTCCCGCGATGGCTCCGCGTGGCTGATGACGCGCTTAACGCTCGGGAACGCGCGGCGCAGAGCCCGTTCGATCTCATCGACGCTTTCGTGCACCTTGGCGACACTCATCGACGGCGCGGCGCGGCAATGGAAGTTGACGATTTCGCCGGCTTCGGTGTCTCTGACTCGCACGTTGTGAATGTCGTGGATCGCCCCGCCGGTGGCGAAACCAGACAAGGCTGTCCGGATGGCGTGGATACGCGTGGGGACAGCGTCGGTCCCGAGCGGAAGCTCAGGCTCCAACGGCTCGATGTGCGTATCCACTTCGACATCTGCACCGAATTCGTGGCGAATATCGTGCTCCAGCCGATGCGCGATTGCATGGGCATCCACCAGCGCCATTTCGCCGTCGACCTCGAGGTCGATGCTGACCGTCAGCTTTTCTCCAAGGTCATGCACCGTGACGTGATGAATCGCGAGACCTGAATTGCGGGCAATCACCATGATGCGTTCGCGTACGCTTTCGTTGTCGCGAGCGACCGGTATCGCAGTAAACGTCAAATCAGCATCGCCGAGAGCGGCGGACACTGCGTTCTGCGCCTGCTGTTTGATGGCGTCGATACGGTCGATCGGATAGGTTCGAGGGACTTCAGCGGTCACATCGACGAAATGCCGAGGACCGACCATTCTCACCCTTAGTCTCGCGATGCCGACGACATCCGGCAGCGCTCTGATCGCCGCGTCTGCTCGTTCGGCAACACCATCCGGCGCACGGTCCAGGAGGGTTTCGATGGTGGCGCGTCCGAGCCGTAAACCCAGAATGGAAATCAGGACGGCGACGCCGATCGCAGCAGTGGCGTCGCCCCACGCGTAGCCCAGTCCGGACAGCGTTAGCCCGATGATGACCGCGATGGATCCCAGGACATCGGAGGCAAAGTGCAGGGCGTCGGCCTCCAGCGCCTGACTGCGGGTGTCGAGCGCGGTTCGGTGCAGCGCACGGGCGCGCCAGGCATTGACGACAATGTCCGCGACCAGCACGACGAACGGAATGGCGGAGAGGGTCGGCGGCGGCACGCCTTCGCGCAGATGAACGTAAGCCTGCACCACAATGCCGCCGGCAAGAACATACAGCATCGCAATGACACCGAGGGCCGAGAGAACTCTCGATTTTGCCATGGCCATAATGATGTTCAGCATCGGCGGGACGGTCGGAAATCCGCACCACAATCCACGTGACGATCGTGGCGACCAGATCGATCGAACTGTGGAGCGCCTCGGAAATCAGCGCCAGACTGCCGATCGCAATTCCGACCACGAGTTTGATCGTCGCCATGCTGGCGCTGGCGATCATCGAGATGGCGGCGACTTTGGTTTTTGCGGAGGCAAGGCGTGACATTTGCGGGGTTTAGCAGCCCGCCACCCAGGATAAAAGCGCGGCCCGATTGCGCAAGCGCCTTTCATTTGGCGACTCTGCTATTGCGAATTGTTCTGATTAGAAGCGGTTGAGCCGCGGTTAACGACACTCATGCGTTACCGGGATATTGATCCACGCAATCGCGCGGCAAGCCAGCCGATTGCGGCAGCAGCGACAAGGCCGAGACACGCCGCCGTGGCATCAACCAGAAAATCCTCCAACCGCGCATGGCGGCCGGGCGCCCATAGTTGCATGATCTCAAGAAGGCCGATCAGGAGGATGGCTACCGCCGCCACGCGTAGCCGTCGCTGGGGAAACGAAAGGCCCACCGCGAGACCAAGCAGAACGAAGGCTAGCGCGTGTTCGCCATCTTGTCCGAGCGGGGCATGCGGACGATAGCGCGGCGGCCCGAGTGTCGCGAACACGACTGCCGTGATCAGAACGAAAGCGCCGATGCGGAAGAAAATCTTCATCGCTGGCGCATAGCACAATTTGCCGCCACGGGTAGGCTGCGTGAACCGCAGCCGCGCTTTACATCTGCGGGCCGTGCCGGCCCGAGTCGAAGCGTTCCTGAAGGCGGCTGCGGACAATTCCTGCTCGTCGAACCGCCCCCAACCGTGGTTTTGCTGCAAATCGCTGGGGGAAGCCAGCCCTGCGGTCGAAGTAAGCTGTTATAAATCCCACAAGGCGTGTTTTTTTCGTTGGATTTGGAAATATTGTTTTCTGGGCCGAAATCAACAGACAGGATCGATGATGGCAACCCAGATGACGAAATCGCAGCTCGTTGAGAAGATCTCGGCTCAGGCCGGATTGTCCAAAAGTGACGTAAAGGGCGTTCTCGAGGCGCTTGCGACGACAGGTTACAAAGAGCTTAAAAAGACCGGTGTCTTTTTGGTTCCGGGTTTTGCGAAGTTCGTGGTTATCAAGAAGCCGGCGACGAAGGCGCGCAAAGGAACCAACCCTTTCACCGGTGAACCCATGACTTTCAAGGCGAAACCCGCCCGAAAGATCGTCAGAGCGCGGCCAGTCAAGGCTGCGAAAGACGCGGTGTGATGCAGGGGCCCCTTCGGGGCCCTTGTCTTTTCAGGCGCTGGTTCGATGTTGAGGCTTGCCTACGGCTCATCCGCGGGTGCCGATTGGGCGAGGTTTTTCCCGGTATCTTGGTAACCGGTATCAGGCCACGGGTATGTTCCAGATGTCCTCGGCGTATTCCCGGATCGTGCGGTCCGACGAAAACCAGGCCATGCGCGCGACGTTGAGTATGCTGGAGTGAGTCCATTCCGGACTGTCCCACTTTGTGTCGACAGCGCGCTGCGTGCGGTAATAATCGTCGAAATCGGCAGATACCAGATAGTAGTCCAGAAACCGCAGCGCGTGAGCAATGGGCACGAAACGCGAAACGTCATCTGGCGAAAATACACCGCGCTCGATGGCCTCGATCGCGCCAGCCAGTTTCGGCGACGACGCTATGACATCGGTTGCATCCAACCCCATGGCACGGCGCCGCACAACTTCATCCGCTTTCATCCCGAAGATATAGATATTTTCTTCGCCGACATGTTCGGCAATTTCAATGTTGGCACCGTCGAGCGTTCCGATGGTGATAGCACCATTCAGCGCGAGCTTCATGTTGCCGGTTCCTGACGCTTCCATGCCCGCGGTAGAAATCTGTTCGGATAGATCGGTTGCTGGGACGATCACTTCAGCAGCGCTGACATTGTAATTGGGAATGAAGACGACCTTGAGAAGATCCCTGATTCGAGGATCGTTATTGATGACATTTCCAATGTCATTGATGAACTTGATGATGAGCTTGGCCTGCCGGTAGCTCGCGGCGGCTTTTCCGGCGAAAATCTTGACGCGCGGCGTCCAGTTGCCTTGGGGGTCCGCCAGGATGGCCTGGTAAAGGGCGACTATCTCAACCGCGTTGAGAAGTTGGCGCTTATACTCATGGATGCGCTTGATCTGGACGTCGAACAGTGCCGACGGATCGGCGACTATCCCGAATTGTCTGGCTATGATCTGGGCGAGCGCAATCTTGTTCGTTCGCTTTATGGCCCGAAATCGCTGCTGAAACGCAGGGTCATCCGACAACCGCTCCAGCATCCGTAACCGCTCGGGCTCATCGAGAACTGCGGCTCCGCATGCATCCTGCAGCAGGGAGGTGAGTTCCGGATTGCACTGATGCAGCCAGCGGCGGAAGGTAATTCCATTGGTCTTGTTCGTAATGCGATCCGGATAAAGGCTGTTCAGATCGGAAAATACGGTCTCACGCATGAGTTCGCTATGCATGGCTGAAACGCCATTGATGCGATGAGAGCCGACGAACGCAAGATGGCCCATGCGGACACGACGGCCGCCGGTTTCGTCAATCAGCGACACCGAGGCTTGGGACCGCGTGTCTGCTCCAAAATGTTTCTCCGCAGCTGCAAGATGATTCACATTGATCCGGTAAATAATATCGAGATGCCGCGGCAACATCCGTTCGAATAGTTCAACCGGCCATGTCTCGAGCGCCTCAGGCAACAGCGTGTGGTTGGTGTAGGAGATTGTCTTCGTTGTGATGTCTAAGGCATCGTTCCAGCCAATGTGATATTTATCCATCAGCAGCCGCATTAGTTCGGGAACGGCCAGGCTGGGATGGGTGTCGTTGAGCTGGATTGACGCATGGGACGGCAGAGACCGGAGATCTCCGTCGGTGTAGAGATGGCGGTTGAGAATATCCTGCAACGAGGCGGAAACAAAAAAATATTCCTGACGCAGGCGCAACTCGCGCCCGGCTGGTGTTTCGTCGCTTGGATATAGAAATTTCGATATCGCTTGTGCCCGCGCCATCTCGGACATCGCGCCGAGGTGATCGCCGCTGTTGAAGGTATCGAGGCGCATCGGATCAACCGCGCGCGCGGACCATAGCCGCAGCGCATTGACGTGACGGCCGCGCCAGCCGACGATCGGCGTATCGTACGCGATCGCCTGGATGGTCTCATCGGGTATCCATAGGGTCTGGCCTTCCTGCCCGTCCTTCTCAATGCGATCGAGACGTCCGCCAAACTGGATGTCGAACATGACATCACTGCGTTCGAACTCCCATGGGTTTCCTGAGAGTAACCACTGTTCTGGAAATTCTTCCTGCCATCCGTTTGAGATGATCTGACGGAAAAGCCCGTGTTCATAGCGGATGCCATAACCTCGTGCTGGAATCGCGAGCGACGCCATGCTCTCCATGAAACATGCGGCAAGTCGGCCGAGGCCGCCGTTTCCGAGCGCAGCATCCGGTTCGACATCGCGTAACTCGTCGAAGTCGATGCCGAGGTCCTCGATCGCCGTTCGAAATGGTCCCATCAGCGACATATTCGTCAGCGCGTCGGTCAGCAACCGTCCGATCAGGAACTCAAGCGAGAGATAGTAGACGCGCTTAGCGCCATGATTCTGAGTGGCTCGATCGGATTTGAACCATTGGTAGACGATACGATCACGCAGCGTCAGCGCCGCCGCTATGTACCAGTCGTGGATGTTGGCATGTTTGACATCCTTTCCGGCCACCAGAACGATCTTGGACAGGATCGCACTCTTGATTTCCGCGATAATGTCATCGTCTTCAAGCTCGGGCCACGCCGATGCGTCCTCTTGGAGGCGACGAAGTCGCTTTGGCGAAATCTCTAAAACCATCCAATCTCCCGATCTGTTTCCGCCTGGATCACTCGTAAGCCGCAACTGGCACGACTTAGAGTATGTGACGCCTTCTGCAGTCCGGGATCAACTGGCGGTTTTGCGGCGTTGACCTTTCGTTTTCGACTATATCGTTCCTGTTCTGTCTGTGGAACCTTTGTTCACCGCTTTCGCGCGGAATGCCTGTTCATCAGGTCGCTCCCATGGACCAGAAAACTGACCATGCCGGCAGGCGTGCCGGCAACTCACCACCCCAAATCGGTCGCCCCGGCATCGGGGACGTGTCATCAGTCACGTTATGATCCGAAATATTGGCGTGAAGGTGCAACTGCGCGCCGTTGCCCAGCGACCAGCGTGCGATCAGCAGACGGTCGTTCTGGCAAAGCTCAGCGGAAGCGAACATTGCGTTGCCAAGATGCGGCATGAGTTCATTCCGGCGGACCTGCAATAGCCGCTTGACGAGTGCATGACGCGGTAGGCGCTGGCCTGGGTCGGGCCAAGCAAGAACCGCCGCTTCGAATGTGGACAGCGCCAGGGGATCCGGCACGTCATTGCCGAACATTTCGTAGGCGCTGGCGAATTCCCTCCGCCGGCCTGTTCGTACCGCATGGGCGAGATCGCCTTTAAAGTCGCAGAAAAAAGGGAAGGGCGTGGTTGCTCCCCATTCCTCGCCCATGAACATCAGTGGCGGCATCGGCGCTAGCAATGTGATCGCTAGCGCCGCCTCGATAGCACGCGCGTCAGCGGACCATTCGAGGCGATCGCCCAGCGCGCGGTTGCCGATCTGATCGTGGTTCTGAAGGAAGTTCACGAAAGCGGCTGGGGGCAGGCCGCCGATCAATTCTCCGCGAGCTCGCCCGCCGCGATGAGCAGAGGCCTCGCCCTGGTAGGCAAAACCCGCCCGGAGTGTTCGCGCGAGAAGATGGCGTGGATGGATGGCATAATCTTCATAATAGCCGTGGGTTTCCTGAGTGAGGATGACGTGCCAGACGTGATGGTAGTCGTCATTCCACTGTGCGCGATACTTCCCGTTCGGCACACCTGAAGAAGGATCGAGCAGACCCGCGCGGTTATCGTCGTTCTCCAGCACGATGTGAATATGGCGTCCATCTTGCCGCGCCAGAATCCCGACAGCGCGGCTGATATCGTTCAAGATTGACGGCTCGCCTGGCTCGGGGATGGCATGCACCGCATCGAGGCGAAGACCGTCAAATCGATAGTTGCCTAGCCAGTGCAATGCATTGTCGACGGCGAACGCGCGAACCTCGGGAACGCGATAATCAATCGCCGCTCCCCAGGGAGTCTTTACATCACAAAAAAAATGCGGTGCGTAGTGCCCCAGATAATTTCCCTCCGGCCCGAAGTGGTTGTAGACAACATCGAGAAAGACCATCAGGCCACGCAGATGAGCCTGATCGATAAGTTCTCTCAGATCGTCCGGCGTGCCGTAAACATGATCAGGCGCATACCACAGCGCGCCGTCGTAACCCCAATTTCGCGATCCCGCGAAATCGGCGAGCGGCATCAACTCGAGAGCGGTGATTCCGGTTGACGCCAGATGATCGAGCTTGTCGATCATGGCACGATAGGTGCCCTCAGGCGTAAAGGTGCCGACATGGCATTCTAGGATGACCGTTTCATGCCATGGCCGCCCGCGCCAGTCGATTGCCTTCCAACGGAAACAGCGGTGGTCGATAAGTTCGCTCCGACCGGACACATCATCGCGTTGATAGGATGACGCCGGGTCCGGTACGTCTAGCTCATCATCGATCCGGTAGTGATAACGCGTACCGGCGCTTGCTGCGGCCACTTCCGCGACGAACCAGCCGCTACTGTCTTTTTCCATCATATGTGCGGTATCGGTAACGATGGCCACTTTGCCGGCTGCCGGCGCCCACAGCCGGAACGTTGCGCCGTCTGGCGTGAGAGTAGGGCCGAAGCGGCCGACGCTCATGGCTGGCCTGCGAACGCGATGACGCTGCGAGGCGGTGCCTGCATGGTCGCGTTGGGGTGGTGCGAGGCGAAGTCGATGTCGTCGTTCGTGGTATGAAGCACGATCGACCACGTCTTGTACTCTTCTAGGTTCGGAATTTTAAACTCGATCGGCTTCGGCGCCGCGTTGAGGACGATGTAAAGCGCATGCTGGTGTGGCTCCGTGGGTCCGAGCACGTAGGAAAGAAACCTTCCTTCGGGGAAACTCCAGTCAGCCTCGGTCATTTCGTTGCCTTCCGGCGTGAGCCACAGCACGCCGTAGGAACTGTCTATCCTTTTCCCTGTCACCCATTGTCTTGACCTGATCTGGGCAAAGCGCCTTCGGATTGCGGTAAGGCGTCCGATGAGGTCGGTCAGGTCGTTGTCCTTGTCGCCAAGATTGCTCCAATCGATCCAGCCGATCTCGTTGTCCTGGCAATAAGCGTTGTTGTTTCCACTCTGGCTGTTGCCGACCTCGTCGCCCGCAAGAAGAATCGGCAACCCTTGGGCTAGCAGCAGGCACGCGAGCTGGTTCTTGCGAAGCTGACGGCGGAGCGTCAGGATTACAGGATCGTCAGTCGGCCCTTCGTGTCCACAATTGTTGCTGAGATTATCATTGGAGCCATCGCGATTGTCCTCGCCGTTGGCTTCGTTGTGCTTCTCGTTATAGGAAAACAGATCCGCCATGGTGAAGCCGTCATGGACGGTGACGTGATTGATGCCGGCGCGCGGTGCGCGGTCGTCATGATTGAAAAGGTCGGATGATCCTGTCATGCGGCCGCTGACATCGCCGATCAGATTTCCCGCGCCGGCCCAGTAACGGCGCATTGTGCTGCGATACCGGTCGTTCCATTCCGACCATTGCGAAGGAAAGCCGCCGACCTGATAACCGCCGGGGCCGACATCCCACGGTTCCGCAACTAGCTTAACGTTAGCGAGAACGGGATCCTGCCGGATT
Organism: uncultured archaeon; assembly: GCA_963807355.1. Taxonomy (GTDB): domain Bacteria; phylum Pseudomonadota; class Alphaproteobacteria; order Rhizobiales; family Xanthobacteraceae; genus Nitrobacter. The sequence continues at coordinate 54,572 of CAWEBX010000028.1, forward strand.
GCATTGAAGAAGGCGCTGTTGCGGTCGAAACCGTGGGGGCCTCGCGCCAGTGTGCTTGCGAGATCGAAGCGGAAGCCATCGATGTGACAGACTTCGACCCAATAGCGCAGCGAATCCATAACCATCTGGAGCATGCGCGGATGGGTCAGATTTAGCGAATTGCCGGTTCCTGTGAAGTCATCGTAGTAGCGGGGATTGTCCGGCTTCAGCCAGTAGTAGGAGGCGTTATCGATGCCGCGGAATGACAGCGTCGGGCCAAGGTGATTTCCTTCCGCGGTATGATTATAGACGACGTCGAGCATGATCTCAAAGCCTGCGTCATGAAGACGGGCCACGGACATGCGGAGTTCGTCCAGCGCTGCGTCCTTCGCGTAACGCTGCTCAGGCGTGAAGAACGAGATGGAGTTGTATCCCCAGTAGTTGCTTAGCTTGCGCTCGACAAGGTGACGATCGTCGACGAAGCCATGAATCGGCAGAAGTTCGATCGTGGTGACGCCCAGGCGTCGAAGGTGATCGATCATGGCCGGCGCAGCCAGCGCACCGTACGTGCCCCGGAGTTCTGGAGGGATATCCAGGCGCGTCTTGGTCAAGCCTTTGACGTGAGCTTCATAGATGATCGTGTCTTCCCAAGCGACACTGGGCCGCGGCTCACGCCTCCCCCAGTTGAAGGTCTCGTCGATGACGGTGGCTTTAGGCATGGCGCGGGCGTTGTCGCGTCTGTCGAAGGATAAATCCTCACGCGGACTTCCGGCGCGGTAGGCGAAATGTGCATCGCTCCAGACCAGTCGCCCGCTAATCCTCCTCGCATAAGGATCGAGCAGCAGCTTGTGAGAATTAAACCGATGGCCGCGCTGAGGATCGTAGGGGCCATAGACGCGATAGCCATAGAGCTGCCCGGGCGCGACATCGTTCAGATAGCCGTGCCAGACGTTTTCGGTGTGCTCGGGCAGGGCGATACGCTCGATCTCCCTGCGGCCCTTGCTGTCGAACAAGCAAAGCTCGACCTTTTCCGCGTGCGCGGAAAAAAGGGCAAAATTCGTTCCGCGACCGTCCCAAGTCGAGCCGAGGCGGACATGTGTGCCTTCTGAAATTCTCGTCATGCAGTTTCCGGAACCAGAAAAATCACCCCAAGAGGCGGCAACGTCAGCCTGAGCTCGGGAATGATGTCCCCTGATGTCTCGACCACGCCATCATTTCCGACGTTGGTCCCACCATAATGAGCGGAGTCGGTGTTAAGCGCTTCGCGCCACCGGCCGGTGAAGGGTACGCGCACGCGATAATCGCGATGGACGGTCGGTGTAAGATTCGCGATTACCAGACAGCGTGCCCGCCCGCTTCCGCCTTTCCGCATCCATGCCAAGACGCTGTGATTTGCATCATTGGCTACAATCCATTCGAAGCCGGCTGGATCGCAATCGAGCTCGTGCAACGCCGGCACATCGCGATAGAGCACGTTGAGATCCCGAACAACAGCCTGAACCCCTTGATGACGGGCTTGTTCGAGAAGATGCCAGTCGAGCGAGTGATCGTGATTCCATTCGCGCTCCTGGCCGAACTCAGCGCCCATGAACATCAATTTCTTGCCGGGGTGGCCGAACATGAAGGCGTAATAGGCGCGCAAGTTTGCGAACCGCTGCCAGTCGTCGCCCGGCATGCGGCCAAGGATGGAACGCTTGCCGTGCACCACCTCGTCGTGCGACAGCGGCAGAATGAAATTTTCCGAGAACGCATAGTGTAGTCCAAACAAGATTTGATCATGGTGGTGCTTGCGGTGAATGGGGTCCTTGCCGAAATAGCTTAACGTGTCATGCATCCAGCCCATGTTCCATTTGTAGCCGAACCCTAAACCGCCGAACTCGGTCGGTCGCGAGACCTGTGGCCATGCCGTCGATTCCTCAGCCACGGTTGTAGCGTTCGGAAATTTGCCAAATACTTCCCTGTTGAACCGGCGCATAAATTCGATGGCTTCCAGATTTTCCCGGCCGCCGTGCTTGTTCGGAATCCATCCGCCTTCGGGGCGGCTGTAATCGTGATAGAGCATCGACGCGACAGCATCGACGCGAAGACCATCCACGCCATAGCGTTCGAGCCAGAACAGTGCGTTGGCGACGAGAAAATTGACAACTTCGGTGCGACCGTAGTTGTAGATGAGAGTATCCCAATCGAGGTGACGGCCCTGCAATGGGTTCGCGTGTTCGTACAGAGCCGTTCCGTCGAAATGGCCGAGCCCGTGCGGATCGTCAGGAAAATGGCCTGGCACCCAATCCAGCAGGAGACCGAGTCCTTCGCGATGGCAGGCCTCGACCAGATGTGCAAAATCGGCGGGCGTGCCGAAGCGGCTGGTCGGGGCGTAGAGGCCGGTTGGCTGGTAGCCCCATGAACCGTCGAACGGATGCTCGTTCACCGGCATCAGTTCGATATGCGTAAATCCGAGGCCGCGTGCATAGCGCGGCAAGGTCTCGGCAAGCTCGCGATAAGATAGCCAGCGATTGTCGTCGCCACGGCGCCATGATCCAAGATGAACTTCATAAATCGAGATAGGCGCGTTGCGTGCATTGATCGTGGCGGCCGTAGGTGTGGGGCGAGGCAAGGCTGTTTCGTCGAATACGATCGACGCCGTGTTCGGTCGTACCTCGGCAGCAAAGGCCATCGGATCGGATTTCAGCGGCAGTAGGAAGCCATCTTGAGTTGTAATCGCGAATTTGTAGCGATCACCCACCTGCGCGCCGGGGATGAACAGTTCCCAATATCCGTTACCCCGCACGCGCATCGGGTGTCGGCGTCGATCCCAGCCGTTGAAATCGCCGACGACGGCCACGGCCCGAGCGTTCGGCGCCAGCACGACGAATCCTGTCCCGTCCACCCCTTCCATCGCTATGGGATGAGCGCCAAGCTTGTCGTACAACCTCTGGTGCGTGCCTTCTCCGAGCAAATAAAGGTCGAAATCATTTAGGATGGGCGAAAAGCGATAAGGGTCCTCAAGCTCAATAATGTCGGCACCATATCGAGCGCGAAGACGGTAGTGCTCCGCCCCGTCCGGCAAATTTCCAAGGAAAAGTCCGGCGTCATGAATACGCGTCAGAGGGACCTCTTCGCCGGTCTCATCGACCAGGCGCACTTCGGATGCCTCGGGCAGATAGACGCGAACCACGTTGCGATCGGTCTCGGTCTCGCGATGACAGCCGAGATAGTGAAAGGGGTCCGAATGTTGCCCTTCAACGATGGCGCGTGCTTCGGATGACAGTTCGGTCATGGCCGATCTCGCTTCCTGTTGCGCAGCACCCGCAGTGCGCCATCCAGCGCGACCCGCAGCCAATCCGGGCGATGCGCCAGCTCGTAGTCAATCTCATAAAGCGCCTTCTCGAGCAGGAAGAATCGCAGCATCCTGCCTTTACCGTCCTTCTCGTCCGGCCATAATCGCGAGTCGGACATCGCTTCTTGATAAGCGGCCAGGAAGGTCTGCGTCGCCTCGTCGCGCCATGCCGACAGGGCCTCCGTCAATCGTCCATCATCGTCCGCTCCGGTTTTTAGAACGCGCTCTTGCGCCGAAGTCACGGAATAATCGATGGATCTGATCAGCCCGGCGACGTCGCGAGCTGCCGGCGCCTTCATCCGCCGCTCGGAAAGGCTTCGTCGCGGCTCGCCTTCGAAATCGATGATAAAGACGTCGTCGCGAACGACGAGAACCTGCCCCAGATGAAAGTCGCCGTGATGCCGGATATTGTGCATTTGGATCGATGACGGCAGCAACTCGGTGAGCAAGCCATGCAAATCTGGGCGGAGACTCTGGATTTCGTCGACAAGAAGCTGATCCGATTCCGAAAGCTTGGTTTGAGCGAGGCGGTCAAACGTTTGCTCCGCGCGTGCCATCAGGCGATTGATGAAATGTGCGATGTCCGAAGCGGTCACGGGCTCAGGACTGAAATCCTCGATATCGTCGCGGCTGGCCAGCGCCACGTGCATTTCCGCGACGCGCTTACCAATTTGCATCATGTAGCGTTGATAGGCCGCCTTCTCTTCAAGCGCGGGAGCTGAATCGTTCGCCCCGACGAGCCGCTGCTCGTCGACGAAACGATCCAGTGCGGCGCTGCTAACGGTCCATGCGTCGCCCTGGTTACCGACAAAGGCATGGACGATAGCGATGGCGGCCTGCACGTCAGGTCCCGTCAACTCCACGCTGCCAAGCAGAGCGGGCGTATTGGTAAATACAGCAACGTCCGTCAGGAAGCGTCCCACTTCCACTTCGGGATTGATGCCATTCTCGAGCGTTCGGTAGAGTTTGACCACAAATTTTTGGTCGACCAGCGCGGTGCTGTTCGACTGTTCTGTCTGAACTGCTCGCACGTTCTCAATGGGCTCTTCCGCAATCGAAGCCAGCCGCTCCGTAGGAATGTAAGCAAGCCTCAAGTGGCCTTCCTCAAAGGTTGCACAGTGGCGCAGATCGTCGATGATGCCCGCGATCAGATCACCCTCATAGGCGGCGTCGATCAGCGTTCCTTCGCGCGAGCCTTGCCGCACGGCGGCGAGGTTTTTGGCGTCATAGTTTCGGCGATCGAGCCGATCCCACCGGATTCGGATCGGTATCGCGTATCGCCCTGATTGTCCGCGATGGGCGGCGTCGAAGATCACGAGCCACGGCCTGGATTCCTGATCCTTCGTGAGTGGTACCGCCGCCGGCACGTGCGCAGTGATGGCGCCAGCGGATCGCTCCGGAAACCAGCGCGCGCGGGCGAGATGGGATGGCAGCACATCACGCTCGAAGATCGAGCGTGTCCGTGCCAGCGACATCCAGGTCGCACCCAGCGGTACGACCAGTGTCTCGTAATCAGGTACGGTCGCGGTCGCAACGTTCGGGGACGGCGGTTTTTCATTCAGCCGGAACCAATAGAATCCATAAGGCGCGAGCGTGATTAGGTACGGCAACTCGCCGATATCGGGAAAGTTCGTTCGTCCAAGCATTTCAAGCGGTGAACGACCTTTCCAGTGGGACAGATCGAGTTCGGAGGCTTGTGCTGATCGCGACAAGTTGGCGACGCAGAGCACGACCTCATCGTCGTATTGTCTCACATAAGCGAGAACGCTCCGGTTCGAAGAGCGCGCAAATGACATCGTTCCCCGGCCGAAAGCGTGGCTCGATTTGCGTACCGAGATCAGCTTCTTCATCCAGCTCAGTAACGAAGAAAGGCTTCGCGACTGGGCCTCTACATTGACAGACTCATAGCCATAGACGGCATCCATGACAGGAGGAGCATAGAGCCGCGCAGGATCGCATCGAGAAAATCCACCGTTACGATCCGGAGTCCATTGCATCGGGGTGCGAACGCCGTTGCGGTCGCCGAGGTAGATGTTGTCGCCCATCCCGATTTCGTCGCCGTAGTAAATGATCGGCGTCCCCGGAAGCGACATCAACAACGAATTCATCAGCTCAATTTTGCGCCGGTCGTTATCCATCAAGGGCGCAAGGCGGCGGCGAATACCGAGATTGATGCGCGCGCGAGGATCTGCGGCATAGGTCGACCAGAGATAATCACGCTCGATATCGGTCACCATCTCAAGCGTCAGTTCGTCATGATTTCGTAGGAACATCGCCCACTGACAACTGTCGGGAATGTCGGGCGTTTGCCGCAGAATGTCAGTGATTGGAAAGCGATCCTCCTGAGCTATTGCCATGTAGATGCGCGGCATCAAAGGGAAATGATAGGCCATATGGCACTCATCGCCATCCCCGAAATAGAACTGAACATCTTCCGGCCATTGATTGGCTTCGGCAAGAAGAACCTTTCCTTTGGCGTAGGCATCAAGCTCGGCGCGAATATGTTTGATCACCGCATGCGTTTCAGGGAGATTTTCGTTGTTGGTGCCCTCACGCTCGCAGAGATACGGAATGGCATCCAGCCGAAACCCGTCGACGCCCGTGTCGAGCCATCGTTTCATCACCTGAATGACAGATCGGACGACCCGCGGGTTGTCGAAATTAAGATCCGGCTGATGACTGAAAAAGCGATGCCAATAGTAGGCATTGGCTTCGGCGTCCCAGGCCCAGTTCGATTTTTCCGTGTCTGTGAATATGATCCTGGTGCCCTGATATTTTTTGTCTGTATTGCTCCAGACATACCAGTTGCGCGCGCTCGATCCTGGTGGACTGCGCTGGGCTCGCTTGAACCATCTGTGCTGATCGGATGTATGATTTATAACGAGCTCGGTAATAACGCGTAAGCCACGCCGCTTTGCTTCCGAGATGAACCGGCGGAACTCCTTCATGGTGCCGAAATCGGGATTGACCGAGCCGTAATCGGCAATGTCGTATCCGTCGTCGCGCCCTGGCGATGGATAGAACGGCAGTAACCACAGAGCGGTGACGCCGAGCTCCTGAAGGTAATCAAGCTTGTTGGTCAGACCTACGAAGTCGCCGATGCCGTCGTTGTTGTTGTCGGCGAATGCCTTGACGTGAAGTTGATAGATAATAGCGTCCTTATACCAGAGATCGTCGGTCTGGACGTATCTGTCGGCATCTATCTGCGACATTTCGTTCATAACGGACCTCACGCCAGACATTGAAACAAGAGCGCGGGATCGCGTAATGGATCGAGTTCTCAAGCGTACTCCGCCCCACTCAATGGCGTGACGCTCGCAGGTCATGAGGTTTTCGATTGCGACGGGAGGCTTTGATCCATTCACGGTCTCCATCCGGATCGACTCAAGCGGCAGCCAGAGTTCACGGCTCTCGCGCGAAAGCGCGATGGCCCCGACGATCGTGTTGGAGCCATCGTCGGATTTCTTGGTGAAGGCGATGATCTGATCGTTGTCGACAGGGAGAAACCTCAGATTACGAGTTTGCAGAAGCGCCGGATTGGCGCGCCGCGCCCGATTGAGCGCAGCGATGTAAGATTTGATATTTCCAGGCGCATCCCAGTTGCGAACCTTGATCTCGTACTTCTCCGAGTTGAGATATTCTTCGCGCCCCGGAATGGCCTCGTGCTCCAGAAGCTCGAAGCCGTTGTAGATTCCGTAGGTACTCGACAGCGTTGCTGCCAGGGCAACCCGGGACTTGAACATCCACGGCTCGCCGCTTTGCAGGTGGTAAGGCAGAATGTCCGGTGTGCTGACGAAAAAGTTGGGCCGGTAATAATCGCGCTCAGGATATCCCGTCAGCTCGTTGAGATAGGATTCGATCTCCCATTTCTGGGTCCGCCAGGTAAAATAGGTATACGATTGTGTGAAGCCGAGCTTGGCGAGACCCTTCATGACCTTGGGTCGGGTGAATGCTTCGGCAAGGAAGATGACGCCGGGATCCTTGGTCTGGACCTCGCGGATTAGCCATTCCCAGAAATTGAACGGCTTGGTGTGCGGATTGTCGATTCGAAAGATGCGCACGCCCTGATTGATCCAGAACAAGATCACATCGCGAAGCGCGTTCCACAGTGACCCTGCGTCCTCGCAACCGAAATCTGGATTGACAATATCCTCATATTTTTTGGGTGGATTTTCCGCATAACGCATCGAGCCGTCCGGACGCCGCTTGAACCAGTCGGAATGCTGGGTGAGCCAGGGATGATCGGGCGAACACTGCACGGCGATGTCGAGCGCGATCTCCATGCCATGAGGCTTGCAGGCTGCTATCAACTCCCGGAAGTCGTCGAAAGTGCCGAGATCGGGGTGAATCGCATCGTGCCCACCTTCCTTGGAGCCGATGGCGTAGGGGCTGCCAGGATCGTCGGCGGCGGCCGTCAGCGCATTGTTGCGCCCCTTCCGATTAGTTCTGCCGATGGGATGAATTGGCGTGAAGTAAAGGACGTCAAATCCCATGGCCGCGATATCGGGCAGCCGAGCAATACAATCCCGGAACGTGCCGTGCTGGTCGGGGACGGCACTCTGGCTGCGTGGCACCATCTCGTACCACGCTCCTGCGACGGCGAGGGTGCGGTCGATCGTCAGCGGGTAAGACCGGGAGCGTGTGAGATCGGACCGGACGCAACCTTCGGCCATGGCGCTCGTCAATTCCGGCACGAGCAGGCTGGCGGGGTCACCCTTGTGAAGAAAGTCTTCGCATTGACGGAGGATGATCGCGGTCGCCTCCTTGCCGCCATACTGCGCGCGCGTCAGCAGCGCGGCGCCTTCGAGTGCGTCGAGGGTGATGTCCTGACCGGCCTTCTGCTTGAGTTCGAAATCACGCTTCCAGGTGGCGAATTCGTCGGTCCAGGCCTCTATGGCATAAACGTAACGTCCTGGTTCGGCCGGCGCGAAGATTCCAAACCAGCGATCATTGTCTTGCAGGGTCATAACCGACCTTTGCCAGTCGCGATCCTGCTCATGCCGCCATATCAACTGTGCGACGATGACGTCATGCCCGCTTCGGAAGATGTCGGCCCAGACATCGATCCTATCGCCAGCGAGGCGCTTAACGGGAAAGCGTCCGGCGTCGATGCAGGGATAAACGTCTTCAATATGAAATGCGCCGACGGTTGCGCCTCTTTCGTCTGCACGCAACGGCATGTTTTTTTGCGTCGATACGGACATCACGCGCCGTTAACCTGCTGATGAATAATGAAAGACTCGAAAGCTAACCCCGGCGCAGCCGCAAAGTTCCCGATGGAACTGCCCTTTTGTTCCCGAGTTTGTTCCCTCTGTGAGGGGCCTGACACTCATGCCCGGGTTCGGGGTACGGGGATGGATATCTATTCAAAAGCGCGCGATTTGGGCATCAATCTGGACTTTGTCGACGGACTAGGCCGCCGTCATCTCCTGGAAAATGATCGATTGCGCGCCTTTGTTGAGAGTTTGCCATCGCCCCCGCGCCATCGTTTCTTGAAACAGCCCGTGGTCATCGTCGCCGACAGGGCTAAGTCTCGCATTCCTGTCGAAGCCGAGGCGAACGGCATCGCTTGGCGACTCGTGCAACGTGATGCGGTGTTCGCCCAAGGATACATCGCTTCGGCAACGATCGATATCCGGCGTTCAATAGCGGTTGATACTTATCGACTGGAGCTCGAAAGTGGCAACGGCACCATCATCGATTCAGTTCCCTTGCTGGTCACGCCTGAAAAAGCCTTTCAAGGCTCGTTCGAGCGCGTCTGGGTCCTGTCTGTTCAACTGTACGCGCTGTCATCGTCGCGCAACTGGGGAATTGGTGATTTCACCGATCTTGCATCGCTGATCGAACTGTCCTCGGATTGGGGATGCCACGGCATCGGCCTCAATCCACTTCACGCCCTGTTCGATGACCGCCCTCTTGAATGCAGCCCCTATGCGCCAAACAGCCGGCTGTTTCTTAATCCGCTTTATATCGATCCCGAGCGGATGCCGAATTTTTCGAGCGCGTGGCTGAGGCAACACCGTGAACAGCTCGATCGGGTCCGGGAAGGCAAACTGGTCGATTATGCGGCGGTTGCAAAACTGAAATACGCCGCATTCCGGCAAGCATTTTCGAAGTTTCAGCATGATCAGGCCGCGCAGGCCGAATTCGAAATCTTCAGGAAGCAGCGAGGCGAACTGTTAAAACGCTACGCCTGCTTCGAAGTGTTGCGGCGGAAATTCGGTTTGTCGCCTTGGTGGCTGTGGCCGGAAGAGTGGCGCCGCCCGACTGATGCTGGAATTCAAGCCTTATGCAGCGGCCTACAGCGCGAGGAGGTGAAGTTCGTCGAGTTCGTGCAATGGTGCGCGGCGGCCCAGCTACAGTCATGCGCTGATCTCGCTGCTAAACGCGGAATGGCGGTCGGGCTTTATCTGGATGTCGCCGTCGGTGTTCAGGCCGGCGGGTTCGACGCCTGGAATGAGCAGAATGCCATCTCGCGCGCGCTTTCGGTTGGAGCGCCGCCAGATCAACTCAACACGTCGGGGCAGGATTGGGGATTGGCGGGATTCCATGCCGCTGGCCTTGAGGCGAGCGACTTTGCACCGTTTCGGGAGATGCTGCGCGCTTCGATGCGTTTTGCGGGAGCCATACGGCTGGATCATGTGCTCGGTCTCAGCCGGCTTTACTTGATACCGGCCGGGGCATCGCCTCTACAGGGAGCATATGTGGAGATGCCGTTGCAGGCGATGCTCGGCGTTATCGCGCAAGAGAGCGTCGGCCAGCGTTGTATCGTCATCGGCGAGGATCTTGGAACGGTACTGGAGGGTTTTCGCGACAGTCTCGCGGCATGGGGTGTGTGGTCTTACAAGGTGATGATGTTCGAACGCGGCAATGATGGCGCTTTTATTGAGTCGTCGGAATATGCCGCGAATGCGCTTGTCACCTTCACGACGCATGATCTTGCGTCCTTCGCCGGCTGGCAATCGCATTCCGATCTCAGGGTCAAGCGGGAGCTTGGGATCGATCCCGGCGAAACCGACGCGGAGCGGACGAATGCGCGCCATGCGTTCGAATGGAAGCTCGGTGAAGAACATATCGCAGCGAAGAATTTTCTCGGGGCCGTCGAATTTCTCGCGCGCGCGCCATCCCGCATTCTCGCGATCGCGCTCGACGATCTGATCGGATTGACGGATCAGCCGAATATTCCAGGTACGGTGAATGAGCACCCCAACTGGCGGAGGCGAATTCCAGTCAAGTTGGAGGATCTGGACCGACGCATCGACCTCGATGCGCTCCGACACGCGCTCCGTGATCGCTGAAACAGCGTTTGGGATAATCCAGATGCTCAATATGCTAAGCGGCTACGACGCATCACCTAAAAGAATGGACTGTCAGGAACGGGTGAGCTTATAGCCCCAACGACAAGCATGCAGCCAGAGTGGCTCAGGGGTAGCCGTGCAACATCAACCGGTCCGCGCGAACTTCCCAGCTCTCGAGCCGGTTGAGGAAGCTCATTCCCAAAAGGTTGGCTTTCATCTGGCCGCGGGGCACGACGAGCGCAGGCACGGATCGCTCGACAAGCTTCCCGACTGCGAGCCTGTCGAGCGTCAGGCGAGCGGCGCGCGCTCGCCCGCCGGCGGTCTCGACATCGACATCGTAGTTCAGCAATTCCAACGGCAGTCCGGCAGCCTTCGCCGTTTCGTAGGTGAGGACGACGGACGTTGCGCCGGTGTCAATGATCATCGGCGTCTTCACGCCGTTGATCTTTGCGTGAAGTGTAAAATCGCCGTTCTGTGTCCGAGGAATCTGGACGCTCCGTGGGGGGCTCGCGGCGGCCTTGTGCAGCATCGTCGAAACCAAGTCTCCTGCAGCCGATATTCGTGCGGGATCCCCATAGGCGACCACCGCTCCAGCGGTCGCGGCCAGCATTCCGATCACGAGCAGGATGCGGATCATAACGCACCTGTCGTGTTTTCGGCCAGACCCCGAGAGTCGCAACGATCGAGACCTGTTTTGTCTGGTCGATCTGCCGCACCCGCGCAGCTCCATGAAACGTGCGACGCGGGCCATGAAGGTTGGTTCTGCGAGCGACTGTTCAAACCGCTATTCACTGCGCTTTGATACTCATTCAAGACCATGATGACCATTTCGTTTGCTCTCGTAAGCCTTTGGTCAGTGTCTGATAACGGCGTTGATTCGAACTTTGTTCTATTCTTTCCATTGGCACGATCTTGTCCGAAAACCGGTTGCCACTTTTCGGGATCATGCTCGAAGACCCGTGCCGGCGTTCATGATCGGTGTGTTTCGCAGACGGCGTCTTTCGTCGGCCATGTGATCGTCTGCTTGCCCAGGTTGAAGCCGCGGACTTTCCTCCGCCATGGGCGCCAGAGCAGACATCACGCGTTCTGGCGGAAAGGTAACGATGACCTCCGTGCCAACGCGAAGCTTGGATTTCAGCGTGAACGTACCACCGTGCATGTCGATCAGGCTCTTAGCGATCGGCAAACCAAGACCCGCGCCTTGCTCTGCGGATTTGATCGAATTCGATCCCTGTCCGAACGAGGCGAGCACAATCGGGATTTCGTCTTCCGCGATCCCGGAGCCGTTGTCCTTGACACTGAGGTATTGCCCGCCCGAAGCAGTCCATCCGACCTTCAGCAATATCTCTCCGCCTTGTGGCGTGAACTTGATTGAATTCGACAACAGATTGAGCACGATCTGGCGCGTGGCGCGCTCGTCACCCCAGATGCGAGGCATATCTTGTTCGAACACGTCGTAGATTGTGATGCCGCGGTTTGAGGCCCGTAACTTCAACAGATGGTGGCATTCGGTCACGACATGGACCAGAGATACGGCCTCTTCGTTGAGTTCATAACGGCCGGCCTCGATCCGCGATAGATCAAGAATCTCATTGATCAAATTCAGGAGGTGAACGCCGGAGTTATGAATGTCGGCCGAATAGGTCTTGTAAACTGCAACCGCGTGCTCGCCGAAAATTTCACTCTTCATGACCTCGGAAAATCCGAGAATGGCATTCAAGGGCGTCCGCAATTCGTGACTCATTTGAGCCAGAAACCGTGATTTTGCGACGTTGGCCGATTCCGCGCGATGCCGCGCTTCGTCCGAAATAGCCTTCGCCTGCTCAAGTTCGCCGATTAGGGCGTCCTTCTCTGCCCGCGCTTCGAGCGTCGCCAGCGTCGTGGAATGCAAACGATGCGCGAGCAGGGCGAAGAAGCCCTCCGCAGTCAGCGCCAGAATGGCAAGGATGTAGTTGTTGAAGCTGCCGGCAGTCGCGAACTTCAGCGCGATTGCCGAGGTTACGGGAGCGGTTGCGGCAAGGGCGGCAATCGGCAGACTGGCCGAGAGCATACTCGATACCGCCACGACCAGCAGCATCAGAAACATCATCAGGGTATTTGTGACCTGATCCGAGCCGGCAGGATGCACTAGAATCGTCGTCCAACACAGGCCGTATAGGAGATCGAGCAAAATGAAACGCGCGCGCCATTTGCGTGTGCTATTGGCCGATGATGGTGCCTTGAGATAATTCTTGCAGTTGTAGATGATGACTGCGTGGAGGCAGAGCATTCCGAACGTCCACGCGGCGGCGGCGGTGGGCGCTATCCAGAAGCCGAAGAGCACGCCAGTCGCAACCAAGAGCAGCATCACGACAAACGATGCCGACAGTCGTGTTTGCGCATATTGCCGGAGCAGTTCGTGATCGAACGCCGGCCGTGTTCCGCTGGTCGAAGTCAGGCGGTCGCGCGCTTCGCGGACCCGCTGCGTGGTGGCGCGGCGATGACGTGCGGACGGTACAATCGCGGGAGCGACCGGAAGCTGGACGACTTCAGGTTTATCGGCGGGAGTACTCATCAACCAGACACAAATCCTGTACGCGGCCGCGCGAGTCGTTACTGATCCATTTCTCGCGCCAAATCCTTAAAGGCGGCCTTAAAAAGCAGGATAATCCGGTTAACGGGACGTTAATCGACGAGACCGTTTTGGTATTGAAATCATTTACATTTTCGGAGAATTAGTCACTTCCTTGGAATCGATTAGTCACTCAAGGTTCACTTTTCGGTCCTGCAGCTTAGCCATACCGGCTCGCGCCAGCTTCTTCTGGTCTGCCGCTTTGGTATAACGCTCGATCTCGCGCAGGGTCTTGTGACCGGAGAACGAGGCGATCTGTTTTTCGGTGGCCTCGGACTCAGCCATACGTCTCATGGAGGCCTTGCGCAGGCCGTGCGGGACACATCGATCGGGCAGTCCGGCCTTGTCGATTGCCCGGGTCATCAAGCCCCCCAGGCCGCTGACCGTCATCGGTGCGCCGTTGCTTTTCCCTATCAGGGTCAGACCGCGCGCCGGGTAGGCGTGCAATGCCTCGGCGAGCTCCGGCGAGATCGGAATAAGCAATTCGGCGCCGGTCTTTTCCTGGACGACATGGATGGCACCGTCGACGATGTCGCGGCGGTGCATCCTGGCCACGTCGCCGATGCGCTGAGTGGTGTGGAGCAGCAGCGCATAGGCAAGCCGTTCGCGTGTCCCGAGCGGCCACCTGGATTCGAACTGCCGGAGCTCGGCCTCGGTCCAGGTGTGATGCTCGCCGGTCTTAAACATCTCCAAACCCGTTACCGGGTTCTGGGCGATCATGCCGCGCTTAACCGCGAAGCCCATCAGCCGGCGCAACACCGCGCGAGTCAGGTTCCCCATCGAGGGATGTTGAAGACCGATCCGGTTGATGATGCGCTCGACTGCATCCCGCGTCATGAGAGAGACGGCGCGGTGGCCGTGCTCTCGCGCGAGCGGGTCCAGCACAATTCGGTAAAGCTTCTGCGACGATGGCTTCAGGTTCTTCGTGAAGAGCGCCGAGCCATAGAACTCTGTCACGAGGCGGCCGAATGATCCTTCCGGCTTCGGCTGGACCGGCACAGGCTGCTCGGCGAGATAGGCCTGGTAGGCCGCCATGAACTCGGCCGACCCTGGCAGGCCTGGCAGGGGACCGAGCCGCTTGCCGCCTTTGCGGAAGTAGCGGCGCACCTTTCCGGTGCCGTCGACGTACTCGTTGACGTACTTCAATTTGATCGTGGCCATCTTAGCCCTCATGCGTCGTCCCATGACGCGAGGGATTGCTTCTGGCGATCAACGGCGCCGGGGTCTGGTTCCCCGCTATCCACAACGATCGACCCGTCTGGCTTGACGGTGACGCTGCGAACACGCAGCCCGGCGCTCTCGCGCCTGGACGGCGCGGCGGACCTGGGCCTTGGTGAAGGAGACGGCGCGTGTCATGTGTCGCGGCGGTGCTTGGTGGTCATCGCTCGCCTCGGCTTTTCTCGCGAAGTTGATGTTCGAGTTTGGCGACAGCCATGATTGTCGGCTTCAACTCGGCGGGGGCATCTTTGAACCGGCGCTTGCGCAACCTGCTCAACACGCCCTGCGGCACACATTCCCAATTCGATGGGCCAGTATTGGACTTATTTCCATCGATACACTTCAGTCTGTGCCCTTTGGGCACTGGTCCGTTCTTCTGCTCCCAAAGCAGAACGTGTTTGCGGAGCCATTGTTCTCTGTAGGTATTGCCGACCTTGTTGCTCTTCCGGTCGGTCTTGATCATGATGTAACCATCGCTGCTGATGGTTTCGAACCCGATAGGCTTATCCCGCGGGCCAGTCGATCTTGTGAACCCCTTCCTTTTCGCACGATTGTATAGAGCCTGTTCGGTAAGATCGCTTCTGCCGAATTTTCTCACAAACTCTTCATGTAATTCCTGAGGCGATAAATCACGCCCACACTCCAAGAAGCGGAGTTCTGCCGGACTTAGCACCTCCATGCTCATGCTCGAAGCGCGTGTGGAGTGGCTTGCCTTCAATCCGAGTTTTTGACAAAGGCGTTTGAAATTGCTGTAGCGAACATCTGTTCGACCGAACTTCTCTACAAACACCTTGAAAAGGTTAGGTCGCGGAGAGTTCGCGGGTAGCCGCCGATAGGTCCGCCTAATAAAAGCGATCTCAGCCTTGCTGTATGAAGTCCGCGTTGTCATCGGTTCTCGACCAGCTTAAGCGCCGTGCTGGTCGCCGGCTTTTCCATCATCGACAGGCATGGGCGCGGATCGGCGCCGTCGTGGTCTGACACGAGCTTCGCGGCCTGTAGCTGCACCGCTGCGGTTCGAATGATCTGGTCTGCTACCGCCACCATCGCCTCGGCGCGCTTGTGCTCCTGGTCGATCTTTTCAGGCGACATCTCCTCGTCCGCAAGCCGCTCTATCTGTGCGAACAGATGATCGTTGAGGTCGCAAAGGCGGTTCTTCATCGGCTTTCCTCCAGTTCCTTGGTTGTATCCATAGCGTCGGCATGTGCGTCCAGATTCGCCTGGGTCAATCACCATGATCGAAACTTGGGTCTGGCGTCCAACAGCCCCAACCCCAGCGTAGAACCCCTCAACAAACTCCCTTGCGCATAGCATCTTGACGCGGCGCTCCTGATCCGACGAATAGCTCCAGCCTCGAAGCTCTTTCCCGTCCAGCGTGATGGTGATTTCGTCGCGGTCGTTGTCAGTGACGCGCGGGATCATGTGCCGCATCTTTTCTCAATCGGACGGGAGGCGGATCGTTGCGGCGGCGGGTTTGCGGAATCCTTGTCCCTTCAGCCGTGCCGACTTTCGGATCCCTGCGGCATTCAGTTGTTTGCGGTAAGCGTCGGACTTTTCCGCGATGTCCGTCCTGGTCTTGACCTTGTGACAGGCAGAGCAGAGCAGAGCAATTGGATGTTGCTCTCGCGATGTTGTCCGCCGTTGATAAGAGCGCTGACATGATCGTATTCGGGACGCAGCTTCCCGACGATCAAGAGGGTGCAGACGGCGCACCGCTTGTTGAATTTTTGAAAGATCCGAAGTTTGACGCGAGGCGGTATGGCCTCGTTTTCGTGTTTGGCGATCCATTCAGGAACGGTCTGCTCATCCCTCTGCTCCGGCCGGCGCGATCTCGCGGAGCTGAGCGTTGAATTCATCATGTCGATAGCTCGCCGCTGTTACGGCGTTTCACCAGGTCATCGATCGCCTGCATCTCGGCCCGGTCTTCGTCGGATGGCGTTCCCTCGATCAATCGCAGCGCTTCGGTTCGCCGAGTTGCGAGGCTCTTCGGCTTGTCCGTCACTCGCGCCATCGCCTGGGCATAGATGCTTTGCCATCCAGCGGGCAGGCCGACGCCGGGCTTGTCATCGACGTCGGCCTTCCACGATCGTCGGACGCTGGGGAGCCTTCCGACGATGCTGAGTTGGTGCCCGCGTCCGGGGCCGAGATGAGGTCGGACGCGGGCTTATCCGTCTCAGCTCCATCAGAGGACGCCGCAGGCTGAGACGAATTGGAATTGGGGCCGTCGATCATAGCCATGATCTCGGCGCGGAGCGATGCTTCGCTCAGTCCAGGCACGATGTCTCTGCAGATCACATAGATCATTCGATCGGCGAGGCGGCTCAGGCCAGGACCGTCCAACTTGGACAGCGACTTCGGAACGATCCGGACTTCGCCGGTCAACGGGTTTGTGATGTACTTGACGTACCGAACCCGGATCTTGAGCTCGTCCATAGCATCTTCGCGGTCGTGCAGATGATCGCAGGCGTCAGCGACCTTGGACGCGAGCACCCATAGCAGCCGAAAGAGCTTCATGTTCCGGTGCGACGTGATCTTTACCAGGACGTCACGGTTGGCCGGGACCCGGACAAGATCGTCAAGGATATTCACAAAGAACGGATCTCAATCGCGGTGGCGGAGAGCGGACGCTCTTGCGCGGTGGAATACTGAGATTTCCAACGATCCCGTTGCGATCGGTAAGCTGTGCGACCGTCTCGAGCGTCCGGAAGACGTTTGCGTTTTGCTACGAGGCTGGCCCGTGCGGCTATGGCGTTCATCGTCAACTCATCAGCCTCGGCCATCGCTGCGATGTGGTGGCGCCGTCATTGATTCCGACCAGGCCCGGCGATCGGGTGAAGACCAATCGTCGTGACGCCACCATGCTAGCGCGTCTTCACCGAGCCGGCGAGTTGACGCCCGTCTGGGTGCCTGATGCCGATCACGAAGCCATGCGCGATTTGATCCGTCTGCGCAGTGTCGTGCGACAAATCGTGACGCGAGCCCGTCAGCATCTTCAAGGTTTTCTGCTGCGGCACGGGCGCAAGCACGGGCGTGGGACAGCATGGCGAATGGCTTATCGGCGATGGCTATCGACTTTGGCCTTCGAACATCCCGCGCAGCAGATCGCATTTCAAGACTATGTCGATGCCGTCATGGATGCGGAGCGGCGCCTTCAGCGCGTCGAGGAGCAGATATCCGGTCTACTTCCCGAATGGAATCTGCGCCCAGTTGTTGATGCCTTGCAGGCGATGCGGGGTATCGCTTTGATCACAGCCGTGGTGCTGGTCGCTGAAGTGGGCGACTTCACACGCTTTGCAAACCCGCGCCAGCTCATGGCCTATTTCGGCCTGATCCCGGGCGAGCAATCGAGCGGCGAGACCATCCGACGCGGCGGCATCACCAAGACCGGCAACGCCCATGCCCGACGCGCGCTGGTCGAAGGCGCCTGGGCTTACCGAATGAAGGCGCGCATCGGTCGTCATAAGGTCGATCGGATCGAGGCTCTGCCAAAAGTCGTTCGCGATATCGCCTGGAGAGCGCAAGTTCGGCTCTGCACTCGATATCGTCGGCTGAGCGCGCGCGGCAAGACCGCCAACGTCGTCAATGTCGCCATCGCACGCGAGATGGTGGGCTTCATCTGGTCGATCGCCTGCACGGTTCAATCCGCGCCAAAAACGGCATGACCCACTGACTTAACGGACAGCCAGAAGAGGAGATAACAAACACAAGATCAGCCTCGGCGCGGTATGCGGCGCTGGGGGCGGGACAATGCCGGGGAGCCCTCGTCTCCACTATGAGCCTTTGACGCTCGCCACCTAGACTGAGGCAGCCCCAAACGAAGCAAGGTCATGCGGCTCGACCCGCGGATGAGAGATTGTTGACCGACGTTTAAGTCCCGCCTCCTGCACCGCATATCCGTCGTACAAATGCCTCTGCCGTCGATCGGAATCGGCGGGCCAAATCCTATGTCAAAGGCCCTTGTCAGCAATCATGAGAGTGGAAAGTTCCTCGGGATGTGCGGGGTCATGTTGTTGCTCCTCGGATGTGCCCCTTGGGGATTTTACCCGGGTTCACCGGCCGGCAGGATATGTGGTCGTTCAGTTGCCTAACACCGGCTGGCCTGGCGCGCGGTCCAGTGGCGGGTGTGGCTTAGCGAGGCCCGTCGTACCGGGCGGGGTCTCGTTGTTAGCCGTCCTTGTGTCGATCCGCTCAAGCGTGGTGACGAATGCCGCGAGTATTGCGATTAGCATCGCGAAGGCGAAAAGTATGACGGCGGTACGGTGGCTATTCCGCTCGTTACTCATGTGGGAGCCTCCACTCTAAGCAAAAACGTTATGCGGCTTGGATAGTTCCCCGCGCGGGTGGACACACAGCACCCGCGCGGTAGGGCGGGTGCTCAAAAAGATCGGGCAACTCAAAGACCGCCTCCCACATCAACGAGTGGCTTTCATCGCCCGGGTCGCAGTCCCGCCTAAGAAAAGCCGCCTCAGTTGAGGCCTTTTTGTTGGATGCAATAAGACCAACAACTGGTGGTAGATCCTCCTCTCGGGTCGTCGGCGCCATTCTCCCTCAACGAAGAGACACCATCGCAGTCCCGCTCATACCGAGCACGCGAGCAGCGCCATAGGACAGATCTATGCACCGTCCCTTCACGAACGGGCCACGGTCATTTATCCGGACCGTAACGCTTCGACCGGTTGAATGCGAAGTGACTGTGACGGGGAGCCGAACGGTCTAGAGCGGTGCGCTGCGGTCATCGCGTTTGCATCATCTGTTCGCCCGATGCTGTTCGGCCGCCGCCGTAACCATATCGAGAAGCGACACAACTTTCCGCGAATGCAGGCGGAGATAGGCAAGCCATC
>CAWEBX010000029.1:0-332304 GCA_963807355.1 uncultured archaeon
TTCACGCGGGACGAATGCCTGAAAGGCGGCCCCGGCGCGATCGTCCTCAGCCATGCGTTCTGGATGCGCCAGTTCGGCGGCGACGCGCATGCGATCGGCCGCACGGTCCGGCTGAACGGCGCATCCGCGACGATTGTCGGCGTCATGCCCGCGGAATTCGACTTCGGTTCGGTGTTCGCGCCCGGCGTCGCCATCGATGCCTACGTCCCGGCCGTGATGGATACCCTCCGTTCGTGGGGCAACACCCTCGCGGTGATCGGCCGGCTGAAGCCGGGCCTCGACGTGGCGCGTGCGCAGCGCGAAGCCGACGTGCTGTTTCCGCGGCTCCAGGCGGAGCACAAGGAGTGGTGGGGCGATTACACCTCGCACGTGACGTCCCTCAAGGACTCGGTGACGGGCCATCTGCGGCGGGCGCTGGTCGTGCTCTGGTGTGCGGTCGCGGCAATCATGCTCATCGCGTGCGTCAACCTGTCGAACCTCCTGCTCGCGCGCGCCGCGGCGCGGAGCAAGGAGTTCGCGATGCGCACCGCGCTCGGCGCCACTAGAGGCCGCCTGCTGGCGCAGCTCCTGGTGGAGAGCCTGGTCCTGTCGGCGGGCGGCGCGATACTCGGCGTCGCCGTCGCCTTCGCGATCACGACGTCCCTTGCACACTCGGCGTCGATCGCGCTGCCCCTGCTCGCGGGGGTGCGCGTCGACGGGGCGGCGCTGCTCTGGACGGTTGGCGTCGCCGTCGGCGCCGCGCTGCTGTTCGGGACGGTTCCCGGCCTCAGGCTGGCGTCCGGCAACGTGCAGCAGTCACTGGGCGACGCCGCGCGGGGGACGACCACCGGCCGGCAGCATGAGCGGTTGCGCGCCGTGCTCGTCATCTCCGAGGTAGCGCTGGCATGCGTCCTCCTGATGGGCTCCGGACTGCTGCTCCGCAGCTTCCTGCGCGTGCTCGAGGTCGATCTCGGGTTCCGGCCGGACCAGGCGGCCGTCATCCGTGTCTCCTACGAGGGCACGACGCGCGAGCAGGTCTCCGCGGCACTGCGCGGGCAGATTGAACGGGTCGGGGCGATCCCGGGCGTCACGGCGGTCGGGTTCAGCGACATGCTGCCGCTCGGGCGCAACCGCAGCTGGGGCCTTGCCGCCAAGGGCCGCGCCTACGCGAATGACGACGAGCGGAGCTGCATGATCCGCGTGGTGACGCCCGGGTACGTGCGCGCCATGGGGATGCAGTTGCGGTCGGGCCGTGACTTCACGTGGCAGGACGGCACGGCAGGACACCTGGCAGTGATCGTCAACGAAGCCGCGGCGAGAAAGCACTGGGGCTCGCTCGACCCGGTGGGGCGCGTTGCGCTCTTCTCGCCGACCGAGGAAGCGCTCGTCGTCGGAGTCGTCGCCGACGTGCGGCAGCAGAGCGTGGAGGGGAGCGTCGGATGCGAGATGTTCCAGCCGGTTGCCCAGGCCGGCCCTGAAGGCGCACAGCTCGTCATCCGCAGCGCCCGTCCGCTCGACGCCTTGACCACGGACGTGATGCGCACGCTTCGGGCCCTCAATCCGGGGCAGCCGGCCGCGGCCCTCGAACCGCTGCAGCACGTCGTGGACCGCTCGGTCTCGTCCCGACGCTTCTTCGTCGCGCTCGTCGGATCCTTCGCGGCGCTCGGGCTGCTGCTGGCCTCGCTCGGCATCTACGGCGTGATCTCGTACGGAGTCACCCGGCAGCGGCAGGAGATCGGGATCCGGATGGCCCTCGGCGCCAGTGCCGCCCGTGTTCGGCGCGGGATCATCGGCCAGTCGCTCCGGCTCGTGGTGCCCGGGCTCGTCCTCGGTGCGCTGGGCTCGCTCGTCGCCGCGCGCTCGCTCGCGGCGCTCCTCTTCCGCACGGCGCCGACCGACGCGGTCACGTTCGGCGGGATCGTCCTGCTGCTCGGCGCGGTGTCGCTGGCGGCGGGCTACATCCCGGCACGCCGCGCGTCGAGCATCGAACCGGTGATCGCGCTCCGCGACGAGTGAGTGCGTGACACGATGGCGACGGAGCGAACGTGGCGCGGTACGCCTCACCGCTCGGAGAGGCAGGGAACGGACGTGCTCACCTGGCTTGGACGCCCAGAGCGGCAGCCAGCGCTTCGAGGCTGAAAGGCTTCGGCAGCAGCTCGAACTCGCCGTCCTTCATGTCGGCGAGGGCCTCGACGTAGCCGGTCGTCAGCAGGATCAGGAGGCCGGGGTGACGCTGCCGGAGCTCCCGTGCGAGCTGCAGGCCGCTCATCCCGCCCGGCATCATGACATCGGACAGCACCACGTCGGCAGGACGCGAGGCCAGGGCGTCCATCGCCGCTTCCGCACTGGAGACGTGCGTGACCGAAAACCCGAGGCTGTTCAACAACTCCCGGGTCAGTGCCGAGACCTCCTTGTCGTCTTCGACGAGGAGCACGTGGCCGCGCCGTTCGGCGTCGGTCCGCGCCGGCGGGATGCGGGCCTCCGTGCTTCCGGTCCCGGCGCGCTCCGCTTCACGCCTGGAACGCGGCAGGGGAATCGTGACAATCGTTCCAGCGCCCGGTTCGCTGTCGATCGTGACACGGCCGCCTGACTGGTTCGCGAAGCCATACACCTGCGGCAGGCCAAGGCCGGAACCCTTGCTGATGTCCTTGGTCGTGAAGAATGGTTCGAACGCGCGGGCGAGCACGTCGAGCGGCATGCCGCAGCCTGTGTCGGCGACCGACAGCCTCACGAAATCCGCCGGCGCGCCATGTGGCCCTTCCGCCTGGATGTTCGTCGCGCTGACCGCGATCACGCCGCCGCCGGGCATGGCGTCGCGCGCATTGACGCACAGGTTGAGCATCGCGAGCTCCAGCTCGCCCGCGTCGATCTCGACCGGCCAGAGGCCGTCCCCGAACGTCATCTCGACGTCGATGTGACCGCCGAGCGCGCTGTCCAGCATGGAGCGCACCCCTCCCGGTTCATGAAGAGCGGCAGATCCTCGCGGTAGGTAGCCTCGCCGGCCATCGCGGCATCAACGAGCGGGCTGATGTCGGGCCAGATCTCGGACCAGATGTCGTGGAAGCGGCTGCCGAGTGCCCTGGGGTGCTTCGCTCCCAGAATCTCGGCGTAAGAGTCGTTGTAGAGAAAGCCGAGATCGGATCCCCACGCCACGAACATCGGAAACCTGGAGTGCAGGAGCAGTGCGACGACCGTTCGCAGCGTGAGGGGCCACGTCTCAGGTGTGCCGAGCGGAGATGTGGACCAATCGTGCGCGCGCATCAGCGCACCCACGCACCACCGCCGTCGAGGAAAGTGAGACCCTGAGGCATTGCCACTACGCAGAGGACCAGCTGAGAGGGGTCGCCGCCTTCGCACCGCGGCGCTTGGACGGCCTCCTGCCGCACGCGAGGGGGATAGATTCGGATGCACCGGGTGCTGCATCAACTCGCCCCAGCGTCGCCGTGGCTGAGCACGAAACGTACCGTTGCGGGGTGAGGCTGACGCCGATCAGATGAGCTGGTTTTCTAGGCAGGCGGTCCGGGTGGAAGGACGGAACCAGAACGCTCCTCCCGGCAACTACACGTCGCGGGAGGAGTGTTCAGGCCAGGCGAACGAAAGGGGAGCCGTTCGTTCGCCTTTGAGATTGGCGGCGCGGGGCGGGCGCCTCACGGTGGGACCGTGCCTGCGGACGGACTGTCCTGCCAACAGCCCGCCCGCTGCACTGGTGCGGAGGCCGCCACGGTTGTCCGTGTCGTCGCCACCGCGTCTGCGCACCCTGGCTGCGGGCGCGCCCATCGCGAACATCCGTAACCGACCGAGCGCCGTCTCGAGCAGGTTCCGGCCGCCGCTATCGCGCGTCCAGAAGCGGCTTCGGCCGGTCCAACGCCAGCTCCGGATACGCTCCGCGCGCGCGCCACCGCGGCGAGCCGGCTGAACCAGTAGCCGTCGATGCTCGCCCCGAATGCCGTCCCACCACTGCGCGCCACGAGCCGCACGACGCGTCCGACGCAGGTGATGTCGGCTCTCGACCCGACGCTCTCGGCCACACCGAGCACCAGCTCGATGTCGTCGAGCGGCCCCGGTAACGGCCCGATCGCCTCGACGAGCACGCCCGAGGCGCTCACGTCCACCGTTCGCGCGTGCTGCCACGCCGTCGTCCCCACCCGCCGGAACCGGGTCGGCAGGCTCAGCGGATACCGCTGCGCCCTGGGCGCGTGAGGTGGCGGCGGCTCGTACACATCTGCGCCGCACATTCGCGCGGCCGACTCTCGACCGTGCGACGTGGGGAGTGAAGGCAGTATGCCGGGTCGATCCTGCTGCCCACAATGGGAAGAAGGTCCGGCAGGCGGGAGCCGTCGGTACCAGGACCGGAGTAGCTGCGCTTACGCCGGCGGGCGCGTGATTCCGTGCGTCATCGCGTAGAGCGCCAGCTCGAGACGGCTCGACACGCCGAGCTTGTCGAAAATCGCGGAGAGGTGGTTCTTGACCGTTTGGGGACTCACCCCGAATTCCGCCGCGATCTCCTTGTTGCTCGCGCCATCGACGACGGCCAGCACGATGTCGCGCTCTCGCGCCGTCAGCAGCGAACGAACGCGGTCAGTGCTCGCCGGCGTCGGCTGCCGCACGCTCGAGACCAGGTCGGCCACGGTGTCTCGCCCGAGCCAGTACTCGCCGGCGAGCACTCGCTCGATGCACTTGTAGAGCAGCGGCGTGGCCGCGTCCTTGAGCAGCACGCCGCGCACGCCGAGGTGCACGGCCTCGAGAATCTGGTCGCGCTCGATCGCCGCCGTCAGCAGCACGACGCGGGTCGGCCCGGGCGCCGCCGCGAGCTCGCCGAGCACGCGGAGGCCATCGAGCCCCTGCATCTGGAGGTCGAGCAG
This sequence comes from uncultured archaeon, assembly GCA_963807355.1. Lineage (GTDB taxonomy): Bacteria > Pseudomonadota > Alphaproteobacteria > Rhizobiales > Xanthobacteraceae > Nitrobacter. The sequence goes on from CAWEBX010000029.1 coordinate 4,842, forward strand.
CAGCACGTCGGGTTGGAGGCCTCGCACGAGGCGCACGGCGGTCTCGCCGTCTGGCGCTTCGCCTACGAGGGCGAACCGTGCTTCGATCTCGATCAGGCGCCGCAATCCTTCCCGGAAGATCGGATGGTCGTCGGCAATCACGAGACGGATAGGAGCGGCCTCACGCGACATGGGCGTCTCGCGGAATGACGACGTCGAGCCGGGCGCCGAGGCCCGGCTCGGACGTGATCCGAGGGTGCCGCCGAGCGCGCGGACCCGCTCTTTCAGCACGAGCGGCCCGGCCCGCCGCTCGTCCAGCTCGGCGAGTGAGCAGCGGCCCTCGAACTCGAACCCGCGCCCGTCGTCGTTGACGAAGAGCGACCAGGCCTCGGACGAGGTCGCGAGCCTGACGACGACCTTCCGCGCTCCGCTGTGCTTCCGAACGTTCACGAGCGCCTCCTGCAGCACGCGCAACAGCTCACGCGACACCTCCCGGGGCAATTCTGGATCCGGCAGATCCGAAAAGAACGTCGCGTCGATCCCCGTGTCACGACGAAACCGGTCCACGAGATCGGTCATGTGGCCGACCACGTGGCGCGGGTCGACGTCGGTCGCCCGCAGGTGCTCCATCAGGTCGCGCACGTTCAAGACTTCGCCGCGAAGGACGGTCTGCACGCGCTCGAGGGCCGGCGCCTGTGCGGGCGACGTTTCCTCGATCCGGCGCCGAACGGCCTCGAGCTGCATGTCGAGGCCGGCGAGGGTCTGGATCACCCCGTCGTGCAGGTCGCGCGCGACACGCGCGCGCTCGATGGCGCCCGCCTGCTGCCGCAGCTTCCCGGCCAGGTACGTGCGGTGGAAGGCGGGAGATGCCTGACGGACCGCGTGGTGAAGGAAGGCCGCCGCCTGCAGCCGGCGCTGACCCGGGATGGGATCGACCACGAGGACCTGGCCGCTCCAGGGTCCTTCGAGGATTGCGGCCCCCACAATCGCCGTCCACGCGAGCCCGTTGAGGGCGTTGCCGTCCACGTCCGACGTCGAGACGGAACGGGAGGGCCAGCACTGCCAGCGCGCCCGGCCCGGCGCGCCCCACCCGCGCCGCTGCGCGATGAACGCATCGGCGCGGCCCGGCGTGTCGAGCCGCCACCGGCCGGCGTCCTGCGCGGTCACCGGCGTGACGCGCGCCTCGGCCCCCGCGTCGGTCGCCACGCGCTCGCAGAGCACGGTCCGGGCGCTCGCCGCGTCGGTGAGCGTCACGACGAAGCGCGACGCGCGGAAGTGCGAGAGCAGCGCTTCCGCCGCGCGGCCGACCGACTCGCCGAAAGTCGCCGTGCTGTGCCGCGGCCACGAGCGCGGCAACCGTCGCCGCCTCCGATCGCAGGCGCCGCTGTTCCTCGGTCAGCGATCCGATGAACAGCGCCAGCGCAAAGAGGACGGGCGCGCGCAGGAGAATGGCCGTCCACCCGAAGACGCCTGGCAGGAGCGCCAGGCCGTTCCAGAGCAGCAGCCCCTGGACCGTCAGGAGCACGCACCGCCATGACGGCGCCGCGCATCGTCTCGTTGAATCCCCACCTGTAGGCCGCCGAGATGATGACGAACAGGAAGAAGCCGAAGAAGATGAACGGCTGCCCCTGCATGCCGCCGGTGGCGAGCACGGCCCAGACGAGGTCGACCAGATAGACGCGGCGCGCGGCCGGTCCGAGCCGCCGCGGCGCACGGAACGCGAGGGTGAGAACGAGAAGGCTGAAGCTGCCGTACAGGGCGAGCAGCGGGGGCAGGGCGCGGGGCAGGGGACCAGGCCCCACCCATGCGAGAGCCACGGAGGCGGCCGCGAATGCGACGCGCCCGAGGGCGAGCACGCGCTCGGTGTGGAGCAGCTCAGAGGCGCCGGCGGCCATCCGCGCTGGAGAGGAGCCGGGCACGGCCGCGAGAATACACCGGGCGGGCCCGTGTCGAAGCGCGACGGCCAACAGACGAGCTGGGTCGCCGTCGTTTCCAGACGGATCGCAGCGCGGGACTTAGGCTGGACCCTGGTCCGGTGCGTCGGAGCCGCGGGGACACGCACCCTCGTCGCGTCGCTCGTCATCGAAGCGGCTCGTGGACGGCGTGGCAGGCGGTACGGCGCGCCGACCCGGTTGACGACGGTCCGGTTTCGGACGAAGCGTGACGTAGCCGCCCGAGACGATCGCGAATCGATTCTGGTGGCAAGAACCTGGCACAGGAGAGACCTCCGCCTTCGGGGAGCTTGGGAGCCGAAGACGAGCAACGCTGGATTGACCGGACGATCAGCATCCGGCCCTCGAGTCATTGCTCGTCTTCGGTGAGACGGAGACATACGCCACGCATCGACCGCGCTCAATAGCACGAACGGTATATTCGCGGGCCTAGGCGTGGGACTTTGGTACTGGTACCGGCGTCAGTCGCGAGGACCTAACGCATCCGCACCGCGTACAACGACCGGTGGCTGAGGATGTACAGCGTCTTCAGATCGCGGCCCCCGACGAGCAGCCCGGTCGGCCGCTCGGGAACGTCAATCCGTCCGATCGGCTCGCCGGATGGCCGGTAGACGAACACCTGTCCGTTGGCGACGTACACGTTCCCTTCGCTGTCGGCGATGGCGCTCTCGCCGCCTCGTTCGGCGAACGGCGCGAGATCACCGAGCGCCCCGTCGGCGCGCACCACGGCGCTGTAGGTACGGTTCTCGGCGCCGCTCGTCACGTAGACGCGCTGTCCAGGGCGCGCCGGGATCAGGCTGCGCGCATCGAGCGCGTGCGACCATCGCCAGCCCGTCTCGTCCATGCCGGGATACGAGCCGTCGGGTCCCTGCGCGAACACCCGACCGGCGGGCAGGAGCGTGCTGCCGTCAGGAGAGACGTACGCCTGCGGCACAGCGGTCGCCGCCTCCTTCGCGAACATCTGAGCATGCGTCTCGTACTCGTAGGTCTCGAGATCGAGATGGTTCCTGAACTGACCGTCTGCCCAGAACGTTCCCGGGATCAGGAACGTCGCCGCCGACGCGGAGGGACGCGGCTCGGCGTGCAGCACCGTGAGCTCGTCGCGCGGACCGTCAGGCCGCAACGCGAGGACGGTGCCCGCCGGGCCGGCTGACGACAGCACGATCAAGTTGCCGGACCGATCGAAGGCGAGGTTGACCGCGTCCACGGGCGCGTCGCGCACGACCTTCAGTCCGGTCTCGCCCGACCACGAGAAGATCCGCTGCTGGTGGCGGTCGACGAAGAAGAGCCTGCCGCTCGGGTCCACCGCGGCGCCCGAGATGGAGTGGAATCCGCTCACGAGCTTCTCGACCTGCGCGCCGGAAGCGAGCACGGCCGAGGCCGATGACGCGTCGGTCGCAGGCGCAGCCTCGTCCACGTCCAGCACCGCGAGGTTCCGCTCGCGTACCTGCCTCCCGCGCGTCACGTCCTCGAGCGCGTTGTCGTACGCGAACTTGCCGGCGCGCAGCACCGTGCCGCAGCCGCTCGCGTCGCATGTGGCGTAGCCGTGCTCCGCGTTCACGTAGACGTTGCGGAAGCGGATCCCGCTCGACGAGTACACGCGGACTGCCGCCGGGGATGGCGCGTAGCTGCGGGTCACGCGGTACGCGTGGTAATTGGCAATGGTGATGTTCTTCGAGTCGCTCACTTCGAGGGCCACGGCCTCCGTGCTGGTGGACGCTTCCTCTTCCGTCTGCGGTCCGTAGAATTCCCAGTTCTCGACGTGATCGAGCGCGATCTCTGCGAACAGGTGGTGCTCGGCCGACAGTTCGTACACGCGTCCCGGCGTGGTGGTGTCCGACACGTAGAACCCCGACTGGGCGTACGTGTTCGGGCTCCAGATGTTGTGAAAGGTCCCTCCGCCCCCGCGCGTGACCCAGATGCTCGGGTGCTGCGCTCCCCAGCGGCCGCGCCCCCCTTCCGGCCCCGGCGTCGCGGCGCCAAACAGCGTCGCGCTCACGGCCGGCGGGAAGAACGTGCCCGCGAACCCGTGGATCTGAATGTCGTCGAGGAGCGAGCTCTCTCCTGCCATCCACAGCACACCCGCGGCGCGCGGGTTGGTCGCGCCGGTGAAAATGCCGAGCCCGCTCACGATGTTCGTGCCACCGCACGGCGTTTCGAGCAGGGCCTTCGGCGGTCCCACGCCCTCGAATGCCGGAGTGCGGTCGGGGAGATCCAGTTGGGTCGTGTTCGGATGCAGGCCAATCAAGATCGTATCGGGCCTCAGCCGGAGCGTGTCGCGGACGATGTAGAAGCCGGATGGGAAGTAGAGGACGCGGTGCGCGTCGATGGCTGCCTGGAGCGCGCGCGTGTCGTCGGCCTGTCCATCGCCCGTCACGCCGACCGAATGCACGTTCACCCATTGCTCGGCGGGCGGGAGGGCGCGGATCGCGGGTGGAAGCGGCGGACGCGGCGCGGCCAGCGGGACCGCGTCGTAGCGCGTGTCGATATCCCCCGTGCTGTCACGGCCGCGCACGAGCAGGCCGTGATGAAGGCTCCTGACCGTGTACGCGGGCGCCGGGGCGCCGTGAGTCGTTCCGGTCTCTCGATAGATTGCGAACACCGGTACGTTGCTGCAGATCGCGTCCGCGACGCCGATCTGCGTCGTGGGGTTCCGCTCGTTGCCGATCACGAGCGCCGCCGTCGAGACGTTTTCGAAACGCGCGTCCTTCAGCCAGAGCTGATCCGAGTACTCAGGATCGATGCTGATCGCGACCGGAACGTTCCGGAACGTCGTGCGGACGACGGTCAGTCCGACGAGGTGTTCGCGAACCGCCGCCTCCCGTTGCCCGTCGAAGGTCGAGTCCACGAGGGTGTACGGCCAGAAAGGCGACGTGTTCGTGGTCAGGATGCCGTACCGGCCTCCGTAGAACCGCAGGTCCTGCCCGACGTTGCCGACCTCGGCGATCGCCGCGAGCCCCGACCCGGTATGGAAGTCGATGTGGCTCAGGACGCCGTGCTGTGCGACGTGAGACCGGATCGCGACCGCGGCAGGGTTGCCGTCGCCGATCTCGAAGTCGATGTTCATCATCGACGAGTAGAACGTGCTCTGGTTCGCGTCGGGAATCTCGTCGTTCGGAGGCACGATGCCGGGAGGCGGGAACGGCACGCGCGCCGGCGGGGCTTGGCCAGCGCGCCCGGGACCGGCGTGCGTCAAGAGCACCATCAGGCCGATGCCCTTCTGGAACCCTGGCGTTCGCTCTGGCAGGACGAGCACGGGACGCGTCGGGCCATAGCCGATGACGCGCACCCCGCGCCACACGAACAGCGTCCGCGTGATCCGGTACCGTCCCGAGGGCATGAAGACGATGCCGCCGTTCGGATTCGCGCCCGCACGGTCGAGGGCCGCCTGCACGACCGCGGTGTGGTCCCCGGCGGCAATAGCGGCCGTTTTCGCGGAAGGCTCGACGTACACGGCTGCAGGGTCATCGGGTCGCGAGGTGAACACCGACTCCGCCCCGGCGGACGACGACGTCGTCGAGAGCGCGATCGCCAGGAGAATGAGGCGCTTCAGCATGCGGAGCGGTCCGGAAACACCACGCCTCGCGATCCACCTTCCGGCCACGATCTGGAACAGGACGTCATAAGAAAGGGGATTTCCGAGCCGGTCGGCGCCTGGCCATGAGCCCGCTGCGAACTGTGCGGCGTGATTCTACCGCCCGGCCGGTCGTTCGGCGTGCCGGCACGTGGGCGACTCGTGGCGCGAGCGCTGTGATTCGCGTGCAACGTCACTGGACCTGTATCGCCGAGCTGTCGGGCGGGTCGCCCGGCGGACCATCGCCCGGCGGACCACATCGGCATTGACAAGGAAGGGGCAGCGCTGCCTTACTCGCTCCGGTGCCCCGTGCGAACGCGCGCCGTCTCCGGCTGGCCCTGCCGGCCATCGCACTGACGGTGTGCGGCGGGTGCGCGTCGCTTCCGAAAGCGCACACTTCCACCCCCTCGGTTGCGCTCTCTGATACGGCCGACACGACGTCGCTCGGGCGAGCCGCCGCCCGCAGGATGTCGGAGCTGAAGGGCCCGTCGGGCATCCGCCTCTTGCCCCGCGGTCCCGATGCATTCCTCGCGCGCCTCACGCTCGTCGATCTCGCCGAGCGCAGTCTCGACCTCCAGTACCACCTCTGGCACGACGACACGGTGGGCCGGCTGCTGCTCGGCGCGGTGATGCGCGCCGCTGATCGCGGCGTCCGCGTGCGGCTGCTCGTGGACGACGTGGGCACGGCGCCGGACGATCGGACGCTCCTCGCGCCTCGACGCACACCCCAACATCGAGGTGCGGCTCTTCAATCCGATTGCCACCCGGTCGGTGAAGGCGCTCTGGATGCTCTCGGATTTCTCGCGCGTCAACCGCCGGATGCACAACAAGTCCATCACCGCTGACAACCAGATCACGATCGTCGGAGGCCGCAACATCGGCGACGAATACTTCGAGGCGAGCACCGTGATGAACTACGGCGACCTCGACGCGCTCGCGATCGGTGAGGCCGTGGCTGCGGTCTCGGACATATTCGACCGCTACTGGAACAGCCCCGTCGTGTACGGGATCGCCGAGCTGCGCGATGATCCGCCTCCCTCCACTGACATCGCGCGCGCCGCGGCCGGGCTGCGGGCGTTCGAACGGCAGCAGCGGGACGCGCGCTATACGCAGGCGATGCGCGAGAGCCCGCTCTCGCAGGAGCTGCGGGACGGCCGAGTCGCGTTCACCGCCGCGCGCATCGAGGTCACGGCAGACGATCCCGGGAAGGTGGAGCAGGCGGGAAGGGACGGTTCGCAGAACCTGATGCCACAGCTCAGGGCGCCGTTCGACCGCGCGCGCGAGTCGGTGGTCCTCGTGTCGCCCGTACTTCGTGCCCCGCAAAGGCGGGGTGGAGTTCCTGAAATCCCTCCGTGCGCGAGGAGTTCGCGTGAGGGTGCTCACGAACGGCTTCGCGTCGACCGACGTGGTGGCCGTGTTCAGCAAGTACAAGAATACCGCCGCCAGCTGCTCGAAGCTGGCGTCGAGCTCTACGAACTCGATCCCGCGCACGATCACCGTGGGCCGCAGGGCCCCCGGCAGCCGTCCGAGCGCCCGAATGCATCGGAGGCGACGACGCCCCGCGCGGGGCTGCACGGAAAAATCATCTCCTTCGATTGCCTTCAGTTCTTCGTGGGATTGATGAACCTCGATCCGCGGTCGGCGTTCACGAACACCGAGATTGGGTTCCTCGTCGATGCACCGGACGCCGCGGCCCTCCTGTGCGAAGGGCTCGACCAGACGTTGGCACGCACTGCATTCCGTGTCCAGCTGACCACGTCGTCGAACGGCGCCAGGCACATGGAGTGGGTGGAAACGGACGAGGGGCGAGAGCGGCGCTTCACGAGCGAGCCGGGAGGGAGCCGCTGGAAGCGGGTCAAGGCATGGATGTACGGAATCATGCCGATCGAATCGCTGATGTGAGCGCGGATCCGGGTCCGCGCACGCGGCCGGGCCGCATCAGGCCGCGGCTCTCCACGCGGTCGATCCTTGCCGAGGCGCTCGCATCACGCCGCGACCGATCGACGGGTGGTTCGGTGAGCAGGGGCTGACCGCGCGTCTCGACTGGCCGGCCGGGGAAAACGGAACGCACGGCACGAGGAGAAGAGATGATTCTGGCCACCACCACCGTCGAGGATTTCGACCAGTTCTTCAAGACGTTCTCGACCAAGGGCGCCGAGAAGCGCAAGCAGCACGGGTCGAAGGGGGCGCTCGTTTTCCGCGATCCGACCGACACGCATCGCGTGTGGATCGTTTTCGATTGGAGACGACAGCGGGTGGCAGAGTTTCCTCTCCGATCCTGAAGTGCTGCCGATCATGAAGGAAGCCGGGCTCAAGGGCCGCCCGCAGCCGCTGACGCTCGGCGGTCAGTGCGGCGCATAGGACCGTGGTTCGACGAAGGCATTCGCAATCGTCAACGCGAGGCCGGGGGTGTCTGCGTCAGAGACATTCGACAGCACGGACACCACGATCCCGTGTTCTTTGAACGTCATGAGCGACGCCACCGTGCGCTGCTGCGCCCGGATAGCTGCGGCGGCGCGCCCGCGCATCTCGTGACCGCTCCGCCCAGCTTGTCTTTTCGAGCGCACCAAGGTCGTCAGCGTTCCGTGAGCGGCGTGTGAGATCTCGGGAGCAGTTATAGTCATTCGATTGCAACGCAGGAACTGAAGGTCCTGCCTGCCACATGGAACCGGGGCGGGAGTCTTGCTCCACATCGGACCGTGGCGCGGATGTCTTGCTCCACGTCGACCCTGTCGCGCGGGGCTTCAGCCCTGCGCTTCAAGGCAGGACTGAAGTCCTGCTCCACATGAAGACCGTGCGCGGGAGTCTTCCACATGGAACCCGTGGCGCAGGTCCTGCTCCACACTGACCCGCTCCAGGCTTTGCCGGAGCACACGTACATGAAGCCAAAAGAAGAACACGATTGCCTCTGGCTTTCGACCGGACGCCCAGACACGCGGCGCGCTTCTACGCCGCGACGTTTCCCGACAGTCAAGTGATCGCGGTTCACACGGCCCCGAGCGACTACCCGAGCGGCAAGGCGGGGGACGTGCTGACGGTGGAGTTCACCGTTGTCCGGCAGGATGATGATTTCTCTTAAGGCCATAGCGCGCGATTTAAGCTGCTGATTTGTCGCGGTCAATGCGCCGGGGCGCCCGTTAAGGCGGCCTTAACCATGATTTTTAAGGCGGCGTTAACCACGAAAATTAAGTCTTCATTTACCATAAATGTTCCCTCTTCGTTCGCGAAAGCCGGCGAATCGGGCTACATAGCCGCATGAACGAAATTCTTTTCACCGTCGGCGACCTGCCGATTCACGTTGGCGAGGCGCTGGCGGGCTTTGGCGCGCTCGCATTGGTGCTGCTGCTGGCGATTGCCATCGTCATCGCCCGCTCCGGCCGCCGCGGCGCGGAACTGGCGATGGCGCAGGCGATTCGCGCCGACGAGCTGGAGGAGCGCCTAAGCGAGATGCTGCGGGCGCAGAGCGAGTCCACCGGCCGGGTCGACGCCATGGCGCAGGCGCTGGTGGGCCGCCAGTCCGAGATGACGCGCGCGGTCAACGAGCGGCTGGATTCGGTGACCCACCGCGTCGGCCAGTCGATGGAAGCGACCACGCGCCACACCATGGACAGTCTGCGCGTGCTGCATGAGCGGCTCGGCATCATCGACAACGCGCACAAGAACCTCACCGACCTGACCTCGCAGGTGACGACCTTGCGCGACGTGCTCGCCAACAAGCAGTCGCGCGGCGCCTTCGGCCAGGCGCGGATGGAAGCGATCGTGCAGGACGGCATGCCGCAGGGCTCCTACGAGTTCCAGTACACGCTCTCGACCGGCAAGCGCCCGGATTGCGTGGTGTTCCTGCCCGACCAGCGGCCGCTCTGCATCGACGCCAAATTTCCGCTGGAGGCGATGACCGCGCTGCACGACGCGCGCAGCGACGAGGAACGCAAATTCGCCACGCAACGCCTGCGCAACGACGTGATGAAGCATGTCAACGACATCGCCGAGAAATATCTGATCACCGGCGAGACCCAGGACACCGCGCTGATGTTCGTGCCGTCGGAATCGGTCTATGCCGAAATCCACGACGGTTTCGACGACGTGATCCAGAAGGCCTATCGCGCCCGCGTCGTGCTGGTGTCGCCCTCGCTGCTGATGCTGGCGATCCAGGTGATGCAGCAGATCCTTAAAGACGCGCGCATGCGCGATGCCGCCGACCAGATCCGCACCGAGGTGCTCAATCTCGGCGACGACCTCGGCCGCCTGCGCGAGCGCGTGCTGAAGCTGCAGAAGCACTTTGGCGACGTCAACGAGGACGTGCGGCAGATATTGATCTCCGCCGACAAGATCGAGAAGCGCGCCGGGCGGATCGAGGAACTCGATTTCAGCAAGACCGACGCGCCGGTGGAAGTGCCCCGCTTCGTCAAGAGCGAGACAGCCGAGCTGTTCCCCGCGCCGCGCAAGCTGCAGGCGGGGGAGTAGGCGTTCTCCCTTCCCCCTTGTGGGGAGTGGCCGGCTATCGCGCCTAGAAGCGATGTTGCACGGCTAGGCGCCGGATGAGGGGTTCTTTCCGCGGAGACAGACCCCTCACCCGTCTCGAATGAGCTGCGCTCATTCGATCCACCCTCTCCCACAGGGGGAGAGGGAAAGCGGGCCGAATCTCTGCTAACACCCCTCCATGACAGCACCGGAAACCGCCTCCGCTTCGCCCGAAAAGGCCTCCGCGCCCTCACCCTCCTGGCGCGACAGCCTCGCCGTGTATCTGCAGCCGCGCGTGCTGATCGTGCTGCTGCTCGGCTTCTCCTCCGGGCTGCCGCTGGCGCTGTCGGGATCGACGCTGTTGGTCTGGATGCGCGAGTTCGGCGTCGATCTCGACACCATCGGGCTGTTTGCGCTGGTCGGCACGCCCTACACGCTGAAGTTCCTGTGGGCGCCGCTGGTCGATGCGCTGCATGTGCCGTTCTTCACCCGCGCGCTTCGGCCGGCGGCGCGGCTGGCTGGTGTTTTCGCAACTGCTGCTGATCGGCATCGATCCTGCTGCTGGCGCTGACCGATCCAGCGCGCTCGCCGCTGTTCGTCGCGCTCGGCGCGCTGCTGGTCGCGACGACGTCGTCCACCCAGGACATCGTGGTCGACGCGTTTCGCGTCGAGAGCCTGCCGGAGAGCGAGCAGGCCGCCGGCATGGCGTCCTATGTCGCCGCCTATCGCATCGGCATGCTGGTCTCGACCGCCGGCGCGCTGTTCATGGTCGACGGGCTTCGAGAGCACCGGCATCACCCGCAGCGCGGCCTGGATGTGGGGCTATGTGGTGATGGCCGCGCTGGTGCTGATCGGGACCGTCACGGCGCTGGTCGCGACCGAGCCCGAGCAGTCCGTACGCGCTGAAGCCGCGACCCGAGCGAAAGCGCGTTCGCCGCGCGTGCTGCATGCCGCGATCGGTGCGTTCTCCGAATTCCTCACCCGCACGCGACGCCTTCGCGGTGCTCGCCTTCGTCGTGCTGTTCAAGTTCACCGACGCGTTTTCCGGCACCATGACCGCACCGTTCGTGATCGACCTCGGTTTCACCCGCAACGACTATGCGGCGATCGTCAAGGGCGTCGGCCTCGCCGCCACGCTGATCGGCGGCTTTGCCGGCGGCTTCGTCGCGCGGCGCTATTCGCTGGCCGACGAGCCTGTGGATCGGCGGCGTGCTGCAGGCGGTCGCCAATCTGTCGTTCTCGTGGCTCGCCTTTGTCGGCGTCAATCAATGGGCGCTGGCGTTCGCGATCACGGCGGAGAACTTCACCAGCGCCATCGGCACCGTGATCTTCGTCGCCTACCTTTCGGCGCTGTGCCGCAATCCGCTGCACACCGCGACCCAATATGCGCTGCTGACCGCGCTGGCCGCGGTGGGCCGGACGTATCTTTCGTCGGGCGCAGGCTATGTGGCGAAGGCCACGGGCTGGCCGATGTTTTTCGTCATCTGCATGCTGGTCGCAATCCCGAGCCTGATCCTGCTGGCCTGGCTGCAGCGGCGCGGACATTTCGAGGCGCTGGGGCCGGTGAAGGTTTAGGCCCTCGTAGCCCGGATGCAGCGAAGCGCAATCCGGGGCCGGTGGCGACGGCGGCTGAGATCATCCCGGATTGCGCTTCGCTCCATCCGGGCTACGAACTTCGCTACTCAGTGCTTGGTCACCACGCTCCATTTGGTGATGACGGCTTCGCTCATCTGCCCGGCGTCCTGCGCGCAGGCGACCTCGTCGACTTTCACGGAAATTTCCTTGCCGATGAAATTTTTCAGTTGCGCGGCCTGCGCGTCGCTGCTGGTGACGAGCTGGAACGTTTCGGGCCCGGTTTCGAGGTTGCACAGCCCGTTCGGCGGCGGCAGCCGGCGCGGCTCGCTGGTGATCTGGTAGGTGGCGGCGCGCTTGGTCTTCTTGCTGCCCTTCATGGCGTTGAGTTCGCCGGACAGGACGTCGCCGGCATTGATCGGCTTGCCGGGCTTCGGCGCCGGCTCGGCCTGCTGCGCCCATGCGGAAGGCGCAACCAGGGCCGCTGCCATGATGATCGCAAAGCGGGAGCGTCTGCCGAATTGTCGTTTCGTCATGTCGATCAGTTCCGTCTGTGGGGTTAGAACAGCGTTCGCTGCCGCATGGCAGCCGATAGCGTACCTTCGTCGAGATAATCAAGTTCGCCGCCGACCGGTACGCCGTGCGCAAGCCGGGTCACCTTGACGTTGGCGTCCTGCAGGAGATCGGTGATGTAATGGGCGGTGGTCTGGCCATCAACCGTCGCATTCAGCGCCAGAACGATCTCGCCGACTTGTGATTCGTGCGCGCGCGCCACCAGCGCGTCGATGGTCAGATCCTGCGGACCGACGCCGTCGAGTGGCGACAATGTGGCGCCGAGCACGTGATAGCGGCCGTTGGTCGCATTCGCCCGTTCCAGCGCCCAGAGATCGGCGACGTCGGCGACCACGACGATGGTCGAGGGATCGCGCCGGGGATCGGTGCACACCGTGCAGGGATTTTGCGTGTCGATGTTGCCGCAGGTCTTGCAGACCTGGATCTTGTCGATCGCGACCTGCAGCGCGCCGGCCAGCGGCGTCATCAGCGCCTCGCGCTTCTTGATCAGATGCAGCGCCGCGCGCCGCGCCGAGCGCGGGCCGAGCCCCGGCAGCCGCGCCAGGAGCTGGATCAGGCGTTCGATTTCAGGGCCGGCAACGCTGGCTGCCATTTCAGCCGAGACCAAGTCCGGGCGGCAGGCCGAGCCCGCCGGTCAGCGCCTGCATCTTTTCCTGCATCGCGAGTTCCGCCTTGCGCCGCGCGTCGTTGTGCGCGGTGACCAGCAGATCCTCGAGCACTTCGCGCTCCTCGGCCTTCATCAGCGACGGATCGATCTTGACGCCCTTCACTTCCATCTTCGCAGTCATGCGCACGGCCACCAGTCCGCCGCCGGAGATGCCCTCGACCTCGACATTGCCGAGTTCTTCCTGCATCGCCTGCATCTTGGATTGCAGCTGCGCTGCCTGCTTCATCATGCCGAGAAAATCAGCCATTCGTTCGTCCTCTTGAGAGTTCGATCAGTCGTCGTCGCCGTCGGAACTCTCGTTCAGGTCTTCAGCGTTAATATTGGATTCCGGCGGCTCGGCGGCAAGCCGGCGCACCTCGACCACTTTGGCGCCGGGAAATCGCGCCAGCACCTCCTGCACGCGCGGATCGGCCTCCGCGGCGCGGGCGTGCTCGTTCCGCGCCTGCTCATTCTGCGAGCGCAGCGTCGGCTGGCCGGCCTCGTTGGAGACGATCACGGTCCAGCGCCGCCCGGTCCATGATTCCAGCTTGCGGGAGAGGTCGTTGACCAGCCCCCGCGCCGCATGGCGCTCCAGCGCGACTTCCAGCCGCCCGTCCTCGAAGCGGACGAGGCGCATATCGGATTCCAGCGCCGTCTTGGTCAGGATATCGCGCTTCTCGCCGGCGAGCGCTACGAGCTGCGGAAAAGTGGCGAGCCGCAGGACGGGTGCGGACTCGGTTTGGGCCGACGGCACCGCCATTTGCGGCCGCGCGGAGGCTTCCGCGCCGGAGCGGGGCGAGGCAGGCGTCCGCATCGGTGAAGCGGCAGACATTGAAGATACCGGTGCGGGGGGCGCAGCCCGTGACGGCGCCGCGCCGCCGGAGGCAATTTGCGATCCGCCGCCGTTCTGGTCGAGCATCCGGATCGCTTCGTCCGGCGTCGGCAAATCGGCGACATAGGCGATGCGGACCAGCACCATTTCGGCGGCCGCCGCCGGCCGCGTCGCGGTCTGCACCTCGGTGATGCCCTTGAGCAGCATCTGCCACATCCGCGACAGCACCCGCATCGACAATTTTGCGGCAAATTCACGGGCGCGGACGCGCTCGGTCTCGCCGAACGCGACGTTGTCGGCGGTCGCCGGCACGATCTTCACGCGGGTGACGAAATTGACGAATTCGGCGAGGTCGGACAGCACCACGACCGGATCGGCGCCGACGTCATATTGCGCGCGGAATTCGCCAAAGGCGCTGGCGATATCGCCGCGCGCCAGATGCTCGAACAGATCGATCACCCGGGTGCGGTCGGCGAGCCCCAGCATCTGCCGCACGGCGTCGGCGCGGACAAGGCCCGCCGCATGCGCGATCGCCTGATCGAACAACGAGAGCGAATCGCGCACCGAGCCTTCCGCGGCGCGGGCGATGATGCCGAGCGCCTCCGGCTCGACCTCGACGCTTTCCTTCGCGGCGATGTTGCCGAGATGGTTCATCAGCACGTCGGCCTCGACCCGGCGGAGATCAAAACGCTGGCAGCGCGACAGCACCGTGACCGGGACCTTGCGGATTTCCGTGGTGGCGAACACGAATTTGGCGTGCTCGGGCGGCTCCTCCAGCGTCTTGAGGAAGGCGTTGAAGGCCGCCGTCGACAGCATGTGGACTTCGTCGATGATGTAGACCTTGTAGCGGGCGCTGGCCGGCGCGTAGCGCACGCTGTCATTGATCTGGCGGACGTCGTCGACGCCGGTATGGGAGGCGGCGTCCATTTCCAGCACGTCCATGTGCCGGCTTTCCATGATCGCCTGGCAATGCACGCCGAGGTCAGGCATGTGGATGGTCGGCCCCTTCACCGAGCCATCGGGCTTTTCGTAGTTCAGCGCGCGGGCAAGAATCCGCGCCGTGGTGGTTTTGCCGACCCCGCGGACGCCGGTCAGGATCCAGGCCTGCGGAATCCGGCCGGTCTCGAACGCGTTCGAGACGGTGCGGACCATGGCCTCCTGGCCGATCAGGTCGTCAAAACTGGAGGGGCGGTATTTTCGCGCCAGCACCCGGTAGGGCTTGGCGGCCTCGTCTTGGCCCAGAGCAAAACCGCTCTGGCCGGCGCCGTCTGACTTGTCGGGGGGAGCGCCAGCATCACTCATCGGTCGATCCGCAATTGATTGTCTCTCGGGGCCGGCTTGCGGAAAGGAACGGAATCAGGCGCACGGCGCGGACTTTGCCGCTTCCATGCGCTGTTCGCTCGAAAAACAGGTAGGAGACTGACGAGCGACCCGATCCGGACCTCGTTAGGGCTGCTTCCTTCCGGACCTGACCCGGTTGGCGAGTGGCTCGTCCACCGCCAATCTCCCGGTCCTTATTTGGGGCCAAAAGGGCCGGAAAGCAAGCGGGGTTGGTGGGTGCCATGCGCCGGAACTGCCCCTGTTTCGTCATGGCCGGGCTTGACCCGGCCATCCACGTCTTGCTTCTTCGGTCGCGTGCAAAAAAAGCCGTGGATGCCCGGGTCAAGCCCAGGCATGACGGGGAGTTGTTTGCGGGGCTACTCTCTGCAAGGCTACTCAGGAATAGAGAACACGTATGCCCTCTGACGCCTCCGCCTGGTCGCTGCATTCCCAGCTCAAAAAGGACACGATCGACATCGGCGACCTGCCGCTGTGCAAGGTGCTGGTCATCAAGGATGCGCATTACCCGTGGCTGCTGCTGGTGCCGCGCCGGGAGGGTGCGGTGGAAATCATCGACCTCGACGAGGTCGCGCAGGCGCAACTGATGACCGAAATCTCCCGCGTCTCGCGCGCGCTGAAAGAGGTCACCGGATGCGACAAGCTCAATGTCGCGGCCCTGGGCAATCTGGTGCCGCAGTTGCATGTCCACGTCATCGCACGACGCACCAGCGATGCGGCCTGGCCGCGCCCGGTCTGGGGCGTGATGCCGCCGCTGGCGCATGACGCCGAGGAAGTACAGAATTTCATCAACGCGCTTCGCCGCAAGATCTGGTTGGGTTGAATAGATGTCCGCATTCGACAAGTATCCGCTGGGAAAGCCCGCTTTCGTCACCCATATTCTCGATCGCGCCGCGCATCTGCGCACCAATGACGAAAAACTGTTCGCGCTGGAGAACCAGCGCAACGCCGGCGCCTATGTGATCTACCGCGACTCGCTTCTGGTGAAGCAGGAGGCCGATGGGCCGCGCGTGCTGCTCGGCGTCGAAGAGGCGGTGAAGTTCGGCGCCAATCCCGGCACGATCTTTTTGGGCTTGCGCGACGGCGCGCCGGTTTTCGGCATGGGCATTTCGGCCACGGCCGTCGAGAAGCTGATCGCGCGCGACGACGTCGCCGTGACCGAGCTGCGCGGCATGGCCATGCAGGGCACCGTGCCGCCGGAACAGCTCTCCGCCATCGCGATGGCCAAATCGATGGTGAGCTGGCATCAGCGCCACGGCTTCTGCGCCAATTGCGGCACCCGCACCGCGATGAAGGAAGGCGGCTGGAAGCGCGAGTGCCCGAGCTGCAAGGCCGAGCATTTTCCGCGCACCGATCCGGTCGTGATCATGCTGGTCACCTCAGGCGAGAAATGCCTGCTCGGCCGGCAGAAGCAGTTTCTGCCCGGGATGTGGTCGTGTCTGGCCGGCTTCGTCGAAGCGGCCGAGACCATCGAGGACGCGGTCCGCCGCGAGATTTTCGAGGAATCCGGCATCCGCTGCACCGACGTGAGCTATTACATGACGCAGCCCTGGCCCTATCCGTCATCGCTGATGATCGGCTGCACCGCGCGCGCGCTCAACGAGGATATCGTGGTCGACCGCACCGAGCTCGAGGACGCGCGCTGGTTCGATCGCGCCGAGGTCGCCCTGATGCACCGACGCGAACATCCTGACGGCTTATTTGCCGCGCATCCGTTCGCGATTGCGCACCATCTGATCGGCCGCTGGGTGCATGGGGGAAACGAAACGAGCGCATAGCCGGAACCGTCGATGGACCAGTCGATTAACTCCGGACATTGGTTCCGGCTGAAGGCGGAACCGACATGACGGATTCCCGGATGAACTTTCAAGACAAAGCCCCCAAAATTCCGCCGCGGATTCTCTGCATCGGCATGCCGGTGCGCGACCTCACCTTTCATACGCCGGGTGTTCCCGGGCGCGGTTCACAAGGAGAACGCCACCGCATTCGACGAAATCTGCGGCGGCAATGCGCTCAATGGCGCGATCGGCATCGTTCGGCTCGGTGGCCGCGCCTCGATCTGCGGGCCGATGGGCGATGCCAAGGAAACGTCGAGCCGCTTCATCTTCGATCAGATGGCGCATGAGGGCATCGAGACGAAACATCTCATCCACATGCCGGGGCTGGTGACGCCGATCTCGGCGGTCATGATCGATCCTTCCGGCGAGCGCACCATCGTGACCTTCCGCGATCCGGAACTGTGGCACGTGAAATTGCCCGACTTCGACACGCTGCTGGACGACTGCGCCGCCATTCTCACCGAGAGCCGCTGCGCCGAATTCTGCACCGAGCTTTGCGCCGAGGCTATCAGGCGCGGCATTCCCGTGATCGTCGACGTCGATCGCGCGATGTCGCTGCGCGAGGGCCTGCTGAACGCCTCCTCGCACCTGGTGTTCTCGAGCGAGCCGCTGCAGGAGACCGCCGACGTCACCGACGACGCCCAGGCGCTGAAGAAGATCGCCAAACTGACCCCGTCGTTCCTGGCGGGGACCCGCGGCCCGAGGGGCACGATCTGGCTCGACGAGAACGGGGAGATCCAGGAGACCCCGGCCTTCCCGGTGCATACGGTGGACACGCTCGGCGCCGGCGACGTGTTCCACGGCGCGCTTTGCGCTGGCCATCACCGAGAAGCAGGAATTGCGGCAGGCGCTGCGATTCGCCTCCGCCGCCGCGGCGCTGAAATGCACCCGTTTCGGCGGCGCCTTCGCCGCCCCGCAACGTGCTGAAGTTGAAGAGCTTTTGAGCCACGGCCAGATCGCCGACCGGCGCCTGACTGGCCAATAGAGGGCTTGCTATAGAAGAATTTTCTATATATGAGGGAATCAGACCTTTCATATGGAACATTCTTCTCATGACCGACCTCGCCATTCAGCTCCCCGAAGGCCAGCCGCCGCCTCGATGCCATCGACCGCAAGATCCTGACCGTGCTGCAGGAGGACGCCTCCCTCTCCGTCGCCGAGATCGGCGACCGGGTCGGGTTGTCGTCGACGCCATGCTGGAAGCGGATCCAGCGGCTGGAGGCCGACGGCGTGATCCTGCGCCGGGTGGCGCTGGTCGACCAGAACAAGATCGGGCTCGGCATTTCCGTGTTCGTCTCGGTCGAGAGCTCCGACCATTCCGAGGCCTGGCTGAAGACGTTCGCCAGCGCCGTCAGCGCCATGCCCGAGGTGATGGAGTTCTACCGGATGGCCGGCGACGTCGACTACATGCTGCGCGTCGTGGTCGCCGACATGCAAGCTATGACGTGTTCTACAAGAAGCTGATCAGCGCCGTGCCGCTGAAGAACGTCACCTCGCGCTTTGCGATGGAGAAGATCAAGTCGGTGACCGCGCTGCCGGTGCCGGCGGCGTAGGGCGACTTCGCAGATCTCGCCATAAGCCCGCTGTCATCGCCCGCGCATTGGCCGGGCGATCCAGTATTCCAGAGACGTCAGCGATCGGAACCGGAAAGCCGCGGCGTACTGGATGCCCCGCCTTCGCGGGGGACGACGACCGAGCGTTAGGCAAGCGCCGTCGCCCCTCAAATCTTCTGATTGTACTCGCCGACTTCGGGATGCGTGCGCAGCACGCGAATCCATCGCCTCGAACATGTCGCGCATGCGCTGCTCGGAGACCGGGCTCTCGACCACGACAACCAGTTCCGGCTTGTTGGACGACGCCCGCACCAGGCCCCAGCTGCCGTCCTCGACGGTGACGCGCACGCCGTTGACGGTGACGAGATCGCGGATCTTCTGGCCGGCGACCTTGTCGCCCTTTTTCTGCAACGCCTCGAAATGCTTCACCACCTCGTCGACGACGCCGTATTTGGTTTCGTCGGCGCAATGCGGCGACATGGTCGGCGACGACCAGGTCTTCGGCAGCGCGTTCTTCAGGTCCGCCATCGACTTGTCCGGCGCGCGGTCGAGCATCTCGCAGATCGCGATCGCCGAGACCAGGCCGTCGTCATAGCCGCGGCCGAACGGCTTGTTGAAGAAGAAGTGGCCGGATTTCTCGAAGCCCGCGAGCGCGCCCATCTCGTGGGTGCGGCGCTTCATGTAGGAATGGCCGGTCTTCCAGTAGGCGACCTTCGCACCCTGCTTCTGCAGCACCGGATCGGTCACGAACAGGCCGGTCGATTTCACGTCGACCACGAACTGCGCATCCTTGTGGATCGCCGACATGTCGCGCGCCAGCATCACGCCGACCTTGTCGGCGAAGATTTCCTCGCCGGTGTTGTCGACCACGCCGCAGCGGTCGCCGTCACCGTCGAAGCCGAGCCCGACATCGGCCTTGTGCTGCAAGCACCGCGTCGCGGATCGCGTGCAGCATCTCCATGTCTTCGGGGTTCGGATTGTATTTCGGAAACGTGTGGTCGAGCTCGGTGTCGAGCGGGATCACCTCGCAGCCGATCGCTTCCAGCACCTGCGGCGCGAACGCGCCTGCCGTGCCGTTGCCGCAGGCGACCACGACCTTGAGCTTGCGCTTCAGTTTCGATCGCTTGGTGAGATCGGCGATATAGCGCGCCGGGTAATTCTCGTGGAATTGATAGGAGCCGCCGGCCTTGTTGTCGAACTCGGCGTTGAGCACGATTTCCTTCAGCCGCGTCATCTCGTCGGGACCGAAGGTGAGCGGACGGTTGGCGCCCATCTTGACGCCGGTCCAGCCATTGTCGTTGTGCGACGCCGTCACCATCGCGACGCAGGGCACGTCGAGATCGAACTGCGCGAAATAGGCCATCGGCGTCACCGCCAGCCCGATGTCGTGCACCTTGCAGCCCGCCGCCATCAGGCCGGAAATCAGCGCGTATTTGATCGAGGCCGAATAGCCGCGGAAATCGTGGCCGGTGACGATCTCCTGTTTGACGCCGAGCTCCGCAATCAGCGCGCCGAGCCCCATGCCCAGCGCCTGAATGCCCATCAGGTTGATTTCCTTCTCGAACAGCCAGCGCGCGTCGTATTCGCGAAAGCCGGTTGCCTTCACCATCGGCCCGGATTCGAAGGCATAGGTATTCGGAACCAGCACGGATTTCGGCTTGGGGAACATTGGGCTGCCTTGTCGTGAAAATGCGAAGGGAACACCGCAGCCATAGCGAATACGCGGGCCGGGCGATAGGCGGGACTGGCGGCTTGTGAGCGGTTAATTAAGGCGAGTTTGGTAACCGGGAAACCCTACTGTTCCAGCACCATCTTGCCGTTGGCGTATTCGAAGCGCTTCAGCTTCGACAGGAAGGACAGGCCGAGCAGGTTCTCCGACAGCGCCTCGTCGGGCAGCACCATGGCATCGACGTCGCGCACCACGAGGCCGCCGAGTTCGATCATGGCGAGCCGCGTGCGCGCGGCCTTGATGGTGCCGTTGGCGGTGGTGACGGTCGCGTTGTAGTCGCTGCGCGAGGGACGCAGGCCAAACCGCGCGGCGGAGTTTTCGTTCAGCGCCACCACCGAGGCGCCGGTGTCGATCATGAAATTGACGCGCTGACCGTCGATGCGGCCGTCGGTCTGGAAATGGCCACGGGCATCGCGGGGAATGTCGAGGCTGCGGCCGGAGGCTGCGTGCGCGCACCGTTTGCGCGGGCGCTTTTGTCGGCGAAGCGCTGGCGGAGGCCGGCGCCGGCGACATCTTGTCCGCCATCTGCGCCATGTAGGTGCCGAGGCCGACCAGGACGGCCGCAAGGATCATCAGGTTACGCATCACGCCACACTCGCTTACCAGACCGCCGATATCACCACGCCGGCCGCCAAGCCGCGACTAACAGCGGCGGCCGAGGCTGCCATTTTGACGAAAAGGATGAGCGAAGCGTTAACGGCAGCGCTTGAACCTCGCCCCGCTTGCGGGGAGAGGTCGGATCGCACTCGCGATCCGGGTGAGGGGGTACAGGTCTATCGATAGAGATTAGCTCGCGGAGAGAGCCCCTGCACCCTCGAGACGCCGTCTCGCCCCGCAAAGACGGGGCGAGGGAGCAATCACTCACGTCCCGCGCGGCTTGACCCGCCGCGTCGGCAGCGCGCTGGCCGGGTCTTCCGGCCAGGGATGGCGCGGGATAGCGGCCGCGCAGGTCGGAGCGCACGGCCGCATAGCTGCCGCGCCAGAAACCGGGAAGATCGCGCGTCACCTGCACCGGGCGCTGCGCCGGCGACAGCAATTCCAGCACCAGCGGCACCTCGCCGTTGGCGATCGAGGGATGGGTGTTGAGCCCGAACAGCTCCTGCAGGCGCACGGCGATGGTCGGGCCCTGCTCGGCTTCGTAGTCGATGGCCAGCATGGTGCCGGTCGGCGCCTCGAAATGCGTCGGCGCTTCGCGCTCCAGCCGCGCGCGCAACTCCCACGGCAACAGCGCCATCAGCGCGTCGGAGAGATCGCCGGGGGAAAGCTCCTTCAGCGAGGTCTTGTCGTAGAGCGCCGGCACCAGCCAGTTCTCGCCGTCGGCCGCGAGTGCCGCGTCGGACAGATCGGGCCAGCTATCGCCTTCCGCCTTGCGCAGGAACATCACGCGGTCGCGCCATTGCTTCAGGGATTTCGACCACGGCAGCTTGTCGAGCCCGGCGGCAACCAATCCCGCCGCGAAGATGCGCGCGGTCTCCGCCGAGGGCGACAGCGCCATCGGCGCTTCCGACAGCGTGATCGCGTGCAGGGTGCGCTTGCGTCGGCCGCGCAATGCCATTGCGCCTCGATCGAAGGAGATCTCTTCCGTGTTTTCGATCTGGTCCGCGAAGCGCGTTTCGATATCTTCTTGCGCGATCGGCGCCGCCAGCAGAATGCGCCCGCTGGCCGCGGTGCCGGTCAGCTCGCCACCGCGATATAGGGCGCGCGCGCCAGCGACGAGGTCTGCTCGACGGCAGCGCCGCGACCATTGGCCAGCACGAAGCTGCCATTGCCGCGATTGCGCGCGACGCGATCCGGGAAGGCTAGCGCCAGCATGATGCCGGTCGAGGGCGATGCGTCCTCGCCGGCGCGCCTTCTCCGTCGCAGCCACCTGCTGCGCCCAGCGCTGCGCGAGGCTACGGGCGCTACGCGGCGCGCGGCGAGCGGTCGC
Source organism: uncultured archaeon (assembly GCA_963807355.1). GTDB lineage: Bacteria > Pseudomonadota > Alphaproteobacteria > Rhizobiales > Xanthobacteraceae > Nitrobacter. The sequence goes on from CAWEBX010000029.1 coordinate 26,816, forward strand.
GGCGGAACTGGTCGAGCCGGTGCGTCGAGATCGACGCTGTCGCCGCCAAGGCCGCGCTCGGTCAGGATCGCGGCGATTTCGGCGGCCTCTTCGCCGGCTCCCAGCCGATGCGAATCCACGATCATGCGCGCCAGCCGTGGCGGCAGCGCCAGCGCGCGCAGGCTGTGGCCTTCGGCGGTGATGCGGCCGTCGACATCAAGCGCGCCGAGTTCGTGGAGCAGGCTGTTGGCTTCCTTCAGCGCGGGCGCCGGCGGTGGATCGAGAAACGCCAGCGTCGTGGGATCGCGAACGCCCCATTGCGCGAGATCGAGCACGAGCGACGAGAGGTCGGCGGAGAGGATTTCAGGCTGGGTGTAGGCGGCGAGCGAGGCGGTCTGCGGCTCGTCCCACAGCCGGTAGCACACGCCGGGCTCGGTGCGGCCGGCACGGCCGCGGCGCTGATCGACCGCGGCGCGCGAGGCGCGCACGGTCTCCAGCCGCGTCAGGCCGATGTCCGGCTCGTAGCGCGGCACCCGCGCCAGACCGGAATCGACGACGATGCGGACGCCCTCGATGGTCAGCGAGGTCTCGGCGATCGAGGTTGCCAGCACGACCTTGCGTTGGCCCTTCGGCGCCGGCGCGATGGCGCGGTCCTGCACGGCGGCGTCGAGCGCGCCGAACAACGGCACGATCTCGATGCTCGCATCATGAACGCGTTCGCCGAGAAAATTCTGCGTGCGGCGGATTTCGGCGGCGCCCGGCAGGAAGGCCAGCACCGAGCCGGGATCGGCGCGCAGCGCGGCAGCGATCGCATCCGCCATCTGCCGCTCGATCGGCGCATCCGCCTTGCGGCCGAGATAGCGCGTCTCGACCGGAAAGGCGCGGCCTTCGCTGGCAATCACGGGCGCGTCGCCGAGCAATTTTGCCGACCCGCGCGCCGTCGAGCGTCGCCGACATCACCAGGATGCGCAGATCCTCGCGCAGGCCGGTCTGCGCATCGCGCGCCAGCGCCAAGCCCAGATCGGCATCGAGCGAACGTTCGTGAAATTCGTCGAACAGCACGGCGGCGACGCCTGATAGTTCGGGATCGTCGAGAATTTGCCGCGAGAAAATGCCTTCGGTGACGACCTCGATCCGCGTCGCGCGCGAGATCTTTGAGCCGAAGCGAACGCGGTAGCCGACGGTCTCGCCGGCGCGCTCGCCCAACGTGCGCGCCATGCGTTCGGCGCTGGCGCGCGCCGCGATCCGCCGCGGCTCCAGCATGATGATCTTTTTGCCGTTCAGCCAGGGCGCATCGAGCAGCGCCAGCGGCACCCGCGTGGTCTTGCCGGCCCCCGGCGGCGCGACCAGCACCGCGGCGTTATTGGCCGTCAGCGTGCGCTCGAGTTCGTCGAGCACCGCGTCGATCGGCAGAGGGGTGTCGAAGCTGCGAGGCAAGTTGTCACCACGTCGTCATGCCCGGCCTCGTGCCGGGCATCCACGTCTTTCTTGTGCGGCCAGAAAACAAGACGTGGATGGCCGGGACAAGCCCGGCCATGACGGGATTATTGGCGGACGACGCATCACACCCGCGGCTCGGACGGCCGCCCGACGCTTTCATACGTGAAGCCATGGGCCGCCATGTCTTCGGAACGATAGATGTTGCGCAAATCGACCACGACGGGCTGCGCCATCTCGCTCTTGATTCGCTCCCAATCGAGCGCGCGGTATTGCACCCACTCGGTGACGATCACCATGGCATCCGCCCCCTTCACGCACTCATAGGGGTCGTCGCAATATTCGATGTCGGGCAGTTCCTTGCTTCGCCTGCTCCATGCCGACCGGATCGTGCGCGCGTACCTTTGCGCCCATGTCGAGCAGGCCGGTGACCAGCGGGATCGACGGCGCCTCGCGCATGTCGTCGGTATCCGGCTTGAAGGTGAGGCCGAGCACGGCGACGGTCTTGCCGCGCAGGCTGCCGCCTGCCGCGTTGGAAACTTTTCGCGCCATCGCGCGCTTGCGGTTGTCGTTGACGCCAAGCACCGCCTCAACGATCCGCAGCTGCACATCGTGATCGAGCGCGACCTTGACCAGCGCGCGGATGTCCTTTGGGAAGCAGGAGCCGCCAAAGCCCGGGCCGGCGTGCAGGAATTTCGTGCCGATGCGGTTGTCGAGCCCGATGCCGCGCGCAACTTCCTGGACGTCGGCGCCGACTTTTTCGGAAAGATCCGCCATCTCGTTGATGAAGGTGATCTTGGTGGCGAGGAACGCGTTCGCCGCGTATTTGATCAGTTCCGCGGTGCGCCGCGCCTGTAAACATCAGCGGCGCCTGGTTGAGCGACAGCGGCCGGTAGACGTCGCCGAGCACCTTGCGCCCGCGCTCATCGTCGGTGCCGACCACGATACGGTCCGGGAATTTGAAGTCGCGGATTGCCGCACCCTCGCGCAGAAACTCCGGATTGGAGGCGACCACCACGTCGGCCGACGGATTGGCTTCGCGGATCAGCCGCTCGACCTCGTCACCGGTGCCGACCGGCACGGTCGATTTCGTCACCACCACCGTGAAGCCCGACAGCGCAGCCGCGATCTCGCGCGCGGCGCTGTACACGTAAGTGAGGTCGGCATGGCCGTCGCCGCGCCGCGACGGGGTGCCGACCGCGATGAACACGGCGTCGGCTTCGCGCGACCGGCGCGGTCAGGTCGGTGGTGAAATCCAGCCGCTTGGCCTTGACGTTGGACGCCACCAGGTCGTCGAGCCCGGGTTCGAAAATCGGGATTTCGCCTCTGTGCAGGGCTTCGATCTTGCCGGCATCCTTGTCCACGCAGGTGACCTGGTGGCCGAAATCGGCAAAGCAGGCGCCGGATACCAGCCCCACATAGCCCGTGCCAATCATGGCGATTCGCATGAAAACAACCCGTATTTGATGGTTAACGCCGAACCCGAATTTGTCGGCGTCTTAGAGCATTTTTCGACCAAGGGGAAACCGGAAAAAACGAGGTAAGCCGGCATGTCCTTTGTATGAATAAAGGAGAAAGCAACGGATCGGGCCGAAGATGCGGCCACGTCGCACCGAAGAGGGACACCGATGACCTTAAACGGCACATCCGCCGGACTTGAACGTTCCACCCGCATCGACTGGGTGGACTACGCCAAGGGCATCTGCATCGTCATGGTGGTGATGATGCATTCGGTGCTGGGTGTGGAAAAGGCGGCCGGCGACACCGGTTTCATGCATGCGTTCGTCATGTTCGCGCAGCCGTTCCGGATGCCCGATTTCTTCCTGATTTCAGGCCTCTTTCTCGCTGTCGTGATCGACCGCGACTGGCGCACCTATCTCGACCGCAAAGTCCTGCACTTCGTCTATTTCTACGTGCTGTGGATGACGATCCAGTTCGGCTTCAAGGCGCCGGGCTTCGCCGCCGAGAGCGACTGGCGCCATGTCGGCTACCTGTATCTGGAATCCTTCATCGAGCCGTTTGGCACCTTGTGGTTCATTTATCTGCTGCCGATTTTCTTCGTCGTCACAAAACTGTCACGCGGCGTCCCCGCCATGGCGATTTGGCTTATCGCCGCGGCGCTGGAGACGGCGCATGTCGTGACCGGCTGGACGGTGATCGACGAATTCTGCGCGCGCTTCGTCTATTTCTATTCCGGCTATCTGTTTGCTTCCTACGTGTTCGCGCTGGCGGATCGTTCACGGGAGAAGCCTGCGCTGGCGGTGGCCGGACTGGGGCTGTGGACGCTCGTCAATGGCGGCCTCGTGATGTCGGGCTTCAGCCATTGGCCGCTTGTCTCGCTGGCGCTTGGGTTTGCGGGAGCGTGCGCCATCATCGTGATGGGCACGCTGCTGGCGCGCATGCAGTGGCTGAACTTCCTGCGCTATTGCGGCGAGCATTCCATCGTCATCTACCTCGCGTTCTTCCTGCCGATGGCGGTGACCCGAACGCTGCTGCTGAAGACCGGACTGATCGCCGATATCGGGACGATTTCCCTGATTGTCACCGTTGCGGGCGTTGCTGGCGCAGTGGTGATCTGGCGGCTGGCATTGGCACTGCGTGCCGACTTCCTGTTCGAGCGCCCCACCGCCTTCTGGATCGCGCCGAAAAAGGCCGCCCCGGCGTTGCAGCCGGCGGAGTAGCTTCGTAGCCCGGATGGAGCGCAGCGAAATCCGGGATTCGCGCCGGCTGCGGGACTGTACCCGGATTGCACTGCGCTCCATCCGGACTACGATTCCCTGCTTTCGCGGATAATGACGGTGTGTATTGGGCTCAAAAACCGCCCGCCGAGGCTGTCAATCTGCGCAAAAATCCCTAAATTTCGGCCATGCCGAAATCAGCCCCCACAGCCGCTACGAAACCCGTTCCCGCCAAAACCCCTGCCAAGGCGCCAGCCAAAAATCCCGGCAAGGGCGACCATGTGTTCCTGGTCGACGGTTCCTCCTACATTTTCCGCGCCTATCACGCGCTGCCGCCCTTGAACCGCAAATCCGACGGGCTGCAGGTCAATGCGGTGCTCGGCTTCTGCAACATGTTGTGGAAGCTGTTGCGCGACATGCCCGAGGACAATCGGCCGACCCATCTGGCGATCATCTTCGACAAATCCGAAATCACCTTCCGCAACAAGCTCTATCCGGACTACAAGGCGCACCGGCCGCCGGCGCCGGACGACCTGATCCCGCAATTCGCGCTGATCCGCGAAGCGGTGCGCGCGTTCGACCTGCCCTGCCTCGAGCAAGGCGGCTTCGAGGCCGACGATCTGATCGCGACCTATGCGCGGATCGCGGGCGAGCGCGGCGCGACCACCACCATCGTCTCCTCGGACAAGGATTTGATGCAGCTCGTGACCGACAAGGTCACGATGTACGACACCATGAAGGATCGCCGTATCGGCATTCCCGAAGTGATCGAGAAATTCGGCGTGCCGCCGGAGAAGGTGGTCGAGGTGCAGGCGCTGGCCGGCGATTCCACCGACAACGTGCCGGGCGTGCCCGGCATCGGCGTCAAGACCGCGGCACAATTGATCGTGGAATATGGCGACCTCGAACAGTTGCTGTTCCGCGCCGGCGAGATCAAGCAGCCGAAGCGGCGCGAGGCGCTGATCGAGAACGCCGAGAAGGCGCGGATTTCGCGGCAGCTGGTGCTGCTCGACGACAAGGTCGACCTCGAGGTGCCGCTCGATGACCTCGCGGTGCACGAACCAGACGCGCGCAAGCTGGTCGCCTTCCTCAAGGCGATGGAATTCTCCACCCTCACCCGCCGCGTCGCCGACTATTCGCAGATCGATCCGTCCGATGTGGAAGCGGATGCCGGCAACAAGAGTGCGGCGAGCGGCACCTCCGGCGCACCTGCCAGCGCAAAGGCGTCCGAGGGCGCAACCGGCGATCTCTTCGCGGGCTCACCCGCCACCGCCAAGCCGGGGGCCGACAAGCAGGACAAGGCCGCAAGCCCAAAGGGCACGCCGATTTCGCTCGCTGCCGCGCGCGCGGAAGCGGCGCGGAAGCTTCCGGTCGATCGCAGCAAATACCAGACCATCCGCAACCTCGATGCGCTCAAGGCGTGGATCGCGCGCGCCTGGGACGCCGGCCATTTCGCCATCGACGCACAGGCCAGCACCGACGATCCGATGCAGGCCGATATCTGCGGCATCGCGCTGGCGCTCGCGCCCAACGACGCCTGCTATCTCCCGCTCGCCCACAAACAGTCCGGCGGCGGCACGGGGCTGTTCGACGCCGGCCTTGCGCCGGACCAGATCAAGGCCAGCGACGCGCTGGCGGCGGTGAAGCCGCTGCTGGAATCATCAGGTATTCTCAAGATCGGCTTCAACATCAAGTTCAACGCGGTGATGCTCGCGCAACACGGCATTACCATGCGCAACCTCGAAGACGCGCAATTGATGTCATATGCGCTCGATGCCGGCCGCAATGCGCACGGGCTCGACGGGCTGGCCGAGCGATGGCTTGGCCACGCCGTCATCAGCTATGGCGACCTCACCGGCAGCGGCAAGAACAAGCTCACCTTCGACCAGGTCGAGATCGACAAGGCCGCTGCTTACTCGGCCGAAGAGGCCGACGTGATCCTGCGGCTGTGGAATGTGCTGAAGCCGCGCCTCATCGCCGAGCACATGACGACGGTGTATGAGACGCTGGAGCGACCGCTGGTCAGCGTGTTGGCGCGGATGGAGCGGCGCGGCATCTCGATCGATCGGCAGGTGCTGTCGCGGTTGTCGGGCGATTTCGCCCAGACCGCGGCGCGCGTCGAGGCCGAGTTGCAGGAGATCGCCGGCGAGCCGATCAATGTCGGCAGCCCCAAGCAGATCGGCGACATCATCTTCGGCAAGATGGGAATAACCGGCGGGACCAAGACCAAGACCGGCGCATGGTCGACCTCGGCGCAGATCCTCGACGAACTTGCCGAACAGGGCCATGAGTTTCCGAAGAAGATTTTGGAGTGGCGGCAGGTGTCGAAACTGAAATCGACCTACACCGACGCGCTGCCGGAATACGTCCATCCGCAGACCCACCGTGTGCACACCACCTACGCGCTGGCCGCGACCACCACGGGACGGCTGTCGTCGAACGAGCCCAATCTGCAGAACATCCCGGTTCGTACCGAGGACGGCCGCAAGATCCGCCGCGCCTTTATCGCGACGCCCGGCCACAAGCTGGTGTCGGCGGACTACTCGCAGATCGAATTGCGGCTGCTCGCCGAGATCGCCGACATCCCCGTGCTCAAGCAGGCGTTCCGCGACGGGCTCGACATTCACGCCATGACGGCTTCCGAAATGTTCGGCGTGCCGATCAAGGACATGCCGGGCGAAGTGCGCCGTCGCGCCAAAGCGATCAATTTCGGCATCATCTACGGCATCTCGGCGTTCGGCCTCGCCAACCAGCTCGGCATCGCTCGCGAGGAGGCCTCCGCCTACATCAAGAAATATTTCGAGCGCTTTCCGGGCATCCGCGCCTACATGGATGACACCAAGGAATCATGCCGCAAGAACGGCTATGTCACCACGCTGTTTGGCCGGAAGATGTACTACCCCGACATCAAGGCCTCCAATGCCTCGGTCCGCGCCTTCAACGAGCGGGCATCGATCAATGCGCGCCTGCAAGGCACCGCCGCCGACATCATCCGCCGCGCCATGATCCGGATGGAAGACGCGCTGGCGGAGAAGAAGCTTTCCGCGCAGATGCTGCTGCAGGTGCACGACGAACTGATCTTCGAGGTGCCCGACAACGAGGTCGCGGCGACGCTGCCGGTGGTACAGCATGTGATGCAGGACGCACCGTTCCCGGCGGTGCTGCTGTCGCTGCCGTTGCAGGTGGATGCGCGCGCCGCGAATAATTGGGATGAGGCGCATTGAGTTCTAGGCGCGGTGTTTCTTCACCTCTCCCCGCTTGCTGGGAGAGGTCGGATCGCCCTTGCGATCCGGGTGAGGGGGTACAGGTCTATCAATTAGAGCCGACTCGCGGATAGAGCCCCTCACCCCAGCCCTCTCCCCGCAAGAGCGGGGCGAGGGAGCAAACCGCCGATGCGGTTCGACAGAAATGTCCTCGGAGCAATATACGAAATGACACCGCAGGCCGGTGCGCGCTAGAAAAACACGCATCCTCTCCCGCGGATCTCCCATGCCTCACATTGCAACGCTGCTCGGTTTTGCGCTCGTCTCGCTCGGCATCGCGCTGACGCCGGGACCGAACATGATCTACCTGATTTCGCGCTCGATCACGCAAGGCCCGGCGGCGGGGATCGTATCGCTCGGCGGTGTCGCGCTCGGCTTCGTGTTCTACATGCTGTGCGCGGCGTTCGGCATCACGGCGTTGTTGTTCGCGGTGCCCTACGCCTATGACGCGCTGCGCTTCGCGGGCGCCGCCTATCTGCTGTGGCTGGCCTGGCAGGCGGTCAAGCCTAATGGCCGTTCGCCGTTTCAGGTGAAGAAGCTGCAGGTCGACGGCCCGCGCAAATTGTTCGCGATGGGCTTCGTCACCAATCTGCTCAATCCGAAGATTGCGATGCTGTATCTGGCGCTGCTGCCGCAATTCATCGATCCCACTGTCGGCAGCGTGCTGACGCAGTCGCTGGCGCTGGGTGCGATCCAGATCGTCATCAGCGTCGGCGTGAATGCGATGATTGCGCTCGCCGCCGGATCGATCGCGCGGTTTCTCGGCACACGGCCGAGCTGGCTCCTGGTGCAGCGCTGGCTGATGGGGACCGTGCTGGCCGGGCTTGCGGTGAAGATGGCGTTCGAGGCGAAGCGGGCGTGATGCCGGGTTCGTCATGCCCCGCGAAGGCGGGGCATCCAGTACGCCGCGGCCTCTCGGCTTGATTACGAATTTCCCGGAGTACGGGATCACCCGCCCCAGTGCGCAATTGCGCACAAGGCGGGTGATGACAGCAGCGCCTTCAATCCAGCTTCGCTTCCATGCCGCGCTTGGTCGCCGGGCGGGCCATCAGGGCGTTGTACCAGCGCTCGACGTTCGGAAAATCCTTCAGCTCCACCTTGTGGCGCGGGTGGCGCCAGGCCCAGCCGAGGATGGCGAAGTCGGCGACCGACAGGGCGTCGGCGACGAATTCGCGCCCTTCGAGTCGGCGGTCCAGCACGCCGTAGAGCCGGCGGGTCTCGGCCATGTAGCGCTTGAGGCCATAGGCGCGGTCGGTCTCGTTCTCCAGCGCGATGAAATGGTGCACCTGGCCCGGCATCGGCCCGAAGCCGCCCATCTGCCACATCAGCCATTCATAGACCGGGATACGCTCGGCCAGCGGCTTGGGCAGGAACTTGCCGGTCTTCTCGCCGAGATAGAGCAGAATCGCGCCGGACTCGAAGATGCCGACCGGCTCGCCGCCGGGACCGTCCGGATCGATGATCGCGGGAATCTTGTTGTTCGGGCTGATCTTGAGGAAACCGGGCGCCACTTGCTCGCCTTTGGTGATGTTCACCGGGATCACCTTGTAGGGCAGCCCCATTTCCTCCAGCGCGACCGATATCTTGCGGCCGTTCGGCGTGTTCCAGGTGTGCAGTTCGATCGTCATTCGGTTTCCCCACAAAGGCTCGGGTCTCCGTACCCCGGAACCTCCGGGCCTTACAACCCGCGCTTTCCACGGGGTGCCCCTGCGAAAGCAGGACGCATGCGCCACTGTTGACGACACGAGATCGGCGCTGGAATGTCCGGGGAAGCGTCGATAGATTGCGCCCCGCCTGAAACCCCGGGGAAACCGCCTTGTCCAAATCCGCCTCCCGCGCCCGCCTCGCCGAGATTATCCGCAAGCGTTCGTTCGGCCGCGGCGAGATCACGCTGGCCTCGGGCCGCAAGAGCGACTTCTACTTCAACCTCAAGCCGACCATGCTCGACCCTGAAGGCGCCGCGCTGTTGGCCGAACTGACCTATGAGGCGCTGAAGGACGACAACCTCGATTTCGTCGGCGGGCTGGAGATGGGCGCAGTCCCGCTGGCGGGCGCGATCGCGCAGCTCTCCTGGATCAAGGGACATCCGATCGCGGCGTTCTTCGTGCGCAAGAAGCCGAAGGAGCACGGCGCCCGCCTCGCGGTGGAGGGGCTCGCCAAGGGCGAGACCTTGCAGGGCAAGCGCATCGTCATCGTCGAGGATGTCACCACAACCGGCGGCTCGGCACTGAAGGCCGTCGAGGCCGTGCGCGACGCCGGCGGAGAGATCGTGCTGGTCCTCACCATGGTGGACCGCGAGGAAGGCGCGACCGAAAACTTTGCCGAGGCAGGGCTGGAATTTCGCTCGCTCTACAAGGCGGGCGAGTTTTTGAAGGGGTGAGGCTGCTTCTGCTCCTCTTCCCGCTTGCGGGCAGAGGAACCTCTTTTCTTTTTCCCCCTCCCCTTGTCCCCGAATACCACTCCTTTACCATCCATCGTTAAGGTTACTCACGACTGAAGCCTATCGCGCTTCAGCGCGTTTGTTGCGTTGGGTGGAGTTGGCGTTGCGTACAGAGTTGGCTTTTTCACGCGTGCTGCGCCGCGCGACGTTTGTGGCCGCCGCCACCCTTGCGGGCTCGCTTGCGCTGACGCCTGGCAGCGTCTCCGCCGAAGGTCTGTTCGATTTCCTGTTCGGCGGCTTACAGAAACAGCAGACGCAACAAGCCCCCTCACCGGCGAACCTCTTCACCGATCCGTTCGGCACCAATCAACCGTCCCATCCGGCGCCCGCAGCGCGCGTCGCGGGTTCCGGGCCGGCCTTCTGCGTGCGAAGCTGCGATGGCAAATATTTTCCGCTGACGATGCGCGGCAACGCCTCGCCGGTTCAGACCTGCCAGGCGTTCTGCCCGGCGAGCGTCACCAAGGTGTTTTACGGCAGCAACATCGACAGCGCTGCCGCTGGTAATGGCGAGCGCTATGCCGACAGCGAAAACGCCTATGCCTATCGCAAGGCGCTGCGCGCCGATTGCACCTGCAACGGCAGAAGCCCGTCCGGGCTTGCGCCGGTCGACCTCACGCTCGACACCTCGCTGCGCTCCGGCGATGTCGTCGCCACCACCGACGGCCTGGTGGCCTATACCGGCGTTCGCTTGGGCGCCGACCAGACGGCGGAATTCACCCCCGTTGCCGCCTATCCCGGCCTCACGGCTGATGTCCGCGCGCGGCTCGGCGAAATGAAGGTGGCGCCGGTCAGTGCCGAGATGGTCGCGGCCAACGCGCCGCTTCCCGAAACAAGACGCGACGTCGAACTGCCGACCGCCTCCATACCGAAGGCCGCTGCGCCGAAGCCGGCAAAGCGGGCGGAAGTGAATTAAGCGGTCTTGTAGCGGTTTGTAGCCCGGATGGAGCGCAGCGCAATCCGGGGAAGGCCATCCGCTGATAGACAGCCCCCGGATTTCGCTGCGCTCCATCCGGGCTACGGGGCTCATCCGGGCTACGCGACCGACGCCAGCGCCATCACCGCCCGACGATGACGCCGATCACGTTCGGCGCCGACAGATATTTTTCCTCGATCTCCGCACGCGCCGCGTCGCGATTTTCCGGCGTCAGCAGGCCGCGCTTTTCGGCCAGGATCATCCAGCAATAGCCCCACCAATCCGTCAGCATGCCCTGATCGTCGACGAGGTCGTAGCCCTGCTCGGCTGCAAAGATTCGCGCCTGCGCTTCGTCCAGCGCGTCGAGAAAGGCGTGATCCTCGCCCGAGAACAGCTCGTCGCTGAAATCGTCCGTGGTGTAGCCCCACACCGACATGCAGACCGCGTTGAACTCGCGGTCGATCGCATCGTCGTCGACGAGCCGGCGGTGCGAAGCCTGGTGCAGGCGCGACAGCGAGCGCGCGAAATCGGCGATGCGGGTGAGAGCGAACTGATCGAAGGCGATGGTGGACATGTAGTCCTCACAAACTCGGATAGACCATAAATGTTGTGTCGGCGATGCGCCAAATCACAATGATATCAGATACTTGCTAAATTGTTCTTAATTTGTTCTGGTGGCGAGACAAAATCTAGCCTATCAAAGGTTGTTTCGGCGATTTGCTGCAAAGAATCGAAAACGATGGACGGGACAGAAGCCACCCAGATCCGGTCGCTGTTACTGGAAGCGGCCAACGCGATGGATCGCGCGAATGCGATCTTATCCACCCTCGACAGCGACGACCGAGCCTTGCTTGCCACTCGTCAGGGGTTCAATCGATCACATCGCCGACAACAGCTTGTCGCCGCAATAATTGGCGTAGAATTTTCCGCCACATTGCCGCTTGATCGCCGCGCAGCGGGCGGCGGGCGAAGCGCCTTGCGCGACGCTGAAGGAACAGCTCAGGCCGTCGGCGCTCGGCGGCCTTGCCGGCGGCAAAGGCTGCGCTGGTCGCACTGATGCAGATTACCAGCAACGCAGCGGCGGCGATCTCGATCGTCAATCTCATGGCAAGCCTCCCGTTCTGGCGGCACACGTTTGCTAGTCGCACGCACTGGCACCCGGTTACTAAACCCCAGCGATCCCACGGGCTTTCGCCGCCCGATTATATCACCAAAACCCGGCCGCCGGTGCCGCGAAATCGGCCCGGTCCTTGCATAAAATTACGCCAGCGCAGTGCACAACATACTCCGGCATATTCCGGCGTTTCGATTGCCGGGCAAGGCGCGTATCTTCGTTGTAGAGTCTCAACCGCAGGGATCGCCGTGTTGCAGGAACAAATCCCAGGAAACAATCCGGCAAACTATCCGGCGCTGGGCCAGCCGATCGACGAGCTGGCGCTGGCCGAGATCAAGGGCGCGATCCTTGCCAAGCTGCGGCTTGCGATCGGCAAGGATGCCGGCATGGCGACCAGGCGCGACTGGTACAAGGCAGCCGCGCTGGCGCTGCGCGACCGCATCGTGCACCGCTGGCTGACGGCCGAAAAGGAGAGCTACGACGCCGGCAGCAAGCGGGTCTATTACCTCTCGCTCGAATTCCTGATCGGCCGCCTGTTCACCGACGCGCTGAACAATATGGGCCTGCTGCCGGTGTTCGAGACGGCGCTCGGCGATCTCGGCGTCGGGCTTGATGACCTGCGCAAATGCGAGCCGGATGCGGCGCTCGGCAATGGCGGCCTCGGGCGGCTGGCGGCGTGCTTCATGGAGAGCATGGCGACGCTGGCCATTCCCGCCATCGGCTACGGCATCCGCTACGATTTCGGCCTGTTCCGCCAGATCATTTCGCAGGGCTGGCAGCACGAATATCCGGACGAATGGCTGAGTTTTGGCAACCCCTGGGAATTCCAGCGGGCCGAGGTGGTCTACCACATTCATTTCGGCGGCCATGTCGATCATGTCGACGATCGCGGCCGTGACCGCGCCACCTGGCGTCCGGCGGAAACCGTTCAGGCCGTCGCCTACGACACGCCGATCGTCGGCTGGCGCGGCCAGCACGTCAACGCGCTGCGGCTGTGGTCAGCGCGCGCGCCGGACCCGCTGCGGCTAGACGTCTTCAACACCGGCGATTATCTCGGCGCCGTCGCCGAGGAGGCGCGCGCGGAATCAATCTGCAAATTCCTCTATCCGAATGACGAGAGCCCGGCGGGGCGCGAGCTGCGGCTGCGGCAGGAATATTTTTTCGTTTCCGCCTCGCTGCAGGACCTGATCAAGCGGCACCTCGCCTCCGACGGACAGTTGCGCAACCTCCCCTCCAAGGCCGCGGTGCAGCTCAACGACACCCATCCGAGCCTCGCCGTCACCGAGCTGATGCGCATCCTGGTCGACCTGCACAATTTCCGCTGGGACGAAGCGTGGAAGATCACGGTGGCGACGCTGTCCTACACCAACCACACGCTGCTGCCGGAAGCGCTGGAAACCTGGCCGGTCGAATTGTTCGAGCGGCTGCTGCCGCGGCATCTCGAGATCATCTACCGCATCAATGCCGCGCATTTGGCGCTGGCCGACGTGCGCTGCCCGGGCGACGTCGACTTCCGCGCCTCGGTGTCGCTGATCGACGAGAAAAGCGGTCGCCGGGTGCGGATGGGGCAGCTGGCCTTCGTCGGCTCCCACCGCATCAACGGCGTATCGGCGATGCATTCCGACTTGATGAAGGAGACCGTGTTTCACGATCTCAACCATCTCTATCCCGGCCGCATCACCAACAAGACCAACGGCATCACCTTCCGCCGCTGGCTGATGCTCGCCAACCCGAAGCTGACCGCCCTGCATGCGCGAGGTCTGCGGCGAGGCCGTGCTCGACGACTTCTCCCTGTTCGAGCGCCTCGAGGCCCGCGCCAGCGACAACGCGTTCCAGCAGCGTTTCCGCGAGGTCAAGCATCACAACAAGCTGGCGCTGGCGCGGCTGATCGGCGAGCGGCTCGGCATCAAGGTCGATCCGTCGGCGCTGTTCGATATCCAGATCAAGCGCATCCACGAATACAAGCGGCAATTGCTCAACGTCGTCGAGACCGTCGCGCTGTATCACGCGATCAAGGACGAGCCGCAGCGCGACTGGGTGCCGCGGGTCAAGATCTTCGCCGGCAAGGCGGCGGCGAGCTATCGCTACGCCAAGCTGATCATCAAGCTGATCAACGATGTCGCCGAAGCCGTCAACAACGACCCCGATATCGCAGGAAGGCTGAAGGTCGTCTTCCTCGCCGACTACAATGTCAGCCTTGCCGAGGTGATCATTCCGGCCGCCGATCTGTCCGAACAGATTTCGACCGCCGGCATGGAAGCCTCCGGCACCGGCAACATGAAGCTGGCGCTCAACGGCGCGCTGACGATCGGCACGCTTGACGGCGCCAACATCGAAATCCGCGACCATGTCGGCGCGGAGAACATCGCGATCTTCGGCATGGAGGCCGGCGACGTCATGGTCCGGCGCAAGCAGGGCCTGGATGCGACCGACGTCGATCAGCCGCTCGCCGCGGCTGGCGCGGGCGATTACCGCCATCGAGAGCGGCGCGTTCTCGCCCGACGATCCCGCCCGCTTTGCCTCGATAGGCCACGCGCTGCGCTATCTCGACCATTACATGGTCTCGGCCGATTTCAATTCCTACTACGCGGCCCAGCGCGGCATCGACGCCCGCTGGCAGGTGGTGCCGGCCTGGACCCGCGCCTCGATCCTCAACGTCGCGCGGATGCCGTGGTTCTCCTCCGACCGCACCATCCGCGAATATGCCGAGGAGATATGGAACGTGCCGGTGCGCGCGGCCACGCCGGTGCCGGAGGCCGGTGCCCAACGCGGGGCCAAGGGCTAATTCCGGCGCACGGGAATCCATTACCTCTGACGTCATTGAAGTCACGGCATCGGCAATGCTATTGCATGTACGCAGTACAAAGGCCGGAGATGGACGTGCCGATCGGTGAGTATGTCAGTCCGGATGGGCACCTGAAATTCCTGGTCACCTGCCCCGATGGTGATTGGACGATCGGCTTCGACGGATTTCCCTGGCATACGCATGGAAGCATTCTCGCGGAGTCGTCGGGGCAAGATGAGGTCCCTGCCGTCGAACGCTTCCTCGCTGATTTGATCGGCAACGTCAGTGTGATTGCTTTGACGCGGATTTCAGGCGAACTGACAAGTATCTGGGTCACGGACGATCCTGAGGGAGCCCTCCGGGATTGCAGAAAATACGGCCAGTCCGAAGAGACAATCGAATTTCGGCTTTGGGACGGGACGCCTATCAAGATTTGATGGATCATTATGCTGACAAAAGCCCCGCATCTTTTCGACGACGCCACGAAAGTCACCGCCGGCGATAGCTGCTGGCAGGGCAAGACCAGCCCGGATTACTGGGCCTTTGTCGGCCCGTTCGGCGGCTGCACGGCCGCGACCATCCTGCGCGCGCTGATCGACCATCCGCAGCGGGCGGGCGATCCGCTGTCGCTGACCGTGAATTTCTGCGCGCCGATCGCCGAAGGCGGCTTCGATCTCGACGTTCGGCTGGTCAAGGCCAACCGTTCGAGCCAGCATTGGTGCGTGGAGATGACGCAGGGCGGCGGCGACGTCGCGACGCTGGCCACCGCCGTGTTCGCCGAGCGCCGCCCGTCCTGGTCGCACCAGCAGGCGGCCTTTCCCGGTGCTGCGCCGTTCGAGCAGGCGCGCGCGTTTCCGAACACGCCGATGACGTGGACACACCAGTATGATTTCCGCTTCGTCGAGGGCGAGCCGAGTTTCTACGGCTCGCCGGCGTCGCTCGCCGCTCGACGCGTACTCGAAGCAGTGGATCGGCGATCACGTGCCGCGAAAGATCGACATGCTGTCGCTGATGTCGATGTCGGATGCGTTCTTCGGCCGGGTGTTTCTGGCGCGCCGGGAATTGATACCGTTCGGCACGGTTTCGATCACGACGTATTTCCACACGGCGTCGGACGAACTCGCGGCCGAGGACATCACGCGGGTGTTGGCCGTGGCGGATGCCAGGATCTTCCACAGGAGCTATGGCGACCAGCACGGCGAATTGTGGTCGCCGTCGGGACGGTTGCTCGCGACGACGACGCAGATCGCGTATTTCAAGGCGTAGCGGAACGTCGCGTCGGCAGTCTTGTAGGGTGGGCAAAGGCGCGCTTGCGCCGTGCCCACCATCTATCCAATCGTTGCCTTGAATGGTGGGCACGCTTACGCTTTGCCCACCCTACGATTTCATCGAAAGGCCGCCCTCATGTCCGACGGCAACGCTGCCCGCATCGCCCTGCTCGGCGTCCCCATCGAGATCGGGGCCTCGCAACTCGGAACCTTGATGGGGCCGGACGCGCTGCGCACCGCGGGCATCGGCCGCATCCTCGATCAGCTCGGCTTTGCCGTCGAGGACCACGGCAACATGGCCAGGCCCGGCGTTGCTCCCGACGGAGGGCCCGCCGCCGGCGAACGCCAAATATTACGACACCATCAAGGGCTGGATCCGCGAACTCAGCGAGCGCTCCTATTCGCTGGCAAGTTCCGGCGCCGTTCCGATCTTCATGGGCGGCGATCATTCGCTGTCGATGGGATCGGTGAACGGCGTCGCGCGCTACTGGCAGGAGCAGGGCCGGCCGCTGTTCGTGCTGTGGCTCGATGCCCATGCCGACTACAACACGCCGCAGACGACCGAGACCGGCAACATGCACGGCATGTCGGCGGCCTTTCTGTGCGGCGAAAGCGGCCTCGACGGGCTGCTCGGCAACCATCCACGCGCCTCGATCGGCCCCGACCAGTTCGACCTGTTCGGCATCCGCTCGATCGATCCGCTGGAGAAGCAACTGGTGTTCGAGCGCCGCGTCGCGATCGCCGACATGCGCATCATCGACGAATTCGGCGTCGGCGTATTGATACGAAAGATCATCGAGCGTGTGCGGGCGCGGAATGGCGTGCTGCATGTCAGCTTCGATGTCGATTTTCTCGATCCCGCCGTCGCGCCCGGCGTCGGCACCACGGTGCCGGGCGGCGCGACCTATCGCGAGGCGCATCTGATCATGGAGCTGCTGCACGATTCGGATCTGGTGCGCTCGGTCGATATCGTCGAGCTCAACCCGTTTCTCGACGAACGCGGCCGCACCGCGCGCGTTGCCGTCGAACTGGTCGGCAGCCTGTTCGGCCTGCAGATCACCGACCGCCGCACGCCGAGCAACGCGGTGTTGCCGGGCAACCCCTGGAGCCGGGACTAGTACCCGCTTTTCTTGAACGTAAGTCGTAATTCAAGGTCGGGATGATCCCGAAGCAAGAGAAGTCCACCTTTCGAGGAAAGATCGCAAGGTGCTTGAGGCGTGCTGTCGCTCACCGGTGACGTTGCAGCGCGATTTGAAGACGGGCACAGATAGTTCTGTTGGCGGCGGATGGGCGCAGCACCCGGTCGATTGCCAAGGAAGTTGGGGTCCAGCCGCGGATTGTCAGCCTTTGGCGGCATCGCTATGCCGACCATGGCCTTGAAGGGCTGCAAGACAAGCCGCGGCCTGGCAAGCAGCCGATCTATACGAAGACGACCGACAAGCGAATTCTGAAAGCTGCTGGATAAGCCGCCACCGCAAGGGTTTGCGCGCTGGACCGGCCCTCTGCTGGCCGAGGCGCTGGGCGATGTTGACGTCCAATATGTCTGGCGGTTCCTGCGCAGCCACAAGATTGACCTAGTGGCTCGCAAGTCCGAAATTTCGAAATCCGGACCCTGTTTGCTGCGGAACAGCCGGTCGGCTACGCCAAGGTATTTGGCGGTGATAGCGGCTCCGTTCAGGTCGCCACGTCAGACCCGGTTCAGGTCATGGTTCAGAAGAACGGCAACGACAAACTGCTCGCGCGCATCGTCTATACCGGGCCGGTCCGTGCGCCGGTTGCGCCGGAGCAGCCGATCGGGGTCATCAAGGTGTGGCGAGGCAAGGAAGTGGCGGTCGAGATGCCGGTTCATGCCACGAAAGCCGTCGGTGTCGGCTCGACCATGCGTCGCGCGTTGGATGGAGCGATCGAGCTTGTCGTTGGGATGGTGCGCTCGGGCGCCGCGAAACTCTAATGGCCGACGCCACGCCCAAAGCCGACCCGCCGCGCGGACGTTTTATTACCTTCGAAGGCGGCGAGGGGTCCGGAAAATCCACGCAGATCAAGATTCTCGTCGAACGTCTTCAGGCGGCCAAGCTGCATGCCATCGTCACGCGTGAGCCCGGCGGATCGCCGGGCGCCGAGATCATTCGACACCTCGTCCTGTCGGGCGTGGGCAAACTGCTCGGCGCTGACGCTGAAACCCTGCTGTTTGCTGCGGCGCGCGATGACCATGTTCGCACCGTCATCAGGCCTGCGCTGGAGCAGGGCATATGGGTGCTCTGCGATCGGTTTGCCAATTCGACCCGCGCCTATCAGGGTCAGTTGGGGAACGTGCTACCCGGCGTGCTTAACGCGATGGAGCGGGTAACCATCGGCGATCTCAAGCCTGACTTGACGGTAATCCTCGATGTCCCCGTTGAGGTAGGTTTGCAGCGCGCAGCCACTCGCCGTGGCAGCGGCGCGCCAGATCGCTTTGAGGCGGAGGACCTTGCTTTTCACCGGAAACTCCGTGACGCCTATCGCGAGATCGCAGCGAGCGACCCGCAACGCTGCGTGGTGATCGATGCCGACGCCGATCTCAATACGGTGGCCGCGAGAATATGGGCGGCGCTGCGCGACCGCGTGCTAACGGCGGACACCGCATGATCGCCCGCTCGGCCACCGCCGAAATGCCGTTTCCACATCCGCGCGAAACCACCGTGCTTTTCGGTCACAGCGAGGCGGAGCGAACGTTGCTCAATGCCTATCGCGGGGGCCGTATCCCGCACGCCTGGCTTATCGGTGGCGCACCGGGGATCGGCAAGGCGACGCTCGCCTACCGGATGGCCAGATTTGTGCTTGCTCATGGCGATCCCGCTACATCGCAGGTGCAATCGGCCGAAACGCTCAAACTGGACCTGACGCATCCGATTGCACGCCGCATCGCGGCCGATACCTATGGCGGGCTCCTGACGCTGGAACGGACGCCCAACGAAAAGGGCGTTATGCGCACGGTCATCAGCGTCGAGCAGACCCGGGAGACTATCGCTTTCTTCGGCTCGACCGCCACTGGAAACGGGTGGAGGGTGTGCATCGTCGATACTGTCGACGAGCTCAACCCCAATGCCGCCAATGCGCTGCTAAAGATCCTCGAGGAGCCGCCGCACCAATCGCTGTTTTTCTTGATAAGCCATACCCCGGCGCGGGTATTGGCGACGATGCAATCGCGCTGTCGCAAGCTGATGCTGCGCCCGCTGGGAGCGAACGATGTGATCCGCGCGGCCGCTGAAGCAGCACAGATCGCGCCCGACGATACGTCCTTGCAGGAAGTCGCCTACGCGGCCGAAGGAAGCGTCGCGCGGGCGTTGGCGCTCGTCATAGGGGGCGCGCTGAAGCTTCATCAGCGGACGACGGCGTTGTTGAACAGCCTTCCGCAGGTCGACCCTGGCGAACTCCACGCGTTGGGGGACGCCATCAGCGGCAGCGAGCGCGCCTCGCTTGACGCCTTCGTCGACAGTGTGGACCGCTGGATCGGCGAGCAACTCCGCACCAGCGATGCGAACGCCGATCTTCCTCGTCTTGCACGGCTCGCGGAGGTATGGGAAAAGATCAACAACGCCGCGCGCGAGACGGAGACCTATAATCTCGAGCGAAAACCCCTGGTTTTTTCGGTGTTCGGGCTTCTCGCAGAAGCAACGCGGTAAAAACATTCCGCCCATGATTGTTCTCGACCTCCAGCCTGCTTCATAAGGAACTTGTGGTGGCTCCCGCTAAGAAGAAAACGGCCAAGAAACCTCGCATGAAAACCCGCAAGTCGCGTTCCGCCGCCACCGGCCGTAGCCCGGCAGCCAAAACGCGCAGCAGGACGGCGGTTAAGAAGACCACCAAACGCAAGAAGACGAGCGCGAAGGCGACAACGAAAGCGCGCGCGCCAAAGACGGCTAAAAAGGCGGCAAAGAAGAAGACAGTCAAGAAAACGATCAGGAAAACCGCAAGGAAAGCGGTTAAAAAGCAGCCGGCGACAAGAACCCCGAAAAAGGTCGCGACCAAGAAGACAGCGTCAAAAAAGGCGGCGCCGAAGAAAGCCGCGACGAAGAAAGTAACGCCGAAGAAAGCCGCACCGAAGAAAGCGACGCCAGAAAAAGCCGCGCCGAAGCGATCCGTCACCACGCGTCCGGTGAAAAAGCCAACGCCGCGATCGCCGGGCAAGGTTGGCGCCAAGGTCGATACGACCGCTGCATCGCTCCCCTCGAATCCGGCGTCATCGCGAGCTAATACGTTCTATATCACCACGGCGATCGTTTATCCGAACGGCGCGCCGCACATCGGCCACGCATACGAGGCCATTGCCACCGATGCGCTCGCGCGTTTCCAAAGGTTGGATGGCAAAGATGTGTTCTTCCTCACCGGGACCGACGAGCACGGCCAGAAAATGGTGCAGACCGCGCAGCGGGAAAACATATCGGCCCTTGAACTCGCCACGCGAAACGCCGAACTGCTTCGTAAATTGGATGAGACGCTGAACATCTCGTTCGATCGGTTCATTCGCACTTCGGAACCCGCGCACCATAGCTCGGTCCAGGAAATCTGGAGGCGCATGGCAGCGAATGGCGATATCTACCTGTCGAGCTACGCCGGCTGGTATTCGGTACGCGACGAAGCCTATTACGCAGAGGACGAGACGCTCGTCGGCGACGACAATGTGCGGCGCGGACCGCAGGGCACGCCGGTCGAGTGGGTCGAGGAAAAAAGCTATTTCTTCAAGCTATCGGCCTATCAGGACAGGCTGCTTGCGCTGTACGAAAGCCAGCCTGACTTCATAGGTCCGGATTCTCGCCGCAACGAAGTGGTCAGCTTCGTGAAAGGTGGCCTGAAGGATTTGTCGATCTCGCGCACCAACTTCGACTGGGGCATCAAGGTGCCCGACGATCCCGAGCATGTCATGTACGTCTGGGTCGATGCGCTGACCAATTACATCACGGGCGTCGGTTTTCCGGACGAGAACGACCGCAACTGGCACTATTGGCCGGCCGACGTGCACATTATCGGCAAGGACATCATCCGCTTTCACGCGGTCTACTGGCCTGCTTTTCTGATGTCTGCGGGCATTCCCTTGCAGAAGCGGGTGTATGCGCACGGCTTTTTATTCAACCGCGGTGAGAAGATGTCGAAGTCGGTCGGCAATGTGGTCGATCCCTTCAGCCTCGCCGCGCAATACGGCGTCGATCAGATGCGCTATTTCTTCCTGCGCGAGGTGCCGTTCGGGCAGGACGGCAGCTACAATCACGAGGCGATCGTGGCGCGCATCAATGCAGACCTCGCCAACGACTTCGGCAACCTCGCGCAACGCTCGCTGTCGATGATCGCCAAGCAGCACGGCGGCGTTCTGCCGGAGCCCGGAGACTTCAGCGACGCCGATAAGACGATCCTCGCACAGGCGGACGGCATGATCGCGATCACGCGCGAGGCGATGAATATGCAGCAAATTCACCAGGCGCTTAATGCAATCTGGTCTGTCGTCGCCGAAGCCAACCGCTATTTTGCGGGCGAGGCGCCCTGGGTCTTGGCCAAAACCAATCCGGTGCGGCAAAGGACGGTGTTGTATGTCACCGCCGAGGTGGTGCGCCAGATCGCGATTCTGGCCCAGCCCGCGATGCCTGTCGCCTGCGCAAAGTTGCTCGATATATTAGGTATCCCGCAAGGCGAACGAAGTTTTGCGATGCTTGGTGGTCAAATCCGGATCAAACCGGGCACGGCTTTGCCTGCGCCGGTGCCGGTGTTTCCGCGCTATGTCGAACCGTCCGCGGCCTGAACGGTTTACGCTTATGCTGGTCGACAGTCAGCGTGGTGGCTGTTGCACCCGGAGCCTGGACTTGTGGGCGCAATGAGACGGTTGCTAGTCAGGATGTCGCGTGATGGCGAATTACACCGTTTCATCCTTCGACATGAAGTGTGCGTACCGATAGACTAACGCTTCCGGCCCGATTTCTGATCATCTTAGCTCCTTGCGGCTACGATGAACCAGAAATCCTTCCTTCGGAAAGTCCCTCAATCTATCCAGGGTAACCGGTCGTTATCAGTCGTAGCCGCCAAAGGGCGCGAACAATAGCTGCCGCTACAAGCGTAGCTGTTCCGAATGACGCTGTCACCATACGCCATGGTTGGGTAGCGATAAGCGGAACAGCCCCAGCTGTCGCAGCGATAACCATAGCCGCCGGTGCGCCAGCCGACCCCACGCACTTCGATGGTGTTTTGATGAATCATTGATTTCATCGTCGTCATTTGTGTCGGCATCGGCCCGGCCTGGGCGCTCACGCCGAGCATAGCGATGGTTGCAGCAAAAATAGCGGTGCGAAGAGAACTCGAAGACTTCATGTTCCATCTCCGTGCGTATGCGGCGGCGCTTTGGCGCCGCCGGCGCCGGCCTATTGAAGGCCGACGGTTCCAGGCCATGCTGATCCTGAAAATAAATCTGTGCTATGTGCTATTTTGTCGCAAAACTGTCATTTAGGGTCACGTTAGGGCTCAGCTCGACCCGATTATTGTGGCCGCAGATTTGGCTCCGCCTGCCGCACCGAAAAATCTGGCGGATCGGATCGCGCACCGCGGCAGACCCAGGCTGATGGCGGGTTCGCGCGCGAACCTTCACCTAACCACGAGAACAAGCTTGGTAGACGGGGAGGGCGTTCCTGGATCGCTTGCCGGCCGCTGATTACCTGTCCGAGTCGAGAGTTGGCGAGCTACCCGGCGGCGAGATTGAGTTCAAATGAAGCGGCTGAAGAGCGCGGATTGAAGTTGGCAGTGCCCTGTCAAAAGATGATGCGGGACTGTCAGAGCTCCTCGCGCGCGAGGAGCGAAAATTTTTAAGAAATCTCCAAATTCACTATGGTTTGGCGACTTCCTGCAATTATCGCCACCCCGGAAGTGTGGGATTGGAATGACACACTCGCCTTCTTTCTGATCCCCTCGCTCTGAGGCTTTGCCGTGTAACAAGCGTGTCATATGCGACTGAAATAACGCCCCCGGTTTCAGCGGGTTCCAGAACAATGGATCTCGGAAAAAGGGGGCAAAGCAATAATGATAAAGAGTTTCAGCGCAGCAATTTCCAGCTTGGGCTTAGTGCTCGGCGCTTCCATTTTCTCCCAGGCCAGCGCCCAAGAATTGGACCTGTACGTCGATACGGTTACCAAACAGGTTTATACGGCGCCCGGGAAAAACCGGGTGAAAATGGGTACTTTTCAGCAGGTGCAGAAAGATTCAGGCCGGCAGGCAAAGAAAAGACTCAGGTCAGCCGGCACAAGTATCAGCAGGCACAGAAAGAACCGGGGCCAAGCTTCGTCCACGAACCGCTGCCTGTAAAAGCCACGGAAGAACACTGGTACGACAAAATTCACATGCGAGGCTATACGCAAATCCGCACCGGTACCACCGTGAGTGGAGACAATGATGCAGTCGTCTACTGGCCTGATAAATCGGTCGGCGAAAACACCAATTTCTTGATCAGGCGGGCACGTCTGATTTTCTACGGTGATGTGACCGATAATCTTTATCTGTATTTCCAGCCTGATTTTGCCAACACGCCGACTGGCTCCACCACAGGCAATTTCGGTCAGTTAAGAGATGCCTACGCCGATATTTCCTTCGATGACAAAAAGGAATTTCGTGTCAGGCTCGGGCAATCAAAAATCCCATTCAGTTTTGAGAACATGCAATCCAGCCAAAATCGTCTTACACTTGACCGTGCTGACGGTATCAACACGTGCTGTCGGGATGAGCGTGACATCGGTGCATTCTTCTATTGGGCCCCAGCTGAAATACGCCAGCGGTTCAAAGACCTGGTGGCGAACAATCTGAAGGGATCGGGCGACTACGGCGTGTTCGCCTTCGGCGTCTACAATGGACAGGGCGCCAACCGCGTCGAGTTAAATAACGACATGCATATGGTGGCCCGCGTCACCTACCCCTATCAATTCAGCAACGGTCAAATTTTTGAAGCAGGCGTAGAGGCCTTACACGGGCGCTTCGTTACATCGAACGGCCCTGTAAACGGAATTACTCCGGTCATGGTCGCGCCCGCGCAAGGATTTGTCGATGAGCGTGTCGCGGTGCATGCTGTCCTTTATCCGCAGCCCTTCGGGTTGCAGGCAGAATGGAACTGGGGACGGGGACCTCAGTTAAACGATCCCTCAGAGGTTGATTACGGACTCTCCGCTGAACGGTGGGTATGTCCAGGCCACATACAAATACGATAGTGGACCTTGGGGAATCATGTTCCCGTTCGTCAAATGGCAATACTACGAGGGCGGTCAGGAATTCCGAGCGCAACGCCCCGAGAAACCTCGTCAATGATTGGGAGTTTGGCGTTGAATGGCAAGTTACCAAAGCAATTGAGCTCACAGCTGAGTATCACATGATGAAATTGTACCGACGTCCTGAATGCCCCTTACAACCAATTCAGGGCTGATGATCATGAACCGCAGTGGACATATGTCTCGTTCAGCATTGCTGATCGAAGCTGCTCGGCTGCAGTCGCCGCCGAGCGGATCGAGGGCCTGCCAGACGCTCGAACCTCATAGACCGCGGCGCCGTCAGGGTCGAACGGAACAGGGATCAGAATGGCCGGACGCGCTTTGACCATCTGCCAAGCCGCAGATGACGTTATTCGTACGAAGATACATATGCAAGTCGCGTTCACTGCGCTCGGCACAAATCCTGTCCTCACGAATTGTCAGCTCGCGGTCGCCGGCGCCAACGAAATGATTTACTGACGTCGCGGTTACTTGCCCACCCACGGAGGTCTATATGTTTTTGAAGAAAATTCTAGGATTGGCCGCTCTCGGCGCGCTTCTGATTGTCGCGGCTCCCGCGCAGCAGTCGCAGGCAAATCCGCTCGGCCCCGGAATTGCTATCGGACAAAGCGACGCCGGCAAGCTGACAACCAACGTGCACCACATCAATGGGCAACCTCACCGTCACCACCATCACAACCGCCATTGGCAGAACCATCACCATCATCACCACCATTGGCAAACCCATCACCATCACCAGCACAAGATTCATGGCCACTAGCGCCGATCCCAGTCGGAGCCCATGGCACAGCCAGCTCCGCACAAGGTCGAGCAGGCCCATTGTGCGGGCCTGTTTCTTTAACGTTGCGCGCCTCCGAACTACCCGGTCTGTGTTGGGCAGAATTAGTGAGGTGCATGTTCGGCAGCGCGCCGCAAGGTGCCGCTTCCAAAACCCGTCGCCGTCGAACTGACGCAGTGGAAATTGCGCTTCAGAAAAAAGACGGCCGGCACTGGCTCGTATTTCCGAATGGTCGCAGCTACGATCATTCACGCCCTACGGACGAACAGGGATAAAGTGCGAGCTGGCAGTTCTATGAGAGGCCGAGCGTCCGCACCCTTATGATGAACGATATCGCGACGGTGCCCGCACGGTGGGCGTCTTCAACTGCTTCGATAATCGGAGGCGCGGTCGAGAAGCGACGGCAAACTTGAAATTTGCTGTTGCCAACGACTATACGTCCAGTGCGTTGTACGCCCCAGAGACAAAAAATCACGGGCGGCGAGGACCTGAGACCTGGAGAAGGAGTTCTTATGCGAAACGCGCTTTCAACGCTGTTTGGCCTCAGCGCTTTTTTTATGGTGGTGAATGGAAGCACTTACGCGCAAGATCAAGGCGTAGACTGGAGGCAAATCGATGAGATACTTGGTCGGAAGCCGGCCGTAACCGAAGACGTGCATCGTTATGGCTTCCCTCGAACCGATTTGACGGTGACCCTTGACGGCGTGACCATCAAGCCAGCCTTAGCGCTCGGCGGCTGGATCGCTTTTAAGCAAGCTCACGAGGGCGCTATGGCGATGGGAGACCTCGTATTGCTGGAAAGTGAAATCAATCCAGTCATGTTGAAGATGATCGCTGGCGGGCTCGAGATCACGGCCATCCATAATCATCTGCTCCGGGCGGGCCCCGCGACGTTCTACATGCATGTGGCCGGGCATGGAGACCCCGCCAAACTCGCCACCGTGCTCCATGACGCGCTTGCCGAAAGTAAAACCCCGCTTCAGGTTATTCCGTCGTCAAATCCGCCTTCGGCTGTCGACCTTGATACCGCGCAGCTAGACCAAATTATCGGCACGAAGGGTAAGACCAATGGTGGCGTCTATCAGTTCAATGTGCCGCGACGTGATCCTGTCAGCGAAGGTGGCATGACGTTGACGCCGGCCGGGCCGATGGGTGTAGCGATCGGCATCAACTTTCAACCTACAGGCGGGGGGAAGGCTGCCATTACCGGCGACTTCGTCCTATGGGGCGACGAGGTCAATCCGGTAGTAGTGGCGCTGCGTACGCACGGCATTGAGGTCACGGCGCTTCACAGCCATATGCTGGATGAGCAGCCGAGGCTCTTCTTCATGCACTTTTGGGCCAATGACGATGCAATCAAGCTCGCCAAAGGCCTACGCGCAGCACTCGACAAGACCTCAGGCACAAAAAACTAAGGCGATTAAAGTGAAGGCGTGGCTCTTTAAACCGGTCACAATTGCCTACAGTGAAGCTGTAATGGTCGCGATATTGGGTTTAACGGTCAATATCGCCAGCGCATGACTCCTTCAAGACACTCACCACCATGGAAGCGATCATTCGCATCCCGTGCTCTTGGATGCCGGCGTGGACAATGCAAGCAACACTCGAAGTTTTCGTTAAACAGTTGAATTTACTACAGAATGAAATGACGATCCCGGCAGGATTAGAACCTGCAATCCGCGGAGTAGAAATCCGTTTCTCGCGCGGAATAAACGATGCAGCCCTTGACCTCGCGGCCTGTTGAAGGCACCTGTTGGCTGACTGGCGTTGTAGCCCCGTTTGTAGCCCGGCCAGAATCCCAACTGTCTCATGCCGTCTCCCGAGGGATCCTTCGGTTGCCTGAAATGCTTGTCGACAGTCACTGCCATCTGGATTTTCCCGATTTCGCCGATGAGCTCGACGGAATTGTTTCGCGCGCGGAAGCGGCGGGGATTCGCCGCATGGTGACGATTTCGACGCGGGTGAGGGAGCAAGCGAAGCTGCTCGCAATCGCGGAGCGGTTTCCGAGTGTCTATTGCTCGGTCGGCACCCATCCGCATCATGCCGACGAAGAGGACGGCATTTCTATCGACGAACTCATCGCGCTAACACAACATCCAAAAGTCGTCGCGCTGGGGGAGGCGGGACTTGACTATTTCTACGAGCACGGCTCGCATGAGGCGCAGGCGCGGGGATTCCGCACTCACATCGCCGCCGCGCGCGAGACCGGTTTACCCCTGGTGATCCACACCCGGGAGGCAGACGAAAATTGCGGTCACATCCTCGAGGAGGAAATGACGAAGGGTGCGTTTCGGGCGGTGCTGCATTGTTACACCGGTGGCCGCGAGCTCGCAATGAAGGCGGTCGCGCTCGGATTGTATATCGGCTTCACTGGAATTTTGACCTTCAAGAAATCCGATGCGTTGCGAGCGCTCGCTGCGGAGTTGCCGGAAGAGCGCATTCTCGTCGAGACCGATGCACCGTATCTTGCGCCTGGCAAGTTTCGTGGCAAACGCAACGAACCTTCTTATGTCGTGGAGACAGCGAAGGTGCTGGCAGACGCGCGCGGCGTTTCGCTCGACAAAATTTCGCGACAGACCACCGAGAATTTCTTTCAGCTATTCTCCAAGGTACCGCACTTGGACGCAGCCGCATGACGCTGACGCTGACCATTCTCGGCTGCGGTTCGTCCGCCGGCGTGCCGCGTCCGGCATTGGGCTGGGGTGCCTGCGATCCCGCCAATCCGAAGAACCGTCGTCGCCGCTGTTCGCTGATGATGGAGCGCGCATCGGAGCAGGGGACAACGCGCGTCCTGATCGACACCTCGCCCGACCTGCGCGAGCAATTGATCGATGCCAATGTCGATCATATCGATGCGGTGTTTCTGACGCACGAACACGCCGACCAGACTCACGGAATCGATGATCTGCGCTCCGTCGTACTGCATCAGCGCCGCCGGATTCCGGTCTATCTTAATCAATCGACGTCCAAGGATATCCTGTCGCGTTTTTCATACTGCTTCGTATCGCCCGAAGGCAGCGGCTATCCGCCGATCCTGGACAGCCATTCCATCGAGGCGGGCGAAAGCCAAACGATTGACGGCAAGGGCGGCGCGCTCACTCTATCGGCCTTTCTTGTGCAACATGGCAATATCCCGGCGCTGGGCTATCGGATCGGCAACGCTGCCTATACGCCTGACGTGCATGATATTCCGCATGAAAGTTGGCAGGCGCTGGAAAACCTCAATCTGTGGATTATCGACGGCCTGCGCTACGCGCAGCATCCCAGTCATTTCAGCGTCGCGGATGCGTTGTCGTGGATCGACCGCTTCAAGCCCAGGCGTGCCGTGATCACCAACATGCACTCCGATCTGGATTATGAGGTCCTGCGGCGCGAGCTTCCAGAAAATGTCGCACCGGCCTACGACGGGATGCAGCTAGCGATCGATCCGGCCTGATGGATCGATCGGCTGAGATCTGGGACGCCAACCAATTCTGCTGAGGTGTCTACTCGGCTGCGGCCATGCGGCCGATGCGCAATTCGGCCGCCGCCTGCCGGATCACAACTGCCGCGCCCTGCAACGCCAGCCCGGCCATGATCGAGGCCACGACAACGTCAGGCCAGCCAGTACCCGTTCCGAACACACCCAAGGCGGCCAGTAGCACGGACAGATTCCCCACCACGTCATTTCGGGTACAAATCCAGGCTGAGCGCATATTGGCGTCACCAGCCCTGTAAGCCCACAGAAGCCCGAACGACGCCGTATTAGCTGCAAGCGCCGCGAAGCCGACCGTACCCATCGTGAACGCGCTGGGCAGCGTTCCGTGGGTCGCGTGCCAGATAACCGTTCCGACAACCCACAGCCCGAATACGCCCATGGTGACGCCCTTGGCGAGCGCAGCCGTGGCCCGATAGCGAAGTGCCATGCCGACCACGAATAAGCTTACGCCGTAGTTTGCGGCGTCGCCTAGGAAGTCCAGCGCGTCGGCCTGAAGCGATGCCGAGCCAGCCGCAAGGCCTGCCGCGACCTCGACAACAAACATGGCCGCATTGATGATGAGCACAGCCCACAACACGCGCCTATGGGCAGCATTCTGCTTTGGCGTGCTATTCAAATTCGGCGGCGGCGGCGCGCAACATTTATCGGCCATCTATTTGTCTTCCTTGCGCCTTCACCACGGCCATGAACGCCTTCTTTGTCAAGCTAAGTATCGCCCGGGAATATTCCATAATATACCTTATGCGAATTATACAACGGGCGGCACACGTCCGCGTTTGGCAACGGGCCTTCCGGGCCGGCGGAACAGGTGGGCGTAAACGTGAGCCACGACGAATTTAGTCGAGGGAAAGCAGGTGTAGACCCAATGACCAGATCAGCCCAAGCATCAGTGACAAATCAGGCTGCTCGCGGTAAGCGACCGTGTGTGCGATCCGGATGCGGGACCGCGCCATGCCGTATCGGTGCAGCGACATGCCGCAGGCTAATCAGGCTTGCGAACTCCAAACCCTGCGTCAGACCCAGACCTTGGCCGCACGTGGGTTCGCGCCAACTTAAGCCGATGCCGAACCAGGTCATGGCTTATGGTTCAGCCGCCACTCAAACTCGCATCAAATCCGCAATCAGGTTGCGGTTTAATGAGTTGGTGAACTGTCACGGATCAGCGAGATCGCCATCAAGCGCGCTCGTTGAATCGCACCCGACTTAGGCCTAAACGCCGCAGTGACCAAACTGCCATCATAGAGGATGGAAAGTTGTTCAGCAATTTCCTTTGCTGGTTTGATCCCCGCGGAGGTAAGCATCCGTACGAACGTATCGCGCACGGCCACTTTGTGAGTCCGAACCCAGCGAGGCGCAGGCAAGTTTCGACCATGCTGCTCAATTGCAGCAACAACAAATACGCAACCTCGGAAGGTCGATTTCGACGCGGCTTCCAACAGCAAGTCGAATACATCGCTGATTTTTGATTCTAACGACGTATTCTGGATTTCTATGCTCCTCAGCCGTTCGAGAGAGGCTTTATGACGCGATTTAAGACAGGCCTCTACGAGATCGTCTTTGCTTGGAAAGGCTGAATAGAATGAGGCTTTTGCGACACCAGCCTGATCAATCAGCTTATTGATTCCCGTTTCGTGAATTCCTTCACTAAAGAAAAGATCGTTAGCCGTCGCGAGAACGCGCTCTCTAACACCAAGGGTTCGACGCTTTGATCTGTCGAAATGCGATCTGCCGCGGATCGCGCGAGGTGAGAGTTCTGCTTTCTTACTATATCTTGTTCCCATCCGTTTATTATCGCTCCGTAAAAAGGCGCCAAAGACGAGACCTCCGCTCAAACTCCAGCGAAACTCGTCAATCGTCGTCGGACAATCGCGCGCTATGATCTGTGCCCGACAGATTCAACGGTGGCGCATACATTGCAAGTCATTGCTGCGCCCGGCCAATACTCCTCTTCTGTGTGTCAGGCGTCCACCACCTTGTGGCCGCTGAATCACGCGCAGAAACGCGGTTGACAGTAGCCGACGATTCGTTAGCATGAACAGACTTGTCTGTCTAACTTGAAGACATTCGCACCTGAGGAAACGAGGAGCGTGAGGAGAACGAACCTGTAAGGAGGTCTCCGTTGCCCTCGGAGAGCAGCATCAAACACTAACGAACGGGAGATAGCGTATGCTTGATTGGACTAATGTCAGGAGCAAGTTGTCGTCACGTGTCGGTGAACTACGCAAACTTTCGCCTGACACCGTGGATGCCTATCGAATGGCCGGTGGCGCGGGTGCCAAGACCGGACATCTTGATGAAAAAACGCGCGAACTCATTTCGCTTGCTGTCGCGGTAACGACGCGCTGTGACGGCTGCATCGCCGTTCACTCTGCGAAGGCGGTAAAAGAAGGCGCAACGCGCGAGGAGATCGCCGAGGCGCTCGGTGTTGCTGTCGCGATGAACACCGGAGCCGCCGTCGTCTTTTCCGCAAGAGTTCTCGACGCATTGGATTCGGTTGAAGGCGCGCGATAAGTCGCGCTCTCAATTGGTCTCGCGCCGTGCGCGAATGCAACTCTTCCGGCTCGGAGCTGATCGAAAGCAACTTCGAGTCGGGTTGGTTTTGACAGGTGGGTCGATCGCCGTTTTTATGCCAACCGTTTCAGTTCGGCACCGCGGCTGTAGTTAAACGGAGCGCGCCACGTATTCGCGCCAACCTTTTGCGCGCAACCCGCAGGCCGGGCAATCGCCGCAGCCATAGCCCCACTCGTGCCGCGCACCGCGCTCGCCAAAATAGCAGGTATGTGAGTGTTCGCGAATGAGATCGACTAATCCAGCCCCGCCGAGTTCATACGCGAGCGTCCAGGTCGCGGCCTTAGCGAGCCGCATCAGCGGCGTATGTAGCTCGAACTGTCTGGTCATTCCAAGATTGAGAGCGATCTGCAGGGCTCTGATAGTTTCATCTCGACAATCGGGATAGCCGGAATAATCGGTCTCGCACATGCCACCGACGATATCTGTCACGCCGCGCCTATAGGCCAGTGCCGCGGCGAAGGTCAGAAACACCAGATTACGCCCCGGCACGAACGTGTTTGGCAATCCGCCCTCGCCCATTTCGATCGCGACGTTCCGGGTCAACGCCGTGTCGGAAATCTCCGCCAGCGTCGGGATGGCAAGCGTATGACTCTCGCCGAGTTTATCCGCCCAATCCGGCCGCAGCGATTTCAGCCCCGCGAGCAAGGCGTCGCGGCAATCAAGTTCGATGGCGTGGCGCTGGCCGTAGTCGAACCCCAGCGTTTCGACGCGCGCGAAACGTTGAAGCGCCCAGGCAAGGCACGTGGCGGAGTCCTGTCCTCCGGAAAACAGAACCAGTGCGGTTCGAGAGGCTGGTTCGTCGATCATAGCGATGCCAATAGCATCCCTCGGTACCCACGCCAATCGGCGGGGATTGCGCAGCGGGCGCCTGCTTTTTGCTGGGATAAGGGTGCGGCTTCCGGCATAGAGAACGTGAATGTCCTTCGAACCGGTGAACCGATGACCCCTTCCCGCAATATTTCACGCCTGATCGAAATCATGGAGCAATTGAGAACGCCCGGCACCGGCTGCCCGTGGGATCTTGAGCAGACGTTTGCGAGCATTGCGCCCTACACGGTCGAAGAATCCTACGAGGTAGCGGACGCGATCGTGCGCAACGATCTGATCGATCTCTGCGATGAACTCGGCGACCTGCTGCTGCAAGTGGTTTTTCACGCGCGCATGGCCGAAGAGCAGGACGCCTTTTCATTCGGGGATGTGGTCGAAGCGATTACGCGCAAAATGATCCGACGGCACCCGCATGTATTTCCCGACGGCTTAGGATACATTGCGTCATCGGACGTGAAAGGAACGTGGGAACGCATCAAGGCGGAGGAAAAAGCCGAACGTGCTGCACGTAAGCCGATGAAGGAAGCGCCGGCCTCAAGCCTGCTCACGGGCATCAAGGCCGGACAGCCTGCGTTGGCGCGCGCAATAGCCCTGCAGCAAAAGGCCTCGACCGTTGGGTTCGACTGGAACGATCCCCGTGCCGTGCTCGACAAGATCCGCGAGGAAGCCGACGAGATCGAAGCGGCGTTGGACCATGGCGACAAGTCCGATATCGCATCTGAAACCGGCGATCTCATGTTCGCACTGGTCAACCTCGCACGTCATGTCGATGCCGATCCTGAAATGGCGCTGCGTGGAGCCAATGCGAAATTCGAGCGGAGGTTCGCTTATATCGAACAGGCGCTTGTTGCGAGAAATCGTTCTCTTGAGGAAGCGACGCTCAAGGAAATGGACGCGCTTTGGAATGAGGCGAAAGAGCGTGAGAAAGAGGGTTCTTTCCGGACTCCTACATCGTCCTGAGACCCTCGCCGCTTGCGTTTTTCCCCGCACCGCCCCACGCCTCAGCAGAAGGCATCGGTCGCGGGACTGCCCTTACACACCGGTTTGACTAATGAACTTGGTGATAAGATAGGCCTCCATCGCCTCGGTTCCACCTTCCGAGCCGTAGCCGGAATCCTTGACGCCTCCGAAGGGATTTTCCGGCAGAGCCAGAGCGACGTTGTTAATTCCGACCATGCCGCTCTCAATTGCAGCGCCAATGGCGGTTGCTGTCTTGGTCGAACTGGTGAACGCATAGGACGCGAGGCCATATGGCAGCCGGTTCGCTTCCTGAGCGGCCTCGTCGAAACTCGAGAACGACGAAATCAGCGCCAGCGGGCCGAACGGCTCCTCGTTCATGGCGCGGGCGTCCTGCGGCACATCAGTGATCACAGTCGGCTCAAAAAAATAACCCTTGTTGCCGACACGATGACCGCCTGCCGCAAGCTTGCCGCCCTTCCCGACCGCGTCTTGAACAAAGCCTTCCACCGCGGAAACGCGGCGCGAATTGGCGAGCGATCCCATGCTTGATTCAGGGTCAAGCCCGTTGCCGACCTTGATCGCTTTGGCAGCTTCCGTGAACTTGCCGACAAAATCCTTATAGACCTTGTCCTGCACGAGAAGGCGCGTCGGCGCGATGCAGACCTGGCCTGCATTACGGAA
This sequence comes from uncultured archaeon, assembly GCA_963807355.1. GTDB lineage: Bacteria > Pseudomonadota > Alphaproteobacteria > Rhizobiales > Xanthobacteraceae > Nitrobacter. The sequence goes on from CAWEBX010000029.1 coordinate 60,256, forward strand.
TTTGGCGCCCGAGATGATCTTAACGGCGCTTGTAATGTCGGCGTCGTCGAACACGATGGCCGGCGCATGACCGCCGAGTTCCATGGTCGCGCGCTTCATATGAAGTCCGGCGAGCGCTGCGAGCTGCTTGCCTACTGCCGTCGAGCCTGTGAAAGATATTTTCCTGATGATCGGATGCGGGATCAGATACTCGGAGATTTCGGCAGGCACGCCGAATACGAGATTGATCACTCCATCGGGCACCCCCGCATCCACGAACGCGCGGAGCAGCTCGGCGGGAGACGCCGGCGTTTCCTCAGGCGCCTTGACGATGATCGAGCAGCCGGCGGAAAGCGCAGCCGACAACTTGCGGCAGACCTGATAGATCGGAAAATTCCATGGTGTGAAAGCCGCCACAGGACCAACCGGTTCCTTGATCGCAATCTGATAGATACCCGGCCCGCGCGCCGGAATGATGCGGCCATACGTCCGTCGAGAACTCTTCTGCAAACCATTCGATGACGTCGGCCGCAACCAGCGTCTCGATTCTGGCTTCAGCGAGAATTTTGCCGTGCTCCATGGTCATCAGCGTTGCGATGCTGTCGACCCGCTCCCGCATCAAGGCTGCCGCCTTACGCATGATCTTGGCGCGCTCGAACGGTGCGACCGCTCGCCAGATCTTAAATCCCTTGTCGGCAGCGGCGAGCGCCTCGTCGAGGTCGGCACGGTTGGCATGAGCGACCGTTCCGATCTGCTCTTCGGTAGCGGGGTTGAAAACGGCGATAGTCTTGCCGGAGGCGCTGGGGCGCCACCTCCCGTCGATCAGCAGCGATGTGTTCTGATAGCTCAAGGAGATCTCCTGCGGCTTTCGTGAAATTGGTGGAGCGGTCCTGCGCGGCCCTGCTTTGCGATAAGGAAACCGGTGCGCAGCTCATAGAGTCCAATTCAACTGCATTGAATCAAACTCTGCTTTATTCTCTTTCAACTGAGCATGATCTTGTCCGAGAACCGGTTTCCACTTTTCGGGATCATGCTCTAAAGCGGGCGTGGTACCGCGCCATATTGGTTGACGAGTATGTCTCGTTTTGTCTCATCGACCCTGACGGTCATATCGTAATGGCCGTCGCGCAGTTCCTTGGCGAGCACTTCGGAGTTTCGATGCAGCCAACTGATCGCCGCGCCATTCGAGGCATCGACCGAAAGGTCCAGCGTGGTTCGGGTTGCCGCAAGTTGATCCTCGATCGCCGCGAGCAGCGGCTCGACCCCCTCGCCAGTTTCGGCAGAGACGAGAAAACAGGGCACATCCGTCGAGCGCCGTGCAGCTATGTTTTCCAGATTTTTGCGCTGATCCGCATCGAAGCGATCGATCTTGTTCCAGACCTCGAGAACGCGCGTCGTTCCTCCGGGGTTGATGCCAAGTTGATGCAGCACCGTTTCGACGTCGTGCTGCTGCGCCCCCGTATCCTCGTGCGAAATGTCACGAACATGAAGGAGAATGTCGGCCTCTATCACCTCCTCCAGCGTCGCGCGAAACGCAGCGACGAGCTGAGTTGGCAAATTGGAAATGAATCCAACGGTGTCCGATAGCATAGCCTTTGCACCGTGAGGTAACACAAGCGAGCGCAGCGTGGGATCGAGCGTCGCGAACAGCATGTCCGCTGCCTGAACATCGGCGCGCGTCAATCGATTGAACAGCGTCGATTTGCCGGCATTTGTATACCCGACGAGCGCGACCACACGATATGGCACGCGTTGCCGTCCGGCGCGATGCAGCCTTCGCGTCGCCTGTACCTTTTTGAGTTCGTTTTCCAGTCGCGTGATGCGATCGCCGATCAGGCGACGGTCGGCCTCGATCTGGGTTTCGCCGGGTCCACCCATGAAGCCGAAGCCACCACGCTGCCGTTCAAGATGGGTCCAGGAGCGCACCAGACGGCTACGCTGATAGTTGAGATGGGCGAGCTCAACCTGAAGCGCCCCCTCTTTTGTCTTGGCGCGGCGCCCGAAGATTTCGAGAATCAAGCCCGTCCGATCCAAAACCTTTGTGCCCCAGGCCTTTTCCAGATTGCGCTGTTGAATGGGTGACAACGCACAATCCATCACTACGAGACTCGCTTCATCGGCGACGATCAAGCCTTTCAACTCTTCGACCTTGCCCTTGCCGAGATATGTGGCAGGCCTGATCTGGTTGACCGGAGCGACTATCGCCTGAACCACATGGAGGTCGATCGCCCTCGCGAGGCCGGCGGCTTCATCCAGCCGCGCGTCGGTATTGCGCAGGGTGCGTCCTGTCCGGGGCGTCTCGGCATCGCCGCCCCGCGCCCGCACATAGGGACCGATGACGATCGCTCGTCCGGTCGGCTTGTTCTGCATCGACCCCGATGGGTCGATGCTCCCCTCTAATTGTCGGGTTTCCAATCAGGAAACTTTCAAATACTTGCTCAAAGCGGAGCGTCCTCGCCACCCTCAAACAACTGAATCGGAGCACCCGGCATGATGGTCGAAATCGCGTGTTTATAGACCAGTTGCGAATGGCCATCGCGTCTAAGGAGCAGACAGAAATTATCGAACCAAGTAACAATTCCCTGCAGTTTGACTCCGTTCACCAGAAAGATCGTCAGGGGCGTTTTCGTCTTGCGAACGTGGTTGAGGAAAGTGTCCTGTAGGTTTTGTGCGCGCTCTATCGCCATTTTTGTTATCCGCAGTTTAGCTTTGTTTTTTGAGCCGGAAACAACCCTCCCGGAGTCCCATGGCCGCCGGCTCCCTCTGAGTTCCTCCTCATGGATCCGGCACCTGGATTAGAGGGCAGAGCATGATGTTACGCAAGCCAGTTCGGGCCATAGGTTCGCCCGGATTTACAAAAACCATCAGGAAAATGCTGAAAAGCGGTGGAATTCTTCCCGAAGCTGCCTTGTAATACCGCCCGGCTGACCATTTCCCACCACCTGACCGTCGATCGCGACGACGGGCATGACGATCTGAGAGGCCGAAGTTACAAAAGCCTCCGCCGCCTCGCGCGCTTCCGCAGGTGTGAACGGGCGTTCTTCCAGCCTGATCTGAAGAACCCCCATGACTTCCACGAGCACGGCCCGCGTGATGCCTGCGAGAATGCCGCGGTCCACTGACCGGGTGATGGCGCGGCCGTCCTTCGTCACGATCCAGGCGTTGCTCGAGGCACCTTCGGTAATGAATCCATCGCTGTCGACATACCACGCCTCATAGGCCCCCTTCTCGCGAGCCTCCTGCTTTGCCAGCACATTAGGCAGCAGCGACACCGACTTGATATCCACCCGCGGCCAACGATTTTCCGCCAGCGTGATCACCTTGATGCCGGTAGCGGCGGTTTGCTGCTTTTTTTCGTAATCAAGCGCACGGGCTGTGACGACGACGCTCGGTTTCACAGAGCTTGGCGGAAATGCATGATCACGCCGAGCAACGCCACGGGTCACCTGCAGATACACTATCCCGAACGTCACACGATTCCGCCGCACTACCTCTCGCATAATGATCGCGAGCGCCGTGATCGGCATCGGTTCGGCGATCTGCAACTCGCTCAGCGACCGCTGCAAGCGGGCCATGTGCCGGGGAAAATCAACCAGCCTCGCGCCACGTACTTCGCAGACCTCATAAACACCGTCGGCAAACTGATAGCCGCGATCCTCGACATTGACGCAAGCATCGCGCAGATCGCGATATCGGCCGTTGACATAAGCAATTCGCGACATGCGGCGAGTTCGCTTCAGGGTTCTAGTTGACGCCGAGCGCCTTGAGTTTGCGATGCAACGCCGAGCGCTCCATGCCGACAAACTCCGCGGTCCGAGAGATATTATTGGAGAAACGGCTGATCTGAGCGATCAGATAGTCGCGCTCGAAAACCTCGCGAGCCTCGCGCAGCGGCAAGCCCATGATGTGCTCACCATTGACGCCTGACGGCATTGCCGGAACCATGGAGCCGACATCCTGCGGCAACATATCCGCGGTGATGATGACCTCCGGACCTCCGCCGGCCAGGATCATCACGCGCTCGACGTTGTTTCGGAGCTGCCGGACATTGCCCGGCCAGACATGCGATTGCAGCACGGCCATCGCGTCATCGCCGATCTTTCGCTTCGGTAGCCCGCTTGCGGCAGAGATATGGTCCATGAAAAATTCAATCAGTTCGGGAATGTCCTCGCGACGTTCGGACAGGGGCGGAACACGGATCGGCACCACTGATAACCGATGGTAGAGGTCTTCACGGAACCGGCCTGCGGCAATCTCCTCCTCCAGGTTACGCGCTGTCGACGAGATGATGCGCACATCCACCTTGATCTTGGTCGTGCCGCCAAAGCGTTGAAATGTCTGATCGACCAGAACCCGCATGATCTTGTTCTGAGTCTCGCGCGGCATATCGCCGATCTCGTCGATGAACAGCGTCCCGCCATGCGCCTCTTCCAGCGCGCCAGCCTTGCGGGGTTGCTGGCCGTCGATCTGCTCGACGCCGAACAGTTCGGACTCCATTCGTTCCGGCGTAATCGCCGCGGCGTTAATGACGACAAACGGTCCCTCAGCACGGCTCGACTGATTGTGAAGCGTTCGCGCTGCCAGTTCCTTACCGGATCCGGACGGGCCGACGATCATGATGCGGCTGTTGGCTTTTGCCGCGCGCTCGATGGTTTGCCGAAGTTGATTCACGCATGGCGAACGTCCGACCAGCGAGCCTGCCGCCGGCGCAAGCTGCTTCAGTTCGCGCACCTCGCGCTTTAGACGTGACGTTTCGAGGGCACGCGTTGCCACTAGAATCAGGCGATCGGATTTGAAGGGCTTTTCAATGAAGTCATAGGCACCGCGTTTGATGGCCGCAACTGCCGTTTCGATGTTACCATGACCGGAGATCATGACGACCGGCATATCGGGACTGTCCTGCTTGATCATTTCGAGCAGTTGCAGCCCGTCAAGCTTACTGCCTTGCAACCAGATGTCGAGAAACACCATGTGCGGACGGCGGTTTGAAACCTCCGCAAGTGCTTCATCGCTGTTACGCGCGGTTCGGGTTGTGAAACCCTCGTCTTCCAGGATGCCCGCAACGAGGTCGCGAATGTCCGCCTCGTCGTCAACAATGAGAATGTCGTGTGCCATGAATTGGATCCGCCTCGTCAGTCGCCGGTAGCAACCTCAGTCTTTGTTTCTTCTTCGGTCACGTTATCGCCGTTAGTCGCTCCATCCTTGCTAATGGTTCCAGCATTCGCCTGTCCTGCTACGGCAAACCGCAACCGCATCCAGGCTCCCCGCGCCCCCGGTTTTATCGCCGAGGCGTCGTTGAGTTCGAGCTTGCCACCATGGTCTTGCAAGACGCGCCCTACAATCGCTAGACCAAGGCCGGTGCCCTTCTCGCGTGTCGTTACGTAAGGCTCTAGCAGCCGCGCGCGCGCAACTTTCGGTAAGCCAACACCATTGTCGATCACGTCAATGACGATGTCGTCTTCTTCCCGCGCGGCGATAACATCGATCCGGCCTTTTCCGAGTATCTCCGGCGGCACGGCTTCGATAGCTTCGGCTGCGTTCTTGATGATATTGGTCAGGGCCTGCGAGATCAGCCGCCGATCAAACTGCGCGCGCATCGGTTCATGCTTGATGTCGGCTTCAATATCGATTTCCGGATGTCCGACACGCATGAGGAAAACTGTCTGGCGGACTGTATCGGCGACATCCTCTCCTTCCATCACGGGCTTCGGCATTCGCGCGAAACGCGAAAACTCATCGACCATCCGCCTGATATCCTCGACCTGACGCACGATCGTATCGGTGCACTGCTCGAAGATCGGCTTGTCTTGGGTGATCGCCTTGCCGAATTTTCGGCGAATGCGCTCGGCCGATAGTTGGATCGGCGTCAACGGATTCTTGATTTCATGAGCGATTCGTCGCGCCACGTCGCCCCAGGCTGACGTGCGCTGCGCGGTCACCAGCTCCGTGATATCGTCCAGTGTAATGATGTAACTGTCACGTGATTGACTGGTTTGCTCAGCACTGACGCGCACCGAGATGTTGCGCTCGCTGCCGTCCCGATTGAGCGTGAGCTGGCCCTGCACCAGCCGTTGCGTTCCTTCCCTCGCCGTCTGCATGAGTTCGCTCAGCTCGGGTACTACCTCGGACAACGGATGCCCCAGAGTTTCCGATTCGGAATGGCCGATAAGTTTCTCCGCAGAGCGGTTCAGGATGCGAATGGTGTTGGCGCCGTCGACGCCGATGATGCCAGCGCTGGCAGATGACAATACCGCCTCGATGAAACGGCGCCGGCTGTCGATCAGGCCGCTCGCGCTAACGAGTTCGTCGCGCTGGGTTCGCAACTCGGCCGTCATTTTGTTGAAGGTTTCGCCGAGCTGCGCCAGGTCTCCTTCGGATTTCAGGACGGGCACCTGAACGTTCAGGTCGCCGGTGGACACGATGTTGGCTGCGTTCATCAGACGCCGGACGGGCGCGACGAACCGGTCCGCAAAATTCAGAGCCAGCAGCACCGACGCCATCAGGGTAGTCAGCGCGATCACCGCGAACATCAGCGCGAGCGCCACCTGGGTGCCGAGACGCCGAGCCTCGATCGTGGCGTAATAGGCTACGCTCGACTCGGTCTGTTTAATTTGCGCGACGACATAGGGATCGAGCAGTCTTGCCACGTAAAGAAAGGCGTCCTCAAACGCGCGCAGGCGAATGACGGCAGCGACATAGTTCGCCTCCGGAATTAACGCGATCCGCGGACTTTCTTCGTTCACACTCTGGAGAATGTCGGGGTTCGGTGTGTCATAGTCCAGCTTGATGCCGGTATGCGCCGATACAAGCATATGGCCTTCTTTATCAATCAGCATCGCGCCCCGAAGGTTGCGGGCATTGGCGCTCGAGGTCAGGAGCTGGAGAAATGTCACGCGATCCTGGTCGTACAGCGGCCGTGCATTGGAAATGTCGTTGGCCATGCCGAGGATGTCGCCCCCAATGAGTTGGGCGTGCTCGTTCGCATAGGCGTGCGCAACGATCCGCGAGTTTTCAATGACCTGTTTGATCGGTCCTGAAAACAGACGGTCGAGTCCGCGATCGAGCGTGATGCTGGCAACGACCGAGACCACGACCGCCGGCAGCACGGCGATTACCGAGAACAGGCTGACGATCTGGACATGCAGCTTCGCGGCGGCGCGACCCCGGCGGCGTGCTTGCACGACACGCCAGACCTCGCGAGCGATAATGCCGACGAGCAGAAGGATGATACCGGCGTCGATAAGCAGGAACGACACGACGACCCGATGCGTCGGCTCGATCGGCGTGAGACCGACCAAAACCACGAAGGTCAGGAATGCCGACAGCAGCGCGAGGCCAATCCCGACCGGCGCCAATAGCCGACGCATGGTCCAGCCGCGCGACTCGGTGAGTGTCGGATCGTGTGATGGAACCGGCGTGTCTGCTGTGGTCATCCGCGAAAAGGTTGAGTGTTGGGGCTAGCGTCGGTCAAGCCAGCGAACTGATGCATTCGTACAACAATGTTGCACAATTGGGACATTTCCGCGACGCAAACATCGGGCGCACCGGGAACCGGCAAAACAACTGGAATCGTCAATCAAACGTGAGCAGTGAAAAACTGACCGGATAGCCCCCGCTCCTACCCTGCGGACCGGTAGACCTGGATGTCCAGATCGCGAATTTTCTTCCGGAGCGTGTTGCGGTTCAAACCCAGAAGGTCGGCTGCCCGGATCTGGTTGCCATGGGTGGCCGCCAGCGCCGCGGTGAGAAGCGGAACCTCGATCTCCCTGAGAACGCGGTGATACAAGCCCGGCGGCGGGAGCCCATTCGGGAAGCTCGCGAAAAGCGACGACAGGTGCATTTCGACGGCACCACTGAGACCGTTGATACCATGTCCGCCGATTCCGGAGGCCACCGCAGGTGATGCAAGTTCGCAATCGATCACCGGGCCGGTGATGATATCTTGCGGGTAGAGCGCTGCAAGCCTGCGCGCCAGGTTTTCCAGCTCGCGGACATTGCCGGGCCAGCGGTGCCGCTTCAAGCGCTCGAGCGCAAGCGTGTCTAGCTTCTTGGGCGGCAGCCCATCCCTTTCAGCGAGTACAAAGAAGTGCCGGATAAGATCCGGCAGATCCTCGATGCGTTCGCGGAGCGGCGGCAGGCGCAGCGGTACCACGTTAAGGCGGAAAAAAAGATCCTCGCGAAATAGCCCCTGCTGGATCAGGATACGAAGATCCTTGTTGGTTGCCGCAACGATGCGGACATCCGTCTTGATGGCGGTCCTTCCCCCGACGGTGCAATATTCACCCTGCTGAAGCACGCGGAGCAGACGTGTCTGCGCCTCCATCGGCATATCGCCGATTTCATCGAGGAAGAGGGTCCCTCCTTCTGCCTGCTCGAAACGGCCTGACGCGCGGGCGTTTGCACCTGTGAACGCGCCGCGTTCGTGGCCGAACAATTCCGAACTCGATAAGGTCGCGGGGAATTGCCGCCATATTCACGGCAACGAAGGGACCGTTGCGACGCTTGCCGTAGTCGTGAAGCGCGCGTGCGACCAGTTCCTTGCCGGTGCCGGACTCGCCGGAAATCATCACGGTCAGGTCAGTCTGCATCAGCCGCGCCAGCACGCGGTAGATTTCCTGCATGGCGGGGGATCGACCGATCAACGGAAGGGAATCGCATTCGTTCTCGTCACTGCCGCTGACCGCGCGCTCCTTGGGCTCAGCGAGCGCGCGGCCCACGATTGCGATCAGCTCCTTGAGATCGAACGGTTTGGGGAGATATTCATATGCACCGCGCTCGGAAGCGCGGACCGCCGTCATGAAAGTGTTCTGCGCGCTCATCACAATGACCGGCAGGTTCGGCCTGATTTTCTTGATGCGCGGCAGCAAGTCGAAAGCGTTCTCGTCCGGCATCACCACGTCAGTGATGACGATATCTCCTTCGCCCTGGCTGACCCATCGCCACAGCGTTGCGGCATTGCCCGTCAGGCGCACATCATATCCAGCACGCGACAAAGCCTGATTGAGCACCGTGCGGATGGCTCCATCGTCATCGGCGATAAGTATGTTGGCTGGAGGCATTTTGTCCTCATACTGGATGGCGTGCGGCGCGTGACGACATTCCGGATGCGGTAACGTCATTGCCAAGCTGGTCTACTGGACTGGAATCGAACATCGGTAGCAGGATCCGGAAGGTGGTCTTGCGCGGCTGCGACTCGCACTCGACGATGCCACCGTGGTCCCCAACGATCTTGGCGACCAGCGCGAGGCCGAGCCCGCTCCCGGTTTGCTTGGTGGTTACGAATGGATCGAACAGGTTCGGAAGCAGGTCCTCCGCTACGCCGGGACCGTTATCCTTGACGCAAAATTCCAGCGGCAGCGAAACCCGCGCTTTCTTGCCCGGGAGGGAAAGGTGCAAGCCTGGGCGGAATGCGGTCGTGAACTGGATTTCCCCCTCTTCTCCGAGATCAGAAACGGCTTCCGCAGCATTTTTGACAAGGTTCAGAAAGATCTGAACCAGCTGATCCCGGTCGGCGAGGACCGGCGGAAGCGACGGATCGTAATCCTCGGTGAATCTCACCTTTCGCGCGAAGCCCGACTGCGCAAGCCGTTTGACATGATCGAGGACAGCGTGAATGTTGACTGGCCCCCACCTCATCGGCCGCTCGTCGCCGAATACCTCCATGCGATCAACCAGCGTGACAATGCGGTCCGCCTCGTCGCAGATCAGGCGGGTCAGCATTCGGTCGTCCGGCGTCGCCCCCTGTTCGAGAAGCTGCGCCGCGCCGCGAATGCCGGAGAGCGGGTTCTTGATCTCGTGCGCGAGCATGGCCGCAAGCGCAATCACCGAGCGCGCCGCGCTACGATGGGTCAGCTGCCGATCCATCTTGTCAGCGATGGTGCGCTTTTGGATCATCACCACCACATGAGCGGGCCGTTCCGTCAGGGGCGCGACATGCAGGTCGACCTGACGATCCCGGCCGATCCTCGGCGTGCCGAGATCGACCTTGAACTCGTTTACAGGTGCACCGCTCTCGCGAACCTGATCGATCAGGGTCAGGAGCGGGCTGCCGAAGGGGATAAGCTGCTTCAGCGGCTCGCGTTGCAGGAACTGCTTCGACATCTCGAAGAAGGACTCTGCCGCGATGTTGGCGTCGACGATCCGACCGTCGGGCGCGACCAGCAGCACGGGGTTCGGCAGTGCGTTGAGAATAGCCTCGCCATCGCTGGGCGCGACGCGCGGGCGCTGTGCGATCGAACTCATGCCGCAGCCCTCCACGCGAAGTCCTCGAACGCATCCACCAGTGATCGCTGTACGCAGGCCGGATCATCAGCCTTCAGAATTTTTCCCCGCCACGTCTTCAAGATCGGTGTTGGTACAGCACGAAGCGCTGCCGCCGTATCGAGCGCCCAGCCGAGATGTTTTCGCGCATGACGAAGCCCTATGCGCAGGCCGTAGTGCAGGAGCAGGTCGTCATAGAGCGTGCGGATATACGCCAACTGGTCCGCGAGCGGAGGATGCGGTTCTTCGATACCGGTTTCGAGCTGCCGCCCAATCTGACCAGGCATCCAGGGTCGGCCCTGCGCACCGCGCCCCACCATGACAGCATCGGCCCCCGACGCCTCCAACGCAGCGACGGCTGCATCGAACGACGTGATGTCGCCGTTGACGACGACGGGAATGCGGACCGCTTCTTTCACCGCTCGCACGGCCTGCCAATCGGCGTGACCCTTGTAGAACTGGCAACGCGTACGGCCGTGAACCGTAATCATGTGCACGCCAGCGGATTCGGCGCGCTGCGCCAACGAAGGCGCATTGAGCGAGCCATCGTCCCATCCGAGGCGCATTTTGAGTGTGACCGGTACTTTCACCGCGCCGACCGTCGCCTCGATCAGATCGAGGGCATGATCGAGATCGCGCATCAGCGCCGAACCCGACTGACCGCCTGTCACGTGGCGGGCGGGACAACCCATGTTGATATCGATGATGTCGGCGCCGGCCGCCTCGGCGATCCGGGCGCCTTCCGCCATCCAGCGTATCTCACAGCCGGCAAGCTGAACGACGTGCGGTCCGTGACCGGTGGCTTCACAGCGGAGCACGGACATGGGACGCCCCCGAACGAGATCGTCGCTGGCAGTCATTTCGGAAACAACGAGCCCTGCCCCCAACGCTTCGGTAAGGTGCCGGAAAGGCCGGTCCGTGATTCCCGACATCGGCGCAAGAAGAACGCGGTTGCAGATGGAAATACCTCCAACCGCGAATGGCTTGAGCCCTGATGACGGAGCAGGACCGGTCGGGCTCGTGCTCATGGTCCAACTACTCCGTCGCAGCCATACTGACTGAAATCAGCTTATTTATTAGGCAAAATAGATACGTGCCTATACAATAGCCAGTTTCCGGTATCTTGCAACTGCGCTGCAACGATTAATTCGCCACCTGCAGTTTTGCTACCTTCATGGTAAGGGCTTGCTCAAACAACCTGATTCCTGCACAGCGATTCCAATGCTCACCTCAAAACGAACTGCCGCCATCATCGTTGCCGCTGGCCGGGGCCTGCGCGCTGGCGTTGGAGGCCCCAAACAATACCGGACAATTGGCGGACGAACCGTGATTTCGCGGGCGATGGAGGCGTTCTGCCAGCACCCCGACGTATTTGCCGTTCAGCCGGTGCTCAATCCCGATGACCTTTCCATGTTCAATCAGGCCGTCGCCGGATTCCACTATCGCCAGCCGGCGAATGGCGGGGCCACCCGCCAAGCCTCCGTTCGTGCCGGCCTCGAGGCATTGGCAGCCGACGCACCGGACATCGTGCTGATCCACGATGCCGCCCGCCCGTTCGTAACACCGGCACTGATCACGCGCGCAATCGACGCCGCGGATAAAGCCGGCGCGGCGGTACCCGCTATTCCCGTTACCGACACCATCAAACAGGTCGACGCATCCGGCGCGGTCAACGCGACCCCCGACCGTGCAAAGCTGCGGATCGCGCAAACGCCGCAGGCATTCCATTTCGATATGATTCTTGATGCGCATCGCCGTGCGGCGCGCGAGGGCCGCGACGATTTTACCGACGACGCCGCGCTCGCCGAGTGGGTAGGATTGACGGTTGCGACATTTGAGGGCGATGCTGCAAACATGAAACTAACAACTCCCGAAGATTTCGTGCGCGAGGAAGCGCGCCTCGCGGCATCGCTCGGCGACATCAGAACTGGCACCGGCTATGACGTGCACGCCTTCGGCGATGGCGATCACCTCATGCTGTGCGGTTTGAAGGTTCCGCACAATCGCGGCTTTCTGGCGCACTCCGATGGCGACGTCGGTTTGCACGCGCTCGTCGATGCCATTCTCGGAGCGCTCGCGGACGGCGACATTGGTTCGCATTTCCCTCCCAGCGATCCGCAGTGGAAGGGTGCGGCTTCCGACAAATTTCTGAAGTACGCTATCGACCGAGTTACGGCGCGCGGCGGCCGCATCGCCAATCTCGAAGTCACCATGATATGCCAACAGCCGAAGATCGGACCTCTGCGCGACCAGATGCGCGCTCGCATCTCGGACATCACTGGGGTCGCCATCTCGCGTATCGCTGTCAAGGCGACGACCAGCGAACGGCTCGGCTTCACCGGGCGTGAGGAGGGTATCGCGGCGACCGCCAGCGCCACTGTCCGCCTGCCGTGGAACGACAAGGGCTGGGACACCTGACATGAGCGGCAGCGACACACGCGCCCTGTCGCGTTCGCTGCTCGACCTTTGCCGGATGCGCAAGCTCACCATCGCAACGGCCAAATCCTGCACCGGCGGACTGGTCGCCGGGGCACTGACCGAGATTCCCAGCTCCTCAGACGTCATCGATCGCGGTTTCGTCACCTATTCCAATGACGCCAAGCGCGCGATGCTCGGCGTTAAATCCATCACGCTCGACAGTTTCGGCGCTGTCAGCAAGGAAACCGCGACCGCAATGGCAGTTGGCGCGCTGGAACGAGCCGGCACCGATCTGGCCGTCGCCATCACCGGGATTGCCGGTCCCGGCGGCGCGACACCCGGCAAGCCCGTGGGCCTTGTTCATTTCGCGGCCGCAGCGCGCGACGGCCGCCTGATCCATCGCGAATTCCGCTTTGGTGCCATCGGTCGGAGTTCAGTACGGCAACGTTCGGTTGTCGAAGCCCTGCGGATGCTGATGGAATTAGCGCGCGGCCCGAAGCCGCCTGCGAAAGTCCGCCGCGAAAGCGTTAGCCGATCGCGACCGCGAGCAGCGCGTACGCCGGCGCGTCGTACTTCCGAGCGGCGGCGTACCACAGGACCGGTGAAACCTTCTCCAAAGAAAACCTAAGACCGTATCGCGTCAGCTCACCACCTTCGGCGAACCGTAGACAGCGTCGGCGCGTTTCTCGAATGCCGTTGCAAAGCGTTGAAACGCGGTGTCGAACATCGCGCCCATCAGCATTGCCAGCATCCGGCTTTTGAACTCATATGTGATGAAAAACTCGACATCGCAGCCTTGATCCGGTTTCGGCTCAAAGGTCCAGCAATTCTCCATGTGGCTGAACGGCCCGCGCAGATATTCGACGAAAATTTTGAGGTTCGGCCGATCCAGCGTCACCCTGCTCGTAAAGGTCTCGCGCACGAGCTTGAACGACACGGTCATATCGGCGACCACGACCTCCTTACCGTCGGCCGCGGTGGTACGCTGACGCACCTTCAGCGACTGGCATAGCGGCACGAATTCCGGATAACGTTCGACGTCCGCCACGAGATCGAACATCTCGTTCGCGCTGTGACGAACGCGGCGTTTGCTTGAAAACAACGGCATCAGTGAACGCTCTCTGAAGCGGAAAGATCGTGCAGATAGCGATCTGCCTCAGATCGGCGCGTGAAGCGCATTAGGATCTGATCGGAGCGCAAGCCCTCAAGGAAGCGCGCAAGCTGCGGACGCTGTTTTTGACGGAATGTCCAGACATAATGCAGAAAGTCGGCATCGAACCTTTCCGGACAGCCCGGCGACATCTCAGGCCTTACCCGTCCATGACCAGTCGTTGTTCTGATCATGACGCCGATCATACAGGTCATGCGCGGCAGATCTAACCAGACCACGGTGTCGGCGCGTTCACGTCGCAACATACTCGCGTGCGAGAGATAATTACCCTCTATGACCCAGTGCGGGGCATTTGTCGCTTCGGTCACGCGCCTGCCGAAGTCGGCGCCTTCGGATGGGGTCCAGCCGGATCTCCAAACCAGGGCGTCGAGCGATACCATGGGAACGCCCATGATCGACGAGAGCTTTTTGGCGAACATGGATTTGCCGGATCCCGGCGATCCCACGACCAGAACACGCTGCATGGCGAGGCGGACTAGCGCGCCTGCGCGGCGCGCGCGGCCCGCAGCTTCGCAAAATCCTCGCCGGCATGATGCGACGAGCGAGTCAGCGGGCTCGCCGATACCATCAGAAAGCCCTTGGTGTAGGCGACGGTCTCATAATTCGAAAACTCCTCCGGCGTGACATAGCGCATCACGGCGTGATGCTTGCGGGTCGGCTGCAGATACTGTCCGATGGTGAGAAAGTCGACATCGGCCGACCGCAGATCGTCCATCACCTGCAAGACTTCATGACGCTCCTCGCCAAGCCCAACCATGATGCCTGACTTGGTGAAGATCGTCGGATCGATCTCCTTCACCCGCTGCAGCAGGCGAATCGAGTGAAAATAGCGCGCACCGGGCCGGACGGCGAGATAGCGCGACGGCACGGTTTCGAGATTGTGGTTGAAGACGTCGGGCTTCGCCGCCACGACACTTTCCAGCGCCCCCTTCTTGCGGAGGAAGTCCGGCGTCAGGATTTCGACGGTGGTGGTCGGGCAGCGCTCGCGTATCGCGTGAATTGTCTCGGCAAAATGCCCTGCCCCGCCGTCGTCGAGATCGTCGCGATCAACGGATGTGACGACAACGTGGGCCAGGCCCAGTTTACGCGTCGCCTCGGCCACATATTCGGGCTCCGAAGCCTGCAACGCGACCGGCATACCCGTCTTGACATTGCAGAATGCACAAGCGCGGGTGCAGGTGTCGCCCATGATCATGAAGGTGGCGTGCTTCTTGTCCCAGCACTCGCCGATGTTCGGGCAGCCGGCCTCCTCGCACACCGTGACGAGACCGTTCTCCTTGACGATCCGACGCGTGTCCGAATAGCCGCGCGTGTTCGGCGCGCGCACACGGATCCAGTCCGGCTTCGGCGGCGACAACGCGTCCGGCCGGTTGATCTTTTCCGGATGCCGCGGCCGGACGGGGTCGGCGGAAACCGTATCGAGGATGACGACCATGGAATGATCCGGGTTGTGCAGGAGACTTTAGGTAATCTGCGCGACGCAGGGCTGCAACCCGCTTCGCCAGATCAGTCAGATATGTAACATATCCCGTTATGACCCGACCGCCCGCCTGCCTTGGAAAATGACTCCAAATCCCTCCCCATCCGACAGTCTGACGCCGCCTGCTCTCGGCAAGCCGATCAAACGCGGGTTTTTCAGTCGCAGCGTGCATGACGTGGCCCCGGACCTGATCGGCGCGACCCTGCTGGTCGAAGGCATCGGCGGCATCATCGTCGAGGTGGAGGCCTATCATCACACCGAACCAGCCGCACATTCCCATCGAGGACCGACGCCGCGGAACATGGTGATGTTCGGCCCACCTGGATTTGCCTATGTCTATCGCTCTTACGGCATCCACTGGTGCGTGAACTTCGTCTGCGAAATGGATGGCTCTGCCGCCGCGGTTCTGATCCGCGCGCTACAGCCAACCCACGGCATTCCAGCGATGCGACGCCGGCGCGGGCTGCATGACGAGCGCCTCTTATGTTCGGGGCCAGGCAAATTATGCCAGGCGCTCGGCATATCGATCGCGCATAACGCGCTGCCGCTCGATGTGCCTCCGATCGCCATTTTTCAGCGTACAGACAAGTTTGAAGTCGTCGCCGGCGTGCGCATCGGCATTACCAAAGCCGCCGACCTGCCATGGCGATACGGACTGAAAGAATCGAAATTCCTTAGCAAGCCGTTCAAGAACGCTGGGTTCTGAAATCGATCCCCAGTGGCAGCACGATCATCGGTACGACGGCAAGACCGATCGGCACGAACGCAAAGGCGGCATTGCCGGTGATATCCCAGACCATCCCGCCGACGATGGAGACCAGCATGGCGATCCCGTAACCGATCGTGAACATTCCGGCCGAGTTGTGAGGCACGTCATCGGGAGCGACCAGCAGAGCTGGTAACGTCAGCACAAGAGTCAGACCCACGGCGCAGGTGAAGCCCACCAGCGCCGCCGAGCCAACGATCACCCAGAGACTTGTACTCGTCGCGACGCCGAGGACAGAAAGCAGGCCGAGCACGCCGCAAAGAATGAGCGGCCATCTTTTCCGCTCCAGGCGACTCGCCATCAGCATAAGGAGGACCGACCCCGGCAACTGCCCGAGGTTGAGCGCCGATAGCGCAGGCCCAATCAACTCAGTATGACCGGTTTGCAGCAGCAGGCCCGGCAGAAACGCGTTTGTGCAGAAATAGAGCTGGTTGTTCGCGCTGGCGACGAGGCCGACTTTCCAGAGCAGCGGATCTCGCCAGTCCGGCATCCAGCGGCTGTGCTGAGCGGATGTATGTTCGCCGTCCGGCCGCGCAACGAAGATGATTAGTGCGATCACTGCCGCCGCGATCGACCAGAGTTCGAGACTCCCGCGCCACCCACCTCCCAGCAAGAGCACGGCCACGGCTGCGAGCACGACCGGAAAGATTTCGCCGCATAGCAAACCATTGGTGTAGACGGCTGTGGCAAAACCAATCCTGCGAGGAACCCATTGCCGCACCAGCGGCGGAAACGCCGGTTGCATCACAGCGACGCCCGCCGCCATCAGCGCTGTCGCCGCGAACAGAGTCATTGCGCCGACGGCAAAACCGCGTAGCGCCGATCCGACCGCTGCAATCAGGAGGCCGACCACAAGCGCCCTGACAGCGCCAACGCGCGCGATCAGCAGCGATCCGGGTACCGCGACAAGCGCGAACAAACTCACCGGAATGGCATTGAGAATCCCGACCTCTGTTCCTGACAGTGCAAGATCGGAAATGATAAGCGCCAGTACCGGCGGCACGGCAAGGATCGTGAGCCGCAACCCTACGCCCCCAAGCCATAGCAGACTCAAAGGGCGCAGTGATGACGGCCGAGCAGCACTCACTCAGCGGCCTTCAAACGCTCCAAAGCCTCGACAAATTTTGCCTTGCGTGCGACTGCGGCTTCCCGCTTTTCTTTTTCGTCCTCGACGATTTCTTCGGGCGCGTTGGCAACGAAATTCTGATCTGCAAGCTTGGATTCCACGCGATCGATGTCGGCGTCAGCCTTGGCGATTTCCTTCTCTAAACGCGCGCGCTGAGCGGCAACGTCGACGATGCCTTTTAACGGCAGCGCGGCAACTTCGCCGCGGATCAGCAGTTGCACGGCGCCTGCCGGTGCCTGGTCTGCGAATGAGATGTCCGCAAGCCGGGACATCCGCTTGATGACATCACTCCAGCGCTGCGCCCGCACCTTGCTTTCGGCGGATGCGCCTGCGAGCACCAGCGGCGCCAGAGGTTGCAGGTGGAATGTTCATCTCCGCGCGGACCGAGCGAATGGCTGTGACGAGATCGACCACCCAACCGATCTCGGCTTCGGCAGCATCGTCGCGGAAATAGGGTTCCAACAGATCGGTCACCGGCTCTGGTCCAGCGAAGGGATCGGCGGCCGCGATCAGCGTCCGCCGCTTGAGGGTGAGATCTACCTTGTTTGGCCACTCCGTCAGGGTCAGCAATTGCTTCCGCGCCGAAGTTACCGCCCATAACTCCTCTGTGATGAACGGCATGAACGGATGTAAAAGCTTCAAAATTTCATCGCGGGCCCAGGCGACCATCGCGCGGGTCTCAGACTTGGCGGGGCCATCCTCGCCCAAAATTACAGGCTTTGCGAGTTCAAGATACCAATCGCAGTAGACGTTCCAGACAAAGCGGTAGATCGCGCCGGCGGCGTCATTGAAACGAGAGGATTCAATGGCCTCGGTGACCTCGCACGTCGCGCGCGCAGTCTCATGGACAATCCATCGATTGAGCGTTTCAGTTGCGGCGGTCGGATCGAACTGCGCAGGAACAACACAATCGTTCATCTCCGCAAATCGGCACGCGTTCCAAAGCTTGGTCGCGAAATTGCGATAGCCTTCGACCCTCTGCGGAGACAACTTGATATCGCGGCCCTGCACCGCCATTGCGGCGAGCGTGAAGCGCAGCGCATCCGCGCCGTATTTATCGACCAGATGCAGAGGATCAATGACGTTGCCCTTCGACTTCGACATCTTGGCGCCCTTCTCGTCGCGAACGAGCGCGTGGATGTAAACGGTCGCAAACGGGGCTTCCTTCATGAAATAGATGCCCATCATCATCATTCGGGCAATCCAGAAGAAGATGATATCGAACCCGGTGACGAGCACGCTGGTCGGATAGTAACGTTTCAACTCCGGCGTCTCATCGGGCCAGCCGAGCGTCGAGAACGGCCACAACGCCGATGAAAACCAAGTGTCGAGCACGTCTTCGTCTCGCGCAATGAAGCCATCACGCTTTGCCGGATCGCTCGCCATTTCGGCGCCTTGCTCGGCGGTGATGATACCTTGTTCAACGTAAAAGCCGAGCGCATTGCCGATCGCTTCTTCCTCCGTCTCTGCGACAAACACCTTGCTGTCCGGACCATACCACGCCGGAATCTGATGACCCCACCAGAGCTGCCTCGAAATACACCAGGGCTGGATGTTCTCCATCCACTCGAAGTAGGTCTTCTCCCAGTTCTTCGGCACGAATGTCGTTTCGCCCGAACGAACGGCGGACATCGCGGGCCGCGCCAGTTCCTTGGCGTCAACGTACCATTGGTCAGTCAGATACGGTTCGATGACGGCGCCGGAGCGGTCACCATGTGGCACTATGTGCGCATAAGGCTCGATCTTGTCGAGAAAACCGAACTCTTCGAGACGCGCCACGATCGCCTTGCGCGCGGCGAAGCGATCCAAGCCGTCGAATTCTTCAGCCAGAATCAACGCGCCAGCCGGAAGGCCGCGCAGAAAATCCTCGTTGTTGGATAGCGTCAGCCGGCCTTCGCGATCGAGCACACTGATTTGCGGCAGGCGGTGGCGCTTTCCGACCTCGAAGTCATTAAAATCGTGGGCCGGAGTAATTTTGACTGCGCCGGTGCCCTTCTCCGGATCGGCGTAGTCGTCGCCGACGACCGGAATGATCCTGCCGACCAAAGGCAGCACGACGTTGCAATCGATCAAGTGTTCGAGCTTCTCATTGTCCGGATGCACGGCGACGGCAGTATCGCCCAACATCGTCTCCGGCCGTGTGGTGGCGACGACGACATAGGTTGAAGGATCACTCGGATCGAAGTTCTTACCCTCGACCGGATAGCGCAGATGCCACAGGCTACCCTTCACCTCGACCTGGTTCACCTCGAGATCGGAGATCGCGGTGAGCAGTTTCGGATCCCAATTAACCAGCCGCTTGTCCTTGTAGATCAAGCCGGCGCGATGCAGTTCGACAAAAACCTTGGCAACCGCGCGTGACAGCCCTTCATCCATGGTGAAACGCTCACGCGACCAATCGCAGGAGGCACCGAGCCGTTTCAACTGGTTGAAGATAACGCCGCCGCTCTCGGCCTTCCACTGCCAAACCCGCTCGAGAAACCTGGCGCGGCCCATGTCGCGGCGGCTGGGCTCCTTCCGTTCCGCCAACTGCCGCTCCACCACCATCTGAGTCGCGATGCCGGCATGATCGGTGCCTGGCTGCCATAAAACGTCGCGGCCACGCATCCGCTCGAAGCGACACAGCACGTCCTGTAAGGTGTTGTTCAGCGCGTGCCCCATGTGCAACGAGCCGGTGACGTTCGGCGGCGGAATGACGATCGTGAACGGCTCAGCCTCGCGGCGTTCAGGCCGGCCGGCTTTGAATGCACCGGCCTCTTCCCAAACGCGGGACATTCGATTTTCAATATCAGAGGGCTGGTAGGTTTTTTCGATCATGGCAATGCAATCACCGTCGGGGCGTTTCAGGTCAATTCACGGAATGTATCCTCTGACCGCTAAAAGCCTTTCAGGGCGCATCAAGTCAACAAGACCGCCGAATAAACCGGCCATGGAGCGCAGATGTGAGCTCGAGGACGTCAGGAGGATGGGACTTTCCGCGCCAATGGCCGCGGCTTTCTCGGCTACGGGAATGGATTACGGACGACCGCGCGAGACCCGCTCGATTTCAGCCTTGACGATGCGTTCCACCAGCCCCGGCAGGTTGTCATCAAGCCAGGACTTCAGCATCGGGCGTAGCATCTCCTTGACGAGGTCCTCAAGGGTACGGGCGTTATTGGTCAGCACCGTACTGGCAAGCGAGCTGAAGGCCGTTTCGACCGCGGAAACCGTCGAATGCGACAGAATTTCCGCTGCTGCGGCATTTAGGCTGGACGGTCGAGCCACGGTGGCGGGATCCGGCGGGATAGCCAGAACCTGCGCAATCTCGGCGAATTCCAAATCGTCCTGAGGTTCGATCTTCTGAAAAGCGGCTTGCGTTGCATTCGGCACGGCCATCTCATCCGTCAGTTCAAACACCTCCTCAACCTGGGCGGGCCGGACTTCCTCCTCGGCGGTTGCGGCGTCGAAGTTCGCAAGCATCGCGTCAATATCGTCCTGGCTGTTGGCGCCGTCAGCGTTCGCGGGGGTCGCCGGCTTAGGGACCAAACTGACAGATCCAGGTTTTGCTACAGCTGTGTCAGCAACGACTGTCTTTCCAGCCGCCGCGGGCTTCTGATCGTCCGCTATAATGCGGCGGATCGACGCCAGAATTTCCTCCATAGAGGGTTCTTGGACCTTTGCAGGCTGCGTCATGTCCAACTCCACATCTGTCACGATCCTGGCCAGCGCGTTGGCCTCAAGCGATAAAGGATTTTTCCGGCTCCAGATGCGGTCGCCGATTTCGATCGCAACCGGATTTGTTGCCCGAGAAAGCATTGTGAACCGGTGACAACATCAATTCTCCGCCCGGACTTCCGCGGCAAGACCGATAGATAAACGCCGACTATCGCTCGAATCGCTTCATGCCCTTGCGTAAAGGTATGGCATGGCAACAATTGATTGCAAGCAACTGACTGTGAACGCGGCCGCCGTCGGCGCGATCACTGTCCATCCGGCGTACGCATACCACCCCAACTGTCGCGAACCTGATGGTAGTGGACACTCGGATCGTACACCGTGGTGTTTAGCTTAAGCACCTGGGGCGACAGCCGACCAACGGCATTCAAAACCGCGTAAGAGGCGACCACGCGATCGTGTTGAGCAGTCACCAGCGCCACCCGCGCGGTGACGAGCGTCTGTTGCGCAACTAATACATCGAACGTAGTGCGTTGCCCGGCCTTGGCCTCTTCGCGGATGCCGTTGACCGCGATCTCGGATGCCTCAACCTGTGCCTGCGCCGACTGCACCTGTAATTTGGTCGCGACGAGTTGGCCCCACGCCTGCACCACGCTGGCGCGTGCCTGAGTGCGGACCAACTCGAGGGTGAGACGCTGTTGCGCCAGCGTTTCCTTGGACTGTCGGATCAGCGAATATTCAGCGCCACCCTGATAGATCGGCACCGTTACCTGCGCGATCGCAGACGCGATAAGTTGGCTCGGTACCGTGAGCTGTTGATTGTAGCTCTGTTGCACATTGGCCTGGAGGCTAACGTTCGGAAACAGCGCACCCTCCGCAACTTTGACCTGCAAGTGACTGACGTCGATGCCATACATCGCCGCGGTCACATTGGGATTTTGGATAAGCCCAAGATCCACGGCGGCCGAGAGCGTCGCCGGCAAGAAGCGATCGACGGGCGACCCCGGTGCTAATTGCCCCGGTTCGTTGCCGACGATGCGCCGAAAATTCGCGCGCGTGGTCGTGAGGGTGGATTCAGCGGCCATAAGTTGGGTACGACCGGCGGCGAGCTGCGCTTCCGATTGTGCCACGTCGGTGCGAGTCACTTCGCCGACATTAAAACGATCACGCGTCTGCTTCAGAGTCTCCTCGAGCACCCGGACATTGCTGCGCTGAACTTCCACAATGGCAGAGTCCCGCAAATAATCCATATAGATCGTTGCTGCCGAGAGTAGTACGGTCTGCTCGAGAACCCTTAATCCCTCGCGCGATGCCGAAACTTGTCCTTCTGCCGCACGGGTCTTGTTGGCGGTCTGAAAACCGTCGAAGAGCGTCTGTGAAACCGTGGCGCCGTAAGCTACTGGTGTCCGATCACCCTTAAGCTGGGCATTTATGTTTCCCACCAGACCCTGACTTGGCAGACCCTGGGTGACGGTAAAATCGTTATGCTGAAAGCCGCCGCTGGTGGTTATGGCGACTTTGGGTCGATAGCCCGACAAGGCTTGCGGTACGCTCTCATCGGTAGCGCGAACCGAGGCGCGCTGGGCATTGAGCTGAGGGTTGCTCTGGTAGGATCGCACCAGTGCAAACTCGATGGTATCGGCGAAGACCCGTGTCGCCGCTCCTGGCAACGCAGTCGCAAGAGCCAACACGGCGGCGCCGGCCACCAGTCTCATACCACCCATCCGCGGAATTCCATTCTTCTCTTCATTCCCCAGACGCAAACGAGGCGGAGCCTCTACGCCGGATCATCCCCCGAATCACTCGTCTCGACGCAACATATTTCTTTCCCCACACGAGCATAGTCGTCGTCTGGGTGCCATGGAACCCCTTGCGATCAGTCTCAGCAGAAGTTCCGTGTCTGGGGCGTTAGAGCCACACTTGACGCTTCGATCATAATTGAAGGGCCCACCCACAACCCTACAAGCTCATTCCAATTCTCTCACCTTTTCATAAAATTAATAAATGAACAGAATCCGAAAGAATACACAAAAGCGGACAATACTATGACAATCGCCTTTGCCTAGGCAGGACGGCTTCGAAAGCCGTAACACCTGCCCTCGGCGAGGCAATGTGCCCGTCGTGGACTGATTTTTACGTCACCAGCCTCGAAATCCTTGACTTTCGATGTTTCGAGGTCTAGTTTGCCGGCCAAATGCAGGCCTGATGCGGGCCGGCTTTTCCGTTTCCCGACATCAAGGGTTTGCACATGGCCAAGGCGGTCACCATCAAGGTCAAGCTGGTTTCCAGTGCTGACACAGGCTTCTATTACGTAGCTAAAAAGAATTCGCGCACCATGACCGACAAGCTGGTCAAGAAAAAATACGATCCGGTCGCGCGCAAACACGTCGAATTCCGCGAAGCCAAGATCAAGTGACGATCACGTAAGATCGCTTCATCGGCGGTGAATTGAGCGGAGCTTTCGGGCTCCGTTTTGCGTTGGCTTGATGCCGCCTTCGGCGTCACGGCTGGCGTTGCGGCCACCGGGGCTCAGCCGAGTGCCACGCCATCGCCCATACGCTCGTCACCTTCAAGATGGACGCGCGTGCGTCATGTCTCGCCACCGTCTCGCTGGCACGACCGACGGCCAAGACGCATTTAATAGTGCCGGAGAAGAAAGCTGCGACCGATCGTTGGTTCGACGATGCACCACACGCGGGATCAAAATCGCATTGATAAAATAACTACGCCGCCTCTGCCACGACGCGGTTTCGGCCGTCATGCTTGGCGCGGTAAAGCGCGACATCGGCGCGCTTGAGAACGTCAGAGACAGGTTCCCCCTTCCGCTCCAAGGTCGATAGTCCGATCGAGATGGTCACCTTGATCCGCTTCGTCCCCTTGTGGACGGAGAACGGTTCGCCAGCAATCGCGCGGCGCAGACGTTCGGCCACCATGCTCGCGACATGCAGATCGGCCTCCGGCATCACGACCACGAACTCCTCTCCGCCGTAACGGCAGGCGAGGTCGATGCCTCGAATGGTTTTGCGGATTCGCAGCGCGAACTCTCGCAGAACATCGTCACCGGCATCATGACCGTAGCTATCATTGATCGACTTGAAGTAATCTATATCGAGCATCATGAGCGCTAATGACTTGCCCCGCAGCGAGACCTGCTCGGCCAGCGTCGCCAGATGGCTTTCCATGTAACGTCGGTTGTGCAGCCCGGTCAGTCCGTCCGTGACAGCCATTTCGATCGAACTCTGCATGTTGTCACGCAGGTGAACGGTGTAGCGGCGGCGGCGGATTTGCGTGCGCGCGCGGGCAAGCAACTCGTTCTTGTCGATCGGCCGCATTAGATAATCATTGATGCCAATCTCAAGACCACGCAGCAATCGCCCGTTGCCGTCGGCATCAGCAACAGCCAGAATCGGAACGTGTCGCGTCCGCTCCAGCGAGCGCGCTTGACTGCATAACCGCAAACCGTCGAAATTTTCCAGCCCGAGCGAGACGATAAGGAGATCATAATTGCTTTCGGCAGCACGAAACAGCGCTTCGGAGGGTTCGGTTTCGATGTCAACGGTGTGTTCGGCGCTCAGCATCGATGCCAACCGCTCGTACGACGAGGGGCGATCGTCGACCAAAAGGATACGCCCGCCCTTCCCGCTATCACCAACCGCCTCGCGCTCCGGCGCCTGCACGCCGATTTCGAGCGAGGTCACGGCCCTCATGCGTAGTTCGTCGGTCATCATCTTCAGGCGCGTCAACGAACGGACCCTTGCGGTCAAAACCACATCCGATACCGGCTTTGTCAGGAAGTCATCGGCACCGGCTTCGAGGCCTCGCACGCGGTCGGACGGACTGTCCAACGCCGTCACCATCACCACCGGAATAAAATGGGTTGCCGGGTTTGCTTTCAGCCGGCGGCAGACCTCAAAACCGTCCATGTCAGGCATCATCACGTCGAGGAGAATGATGTCGCACTCGGCACGGGCGCAGGTCTCCAGTGCTTGCGCGCCATTAGACGCAGTTATGACGTCGAAATATTCCGCCGACAATCGTGCTTCAAGGAGCCGGACGTTGGCGGGGATGTCGTCGACGACCAGAACACGCGCAGACACTCTTATCTCCTCAACCCACGAACCGGCGGACGGTCTCGATGAACTTGCCAACCGAAATCGGCTTCGACAGGTAAGCCTCGCAGCCGCCCTCGCGGATACGTTCCTCATCGCCCTTCATTGCAAACGCCGTCACAGCAACCACGGGGATCGCGCGCAGTTCGGGATCGTCTTTGATCCAGCGCGTGACATCGAGACCGGACACCTGTGGCAACTGAATATCCATGAGAACCAGATCGGGACGAAGTTTGCGAACCAGATCGAGCGCCTCGAAACCGTTGCTGGTTCCGGACGTTTGGTAACCATGAGCCTCCAACAGATCGCGGAAGAGCTTCATGTTAAGCTCGTTGTCTTCCACAATCAGGACCGTCTTGGCCACCCTGGCCCTCCAGTCGAACTCGGTGCTCATCCACGCTGGTGAGCGAAAACATGCCGGCACAGCAATACTTATCCGCAAACTGGAGTTAGATTTGCACTAGAATTCGCTCTAAGCCGTTAAGACGTAAGATGATCTTTATGAGAGCGGATTAGCACTTGTTTGAAGGTTTCGGGACTCGGTCGTGCTGGTTCCAAAGTAGAATTGATAGGTTACGGAAAGGCAAACGGTCGTGACGACAAAGCGTGTGCAAAACCCGCGCGAAGCAGCTGAATTGGTAGCAATTCAGGCCCTTTCGTTTGTCGCGAACGACGCCGAAATTTTAGGCCGATTTCTAGCCGAGACCGGAATCGGTCCTCAAACTCTACGCAGCTCTGCCTCCGATCCGCACTTCCTCACCGGCGTGCTCGATTTCGTGCTGCGCGATGACGCAACTGTGAAGGCTTTTTCGGAATCCTCTGGACATCATCCGACCACTATCGCAGCCGCCCGGCAGGCGCTCAGCGAGTCCTTTCAGAAACGCGGCGTCCCGTGACCGCAGGTCCGTCGGATGGTCCCTTATGCTTTTGCCGCGATTGTCTCGATGATCTCAGCTTTACGGCGCCCCGTTGCAGCGCGTGTGGCTCGCCCCGGCTGGTGCGACATCGGACGCTACCGGCACTGGCTCTCGCCCACATCGATTGCGACGCGTTCTACGCAACGGTCGAAAAGCGGGACAACCCGGCCTTAGCAGACAAACCCGTAATCGTAGGCGGTGGTCGGCGCGGCGTGGTTCTGGCCGCCTGCTATACTGCCCGGACGTATGGCGTGCATTCTGCAATGCCGATGTTCAAAGCCCTTGCGCTTTGCCCCTTCGCGACCGCGGTTCCGCCCGACATGGCGAAGTATGTGCGGGTCGGTCGCGAGGTGCGCGCCACCATGCAGGCGCTGACGCCGCTGGTAGAGCCACTGTCGATCGACGAAGCCTTTCTCGACCTCAGCGGCACCCGGCGTGTTCACGGCATGATTCCAGCCAAGGTGCTGGCGAAATTTGCAACTGACGTCGAGCGCGAACTCGGCATCACGGTATCGGTCGGACTGTCGTGCAATAAGTTCCTCGCGAAAATCGCCTCTGACCTGGATAAGCCCCGCGGATTCGCGGCGCTAGATCAGGACGAAGCGCGCATTATGCTCGCGGACAAGCCGGTAAGTTTCATGTTGGGCGTCGGTCCGGCCACCCAGGAGCGTCTATCGGAACGCGGCTTTCGGACCATCGGCGATCTGCAGCGTGCCAACGAAATCGAAATGATGAAGCAGTTTCCGGCCGAGGGCCGCCAATTGTGGCGGTTGGCACGAGGCATCGACGACCGGCGGGTGATCGCAGATCGCGGCGCCAAGACCATCTCGAGCGAGACAACGTTCGAGTCCAACATCCGAGATTTCGCCACGCTCGAACGATTCCTCTGGCGGCTGTCGGAGAAGGTCTCCTCGCGACTGAAGGCAAGTGAGCTAGCGGGA
Organism: uncultured archaeon; assembly: GCA_963807355.1. Taxonomy (GTDB): domain Bacteria; phylum Pseudomonadota; class Alphaproteobacteria; order Rhizobiales; family Xanthobacteraceae; genus Nitrobacter. The sequence continues at coordinate 87,077 of CAWEBX010000029.1, forward strand.
TCGACCATCACGCTGAAACTCAAGACCGCCGATTTCCGGCAACGGACCCGTTCGCAATCAATCTCCGTTTCGACGCAGCTTGCGGTAAAGATTTTCGCAACGTGCCGAGAAATGCTGACGAAGGAAATCGATGGCCCAGCCTTCCGCCTGATGGGAATAGGCGTCAGCGCGCTCCGGGCGGAATCGCAAGCTGACGCGGCCGATATGCTGGATCTCCGCTCAGCTCATGCTGAGCGGGCAATGGATGACCTTCGCAAGAAGTTCGGGAGCGCGGCCGTAATCCGCGGCCTGGCCTATGATGGACCCGAAAAACCACGTCAGTAATAAAAACAACGTCAGTAAAATGGCTGGCTCATATTCCCAAAATACCCGGAAGCTATCGTTCGAGAGCATCCGTGAGTACCTTTTTGCCTGACATCACTTGCAGGGCCTGGCACTCCTGACATCGCTGACGTCGAATTTGTCCATTGTGCCAGAAATCACGAAATCATTGTAGTCGAGCACCAACGCCCGCGACACACCATCCTCGAACAGCTCGAAAGACATGGAGTAATTCGGGATCTGTTCACCGCCGGTGCGTGCAGCGTCGCGTTCGTAGTAGCTGACAGTGACGGGCCATCGCGTCAGGGTCTTCATCTGATCATGGGTGGTCGATGGATCGGGCGACGATCTCGTCGCTTCCCCCCGTATGGGTTTTCCGATAACCGAAAAAGTGTTGTAGACTTTCTCGCCGTTGTCGGATCCGTCATACACGGTTAGCTCGAGCACCGACTTTCCTTCTTTTGCAGCCGCGATGATCCGCTGGATCTGTTCGGTCGGAAACACCGCCTTGCCGTCGACGGTGAACGTTTTGGTCGACGGCCGTTTCAGTTTCACGGTAATCTTGTCACCGGTGCGCTCAGCAACTCCGTCAACCTCGCTCTGATCGTTATCGTTCATGCGAGTCATAATCTTGAAACGGTAAGTCCTTCCCTCCGCGTCCTCCCAGCTCGTGGATTGCATATCGCTCAGCGTGGTTTTACCTTCGCCGTTGTCCATTTCTGAAACTTGCCTGAAATCAGACGTATAGCCCTCGCAGGTGCTTCCGGAAAACTTGTAAAGAATTCGTCCGCGGGCGCTGTCCAGGGACGTGCTGCCACGAGACTTCGCCAAGCTCAAATTATACAGAGCCTGGTGAGATAGAAACGGAACGCCGGCAGCGGCGTGCGCGGCATCACCAGGTGTCGGCAGGAACGCAGCGGCTACGGTCGCCGCCAGAAACCCTGACCAAAGCCACAAGGCGGAGCGATGGAAATGATGGCGCATATCGTCTCTCGATGGATCGAACCCGACCATAGTCACCGCTCCATTGCGCTGCAACTGGGGAGGTACGGCCGCACACTGCGATTTGCGGCCTATCCCGAAAGTTTGATCGGCCGTCAGATACTTGCCCGAACTCGGCATTGGCTTGCATGTCGTACGACGATAGGCGAGATAGGCTCCTCAACGGATTTCGAGTGGAACATCCATTACGGGGGGCTGACATGGCAGGAGTGATTGAGCAGAAGTTGGCCGCGCAGGGCATCACTCTGCATGAACCAGCATCGCCCGTGGCGAATTACGTCGGCTTTGTCCGTACCGGTAACCTGCTGTTCGTATCCGGACAGCTCTGCCTCGATTCCGACGGCAACTTGATCGCGAAGGGCAAGCTGGGAGCAGGCGTTACCGTTGAAGAGGGCAACGCCGCTGCGCGCGGCTGCGCCCTCAATCTGCTGGCGCAGGTCAAAGCCGCGCTCGGCGATCTCGACAAGGTTGTCCGCGTCGTCAGACTTGGCGGCTTCGTCAACTCCGCTCCCGATTTTGTCGATGGACCCAAGGTGTTGAATGGCGCATCGGATCTGATGGTTGCAGCGTTTGGCGACAAGGGCCGCCATTCACGCAGCACCGTCGGCGTTGCCTCCCTTCCCGCGGATGCGGCGGTCGAAATCGAAGGCCTGTTCGAAGTTGCCTGATTCTGATGCGCGCGCCCGATTGGCTGACAGCTCGTCCGATCGCCCACCGCGGCCTGCATGACCACGCTCGCGGCATCGTGGAGAACATGCCTGAGGCGATCCGGGCGGCCATCGCCGGAAACTTCAGCATCGAGGTGGACATCCAGCTTACCGCCGACGGCGAGGCCATGGTCCACCATGACGATGAACTTGGCCGACTAACCGAGGGATCGGGAGCCTTGCAGACCCAGACCGTGGCCGAACTCAAGCGGGTCGTTTTCAAGAACACGTCAGAAAGAATGATGTCGCTCGCGGAACTCTGCGCGATGGTCGGCGGCCATGTGCCGCTGGTGATCGAGGTCAAAAGTCATTTCGATAGCAGCACGCGGCTGGTGCGACGCATGGCGGAGGTGCTGTCCGGCTATGACGGGCCGGCAGCCGGTATGTCTTTCGACCCGGATCAGGTCATGGCGATGCGCGAATTGATGCCGTCGCGCCCGCGCGGTATCGTCGCCGAACGCCATTACACGAAGACCGACTGGCCGAAGACTACCTCGCTCCAGCGCGCCGCGATGACCCATCTGCGTCATGCCTTTCGCACCCAACCGCATTTTGTGGCTTACAACGTGAACGAACTTCCAGCTCTGGCACCTTGGATTGCAAGAAACATTTTCAGATGTCCCTTGCTGACGTGGACGGTGCGCACTGCGGAACAGCGTACTCGTGCCGCAAGACACGCCGATCAGATGATCTTCGAGGGTTTCCACCCGAACATATGATCCGGCGACCCTTGACCTTGTCCACATCGCGTCCAACCTCCGATGTCGTGTGATGGAATCAAAGGTGTCTCCATAGGTTTGATTTGACGCATTTTTTCACGATAATCCGGCGACCGCATGATGCTCGGAAACGCTATAGGACCAGTTCAACCCCTTGATGTCGTCATCCGAAATATCGCTCGAAGCCGTTGGATCCGTCAGCGAAATTCCGGCTGGCGACTGGGATGCTTGCGCCAATCCGGCGGTCGCTCCCAGCGGAGCGCCCGGCGGTGCGATCTCAGCGCTACCTCAAAATTCATTTTTAAGTTCAAAAGAAACATACAATCCATTCGTTTCGCATGCCTTTTTCTTAGCTCTTGAAGAATCCAACTCGGCTTGCTCCCGAACCGGTTGGGGACCGCGCCATTTGATTGCGCGCCAAAATGGAGCAATCGTAGGTCTCGTTCCCTGCTATCTGAAGTCACACTCGCAGGGTGAATATGTCTTCGATCACGGCTGGGCAAATGCCTACGAAAGCGCCGGGGGGCGCTATTATCCCAAGCTTCTGGCTTCGGTTCCGTTTACGCCGGCTACCGGTCCGCGGCTTCTGATCTGCCCCGGCAACGACCAAGCGGCCGTCTGCGCCGCGCTGGCCGGTGGCCTCGTCGGCTTGTGTGACGCGACCCGCACGTCGTCGGTCCACGTCACTTTTGCCCGCAAGGAAGAATGGACGTTCCTCGCAGAGAACGGATTCCTCCAGCGTACCGACCAGCAGTTTCATTGGCAGAATAGCGGCTATTCCAGTTTCGAGGACTTCCTCGCCAGCCTCAACTCGCGACACCGCAAGGCGATCCGCCGTGAACGTCGCGATGCGCTGGCCAACGGCATCACCATCCATGTCCTCACCGGCAGCGATCTCACAGAGGAAATCTGGGACGCTTTCTTTCAATTCTATATGGAAACGGGATCGCGCAAGTGGGGCCGGCCCTATTTGACCCGGCCGTTCTACTCCCTGATCGGGGAAAGCATGGGCCCGGATATCGCTCTGATCATGGCCCGGCGTAACGGCCGCTGGATCGCGGGCGCCATCAACTTCATCGGCTCGGACACGCTGTTTGGACGACACTGGGGCGCCATCGAGCATCATCCTTTTCTGCATTTCGAGGTCTGTTATTATCAGGCGATCGATTTTGCCATCCATCGTCGCTTGAAAACCGTGGAGGCTGGCGCTCAAGGCGAGCATAAGATCGCGCGCGGTTATCTTCCGCAGACCACCTACTCGGCGCACTATATTGCCGATCCGGGGCTGCGCCGCGCGGTGGGTGACTACCTCAATCGCGAACGTCAGTATGTCGCCGCAGCGGCCAGCGAACTTACGGAGGCCGGCCCATTTCGCAAAACCGGCGACGATGGCGTCTCATGACGTCCTGAGCACAGGCGGGAAGTCATGACAGGCTACTGATCTCCGCGTGGCCGGAAAACTGAACTGTCAGCCGGTTTCGAAATCGCCATCCTGCGGCGGAGCAATCGGTGTGAATTGGCAGCGGTTCGGCTTGATGTCGATCAGCGGCGTTTCGTCGAGACAATCCAATCCACACACCAGAACGGTCGATCCCTCGATGCCGACCAGCTTGACCAGCGACGTTCCCAGCGGATTGGGACGCACCGGGGATCGTAACGAAAACGTACCGTGGGTCGCGCCACTGCTTTTTGGGGTCTGTAGCACGATGTCGCGACGCGAAAGGTGCAGCCAGTAGATGACTTCGATGCTCGTGTATCGATCGAGCCCCTGCAATGCGGGTTTCCAGGGATCGAAAATCTCGAGACGGCAAACCGGGCCGTCTTCACGCCCTTGACGCGGGGTCTTCAGACGGGATGTCCACGGCGTACGAATACGGCCAATGAACACCAGGCCGGCGTCCGTCGGCGGCGGTAGCTCGACGACGACCTCTCCTGCCCTGACTTCGCTTTCTCGCACCATCGCCGTTAGCTCCTCGCATCCCTGATATCACGATCCGGACCGTTATTCACCGCCAAGTATAACCAATCTCGCCATGATGACGCAGGGGGCGCGTGCCGAACGGCGTCGCGCACCGCCGCGGATGCCGGGTTTAACCTTTCACGCGCGGGTTTCGCAGCACGAGGCAGGCGCCGCCAGCACGCCGAATCTGTTTGCATAGACCATCGGCTTCCGGGCGTGTATCGGCCCCGATCCGCACCTGATAGAACGTCCGGGTACCGCGGCTGCGCCATATCGAACCCAAAAGACTCGGATCGCGGTCGCCGATCACGGCGCCAAGCCGCCGGATGGCTCGTGCGTACATGGCCATGGCGCGGACACGGCTGAAGCCGGCTGCGAGTTGTACGCCCCATAACTTGTCGGCACCGAGCTTCACATGCTGTTCAAGCTCCGAAACGAAAGGATTGGGCGCGCGCGTCAACAACGCCATCAACTCACGGCAACTCGTCGTCGATGGCTGCGCTGGTAGCGTGCCGCTCCTACCGGCGGCAGCCCAGTCCTCAACCGGCGATCCCGTGATCGCGACAACGTAGTTGCGCGTCTCCGCCGGCATGCCCCCCTTGCCGTCAAGCCAGTCCTGCACCCGGCGCGGTCCGGCATTATAGGCTGCGGCCGCCAATCCCAGATTGCCGAACTGCCCGCGCAACTCGTTCAGGTATTCGGCTGATTTCGGCAGGGCCTGTACCGGATCGAACGGATCGAGCAGCCGTCGCTCATTTGCCGTCCCCGGCATAAACTGCGCAATGCCCTGGGCGTGCTGACCGCTGCGCGTCAACGGTCCCACCGCGTCGGGCTGAAACCGGCTTTCTTGCCAGATCACGCGCGCGAAGAATTCCAGCGGCAAGCTCTCGGCCTTCGCCGCCAACTCGACCATCAGACAGATCGATTCGCGCGTGTCTTGATCTGCCTTATCTGTTTTGTCGGTCTTGTCTTGATTTGTCTTGTCGGCCTTAACGGCAGGTCCGGGATCAGCCGCTGTCTCCGCGCCGATCTGCGCTAGGGCATTTGGCACCAGCAGCGTGATGGCGAATGCGCATCGCGCGAGAACCAGCAGACGTGAAACCACGCCGGTTCTCTTCCCAGACGGCGACGAAGCCAGCTTCATCCCGCAAGCATAACAGGCCTCTTGAGGAGCCCGATATACCCTCTCCGGTCCCGGAAGGGATAATCGCGTTGGATTCCGAGAACCGGCATTCGCTGCCCCACCAAGCAGCAGCGAATGCCATGAACGATCCAATTGCGCCTTTAGCGTTTCGAGAACTGGAATGAGCGGCGGGCTTTCGCCTTGCCGTACTTCTTGCGCTCAACCACGCGGGAATCGCGGGTCAGGAAGCCACCCTTCTTGAGTACGCTACGCAATTCGGGCTCGAAGTTTGTCAATGCCTTGGACAAGCCGTGACGGACAGCTCCCGCTTGACCAGACAGGCCGCCGCCGGCGACGGTGCAGACCACGTCATATTGACCGGCGCGCGCGGCGGCAACAAGCGGCTGCTGAATCATCATTCGCAGCACAGGACGCGCGAAGTAAATGTCGACCTCCCGGGCGTTGACGAGAATTTTTCCGGCGCCCGGCTTGATCCACACACGGGCAACCGCGTCCTTGCGCTTGCCGGTGGCGTAAGCGCGGCCGTACTTATCGACTTTCTTGGTGTGCTTCGGCGCTTCCGACTCGGCCGACTTCAGCGACGACAACTGATCGAGAGACTGCATGGTATCGGACATAATTATGCGGCCCTCTTGTTCTTGCGGTTCATTGCGCCGATATCGACGACTTCCGGCTGCTGGGCCTCATGCGGGTGCTCCGCGCCAGCGTAGACACGGAGATTGCCAAGCTGCACGCGTCCCAGCGGTCCACGCGGGATCATACGTTCAATGGCCTTCTCGATGACGCGCTCCGGGAAGCGACCCTCGAGGATCGACTTCGCAGTGCGCTGCTTGATGCCGCCAATATATCCGGTGTGATTGTAATAGACCTTGTTGTCACGCTTGCGGCCGGTGAGAACCACCTTGGCGGCATTGATGATGATGACATTATCGCCGCAATCGACATGCGGCGTATAGATCGGCAGATGCTTACCACGCAGCCGCATCGCAACGAGGGTGGCAAGCCGTCCGACCACCAGTCCGCTGGCGTCGATCAGCACCCACTTCTTCGTCACTTCGGCGGGCTTAGCCGAGAACGTTTTCATGTGAGAGATCCGTGAAAAGAAACCTCGGCGCCCACGCACCGAACCATTGGGGTTCTAGAGAAGCGACCATCTCTAGTCAACGTCACTCATAAGTAATTTCTATATAATAATCATATACTTATGAAAACGGTTCTATATTACCTGCGAAATCTATAAATGTTCGGAATAGAATAGGTAGAGTGTGTGCGGTTGGATCGGGCGACATGCCAGAACAGCGTTCCCTTTCCCGACCATTAGTCGCTTGCCGAGTTGGAGCTAACACAAAACCTCATGATCTGTTCTGGACCACCAGATGAGTCACGATGCCTCCGACGACAGCATATCCGCGGGACTTTCAACAAGGAGCGGCTCGGCGTGAGCGCGTGATTTTGGTTTAAAGCATCACGGCCACCGTCGCGACGCGCGGAAAAAGCCGGCGCTTGAGGCAGCGCCTTGACGGCGACCCGCGATCCCATCAGCATCATCGGTGTCACATTCGACCGAGCACACAGGACACGAGATGACCGATCGCATTCCAGGATTCGCAACGCTTGCTGTCCATGCCGGCGCCCAGCCTGATCCGACCACCGGCGCACGCACGACGCCGATCTATCAGACCACCTCGTTCGTGTTCAACGACGCCGAGCATGCAGCCTCGCTATTCGGATTGCAGGCATTCGGCAACATCTATACCCGCATCGGCAATCCGACCAACGCGGTGCTGGAAGAGCGCGTCGCGGCGCTCGAAGGCGGCACGGCGGCGCTCGCAGTGGCCTCGGGACACGCCGCGCAGGTCATCGTGCTTCAGCAGCTCATGAAACCCGGCGATGAGGTCATCGCCGCCCGCAAGCTCTATGGCGGGTCGATCAATCAGTTCACCCACGCGTTCAAGAGCTTCGGCTGGAACGTGGCATGGGCCGATCCGGATGACGTCGAGACTTTTGAACAAGCGGTCACGCCGCGAACACGGGCGATCTTCATCGAATCGATCGCCAATCCGCGGGGGTCCATCACTGATATCGAAGCTATCGCCACCGTCGCACGCAAGGCCGGTGTCCCCCTGATCGTCGACAATACGATGGCCAGCCCATACCTGATCCGGCCGATCGAACACGGCGCCGATATCGTGGTTCATTCGCTCACAAAATTCCTCGGCGGCCATGGCAACTCGCTTGGCGGCATCATCGTCGATGCAGGTACATTCGACTGGTCGAAGGACAACAAGTTTCCAATGCTGAGCGAACCGCGTCCGGAGTATCATGGAATCCGGATACAGGAGACATTCGGAAATTTCGCATTCGCGATTGCTTGCCGTGCGCTTGGCCTCCGCGATCTCGGCTCGGCGCTTTCGCCGTTTAATGCATTCATGATCCTGACGGGTATCGAAACGCTGCCGTTACGGATGCAGAAACATTGCGAGAATACGCAGGCGATCGCTGAATGGCTGGCCGTCCACCCTGCGGTCGCGGCCGTCAACTACGCTGGATTGCCCGGCGACAAGTACAATACCCTTGCCCGCAAGTATTCGCCCAAGGGAGCGGGCGCGGTCTTCACGTTCAGCCTGAAAGGCGGATACGACGCCGGCGTCAATCTGGTGTCGAAACTCAAGCTGTTCTCGCACCTTGCCAATATCGGCGATACCCGATCGCTTGTTATCCATCCGTCATCGACCACGCACAGCCAACTCGACGATGCGGCTAAGACCAAAGCCGGTGCCGGACCCGATGTCGTTCGCCTGTCAATCGGCATCGAGGACAAAGAAGATCTGATGGCCGACCTCGATCAGGCCATGGCGTGAAGAAGTGCATATAGTCGTCTGCTGCCGAACCTGAGCTCCGATTCAACTGCGTTGAATCAAACTCTGTTCTTTGGGATCAGGCTTTAACGCGATAAGTCCGTCGCCGGAGATCGTGACTTTTCTCCCATGACCGGCGCCTGCCGGACTTCGGTCAGATAATTGAGGGTCAGCGATACCCAGATGATGCCGTAGAGCAGCATGAAGCAGCTCGAATTGATGCCGAGCCAGTCCAGGATCGCACCGAACGTGATCGGCAGCAGGAAACCGCCGAGGCCGCCCGCCATGCCGACGATGCCGGACACCGCGCCCATGCTGTTGGGGAAGTCGTCGCCGATATATTTGAACGTCGAAGCCATGCCGCAGGCAAAGGCGATGCCGAGCGTGAAGAGAAGCATCGTGAAGAACCACGACGGCAGAGCGATGCTGAAACTCAGGGGATCGCGGATCGTGTGCACGATCAGGTCGGTCTTGGGATAGGACAGCAGGAACAGGCAGATCCAGGCAACCCACAGCACCCACCACGTCACATTATGAGCGCCGAAACGGTCCGACAACCAACCGCCGAAGGCGCGGAAGGCTCCGCCGGGGAGCGAGAAGCAGGCGGCGAGAAGCGAGGCCTGCGCGATGGTGAAGCCATACTCCGTCTTGAAATATTGCGGCATCCAGATCGACAGCGCGGTGAAGCCGCCGAATACGATCGAGTAGTACTGGCAGTATTTCCAGACCCGCGGATTGCGCAGCACGGACAACTGCTGCCACATTGATGCGACTGGACCGCCGACGCCAGGATCAGGCTTGGACAACACCCAGAACAAAAGCGCCGTGACCAGCAGCACGACCGCATAGACCTTGGGAACCATCTGCCAACCATAGGCCTCGATCAGCCACGGGGCTACGAACATGTTGAGCGCCGCGCCGATCGTTCCTGCACCGAAGAAGCCCATCGCGAAACCGCGGCTCTCTTTGGGAAAGAAGCGCGCGACGTAAGGTGTGCCGACCGAAAACGAAGCGCCGACGAGACCGAGCGCCAATCCGAGCAGCAAAAACTGCCAAAGCGCGGTCGCATAGGCGGACAGCCAAAGCGGGATCGCGCAGGCAATCAGCAACAGCAGCATGATGATCCGTCCGCCAAAGCGGTCGGTCCAGATGCCCAACGGCAAACGAAATATCGCACCGGTGAGGACGGGCGTCGCCGTGAGGAGACCGAACTCGGTCGAACCAAGCCCAAGCTGCGCGCGGATCGGGATGCCGATCACGCCGAACATCATCCAGACAGCGAAGCAGACGGTGAAGGCCCAGGTGCTGATGAGCAGGACCGACAGATTGCCAGATCTCGCCATGATTGACCCCAATTCAGACCCGCCAACGACCGGGAGAGAATTTTGCGGTTTCCGCGTTATCGATGGTGACTATGACTCCGACATCATGATGCAAGTTCGCGAATCCGCATAGCGCCAGATATTCGGCTTTGTGTCAGGTTGAAGTTAAGGTGACGATTTTAATCAATCGTAGCCGCTTCAGCATGGCCCGGAGTCATGCGGCCTCAAACTGCGCGAGCAGCCGGCTTGCGATCTCGTACGGACCAAAACAAAAAACCAGGTCGCGCGGAACGCCCACCAGGACCGATCTTATCCCGCCGCCACGCGCAGTCGTTGCCTTTCCAGCGCCGTGTTGCCGGTCATCAACCGTTCCACCTGAACAACCGCGAGCGTGAGGACGAGGATCGCAACCCCCTGATGCACGAGCGCGAGCGGGATCGGAACCTCGTGCAGGAGGGTCAGGATACCAAGCGTCGCCTGTAGCGTCATTGCTGCGGCGAGCCAAAGCGCACCGCGAACGACGGCGGAACTTGCCCGCGACACGAGCGCATCAATCAGATGAAAAACAGCAATCGCAAATAGCGTATAAGCCATCATGCGGTGTTCGAACTGGACCGTGAGCGTATTATCGAACAGATTGCGCCACCACGGCTGTTCGAAAAACAGCCGCGCCGCAGAAGGAATGAACGATCCGTCAATGTCCGGCCAAGTGTTGAAGACACGGCCTGCGCGCAATCCGGCAACCAGCGCTCCGAAATAGAGCTGCACAAAAACGAGCACCAGCAGTATGCCGCTGGTTACGCGCAATCGCATCGGCGACAGCAACGATGGACGGTCCGACAATCGCCGCACGGTCCAGACGATGGCCGCGAAAATCAGCAGAGCCAGCACCAGATGCGTCGCGAGACGATACTGCGAAACCTCGACGCGCTTGGTGAGGCCGGACGCGACCATCCACCAGCCGACCGCGCCCTGAAGTCCGCCGAGACCGAAAATGATCCAGAGCCGCCGCTTCAGATCCGACGGCAGCGCGCCGCGCCACATGAACCAGAGAAACGGCAACAGGAACGCGATACCTATAAAGCGTCCTAGCAGACGATGGCTCCACTCCCACCAGAAGATCGTCTTGAACTGATCGAGCGTCATGCCCGCGTTCATCTCGCTATACTGCGGTATCTGCTTGTAGCCCTCGAAGGCCTGGGCCCATTCCTCTTGCGAGAGCGGAGGCAGCGTGCCGGTCACGGGCTTCCATTCGACGATCGAGAGACCGGATTCAGTCAGCCGCGTCGCGCCTCCGACTAACACCATCGCGGCAATCAGCAGCGCTACGAACACAAGCCACCCGCGCACGGCGCGCAGATGGAGTTCCTTTTTTGCGATCGGACGGGTCATCAAAAAAGCCACAGTTGAAGGTATTTTTCGTGCCCTTTATAGTCCACCGCAGCCCCGGCGCAAGCCTCGTCCCGGTCACGAGTTGCACTTTAAGGTATGCGGATACGCACCCGGAAATTCCTCGGCACGATCGCTTTGCTCGTGCTGGTCGTCGTCTGGTCGCTGTTGGGCATGGCGGTTGCGCAAATGCCGTGGCTCGCAGCATCCGGTCTCTACCAGGCGATCTTCTATGTTGTCGCCGGACTCGGCTGGGTCTTGCCGGCTATGCCTATCGTGAGTTGGATGGCGAAACCCGACGCGTGAAGCGTCTCACGGTCACTTCCCGGCGGCGAGCGCAAGCCCACAGTCCGGGTCTTCGATCCGTCGCCTTCGACGCGAATGCCTTCGGGAACCGCCTTCTCGTCGCTCGCATATAGCCATTACTCTTTGTTGAATCTCTTATGCGAAATGTCCGTCCAGACCAAAAGCTAACAAAAAATTGATAACAGGCTCAGCAATGACCATGGCGGCTCTGATCGAAAGTCCGACCGCGAAGTCACAGCCACGATCAGGCGAACGGCGTATCGCGCATCTCGAAATCCTCCAGGATCTACGCGAAGCCGAGCCGATCTGGCGTAATCTCGAGGTGTCGCAGTTTTCGACGCCCTATCAGCAATTCGACTTCCTGTCTGCCTGGCAGCGACACGTCGGAACCGACGAGCAACTTCCGCCCAGCATTATCGTCGCCTTCGACGCTCAGCGACAACCACTCCTGCTGCTCCCGCTCGTATTGGGCACGGAAAGTGGCGTTCGTGTCGCACGGTTCATGGGCGGCAAGCACACGACTTTCAACATGGCGCTCTGGCAGCAGGATTTCGCGGCCTCCGCCACGCGTGCGGATCTCGACGCGCTGGTTCGAGGAATCGGCGAGCTTCCAATCAGAATCGACGTGCTGGCATTCACGCGGCAGCCGCGGCACTGGCGCGATCTGCAAAATCCAATGGCGCTCTTGCCGAGCCAGCCCTCTGCCAATGGCTGTCCGTTGATGATATTTTCGCCGGGAGCGCCGCCGTCGGCGCGCATCAGCAACTCATTTCGACGCCGGCTCAAAGGCAAGGAACGCAAGCTCGAAACACTGCCCGGCTATCGCTATTGTATGGCGTCGACTGACACCGAGATTAAGCGGATTTGTGATGCGTTCTTCGCAATCAAGCCACTGCGAATGGCCGCGCAGAAGCTTCCGAACGTGTTCGCCGAGACGGGCGTCGAGAGTTTCCTGCGCGCGGCTTGCCTGGCACCGCTGACGGATGGCGGGCGCGCCATCGAGGTCCATGGCCTCGAATGCGATGCCGAGGTGATCGCGATCTTCGCTGGCGTCGCAGACGGACACCGCTTCTCGATGATGTTCAACACCTACACCATGTCGGAAAGCGCCCGCTACAGTCCCGGCCTGATCCTGATGCGCGATATCATCGATCATTATGCTGGGCGCGGCTACACCTCGCTCGACCTCGGAATCGGATCGGACGACTACAAGCGCCTGTTCTGCAAAAGCGACGAGCCAATCTTCGACAGCTACCTGCCGCTCACCACACTCGGCAGAATGGCTGCCATTGGCATGTCTTCGCTGGCCCGTGCCAAACGCTTCGTGAAGCAGACGCCGGCGCTGAAGCGGTCGGCCGAGATGTTGCGCGGGATAATGCATCGCTGACAACCCGCGCCGGCAAACGATCAAGCCGCCTCGCGAGGGCCGAGCTGAGTGTCCGAGCGTAGTGATGCCGGATCAAGCATCGTCACTGTCGTAAAGCCGATAGCCTTGAGTTGGCTACTCATCCGCATTCGCGCATCCGCGTTCATCGACGAGTTCGGGGACGACAATTGCGCGCGCCTGCTCCGTCAAAAGTTTCGCCGGGAGGTCAGTGGCAGTGCCCGCGACGAGCAGCACGTGATCGTAGACGCCCAACAGAGCATCGAGCGCAATTGCGAGGCGCGGCGATTGCAGCAGCGAGCGATCGGCATCAGAACGCCCGGCGCCGACAAGATGGAGCGGCGAGAGCCGGTCGCGGGTGATCACCTGTCCGAAAGACGTCTCGCCCAGCATCAGGTCGGCCAATCCAGGCGCCGCCGGATCGACCGAAGTCGCCGTCAACGCCGACGATGACGGAGAAAGGTCGACCAGGACTACCTTGGCACTATTGGTTAACAGGCGCGCGAGCGCGAGCGCCGCGAGCATGATGCTCTCGTTCTGGCCGGTACCCATAACCGTGATTCTGTGTGCCGCTTCGCCTGCCGCTCGCAGGTCATTCGCGAGATGATCGATCTCTGCCAGGTCCGCTGCCGGCGCGGGATCAACGCGGAACTCGCGTATCCCCGGCGCAGCAGGCGACGCTAGGCCGGAGTTAACTGCTGCCAGGTTCCGCGGCGAAGTGATGCGCAGCAGCTCGCCGGTCGCGATAGTGCCGGCGGCCAGCATCAGGGTCGCCAGCGTGGCGATCAGGACGATTGGCAGCTTCTTCGGGTAAGCCGGCGTGTTCGAGACGATGGCCCGCGAGATAACGCGGCCATCGGACGGTGCCGTATCGATGTTTTCTCGCGTGGTAGCTTCGCGGTATTTTGCGAGATACGATTCCAGCAGGTCACGCTGCGCCCTGGCTTCGCGCTCCAGCGCACGCAGCTTGACGTCGTCGCCGTTGGAAGACGTCGCCAGCTTCTTCAACTGATCGAGACTATTGCTGAGACTCTCGACCCGGCCGCTGGCAATGCGGGCGTCGTTTTCCAGCGACCGCGAGATCTTGCCCGCCTCCTCGCGCAACTGACGATCGAGATCCGCGAGCTGGGCCTTCAGTTCCCTGATCCGCGGATGCCGGTCGAGCAGGGTCGACGACTGCTCCGCCAGTTGTGCGCGCAGCGTCACGCGCTGTTCCGAAAGGCGGCGGATCAGTTCCGAATTGAGAACTTCCGAGGCTTCGATCGGTTTGCCGGTCTGAAGCATCCCGCGGATCAGTCGTGATTTCGATTCCGCGTCGGACTTCAGCGCACGCGCGTTGTTCAGTTGGGTATTGATCTCACCCAGTTGCTGGTTCGACAGCGAAGTGTTGTTGGTGCCAATGAAAAGGCTGGATTTAGACCGGAATTCCTCCACCCGTGACTCGGCGTCGGCGACCTTCTTGCGCAAATTGTCGATTTCTCCGGACAACCATTGACCTGCAGCCTTCGCCTGCTCCTGACGCGCGTTCAGTTGCAAGACGAGATAGCCGTCCGCGATGGAATTCGCGATGCGAGCTGCGAGCTCCGGATCGTGCGATTGGAATTCAATGACGATCACGCGGGATTTATCGACGGCGTAGGCGGTCAGTCGGTCGTAGTAGGATTCCATTACGCGCTCGTCCGGTGTCATCCGAAGCGGGTCGCGGCCAATTCCGAACAGCGCAAGCAGCGACTTGATCGGCGACACGCCGCGCAACGCCGCATCGAATTCCGGATTCTCCGCGAGCTTGTTCTTTTTGATGACCTCGCGGGCAAGATCGCGTGACAGCACCAGTTGCACCTGGCTGGCGACGGCTTCCGGATCAAGCACGTTCCGTTCGTCGTTTCGCTCGCCGGTCGGGCGTAAAAAAACGTTCTCACGTCCATCGATCAGGATGCGGGCTTCGGACTTGTATCTGGGTGTGATCAGATTGACGATGAGGAGCGAAAGCGCGAATGCGAGAAGCGTTGGGATGATGATCAAGCGCTTTTTGCGCAGCAGCACCCGCCAGATCGAGCGCAGATCAAGGTCACCGAACTCCGGATTCGGCACGGTTTCGGACGCCGCCGAAACTGACGAAGATACCATCGCCGCGGATTTAGTCTCCAGATCCGACATCGTGTTCTTGACAGCACGCCAGAACGCAAACCGCATTGCTTACTCCCGCTGGACGCTTAGAGCGCTTTCGGGTGAATCTGACACTCGCCCACTGAACCGGAGGCAAATGTTGGAGCCTTGAATAGGACCACTCAGCCGAACGGGACGATTACAGTCGATTATAGTTTCTGCCGAGTTAACCCCGCCTGCCAAGCGGGTTCCACCGGGTGCGTCGCGACGCCTTCGATTACGGTTTATTAACCACAAAAGCCTTTAGTGGATTTGGATATTTCATGGATGCCCGATGCGAAACGTGTGCGCCGTCACTCTGTGCCTGCTGACCGCGCTGGCGTTGTCGGGATGCATGCGGCAGCCGACGGCGATGGTCCGTCCGCACAACGCTCTCGATGCGCTGGCCTATGGAGGACGGATGGCGTCGGCGCCGCCGCCGGTTGTGCACGATCCCGCCTACCGGCTCGATGCCGGCGACCGGCTGCGCATCGTGGTCTACGGCCAGGAGGGCCTCACCAACACCTATCTGGTCGGTGCCGGCGGCAGCATCACCATGCCGCTGATCGGCGCCGTCACCGCGCGCGGCCGCACGCCGGCTGAACTGTCCGCCGCCATCGCCGTGCGGTTGCGCAACGGTTACATCCGCCAGCCTTACGTCGCCGCTGAGGTCGAGGCCTACCGGCCGTTCTTCATTCTTGGCGAGGTGGTGGCTCCCGGCCAGTATCCATTCGTGCCGAACATGACGGTCGAAAGCGCCGTCGCCATCGCCGGCGGCTTTTCCCCCCGCGCCAGACGCGACCTCGTCATCGTCACCCACACCGATGCCCGCGGAACCGTCCGCATCAGCGTCCCCACCGCTACGCCGCTCAGCCCCGGCGACACCGTCCTCGTCGACGAACGCTGGTTCTGAGGCATGACGGAGCCACCCGATCGACCGCTCCGCATCCTTCATGCCGTTCGCGCGCCGGTGGGCGGGATCATTCGGCATATTCTCGATGTCGCAAACGGACAGGCCGATCGCGGACATCTCGTCGGCATCGTTGCTGACAGCCTCACCGGCGGCGAGCGCGCAGCTGCAGCTTTCGCAGAGATCGCCCCGCGAATGAAACTCGGTATCCACCGTATTCCGATCCGCCGGAACCCCCATCCTAGCGACCTGTTTGCGTGGACGCAGTTCGCCGCGCTGATGCGGAAGTTGAAGCCGAATGTCCTCCACGGACACGGCGCCAAGGCCGGCGCCTTCGTGCGGCTTAAGGACTCATCGAAATGCACAATCCGCGTCTACACACCGCACGGCGGATCCCTGCACTTCCCGTCGACGACAATGAAGGGAATGTTTTACAGCCGCCTGGAACGCGCGCTGATGAACCGCACCGACCTGTTTCTATTCGAGAGCGCATTCGCGCGGAATACCTATCAGCGGATCGTCGGCATCCCGGCCGGACTGGTGAAATGCGTCTTCAACGGCGTAACGTCCGGCGAATTTGATCCCGTTTTGCTAGCCGACGATGCGACCGATATTGTCTATGTCGGCGAGTTCAGACATATCAAGGGCGCCGACCTACTGATCGACGCGGTGGCGCGTTTGCGGGAAAGCGGTAGACGCCTCACGCTCACGCTCGCAGGCGACGGCGAGGAAACAGGAGCGCTGAAAGCCCAGGTCGAGCGTCTCAATCTTGGGGAGACGGTCCGCTTCATTGGACACGTCAAGGCTCGCTATGGATTCTCGAAAGGCCGATTGCTGATCGTGCCGTCGCGCGGCGACTCCATGCCATACGTCGTGATCGAAGCAGCGGCAGCGGGTGTTCCCATGATCGCGGCGGACGTCGGCGGCATCCCGGAAATTTTCAACTCGTACACCGACGCACTGTTCGCCCCCGGCGTCGTCACCGCCTTGGCGGATGCCATAGAGGCCGCATTGAATGACCCTGCGGCCGCCGCCGCGCGCGCAACATCGTTACGCGAGCGCATCCTCATGCATTTCTCACAGAAGGCGATGGTCGAGGGTGTTATGGCAGGTTACCTTGAGACGTTTGCGAAAAGTTAACCATTTCTGAAATGCCGGGAGTTGCGCGAAACCAAATCTTCCCGATTTAGTCCTTAAGTCGCTCTGAAAACGCTTCCTGGTGCGCGGCGCGATGTGGACTTGAGGACATGAACCTTTTCAACGCTCGCTCGAGGATCGATTCAGCAGCGAGCAGCGGCTTTGGGATACCTGTGGAGCGTCGGCGACGGCTGTCACCGGCGGCGCTTGCCGTCACCAATCAAAAGGTACGGCCGGCCTATTCACCCGTCATCATCACCGGCATCGTTCGTGCCGCAGATTTCTTGCTGCTGAGCCTGATCGGCATCGCGCTTTACCTCGGATACGTAGCTCGCATCGACGGTTTTAGCGGGAGCTTCATCGCATCAATCCTCGCCATGTCCGCCACCGCGGTCGTGTGTTTCCAGGCTGCGGACATCTACGACATCCAGGTTTTTCGTAGCCAGTTGCGGCAGATAACCCGGATGAGTTCGTCCTGGGCGTTCGTTTTCCTGTTGTTCATTTGCGCCTCGTTCTTCGTCAAGCTCGGCGATTCCGTCTCGCGGCTCTGGCTGGTCGCGTTTTTCCTTGTTGGTCTCGCCGGCCTCATTGCCGGGCGGCTTCTGCTGCGCACCATGATTCGCCGCTGGGCACGCGACGGCCGACTGGAACGCCGCACCGTTATCATCGGCGCGGACATGAACGGAGAAAATCTGATCAACGCGTTGCGAGCGCAGGAAGACTCCGACATCGAGATTCTGGGCGTGTTCGATGACCGTAACGACTCGCGCGCGCTCGACACCTGTGCCGGTAGTCCCAAGCTCGGCAAGGTCGACGACGTGCTTGAATTCGCGCGGCGTACCCGGCTTGATCTCGTGCTGTTCGCGCTCCCGATCTCGGCGGAAACGCGGATCCTCGCGATGTTGAAGAAGCTGTGGGTGCTCCCGGTTGATATCAGATTATCAGCGCATACAAACCAACTGCGCTTTCGCCCCCGCGCCTATTCCTTTCTCGGCACGATTCCGATGCTTGACGTCTTCGAGGCCCCGATCACCGACTGGGATATGGTGATGAAATGGCTGTTCGATAGGGTCATCGGTGGCTTCATTTTGCTGCTCACCTCGCCGGTGATGGTGCTGGTCGCACTCGCGATCAAGCTGGATAGTCCCGGCCCTGTGCTCTTTCGTCAGAAACGCTTCGGCTTCAACAACGAGAGAATCGAAGTCCTCAAATTCCGCTCGTTGTTTCACGATCAGGCCGATCCCATGGCAACGAAGGTCGTGACCAAGAACGACAGTCGTGTCACCCGGGTCGGGCGATTCATCCGCAAAACCAGCCTGGACGAATTGCCGCAACTCTTCAACGTCATCTTCAAGGGCAACCTCTCCCTTGTTGGACCACGTCCCCATGCCGTACAGGGCAAATTGCAGACGCGGCTGTTCGATGAGGCCGTTGATGGCTATTTCGCGCGTCACCGCGTGAAGCCGGGCATCACGGGATGGGCGCAGATCAATGGCTGGCGCGGCGAGATCGACAACGAGGAAAAGATCCAGAAGCGTGTCGAGTTTGACCTCTATTACATCGAGAACTGGTCGGTGCTGTTCGATCTTTATATCCTGTTCAAGACGCCGCTGGCGCTGTTGAAATCCGAAAACGCTTATTGATCCGGCCTGGTACGTTGAGTTTGCGAAAGTGTAATGGCGTATCCTGCAGCAGTTGACAGTTGGCTCCGGTCATCGACGCAAGCACCTGGCGTTGCCGCGCTCCAACGCGCGCTGTTGTGGGCAGTGGGAGCTGGCGGCGCGATCGTTTACATCGAACCCAGCCCCTACGAGTTTGCGACTCTGGCGGCAATGGTCGTGTTCTTCGCAACCGGCTTACGAATGCGGCTCGCCTTCGTTCCCCTGCTCATGCTGCTCTTTCTCATCAATATCGGCTACACGATCTGCGCCATACACCTGATGGACAAGACTCCGATCGTGAATTGGATCATGACATCGTGGTACATGGCGGTGACGGTCATCTTCTTCGCGCTGGTTTTCTCGGAAGATACCGAGGCGCGGCTTGACCTGATGCGGCGTGGCCTGATCGTCGGCGCGGTTGTCGCGTCGGTAGCTGGTGTCGCAGGCTATTTTCATCTGGTGCCAGGCGAACATGACGTGCTGACCCTTTATGGTCGCGCGCGAGGTACCTTCAAGGATCCGAACGTGCTGTCCGCGTTCCTGATCTTGCCGGCATTGTTCGTGCTGCAAAGCGTCGTCTCGGATCGGTTCGGAAAGGCTGTTCGCAGCGCGATTGCGCTCGGGATCATTAGTCTTGCGTTGCTGCTGGCCTTTTCACGCGCTGCCTGGGGCCAGTTCGTGCTCACGTCGGCTGTGATGCTGGTCCTGATGTTCCTGACCAGCCCATCAAGAAAACAGCGGTCGCGGCTGGTTGTGACCGCGGCGATCGCAGCCGCTGCGATTGCACTGCTGCTGGCAATTCTGCTGTCCCTCGATTCGGTCGAAAGCCTGTTCAAGGAACGGGCGAGTTTCGACCAGAGCTACGACGAGGGTCGTTTTGGCCGCTTCGGCCGGCACATTCTCGGCTTCCAGATGGCGCTGGACCTACCGCTCGGAATCGGCCCGCTTCAGTTCACGCGGTTCTTTCCGGAAGACACTCACAACTCGTATCTGAACGCTTTCATGTCGGGCGGATGGATTTCCGGAATTTGCTATCCGGTGTTGATCTTCATCACCGTCATGCTGGGCTTTCGATACATTTTCGTGCGAGTTCCCTGGCAACGCGCTTATCTTGCCGTCTTCACGGCATTTCTGGGAACCGTCGGCGAGAGCTTCGTGATCGACACCGATCACTGGCGCCATTTCTGGCTGATGCTCGGCATGATGTGGGGCATGTTCGCGGCAATCCACCAGTACATGGCCAGCGACCGGCAGCCTTTCCTTCGACAGGCGCTGCAATAACACTCACCGGGGCCGTACGATCGGAAATCTCCGACACGGGTCTTGGGTTTTGCCGGCCGCTTCGTTCCCGTCCGGCCTAGCCACTACATAAAATGTGGTGTTATCCTTGATCAGGTAACGTCACACTGGAGGTAATCCATGTCGTATGTCGTTGCGCTCACCTTCATTCATACGGCTATCAGTCTCATCGCCCTGTTCCTCGGAATTCCGACCATTCTCAATTTGTTCGACGGTCGGCGGACATCGACTTGGACGAATTGGTTCATCATCACCGCGGTTCTGACCACCGTTACGGGTTTCATGTTCCCGTTCAGCGTTGTCACACCGGCGTTCGCCACAGGCATCGTTGCCGCGATCATCCTCGCTGCGCTTCTCCTCGCACGTTTCGTCTTTCATTATCGAGGCGGATGGCGCTGGGTGTATGCGGCGGCGATGGTGCTATCGGTTTATCTGCTTGCCTTCGTCGGAGTGGTGCAGGCGTTCCTCAAGATACCATTCGTCAACGCCTACGCACCGACGCAAACGGAGCCTGCTTTCCTTGCCGCGCAGGCGGGTGTGCTTCTGTTCTTTGGCATTGTCACGGTGCTTGCCGTGATCCGCTTCAAGGCCGTCGTTGAGGACGCGCTGGTTTGAAAACCTGATCCAGACGCCACCGGAAACCCTGACGCGGTCATCTTGGTGTTGGTCGGAAAAGGCTGGGGTGTTCGCTTGCTGACTTAAACTGCTTTTATGTGTTCGCGAGCAGGACTCTTTGCTGGTTTGTGGTCTGACGCTCTGCACTCACTGAATTTGTGGCTCGTAACTTCCCGAGCCTGGGCGATGTGAGGTTACGGCTCGACCGCGAACGTCAGCCCCGCGTGGTTGACGAGCCGTTTAATCAAGGCCTCCTTCATCGCAGCACCCGGCGTCCAGAAGCCACCGGCGACGTCCGCTGCGTCGCTTCGCAGACAGATTGCGCATTCCGCGATCATCTTGGAAGTCGATCCGTAGCCGGGATCGCGATCACCGGTCACGACCGCCTTCAATTGCCGCCCGTCGGAGCCGATGCCGAAGAAGAGAAGATCGTAATGGCCGTTCTCGCGCTCTTCCTTCGATGGTCCCTCGCCCGGTTTGGGGCCACCCTGCGCGCCGAGTTTGTTGTTGGCGGCGATGATGGCTTTTGCGGTCGCCTCGCCGGTCTCGTTCGGCCCTGCGATCACCATTTCGTCATAGACGAAATCCCTGCCGTACGGGAACCCGAGCAGGAAATTCGACCGATGCACATTGCGGGTGTTGATGTTGGCCATCACGAACGGCGCCACCCACACCCCCAGATCCTCATCGAACAACGGCTTGTTACCCGGCGGCTGCTTCGGACCCTCGAACCCTGGCGTCAGCACGAAAGGATCGCGCAGTTTCGGCAACAGACTTGAATCGTTGGCGGCCGCGGCGAAAATCGCCTTCATGCTCGCCGCGGTACCGCCGGAAAACGTGCCCTTCATCTTACGTACGCGGCCCTTGACGCCGGCGACGCTCGATCCGAACCTCTGCTTTGCAGCCTGCTGAAGAAAGAACACGCCGAGTTCGAACGGCAGTGAATCGTACCCGCAGGAGAACACGATCCGCGCACCGCTCCTGCGCGCCTCCGCCTCATGCGCGTCGATCATCTGCCGCATCCAGATCGGCTCGCCGCAGAGGTCAAGATAGTCTGTGCCGCTCGCCGCGCAGGCGGCGACGAGACCGGAACCGTAGAGCTGATAAGGTCCGACTGTACTCAGCACCGAGGCCGTCCGGCCAGCCATGGTCCTGAGTGACGCGGGGTTTTCGGCGTCCGCGGCGATCAGCGGGAGATCGCAGGGCGCGCCGATGGCCTCGCGTACCGACGCCAGCTTGTCGAGGTCGCGTCCCGCGATGGCCCAGTTCAGATCGCCACCGCCATATTTGGCAGCAAGGTATTCCGCGACGAGCCGGCCGGTGAACCCGCTTGCGCCGTAGACAATGATATCGAACTCCGCTGACGACGATGTCATGGCCTTCCCGAAAATGTCCTGCTTAAAGCACATGATTCTGAAGGGTGAAAACCGGATTCGGCTAAGATCATGCTCGATATAGCGGTTCGAACGAAAGCCTGTCTTCAAGTGTAACCCGAGGACGATGCCGCTTCGCGTGAAGAAAGCGCTATAAATGGTGGTCGGAGCGAGAGGATTTTAACCTCCGACCCCTAGTCTCCCAGACTGACTAGAATGTTTTCCGTAGTATTTCTTTCATTGGCAGCGCTCATTATCGCATCATTCCTAGTTGTTCGAATTACACAATTCTTTTGCGCCAGAGGCTCTATATATTGTTTCCGTTCGTTTCCACCGAATGCCGCCTGCGGTGGCAACTCGGTGGCGATTCCATGCTATAACTACTGCATGCCTGTATTGAGGATCAATCGTCGCACTGTCAACTCCTTGAGGCCAGGTCCCAAGGTCGTCAGCTACTACGACGAAACCCTCACCGGCTTCGGCCTGCGCATGCGCACGACGGGTATCGCCTCCTGGTTTGTAGAGTATCGCCCTGGAGCGGGAGGTAGAGGCATATCAAAAAGGCGAATGGTCATCGGGACATTGGCCACCCTCACCCCCGAGAAGGCCCGCGAAGCCGCCGAAAAGCTGCTTGCTCAAGTTAAGCTAGGTTCCGATCCGGCCGCCGATCGATCCGAAGCTCGGAAAGCGGAGACGGTGGATGACATCCTAGATACTTACATCGCCAACCACGCAACGCCACACCTGAAGAAAATCAGCGCAGACCTGCTCAGGATCTACTTCGACAAGCATGTCCGGCCAGTTTTAGGTCGGAAGAAAACAACTGTGGTGACCAAAGCCGATGTCGCGCGCCTTCATCGGAACATCGGCTCGAAGCAGGCCGTCACAGCCAATCGTGTCGTCGTTGCCCTTCGGGCAGCCTATAACTATGCGATTGAACATCACGCCCTCCCCGCTGGCACGGCCAACCCTGCCACCGGTATCGAGCCTTTCGAAGAGAAACCGCGCCAGCGTTACCTGACCACGGAAGAACTGCAACGCTTGGGTGATACAATCCGCGAGGCGGAAACGAGCGGCATCCCGTGGGAGCCCGATCCAACAAAAAAAGTCAAACACGCGGCGAAACCTGAGAACCGCCGAACCAGGCTTGATCAATACGCCGCCGCGGCAATCCGCCTATTGCTCTTCACCGGCTGCCGACTGCGCGAGATCTTAAACGTCCGCTGGACGGAATACGATGCTGGCCGTGGGCTGCTCTTCCTGCCCGACTCCAAAACAGGACAGAAAACGGTTGTCCTGTCTGCTCCTGCTATTGCTCTACTGAATGATCTACCCCGCCTCGGCCTCTACGTAATCGCGGGCGAATCCGCGGGGCAAAAGAATGAGCAACCACGCGCCGATCTCAATCGTCCCTGGCGTGCCGTGCGTAAACGAGCAGGCATTGAAGACGTCAGGATCCATGACTTGCGCCACAGCTTTGCCAGCGTCGGCGCGGGCGCGGGGCCTCGGATTGCCCATTATTGGCAACCTGCTCGGCCATTCACAGTCGAGCACAACGCAACGTTACGCCCATGTGGCCGTCGATCCTGCACGGCGCGCGGCAGATATCATTGCTGGTGAAATTGAAAGAGCGATGGGCGGAAAGTGAGCCGACACGCTGCGCAGCCAAGGCTGCGCCTCTACCGGCTGAGCGCCGTTTTGACGGCAGCCGCGAAGGTGCTGGACGGTACTGCCAATGACGGTGTCGTGCTTTCGTATTTAGAGCTGGCGACAAGGATTCCAACGATCTCCGGCTCACCGTCGCTCCCCACCCTCAAGAGAGCCGACCCCGACTCGCCCGAAACTGAGCTACACGTATGAAGCAGGAGAGCGGTGGGGGCAGAGGTAGGCTTGACAGAGCAGTCCTGCTGAACCGTCAGCACGTGGGCGCGATCCCCACGATAACCAGCTCTCACGATCCCGGACAATGCGCCGCCATCTTCGCTCGCAGGCTGAACTCTGATGGGCTTGAGGTCGATCTTCTCAGCAAGCTCGATAACCGCCCAGTCCCGAGACGACATCGTGGGCTGTAGCGGCTTCGTCACCTCAAACTCCTCACTCTTCACATAGGAGGCTGCTAGCGAGTGTGCCTTAAACTCACCCTTTGCGTAACCGGCCACAAAGTGAATGGAGGTCGGGTGAACCCACGTGCCTCGTGCGGCATTGAAGAGACAGTGGGCCGCCGTGAGGACGTGACGAGAGCCAACTAGGGTCCCGGTACATTGGGACCGGCTTCCTGCTCCGGTGATGACGTTGACCCGCCCCATCGACGTAAACGGCCATTCGGAGGGATCAAGTCTTATGCCCTGGCTGAGCGCAGCGGTAGGAAGTCGCAGAATGGCAGCGACAGCAAAGATAAGCAGCTTCCATCGGTGAAAGGGCAATCTTCTCGTTTGCATCATGAGGCAGGTCTGTTCTCCAACGCTCCCGCGGAAGTGAGCCCGCCCCGTTTGAGGGGCGAGCTTGATGGTGACTATTCGGCCGCTTGAGCGAATTTGACAATACTAGGCTGGGAGTCGTCCTGACGAACTCGCACCCCACCGTATGGATGTCCTCGCTGAGACGATTCGCGATCCACTGCGCCGCAATGCAGGCGTCCATGACGTCCCTGCCCATCTCAAGGTCGAGTTCGAAGCCGGCGTTGAAAACCTTATCGAGATGGGCAATCAACAAATCGATCCCGATTGTTAGTTCGACCATTCTATCTGAAAACGTCGCGCGAACGGCGGTGGTGGGTGTGGTATTGCTTTGGGTAGCCTGCGGCATGGTTCACTCCATGGTGCCGGGTTAGGGCCGGGACAAGGCTGCAACCTTGTTCTGGCCTGCTATTTAGGCTAAACTAAAATCCGCAAATGTCAATATCGGCTAAACCAAAAAAGACGCGAGGTCGCCCAGCGACGGGGCGCGATCCGATGATTGGGTTGCGCGCCTCCGATCAGTTGCGCACCGCCATCGACCAATGGGCCATGCGCCAACCCGATAAGCCATCGCGATCGGAAGCAATTCGGCGGCTTGTTGAAATCGGCCTCAAGAAGACGAAATGAACTTTTTCGATGCACCGTGAGAGATGCATCACGAAGGCAGTACGTTTGCTTCGACTGCGACGAAACCACTTTACTAGCCTCACGAATCTAGCTGAAACATTGATCGCCTACGTCTTCCCGAAACGATCAAGGGAAGCGTCATGCTGGAATCCTCAGTCGCCGCACACTTTTGGTTAGCGCCGTCGTATTCATCGCTTACGCGTACGATGCGATGCGTACGTATTGATGCGCTGGCTCATAGTGACGATCGCAAACCCCGCTAGGCGGCCGACAGGAAGGGCGGTAGTCTTTTGAACTGGTCCCGCCGCTTCGAAGATTCCATCCTGATGCCTGACGGCACAACGATACGGACCATTGGCGAGGCGGCGGATATGCAATCAGGCGGCCCAAAACGGTTCGCAATACCGAGCCATGGCAGCGCGCCGCGAAGGTGTTGCACGAGGCGGCGGAGACACGGCGGACCGTTCGTGTTCATGGCGCGGATCGTCTTTTACAAAGCCGTGCATGGCGAGGCATCGCCACCGATCGGTAGTAACCCTAAAGGCAAGAAAAGCCACCGTTGGGGAAAGCGGAAGCTGGCGCGGGACCGGTGAGCGATGATTTAAATGAGGCCAACATCGGAAGCTCTGACTGAAATTTGGTGCTGTGTGGGAGAAGCTATGTGGGAGAAAATGCGCGCTGGGTCAAAGGCGTCAAGCTGTTCCAGAACAGCTTGCGCCTCGTCTGCCGAGACTTCCATCCCCTGTTGGCCTCCGCAACCTCGTCAGGCGCGCAATAATCGCGGAAGGTGGTTCGCAAGGTCATCCGATCTCAAGCGACGGAGTTTCGGTACGAGCGAGAGACGCAGCCTCAGCCGAAGATGGGCCCTTGGAATGCCGAGCTTGACCGGTTGCTGTTGGCAAACGAGAGCAAGGCGGCGCGAGAACGGCTGACGCTGATCTGGTTGTTCGAAGAGCTTCGCGGTCTGGGCTATGTCGGGGGTTACGATGCGGTTCGTCGGTATGCGCGGCGCTGGAGCCAAGAGCGTGGCGCTTCGACCACCTCGGCCTATGTCGCCTGTTGCCGAAGAAGGACTACTACTCGCCGTTCAATCGACATTTGAAGCGCCTGGGGCTCGCCGCCAAAGGCTTCCCGCACATCCTGCGGCACACGCGGGCCACTCACCTGCTCCAGGCCGGCGCCTCAATCTACGACGTCGCCAAGCTACTCGGCGATACGACCGCGACGGTTGAGCGCGTGTACGGCCACCATAGCTGCGAGAGTTTGGGCAAGAAGCTGGACGAGTTTGAGGACGCGTGAAGCTCCAGCCTTGGGAGTCGCCACCGAAGTGGGAGGGCTTACGCAAGTCGCCGAACCGCCGCTGGCTTTGGCAGGGAATCAATTGCCGAAGAAGCTAGTCGGCCTCACCGTTTCGGCGCCATCATCGAAAGCTAACAAACCAAACGGTCCCGCGGGTTTACGTGCCTGTTGGCGTTGTTCTTGTGCTTGCTGCTCGAGCGCTGCTTCTTGCTGCGCCTTCTTCTCTACGTATCGCTTATGGCGGTCGCGTTCGGCGGCCTTCTTACGGCGTTCGGCAGCCTCGGCCTTCTTTTCAGTTTCCCGCCGGTGCTCTGCCTGTCTTGCGCTTTCAATGGCATTTACCGAAGCAACGTGAGAATGATCTTGTGGAGATGTCGGTTGTGGCTCGAAAGTGGTTGTAGTTGCTGCCTGTACGAGGGGAGCCGATGCCGACGTGGGGGACTCGGCGCCATTTCCGTAGGCGCTGGCAGAACAACTCTTGCGGGGGGAAGCGATTTCGCCGCCAACTTGGGTTGAGACGCATGCTGAACAGGTTCGAGCGCGGCTCGTCCAAGCAATATGCCACCGCCAAATCCAACTCCAATCAGCAGGGCTGCTGTTGCCACACCCGAGAAAAAAATCCGTTCCCTTGTCGCCATGGTCGTCTCCCGATGCTTCGGAAGTAGCAACGCTGAGGCCTCACATTGGTTCGAATGAGACCTGCGGTTATTACCGCTCGGGCGGTATTTACACCTCGCGGTGGCAACATAGGGTCCCCGAAGCAATTCGGTCAGCGCTTCCTGCCTTGCTCACCCGGTCGACGGATTTCCCCTCATCGGGCGGCCCGATACCCGTTAAAAGCCGGAGCGGAAAGAAACCCGTTATAGGTAACAGGAGACTTTGATGCACGAGACGTCGGGACATTTCAAAGACTGCCATTGCTGGAGGCGACTCGGCTTCCTTAAATTTTCTGGTGCTCCGCGCTCCAGTGCGCGCCCCTTCTAAAGTTTCATTCGTTCACCAGCGAGCGGTACTTATGTTCACCCTTTCACGCATGGTCGTCGCCACCAGTTTGGCTGGACTGCTCTGTTTGGCCGCCCTCGCCGCTCGCGCCGAAACCATCTTGGGCGAGCCGCGCATTGTAGACGGCGATACCGTTGACATTGGTGGAAAGAAGATCAGACTTCATGGGTCTCGACGCGCCGGAGACCGAGCAACTGTGTCTGGATGCCAAGGGTGAGAAATGGGCATGCGGCATCGCTGCGCGCGACGCTCTTACGGCTTTCTCCAAGAACCGGCCGTGGTCCTGCGATGTGTCTGGCAAGGATCGCTACGATCGTTTTCTCGCGTCATGCTCAATCCCCGGCGAGAACATCAATCAGTGGATGGTCCGGCACGGATGGGCACTCGCGTTCGTGAAGTATTCCCATCGCTATCTCGGTGACGAGACAAAGGCCCATGATGCGAAAGCCGGAATATGGGCTGGCGCGTTTATCGCCCCTTGGAACTGGCGATCACGCAGTAAACAGACCGTCATTTTCGGAGCTGCGTCCGTACCTGCTACCGCTCAAGAACTCTTGCTCGAGCGGTGTCGTCACAGGAAGCACCGGATCGAGCCTGCACCATCAAGGCCGGTGTAAGCCACGGCAAGTGTATCTATCACCTCTCCGGTGATCGCTGGTATGCGAAGATGAAGATGGATAAGACGGATCGGCGTTGGTTCTGCTCTGAGCAAGAAGCTGAAGCCGCCGGATGCAGGGCGCCGAAGCGCTGATGGGGAGGAAACCCAACGATGAAATGGGTATTGGTCATGATGGCGATGGGGACGACGCCAATTCAAACAAATCTGCTCTATGATGACTTACAGGCCTGCTATGCCGCTGAAGAAAAGACCGCGGCTGAGTATGCCGATGCTTTCAATCAGTGGCTCAAGACGAACGGCGACACCAGCCTCGTTCCTCCATACGTAAAACAGCGCGTTATGCGCGGAATATGCACTCCTCATCAAAGTACCGTTTCCGCACAGAGTATGGAAACCCCGCCAGCGCTGCGTTTGGAACCGAGGCAGCCGGACGCTGTGGGCCAAAGCGATGGAGGCGACGTCGGCGACCCCGCCATGCAGAAGCAGGTGATCGATCTGGTCGCAGCTCTGAAGAACATCAAGACGCTGGCGCAGGCCGCAAAGGACAGCGAAGATGTAGACGTGCTGCGGAGTAACTTCGAGATGATCTCAACGCTCGTGAACAAGGCCCTGCCGAGGTCGCGCAAGAGGATGCGATGAGTGATGATGAAGGCCAAGGCCAACCAGCGGAGCCGAGATCTCTTCACGACCTGCCCGTTGATATTGCGATAAGACTTCGTTGGGTGCTGCGGGACATTTGAGCGGGTCGCTTAAAGCTGCTCGCGCCCTCGAGCGATGATTTGAGATCGCTTGCAGAGGTCACCGTGGATGACGATAAGCTTGTCCTGACGGAAGCCGGATGTTCGGCGATTGGCAGCCCCAGATAGAAACTCCGCCGGAGAGGCTCGTTTGATGAAATCGGAAGAAGATTACAGAGAGAATGCCCCCAACTGCGGTGAACTCGCGGCCGAGGCAAAGGACTTACCTTCGAAGAACCGCTACAGCCGTATGCAGGATGCCTGGCTCGCACTTGCAGAAGAGCAGGACTGGCTGGCCGGTCTATCGCCACCTCGTAATTAGATGACTGCTGGAGCGAGCTTGACTGCCGGAAGGCAAGAATAGCCGTAGTTGGAGCAAGCGGAAGCTGGCGAGGAACGGGAGAACGAAAAGCCCTCGATCTTTGTTACGCAACGTGAATGTGACAAGGCAGCATATTTCGATTTAATTGGCGTCAACACCCGGCTAACTGAACCCGTACCTTTGAAAAATTGGAGCAATCAAATGAAAACGGCGCTCAAAGCTTTATCGACAGCGGCCATCGCCGTCCTCATTGCCTCCCCTGCTTTGGCTTGCAACGGCGGTGGAAATTGCGAAAACGCACCCGGCCAACTTAAACGTGGGGTGCATGGAGCGCCTGGACCAATTGTCGGCGCGGCGGGCCTTCGATTCTGGCCGTCGGTTATGGCGTTTACTGGTTGGTGAGGCGGCGACGCAAATCCGCCTGATATTGCGGAAGCGCCCTAGCGAGTGCATTGACCGCATTAAAAAACCCCGCTGCGGCGGGGTTTTTGTTGTCTAGTTAGCCTCTGCAACGTCGGACCAGTCGATAAACGCCATAAGCAACAAGCAGGGGTAGCCCTGCCGCACCCATCAGAGGCCCCGGAGCTCCATGAACGCCGCCAGGACTGTTCCAACGCGCGCGGACGAAGAGCGCAAACAAAGCGTCATTTGGTAAACCGCCATTGTAGTACACATAACCAGTTGCGCCTGAGACGATAGAGATGATCCTGACAATCGTGGATAAGGCTTTGCCGAGCGCGCCAGAAAACCCCTCCGAAGCGATCTTCGGAGCGTAATTCTAAACGGCCAGCCCCGCCCTATCACACCCTGACGGTCTCCTAGCCGCTACGCCATTTTCGAGATGCTTCGCCCATAACGAGCGTCTTGTTGCGGGAACAACTTTTCATCTATATGTATTGACTCAACCGGAACGGGTGGACCCACAATCCGATGCGCTGGCTGCGACCTGCATTCCGCCGCGCGCGGCAAAGCTGGAGGCCAAAGGTCAGCCTGTCGACTTCAAGGAGCTGCTGCGACTCGAGCCGGACAGCGGCGTGACGAACATCCGCAACACCTCGAGCATACATTGGCAGCGTTGGCTCGGCCCAGAAAGCAGGTGCCTCGTGCCGTTCACGTCATTCTCTGAATACGACACGATTGACGGCAAGAAGGTGCCGGTCTGGTTTGCGATCGACGAGGGCCGTCCGTTGCTGGCGTTTGCCGGGATCTGGACCAACTGGACCTGCGTGCGCAAGGCGAAGGAAGGCGAGATCACCGCGGACGTCTACGGCTTCCTCACCTGTCAGCCGAACGCCGAGGTCAGCAAGGTACATCCGAAGGCCATGCCGGTGATCCTGACCACCACCGAGGAGCACGATGTCTGGATGCGCGCACCGTGGAACGAAGCTAAGGCGCTACAGCGACCCTTACCGGACGGATCGCTTCGGATCGTTGCAGCCGGAGAGCGAGAGGACACTGAGCCGACATGACAAAATTCGCTGAAGCCCGACCCTATGCCGATCCGGACGCCGCTGCACGCAAGCTGATCGAGATCGCCTGTTCGATCGAGCCGGTTCAGGATGGCCGCATCCACATCGAGAAGATCAACTGGCCATTCCTGCGCGACCTCCGCGGGTCGCCGGCCGAATATGGAGCCGGAATTGACCGCGCCATTGCGAACGGCTGGTTATCGATGCACGAAAGCGGCACCTATGTAACGTTTACGCAGACCGGGACCGACCTATTTACATGATGAACTGGTTCTGCCGTTTCGAGGATCCAATCCCGATGCCCGATGGCCGGATCATCCGCACCATTGGCGAGGCCGCGGAATTCGCGACGAGTTTACCGCGGAAGACCAGCGCCACCAAGCCATGGCAGCTCGCCGCGAAGGTGCTGTACGAGGCAGCGGAACACGGCGGCCCGTTTGTATTCATGGCGCGTATCGTTTTCTATAAGGCCGTGCACGGCGAGACATCGCCGCCATTGGGGGAAACGGAAGCTGGCGAGAGACACATAGCAGCAAAGGCGCTAAGCACGCTCGCTGTAGCGTTGGTCCGTGGGGTGAGATGAAATACCGGCCCGATATCGACGGCCTGAGGGCCGTAGCGGTCCTTTTAGTAGTTGCTAACCATGCTTTCGCACCGTCCTGCCCGGGCGGCTTCGTAGGCGTCGATATCTTCTTCGTGATCTCTGGCTACATCATCACCAGCTTGCTCCTGACCGAAATTCAGGCTGGCGCGTTCAGCCTGTTTGGATTCTATGAACGGCGCGTTCGCAGGATATTTCCTGCCCTAATTTTGGTCCTAGCAACGGTCTTTGCTGTCGGTTGGTTCCGGTTACTTCCATCCGAGCTGATATCCCTTGGCAAAAACACCATCGCTAGTGCCCTATTTTCGTCGAACCTGCTGTTACTTTCCGAGGTCGATTATTTCGATGTAGCCGCGCGATCAAAGCCGCTGCTTCACATCTGGTCGCTTGGGGTCGAAGAGCAGTTCTATATCGTATGGCCGTTGCTAGTTGCTGGCCTAATGGCATGGCGCGTTTCCACTCGATCGGCCCTGATCATATTCATCGGAGCGTCTGTGGCTCTGAGTGCTTACCTGACAACAATACACCCTGCTGCAGCATACTATCTGCTATTCACGCGGGCGTGGGAGCTCGGAGTGGGTGCCGCGATCGTCCTGTTTCGCGCATCGCTCTATAGACGACTTAGCCAGCATGGCCGGCATTGCACTCATCGCCTATGCCGCTTGGCGCTTCTCCGCGAAGACACCGTTCCCGGGCATAGCTGCAGCCGTGCCGGTGTTAGGGGCGGCGCTTATCATCGCTGCGAAAGGCGCGATGATGAACACCTTCATTTTAGGTTCTCGCGCGCCGGTGTTTTTTGGTCTGATTTCTTACCCGCTATATCTCTGGCACTGGCCAGTACTCGTCTACGCAGGATTTTCAAAGATAACGTTGCTAACGGACTTAGAGCGAGGACTGTGCGTAACTGTAGCCATCGCGCTCGCTTGGTTGACATTTCGCTTCGTCGAAAATCCGATCCGGCGCCGAAGGATACCCGCAGCAATTCCTGGGCTAGTGGGAGCCATAGTCAGTGTAGCCGCCGTAGGCATTATTGCGGTGACCCGGTCGGGATTTCCGGAGCGCATCCCTTCCGATATCAGGCAAGCTGCGAATACGACAGCAGGACGTTTTATGATGAGATACGGTGAATGCCACGTATCGCCAGAAAGCCACGCCAAGCTTCTACCGAGTTGCGTCGAAAGCGACCGCAGGCCTTCAATCGCAATTTGGGGAGACAGCACCGCTGGCGCGCTTTCAGCGGGCTTCCGACAGCAGGACGATGCGTCCGTCCCGGAATTACGCAGTTCACGCTGAATTGGTGCGCTCCGCTCATCGTGGAAAACCCCTATTACCCCCAGGCACGTCGCGAAGCCAATCTGGATATTCTCCATCGCATCATCAGCGCCCACCCCGACGTTGTTCTCCTTCATTCCCTTTGGCGTGTAGCCAACGAGTTCGAACGTCGGTCCGACCGTTAAGGCACTGCAGGCCCGCGGCCTTCGCGTGATAATCGTCGGCCGCGTACCGATATGGAAAATCTCGCTTCCCCGTCTATACGCCGAGTACTACCGTGCCCGCGGGGCCATCATCCCTCAACGGGTTACCGAATTTGTTCAACAATCGGATCGAGAACTGAAACAAACTGCACAGATCCTTGGCGTGGAGTTTTATTCTGTCGTCGATAGCCTTTGCAACGCGGACGGTTGTCTTACGAGGACGTCTGACGATGCCGCCAATATCATAGCGGCTGACCAGGTTCATTTTACGCCAGCAGGCTCAAAGTTTGTTGTATCGAAGATGATTGAAGCACTGGGCCTTACGCGAGGTTCTGCTCACCACAGCACCGCTGACGCGGGGCTGCACTCAAATGCAAAAAGCCCCGCCACCGGCCGAAGCCGATGACGGGGGCAGTTTTCTCGAAGGACGCTCGGCTAAGAGCGCAGGCTCGCCCGAGCAGGTCGGATGTCCCGGCCGACACTCGGAGCGGCGGCCTGCATTTGGACAGCGCCCCGACCTATGCTGCAGGCTAACGCACCGGATCGAGCTGCCAATCCGGTGCGTCTCAATTATAATTTGGATAGACTTGATGAAGTTCTCCGATTGGACAACCAACGTCGACGGCTTCGCGTCAGTCGGAGCCAGTACTTGCGACAGGCTTCTCAGCGATGCGGAAAATGTCTCCGCGCAGGCGATCACACCTTCTCCTCCACGAAAGTCATGCTGATCCGACGCAACGGTTGCTCGTTGCTTTCGATCAAGGCACCTATATGCAACCGCATCGCCATCCTGAGCAGTGGGAAATGATTGTCCCGATGCAGGGCACGCTCGCCCTGCTGCTATTCTCCGAGGACGGCCGTATCACTGACAGAATTGAATTCAGCGCAGAGTTGATACCGATCTCGCAGATCACCGCGGGCGCGTGGCACACGGTCGTCGTCATGACGTCTTCGGCTCTCATGCTCGAGATCAAACCGGGGCCGTTCCGAGTTGCGGAGTTTTTTGAACAATACCCCACCGAGAATTCGCCAGACGCGGGACGAGCTGCGAGTTGGCTAACCTCCGCGAAAATTGGAGATCGATGGTGAGGTTTCGGGAGCGACACTGCCTCTAATCTGGCACAGCGCGATCTCCGACGCATTGTTGCCGCCTCGGTTCGCCCGCCACCAATGCCCGCTAGAGCCGTTGAAACAATCCTACCCCGGTGTAGGCTGGCCTGCTCAGATCAACAAGGCATTGAGCGAGTAGCTGGCGCGGTGCCGGACGGCTGGCCACCCGAACCCCTTAGGCCATCGCCTATGCCCTCTACGGTCGCCGGTACCAGTCGCGGCGGGCCCTTAGGTTCTGAACGAATGTGCCAATCCCAGCGACAGTGCCGGTGAACCAAGTCGGAGCAGTTCTCCGAGGGCGTTTCCGCCACGGTCTCGTGATCCTAATCGTCGGGTTGGCAGCGGTTCCGCTTGCCGTCTACGGCCTTACCGCTTCGCCACGTACCTGTTTTAAGTAAGGTTTGTGTTGGTGGCAGCGGTAACGCGTGTCGACCCTGTGGTCGTCACAGTCGCGGTGAACGTCCCGAACATAGAGTTGTCTCGTATTAGGCTGCTCGATAATGTCTGACCAAGAAACTTAATTGCCGTGCCTGACCCTGCCACCGATCGTAAAGTGTTCGCTTGAATATTAAAGTAGAAAAGCCCAGCCGTTGCATCGGGGGTGCTGCACTCAATCCCGGTAAGCGACGCGGTTGTCAGTTGGAGTGAATTGTTGCGGATTGTGACATCTGCCGTAGCGGTGCCGAGTATAAGCTCGGCAAATAATACCTTGCGCCGAAAAATCGCGTATCAGGTTATCTTGAATAGAGATGTTCGCGCCATTGTTGCCGCCCGAACTCTCAAACACGATTCCCCTGGTGCACCCCCGGATATTGTTGTTGGATATGTTCAACCCGTCATTGTCCGCTGAGGACGTGTTGAACCATATGGCGTCCACAGTTGTGTTGACAATTGTGTTCCCTCTAACGGTCGTTTCATTAGAACCGTTAAGACATATGCCGCCCTTTGGACTACGCGGGGTTGGAGACGGCTCGACGGATGACACGACTGCGCTTCTGGCGTGGCTGGCCGCGATCAACGCGAATACGGCCTACAACGTCACTGGGATCGCTTTACGGCGTCCAGGTCGGTGTTGACCTGGTTGCCAGGCAACGGCCGCGTCGGGTTGCTGACCTGGTAGCTCTGGAAATCGTACTGACGGGTGTATTTTGTGGGATAGGGCATGCCGGCGACACTTTCGATGGCGCGTTTAGCGCAGTGCTGCCGGCGGAGCAGCTGTGTCACCCAATCGATATACTATCATGAATGAGGAGTGTTGGAAGCGTATCATGCTCTGAGCATTCGAGCGCAAGGCGTTCTAAGGCTCGTTCATCTATTCCAATTTTTCTCAAGCGACGGCGGCTTTGCGCTCGTTCTGGCCCGAGGATTTTGACACTAAAAAATTAGCGCTGGGGCGTTCCGACGTTTGGCGGTCGACGCGGCCGGCCCCCCCACCAGGGGGTGCCCCCACCCGCCTGCCCCCGCCCATCGAATGGCCGCGGCGCACGGCTAAACGTTCGTGTCGACTTTGTCGCATTCCTGCAGCGTGCAAAATATTTTTCAGCAGCAATAGCGCTCGGCTTTCAAGGCGCTGCGTGTTGACTTCTGCCACAACAACAGATTCACGGCGACGCCCCTTGCGCTTCTGATTTTTTGGCGCATCATCACGGCGGGTCGAAAGCCCAAACGTTAGCCGAATGTCGTTTCCGGTCAGTCGGCGATCATAATTTCTAGTCCAGGGGCCGCACGCGCATGTCCAAGGCGCGAGCCCAAAGGCGTGCGGGGCTGTCTAACTGCGGTCATTTCGCCCCTGGATGTCAATTTTGCTCGAAAGGCAAAACGTTATGAACGCTTTGAAGAAAGTCTCCGCCGACAAATGCCCACCGACCGCATCACCGATATCGTCGACCGCCTTAAGGCCCGAAACGTACCGATATCCCTGATCCTTGATGATGGTTTGGCAGTGATTCAGGCCCACGTGCCGTCCGGCGCGGGCCGCCCGCATGTTGAAGCCGCTGGGCCGGAAAGCCGTTGGGCAATTCTATGCGATGCCCGGCAATATGGTGGTGATTGACGCAATCATCACGTACCGCCAAGCGGGGCGCATGCTGGCGGCAGGGAGGGCAACGGCCTAGAAAACCACGCCACGAGGCGCCTAAAAAGCGCCTCGTGTTTCCCCGGTGCTTCCCCGCACCGGAAAATCACCTAGCGATAATCGGAAGCAAGGCAAAATATGTCTAATTTTCAATCAGTTAAATGGTCGGGGCAGCTGGATTCGAACCAACGACCTGCAGTACCCAAAACTGCCGCGCTACCAGGCTGCGCTATACCCCGATCTGCTGGGAAACGATGTCGTTACATGCTTCCGGCCGGCCCAGCAAGTCGCTCAGAGCCTTTCCGCTATTGGCGGAATCAATGGCCGTTAAAGAGCGGATGCGAGACCCGGTTGCCGCGCGCGATGCCGTACTTTTTCGCAGTCCCTCCGATCACCTCGAGCACAGCTTTGGCCGGGCCGCGTGAAGAGATGATCCGGGTCGATAGCGGCTCGGTGTTCTCGGCGATCCGCAGGATGCGACCATTCGGGCCGATAAAGATCATGTCGAGCGGGATGTAGGTGTTCTTCATCCACATCGTCACCTGCTGCACCGGAGAAAAATCGAACAGCATACCCTGCCCGTCCGGCAGATGCTTTCGATACATCAATCCGGTGGCCTTCTCCTCGGGGGTTGTCGCCATCTCAACCAAGAACGTCCTTACGCCGGCTTGGGTTGCAATTTCTAGCGGCTGGAGTTCGGCTGCGTGGACGTAGGAGTCGTCCGGCGCGACCATGACAATCCAAGAGAACAGGGCGATCCATAGACCGGAGCGGAGCCACCCTAGACCGATATTCCGCAGTTGTAGCATCAGACAACCTGTCAGAACTATGATCACAATGCGTCTCGCCGCAAACCGCCGCCACCTGGAACAGCAGGCTTGTTGCGGGTGCAAAGCACGATTTCCGGAAAGTCAGATCTCAAGCCATCCCCGCGCAACGCAGCTTTGGCGGTAGCTCCGCCGGATCAGTGCGAGGACACGCTGGGAGAACCGGTTTCCGGCTGAACTTCCGCCGCCATCATACCCTTGCTACCCGGCCCAAACCGAACCAGGACGAACTGTCCCGGCCGAAGCTCTGTTATGCCGAAGCGCCGTAGCGTTTCCATGTGGACGAAAATATCCGGCGTTCCCTCGCCGCGCGTCAAGAACCCGAAACCGCGCAGCCGATTGAACCACTTTACCTGCGCCCTCTCTAAGCCGCTGGTAGGCGTTATGCTGACGTGGGTCCGGGGCGGCAGCATCTGCGCCGGGTGAATTGCGGTGGACTCGTCCATCGAGGTGATCCGGAACGCCTGATAGCCCCTCGCCCGCTGCACGCAGTCACAGACCAGACGGGCCCCCTCATAAGCCGTCTGATAGCCATCTCGACGAAGCACGGTGACATGCAAGAGCACGTCCGGCCAGCCATTATCAGGGACGATAAATCCGTAGCCTTTTGAAGCGTCAAACCATTTGATGACGCCGCTGATCTCGACGATGTTGGCGGGAGATTCCCCAAGCCCGGCGAAAGGCCCGGCACCCGACTCTCGATCTGTTGTTCCGGAAAAGTCCTTTGACCCTAAGTGATCGCTCACCGTCGGTCCCGCAAATTTCCTGGATTCAAAACCGTCCGACCCCATGACGCAGGCCCCCACACATTTTACTACGGTTGTCGTCTGCTCGACGACGTTATACGCAACTGTATATATCCAAGCGAATCTCAGGAATCAAAAGATAACACTCTCGTTGGCGTCGCAAGACAAAAGATAAATTGACGACATCTATAAACAGCCTTGCACACGCACGAATCAGTTACTCACGGGTTTTTGATCCTCATCTGATTGCCGATCAGGTTCGGCCCTAACGAGCATCCAATCCGTTGTGGGCAGTTTTCATCTATAAATTAAGAAGCCAGACGTTTTGCAGAAACATCGCATTCATAATTCACTGGACCTGTGAACGCGCGAATAGTTCCTGCGCCAAGACGTTTCCAAATAGCCACAAGCTGGCCCCGTGTCCGTGATTGTTTTGAATCTTTTTTTGGAAATTCTCCAAATTCAAGGCGCGCCCAACGAAGATCCAAATGCACACGCACGGGAAACCGATAGAATAATATCGGCTCTAAAATAACAGCGGCTCAAAATGAAGGCACCGCAGCACGTCGAACGCTATTCCATTCGCGAAGAGGCTGCGAATGAGCGCTTCGCTGTGCACCAGTTAACCGCCAAGGCGACGAAATCCTGCGGCGGACGAAATCCTGCGGTGCATACGTTGTCCCGGAGAGATTCCATCTCGATCTCTCCGGGGGGTTCAACTCAGATCATTAGCGTCGACGACCACCCCCATAATACCCACGACCTCCACCACCCCAACCGCGACCTCCGTAGTACGCGCGGCCTCCGCCCCAACCACCGCGATAGCCCCAACCACGGCGATAGCCCCAACCACCGCCATAATAACCTGGTCCCCATCCGCCATAATAGGCCGGAGCATAGCCGCCACCCCAACCGCCGCCGTAGTAGGCCGGTCCATATCCACCATAGCCATATCCGCCATAGCCATATCCGCCATAATATGGGCGCGGCCCATAATAGCCCCCGTAACCGTACGGTCCGTAATACGAATTCGCCATTGCGCCCGCTGCCAGAGCGCCGACGGCAAGACCGACTCCGAGGCCCGGTCCAAATCGCTGAGCCTGAGCTGGCAGCGATATAACGGCGCTGCCGAGCGTTGCCGCGGTCGCAATCATGATCAACTTCTTCTTCATGTCGCTATCCTCTCACCAAAAATCGACGCAATAACGCGCGTCTATTTGACTTGGTTCTATTTAACTTGGTTGCAATGACGTTGGGCTTGGACACATCCTAATTCTCAGGAATTATGGTTTATGCCGTTTTTGCGTTAGCTAACGAGCAAGCCGCCGAAAGAGTTCCACTGCCGTGAAAAAAGGGCGCTTAATTGGCGCTCCACTCATCGAAAATTGCGCGCAAAAATCGATCGCCCCGATCTGGTATTGCTACGATGTATCAACAAGCACGCACCCGCCTGCTGTCTGGACCCACCGCTCATCTCATACGTCTTCAGGAGACAGTCACACATGCGCTACCTTCACACCATGCTGCGCGTGCGCAATCTCGAGGTCGCGCTGAAGTTCTATGTCGAAGCGTTGGGACTGAAAGAAGTCCGGCGCGTCGATAACGACAAAGGCAAATTCACGTTGGTTTTCTTGTGCGCCCCCGAGGACGAGGATCTGGTGAAACAGTGCAGAGGCCGCGGCGCACCGCTGGTCGAATTGACCTACAACTGGGCCGAGGAGACGTACGGCGAGGACCGCTTTTTCGGTCACCTCGCCTATGAGGTCGACGACATCTATGCCACCTGTGAACGATTGATGAAGCTCGGGATCACCATCAATCGCCCGCCCCGCGATGGCCAGATGGCGTTCGTCCGCTCCCCAGACCTGCACTCGATCGAGCTGTTGCAAAAGGGTGATGCTCGCCCGTCGGCCGAACCGTGGAGCTCGATGCCAAACACCGGTCATTGGTAAGAAGTTCAGAGCGGCGCTACTGTGCCTGATCGCGCTTTCGTGCGATTGCAACGAAACATCACCGCACGACCTCGTACCGCCCTTACTGTTCGGCCCTGTAGCAGGCGGGAACGATCGTGCGCAGTTCACGTTCTCCTTAATGTATATGACATTCAAGGAGACGGCGATGGGAAAAGGACTTTTGCTCTGGCTGATTGGCGTACCGATACCGGTGATACTTCTGCTGTGGCTATTCTTCGGTAGTTGAACGCGCACGCCAGACATTGGTTGAAGGCCTCGCTTTAGCGAGGCTTTTTTTACCGTACGCCGTGACGTCGCGACTACAAATGCGCTTCGCAACGGCGCCCCCTTACGACGCAGCACCAGCACCATATGGATGCCGATCCTGTTGCCTCTGACATATGCGCAACTCGACGATCCCTCGATCCTGATAACCCCTGCGCCGTATCCTCGGCACGCTTTTCGCGCGCGGATGGTTTCGACTTCTTGATCGGCTATCGCGGTTGGCGATGAGCGAGCCGCGCCCTGCGCCCACGTGGAAAAGCCAATGACCGACACCCCTGCGCATCATTTTGGATGCTCCATTGGACGGGTAGGCTCGTGTGGGGCTCGCCTTTCAGTCCAAGTGAGACCCGGCGCAACCCGGTCCCACGGTGGAGATGCTTGCTCCTCCGGGAAAACGCCACTATACGTTTCGCGACTGCAGCCGGTCGGTTCATGTCGGCCGGAAACTCCGTCTGATCAAATCAATATAGGATATTGATTTGACGGTAGTATCGCAGCGGATTGAGACTGAAACGACGTGCGATTTGCCGCCGAAAAGTTCAGCTCCCTTCGTCTATCGGTTAGGACGCCACCCTTTCACGGTGGAGAGAGCGGTTCGATTCCGCTAGGGAGCGCCAGCGTCCGTACACGAATTCCCGCGTTGAATCAACAACTTACTGAAAACGCTTGACCTTTCAGCTCCGGAAATGCCAGAGAACGTTCTACATAACGTTCTACAGAGGCGGCATTTTTTCATGAGCCACGAGTACCTGACCGTCCGGCACGGCGTCTGGAATTTTACCGTCGGGTGCCGGCGCATTTCACCCATCTCGACAAGCGCGGCACGGTCAAGCTTTCGACCAAGATCAAGGTGGCCAAGGACCGCACCGGCATCAAAGCGAGCCGGGTCGCCGCTAGGCTCAACAACACGTTGGAAGCCTACTGGCGCGGCCTGTCCGAACAGAACGCCGCCAACGCTATGCGTGCCTATGACGACGCGGTGAAGCTCGCGCGCATGTTTTGCCGTGATGATATAAATACGGCGACACGTCGTACTACGCTTGCCATGAGGGACACATGGACCAGCATACCAATCATTCTGCTGAGTTGATGAACCGGAACCGGCTAATATTCGCGACTGGTCAGGGGAACGCCAGCGGCGCTGAACGCGCCGAGCTTGATACACGGTTGCTTGATTTTAAAGAAACGTTTGAAAGAAAATGGGCTCTTCTTCGTTCGCCTGATGAGAAGAAGCGATGTAAGAGGCTGCTTCAAAAGTTGTTAGACAACGCGGCCGAACGCCGGAAACTCCGACACCAGCTAGGCGCAGCGGTCGTGGAGGAAATTAAGGCCACTGGCCAACTTCGGGTTTTTTCGGAAGATGTCGATGACGAACAGATGCGCATAATAGCGATGTTTTCCACCTTTCCCTCTATGATCGAAGATGTCGAAAACGTTGAAGATCAAAACATCAGGCATCTAATTCAAATAATGAACGAAAACTCTAAGAAAGGAGCAATCCGCGTAGCCGTAGTTGAGCCGTTCTTGACCTTCTTACAGGTGCATAACTTGACCACAAACCTGCAGCCGATGACCGATGTCATGAAAGTGCTGTTCGACTGGCTGAACATTGAACAGAAATACAGGCCCACCGACCCCGGCCTCAGAACTATCATGCACGAACACAGGCGTGAATTTGCCAATATCAATGTGAATGCCTATAAAAACAGGATGAAAACCGTCCTCCGCCGGCTAAAAACTGAATAGCCAGGCAACGCTATAATTCGCGGTTGACGTTGTGCAGAGGGCCAAAAAACGCTCGCCGCCTTTCGTGTACAGAATGCCCGGCCTGTGTTTGTAATCGCGTCAGGTCCACCAGAGCCCCTTAACATTTCGCGAACGCCTCGACAGCTGCGCTCACAAACGCGCTTCAACTCGAAGGCGGTGATGGAAAAGACATCCTCACGGCAAATCTCACGCAACAGATGCCTTTGGTTTTCAGAATCTGGAACCTTACGATGTAGCGAATGTGCTGAATGGCGGTGCAGGAGATCCGCTCAAAACGGCCACGACACGGCGGATTTTGAGCAAGGGCAAGATAGGATTGACCTCACAGCTTTGGCTGCGAACAACATCAATGACATCGCCGACCTGAATATCGAGGTGGCTGGCGTAAATACCATCATACACTTTGACGCAAGTAATGACTTAACAATAGTGGGCATCAACAATCTCGCGGAAGGTGATTTCTTGTTCGCGTAGTTTTGAGTGCTACCGGCCTCGTCCGTTCCCATGAGCTAGGCCGGCAGCCCCAAGCCTTCGAGCACCAAGCCATTATTTCACGCGAACGAATGCATCACCCTGCTGAAGGCCGCATGATCCCGGTTCTTGACCTATTTGTAATGAGCCGCGCGGAGTTCGAACCGCAGCCGCCCCGGATGAGTTGCCAGACTAAAGTCGTTGCGGATTTTCACCGCGTCAGGGGGAATTGAACTCCTGTTACTCGTTGCCCGCATCCAGGGATGGACGGGCCGCGAACCTTCCGGCTCTCCCTGATGCTATCATGCGCATGAGTCGCATCGGCGTGGGGCGGCAGCCACGCGGTCATAGCCGGGGTTGCTAATTTCTATACCCCAACGGTGATGCATGTACGTCCGGCGCGTTGAAATCGCAGTGGCGCCGCTGTGAAAACTGCCAGCCGGTTAGCCTGCCGGGCGAATGCACGGCAGAAGCAAAGTTCAGTTCTGCTGCTGCGTCGCGGTATTCTGCGTCCCGGATTGCGCAGGAGGGTGCGGCCCGCGCGCGACGAACATGAGACCGAACATCAGCAGCATGACGAACGAGCTATTTCGATTGCGCAGCGCCGCCACGACAATTCGCGGGTACCGATCGGTCCAGTCGTGACCATTGCGAGTGAACAGCCGCACGCGCTTGCCGTCGCGCTGCACGATCAGGCGGTAGCCATCGTGCTTGACCTCGTGAATCCATTCCGGCCGGTCCGGGACTTTGATTGCGCGGGTGGGGAGGCAAGGTGGAAACGGGTGCATGAGTCCAACTCGACGCGATGGAATGTCCGACCGGCTTGCTGTGAATGTTCGTCCGTTGCTGTCGCAAGCCAGTGGCCATCGTTGGTGCTGTGAACGGCGAACGTGCTTGGCAGCGCTTTCATCACCTTAATCTATGTGGAACTGGCCATAATCGCCAGCCGTGAACGAAACGCGGCCCGGCAGGCGTTGACGCCGCTATTTTATGTCACTACATAAAATGATGATATTCGAGTGGGATGACGCCAAGGAGGCCTCCAATGTGGCCAAGCACGGGGCGACGTTTGTAACCGGCATCAAGGTGTTCGCGGATCCCAGCCATATCGAGATTGACACCAGCCGTGCCAACGACCGCGAGACCAGAACCAAGTGCGTCGGGCTGGTGGAAGGCAAGCTGATGATAGCAGTTTTCACGATGCGCCGCGGTGTTTACCGGATCATATCGGCCCGCCGCGCCAACAAGCAGGAAGAAAGGACCTACTATGGCAACCACTCGCATGTCGCTTAGGGAGGCCTTGAAGCGCAAAATGACGGCTGCCGAGAAAGCCCGGCTCAATACCCTAACCGAGAGACAGATCAACGCCGCGGCTCGCAGTGATCCGGATAATCCACCTTCGACCCCGAAAGAGCTGGCGCAAATGCGCGCCATTGTGCGCGGTCGCGGCAGGCCTGCGATGCCAGAGGAAGAACGCAAGGTGAGCTTAACGCTGCGGCTGCCGCAGGACGTCGTGCAGCACTTTCGTTCTTCGGGCTCGGGCTGGCAGACTCGGATCGGCGAAACGCTGCAACTCGCAACCCGAAAAGCAGCAGCAAAACCGAGCATGAAACGCGGCCGGCCAACCACCAAACGCCGCGCTCCGACGGTCAAAAAGTGACAATGCGCGCGGGTCGCTAGAGATAGGCCGATATCTCGGAAACAATGCCGGGCGCGCGCAAGTTGGGCATCACATCGCAAGCGTCAATCACTATGCCAGCCTCAAGCAACGACACATTGTTCGGATCGTCTGCATTGAATGGCGCGATGATGCTCTCGATGGAATCGAAGAAGCTGTCGACATCGAGTTTGGTGTACCGGGTGGCGATGATCGTGGTGTTGTTGTTTTCCGGCCAGTGAATGATCTCCAACTCGAAGCCGCCGATTTCAAGCAGCTTCGCGATGACGGCGCTACCGTCGCCGTGCGCGACGATTTCAACACCCATTCGGCTCATTGGTGCTCCTCACTTCTTCGTCTGGCGCTTCTTTGGCTTGAAAATGTCAGGCCGCAGTTGTTCGCGTGGAATGCCGGTGACCTCTTCTAACGCGACCACGCGCTCGGCCGGGATCTTTTTCCATGACTGGATCGACTGATAATTGATCCCGAGCGCCCTCCCGAGCGCGCGCATTCCGCCCGCCCGTGAGATCGCCAACTCGACAATGTCCTTATCCGCCATATGGTTGAGACATCATGGCAGGTTTAAACTGTCAAGGTGTCAGGTACCGCATTGACAGGCTGTGCCTGTCGGTTCTAATGGTGGCCGCAATTTTCGGGAATCCAATGCAAATCCAGCCTATAGCCCTCGCGCTCGTTCTCAGTCTGCTGATGCCAGCGCTCGCCAATGCTGGAACCGATTGCCGGACCCGTCAGAGCGGCACGGTCACGATCACGTCGTGCTCGGACAGCGGCTCTCGACAGCGGTTCCCGGCAATGCCGCAGCTATCGCTCCGGCAGCGTGATTAAGACATCTTGCTCATGAAATTTC
This sequence comes from uncultured archaeon, assembly GCA_963807355.1. Taxonomy (GTDB): domain Bacteria; phylum Pseudomonadota; class Alphaproteobacteria; order Rhizobiales; family Xanthobacteraceae; genus Nitrobacter. Next base: position 131,693 of record CAWEBX010000029.1, read on the forward strand.
TCAAACCCTATGCCTCGGTGCCGGCGGCGCCTCAGATCCCGGCCGAAGAGGCCGTCGAGGAGCTGCCATACCTGGTGCGGCGCGATAACCGGCTGGTCGCGGCGTTCGCGCGCAAGGATCATGCGACCGAATGGGCCGAGATGCGCTCCTTCAATGACGAGAGCCGGTTCACGGTGCACACTGCAACGGCTGTGCTGGCTGTATTTAAGGACGGTGAGGACGTGAGGAGGTAGGCAATGGCCGAGAACGTGGACCTCAACTTCATTTCTGAACAACTAAAACGCGTTCTCGACGGACAGGCCGCCATGCGCGGTGATATCGACCACATAGCCGCAACGTTGATCGGCATCAAAACCCGCATGTCCGCCATAGAGCAGCACATGCTCGGCGTTCACCTTGACATCGCCTCACTGCGCGAAGGTCTCGACCGGATCGAAAGGCGCCTGGAACTTGTCAGCGTCACGGACGCACAGCCATGACCCGCCGCTATCCACCTATGCCGCCTGATCGTCGCGCACGACGTGAGCCCGTATTCGTCGCGCACGAGCCCGTCATCAACCATCCGCCGGAAGCCTGGAGGCACCAGGTCCCGTGGCCGTATCGGTTCAAATGGGACGGCGGCTGGCTGTTCATCGCACTGTTGGCTGCGGGCGGTGTGGTGTTCCAGCCCTTGCTGGTGCTGGCCGGCTTCATTGCAGCCGCTGCGCTGCGTGGTCTGGCTGTGCTTCCGCTTCCCGCTGACGTCATGGTTCTTTGTGTCGTTCCTCAGCGGCCTGTTCGGCGGGCGGAGGAGGTAGCGTGCCGGCGACCTTCGTTCTGTACATCCGGAACCAGGTGCCGCCAACACAATCGCGCCGGGCCTGAGCCATGCGGGCCTGAACCGTAACCCGCAGACCCATGTACCCGGCGCTTGCTGCCTACCGCCGCAGCCAGCGAAAGCTAGCATAGCACAATCGCCCGCTAACGGGCTCATCGGCTGGCCGTGAAACTGCGCAGGCGATGAGGATCGGCACTCGGCGAGCGCGGCGGCGGCACAACGGCGACAACGTGCATCATCAGGGAAATACTTCGAGCATGGCTGCAGCCAGCCGCCTTCCCATAGGACCAGCTCTATAACCCGCAGACCAAAGCATCTTACTCCGCGTCCATTCAGAACATGCCATGTTGCGGCTTCCTTCCGTCTGAGGGCTGGCCCGCCCGTGAGCATGATTGCATCCTTGCGAGCATCGTAAGTACGCGGCCGCACCGAACAAAGTCTTTGCAAGCGTCTGAGAACCGCCGGCGCGAGTTGCACCTCGTTGCGCGAAAAACTGTCCAGAGCCTGAACACCAATTCCCGAGTACTCGCTGATGCTCATCAGCTTGTGACGGCGGCTGAACCAGAGCCGCGCGAAGTGAGTCCTGACCGTTACCTGCCATGTGAGCAACTCCTTCATGCGCGTGATCTGAGCCATGCAGGCGTTGAACGCGGGCAGTTCACGAGGCTTGCCGGCTGCGGCGCGCTCTTGACGTGCGTCATGGTCGCTTGGGCGCAGGCCGGGAAGCGTGACGATGGACACTTCCAGTAGATCGCCGGATTTCACGATCAGCGTTTCGCCACGCTTGGAATTCTTGGCCTCGACGATCTCGAACTCCTCCAGCCGGAATCCGACCGAGAAGCTCAGACCGCCGATTTGCTTGGCGGCTTCGTACAGGTCTCGCGCATAGCTGATGTTCAAGTTAAGCAGCGCATCAATCTGCAGATTGCCGCCGACCGTCTCAAGCCGGGTGATGATTCCGGCGATCTTCTCGGGGTCGTGGCCGGCCAGCAGCTTAATGCCGCCGGGACCGCGCAGGCCTTTGGTGCGGATCGAGCGATCAAACGCGCCGGCCTGCACGACGTGCCCCATCGCGTCGACAGTCGGCGAGCTCGCGATCCCGCTGACGAAGCCATCAGGCTCGCTCGCGAGCTTATGGGCGAGGGCAGATGCGCCGCAGAGGATTGTATCGCCGCGTTTGTAGGTCATGGCGCGAATCCTGGCCTTGGGGGTAAGCGGCCCGATTTCATCTGCTCTGGCGTCAGCGGCTTTGGCTCTGCGGTGGATAGATCCGTGCATGATAAGCAGCAATCGCGGCGTGAAGCTCATCCTGAGCGGCGGCAATCTGCGCATCGGGATGAACGCCAGTTTCCTGGAATGATTCATCCCAATCGTCGTAACCGGCGGCGGGGGCTGCACCAACAGATCGAGCGCGGGGTCGAAGCAGGTGTCTTTGGTGTAGAAATATTTCGCCAGCTCTGTTTTGATTCGGGCTCGAGATCGATCTTGCGATCCATGAAATCTCGAAGCTGGTGTTCGCCGACCGAGAGTGTCCGGCCTGGCGGTGTGCCGCCCGAGAGGCTGCCCATCATGCTCTTGGCAATATCGCGCAGCACCTCGGCGCTGGCATCGTCGCCAGCCATTCTCTTGGCGAGGCTGAGGGCATGCTCGCGAGTGGCAGCTTCTATCGAGAGCCTCGTTGCAATCTCTCGCAACGTTCGCAATCGACCCGCCAGGGCGTGAATCGAGACGCTTTAGCTGGAGGCGCAAGACTTCGCTGCCGGTGATTTCGGGCTCGGGCTCGGCTGGCTTGCTTTCGATTAAACATGCTCATCTTGCTTCCTCTCCGATCGGCAGGTGCGCAACCAAGCTGGCAAATGGACTTCGCTTGCGATGTAGGATAGCTGCCGGCAGCGTCCCATAGATATAGGCGGGAGCGGGACCGAGTTCGATCTGTACGGGCGCTTGCTGCTCGGGCGGGGCTTGCACAGGCGGCGGTGGGTTCGGTGTTTTGCCTTCACGTAGATTTCCAATCCGGTTTTAAACCGCTCCAGCGCGGCAATGACGGCATCGTGCGCTCGATCATCAATCGAAGCAACATCGCGTCGGGATAAAACAACGCACGCAGCGTTCTTTGGCCGTGAAGACGTCAGAGCTAATCTCAGCTATCAGCCCGTTTTCAATCGTAGCGTAGAGGAATCGCACTTTCCGCATTGTGGATGGTGCTCTGACGGACGATGATTGAAACCGAAAATCCTGTAAGCGCCGTGCTTCGGAATCGTCACGAGCGCCTTGATGCAAAGGCGACCTTCGCTGTCGTAGCGCAGATTGAGTACCTGGCCTGCGGGCCTGTTGAGATCGTGACGAGACCAGCAATGGAAGCGTTTTGAGATCGGTCGGCCATGAGAGCGATCCGCGCGTAACCACCATTCGATCGGCGTCCAGGTCGGGAGTTGTACAGTAGCCTTCTAAAATCTGTGGACCACCTGTAGCAGCGAGCAACGGTAGTGGCGCCCGCTCGATCGGCCGTACGCGATGCACCCGCGCCAGCTCGGCGAGTTTCATCCTGAGCTTGAGGCCGATCATTTGGGCCTTGCCTTTTCGAGCCGCCTTGTGATGTCGCGGGCGTCGTCACGTTCGATACGTTCAAGTTGATCGGCGAGTTTCGCAGCTTCTTCAAACTCGGCGAGATGGGCCGGCAGCGGCTCGCGCTTGCATATCCTGTCGGTTGACATCGGATCACCTCCTTTGGAGCGGCATGGAGCCCGGCTTCCACGCCCGGAGAGCCGGGCTCCTGCGCTACAGCCCGTTCGACGATGGAGGCGACGGCGGGGCGAGCTTCGAAACACTCGTGAATTATAGCACGAAGCCGGAGTCTGGTCGCGCTTCAAGCGATGATTTCGACGGAAGACGTATAGATCACCCGGGCGAGCGATCTATGTTTTTAGAGCCAAAACATGCCCCAGAAAGGCAGCGCAGTAGTTCAGACGTTATTTTACTTTTTTCTTTTTGCCCGCGCTCCGTCGGTGTCGGGGTGCGCCCATATGAATGCCGCGTTACCGCAGCGATTGCACCAGGCTGACAAGCGCCACAGCAGTTTTGCTGCCCGCACCCAGACCATCCTGCGCACTGACTGGTCGGACCTCTCCTTAAACGCCCGGACATCCGCCACATGAAGGCGGTGATGACCGTCATCCATCCGGTATGGAATCCGTCCTGATTCCAGCAATCCCAGCAGAAACCGCCGCGAGACGTTGAGAAATTCCGCAGCGTGGCTTGTCGTCATCTCCAGGTCCGGCATGGGGGTGATGTCCGCTAAAGCTGGTTAGGATTGTGCGTCGAGGATGACGCGGCCCGCGTCGTCTACTGTTCTTAGATTTTGGCGGCTGCCGTCTCGCCGGTGGAAACGAGAGCGGCAGCCTACCGCAGTGTTAGCAACTAAGTGAGTTAGTCCTGCTTCCGACGACGACGCGCAACAAGATACAGTCCATAGACCGCGACGGCGGTGGCAGCGCCTCCAGCCGCGCCCATCTCCGGCCCCGGAGCGCCGTGGACCCTGCCCGGTGGCATCGACTGACCAGGTGTCCCGGACCCAAATCCTCCATTGTTATTCACGTAATACGCGGTAGCCGCTGAGATCAGCGCAGCAAGACCGGCAAGAGCACGACAGAATAGCCTTGGTATAAACACCGAACATTTCGGCCCTCCGGTTAAATTCTGATTATCTTGATTTAAATTAAAATGAGCGGGGCATTATGGACAAAAATCTTGTCCCACCTCTACGCCCCAAGACACGAAAGTTAGCGCGATTACAACTAATCGACGCCGCCGCCCTGGCGGCCTGCTCGGCGCGGATCATGGCGACGTTGAGAAAGTCCTTGTCGTTGAGCTGGATCGCTTCGATGTCGATCGGCTTGTCATGCTTGCTGCCTTTGTCCGCGAACAGCCGCAGCGAGATAAAACCATCGGGCCGCGCGCGTTTGAACATCAGGCCGGCAAAATCAGCCAACATTTGCCGATCAGGATTGAGAACTGCTCATGACCGCCCCCTATCAGAGGGCGGAAATAGTTCGATCACGCCAGACCGAACCACCTCTTGACGTTGTTCCTCGACATCACGACGGATCAGCGTCTTGTCAGCGTAACCGAACGACTGCAATTCGGCGATTGCCGCGGTCTGCGCTATGTCGGCGCCAAGACCGCAGCGGATCCGGCCACAGCAACCGCGGCAAAAAAACAACGCGCTAGCACCACACCACATGGCGAATGGCGGGATTAGATCACCGCCGCAGACTGAACATTTACTGGTGTCGTCGAAGCAGCCGAGCAGATCGTCATATAGACTGGTGATGACGGTCATAGCTGCCTTCCTTCAATGTTGATGTCTTTTGGGATTGCGATCTGCGCTTTTACGTTCGGCGGCTCATCGAGAAGACAGTCGAGGTGTTTGCCACCGGCATGGATCGCGAGACGGATGCGGTATTGACAATCGGGGTGGGGGTTTAGGTTGGAAAAGGTCATGACGCTGCCTTCGCGCTGTCAGAGAAGCGACGTTGTTCCGTTTCAAAACTCGAACGTGCGTTTTCATCGACCGCCGAGGGTTGCGGTCTGCTCAGCGCGATAAGATTGGATTTGGACCTAGGCCCAGGGCCGTCGTCTGGGTCGCTGGATCGTCCGCGCGTCGCACTGGCTCGGCGTCGTTTCGCTCGCGCTTTCGAGCGGCTCTGCCTAGCTATGGGTCGGCGCTTCGACGAACGACAGCGGCCCGTTGCCGACAGGCTGCAAGGCTGGAATGTCCGGATGGGCTCAGCCTGATATTCTCGCCAAGCCTGAGCAAACTGATCGACGTAAATGACGACGTGCATGATGCGGCTCTCATAAATCTGAGGCCGGTCACTATGGGGCTTGATGCTCGGGGGGCTCGGCACTAAACTAGGTTTTGTCAGGAAATCCCAGCCGTACGAAACCCCTTGGCTCGTCGCCCCAAGCGACGAGCCTTTTGGTTACGCGGCGGTCGCTTCCGGGGGCCGGCTCATTGGCCTTGGCCGACTTCACTGTTTCGGTCTTGGCGTCAGCTTCGCACGCGCGCTGCACCATCTCTCTAACAACCTCAGCCATCAGCCTGCCATCACGCGCGCACTTCATCTTGAAGGTGCGATGTAGTTCACGAGGCAGGCAAACAGGGAACTTCGACATCTCTGGCATCTTGCGCATCGACTCATTACGTGGTCGCACCACCAGGCCGTCGCACGCACGGGGCGGCACTTGAGCGAGTTACTGTGCTCGGGGATTTTGTGCCATCGACCGTTGTTCGACAGACACCAGGCAAAAAAAGGCCCCGACCCTCTGACAGGTGCTGCCACCGGCAGATGTGCGGCCCGCCAAGGATCTGTTGGCTGGGCCGCGGAGGTAAGCCGGCACCCGAGAGGATGCCGGTTGGGTGGTGGTGGTTAGGCGTGCACAGCGTTGGCCACCGCCCTGGCGCTCTGCTCAACTTCTTCAATCATTTTGCTAATTACGTCGCAGAGCCATTGTTTCTGATCCTGCGGCCCTCCTTCGAAGATATATTCTTCGAGAATTTTGAATCCGATTTTGATTTCGTCAATTTCGTCTGCGATGTGGGCCGGTGTCACTTCAACGGGTGGAATGGTATTGGTTTCGGTAGCCTGCGGCATGGTTTGCTCCATGGTGCCGGGTTAGGCTGCGCCTGGTGTTAGCGCACCGTGCGCAGCCGCTTGTTTTTCAAGCAAGGTTTATGTACTACGTTTTCATGGCGACCGCAACAAAAAACGTAGTACGAAAACGACCAGGCCGACCCGCCACGGGGCAAGATCCTGTAACCGCTATTCGCCTTTCTCCCTGATATGCGCGCCGCCATCGACGCATGGGCATCCGGTCAGCCCGACAAGCCATCGCGCTCGGAGGCTATAAGGCGGCTTGCTGAAATCGGCCTCAAGAAAACAAAATGACTTTCTGGATCGCCCTTTATGGCGCGGTACTCAGTACCCTCTTATTCATCCGCTCCTTGTCCGAGGGCTGGCCGCGTCTTCTTCTGATGAAGGATGGCGACGACATTGTCATATCGCTCAAGAACGAAGGGAAACACTCGCTCGTCGTTCACCGTATTTTGGTGCTCAACGGTCGGCTAAGGTTCATCCCATCGTCTCCGACTGTAAATCACGCAGTTACAACAGCGCTCAATAGAGTGAGTCACGATTATTTTCAGATCGTAGTTGCTCCGCAGACGGAAATAAACTTTCGCCTCAATGTAACGAGTCCCGCTCGTTTCTATATCTGCTGGGTGTTTTGGAATTCTGCCCGTCTACGTATATTACCAAGACTACCGATGTTGTTCGTTATCTCCCAAAATCAATTGGAGACCCTGGAAGCGCACAGCACAATGAGGGTAGAACGAGCCATTTTTGACGGCGGTCAACGGGCGGTTGTTGAGTTTCCATCGAGACCGGCCGAAAGGCTTACCGCTACTTGGCGAGCCGGCTGAACTGCAAACTCATAAACGCGCCACATCCCGTCACGTTCAATGCGCTCGCCTGTCCCGTCGATGTGTCTCGGTTTGTCTTTTTAACGCTGCGATTGTCGCATCCAGGCCCCGAACTGCTATATGCTTAGCCGCAAAGCAACGGAGACCGGCATGTATATTCACGACGACGCAGACATGGCCACCGTCGTTACAACAACGGCGATGGCGATACTGGAAGGAGCGCGCCATGTAGGCAAGGCCGATCGCGATCTTACAAAGGAGCAGATCGTCCAGCTTGAAACAGCGATCGCGCAATTGCAAAGCATGATCGAGATGAAGAAAAATACCCACCGAACCTAAACGCCGAAGGCGACCCAGGTAAAGCCGCAGATTCGACGCCATTATCAAGGCTGGTGCCAGCGATCTTTTGAAGGTCGGTGCCGAGTGCTTCTCCACGTTGTGCGGCAACTTGGACGGCCCGCAACGATTTTCCGCTCGACTTTGATGTCGCAGACGCAAACGCAGAATTTGCGTTTGCGTCTGACTTACGCCCCATAGAAGCATTGGCCGCCTTTGCACCATTCGCCTTGGCAGGCCCGTTGATTTTTTCCCACACCTCCTTACGCCGCTCGATGTGCAGCGCTTCTTCGGCGGGTGTCATAGTAACGCCGCACGAGCGCTCTATAGGTCAATCGCCCCCAAAAGCCTGACCTAATCAGGAATTCCGAAAGGAAGGACCTATGCGACGTACAAATGTGCCTACCCCGCAAGAGATTTCCGAAGGACCGCAGAGCGTTTCGTTTCAGATCGCGGACGGCAACAAGCGACAGGATTGCGTCCTGAAAACGAAGTTCCCGACCAAGATTGAGGCTAACAAATACCTTCACACGCACTGGCCGACGATTGAACGGCTGGCTCGCGTTGCTATGACAACCGGAAATATCAACGACGGTCAGGTCCGGCTTGTGATGCTGTAAGGAGCCTCAGGACGGCTCAGAATGTGGGATTTTATATTGAAACGGATCGGCTACCTTGCCGGAATTCTCGCTATCGGGATCGCTATCCGGTATAAAAGCAAATAGCGAAACGCATAACTGGATAGCGTCGCGCTTTGAAACGGTCTTCGACCCACCGAGTAACTTCCACATTTCGGTCACATCAGATCCACCGAATGACCGTATCAATCTCCGGCGTTCGACATTTTTCGACGATACATTTCGTACGCATCTTCACCTAAACTGGGAGCGATCATGCGTACGTCTACATCGTTTTTTCCAGCAGTCATGGCTTTGCTGCTAGTTGGATCGCCTTTGGCGGCAGCGCCTGCGCCTTCAACAGTCCCAGACGGAGTCCGAGAAAGGTGTAGCAATTCGAAGTATCCAGGTTGTTGACGTTCAAGAGTTGAAAGGCGACGTGCGCTCACAGGTCGACGACCTTGTCGCGCATACGAAGCAGGAGCAAATGAACTCCCTGCGAAAGACCATCGAGGCAACCCCCGAAGCCATGTCCGCACTCAAGGCAAAAGGTCGAAACTCCGCCCAGGTTGTGGCGGTCAACATTGACCAGGACGGAGTTCTGACTCTCTTTACGAAGGCTACCTAATTTCGTGCCGGCGAGAGCGGCCCGGCGCCGCTACGAGAAGATCGCGGTTGTCTTGTTGAGGGTCATCACCATCTAGGAGATGGCTCCAACAAGGATCGTTATGAAAACTCTGCATAAGCCGGAACAATCCGAGGAACGTCAACCTCGGAACGCTCAACGCACCGATATCATCCCTACCGATGGCTTCATCATGGTTGTGGACGGAAAGCTAAATCTCGATTTGACGATGAGCAGGGTGCGCGGGAGGCTGGTGCTGAGCTATCTGGTTAGATTCCCAATGCTCCGCGTGGAAGTATACAATGCGGAAACCAGAGTCCGCACTAAGGTCGAGGCGGCGAGCTAATCCAAAAGTCATCACGCTGTCCTATGGAAACCGCGCATTTTTGATATCATAGTCGTCTCCATTGGCTGGAGGGTTGCCGCGCGCCAATACCTCCATGGTCACGTGGTGTGACGTCCGCCATTCGTGCGGTCAGCCGTAACGCGCGTGATGCAGAGCAATTTCTTCAAAATCGATCGCGTGCCCTTCGAACTTGCCCACAGGAAGCAGGCGGATTGCGTTCACGAATGTGAGCCCGTTCACCATCCAGCGATTATGAAGATCAAGGCGTTCCGTAACCGTATCAACAATAGGCAAGCCTTCAGCTTCGCCTGCAAAGCAACGCTTGCTCCCTTGGCTTTGGCAAATGCCGCGTCGAGCGCTGCGCCCGCATCCCGAGCGAGAGTTGACTCGCGCTTCTCGGGTTTGCCGTTGCGCGCCTCAAGAAGGCGGATCGCGGCGTTGTAATAATGAAGTGCCTTGCCGGTGGGCCAACGCTCGATCACCGATACGCAGGTGTGCGTTTCTGCGGCGGTAAAGGTAATGATATCTACCCAACCGCCGCGGGTGCTTCCCCCATCAAGGCGCCAAGCTTCGCAGTGATTGCATGCACGTCGCGAAGGGAGACCTTTTTCATAAGTGGTAGCGGGACCTCAGCCATGCTCGCGATTAGCGCGAGGGTGCGCTGGAAATCGCCCTCGACCAATTCGGCAGCGCACGCGTCGCCGGCGGTGGCTTCTCGGAATGTTAGCGAGGCCACAGTCTTTTCGTCGTGGGTGATGGGCCGCGACAGCGGGATGGTGATTGTTTCAGGTTCGTTGTTCATTGGTGCCTCTTGGGTTTCGCCATTTCAATCGCGGCTCTTGCCGGTGCTGTAATTTTTTCGAATGCAGATGCAACTGCGCGAGCGGGCGCGGTGCTTTGTCGAGAGCCGCGGTGGCCGCGCGGATTGGCACCCGATCCATGGCGGCGGTGACGTCCCGAAGTTCGGAAACGATTGCGCGCAGCGCGTCGCCCGGCACCGTGATTATGGGCGCGGCGGTGCTGTGGTCCCGTGGCGCGCCATAGTGAAGGCGGCTTGCGCTGGTAACGACAGTCGCGGAGGCTGGTTCGAGTTGCAGGATCACCGAGTGAATGCCGCTTGCGGCGACGACACTCGACATCAAGCCCTCAATTAAATCGAGCAAGGTCGCGCCACCGTCGTTGCGCAGCGCCGCAAACTCACGAACACTCGTAGCTGCGTTCCCGAGTCCACGATCGCAGATTGAACATAGCAACAGCTTTGCGAGGCCGGTCGGCGCAAGGTCTGGCACAGCTCGCCCGCATGCCTTCGGCAGGTCACCCGCTTCCGCGGCACGTTGCGCGAGTGCCGCCAACCTACCCGCGTTGAGGTGTAGGTGCCTGGCGATGATCTCGATCGCGGTGGATCGAACCATTGGAGCCTCATATTTTGAGAAACAATTGTTTTAAGGGCAAAAAAAGCCGCGCCTTTACATCCGAGGCGCGAAGTTTTGCCACCAACTAGGACAGAGCAAAAATGCTCTATAATAGCTAAAGGGCTTTGCCGCCTTGCGAGCGTACATTCCCGCTCAGGCGGCCTGTCGATCCGCTTCGGCAATAGCGGCATTCAACACAACGACAGCCGCCCGCACCTCTTTGCGCGCCGATCGCGTCGCATACTGCCCACTGAATCCGAGATACTCTCCCATCTCGGCCAAGGTGTTATCGCCCGCTGCCATATCGAGCACCGTACACGTCTTGATACCTATCCTCTTGCGCAATCGCTCAGCATCGAGCGCCCGAGCTAACTCCACCTGCGCGTCGGGCATCTCTGCGTCAAAAGTATCGGTATCGGCCTTGTCGTTTTGGCGTTGGCACACCTCGCCGAACTCGGCATCCGGGCTTACCCACTTGTGACCGCTCCACACTTTCACCAACCTGTTGCCTGCGAAGCGGACCATTCCATTCTCGGCCGCGTATTTGAGCTGCTTGGCCGACACGTCGACTAACTCGCGGTCCATGTTCGGAAGAACAGGTTGCTCGCCAGCCTCCGCGCCATCCTCGTCCCGAACCTTGTTATCGTTGGCAGCCATGCGCGGCGGTTCGTTCAAGCTGCGCCAGAGCTTAAGCCCGAAGAATGTAGTTTCGTCCTTTTCGCGTTTGCACCACGTCACGCAAGGAGACTGTCCGTGGTAAGTGGCGTGTGTTGCTGATGCGGTTTGCAACCAAGCCCGCCTTTCGGCTAAGCCTTCCGGAGTATCCGGGAAATTGGTTGCGCGGATGGGCGGGTTATCGTTGGCGGGTGTCATTTGATCCTCGTGTTTTATTGGCCGGCTTGGCGTGGCCTTCGGAAAATAGCTAAGACTCGACGATAAAAGTGCTGACCCGTTCTTCACTGGAAACGGTTACCAGTGAAGCCACGGCGCTTTGATGCACCTCCGGCGCAGAGCGGCCGATATTTGCAGTGTTTTGCGTGTAAGTTACGCCGTTGCGTTCCACGGTACGCGTTGCATCATGTGATCGATCACATGATATTTCCGATGACAAACGATTTACATACGCCCGAGAGACGCCACAGTATTTTGCGATGTTTGTCTGGGGCCATCGTTTCCACTCCTCGTCTCGGAGAAGCGTAAGAACGGCACGGCGCGGATGCGTTAGCGAATTTCTCCGCGCGTTTGACGGTCCTATCGGTTACGCCGTGTTCTGCGGCGATGGCTCCGGCGGTTGAAGCAGATGGGACATTTTGTCCTGTCTGCGAATGTTGGTTGGCGCCAGTGCCTCGTGCGACACACCCGCGATCTTGGCGATTTCAGCGCGAGTGTCGACTCTCTGAATCGGTTCTGCAGATTTCTGCAAACCCGATTTTTGGTCGCCACCTCCAGCAACCTGATTTTCCCTAGCCCTTTTGGAGATCACGCACTCCAACCGCAAGGCTAGTTTGGTTCGTTGGTAGGCTGGTAGATTTCGGCGGCCGAATTGGTTCGCTTACAATCTCTCAATTCGCAAATATTGGCTCGCGCGGGCTACTCGACAATCGTCTAGCGCGGCGCGTCCGAATCTAGCCTCCAGCTTTTCTTGATCCAACCTTCGGGCGATCTTCTCTTCGATTACGACCGCCCACTTGGTTCCCACGATCTCGTCGCGGCCGCTTGCGATAATCTCCAACCTCAACTCGTTACGCCGAACCGTTAGCTGCCGAAGTTCCGCGTCAACCTCCGCGAATTCATCCGCCAACGAATCCGAGCGCTGGCTCGTGGGAGGTTCGACTCCTAAATCCAAATGATAGCGAACCGTCGACGCGTCATCGTCAGCGCACGTGCGGTGCAAATCCGCCCAAGCCATTAGTTGCCTCCAAAAAATCAGTGATCGTGCCGCATCGGCGTTTTTCCGGCGCCGCGCTTGCTCTAGGTGTTTTTGAGCGCCGTTCCAGCATTCCAAATCATCTCTCGAGAGGCACTCAGAAGGGGTGAAAACAGAAGAAATGGAGGATGATTTGGAATATTGGAACGAGAGAGATTTTTATACATAACTATATAATTCTAGTACTTTTTCTCGTTCCAAGGCCATTGGAATGAGTGGAATGGCCTGGAATGGCAGGCCTGAATAACGCCCCGCTATTCCAAAATTCCAATCTCGTTCCAACGCCATTCCAACCGTTTTGGAACGAGATTAAGCGCCGTTCCACTTTAGCTTGCTGCCTCCGGCCCGACATATCCAGCACCTCGCCGGATTGCGTGAGCCAGAGGCATGGTTGTTGCAAGTCGCGGATGTCGGCACCAGAGATACCCTTTCGAACGCATCAACTTCGAAAGTGGCAAGGTATAGTCCTTCGCCTCGCGTAGCGCTGAGACAATGGCCTTGCGCAGGGCCTCGGCAGGCGAGGCATGCATGCGCTTCTCAGCGCCGGACGTCACAAGCTCGATTGAGGCCTGCACGATAGCCCAGCCGCACTCAACGTCCTCGACTGCGATAAGAGGCGACGTTGGATTGCGGCTGATTGCGCGAATGGTCGCCAACCGGATTGTGTTCTCGGCGGCGCGGCCGTTTATGTCGCGCTCGGTTTCGTTCCACGCCTCATGGTGCTGCCAGGTGAAAACCTCGCCCGACCGACGATAGGCGTCACCGCCCTCTCCGTCTTCGAACTCAATGACGATTTTTCCGACACCGAGCATGTTCGCGGGTTTGGGAAAGTTTTTCACCGCAGCTTGCAGGGCACCGACCAGCGTCTCGGGCGGAGCAGTATCTCTCTGAAGCCGTGGAGGCGTGATGTTTGCTGGCGAGGTGAAGATTGCCGGTCTTAGCGTGAGAAACGCAACGGCGGTTAATGAACCCATCCGATATGGATCGTTCCGAAAGGCTGCTGCATATCAAGTCGTCTGGCGTCGTCGATAGCGCGAACGTCGCAAAGCGTCGGCCGCGAACACATTGACGGTGCGCAGGTCAGACGTCGCGCCTCTGGCGTTTGCGCGAGACGAAGCCCATAACAGTCGGCCGCCATCTGATAGTTGAAGGTCGAACCGCGCTATCTCGCGCACGGCTCCGCGGCCGCCGTAGTTCGACGGCGTCGTCGATAGTAATTGCATTTTGATCTCCAGGCTGGTCGTCGGTACACCCAGCAGAACAGCCAGGGCTCAGCCAGTCACGGCCAGTGAGGCGGCTTGAGTGCGACTCTTCCGTGGCGTCGGTGCAAACCTCGCGAACGCATTCGTCTCGTTGATCCTGGAGAGCACTTATTTTCGCGCGAGAATTCTACCATCGATGCCGCAACGGCGTTGCAAACTGCTGTTCTCTTTCGTCAGTCGATCAGACTGCAGGCTGGCGCGTTGCGATTTCTTGGCGTTGGGCGTCCGTTTCCTCCACCCGCTCCTTGGCATTGAGCGACGTTTCGCTGTCGAGAGTTTCTGCCGCGGCTTCCGCACACGCTGGAGTGCGCGGCAGGGCGGTGTGCTGCCGCGATTGCACGTGAACGTCAGCCGTGTCGCGGCCACGACTGACGCGCGACCGAGCTTGATCATTCGGATCTGGCCTCGCAGCCGCTTCCAGAAGTGCTGAACGATTGCTGGTGAGGCCAGCCTAGACGGCCACGGCTTCAGCTTCGAGCGTCAGCGAAGCCACCTTGATCGCTCGGCGAGCGTCAGCTTCCGATAGGTCGAGTTCACGTGCTGCAGACCGCACACCGGCCTCCGAGCCTACAGCCGTGGGTTTCGCGTCAGCTTGGCGCGAAACGTCCTCTGCCTTCTGCTTGAGCAGCGACCGACTTAGTCCAACGCGCCACCGGCTGCTGATCGCTCAAGGGCAGAAAGCTCGGCTCGATGAAGGATTCTCGGCAAGTGCCATCAACTCGGCGCGGAGTGGAGCGACGTTACAGACGCCGCAACGTCAACCGACATCGCTGACCGTTCTGCTGAACTGCGAGAGTCTGATGACGACCGACGATCAGCACGAGGACAGCAGTATTGCTTCGACGCCGCCAATGGTCGTCTTCTCAACAAACCTAACCGCCGGTGGATTGAGTAGACCGATCTCAGCGATGCTCTTTGCGATTTCGGTTACGCGCGCCATATCCGGTTCACGTAAACGATCACCGACATGAATCGTATCAATATCAATCCACCTGCGGTCCATCGATTTACCGCGCATCACGCAGCCTCCGCGGGTTTGCGGTTATCGTTGGCTGGCCGCCACGTGCTCAACCGCCGGCAAGACGCGATCCACGCACGTACATCGTCGTGGTCAGACCGACCCGCCCACCCATTTTAACGAAACGCGGGCCCCGTTCCCGAGCAACGGCGCTTGGCGAGGGTTGAGCGCGAGAGGCCGGTGGCGGCCGCTACTTCATCGATTGATAGGAAATTCACGGAAGACTCCCTTGATGGAGAGAAAGGAACGCCCCGGCGGCCTTGCAGCCCAATGCCAGTCAGGGGCCATCGGAATAAGGCGTTGGCGCTGGTTTCCGATAGCTTCCAAAGATAAGACGCGGCGCGGCATTCGCTGTGAAAAATATGAAAAAATTGCCGGGTTAAGAAAAGCAATCTTCTCGAAGTCGCCCGGCCACCTATTCGTTTACTGGCGGTTGGTTAGCCAGTGGGCGAATTTCTTCAAAGGTTTCAATGGAGGCATTGCTGGCTAACTTAACCAGCAATGCCTTGATAAGACTTGATAGTTGCTCTCCGCTAGGGAGCGCCAAAGGCCATTTCTCCCCCAGCTCCTAGCGCCGGTGTTCTAATCATTTCCCTCACGGACCTTACCGGTCCCGCTCAAGGCGGTGACTTGCGGACGGGGTACGGGGGAAACTGCTCTCGCAGCCGTCACGTCCTACCCTTCGCGTTTGTGGCCCTTAAAAATAGAGCCCGCAGCCTCACCAACCTTACCAAACCAGTGCTTGTCAGCAGAAAGGACTTCCTCGTTGTAGTAGTCGTCCAGTTCTGCGTACCTGGCGTTCCAATCGAAGATGGTCTCGGTACCGTGTTTCGGAGCGCCGTGCAGCCGATTCTCGCTGATGTCGGAACGGTAACCGCCAAGCTCGGAATCAAATCGCAGCAGCTTCCAGGGGACCGGGAAATGGTCTTTGCCGATACCGAGAAATCCACCGAAACTGAGCACAGCGTAAGCGATTTCCCCGCTGGTCTTGTCGATCATGACACTTTCAATTTTACCAATCTTCCTGTTCTCAGCACCGTAGACAGCTTTCCCCGACTCTTTATCGCTGGCGGTCAGATGGCCAGTTTCGTGATCGTTACTCATGGGACATGCTCCTTTGCACAAGCATGTGCTGAGTAGACTAATCCGCCGACTAACCGTTCGTTCCTTAATCGGTCGGCCCGTCGCGGGGTGAGTCGTCTGCAAGTTTCTCGACGGGCAGTTCCGATAGGGTTGGTTCCCTGATGCTAAACGGGGCGCTGCACTTGCACCCGGTGAGCCACGCGTAATGAGAATCCCGTGGAACGCCTCCGGGTCTCACCTCAGGCCAACATCTTGAAACGGCTCAGTCGTCTTGGTCCGCTAGGGGAGCGCCAATGATTTCAATAGGCTAGCTCGACAAGCCCGTTTCGTGTCCAATGGATGGCCAATAAAACCGCTGTGTACATCTATGGCTGGTGGATCGCCTAGCGTCGCGCGCATCCGCCGCCAATATCGCTAGCCCGACAATGGCCAGTGCGGTGAGAAGTGCAATGGGCGTTGCCGTTCACTGGTCGTCAGCTCAGAAATCGCTCGCGTGCAATCATCGCTCGTCGCTCAAACTATTCAGATTGTGGTAGCGCAACAATTCAGGTTCGCCTTTGCGCGATCGCAAAGACAGGAAGATTTATGGGATGCAGGGTCCGTCCGGAGAACCGACAGCTGAAAAGAGGCTGTGTCTCGGCCCTGCAGACGATTATCCTCAAGCTAGAGCAGTATGAACCCGCCCCGGAAGGACATCCATAACTCTAATGTGCCGAAGCTCTGTCGGAGCTGTGATGTACGGCACAAGGGTATGTGCGGCGCGCTCAATGCCGACGAATTGGTGAATTTCGCCAAATTCACGCGTGTCGTAAAGGTATCCGCCGGCGACGTTCTCTTACAGGAGCAAGGACCGATCAGATCCTATGCCAATGTCATGCGCGGCGTGCTCAAGTTGACCAAGACTCTGGCCGATGGTCGCCAACAAATCGTCGGACTTCAATTCGCGCCCGATTTCGTCGGACGACTTCATCAAGAGGAGAGCCTTGTTCGGGTCGAAGCCTGTTCGGATGTTGAGATCTGCAGCATAACCAGGAACGCGCTGCGGAAGATGCTCGAAGAAAATCCGGCCCTCGAAGCAAAACTGCTGCACCAAGCCCTTCGCGAGGTCGATCAGGGTCGCGAGTGGATGCTGGCGCTTGGACGCAAGACGGCACACGAAAAGGTAGCCAGCTTTCTTATGATGATGGTTCGGCAGATCGATCCGTTTGCAGGAGGCGATGGCGTCACGGCTTTCGATCTTCCGCTTTCGCGCGCCGAAATTGGCGACTTTCTCGGCTTGACGATTGGAACAGTTTCGCGCGAGCTCACGCGGCTGCGGCGAGCTGGAGTGATTCAGATTTCCTCGCACCGCCACATCGACATTCTGGATCTCGAAGCGCTTCGCCAATGCGTCGGTTAAACGGAACAGTCCTCGCGCGGGAGCCTTATATGGCGCCATAACCCGCCTTGGTCTCGTGAAGGAGCATGGGTCGAAACGACGGCCGGTTATCGCCCGCATCAGCTTCTATCGAGCCGTTCATGGCGCCGCGCCGCCGCCGATCGGTGAGCCGCGGTCGACACGGTTCAAGGCAAAGCGAGCCCGCAGCCAAAAAGAAAGGCCCCACGCCGTGAAGCGCCGGGCCGAGTCAGAGAAGGAACGGGCCCAGGGCGGGCCTGGATATCGCCGGGGTCTCTACCGGCATTCACTCGTTTAACATGCCTTCTATTTCTATAATTTGTTCTAGATCAATAAGACGTTGCGCTCACTCCAGCGCCAAGCCGAACCCCAGCATCAGCAACGCCGCAGCGCATAGTGCGAAGAGATATCCATTCCTGGGTCTGACCGCCCAGAGCATCTGTGTGAGAGAATAACGGCGTCTTTGCGCTAGATGAAAAACATGCGCGTGATTGAATGTATTCTTGGCTTGTCGAAAGCAAAATGGGAGATCGATATGCCAACCGACACAATCATTGTGACCGCATTCGTTGCCGGCGTCATAGCCATATTCTCGCTAGCTTTAGCTTATGGCGAGCGTCAGACCGAGAGCCGTCGGCGCGAACACCCGCCAGCGTAAGCTCGCAGAACTGCATGAATTGGCGGTGACCGCGGGCAGGTATATCGGTCTCACCGGTCACCGTCGTGAGAGACGCAAGATCAACCGTACCTGGGAAGCTTGACATGTCTGCTGACCTGAGCCCCTGAACTTCCTGCAAAAATGGGTAGAGTCCGTCACCTTGAGGGAGACGGAGATGAAGCAGTCGAGGTTCACGGAAGAGCGGATCATTGCGATCCTGCGAGAAGCATGAAGCGGGTTCGAAGACGGGGGATGTCTGCCGCAAGCATGGGATCAGCAGCGCGACGTTCTACTAATGGAAGGCCAAGTATGGTGGCCTGGACGTATCAGAAGCTCGACGCATCAAGATCCGGGCCGACGAGGATGCGAAGCTGAACAAGCTGTTGGCCGAGGCGATGCTCGACAACGCCATGCTGAAGGACCTCAATTCAAAAAAATGGTGACCCGTCGCAAGGCGGCAGGCTGTGGCTCACCTTTGTACGAGTTTTGAGGTCAGTCAGCGGCGGGCGTGTGAAGTGATTGGGGCTGATCGATCCTCGGTGCGTTATCTCAGCCTTCGGCCTGACGACGCGATCATTCGTGTCCGGCTGCGTGAGCTGGCGTCGGTACGCCGGCGCTACCAACGATGATCGTCAGTGACAACGGGACCGAGCTTACCAGCATGGCCATCCTGCGCTGGTCGCAGCTCACACGGATCGAGTGGTACTACATCGCACCGGGCAAGCCGCAGCAGAATGCCTTCGTGGAAAGCTTCAATGGGCGACTGCGCGACGAGTTGTTGAACGAGACATTGTTCTCGTCACTCCAGCATGCTCGCGAGCTGCTTGCCGAATGGCAGGATGATTACAACACCGTTCGTCCGCACAGCGGGATCGGCAACCTGCCGCCATCAACCTATGCCAGGCTAACAGCGTCCGACATGCAACAGGACGGAACGCTGCGCTGTGTCGAGGGCTCCGCGCCCCGTCCCGTTGCATCACCGAGCCACTCAGGCTCAAATGACTGTCCTAATCTGGCGCACTAGGCGCCGAAGCTGTCGTGTCGTGCATGTCGATGAATCAACCAACACTCAAGCAACTCGCTGGCGTTTTCGCGCGCTATGCCAACTTCACGCTCGGTGGAGGAAGCGCGACAACGGCAGTCATACATAGTGAGGTCGTTGTAAAACGACGATGGATTAGCGAAGAGCAATTCGCGCTGTCATTCGCCCTTGGTCGGCTAACGCCCGGCACCAATGTTCTTGCCTTCTGTGTCGGTGTCGGCTGGATGTTGCGACGATGGTCCGGTGCGGTAGTTACGTTGCTGGCATCCTCCATCCCCTGCACTTTGTTCGTGGTGGTCATCACCATTCTATTTTCCCAATGGCAAGAAAACGCATTCGCTCAGGCGGCGATCAAGGGCGCGGTTGCAGCGGCCGTCGCGGTTACGGTGAAGACGGCTTGGACCATCGCGCATCCGTACTTCAAGACGGGTAAGCGACTGCGCGTGATCCTGAGCGGTGCGAGCGCGTTCCTTTTGAATGTTGTCGTTGGCATCTCGCCTATTTACGTGCTGGTCATCGCCGCCGTCGTGGGATGCTTCCTGCCATGAACATACTGGTGCTTTATCTTGTGCTCTTGAAGGGCACGGTGACCTCCTTTGCAGGACTCGCGTCGTTGCCGGTCATCCAAGAGGCACTGGTGAATCACTATCACGTCCTTACCAATGAGCAGCTCAACGAAGCCGTCGTAATTACCCGCAGTTCGCCGGGACCTGTCGGACTCTATATCGTGAGCGTCGGATATTTTGCGGCAGGGATTCCGGGGGCCGTCGCTGGATGGCTTGCTATGATTACGCCTGCGCTCCTCATCATTCCGCTGGTTCACTTCGTGGGCCGCAGAATGGAACACTCCCGCGTCAAATCGATCTTGCAAACGGTTGTGATCGCGAGTGCTGGGCTGCTGTTAGCTGCGGCGATTCCGCTGGGGCATGACGGCTTGACAGGTCCAATTACCATCGCCATTGCGGCTGTCTGCTTCGTCCTTTTGCTGACGACGAAATTCGATACGCTATGGATGATGCTTGGAGCCGCGCTGATATCGGTTGCTGCGTCGTCTGTAGGGTTGGTCGCTTATCTCTGAAGCTAAACTAGGGCGCTGTAGTGGGTCCCCGAATGCTTTCGGGTCTCACTTCAGGCGAACATCCTGAAACCGCTTAATCTCCTGGTCCGCTAGGGAATGCGGCCCTTATGTCTCGCCGTTTCATTTGGTGATGCCAGCTAAGATGTCTTGGCGTCTGCGCGCAACGCTACTGTCATAGACATGACGAACCTCCATCGTTCGCCACAAATGTCGCCGTCCGGACAGTCACATCGGGCAGCGAACATATGGCATTTCCACCGGTACCGGCTCCTTTGAGCTAAGTGTGATCTTGTTTTCTCCGGAGATTTTCACGTCGAACTCCATGTCCGATACCGCGATACCGTCCGAGCACGCCGCAATCACTCGCACATCCCGCCCGTCATCGTGCAATGATTTGATGGTGCATTTTTGAAATGTGCCGGTTATTTGCTTTCCATGAACGATTATACCGCCCGCGTGGAGATCAGCATCTTGCTTGAAAGCAAGCTTGTTATTCTTTTTGGTAAATATGTCACCGCAGGTCGAGGAATCAATCGCCCAAGCTCCGTTCAAATCCGAAGCCTCTGTCGAAGCCGATTGCGCAACGAGCAATACTAACAGCACTAACAGCACCAACGGGTTGATGGTTCTCATGCAACTCTCCGATCTACTGGTCAGTTGGCTATCTAGCACCCGACGTGGCCTTTGCCGATCATCGGAGTGCGATAGCGGACCTTTTCGTTGATCTAAGTCAATAAACTGTAGCGTCATCAGTTTCGCTAGCTGTTGCGGGCCCCAATTGCGCCACCGATGATTGACGCGCGCGTAGCCGTAACCCGCCTCCCCGATTTCGCACTATAGTATGCACAGCATAACTGCATTTCATATGCGCGCGTAGTCCTCCCCCGACAATCATACAGTGAGGCGTGGATGTTGATTTCTGATAGGTTGACAGTTTCTATATGGGATAGGGATCGGCTTCGCTGGACGAGGGACGATGAAAATCACGCTGGACATTTCCAAGCTTGTTGAGGAAGGCAAGCTAACGAGCGAGGAAGCCGAAAAGCTCACGAAGCTCGCTGCACATGATACAGTCTCTCTCGGCATCAACATCCTCGTCGGGTTCGCTGTCGTCGCTATTGCGGCGGGTGCGGTCGCGCTGGCGCCTGCGCCGTTGACGGCGATTAGCTTCGGGCTCACACTTTTCGTCGCAGGTTGCGCAATTGCACTTAATCGCGTGCAGCATTGGATGATTTTCGGGCAGATTTGCCTTGTCATCGGCGCACTGATGTTAGGCGGCGGCGCTATCGCCTATCGTGCCGACCTCCTTGCCACCATGCTGATTGTCACGGGTGTTTTCTGCCTCGCAGCTATCATCGCTCGCTCCAGCCTCTTGATGGCGCTGGCGGTGCTGGCCGCTTCGGCTTGCCTGGGCGCACGCACGGGTTATAGCCACGCCAGTTATTCGCTAGCCATTTTCGAACCGACGCTCACCGTGGTCGTGTTTTCTATGGTGGCGCTGATCGCCTACCAAGCTTCGCGACGTCTGCCAGCCGAATATGCGCGGCTCGCGGTCACAGCCGCGCGAACCTCGCTGCTGTTGATCAATTTCGGCTTCTGGATCGGCTCACTATGGGGCGATCCACTGATGCTAATACGTTCGCTCGCTGCCAAGGACGTATCCTCGACGCTCATGACCAAACCCGTCATTCCGGCCATGGCATTCAGCGTGATGTGGGCGGTGGCGTTGCTCGGTGCTGGATTCTGGGCCGTTGGGGCAAATCGACGCTGGTTGGTCAACCTCGTCGCCGTCTTCAGCGGTATTCATTTCTATACTCAATGGTTTGAGCGACTCGGGGCTACGCCGTTGTCGGTGCTGCTGGGCGGGCTGGTGATGCTGGCAAGCGCCCTCGCGCTTTGGTTGTTTAACCGACGTGTCGCAAATAGTTCTAGAATGATTTAGCTATCTGAGCCAGATGGCGATGGCGGCGAGTTTGACGAATCCCACGAAGTTGACGAGCAGTTTGTCGTAGCGGGTTGCGACGCGCCTGAACTGCTTCAGCTTGCTTAAGAAGCGCTCGATGATGTTGTGCTTCTTGTAGAGACTGGCGTCGTAAGATGCTGATCTTTTCGGTTTCGCTTTGGCGGAATGACGACGGTAGCTTGCACTGCGTCCGAGGGCGAAGTTCCTGGATGGAACACCGTCGCTCTTTCTGGCCTTTTCGAAAATGCTGCGATGAGCAGACAGACCTCCGCAGACGCCGCCAATGGATGCGTGCGCCCCTGTACAAAATGTCGCAGCTCAGTCATACTTGGCAACTGGCTCGAAGGGAGACGACGCAACGTAAGCAATGCAACGTTAGCAACGCAAGGAGGCAACGTGATGAATGAACACGACCGCTCCAATCAGTTGATCGGGGGCATAGCCGTTATCTGCGTGATGTTTTTCGGCAGCATGGCCTTGGTATGGAGCAGTACCGGCCGGCTTACGAGCGAAGCGAAGGCGGCACCGGCCCCAGCACACCAGGCTGCGCCGCACGCCGATGCAACCGCCGGACTTGAACAACGCTTGCTCCTCCTCGAAGCCAAGATGAAGGCTCCGCCAACATCTGATGCTCAGCTCGATGCTAGGATCAAGGGCCTGGAGTCTCAGATCGCGGCCGTACAAACTAAGTTGGGCGCTTTCTCTGCATCGGATTTCGACACCCTCAAGAGGAAGGTTGCCGGGACGGAAAATCCTGAGTCCATCAAGACGACCGTAGACGCTCTTCAAGCGGACGTAGGAAAGCTGAACACACGTCTCGATCAACTTTCGGAGCAAGCTGCTTCTGCGTCTGCTCCGGCGTCGGAGACGAAACACAGTTCGCGGAAGTCGCACTCGAAATAAAACAGACGGGGCGGAGTTTGGCGCCGGGCTGTGACATACGGGAAATCAGGGCAGCGGCGCACCTGTTGCTGTGTTGTTCCGTTGGCTTCCCGTGTGTAGCGGCTCGCTTAGGCCAGTGTCACCAAGCGCAGCCTTCGTGAACTGACGGCTCCTGCACCGGCTGGAGCCGGCCATCGTTTTGCCCAAGCGGCGCGGGCTGCACGTGCGGCGGCAATCCCGGCGGCCCGAATGGCATCGCATGAGGCGAACCCAACCCCCGTGAGGGCTTTCCCTGTTCGGTGACCTGAACTCATGTGTGCTTGTGCAGTATGGCAAGCCCGAAGGACATGTTTCGCTCGAAAACGCTTTGTCAAAAACTCTATAGCGTTTTCGAGCGAAGTGGATACCGGTTCGCGTGAAGAAAACGCGTCAAAAAATAAAGATAGAGTTCCGCTTCTGATTCCGCCGGAAGCGGAAAGGCTCTAGGAGTGAAGCATTCGCGCAAACACCTTTCCGAGGGCTTGCAAGCTCGGGAACAGGTCGAATGCTTCGGCCAAAAAAATGAATAAGAGTGCGTGAACAATATACAGACGGCCTTCGAACCACGTGAGCGCGCGTTCAAACAGGCCCTTTGGGTATGGAAGCGTGGCAAAAAGGAAAACGGTCGCCGGTCCAAGAATAAACGCCCCAAGAATGTCGCTTGGATAGTGGAGCCCGACAATGATCCGGGGAATCGCGACTATCGCCGCGACCCAAACAAAGCAGACCAGCCCGACCCACCGCTTTTCTACAAAAACCACAGCAGCGAGACTAAAAAACAAGGTCGCTGTGTCGCTCGGAAACGAATTCGTTCGGTCCCATGGTGTTCGCGGAATGACAGTGTCCAGAGGAATTGCCAAGTCCAGAATTGGACGTATGTGAACCGCGGTGTGAAACTGTGACCAAACAGAAAGCATTGTCGCCAAACAGACCGCCAGCAGCCCGGCTAGCATACGACCGCGACGCTCCGGTTGATCACCGGAAAACCACAGGGCGACAAGAGAAAAGAACACCGGAAATCCCCTGAAAAGCGAATTGTTCGCGAGGTCCCAGAGGTTGTTGCTTCCTCCACCGAATGCGTTGAGCGTGAGCAGAACTTCTCTATCGAGACCCGTAATTGTCATAGTCAATAATTCATCGCATCAATTGAAATGGAGATCAGAACGAACGCAAAGCTACAATTTCCACGGCCCTGCTATTACGTGCAATCCGCTGCCGGTCAATAAAACAATCACGGTTGGCGGGTCGCTTCTAAACATTCCTTCTCCCCTTCAGTAAGCCTTCTTGCGAACGTTGGAATCGAGGATCACCCGCGTGTTGCTGTGCCTCACCCAGCCCCACGATCGCTCGTTAACCTTTGATTAACCAGAATCCGTCGACGCTTTCTCAGTCTCAATTCCTTCCTCCGCTGACGAATCGAAATCAGCGGATGATGGGTTCGGCTCTCGTTCTTTATTGCGGCTAAATGCAGCCGCCGCAGAGTGAGGATTTTTTGATGGCTGATAGCGATAGCACCATCGCATGGCACCGCGCTCAATTGAAAAAGCATCGCGAAGCTCTGCGCGACATCGAGGTTCGCCGTTTTCGCTTTGGGGAAACCGCGGATCCGCGAGTGCGCATCGAGACGCTGCGGATAGCGGCTAACCTACGGCGCAAGCTCACCGTCTCAGAGAAGGTCATCGGCGCTTACGAGAAACTTACACGGCGTCCGCTGACGACAGATTTTCGCAGTCTTGCCAACGTTCAGTGGAGCAATTGGAACAGTGCGCCCTGTAACGGAGAGGGTGTGCAGGTCTGAACGGCGACGTCTTGGTGCGGATTGCCTGCCCCGTAAAGCAGGCTGGTTTGACCATGGCACCGTGCCGGTCGGGATTCCGGCTGCTGGTGATGAAGTTGGCATCTGCGTTCTCGGGTATCCCTTTTCAGTGGCGGGGACGAGCCGCGATCTCCGGCAAGTCCGACCATTGCTTCCTGGAGCCTTTCCGAAGGTCGCATTGATCAACGCGTCGTGAGATGACGCGAACTTTTGAACCGCGCAGCAGTCGGCATTTTTTGCTGCTTTTGGAGCCGTCGCGCGTTAAGCTGGTGCCCGAGGGATGCGCGTTTCCGCTTCATGGAGCCCAGCCAATGACGACCCCTTCCCAAGATTTCGAACGCCTTCAGTTGAAAGTGAGCACGGAAGTCCGCGAGCATTGGAAGGCCTTCCTTTTCGAAGGCATCCTGCTCGCGTTTCTGGGGTTGGCTGTCATCGTCGTGCCACCCCTCGCGAGCCTCGCCATCACGATCTTCCTCGGTTGGCTCTTTCTCGTCGGCGGCGTCGTCGGACTTGTCGCTACCTTCTGGGCACGGGGGATGCCGGGCTTTTGGTGGTCGTTGCTCTCGGCCGCGCTGTCAATTCTCGTCGGCATCCTGCTGGTAGTGCAGCCCGTACAGGGTATGTTGACGCTGACAATCTTGCTCGGCGCCTACTTCCTCGCCGAGGGTGCCGTCACGATCATGTACGCTCTTGAACATCGCCGCGAACTCTCGCAGCGGTGGGGCTGGCTGCTGACCGCGGGAGTGATGGACATCATCATAGCCGGCGTTATCATCGTCGGCCTCCCGGGATCGGCGGCCTGGGCCATCGGGTTGCTGGTCGGCCTCAATATGATATTCGGCGGTACCACGTTGATTGGAATGGCGCTTGCCATGCGAAATGCGCGTTAGAGCGTTTCGCCTTCTGACAGAGGTCAGATGAAGGCGCCAATTCGCAAACCTGATTACGTTACGAAATTCAACCCAACTGCATCAGCAGCCGCGGCAGATGCTTTTAATCTTGCGTTTGAGGGCGGCATCCGCCGGATCGACCTGTGTCGGGTTCTCCGTGTCCGCCCTCTCCGGCGGCAAGTCGCTCGGGCGCGGCTGGCGATGACCGATCGGCGCGTCGTAACGCGAGGACTTGTCAACGCTTGAACCTGGTGACGACCCGTCCCTCGCTTGATACTGCCCAAGCGCCGCGGGCGCACCGATCAAGACCCCAAAAGCCGCCAACGCGATGATCTTGTTCATTTCGCTGCCTCCAACGTCCGAGATCGGCCTGTCAAGAACGGTTGAGAACGCGCAAACGTTCCGCGATTGATCTGTGACTAAGCCAGCCGGACAAACGAACCTCTACAATACCGGCGGATAAAGGTGAACGCCGCCACAATAGTCGGTAATACGATAACGCAATTTTGGACCATGTTCACCTTCCCCGGATATTAAATCTGAGCGCGATAGATAATCCGGTCCCACGGGCACCTTTCCGTGCCCTCCGGGAATGTCGAGAACATAATCCGGCTGACACAAGCCGGACACGCGACCACGCAGCGCACGCATTAAGACCTGGCCTTTTTCCAGGGTGGTTCGCAGATGTGCGGTGCCCGGCGCGAGATCCCCGTGATGCAGATAGTACGGCTTGATGCGGCATTCGACGAAGGCGCGCATCAGCGTCTCCAGCGTCGCCGCGTCATCGTTGACGCCGCGCAGCAGCACCGACTGGCTGACCATGGGAATGCCAGCGTCGACAATCCGCGCGCAGGCCGACCGCGCCGCCGCGGTCAGTTCGCGCGGGTGATTGGCGTGCAGCGCCAGCCATGTCGTGGCGCCGTCCATCCGCAGGGCCGCCGCCATCTCGTCAGTGACGCGAGCGGGATCGGCCACCGGCACGCGCGTATGGACGCGGACGACCCTGACGTGATCGATTGCGGCAAGTTCGCCCATGATTTCGGCCAGCCGCCGCGGCGACAGCATCAGCGGATCGCCGCCGGTCAGGATCACTTCCCAGACTGCCGGATGCGACCGGATGTAATCGAGCGCGCCCGCGGTTGCGGATTTCGATAGCGCAGTTTCCTTGGCGGGTCCCACCATCTCGCGACGGAAGCAGAACCGACAGTAGACAGCGCAGACGTGAACGAGCTTGAGCAGCACCCGGTCGGGATAACGATGAACGATGCCGTCCACCGGGGAATGTGCGTGATCGCCGATCGGGTCGGCGCGTTCGCCCGGTTGTGCAGCCAGTTCATTGGCGCTTGGGAGATATTGCCGCGCGATCGGATCATCGGGATCGGTCGGATCGATCAGGGCGGCGACGTGCGGTGTGATCGCGATCGCATAGCGCGCGGCAACCTTTTCGAGATCGGCCAGCCCTGATGCGGGCGCGAGGCCATGGGCGATCAGGTCTTCCGGCCGCCGTAATGTCGAAACGACGCTCCTGTCGGTCTTGACGCTCATGTATTCTCCGCGGGCGGCGCCCATACAACCTGATCGATTCTCGACGCTCCGCTCGCCAGCATCACCAGCCGATCCAAGCCCAGCGCCACTCCGCCCGCTTCCGGCATTTGGGCGACGGCCGCAAGAAAATCCTCATCCAGCGGATAGCGCTCGCCGTAGCGGCTTTGCTTGTCGTTCATCGCTTGCACGAAACGGATGCGCTGTTCTGCGGCGTCGGTCAATTCGCCAAAGCCGTTCGCAAGCTCGACGCCGCAGGCATAGATCTCGAAACGCTCGGCGACACGGCTGTCGGACGGACTGACGCGCGCGAGCGCGGCTTCCGGCGCGGGATATTCGAATAGCACCGTCAACCGGCCCTGCCCGAGATGGGGCTCGACATGTTCGACCAGCACCTTGCTGAAGATATCCGACCAATTATCGTCGTCCGCGATCCGCACCCTCCCCCGCGCCGCCGCAGCCAGGGCCGGGCGGTCACCCTCGCGGCCGACGACCGTATTCAGGAGGTCGATCCCCGCGAAGCGGTCGAACGCGGCGGCGACCGTCAACCGCTCCGGTTCGACGAACGGATCGGCCTGCCGGCCGCGAAATGAAAATCTCGGGATTCGGGTCGCTTGCGCCGCAATGGCGATCACGGCGATACAGTCGGCCATGACGACGTCATAGGAACTGCCTGCGCGGTACCACTCCAGCATGGTGAATTCGGGCAGATGCAGCACGCCATGCTCGCGGTCCCGAAACGCCCGCGCGAACTCCACGATCTTCTTCTCACCGGCCGCCAGCAGCTTCTTGCAGGCGAATTCCGGGGAAGTGCGCAAGTGGCGCGTGACTCGGTCGCCGCCCGGCATCGTCAGCGTGGTGCTGAGCGCGTGAAGGTGGGTTTCGTTGCCCGGCGACACCTGCAAAACGCCGGTTTCGACCTCGACGAACCCCTGCGTGTCGAACCAGGCCCGCAGCGCCTTTGTCACGGTCCTGCGCGCTTCCAGAAACGGCCTCCGATCCGCGTGCCTTGCCCGGTCCCACCAGGGTGAAATCCGATTCATCCATCCTCAGCAATCGACCGGAATTAGCCGCAACCCACTGGCGCGGACGAACCAAATCAGTATGTTGCGGCCCGAAGCCGCCTCAACGGCCGCAGGACGCCCCCGTCCGGACCGGTCTCGAGCCAAACCTTAGGAAATCCAGCCGTGAGAGTCATCGCCAGTTCTATTCGCAAGGGCAACGTCATCGAGCAAGACGGCAAGCTCTACGTGGTCCTCA
The DNA here is from genome assembly GCA_963807355.1 of uncultured archaeon. Taxonomy (GTDB): domain Bacteria; phylum Pseudomonadota; class Alphaproteobacteria; order Rhizobiales; family Xanthobacteraceae; genus Nitrobacter. The sequence continues at coordinate 160,183 of CAWEBX010000029.1, forward strand.
CCGCGGAGAACATCCACCCCGGCAAGGGAACCCCGGTCAGCCAAATCGAGATGCGGCGGATCAGCGACGGCGTGAAAATTTCCGAGCGTTACAAGACCACAGACCAGGTCGAACGCGCTACCATCGAGGATCACAACTTCACGTTCCTCTATGAAGACGCCGACGGCTTCCACTTCATGAATGCGGAGAACTACGATCAGGTTCAGGTGCCTAAGGAGGTCGTGGGCAACGCCGCGCCCTACCTGCAGGAAAACATGGTGGTGAAACTGTCCCTGCACGACATGGTGCCGGTGGCGATCACGCTACCGCAGCGGGTGACGCTCGAAGTGGTCGACACCGAGCCGGTCACCAAGGGGCAGACCGCCTCCTCATCCTATAAGCCCGCGGTGCTGTCGAACGGCGTCCGCACCGGCGTGCCGCCCCATGTCGGCGTCGGCACGCGGATCGTGGTCATGACCGAGGACGGCTCTTACGTCGAGCGCGCCAAGGACTGACCACCTAACAAACACTGATCCTCGAAGACAATTTATTTATCGGAGTACGGTTCGAAGTCCGAGAAGCTGTCCAGGGGAGTCGAGGTTCCCGCAACGCAATGAGGCTTTGCTGCGGGGTGCTTCCCTCCGTTATGCTCGTTGCATGACAATCCTCGATTCTCACATCCGGCTCAGCCGGCGCAGCGCGCTACAATGCCTTGGAGCGGTGGCCGCGCTTGCGCCCTTCCCTGCTCTTGCCGCCCCGCCTCAGGGCTTCGAGCAATGGCGCGACGGCTTTCGCGCCCGCGCGCTGGCGAAGGGCATCTCAGAGGCGACCTGGAGCCGCTGCATGGGCCGGACCGAGCCGGACATGAGCGTGTTCAAGCAGATGCGCAACCAGCCGGAGTTCCACGAGAAGACCTGGCAATACATCAACCGTCGTGTCTCGGACTGGCGGATCACCGCGGGCAAGGAGGCGCTGCGGAAGAACGAGGCACTGTTCGCGCGGATCGAACACGATTTCGGCGTCGAGCGCGGCACACTGCTGGCACTGTGGGGGGTTGAATCCGCGTTCGGCGATCCGCTGGTTCAGAAGAACCACATGCGCCCGGTGTTTCCTTCACTGGCGGCGCTCGCCTGGAATGAACCACGACGGCGCAGCTATTGGGAAACCGAACTGATCAACGCGTTGCGCATCGTGAACAAGGGTTGGAGCACGCCCGAAGAGATGCGCGGCTCATGGGCCGGCGCGATGGGACACACCCAATGGATGCCTGAGGTCTGGCTCAACGTCGGCATGGACTACGACCACGACGGCCGGGTCTCGCCATTTGGAAAACCCGACGACGCGCTGGGCTCGACCGCGCGCTACCTGATCAATCGTGGGAAATATCATCGCGGCGAACATTGGGGTTATGAGGTGCGCGCACCCGGCGGCGCGAGTGGCAGCCGCAGTTATGCCGCGTGGGCGGCGGCCGGCGTGCAACGCGCCGATGGCAAGGCGTTTCCGCAGCCGAATGCATCGGCCAAACTCTGGATCCCGGAACCGGGTGGTCCGACGTTTCTGCTTGGGCCGAATTTCTATGCGGTGCGCAGCTACAATCCGTCGATGAACTATGCATTGGCAATCTGCCATCTCGGCGATCGCATTCTCGGAGCGTTGCCTTTCATTCACCCCTTCCCCGGTTCGGAACGTGCGCTGACGCTCGCGGAAGTGCAGGAAGTGCAGACGCGCCTGACCAAAGCCGGATTCGATACCGGCGGCACCGACGGCCGCGTCGGCAACGACACCATGAAGGCAGTGAAGGATTTTCAGACCCGCGTCGGATTGCCGACCGACGGCTATGCCGGACTCGAGGTACTTGGACGACTGCGCGCACAATAATCTGGCACCTGGCCCTTCAACGATTGCGGTCAGCGCAACAATCGATCAGCGAATAACCGCTGGCCCGGGATCGGGCGTCGCCACATCCACCACGCGCAACTGCACACGCTCCGCGCCCTGCCAGCGGTCCACTGCCAGCGATCCCGCCACATGCAGCGGTTGTCCCCGCATTTGCGCCAGCGCGTTGCCGAGCGGTTGGCCGACCGCGCGAAACGCGATGCCGTTCACGATAGCCCCGTCTCCGGATTTGAATCGCAACCGAAGATGCGCCTGCCCGACCTCGTCGGCATGGATCAACTGGTGCGACGGCAACGCCACCACCGGCTCGGGGTTGCCCGCGCCGAACGGTCCCGCGCGATTGAGTGTCGCCACGAACTCGGGCGTCGCCGCCCTCGCGCTGACCGCGCCATCAATGAAAAGTTCGCGGACGTGGCGCGACCGCGCGACATCGGCAGCGAGCGCTGTTTCCATGTAGGCGCGGAATTCCGCGAGCCGTTCTTTCCGCAGCGTGACGCCGGCCGCCATGGCGTGGCCGCCGCCCTTGAGCAGAACGCCGTCTGCCACGGCCCCCCGTACCGCCCTGCCGAGATCGACGCCGCCGATGGAACGGCCCGATCCGGTTCCGATGCCGCCCGGCTCCAGCGCGACAACGAAGGCCGGCCGGGAAAACTTGTCCTTCAGCCGCGACGCGACGAGACCGACCACGCCCGGATGCCAGCCCTCGGACGCCGTGACGATGACAGATCCTTTGTCCTCGAGACCAAGCGAGGCCAGCGCCTCGGCTTCGGCCTGCGCTTCAGCCGCCTGCTCGATCACGCGGCGCTCGGTATTGAGGCGATCGAGTTCGGCGGCGATCCGCGCAGCTTCCGAGACATCGCCTTCCAGCAGCAGCCGCACGCCGAGATCGGCGCGTCCGATGCGGCCTCCGGCATTGATGCGCGGTCCCAGCATGAAACCGAGATGCCAGGCTTCCGGCGGACCGTTCAGCCGCGCCACGTCCATCAGCGCGGTATGGCCGATATGATCGCGGCGGCGCAGCGCGATCAACCCCTTCGCGACGAAGGCGCGGTTGAGGCCGGTCAGCGGCGCGACGTCGGCGACCGTGCCGAGCGCGACATGATGCAGCATATTCAGGAGATCCGGCTCCGGCCGCTCGTCAACCCAGAAGCCGCGCTGGCGCAGCTCGCGGTTCAACGCGACCAGCGTCACCAATACGAGACCGACGGCGGCGAGATGCCCGAGCCCGGAGAGATCGTCCGGCCGGTTCGGATTCACCAGCGCCTCGACCTCGGGCAGGTCGTCGCCACATTGGTGATGGTCGATTACGACGACCGACATGCCCCGCTGTCTTGCGACCGCCAGCGGCTCAATGCTCGTGGTGCCGCAGTCCACGGTCACCAGCAACGTCGCGCCCCTGCCCGCGAGCGCGTCGATCGCATCGACGTTCGGACCATAGCCTTCGAAAATGCGGTCCGGGATATGGATCAGTGGATCAAGGCCGCAATGTCGCAGATGCCAGGCGAGAAGCGCCGCAGAGGTCGCGCCGTCGACGTCGTAATCGCCGAAGATCGCAACCTTCTCGCCGCGCATCGCGGCATCTGCGAGCCGCTTGGCGGCCGCCTCCATCTGCGTCACGGTGAACGGATCGGGCATAAGCCGGCGGATGGTGGGGTCGAGAAAATCCTCAACGGCATCGATTTCGACGCCACGTCCGGCGATCACCCGCGCCAGCATTTCCGGTAGCCGATGGCGCTGAGTGATCGCCAGTGCGCGCGCCGTGCCTCGCGGATCGAGGCGATCACGCCACAGACGGCCGGTCGCCGAATGCGACACACCGAGAAAAGCATCAGGCGCTTCGATCGGCAACGCGGAGGCTGGCAAGGTCATGATGTTGTCCGTGCCTTGCGATATCGCATGAAGCCAACAACCTCGTCGGCCTTATCGCCGGCCTTGGGGTCTGGTTCAATCCAGGTCGAACTTGTCTATCTTGCGATGTTCGGCCTTGATGCGACGCATGGTCTCGGTCGCCGACCGCATCACCACCGTTTCGGTCTCGATCCCGTTCTTGCGGAACCGGACACCGGACAGAAGCGAACCTGACGTCACTCCTGTGGCGGCGAACAGGCAGTCGCCTTTCACCATGTCGCTGATTTCGTATTTTTTCCTGGCATCCGCGATGCCCATCTGAAGAGTTCGCTCGCGTAACGCCTCGCTGTCGATGATAAGACGAGTTTGCATTTGACCGCCGATGCAGCGCAGCGCAGCCGCTGACAGCACGCCTTCGGGGGCGCCACCGCTACCGAGATAAATGTCGATTCCCGTTCGCGGCTCGGCGGTGTGGATGACGCCGGCGACGTCGCCGTCGCTGATAAGGCTCACCGCGGCGCCGAGCTTGCGGAGCGCGGCGATCTTCGCCGCATGGCGAGGCCGGTCAAGCAGGATGGCGGTGATCTCGGTAGGCTTGACCCCCTTGGCCTTGGCCAGATTGATGATGTTCTCTTCCACCGGCGCGTCGAGATCCACCGTGCCGATCGGATAGCCCGGACCGATCGCGATCTTGTCCATGTAGCAGTCCGGTGCGTGAAGCAGCGTGCCAGCTTGAGCCATCGCGATGGTGGCGATCGCGCCCGGCATGTTCTTGGCACATAGCACGGTCCCCTCGAGCGGATCGACGGCGATATCGACCTGCGGGCCTCGTGTGTTGCCGACCTTCTCGCCGATGAACAGCATCGGCGCTTCGTCGATCTCGCCCTCCCCGATCACGACTGTTCCGTCGATCGGCAAATTGTTGAGTTCGCGCCGCATCGCATCGACCGCGGCCTGATCCGATGCCTCTTCCATGCCACGACCGCGCAGACGCGCCGCCGACACCGCCGCCCGCTCCGTCACGCGCACGATTTCGAGCGTCAGGATACGCTCCAGCACCTCCTGCGATGGGACGGAATTCTGTGTCGGCATCGTCTCAACTCCCTCGGGCAGCGTGGAGGCCCCTGCGTCGGCACGCAATCCTCGTTCAGTTCTTCTCAATTCGTATGACCTGCGGGCGGCCCGTGATGACCTTGTCAGCCCGCACCGCATGGAGCGCGCGATGCACCGCATCCTCGTTGGTTGCATAGGTGATCAGGAGCACCGGAACCGGCGAAGTCGGCGTGTCGGATTCCTCGTCATCCAGCTTGCCGTTGGGATGACGCTGGACGATCGATTCGATTGAAATCTTCTGCTCGGCCAGCCGCGTGGCGATGGTCGCAGCGGTGCCGGCGAAATCGCGTGCCATCAGCCTGATGTAATAACCGCCCTCGTGGCGCTCCATCGGTGCCTTCTCGGTCGCGCGCAGCTTCGCCGAGGGCCGGCCGAACGGCAAAGCCCGAATGCCGGACGCGACATCGGCGATATCTGCTACCACGGCAGACGCAGTCGCGGCTCCGCCGGCACCCGGACCGACAAGTGTGATCGGAGGGATGCCGTCGCCATCGATGGTTACCGCGTTGGTGACGCCCATGACCTGTGCGATAGACGACGTTTTCGGCACCATGGTCGGATGCACCCGCTGCTCGATGCCTTTTGAGGTACGCACCGCGACCCCCAACAGCTTGACCCGGTAGCCAAGTTCCTCGGCGGCGCGAAGATCTTCCGGCGCGATCGAGGAAATGCCTTCGACATAGACCGCGCTCTGCGCAACACGCGTGCCGAAAGCCAGGCTCGCCAGGATCGACAGCTTCTGCGCGGTGTCGTGCCCGTCGACATCGAACGACGGATCGGCTTCGGCATAGCCGAGACGCTGGGCGTCCTTCAGGCATTCGGCGAACGACAGGCCTTCCTTCTCCATCCGCGTCAGGATGTAGTTACAGGTGCCGTTGAGAATACCGTAGACGCGATTGATCGTGGTTCCCGCAAGCCCTTCGCGCAGCGTCTTGATGACGGGAATGGCGGCGCCGACCGCGGCTTCGTAGTTCAATGCGCCGCGGTGTTGCTCGGCGAGAGCGGCGAGCCGCAGACCGTGCTTGGCGATCAGCGCCTTGTTGGCCGTCACCACCGACTTGCCGGATTTTAGGGCCGCCTCGATCGCCGAGTGCGCCGGATCGCCTGAACCGCCCATCAGCTCAACGAAGCAGTCGATGCCGGGATCGTTCGCCAGCGCCAAGGCGTCCTTAGCCCATGCTATGTCGGTAAGGTCGACGTCGCGTTTCTTGGTTTTCGAGCGCGCTGCAACAGCGACGACGCGAACGCCGCGTCCGCAGCGTGCTGACAGCGCGCGGCTTTGCTGTTCTATCAGTCGGACGACCGCGGACCCGACAGTTCCGAGCCCCGCGATGCCCACTTTCAGTGGTGCGACCATAACAAACCTGCTGGAAAACCGGCGTGCAGGGCACGATCCGAGCGAAAGACCGGAAAGCCGTTCTCCGGACTGGCGCCTACCGCCGGTTGGCGAGAGGAACCACGTTGTGCAACGTTTCAATGCCGCTTTCAAGGAAGTGGCGAACGCCCCGTGCAGCCTGGCGAATTCTCTGCTCGTTTTCCACCATGGCGATGCGGACATAGCCTTCGCCGTGCTCGCCGAAACCGACACCGGGAGAAACCACGACGCCCGATTTCTCAACCATCAGGGTCGAGAACTGCATGCTCCCGAGATCACGGAAACGTTCGGGCAGCGGCGCCCATGCGAACATGGAGGCCTGAGGCGGCGGAATTACCCATCCGGCACGGCCGAACGATTTAACCAGCGTATCACGGCGCCTGCGATAGATCTCGCGCATCTCCCGGATGCAGGTGTCGGGGCCGTTCAGCGCCGCCGTGGCCGCCACCTGCACGGGCGTGAACGCCCCGTAATCGAGGTAGGATTTGACACGCGCCAGCGCCGCGATGATGCGTTCGTTGCCGACCGCGAAACCGATGCGCCAGCCGGCCATCGAAAACGTCTTCGACATCGAGGTGAACTCCACGGTGACATCGAAAGCGCCGGGCACCTGTAGCACCGAAGGCGGCGGGTTGTCGTCGAAATAGACTTCGGAATAAGCGAGATCGGACAGGATGAATATCTCGTGCTTCTTGGCGAACGCGACGAGATCCTTGTAGAAATCGAGACTCGCCACCTGTGCCGTCGGGTTCGACGGGTAGCAGACGATCAGTCCGATCGGTTTCGGAATGGAATGGATGATCGCGCGCTCGCAGGCGGCGAAAAAATCCGGCGTCGGCGACGACGGCACGGAGCGGATCACGCCGCCAGCCATCAAAAAGCCGAATGCATGAATCGGGTAGCTGGGGTTTGGACAGAGCACCACGTCGCCCGGCGCGGTGATTGCCTGAGCGACGTTCGCAAAACCTTCCTTGGAGCCGAGCGTCGCCACGATCTGCGTATCGGGATTGAGCTTCACGCCGAAGCGGCGGGCATAGTAACCCGCCTGAGCCTTCCGCAGGCCGGTGATGCCGCGCGAAGCTGAATAGCGGTCGGTCTTGGGTTTGCCGAGGGTTTCCTTGAGTTTTTCGATGACGTGGCGCGGCGTCGGCAAGTCGGGGTTGCCCATACCGAGGTCGATGATATCGGCTCCGGCGTTCCGTGCAGCCGCCTTGGCGCGATTGATCTGTTCGAACACGTAAGGCGGCAGACGGCGGATGCGATAAAACTCTTCCATAAGTCCTGGCTCCAGGCCGGATTGACGAGGCGATCGCCCATTGCCTCGATGAAGTCGACGAAGCTTCAGCAGAAAACGTGTGTATTCAAAAGCTTGGCATATTCAAGTGTCAGCTCGCCGACGTCGAGGTCTGACGTTTCAGGCGCAGCCTTCTGCTTGATTCATCTCTTTTAACACGGACACCCTGCTCTGCCATCACTTCGCGTGTTTTATAGCGTTTTCGAGCGAAGTGGATACCGGTTTGCGTGAAGAAAACGCGTCAAAACAATAATCTAGAACTTTGCTTCTGATTCAACAGAAGCAAAAATGCTTTAGGCGGATGAGGGCCGCTTGCACGCTTATCTGGGTTCCGAGCCGTGGTCCTGTGAGGCGTGAGCCTGGTGGTCGCGCGCGTCGATCAGTTCCTTTTCGACCCGCGCCTGCTCGGCACGATCCATCGCCGCATGATCTCTTGGGGCGGGAAGGTCATGCACCGCAGGATAGGATGATACGTCATGGGACCGTTCCGCCGCACCCGACGGAGCCTCGAAAGGTAGATCCGCAATCGATGTGCAGCCTCCGAGCGCCTGCGACATTAACACCAATGCGGTGGTGCAGGCGATCATGGGTCCCGCACGTCTGCTCGTCCGTCGTTGTGATGCTACCGTCACGCTGCTCACATCGTCCCGTCCAAGCTTGCGCCGGTAAATGCTTGTTTTATCAAACCTAATCGCAGGCGAGACCATTATGCTTCCGAAAATATTAAAACTTCGAAATCCAAGAAGCTGCGGCCATTTCAATCGAGTCATCACGGCCCATGTATGGCGGGATCAAGAAGTGTTGTCGCACGGCACCACATCGAATCAGGCAACAAGTCCCCAAGACTATGTCATGATCCAATGCCCGCCATTGGCAACCTGCGTGACGGAATGATAAATAAGCCCTCAGACGCGTCCATGAGCGAGGTATCCACCGAGACCAAGCCGATGACGGGGTTCGACTCCGACACCTTCGCGATGAACCTTGCAAATGCCATGCAAAACGGTGGCAGGGCGCTGGCCGCTTATCTTAAGGCTCGTGAGCACGACCAGACCCCCGACAACTCGCCGACCGAGTTCGCCGAGTTGATCAAGACCGTCAGCACGGTCTGTGAATACTGGCTGTCGGACCAGACCCGGGCCGTCGAATTACAGGCCAAGCTCGGCGCATCCTATCTGGAACTTTGGGGTTATGCCGCGCGCCGCCTGGCCGGCGAGGAGGTCAGGCCAGCCATCGAGCCGGAACCGCGCGACAAACGCTTCGCTGATCCGGAATGGCGGTCGAACCTGCTCTTCGACTTTCTGATGCAGGCGTATCTGCTGACGACCAAATGGACGAACGAACTGGTGCGCGACGCCCACGGCCTCGATCCACATACCCGCAAAAAGGCTGAGTTCTATATTACACAGCTCGCCAATGCAGTCGCGCCGTCCAATTTCGTGATGACCAACCCCGAAGTACTCCGTGAAACCTTCGCCTCCAACGCCGACAATCTGGCGCGCGGCATGAAGATGCTAGCGGAAGACATTGAGGCCGGCAGAGGGGTGTTGCGCATCCGCCAGACCGACTCTGCCGGTCTCGCGGTCGGCGTCAACCTTGCGACGACGCCAGGCAAGGTGATCTATCAGAACGAATTGATGCAATTGATCCAGTATTCACCGAGCACCGAAAGCGTGCTGCGGACGCCGCTGCTGATCGTGCCGCCTTGGATCAACAAATTCTACATCCTCGATCTCAGGCCGGAGAAATCCTACATCAAGTGGTGCGTGGACCAAGGCATCACGGTGTTCGTGATATCGTGGGTCAATCCGGACGGAAGGCTCGGGGAAAAGACCTTCGAGGACTATATGAAGGAAGGTCCGCTCGCCGCAATGGATGCCATCGAAAAGGCCACCGGAGAGACAAAGGTGCATACCGCCGGCTACTGCGTCGGCGGTACTCTGCTTGCCGCTACGCTGGCATGGCTTGCGAACAAGCGGCGGTCGCGCGTGAGGTCGGCGACCTTCTTCGCCGCTCAGGTAGACTTCACCCATGCCGGCGACCTGCTGATATTCGCTGATGAGGATCAGATCTCCGCGCTCGAACGCGACATGAAGCGGTCCGGTGTGCTGGAAGGCAGTAAGATGGCGATGACCTTCAACATGCTGCGCTCCAACGACCTGATCTGGTCCTACGTCGTCAGCAACTATCTCAAGGGCAAGGCACCACCCGCCTTCGATCTTCTGCACTGGAATTCAGATGCCACGCGGATGCCGGCGGCCAACCACTCCTTTTATCTGCGCAACTGCTATCTCGAAAATCGTCTCTCCACCGGCTCCATGGTGCTCGACAATACCTTGCTCGACCTTTCGAAGGTCAAGTTGCCCGTCTATGCGCTCGCTACCCGCGACGATCACATCGCGCCTGCGGAATCCGTATTGTACGGCTCGCGCTTCTTTGGCGGTTCGGTACGGTTCGTGTTGTCGGGATCGGGCCACATCGCAGGTGTCATCAATCCGCCCGCGCGCGGCAAATACCAGTATTGGACCAACGACAAGCTCCGCAACAAGACTCTCGCCCAGTGGCTGAAGGGTGCGGAGGAACATAAGGGCTCGTGGTGGCCGGACTGGCTCGCATGGCTGCGAAATATCGACGGCAAGGAGATCGCGGCGCGCGAGGTCGGGGCCGGCGCGCTACCGCCGATCGAGGATGCACCGGGCAGCTATGTCCGCGTGCGCTCGTGAGATACGCAGCTAGATGACACGATGGTCCACAAGCAGACTTCGCTTAAAGCGTTATCCTAAAGTCTTTCACCGTTTCACGGAACGCGAACCGGATTCACTTCGCTCGAAAAGGCTATAGATCGCGGATTTGCGGGCCGTCGCGCATCAAGACAGCGGTCAGTATGAGATGAAGGATGACTGCCGGCCACAGAAGGACGCCGTTCAATCCGCCTGCGAAACCGAGGTAAGCCAAATATAGGGCGACGGCTCCGCTGTAGATCAACATGCCCGCGCGTGGCGGGCACCTTGGCCAGCAGGCTATCCCCAAGGCAATCAGCGCAATGCCGGCGACACGCGCGACTGGCGTTGCGACACCGGAAAGCTGCTCGCCCAGCAACAACTGGCCCACCAGCGACGGGGCGATTAACAGCGCCAATCCCGTTGCAGCTTCGCTGACGGCAGCAAACACCAATGCGCCTTTCATTTCTTCCCAACGTTCGCGGATGGTTTTTGAGGCTTCGCCCCGTCAATGGAATCCGGCTCCGGCGTCGGAATAGGTCCGAGCTCTGCCTTGGCTTGCGCCGGATCCTTCAACACTGGTCCGAGCTTGAACGTCAGCTTGTTGATCTTGCCCGTGAACTTAAACGGAGGATCGTAGCGATACTCGAGCATCGTGACACCGGTCCGGGTGTCCTGGCCGACGTCGAAGGTCTCGTCCTCCGGGAACGTGACAGGCGTGCCGTGTTCAATGGGTTTCCGGTCTACTTCCTTGCCGTCAACTGAAAGTACGCCCGTGCCGCCCTTCCCTAATCCCGGCCCATCGGGCTTAAAGTCGAAAACGATGGTGTGCCTGCCCGCGCTCAATTCCGGTCCCGACCAGATCGTGCGCTTCAGGTTGAGAAGGTTATAGAGGAACACAGGCTTGCCCCGCCGAAAGCCCGCCACACCCTTGCTCAGAAACAGCCCATAGCCGCCGAAACGTCCGCCTTCGGTGACGATCATGCCTTCAGCGCCGCCCTCGGGAATCTCGATCTCGGCGGTGATGGTATAGGACTTGTTGAGGATGCTCGGCGCGGCGCTTGCCGGCACACCGGTCAGCTCGCCCGAATAGGTGAATACCGTCTGCCCTCCGGTCAAGCTTGGACGCGGCGTATTCCAACGCGCGAGTGTCGTGTTATCGAACGGCAGCACGTGGTACTTCTTCGCCTCGACGTCGAAGATAGCTTGCAGCTCCTTGACTTTGTCCGGCATCTCGGCGGCCAGATCTTTGAACTGGGTAGGGTCTTCCCGGACGTTATAAAGCTCCCACTTGTATCCCGTGATCACATCCGGTGGAGGCCGCGCTGCTTAGTTTCCATGGAAGCGTGATCGGCGTCGTGGCCGCAACCCATCCATCGTGATAGATGGCGCGATTACCGAGCATCTCGAAATATTGAGTCGTGTGCCTCGTCTTGGCGTCGGCGTTAGCGCTGTCCCATGTGTACGCCATACTCACCCCTTCCATAGGGCTTTGTTTGACACCGTCGATCGTCTCAGGTTGCGAAATGCCGGTCGCTTCGAGGATAGTCGGGGCAATGTCGATGACATGATGGAATTGGCGACGGATAGCTCCGGCATCGTTGATATGGCCAGGCCAGGACATGACGCGCCTTGGGCTGTCCCGCCAAAATGCGACGGCACCTGCTTGACCGACTTGAATGGAGTGTCCATCGTCCAGGCCCACGGCGCAGCAAAATGCGGGAAAGTCTTGTCTGAGCCCCAGAACGGGTACCAGAGGTACTGAGCGTTCACCGGCACCGGGACACCATTGAAGGTCGTGAACTCGTTGGGCGTACCGTTGATCATGCCTTCGGCACTCGCGCCGTTGTCACCGCCGATATAGATGATCAAGGTGTTGTTCAGCTCTCCGAGATCTTCGATGGCCGGGATGACGCGGCCGATCTCGTGGTCGGCGTAAGCGAGGTAAGCCCCATAGACATCGGCCTGCTTGATGAAGAGTTTCTTCTCCAGCAAACCGAGCGAGTCCCATTGCGGCAATTCTTTCGGCCACGGCGTCAGCTTGGCATTTTCCGGCATAATGCCCAGGCGTTTCTGGTTGGCGAAGATTTTCTCGCGCACTTTGTTCCAGCCGTCATCGAACAGGTGCATACCGCCGATCTTCTCGATCCACTCCGGTGTCGGGTGATGTGGCGCGTGGGTTGCGCCTGGCACGTAATAGACAAAGAACGGCTTGTCGGGCGCAATCTCCTTGAGTTGCTTGATGTGCTGGATGGCTTCGTCGGCCATGGCGGTTTCCAGATTCCAGCTGGGATTGCCCTGGAAAGGATAGATAGCCGTGGTGTTGCGGAACAGGTTCGGCTGCCACTGGCTGGCGTCACCGCCGACAAAGCCATAAAAGTACTCAAATCCCATGCCGTTAGGCCATTGATTGAAGGGCCCTGCCTGGCTCGACTGGAACGAGGGTGTGTTGTGGTCCTTGCCGAACCACGAGGTCGCGTACCCGTTCGCTTTCAGGATGGTGCCGATGGTGCCCTTCTCGATCGGAATGATCGAGTCGTAACCCGGGAATCCCGTCGATATTTCACCGACCACTCCGAAGCCGACCGAATGATGATTGCGGCCGGTGATAAGGGCCGCTCGCGTCGGTGAGCACAGCGAGGTAGAATGGAAATTGGTATACCGCAGGCCCTGCGCAGCGATGCGATCCATTGCGGGCGTGGGAATAACGCCGCCGAAGGTGCTCGGTGCCCCGAAACCTTGGTCGTCCGTCATAATGAGCAACACGTTGGGAGCGCCCTTCGGCGGCACGACACGGGGCGCCCACCAAGCGGTTGACTCCGAGGCCTTCTCCTTGATCATCCCGTCGAATGCTGGAGGGGGCGACGGAAGCTGCTTCCCGTCGATGGTGGTCGTAGCACCGGGCGAACCTGGAACACCCGTGACCTGCTGAGCAAATGCCGAGAATGCCTCCGCGGCTCAAAAAAGAAAGCCTGTATGAACCCAACTTGCCGATGTTGACTTAGATCAAAGTACATATTGAGGAGCGATCAGCGCCAGCCGCAAATAGAGGACGCGCCGGGCAGCTACGTCCGCGTGCGCTCGTGAGATGACTCCGCCTACGCCCGATGGGCTACCAATAGTGGACATACCCAGGTGCGCGCCAGCATGCACGCCACGCTCAAACGAGTGGCCTCGTTCAAATTGGAACAAGACCAAACACGGGCACGCTGGTGAGACGATGCTTGAGCCGTCAACGCGAGATGCTGTAGGCATCACGTAGGACGTTCGCCTCAAGCTCCAGCTCCTCCAGCCGATACTTGACTACATCGCCGATGCTGACGATGCCGGCTAGCTTGCCGCCAAGAACTACCGGCAAGTGTCGCACGCGTTGGTGCGTCATCAGTTTCATCACGCGAGTGACGCTTTCGTCTGGGGACACGGTGGTCACACCGTGCTGCATGATTTCCTTCACACGCATCGAACCGGCTGCCTCGCCGTATCGAAAAAATGCGTCAACGATTTCACGTTCGGAAATGAGGCCAAGAATTGCGTTCCCACTCGTTACCACGAGAGCACCAATATTTTTTGCGCGGAGCCAGCCCGCCGCGCTCTTGATATTGGCTTCCGGACCTATTGTTGTGACGTCAGGGCCCTTCCGCCTCAGAATGTTTTCGATGGACATAGCTTCCTCCATCGTGCGGCTCAACGCCTATCGCATTGATTTTGCGTGGCAGTGCCGGTCACGCTCGCGATTGGGATGCATTGACGTAATATATCATATTGGCGGGAAGCAGTCAGCATCTGGTATCGTGGAACCGATCAATCGTTGTCTAACTGATGCGTGATCGGTTCGGGTTAAAAGCGCCGCTTTGATCGCCCGTTCGCCGCTTCCGGTCTGCCCCGAGAAACGGAAATTTCAGAGCTGGACAGCAGTCCCAAAAGGCGAACAGCAGAAGCACGAATTTATTACTTATTACGCTGTCGCGCTCGGCCTCTGCGCCAATATTGCATCAAGTTCTGGTAGCAGGACGATGCCGTCCTGATCGCTACCGGATGAATGCACGACAAGCCACTTGCACGGCGCTCCGCTCTCATTGGACGGAGCATGCGGGACATCCTCAGGCATATAGACCTGGTCCTCAGCCTTGACGACGAGACGATGCTCAAGTTTGTCGCCATAGTAGACGGCGCATTCACCTTCCAAAAGGTAAGCAATCGTCTCGATGCCCTTGTGGTAATGGACCTTCGCCTTGGCACCCGGAGGCATGGGCAGCACATTCAAACAGACCTGCTTTGCTCCAGCCGTCTCCTTCGATACGCCGGCTCCGTAGGTAAAGCCCTGCTTGCCGACATAGGTCTTGCCGGGCTGGATCACTCTCACCGCGTCTGATGATCCTGGCATTTGCAATCTCCCACAAGCCAATCGACCGGACGTAACTTACCACAGAATTCGAAACCATTCGCACGCTCGCCGGATCGACTAGCTGGAAGCATTTCTGAACCGTTCGAATGGCTGCTTCGCGTCATTCGCGACGTGGTCGAGTCAGCCAACGCGGGTTGCTGCCTTCCGAAAGATCGAATGAGCAGCCATGGGATTGCCCGGTGCCGAGGGGAAAAGGGCTAACCGCCTAGCTTCTGCATCACCGCGTCGACGTTCTCGTCGATCGTGAACGTCGGATTTTGAGGATTTGCCGTGTGAATCCACGTTTGCGTTCGGTCTGATGAAGTCGGGGTAACCGCGATGATATGAGTCACGTTGATGAAGATTTCATGGCTGGTGGCGGCGTCGGTGAACTTGACGAATTTGTTCATTGAGATTTCCTGGCTTTGTGATCAGCGATACTGCGGAACCCGCAGCGGCTCATAATAGCCCTCTGGAAAGTGAGGATGATGAGGCCCGGCAAGGCAGATGCGTAAAGGATAAGGCCGATCAACAGAACCGCACAGTTATCCGCATTGCGCCGAACACCTCAAAGAACCATCCTCACGGTGCTTCAATCCAGCCCCTCATCCTTCAGCCCTAGCATCAGCCGCATGTTCTGCACCGCCGCGCCGGATGCGCCCTTGCCGAGATTGTCGAGCCGCGCAACCAGAACAGCCTGCCGGTGTTTATCACTGGCGAAGACATGCAATTCGAGCCTGTTGCTGCCGTTTAGCGACTCCGGCTCGATCCTTCCGCTTTTGGTCGCGGCGCTGTCCAGCGGCATCACCGAAACATAGGTGCTGCCGGCGTAACGCTTCGCCAGCACCGCATGAAGTGCCGCGCCGTTGGGTTGTCCCGGCAGCGTATCGAGATGCAGCGGGATCGACACCAGCATGCCCTGCCGGTAGTCGCCGACCGATGGTGCGAAAATTGGCCGCCGCGTCAGGTTCGCGTATTTCTGCGTTTCCGGCAGGTGCTTGTGCTCGAAGCCGAGTCCGTAAAGCTCGAATGCCGGCGCCGTCCCCTTCTCGAAACTTTCGATCATGGATTTGCCGCCGCCGGAATAGCCGCTCACCGCATTGATGGTGATGGGATAGTCCTGCGGGATCAGGCCGGCATCGGTCAGCGGCCGTAGCAACGCAATCGATCCGGTCGGATAGCAGCCGGGGTTCGTAACCTTGCGCGCCGCCTTGATCCTGTCCGCCTGATCCGGCGTCAGTTCGGGAAAACCGTAGGTCCAGTCTGGCGCGACGCGGAACGCCGTCGAGGCGTCTAGCACTTTCGGCGCGTCAGCACCCATGCCGTCGATCAATGCGACCGTTTCCTTCGCCGCATCGTCGGGCAAACAGAGGATGACCAGATCGACTTCCGCCATAAGCGCGCGCTTGGCGGCCGGATCCTTCCGCTTGTCCTCAGTGATACTCTTGACGTTGACGTCGCTTTGCCGATCAAGCCGTTGACGGATTTCGAGGCCAGTTGTTCCCGACGCGCCATCGACAAACACTGTCGGTCTGCCCACCGCGTCACCGCTTGAAGCGGTGCTTTTCATCCTGGTGTCTGCGCCGGTCATGACATTATCCCTGCATCCGCGAGCGCGTTCGCGTCTGCGGCTTGTAAACCAGTTTGGGTGGTTGCGCGACCGCCGGTTCTCCGTTCGTCAGAGCAGAGCCTGCTCAGACTCAGATCGCGCTCCAGACCCATTCGACGATTCGTGAAATCAGGTCACCGAACAGCAGTAGCACCGCCGACCAGATCAGCGCCGATGTCCAGTTAGCGAACTGAAATCGCAAGGACGGCATTTCAAAAATGCCTGCGGCGAGTGGCACGGTGGCGCGCAGCGGTCCGAAGAACCGCCCGATATAAATCGATGGGACACCCCATTTCTCAACCAAGGCCACGCCTCGGGGCAGAAGGCCAGGATGCCGCGACAGCGGCCAGATCGAAGCGACCCGTTCCTTGAAGGTGAAGCCGATCCAATAGGACAGCCAGTCGCCGAGCGCCGCGCCGACCCCCCCGGCTACCCACACCGGCCAGAAATTGATCTGACCAGGCCCCATCATCGCGCCGATGGCCACCAGCACGCCCCACGCCGGGACCAGCAGCGAGATGAAGGCGAGCGATTCGCCGAAAGCAAGCACCAGAACGACAGCGGCAGCCCAAACCTGATGATCGCGCACGAAGTCGACCAGGCCACGTGCGACGTCTTCCATTCCACAGCGCCTCTCGCCAAATCTCAAATGCGGCCAGGAAACCTCTTCCCCGGCCAGACCCGCCACAGGTAAGCCACCCCCGTCCGGCGACTTCAAGTCACAAAGACGCGGACGGCACGAAACCACCATGGCATAGTCGGCGTAGCCGATTTTTTCATACGCAGCCGTATGCAGTATCTGAATAATTATGGCCAAATCACTGAAATCGAACGTTAATAAGAAGAAGTCTGACGATCTTTTCGCGGCTTCGAACGTCAAGGGCCGCGCCCCCGTCCGAGCTTCAACACCCGTATCGGGAGCTGAGGCCGGCTACACCGCCGCTGACATCGAGGTGCTGGAGGGGCTTGAGCCGGTCCGCCGCCGTCCCGGCATGTACATCGGCGGGACTGACGAGAAAGCACTGCACCATCTGTTCGCGGAGGTGATCGACAACGCCATGGACGAAGCGCTGGCCGGCCACGCGACCTTTATCGTTGTCGAACTGACCGCCGACGGCTTCCTTACCGTCACCGACAACGGGCGCGGCATCCCGATCGACCCGCACCCCAAGTTCCCAAAGAAGTCTGCACTCGAAGTCATCATGTGCACGCTGCATTCGGGCGGCAAGTTCGACTCCAAGGTTTATGAGACCTCCGGCGGCCTACACGGTGTCGGCGTCTCCGTGGTCAACGCCCTCTCCTCGCTCCTTGAGGTGGAAGTGGCGCGCAGCCAGAACCTCCACAAGATGACGTTCGAGCGCGGCCACCCCAAGGGCAAGCTCGAAGACCTTGGCAGGATAGCCAACCGTCGCGGCACCACCATCCGCTTCAAGCCGGACACCGAAATTTTTGGTGCAAAGGCCGCGTTCAAGCCCCAGCGCCTGTTCAAGATGACGCGCTCGAAGGCGTATCTGTTCGGCGGCGTTGAAATCCGCTGGCGTTGCGCGCCGGAGCTGCTCAAGGGCCTCGATGACGTCCCGGCGGAAGCGACCTTTCACTTCCCCGGCGGCCTGAAAGACTATCTCGCCGCCGCGATCCACAAGGACACCCTGGTTCATCCCGACATCTTCTCGGGCAAGTCCGGCCGCAACGGCGCGCACGGCGCCTGCGAATGGGCGGTGGCGTGGACCGCGGACGCCGACGGCTTCCTGTCCTCCTACTGCAACACGGTGCCGACACCTGACGGCGGCACCCACGAGTTCGGTTTACGCAGCGCGCTGCTGCGAGGACTGAAGGATCATGCCGAACGTGTCGGCCTCGGCAAGCGCGCAGCGCCAATCACGTCTGAAGATGTGATGGTCGGGGCGGCTGTGATGCTGAGCGTGTTTGTGCGTGAACCGGAGTTTCAGGGCCAGACCAAGGACCGCCTCGCCACGGCCGAAGCCTCGCGGATCGTCGAGCAGGCGATCAAGGATCCGTTCGATCATTGGTTGTCCGGCAATCCGGTGCAGGCCAACAAGCTGCTCGATTTTGTGATCGAGCGTGCGGACGAACGGTTGCGCCGCCGTGCCGAGAAGGAAACCTCGCGCAAGAGCGCAGTGAAGAAGCTGCGCCTGCCCGGCAAGCTTGCCGACTGTACCAACACCGCGACCGAAGGTTCGGAACTGTTCATCGTCGAAGGCGACTCAGCCGGTGGCAGCGCGAAGCAGGCGCGCGACCGCAAGACGCAAGCCGTGCTGCCCTTGCGTGGGAAAATCCTGAACGTCGCGTCTGCAACGCGTGACAAGGTCGTCGCCAACGCTCAGTTGGCTGACTTAATCCAGGCGCTGGGCTGCGGCACGGGAACCAATTATCGCGAGGAGGACCTGCGCTATTCGCGAGTCATCATCATGACCGACGCCGACGTCGATGGAGCCCACATCGCTTCGCTGCTTATCACGTTCTTCTACAGGCAGATGCCGCACCTGATCGACGAGGGTCACCTTTACCTCGCGGTGCCGCCGCTCTATCGCCTGACCCACGGCAGCAAGACGGTCTACGCCCGCGACGACGCCCACAAGGATGCGCTGCTCAAGAGCGAGTTCAACGCCAACGCCAAGGTCGATGTCGGCCGCTTCAAAGGGCTCGGCGAGATGATGCCGGCGCAGCTCAAGGAAACCACCATGGACCCGGCGAAGCGCGCGATGTTGCGCGTGGTGCTGCTGGCGGACGATCGCGAGGATACGGCGGATTCGGTCGAGCGTTTGATGGGCACCAAGGCGGAGGCGCGCTTCGCTTTCATCTCCGACAAGGCGGAATTCGCCAGCGAGGATATGCTGGATGTTTAAGCGTTATTGCGCCCAAAGAAGGCAACGACAAGTAGTTGACTAGATTCCAGCAGCAAGTTGCGGTCATATTCACGGAAACCTCAACCGCATGGAGGCTAGGTAATGGGTTCAACCGTGATTTCCGCGATGCGTTATCGCGATCCGCATAAAATGATCGACTGGCTGTGCGGATACCTTCGGCACTCTAGGCGACGGCATGATCATGCTGGGGTCGGCACGCGACGACGATTTCGCCAAGGTTCAGAAGCCGGCGGTAGCCAACCATCTGGTAACTCAGAGCGCCTACATCGTGGTGCCGGATGCCGACGCCGTCTATGCCAGGGCCAAGGCCAACGGCGCCATCATCGTTCTCGAGATTTCCGACAAGGACTATGGAGGGCGCGACTTCACCTGCCGCGATCCTGGGGGCCAAGTCTGGAGCATTGGCACTTATAATCCGTGGGTTAATTGACGGCCGGAGATCGGGCTCGATCCTCTTGTGAGGTCGGAAGCCATACGCAGTGCCGCTATGACAGTTGGCGGAGTCCTTCGAGTTGAGAAATCAGCGACGGAAACTTTTGATCTCCGATGCGCTACCGTCGCGATAGGTCAATTCAACCGATATGGTTTTCGTTGCAGGCGGCAGCTTCAAATATGGCGTGGCGTCATGCGGAATTGCGATGGGATCAAGCGGATCGCAGGGCGGCATCTTGAGCGCTCGATCCGGCACCGACGAGTCGATTCCGATCCTCACCTCGCGGATCGCGCAGCGATATGACATCAGGTGGGTGTAATAGACGAGTAGCCCATTAAACTGACGAAACGACAACCAGCTCGTGGCAGTCATGTCGAGGATTTTCCGCTGATCGCGGACCAGTGCGGCGTCCGGATCGAACCGGATCGGAAATGGTCCCTGCACTTCGCCGTTGGCATCGACATAGCGCAATTGTCGCGGCCGGCGCGTCGGCGGCAAGCTCGATCGCGGGATTTGGCATGCGCTTTCGGGTTCGTGGATCGAGCGTATCGAGAAAGCCGGTTTCCTTGAACTCGCCGCTGTCACCCATGCGCCAGGAAATCCCGAGCGCGGGATCAGCGATCGAGAACACGACGGTCCACCCGCCGTTGTGGCGCGAGAAATTTGCAATCGGCGCGTTGACCGCTTCGTTGGACGGCCGCTTGAGCGGTGCGACGGGTAGCGCTGCAACCTTCTGGGCAGGCTCGGCGTGCGACGACGGCGGCTCCGCTTTGGCAGGACCGTTCAGAAAGACATCGTCGACCATCTGATCGAAATAGACCGGCACTTGCTTGTGCCGCACCGTCTCGGCCATTTCGCTGACGGTGCGGCGGGTGCGCTGCGCCACCTGCACCATGGTCTCTCCGGGCTGCACCAATTCCTTCGCGAAGATGCGGGTGAATACCGAGTTCGGATTGCTGTCGTTGTCCGACAGGCGATCGAGCGCCGTCTGACGGGGGCCGGCCGAAAACACCGAGAACACGCCTTCCGGCAGTTCGGTCATCGGTGCGAGTCCTGCGCCGCCGGCAACCGCGCGCGTGCCCTTGCGCTCGAACGGATTGTTGCGGCAGGCATCGAACACCAAAACCGACGTGCGGGCCTTCCTGTTCTGCAACCTCTCAACGATGCGGTCGGCGAGGATCGAAGCGTCACGGACTAGTTCCTCCTGCCCTTCGGTGGCGGCCGGAACATCGGTCGGTAGCAGATAATTCTGGCCGGCGATTTCGAAGCCGTGACCGGCGTAGAAGAAGAACGCGGTGTCGCCGGCCTCGATCTGCTGATCGAACGCCAGCAGCGTCTGGCTGAATGCCTGACGGGTCTGGTTTTCCGCCACCATCACGCTGAAGCCGAGTTGCCTCAACGCGTCACCCATGGTTCGGTCATCGTTGACGGCCTTCTGAAGTTTCGAAACGTTCCTGTAGTCGTTGTTGCCGATCACGAGTGCGATACGCTTTGCGGCCAGCGCAGGGCTTGCGAGCATCAGGAACGCGGATGCAATGCCCAACAGCCCCGCGTGTTCGACCGAAATGCCCCTCATTCCAACTTTCCCATATCCCGTGTTTCAGCGATCACCGCGCGCAAATTGGATTATGCCATAGTCGGCCAAATATCGACCGCGGTTCATCCCGGTTGCCGGCTGCTTTGCCGACCGGAAAAACTCCACCCGCCGAAAATCTCCGCCCGAATTAGGCAAAAACATTAAGGTTTTTCGGCATCTCGCCATTTCCGCATTGACTTTGGCTGGTTCGCCCCTATGTTCCGGCCAACGCGGCCCGGACCCGAACACGATTTCCCGGTGAGCCGCCCGTCAGCGTAAGTCAGAGCCCCCTTCGCTTTTAAGAGCACGCCGTTAAGGGGTTGAGCGCGACAGCCTTTTACCTTCGATTCCGAACGGCGGTTTCGGCGAGCGTCCTGAATACGAAGTTCGCCCTGCATGGACGCGGGTGACGAGCGAGCTTCGTATTCGAGAGGACGCTCGAAAACGAAGTACGCTAGTGCGGTTTGGTTCAGAAGTTCTCTTGATGAATTTGCCGCACTTCTGAAGAGAACTTCTGAACACCGCACTAGAGGCTCAATGTCTTTTTCCCATCTCGGTTTGTCCGACAAGGTGCTCGCCGCTGTTGCGGCCGCAGGTTACACCTCCCCTACCCCCATTCAGGACCAGGCTATACCCCACGTGCTGGCGCGTCGCGATGTCCTTGGCATCGCTCAGACCGGCACCGGCAAGACCGCCGCCTTCGTCCTGCCCATGCTTACATTGCTGGAGAAGGGCCGTGCCCGGGCGCGGATGCCCCGCACGCTGATCCTCGAGCCGACACGCGAACTCGCCGCTCAGGTGAAGGAGCAGTTCGACAAGTATGGCGCCGGCCAGAAACTCAACGTGGCGCTCCTGATCGGCGGCGTTTCCTTCGGCGATCAGGATTTGAAGCTGACTCGCGGCGTCGATGTGCTGATCGCAACTCCGGGCCGCCTTCTCGATCACACCGAACGTGGCGGCCTGCTGCTCACGGGCGTCGAACTATTGGTGATCGATGAAGCCGACCGGATGCTGGATATGGGTTTCATTCCCGACATCGAGCGCATCTGCAAGCTGGTGCCGTTCACGCGGCAGACCCTCTTCTTCACGGCGACGATGCCGAACGAGATCCGTCGCGTCACGGATGCCTTTCTGCATAATCCCGAAAAGATCGAGGTCTCCAGGCCCGCAACCACGGCGGCGACCGTGACGCAATCGCAGGTCAGTTGCAGCCGCGAACCGCACGAGAAGCGTGAGCTGCTGCGTCACCTGCTGCGCGAAGCCAGGGAGCTCAAGAACGCAATCATCTTTTGCAACCGCAAGCGCGACGTCGCCATTGTTTATAAATCGCTTCAGAAGCATGGCTTCAGCGTCGGCGCCCTTCACGGCGATATGGATCAGTCGGCGCGGACCGCTTCACTCGATCAATTCCGCAAGGGGGAACTGCCGCTGCTTGTCGCCTCTGACGTAGCTGCCCGCGGTCTCGACATTCCCGAAGTCAGCCACGTCCTCAACTTCGATGTCCCCCACCATCCCGACGATTACGTCCATCGCATCGGCCGCACCGGCCGCGCCGGTCGCGCCGGCACCGCAATCACGATCGTCTGTCCCGCGGATTTCAAATCACTCGCAGCCATCGAGAAGCTGACCGGTCAGGCTATACCCAAGGCAGACCTTCCCGGCTACGGTGCTGGCGCGAACGAAGCAGTCGCGGAAGCCGGTGCCAGCGAAGCGGCTGCAGGAAAGCCTTCTCGATCCCGCCAGGCACACGACAAGGGCGGCGAGAGTCATGCACGCGGCGGAAAGCGCGAAGCCCGCAAACCGCGCCGTTCCAGTGGGGATCGCCAGAGGCACGAGGCCCCTGCTGCGCCGGCCGCAGCATCCCTAGCCGCGCCGTCGCCGCCTTCAATCGGACGCACACCCGCACCACGCCGGGAAGCGATCTCCGAGCCGGGAGACCACTCACACCTGCCGGCGTTTTTGCTCCGCCCGATCCGCGCCCGCGGCTGAGCTTTTCGGCCGGTGCGGTTCTTCACCGGCCGGCTGCTGAAAACACCGTTTACCGCGCGTAAACCCCCTGCTGCTAAGTTCAACCAATATTCTACGTTTATATTTTTTGCCGTTTTGAGACGACGATTGCACAAATCGTCGGCGGGGCCGCATCAGTGGTTGAGCTTGACGAACATGAACGCACCATGGCGTTCGCCGAGGTGGCGCTCGGCCAGATCCGATCGTTGCGGCAGGCCGCGGTCCCACGCAACTATGAAATTTGGTACGTCTACGCTGCCGGATATAATCGCTCCCTCAGCAGGATCATTAACGAGACGCTGACGCGCAACGGCACGCTGAGCGACGCCGACCTCGAACAGATCTACGAAACCTATCTTTCTCCGATCAAGACTACCGAACGCATCGATAAGCTCGGTGCGCGAGTCATCAATGAGATCGACGACGTGATGGCCCTCATCGCCGATGTGCTCGGCATGACGGCCGGTTTCCATGATAGTCTGAAGAGCGCCGCCGAGAAACTCGGCGCTGCCGGTAGCCGCGAGCAGGTCAGAGCGGTCATCGAGGCGCTGATGAAGTCAAACCGCGAGATGCAGGAAACCAACAAGGCGCTGGAGGATCGGCTGGATCTCTCGAAGGTCGAGATCAGCAACCTTCAGCATAGTCTTGAGGCCATCAGAGCCGAGAGCATGACAGATCCGCTTACCGGTCTCGGCAACCGCAAGTATTTCGATCGAGCCGTGGCGGATGCCGTGGCGCGGGCGACTAATGAAGACAAGCCGCTGTCACTCCTGATGTTCGACATCGACCACTTCAAGTTGTTCAACGACAACTTTGGACACCTGACCGGTGACTAGGTCCTGCGGTTGGTCGCAATGTCATTGAAGCAGACCATCAAGGGCCAGGACATCACCGCGCGTTACGGCGGTGAAGAATTTGCGGTTGTGCTGCCAAGCACCGCGCTGAAACAGGCGTTGGCGGTTGCGGACCATATTCGCCGCGCCGTGATGGCCAAGGAATTGAAGAAAAAATCGACTGGTGAGATCCTGGGTCGCGTCACGGTCTCTATCGGTGTCTCGATGCTTCGCCGCGGCGACACCCCGGATTTACTGATTGAACGCGCCGATGCCTGTTTGTATGCCGCCAAGCGCAACGGCCGCAACCGTGCCGTTTGCGAGACTGATCCAGAATATTTCGCTGGCACCGAAATCGCGTGTCCCGACGCCTCTTCGCTCGCCAAAAACACTGACCGCGATTGTTCGTTGTAACCCGCTTAAGTATCGACTAGCCGTCGATTTTGGCGGGCGCGAGCTGCACGGACTCACCGCACCCGCAGGCTGAAACCTGGTTCGGGTTGTTGAAGACGAACTGGGCTTGCATCTTTTCAGCCTTGTAGTCCATCTCGGTGCCGAGCAGGTACAGCACGGCCTTGGGATCGACAAGAATCTTGACGCCCTTGTCCTCAACCACTTCGTCCGTCGGCTTGATATCGTGGGCGTACTCCACGGTGTAGGATTGACCGGCGCAGCCACCGTTCTTGATACCGACCCGAAGGCCGACGATTTCCGAATCGGCTCGCGCCGCGAGTTCCTTGACCCGATCCGCGGCGGCGTCAGTCAACCGCATGACCTGTGGACGAGGCCGGGGTTTCGGCTTGGCTGCTGGTGTGCTTGGCGTCATGTCTGTCATCTGGTCAATCCTGACGGCGATTTCAAGCCCGATCATAGCATCGGGACGGGCGTAAGATAGTCACCACATATTCAGGACGAGGCGAGCCTCGTCGGTCATCCGATCGGGCATCCACACAGGTTCCCAGACGATGCTGACATTGACCACCCCAACGCCGGGAACGCTTGCGACGGCGTTTTCAACCATGGTCGGCAGTTCGGCCGCCGACGGACAGCTCGGCGACGTCAGCGTCATCTCGACGTCGACAGCGCGATCGTCCTTGATGTCGACTTTGTAGATCAGGCCGAGTTCATAAATATCGGCCGGAATTTCCGGGTCGAACACGGTTTTCAGCGCGGCCACAATCCCCGTGCCCATACGCTCGGTTTCTTCCGGCGCCAGCGCTGAGCTGGTCTGCATGTGGCAGGTCTTGTTTACAACCATTTCGGCTACGTCGCTCATGAGAACAACTCCCGTGCCTTGATCAGCGCTTGCGCCAGATGATCGACTTCCTCGCGGGTATTATACATACCGAACGAGGCGCGGCAGGTCGCTGAAACGTTGAACCGCTCTAAAAGCGGCATCACGCAATGCGTCCCGGCGCGAACCGCGATACCGGCGCGATCGATTACGGTCGCAACATCGTGGGGATGCGCACCCTTCATCTCGAACGAGATCACTGGTCCCTTGTCGCGGGCGGTGCCGATGATGCGCAGCGAGTTGATCTCCCGCAGCCGCTCCTGGGCATAGGTCAGAAGATCGTGTTCGTGCGCCGCGATGCGCGCCTTCCCGATCGAATTGACGTAATCGATTGCAGCGCCAAGCCCGATCGACTCGACGATCGCGGGCGTGCCTGCCTCAAACTTGTGCGGCGGATCGCCGTAGGTGACCCAATCCTGCGCGACCTCACGGATCATCTCGCCGCCGCCATTGTACGGACGCATGGAGACGAGATGATCATGCTTTGCATACAGCGCGCCGATACCGGTCGGACCGTAGAGCTTGTGGCCGGTGAAGACATAGAAGTCGCAATCAATGTCCTGCACGTCGATGGCAAGATGCACCGCAGCCTGGCTCCCGTCCACCAGAACCGGGATGCCGCGCGCATGAGCCAGCTTCACAACGTCCTTGACCGGAACGAGTGTGCCGAGCGCGTTCGACATCTGCGTGATAGCCACGAGCTTCGTCCTCGGCGACAGAAGCTTCTCGAATTCCTCAATGAGGAAATTGCCGTCGTCGTCGACGGGTGCCCACTTGATGACGGCGCCGTGGCGCTCGCGCAAGAAATGCCATGGGACGATGTTCGAATGATGCTCCATGATAGAGAGCACGATCTCGTCGCCCGCCTTGATGTTCGGCTCGCCCCATGACGATGCCACGAGGTTGATCGCCTCGCTGGCATTACGGGTAAAGATGATTTCCTCGGTCCGTCTTGCGTTCAAAAACTGCGCGACCCGCGCGCGGCCGCCTTCATAGGCTTCGGTTGCGGCGTTGGCGAGATAATGCAGCCCGCGATGGACGTTGGCATATTCAGTCTTGTAGGCCTCCGTCATTCGGTCGAGCACGGCGTTTGGCTTCTGCGCCGAGGCGGCGTTGTCGAGATAGACCAGCGGTTTGCCGTAAACCTTCATCGCCAGCGCCGGAAAATCCTCGCGCACGCGCATGACATCATAGGAACCGTTGGCAACCGCCGGATGCGTCATATCACTCCACGTCCATATCCATCGTTCCGGAATCGGGCTCTGAACCGCTCCCGTGTAAAGGAAACGCTTTCGTCATTGCGGGCTTGCGATAACTGGCGCCCACCGGTTTTCGCGGTGCGAAACCATACAAGGTCCCGTCCGTTCAACCTCTTGCCGCGAGCCACCGCTCGGCGGCCTCGATAACAACATCACGCAAGCCATCATCGGCAACGGTTTCGATCGCCTCACCGACGAACGCTTGAATCAAAAGCGCCTGCGCTTCCTTTTCCGAAAGACCGCGTGCACGCAGATAGAACAGCAGGCTTTCGTCGAGTGCGCCGATTGTCGCGCCATGACCACAGGTGACGTCATCAGCGAAAATCTCAAGCTCGGGCTTGTTGTCGGCTTCGGCGCCATCGGACAGCAACAAAGCCCGCGTCATCATCTTGCCATCGGTCTTTTGCGCATCGGGCCGCACGATGATCTTGCCTTGAAACACCGAGTGCGCCTGATCGTCCAGGACAGCGCGGAACACCTCGTTGCTGCTGCAATGTGGTACGGCATGATCCAATACCAGCGTCGTATCGCCGTGTTGGCGACCATTGAGCAGATTGACGCCGTTCACGTCCGCGTGGGACCCCTCACCGGTGAACTTGATGAAGCCTTGATATCGGCTTACCGCTGCGCCGCTCGTAAGATTGAGGGAGTTGAAACGTGATTTCGCACCAATCTTGACGATCGCGGTAGAGATGTTGGCGGCATCATTGGCATCTTCGACAAGGCGAACATGTTGCAGTTCGGCGCCGTCGCCAATCCACAACACGACCGAATCATGAGCCTGATAGGCAGCGGCACCCTCGGCTGCGACGAAACTTTCAACCAGCGTGGCGCGTGCACCATTTGCCAGCCGCAGCAACGAACGCGTGAATGCCGCGGTGTTGGATTGGGTGGTGATATGGACGATATGCAGCGGCTTGGTCAGCTTCGCATTCTCGGCCACATCGATGACAACGCCATCGGTGGCCATCGCAGTATTGAGAGAGATCATCGTATCGGATGCCGCGGTGGTGATCAGCAGATCGGCGCGAGCGGCAACGTCGTTGCTCTCCAGAATGTCACGCAGCGCCCGCACCTCAAGGCCAATTTCGGGCGCCTGATCGGATAGCTGCGGCACGAATACTCCGTCAACCAGCACCAGCTTGTGCACATCGCTCGTGCCACGCGCGATCACAGCCTTGGCCGCGCGCGCCAATGCCGCCTGATCTGGTGCGGCAGCAAGCGGCGCAATCTCGCGCAACAGTGTGCGCAAGTCGGTGTATTTCCATTCTTCAATACGCCGGTACGGCAGACCTCGCTGAGCGAAATCGTCGAATGCGACCTGCCGCACTTCGCTCACCGGACCGGATCCCGGCAAACGGTCACGCGCCGCGGCAAACAGTTCCTTGGTCGCGCGTTCCGTAGCCGGCTTTACCAATGCAACATCCATGATCAAATCCGTTCAGATCATATTTTCCGCATGATCTCGTCCGAAACCGAAGGCTGCGTCCGAATTACGCTTCCTCGAATTGTGCATATCCGGACGCTTCCAACTCCAGCGCCAGGTCCTTGTTTCCGCTCTTCACGACACGGCCCTTCGACATCACGTGCACGAAATCTGGCACGATATAATTGAGCAGCCGCTGGTAGTGCGTGATGACGACCATGGCGCGATCCGGTGATCGCAACGCATTGACGCCGTCGGCCGCAACGCGAAGCGCGTCGATGTCCAGCCCGGAATCCATTTCGTCGAGGATGCACAGACTCGGCTCGAACAGCGCCATCTGCAGCACTTCGTTGCGTTTCTTCTCACCGCCCGAAAAGCCGACATTGATGCCTCGGCGCAGCATGTCCTGCGGAATGTTCAACGAAGCCGCGACGTCACGCACCTTCTTGAGAAAATTCGGCGTCGAATATTCGCTCTCGCCGCGAGCCTTGCGCTGCGCGTTCAACGCGGTGCGCAGGAAGGTCATGGTGGCGACACCGGGGATTTCCACGGGATACTGAAAAGCCAGGAAGACGCCTTTCGCCGCGCGCTCGTCAGGCTCCATCTCCAGCAGGTCCTCACCCTTGAACAGGATTTGACCGCCGGTAACCTCGTAGCCGGGCTTGCCCGCGATGACATGGCTCAGCGTCGATTTGCCGGAGCCGTTCGGCCCCATGATCGCATGAACTTCGCCCTTGTTCACAGTCAGCGACAGGCCGTGAAGAATTTCACGCTCCTCGACACGAACCTGCAGGTCTTTGACTTCAAGCAACGGCATCATTCATCCTTCGCTATCGTTACGTCATCGCGAGGAGCGTGCTCGTGCGGCGAAGCAATCCGGCGTTTCCATCGGTGGATCGCTTCGTCCACCGCAAAATCGGCACAAAAGCCGACTTTGAAGCGAGCTCGCAGTGACGTGGGTTAACCCACACTTCCTTCGAGCGAGATCGAGATCAACTTCTGAGCCTCGACCGCGAATTCCATCGGCAACTGCTGCAGCACGTCTCTCACGAAGCCGTTGACGACGAGGCCGACGGCCTCTTCCTGCGACAGTCCGCGTTGGACGCAATAGAACAGCACGTCTTCCGAAATCTTCGACGTCGTCGCCTCATGCTCGAACAGCGCCGAGGTGTTCTTGGCCTCGATGTACGGCACCGTGTGGGCGCCGCATTTGTCGCCGATCAGAAGCGAGTCGCAGGCGGTGAAGTTGCGCGCATTGGTCGCCTTGCGGTGCGCCGTGACGAGACCGCGATAGGTGTTCTGCGACTTTCCTGCCGCGATGCCCTTGGAGATGATCCGACTCGTGGTGTTCTTGCCGAGATGCAGCATCTTGGTGCCGCTGTCGACCTGCTGGTAGCCGTTGGAGATGGCGATCGAATAGAACTCGCCGCGCGAATTGTCGCCCCGCAGGATGCAGCTCGGATATTTCCAGGTGATGGCGGAGCCGGTCTCGACCTGGGTCCAGGAGATCTTCGAATTCGCGCCACGACAGTCGCCGCGCTTGGTGACGAAATTGAAGATGCCGCCCTTGCCCTCGGAATTGCCCGGGTACCAGTTCTGCACCGTCGAATACTTGATCTCGGCATCGTCGAGCGTCACCAGTTCGACGACCGCGGCATGCAACTGGTTCTCGTCGCGCTGCGGCGCGGTGCAGCCCTCAAGATAGCTGACATAGGCGCCCTTGTCGGCGATGATGAGCGTGCGTTCGAACTGGCCGGTGTTGCGCTCGTTGATGCGGAAGTAGGTCGACAGCTCCATCGGACAGCGAAGGCCGGGCGGGACATAGACGAACGAGCCGTCGGAAAACACCGCCGAATTTAGCGTCGCGAAGAAATTGTCGGAGGTAGGCACCACGCTGCCGAGATACTGCTTCACCAGCTCCGGATGCTGCTGGATAGCATGCGAGATCGGCATGAAGATCACGCCCGCCTTCTTCAGCTCCTCCTGGAAGGTTGTTGCCACGGACACCGAGTTCGAACACGGCATCAACCGCGACTTTGCGTTCACCCTCGGGGCGAACGACACCTTCGAGTACTTCGACCTCGCGCAGGGGAATGCCGAGCTTCTCGTAGGTCTTCAGGATTTCCGGATCGATCTCGTCAAGCGAGGAGATCTCTTTCTTCGGCTTCGGCGCGGAATAATAATAAAGATCCTGATAATCGATCTTCGGGTAGTCCACCCGCGCCCAGGTCGGCTCCTGCATGGTGAGCCAGCGGCGGTAGGCCTCAAGCCTCCACTCCAGCATCCATGCGGGCTCGTTTTTCTTTGCGGAAATAAACCGGATGGTGTCTTCGGACAGTCCCTTAGGGGCCTTCTCGGACTCGATGATCGTCTCGAATCCATACCGGTATTGATCGACGTCGATCTGGCGAACCCGATCGACCGTCTCTTGTACGGCTGCCATTCCTACCTCCGCTCGCGGTTTCAAGGACCGCGGTGGATTGAATTCTTGGTGGCTTGCTGCAATTCTAAGGAAGAAACCGTCTTAGAATGGTTCAAGCCCTGTTTCGTCTCTCCTTAGTAGTGCACCTGAAAGCTTTCGCCAAGTCTTAATAGCCCGATCGACGTCTGCCTCCGTGGTCTCCCAGCCCAGAGAGAACCGTAATGCGCTTCTGGTCATTTCCGGGCCGTACCCCATTGCTTTCAGCACATGCGATGGCTGCACTTTGCCCGACGAGCACGCGGAACCTGATGAGACGGCCACCCCCTCAAGGTCAAATCTGATCACGGCCGTCTCCGCTTTCAAGGTAGGCACACCGAAAAGTGTCGTATTTGGTAGGCGCGCAGTCTCCTGCGAGAAGATCACGCCGCCTCGCGTTTGCCTCAAGCCGTCCTCAAGCCGGTTGCGCAGGGTTTGAACTCGGGCCATGTCTGTAGTGCGGCCTGTTTCTGCCGCCATCACAGCGGCCCCGAAGCCCGCAATGCCGGACGCATTCTCGGTCCCGGCACGACCACCCTGCTCCTGACCGCCTCCCCTTATCAACGCACTCGGACGGATCTGGTTCTCCGCGAGAACCAATGCGCCCATCCCTTTCGGACCGCCGACTTTGTGCGCAGAGATCGATAGAAGGTCGATATTTAATTTTCTGATATCAATAGGAATTTTTCCAATGGCTTGAACCGCATCAACGTGCAGCAGGCCACCTGCTTCGTGGACCAGATGAGCGGCTTCGGCAACTGGCTGAATAGCGCCGGTTTCATTATTGGCCAGCATGATCGAGACCAGCGCCGGAGATCCCTGCGCGAGCAACGTTCGCAAGGCGTCGAGATCCACCAATCCCGAGCGATGGACCGGCAGGCGCGCAACCCGATCCGGCGCAAACCGGCCCCCTGCCAGGACCGAGGCGTGTTCTATGGATGAAACTATAAGATTATCAATATCTTGTTTTTGCTTGCCGCTACTGGGCGTTAACGCCAAGGTGTTGGCTTCTGTCCCGCCTGACGTAAAGATAACGTTGTGGGGTCGGCCTCCTACGGTATCCGCAACCCTAACCCGCGCATCTTCTACTAGCCCTCGCGCTCGCCTGCCTTCCGCGTGAACGGATGAAGGATTGCCGAAGAGATCCCACGCCGCGGCCATTGCGGCGCGTGCCTCGCGCCGAAGCGGCGCGGTTGCGTTCCAGTCAAGATAAGTTCGCTCCTGCATGTGGTTGCGACCCTACGACATTTTCGGCGGATGCGGACATAGCCGCGCAAGATGCTTGCTTTTCGCCCCTCGCCCTATGCTAGAACGCGGCGGTGTTCACTGGCCACTTTCTGCACTGCCGTGCGGTGGGCCTGTTGCCTCGTCGTCAGGCTACGAACAGAACCAGCCCGTGGGCGGCCGATTTGCCAAGGATTCCGATGCCTGAAGTCATTTTTACCGGTCCTGCCGGCCGTCTCGAAGGCCGCTATCACCCGGCGAAGCAGAAAAATGCCCCGATAGCGATGGTCCTGCATCCGCACCCCCAGTTTCGTGGCAGCATGAACCATCCGATCGTCTATCAAGTCTACTATGCTTTCGTGGCGCGGGGTTTTTCTGTGCTGCGTTTCAATTTTCGCGGCGTCGGCCGCAGCCAGGGCTCGTTCGACCACGGCACCGGCGAATTGTCGGACGCTGCGGCGGCACTCGACTGGGCGCAGACCATCAACCCGGAGGCACGGGCCTGTTGGGTGGCCGGGTTTTCCTTTGGCGCCTGGATCGGAATGCAGTTGCTGATGCGCCGGCCCGAGGTGGAAGGCTTCATCTCGATCGCACCTGAGCCTAACCGTTACGATTTCTCGTTTCTGGCGCCCTGCCCATCGTCGGGCCTCATCGTCCATGGCGAGAAGGATATTGTCGCGCCAGCCAAGGATGTCACGACGCTGGTCGAGAAATTGAAGACCCAGAAGGGCATCGTGATCGATCAGCAAACCATTCCAGGTGCGAACCATTTCTTCGAGGACAGGATGGAGCCGTTGATGGAGACGGTTACCAGCTACCTCGATATGAAACTCGCCAACATCCGATAGCTCATCGCGGCATTGTCATGCCGCGCGGCGAAGTTGAAGCCCCTTGCAAGGCCCACCCTCGTACGATCCCGGTTCCGCGCAGCAATTGCTTGTCGGCCTCGGCTCGGACTCACATCGGCAGGCGACGGCTCAGGGTCGCACGATCACGCCTCCGGTCATCGGCATCGGCACCCCGGTGGTCGCCGGATAGCTCAACGGCAAGCCTTTCAGGCCTCTCGCCGCGAGATAGCCGAAGGCTTGCGCCTCCATCGCATCGATCGACCAACCGAAAGCATCTGCGGGCTCGACCGTTGCAGGCGCAATTCTTTCCCGCAGCATCTCAAGCATGATCGGATTGCGGGCGCCGCCGCCAGCGACGATCGACTTTTCTGGCATCTTCGGCAACAGCGGAATAATCCGCGCTATGGCCGCTGCGGTGAAGGCCGTCAGGGTTGCGGCGCCATCGGCCGGCATCATGTCGTGCAGGACGAGCGAAGCGAAATCGTTGCGGTCGAGAGATTTGGGCGGGGGCAGCGTGAAGAACGGGTGCTTCAAGGCGCGCGCGATCCAGTCCGCGTCGGGACGGCCTTCTGCCGCGAGCCGGCCGTCGCGGTCGAACGGCTGGCCTGTCACGCGGAGCATGAAATCATCGAGCAGCGCGTTGCCCGGTCCGGTATCGCAGGCAATCAATGTATCGGCGCCGTCGATATAGGTGATGTTGGAAACGCCACCGATATTGACCACGCAAATCGGTCCCTCGCAACTGAGCGATTGTGCCAGCGCGCGATGATAGGCGGGGACGAATGGCGCGCCCTGTCCGCCGGCGGCTACGTCGGCCGCGCGAAAATCGTGCATTACCGGAACGCGGATCGCTTTCGCCAAAGCCGCCGCGTCACCGATCTGCACGGTCAACCGCTGCGCGGGCCGATGCAGCACGGTCTGACCGTGGAAGCCGACGATATCGATATCCTCCCACACGATGCGGTTTTGCGCGATGAACGCCGCAACGGCTTCGGCGTGCGCCAAGGTCACTGCGCGCTCGGCTTCGCCGATCACGCCCGGCCGCGCGTCGCGCCGCGACAAACTGACAGCCTCCGCGAGCGCCTCGCGCAACAGACCGCGCTCGAAATCCGTATAGGGGCGATTGCCGGTCGGCCCGAACGCGGCTACTCGCTCACCGTCGGTTTCGATCAAGGCGACATCGATGCCGTCCAGAGAGGTACCGCTCATCAGACCGATCGCTGTCATCATCGCCTTGCGGTCTCCAGTTGCCTTTTGCTGGCCGGCTTGTGCCGAACGCACACTTCTTATAATGGCACACAGTATAATGGCACACAGCGAAGCCCGGCGGCGGTGTTCGGCCATGATCCACCGGAATCGAGTTTGCGACAGAGCCTAACAAGAACGATCGGGGTCCTATAGCCATGGCCGCCTTCAAGTCCGATTTTCTCAACATCCTTCAGGAACGAGGCTTCATTCATCAGTCCTCCGACCTCGAGGGTCTTGATACGTTGGCCGCAAAAGGCGAGGCAACGGCTTACGTCGGCTACGACTGCACCGCGCCGTCGCTGCACATCGGCAACTACCTGACCATGATGATGCTCTACTGGCTCCAGCAGAGCGGTAACAAACCGATCACGCTAATGGGTGGCGGTACGACCATGGTCGGAGATCCCTCCGGCAAGGATGAATCGCGCGCGATCCGCAGCGTGGCGGAAATTGAAGCCAACAAGGCCAGCATTCGCGGCGTATTCGCCAAGGTGCTGCGTTACGGTTCGGGCGCGAGCGACGCGGTGATGCTGGACAACGCCGAGTGGCTGACCAAGCTCAACTGGATCGAGATGTTGCGTGACATCGGTCGGCATTTCTCGGTCAATCGCATGTTGACAATGGACTCCGTTCGCCTCCGCCTTGAGCGCGAACAGGAGATGAGCTTCATCGAATTCAACTACATGATCTGCCAGGCTTATGACTTCGTCGAGCTGTCGCGCCGGACGGGCTGCCGGCTGCAGATGGGCGGATCGGATCAGTGGGGCAATATCGTCAATGGCGTCGATCTCGGCCGCCGTATGGGAACGCCGCAGTTGTTCGCGCTGACGACGCCGCTATTGACGACGGCATCGGGCGCGAAAATGGGAAAGACCGCGCAAGGCGCCGTCTGGCTCAATGCGGACGCCTTCATCCCCTACGATTTCTGGCAATACTGGCGCAACGTCGAGGACGCCGACGTCGTCAAATTCTTGAAACTGTTCACGATCCTGCCGATGGGCGAGATCACGAAACTGGCTGCGTTGCGGGACGCCGAGATCAACGAGGCCAAAAAAGTGCTCGCGACCGAGGCGACCGCGCTTCTGCATGGTCGCCCCGAGGCTGAGAAAGCTGCCGACACTGCGCGCACGACCTTCGAGCAAGGTGCGATTGCCGAGAGTCTTCCCACGCTGGATATTTCGCAGAGCGAGCTTGCAAGCGGCACAGGCGTGCTCGCGCTGTTCGTAAAGGCGGGTCTTGTCGCCTCAAACGGCGAAGCGCGTCGCCAGATCAAGGGTGGCGGTCTTCGCATCAACGATGTCGTCGTCGCCGATGAAAAGATGATGTTGACACCGGATCATCTTACACCCGAAGGCGTGATCAAGCTCTCAATGGGCAAGAAACGCCACGTGCTGCTGAGGCCTGCATAGCGTGCCTGGAGGTACGGATTGTTTTTCGTCGTAGCTGCGTTCAAGCAGCCGATTTGGCAAGCGTTCAGTTGCCGCTCGGTGACGGGAACTCGATCTGGTTAGCCGTTTTTCCGGTCTGGAATTCAAAAATCTTGCGTACCAACCCGGGCGCCATGGCCGAGATCGGGTTGACGCGCAGTTGTGGTTGCCCTGGGGATCCTACCACCTCATAGGTCACGCCGATCAGCCCCTCGTCGCTGCCGCCGCCAAGGATCAGCCCGACGACCGGCAACTGTCCAAAAATGTTGTTGAGCCCGTACATCGGGACGAACGTGCCGCTCATGCGAACTTCGTTGGCAGGATAGTCGATCTGGCCTTCGATGGTCGCGCCGATGGTCGGCCCCTTGACGACACCGTCGCGGACCGTGAGTTGTCCGTTCTGCCGCGTGAACTCCGCGCGCAGACGCGAAAATGAAATACCGTTCTGAGCGGTCCGAGGACCACCCGCCACGGCGCGATCCAGAGCCGCTTCGCCCTTGATCGTGAAATCGCGAACGTTGATCAGGCCTTGCTTGGCCTGCGGCTCAGCGGTGGGAGGATCCATGGCCAGCGCAAGCTGACCGCCAAACATTTTTCCGTAGGTATCGGTAAAGCGGAAGAATGCGCCTGCGTCGTCGGTCTCGATCAGAATGACGTCGCGGCCCTGTGGGCGCCCGCGCAGATCGCCCGACAGGGACGTGTTAAGTCCGATCTTGCCGCTCATGCTGAGGCTGCGGACCGATCCATTACGCCGGGCCATCTTCACGTCCGCGCTGCGAATGGCTTCGCCGTAAAACCCGGCGACGGCGCCGATCTTCAGGTCGACGTCGAAATCGACGCTCTTGGACTTGCTTTTGGCGTCGGCCTGCTTTCCCGAGATCGTCGATTTGAGAAAGCCGCGGCCGTCGAACACGTCGCCGCGCATGACGACCTTCATCACGCCGTCAGAGTTTCGCTCCACCTTCAGAGTAGCCCTGTCACCTTCTGACGGCGCGTAAACCGGGAAGGTCACATACAATAGATCGCCGTTTTGATCGACCTCCAGCGATCCCTTTATCATGACGCCGCTGCCGTCGATAACGATGTCCTCCAGACGCGTGGATTGCGCTTTATGCACGACATTAAACGTCGCGTGCCCTGACTTTCCCGGTAGCTTGACCCAGCCGGGCAGAACGTTGTCGAGTTTCAAGGATGTGAGATCGGCATCGATGGCGAATTTGCTGTCCCTGTCGCGGCCAATCTTCCCGACCAGCTTGATAGGAATCGAACCGGTCGCTCCTGCGCCGAGATCGACTCCGAGTTTCGCGCGGCTCGCGTCATCCAGCGTGGTCTGCAATTTGATGTCTGCATCGCCCGCGGCCGGCTTGCGGTAGTCCAGCGAAGCAGGCTGGCCGTTGATCTTGACGTCGCCCTTGACCTGGTACCCCTCGTTGTTGGCGGCTACCTTTAACGCGCTCGCTTCAAGCTTCTGATTCATGACTAGCTTGTCGGCAGCAAAACCCGTGAGATCCGCGGTGATGGAATAGGTGGTGTCCTCCTTGGTGATCTTTCGCGTGAGCGGCAGGCCCAAAGCGATCTGTGCCGCAACCGTCCCCTTGCTGGAATTCGGATCGATTAAATTATCGGTGAATTCGCGGAGGCGGTCCGAGACGAGAATTTCGGCGGCTGCGGGGACCGGACCATCGATTCTGAATTTCACTCTTGCCGGAGCGGGTTTGGGTGCCATATCCGGCACCTCGAAAACGACGTCGGAAATGTTGAGCTTTCGGCCCGACGGAGTGCCGGCGGCAGCCTGCCCGATCGTTACCGTCGCTGTTCTGCCTGTAACCCGCGCCTTTAAGTTGGCATCGTGGACTGAAGGTAATTCATCAACGGGATGCAGGGTCACATTGTCGGCAACGATGTCAACCGAAAGCCCATCATCCGGGATCGGCGGCCCGTGTCGTGACAGGTTGTGAAGCGGCGAATTTACGCCAATCTCAATGCGCTGGAGCGAGCCTCGTTCAATTCGCTGGATCACCCATTCGCGCAACTCCGGCACGATCAGAACTGGCCATATACTCTTGAGGGCGGCGGCAGACATCGGCGTCCCGGCAAAGCCCAGTTTCAGGCGCGGCGGGTCCGAATAGTCGATGCTGCCGGTGCCCGCGACGCCGATCTCACCATTGCTGATATCGGCTTGAGTGAGAATTACCTGCCTGTGTTCGGTGTCGAAACGCAGGCCGATCGCGATGCGATTGAGGATCAGGGGCGCTAAGCCATCGGAGCCGGCGAGCACGATAGTGCCGCCGCTCAAATCCATCTGCCAGTCCGGAATATCACCATTCGGAGGCTGGAGACGGGCGAGCAGGGTAATTCTATTTTCGCCGGACACCATCTTGAACGGTGCCACCAGGACACGTCGTCCCGAATCCCACTCCATGTTCATTTCGATCTCATCGATCGCCATGGGATAATCCGGCGTGTCAAAGTCGATGATCGTGCCCTTGCCGGCGACAAGACTGCCACGCAGATACGTGGGCAAGCCGTCGCGACCAATCTCGCCCTTCAGTTCGCCGCTGAGCGGCATGTCGGCGCTGTAAGTGAGGTCCTTGATGCGAAGAGCCAGCAAAATGTTCTTTGCTGGAATGCCAGCGGCTTGGAGATCAATCGGACGGACACCATTCGCGGGCGGTCCGACCGTGACGTGAAGCGACCACCCCTTGCTGCCGCCTTCGCTGACAGTGAATGCGACGCCGCCCGCACCCGGCCGGCGAAGGCTCAGGCTGATGTTGCTAAAACTCCAACGGTTGCCGCGCTGCTGGTCATCAACCACCAGTCTCCCGTTCTTTAGACCGATCTCGTTGAGATTTTGGCCATCAAGCCCCCTTACGCCGAGGCTGTCGAGCCATTCCAAGCCCGCCAACAATGCGCCCGCGTTGCCGCCGTCTTCTGAAATCGCCGGCACTGCGGTAGGGGCGTCGGGGAATTGTTGCGTTCCTTGTGTCGGCAACGATGTTTCGGAGGATACGGCTGTCGATGGCAAGTCAGATCGTCGCTTTGGCGCGACGCCCGTGGCAAGCGGTTTAGCGTTATCACCTGTCGAAACAGTGACTTGGCCGTCGGACGTAATCCGGACCGCAAGTTCGGCGTCGACCAGATTGAGACTTTCGGCACGTAACCGGCCGGTCAACAGCGCTATACCGGACAGTCTAACCTCGGCCTTGGGGGCGCTCGCGATGATGACATGATCGCGGTCACGGACCACGACGTCACGAATACGAACCGCGATACGGATTCTGCCGGCCCGCTCGATTTGCGTGCCGCCAATTTCCACCGTGTTATCGTGACCAATGTTTTCCTCGATCGCAGCGACAAGCCAAGGCGTCATCATGTCGAGATTGACGGGACCAGCGCCGAGGCGCCACCAGAGCGCACCGAACCCGCCCGCGAAGATGACCGTCAGGACCAAGCCGGTGATCGCGAGCCGTCTGACCCAGCGTTCTCCCGCCAGCCAGCTTCTGAATTTCACGAATCGGTCGCCGACCCTGTGGAATCTGGAATCCGACCGCGACAGCAATCGACGTATGCGACGGTTTTGGAGTTCGTCGTCGTCCTCGTCCCAGCCGGCACCCTCTCCTTGCGAGACCTGATGATCGCCGTGCAATTTCGGATTTCGTATCGGCGTCTTTTTAGCCATTGCCTCTCAGTGCCCGCTTGGTCCGGAGCTTTCGCCCTTATCGGTCCGCGCGCCGCTTCCGGACGAACGTTCCTGTGATGGCCCTTCGGCTAATCCCCGATTTGGCGTGTTACGCGTCATCCGGCTCCTGGTGCCCACTTGAACAGAATGTGGGGCGGACAACTCGTCGAATTCCTTGTAACCGAACCCGCGGTCGGCAGTCATGCACAGCGGCGGCGGTCTGACCAATTCGCCCTCGGCACCTGCCGCAGTTGAACGGATACTGAGCGTTGGAAAGCGACGAAAGGAAGGCGTATGTCCAAGAAGATACGCAAGAAATCCTCCAAGTCGGACAGTTCTGGGACTGCCCGGGCTGCGACGGTCAACCGCATAAAACCGGCTCGCAACGTCGATATGACAGCGAGCGGGAAGCCCAAATCACGCCTGACTTCGCCCTTCTCACAAGCAGATGAGCTTGCGGAAGGCTCTCCGGCGCCGCCATTCAACCTCCCGAGGGAAGACGGCACCCGCGTTTTGCTTGCCGATTTCGCCGGAACGAAGCTCGTGATCTTCTTCTATCCGCGCGCAGGCACCCCGGGCTGCACCAGGGAGGCTATGGATTTCACCCGGCTGGCAAAAGAGTTCGCGGCCAGTGGAACGACTGTGATGGGTGTGTCATCCGACTCCGTAAAGGCTCAGGAATCGTTTCGAAACAAGCATAAGCTGTCCACTCCTCTTGTTTCGGACGAAAAGCACGACATGTTGAAAGCGTATAACGCCTGGGGCGAAAAATCCATGTATGGCAAAACTTTCATCGGCGTTCTTCGTACAACCGTGCTGGTGGACGAAGTCGGGCGGGTCGCTCGTATCTGGCGCCGCGTCAGGGTCGAAGGTCACGCGGACGAGGTGCTCGCGGCAGCGCGCGAACTGTAAAAGCGCACCGCCATTTTCCGAAAATTAACCATGAAAGGTTCAAATCAGCATCGAAGTTGAGCCGCCTGAAGCCTGTTTCAGGTCGGCACAGGAGTATCGATGCCGTACCGTTCCAGTCAGTGTGCCGAGTACCCGCCGCATCGCACTCACGATCATGATCGACATCCTTCGCGCTACGCGGCAGCGGCTAGCTTGTCGTCGGGAATGAGGGAAAAGCGGTGCGGTTACACTTTTGCTCATGGCGGCAGACAGGTTCGGTTTGGCCCGGTCGTGTTCTGGATTGCGGTCGGAACCGTCACGTTGCTCGGGATCTGGTCGGCTGCGACTGCGACCTATTTCGCCTTCCGCGATGATGTGCTGACGCGGCTCATCGCGCGGCAGGCGGACATGCAATATGCCTACGAAGATCGCATTGCCGAATTGCGCTCGCGGGTCGATCGTACCACCAGCCGTCAATTGATCGATCAGGAACAGTTCGAGAGAAAGCTCGACGAGATCGTACGCCGTCAGACGGTGCTTGAATCTCGCGCAGGTGCCCTGAGTGCCATATCTGAGGTTTCAGTAACGGGGTCAATCAAAGGGTCGGCCCGGAAGGCGGGAAACGACGCTGACGCAGGCTCATCGCGGTCTGAAAAGCCCTCCCCGATCAACGATACTACTACTTCCGAGGCGCTACCTGATCGAGGTGCGCCCCTTGACTTTCGCCAGCCGGCCAATGCCCGTCCAAAACCGGTCCCGCTAATGAACGTCACCGGCGAGGACAACAGGCTGTTGCAGCTGAAATCCTCGCTCGATCGGGTCGAGAGCCGTCAGATCGCCGAGTTGAGTTCGATCGCAGATGGTATCGATTCCCGCCTGCACCGGATGCGTGGAGTTTTCTCCGATCTCGGACTGAGCGTGGCGAAGATGGCGACCGCCACGCTGTATCCCGGCACGGGTGGGCCCTATGTGCCTGTCAAGCTGCGATCCAGATTCTGATCCGTTCGAGCGTCAGCTTTACCGCGTCAATCTGACGCGTGCGCAGATCGACCGGCTCGATCGCGCGCTCGCCCTTGTTCCCTATCGCAAGCCGGTCGTGGGAGAGCTCGAATTCACGTCCGGTTTCGGCGTTCGCGTCGATCCGTTCGTTGGGCGACCGGCAATGCACACCGGGCTCGATTTTCGCGCTGCGGCGGGAAACCCCGTGCGGACGACGGCGAACGGAAAGGTTATCTCCGCGAACTGGACGGGTGGCTATGGCCGGATGGTCGAGGTGGATCATGGCAATGGCTTGTCGACCCGCTACGGTCACCTTTCGGAAATCGATGTGAAGATCGGCCAAACCGTTAAGGCCGGACAGGTCATCGGTGAGGTCGGATCGACGGGCCGGTCGACAGGTCCGCACCTGCACTACGAAACAAGGATCGACGGGGAAGCTGTCGATCCTCAGAAATTTCTGCGAGCGGGCACGCGCTTGAACAATGGCTAGCCGAGAATGAAGACTTGCTCGGCCCCGGTTTTGTGTACGCGGGGCCGGCCCGGCCTCCGATTTCCGAGGCCCTTGGCCCCGTCTAAACGTTTGATTTCCACATCGGCTGTTATCCTCGGGCTTGCAGATACTGCACGCGATAGGCCATATCCCCGAAACAATTTACCGCTCCGGGGCTTAATCCTCTAGCGCACCGCAGGGACACCGAACCACAATGCCCGACCGAATCGCCGAAAGCGCCGATCGGATTGATCCGCAGACCAGTAACGAGGTCGCGAAAGCGATCGGCGAGCGGCTGCGAACCGACCTGCGGCCGGAAGAGCCGGAACTACCTTTCCGGCTTCAGGTGCTGTTGCAGCAGCTGAGTGCGAAGGACGGCCACGGCTGACCTCCTTACGCTGGTCTCGTTTCGGTTGAAGCCTTCCGCCGCATTTGCTCCCGAACGGCCACAAACGAGTTGCGTTTGGCCGGCGCAGCGGTGAAAAACAACCATGCTGTCCATCACCGATATTTCGATCCGCATCGCTGGACGGCTGCTGATCGACCATAGCTCTGTTCAGATCGTGCCCGGCGCTCGTGTCGGCTTCGTCGGGCGTAACGGCGTCGGAAAATCGACGCTGTTCCATGCCATACGCGGTGAGCTGCCGACGGAAACGGGGACCATTGCCGTTCCGCCGCGCTGGCGCGTCGGTAGCCTCGCACAAGAAGCTCCCGACGGCCCTGAAAGCCTGATCGAGGTGGTGCTGAAGGCCGACATCGAACGCCACGCGCTGCTGCATGAGGCCGAAATTGCTCGAGACCCACACCGCATCGCCGACATCCAGACGCGTCTCGTCGATATCGACGCCCATTCCGCACCCGCACGCGCGGCGTCGATCCTGAGCGGTCTCGGATTTTCAACGGCGGACCAAGCCCGCCCCTGTTCGGAATTCTCAGGCGGCTGGCGTATGCGCGTCGCGCTCGCGGCAACCCTCTTTGCTGCACCCGATTTGTTGCTGTTGGATGAGCCGACCAATTACCTCGATCTCGAAGGAACGCTCTGGCTGGAAGATCACCTCGCGCACTATCCGCGTACGGTCATCATCATCAGCCACGACCGCGACCTGCTCGACACATCCGTCGATCAGATCCTGCACCTCGATCGCGGCAAGCTCACCCTCTACAAGGGCACCTACTCCTCGTTCGAGGACCAGCGCGCTGCCCGCGAGATGCTCGATGCCAAGCACGCCAGGCGGCAGGCCGACGAACGCAAGCGGCTTCAAGATTTCGTCGATCGCTTCAAGGCCAAGGCCTCGAAGGCACGCCAGGCGCAGTCGCGCGTGAAGATGCTCGAGCGCATGAAGCCCGTGACGGCGCTGGTGACACAAGACGTGCGCGAGATTTCGTTTCCCGTGCCGGACAAGCTGTTGTCGCCGCCGATCATTGCCGTTGACGAGGCAGTCGTAGGTTACGATCGGGAATCGCCAGTCCTCAAGCGCGTAACCTTGCGGATCGACGAGGACGATCGCATCGCCCTGCTCGGCGCCAACGGCAACGGCAAGTCCACCCTCGTCAAACTGCTCGCCGGCAAGCTGCAACCGTTCGCCGGCAAAGTGGTGCGCGCCGACAAGCTATCGATCGGCTATTTCGCCCAGCATCAGACCGACGAACTGGACCTCGACGGCTCGCCCTACGATCATGTGCGGCGACTGATGTCAGATGCCCCCGAAACAAAAATTCGCGCTCGCGTGGGAGGCATCGGCTTTTCAGGCAAGGCGGGCGACACCCTTGTTCGAAGCCTTTCGGGTGGCGAAAAGGCGCGCCTTTTACTCGGGCTTGCGACGTTCTTCGCCCCCAACATGATCATTCTTGACGAGCCGACCAACCATCTCGATATCGACAGCCGAGCCGCGCTTGCCGAAGCAATCAACGAATATCCCGGTGCTGTCATTATGGTCTCGCATGACCGCTATCTGATTGAGGCCTGCGCCGATCGGCTCTGGGTTGTGGCAGACCGCACCGTTACTCCTTACGACGGTGACCTCGACGATTACCGCCGCGCGGTTTTGTCGGCACGCGGCCTCCGCACAAACGGTCGCGACCGCGGGTCGTCTGGCGAGCGCGACGACGGCCGTGACAAGCCGCGGCGCGAGAGGATCGAACGGCGCGCGCCGCTCAAACAGAAGATCACGGCCGCCGAGGCCGAGATCGAGCAAATCACCGGCATCATCGCAAAAATCGACGTCGCCCTTGCGTTGCCGGATCTGTTCAAGCGCGAGCCCAAACAGGCGGCGCAACTCACAAAGGCACGGGCCAGCGCGGTCGACGCCCTGCAGCGCGCCGAGGAGGAATGGCTGGAGGCCAGCTCGTCCTACGATAACGCCCCAAGCTGACGGAAACCGTTGCTGAAAAACTTTAGTGTTTTCGAGCGCAGCGGATGCTGGTTTGCGTGAAGAAAACGCGTTAAATCAAAATCATAGAGCAAGGATTTCGATCCTTTCAGAAGCGGAGCTCCAGCTCACGCTCCTACCGTTTTTTCGCTCGCCGCTCCGGCTTCTGAGGTGCTGCTAGTTCAGGCGCCCGCTCGATCGAGGACAGACGTCCCGCCGAAAATGTATAAGTTCCGGCGCGTGGTCCTCTCAGGAACGTCAAGACTGCAACACGATCTCCCCCCGGATTGTTGGAGAGACTGACATTGTCCGGCGCGACGCCGATGCCGCGCGTCACGTCGCATTCGGTATGACCTAACGCCACGGTACCCGTTGCAGTTGGCGGAGCAGCGGTAGCGTTGTCGGAGGGTGCACCGGATCCCCCTGTGCCGATCGGCGGCGCCATCCCCGTACAAAGACCGTCCGCACTGATGAGGTCGTCCGGCGCGACCGGCTTGTCCGGCGTGAGCGGCGGTGTTTCAATCGAAACGTTCTTGACGAACACCCTGCCGGATCGCGAAAACCAGTCCGCATCCTTCGACAGCAGATCTGACGACAAAATATCCGATGCGCTGCCGCAGCCCGATAGAAGCGGCGCCATCAGAAGGAGCGA
This sequence comes from uncultured archaeon, assembly GCA_963807355.1. Lineage (GTDB taxonomy): Bacteria > Pseudomonadota > Alphaproteobacteria > Rhizobiales > Xanthobacteraceae > Nitrobacter. The sequence goes on from CAWEBX010000029.1 coordinate 204,402, forward strand.
CATCAAGGCCCTTCGGCGAAATCTGGGCTGTCTCACGACGAATCTTATCCCGACGGATCGTAGAAAACCTGTCCCACCACCTATTTGCGGCGCGACCATGACTCGACCTTAGTGTCTGAGCAGAAAGCTTCAAGTATCATCAAATTACAACCGCTCTATCTGGCTACTTGCGACGCTGCCAGCGTCCAGTTTCGTCAGGCTGCCAGTAGGTCGCCTCAAACCCTCGTGACTTGCACTCTGTCCAGACAGCCCTCGCGGCATCTAGCGCGCCACTATCGTCGCCATCGAAGATCAGCACCAGCCGCTCGTAGGTATCAGGACTGTCCGGAAGTGGGGCACTGTCGATCAGAAATCTGACGGTGGCCCGGTTGGGATTTCGGCCGTCGACTGTCAGGATAATCGGCTGTTCGCCGGCGTCCTCGATCCGCCACGTCGCATGCGGCAGGAAAAAATCGTCGTGATAGGACCATAGATGCGCATCGAGCGCATCGGCGCGCTCTTCAGATGTTGTCTGTACGACGGCGCGCCATCCGCGTTCGAAGGTTTTCTCGAGCAGCGGTGGCAGAACTTTTTCAAGCGACATGTTCTGCAAATGGTAGAACAGAACTTCCGTCATCGCTGCGTTTCGTAATGCTCCGCGACGAGGCGATCCAGCAACCGCACGCCGAATCCGGATCCCCAACTCTGATTGATGTCGGATTTGGGAGCGCCCATCGCCGTTCCCGCGATGTCGAGATGCGCCCACGGCGTATCGTCGATGAACCGTTGCAAAAATTGAGCAGCCGTGATCGAGCCACCATAGCGGCCGCCGGTGTTTTTCATGTCGGCAAACTGCGAGTCGATCAGCTTGTCGTATTCAGGCGCAAGCGGCATCCGCCAGACCCGCTCACCGGTCTCCAAGCCTGCTTTCGTCAGTCGCTCCGACAGTTCGTCATTGTTGGAGAACAGGCCGGCGTGGGCGGTGCCGAGCGCCACCATGATCGCGCCGGTGAGCGTTGCGAGATCAACCATCACCTTCGGCTTGAACTTGCGGGCGACGTACCAGAGCATGTCTGCAAGGACCAGCCTGCCCTCGGCGTCGGTGTTGATGATCTCGATGGTCTGCCCTGACATTGACGTCACGATATCGCCGGGCCGCTGCGCGTTGCCGTCCGGCATGTTCTCGACAAGGCCGATGACGCCGACGGCGTTCACCTTCGCCTTGCGCGAGGCGAGCGCGTGCATCAACCCCACCACACAGGCCGCCCCGCCCATGTCGCCCTTCATGTCTTCCATGCCGCTGGCGGATTTGATCGAGATTCCGCCGGTGTCGAAGCAAACGCCCTTGCCGACGAAAGCGACGGGCGGCTCGCCTTTCTTGCCGCCATTCCAGCGCATGACGACCGTCCGACTGGGCCGTGCCGACCCCTGCCCCACACCCAGCAGCGCCCCCATACCAAGTTTGGTCATCGCCTTAACGTCAAGAACGTCGATACCGACCCCGATCGCGCGCAACCGGCTCGCGCGCCGCGCGAATTCCTCGGGATAGAGTACATTCGGCGGTTCGTTTACGAGGTCGCGCGCGATAATGACACCATCGACAACGTGATTGACCGGCGCGAACGCCTTCTTTGCTGCGGCGACGTCGGCGACCGCCATCGATATATCGGCGCGCAATACCGCATCGTCGCCGTCCTTTTTCCGCGTCTTGTAACGATCGAATTTGTATGCGCGCAACCGGATACCGGAAGCCAGCGACGCCGACTGATCCGGACCCATCATTGCAGATGGCAGTTCCGCAATGATCGTGACGCCGCCGTTATCGCTACGAATCTTTCCCGCAAGAACACCGCCGAATTTCAAGAAATCGCTGCTTTTGAGAGCCGATGTTTTGCCGGCACCCACGACGATCAGGCGATTAGCCTTGAGCCCCTCCGGAGCGAGAATATCGAGCGTCGTCGCGCTTTTGCCTTTGAACTGATTGGCTGCTGCCGCCCGTTTGACAAGTCCGGTTGACGACCCGAGAGCCTTGCTCGCGGCTTGGCCGAACTTCAGCGCGTCATCGCAAAATACTACGAGGGTCCCGCGCGAAGCGGTCGAAAAAGGAACAAAGCCCACCTTGACGGCGTCGGGCATCGGAAACCTCCAGGATCAGGGTGGCGCGGCCTCGAAATCGGGCCAGCGTGTGACTTAGCGACTATGGCCTGTCAACGGCAACGCTGCCAAGGGTCCGCCACCGGTCAGCTTTCCGCGCCGTTGCTACAAATTCGCTTTGAGCGCATTTGACCCCTGCCGCCGTGGCTGCAGTGTCACATATTCCGGATTTTAACTATAATCGACGGACATTAAGGCTCGGCCATTTTGTTGACAGATCAAAGGGATGGTACTGAGAGACGAGTCAGGTAAAACATGGTGGGACGCTGGGGACGTCTCGGTCGCGGTCTGGCGTTGCCGGATGTTTCTGCCTGAAAGATTGGGGATCGTTCAGACCGATGGGGTCGATCGACAAGTATATTTTCCGGACGACGCTGGCGTCGTTTGTAGTGGTCCTGGTCAGCCTGACAGGGGTGATCTGGATTACACAGGCGTTGCGTGGAATCGACCTGATGACAAGCCAGGGACAGACCATCCTGACGTTTCTGGGGATCACCAGCCTTGCTATCCCCGTGCTGGTGCTGATCATCTCCCCGATTGCGCTGATGATCGCGATCGCGCACACCCTCCACAAGCTTGCTACGGACTCGGAAATCATCGTGATGAACGCCGCCGGCCTATCGCCGTTCCGGCTCTTCCGGCCGTTCATCTATGCAACGGTGATTGTGGCCTTGCTGGTGGCGTTCATCGCGGCCTACCTTGCGCCTGATGGGATGCGTCGGTTGAAGCGATGGGATGCCGAGATCACCGCCGACGTTCTGGCGAACGTTCTGCAACCCGGCCGATTTGCGCAACTGGATCCGAATCTGACAATTCGTATTCGGGAACGACAGCCTGGTGGCCAGCTCGCCGGAATTTTCATTGATGATCGCCGTAATCCTGAAGAGCGTCTCAGTATCATCGCCGACCATGGGACGGTGATGAAGAACGACCAGGGATCGTTTCTTATCCTGGAAGATGGGCACCTGGAGAGATTCGAGACGGGCAAGCGCGAACCGGCCATGGTCGCATTTGACCGCTATGCGTTCGACATGTCGAAATTCTCCAATCGAGGGCATGACGTTATTTATGGCATTCGTGAACGTTATCTTTGGGAGTTGATTGCTCCCGATCAGAAGGACCCGCTGGTTCAGCAGATGCGCGGCCAATTCCGCGCCGAGCTTCACGATCGATTTACCGCCCCGATCTATCCGTTTGCCTTTGCAGCGCTGACCTTCGCATTCCTCGGAACACCGCGCACCACGCGCCAGAGTCGCAATTTCTCCATGGGAGCGGCAATTGCGGCGGTGTTCGGCCTTCGTATGGCAGGCTTCGCGCTTTCGGTCATGACTGTGAAATCGCCGATGGCGGCGCTTCTGCAATACCTGCTTCTATTCGGGGCAATTGGTATCTGCTTGCGGGTGATCGTTGCTGGAATCGTGCTCGAACCATCCGCCGCGGTAACGGAGGCGATCAACAGATCGAACGCGCGGCTCCTCCGCCTGCTGGGGAAGAGACCGGCCCACGCATGAGCATGTTGACGAACACGTTGGGTCGTTATTTTGCTGGCCGCTTTGTGGTGGCTGCGCTCGGCGTTTTCGTCAGCATTTTTCTGCTACTCGTTCTTGTCGATTACATTGAAATGGTGCGGAGGACGTCCGGGCTTGCGTCGGCTTCGGCACTCGTGGTCGCGGAAACATCGCTTTTCAGGGTACCCCAGCTCCTTGAGAAACTGACCCCGTTCTGTGTCCTGATCGGCGCCATGACGTGCTATCTCGCACTGTCGCGGCAGCTTGAACTGGTGGTGGCCCGCGCCGCCGGCGTTTCGGCGTGGCAATTCATCTCGCCGGCGCTCGTGTGCGCGATCGCGCTCGGCGCCCTCGCCACCACGGTCTACAATCCTTTGTCTGCCAACCTGCGCGAATTGTCCAAGCGGATGGAGGCCGAACTGTTTGGCGGTGTCTCCGGAGGAGGTCTCCAGGACGCATCCGGTTTCTGGATCAACCAAGTGACCGACGACGGTCAGGCTATCATCAATGCGGCGCGCAGTGAGCAGCAAGGCGTGCGCTTGACGGGGCTCACCGTGTTCACGTTCGATCCCAATTCCAAGTTCAAGGAACGTATCGAGGCACGCGAAGCAGCCCTGGAAGATGGCCGTTGGCTGTTCAAAGGCGTTCGCCGGTTTACGCTCGACAATCCACCGGTCGAGCAGGAAACTTTTGTCCTTCCGACCAGTCTGACGCCGGCACAGGTCCAAAACAGCTTCTCTACCCCCGAAACTGTGTCATTTTGGCAACTTCCGGGTTATATCAGATCCTCCGAGAGCTCAGGATTTGCCACCGCAGGATACCGGCTGCAATACCACAAACTCATCGCACAGCCGTTTTTGCTGGCTGCAATGGTGATGCTGGCGGCCTCGGTGAGCCTTCGCTTCTTCCGCTTCGGCGGGGTGCAAAAGATGGTTTTAAGTGGCGTGGGTTCGGGCTTTCTGCTCTATGTCCTGTCTAAGGTAACTGAGGATTTGAGCAAGGCCGAGCTGATGAATCCAATCGCTGCGGCGTGGCTGCCGGTCTGCGTCGGCAGCCTCACCGGCTTTTTGGTCTTGCTGCATCAGGAGGACGGATAGTGGCTGCAATCGCCACCCTCCGTAAGCGCTCGCCTGTTCGCGAGCGGCGCGTCTCACTGCGCCGCCGTTGGTCTGGTGCGTCCGTGATTCCGGCCTCGCTGACGGCGGCCGTTCTCGGACTGATTGCCGCCGCTGTGATTGACGTCGTCGCAACTACTCCGGCTGTGGCACAAAGCTTCACTTACAATCCTCGCCCGTACAAGCCCGCGCCGCCGCCAACTCAGAATGACGGGCAGATGCTCGTTCAGGCGACCGAGCTCGACTACGACTACAACAATTCTCGCGTGTCGGCCGTCGGCAATGTGCAGATGTTCTACAACGGCACGAGCGTCGAGGCGGACAAGGTCATCTACGACCAGAAAACCAAGCGGCTCCATGCCGAAGGCAACATCCGCATGACTGATGCGGGAGGCAAGGTCACATACGCCAATATCCTCGATTTGAGCGACGACTACCGGGACGGCTTCGTCGATTCGCTGAGAGTTGACACGGCCGATGCGACGCGCATGGCCGCAACTCGGGCCGATCGGACCCAGGGCAACTACACGGTATTCGAGAACGGCGTCTATACAGCCTGCGCGCCCTGCAGGGAGAATCCGAAAAAGCCCCCGCTTTGGCAGGTCAAGGGTGCCCGCATCATTCACAATCAGACCGAGAAGATGTTGTACTTCGAGGACGCCCGTTTGGAATTCTACGGCGTGCCTATGGCCTATATGCCTTTCTTCTCAACACCAGATCCGACTGTGAAACGCAAAAGCGGCTTCCTGGTGCCCACCTTTACGTCCTATACTGCCTTCGGGGTCGGGGTCGAGGTTCCCTACTATTTCGCGCTCGCGCCGGACTACGACCTGACCCTTTCTCCCCGATTCACCACGCGACAAGGCGTGTTGATGCAAGGCGAGTTCAGGCAGCGTTTAATGGACGGCGCCTATCAAATCCGTGCTTATGGCATCAATCAGCTTGATCCGGACGCCTTCGGTTCGGGTCCCGGCAACCGGGACTTCCGCGGCGGTGTGGATACCAAAGGCCAGTTTGCTTTGAACGATAAATGGGTCTGGGGTTGGGACGGCGTTCTGTTAAGCGACTACTTCTTCTTCTCCGATTACCGGTTGAGGCAGTACAGGGACCCGATGCAATCGTTCCTGACTTTGCCGACCGAAGCGATCTCGCAACTCTATCTGACCGGCGTCGGCAACCGTAGCTACTTCGACGCCCGCGCGATCCACTACCTGAGCTTCTCCGGCAATCAGAGCCTGGTTCCGGTGGTTGCGCCTGTCATCGACTATTCGAATGTCATCAACCATTCCGTCATTGGCGGCGAGTTCAGCTACAAGTTCAACTTCGTCAATCTCGCGCGTGATCAGCCGCAGTTCGATCCGATCTCGACGCTGGCGAATAACTCCTTCGTGTGTGCACCAACGTCGGCTGACTCAGCAGCGAGAAATCCGGCCAATTGTTTGCTTCGAGGTATTCCGGGAACATATACGCGCTTGACCGCACAAGCACAGTGGCGGAAGTCGTTCACTGATTCTTTCGGCCAAATCTGGACGCCGTTTGCTTCGCTTCGTGCCGACGCAATCAACGCCGACATCTCGGATCAGCAAGGCACTCAAAAGTTCATACAGCCAGGTACCACGCAGGCAATCCGGCTCATGCCCGTTGTGGGCATCGAATATCGCTATCCCTTCATCAACGTTCAGCCCTGGGGCACCACAACGATCGAACCGATCGCGCAGGTCATCATCCGTCCGAATGAAAGCTATGCGGGCAAGCTGCCGAATGAGGATGCGCAAAGCCTGGTCTTCGACGCCAGCAACCTCTTCAGCGTGGACAAATTCTCCGGTTATGACCGTGTCGAGGGTGGCGGCCGCGCCAATATCGGCGCACAGGCGACGACTCAATTCGATCAGGGCGGCGCGATCAACTTTCTGTTCGGACAGTCCTATCAGCTGTTCGGCCTGAACTCGTTTGCCGTTGCGGATATCACCAATACCGGCGTCAATTCCGGCTTGCAGCGCCCGCAATCCGACTACGTAACAAGCGTCAACTATTCACCGAACAGCATCTTCCGTTCAGCACCCGCGCGCGGATTGATGAGGCGACCTTGAACGTGCAACGCTTCGAAGCCGAAGCCCGCGCCGGTTTCTCCCGGTGGTCCGGGAGCATCTTATACGGCGATTATGCGGAGCAGCCCAGCCTCGGGTTTCTCACAAGGCGTCGAGGTCTTTTGGGCACCGGTTCCATAAAGGTTGCATCCAACTGGGTCGTGCAGGGTGCGGCACGCTGGGATCTCGAAGCTAATCAAATCAACCAGTATGCGGTTGGCGCGGGATACGTGGACGATTGTTTTGTTCTCGGCCTCAACTACGTGACGTCATACATTTACTCTGCGGGAGCAACGCCGCCCCAGCTTAACCATGCTTTTATGCTTCAGCTTGGACTGAGAACCTTGGGTCAGACCCGGCAAGGGTCGAGTGGATCTGGCATTCGCTAAATTCAACTGGCGCCCGTCGAAGGGCAGGCTGTGCCGCCTGATTAACTCAGACCGCGTCGACAAGAGACCTGCTAGCGCGCGCACTGACATGAAAATGACCTCGCTCTTCCGGCCCTTAAGCCGTCTTGCCTCATTCGCGTTTCTTTCGTTCGTCGGCTTGAACTCGCCGCTGCTTGCCCAGTCGGTCGCGGTCATGGTCAACGGCGAGCCGATCACCACTTTTGATATCGAGCAGCGCATCCGCCTGATTAAAATATCCACCCACAAATCGCCGCCCCGGCAGGAGGTAATCGAGGAGTTGATCGGCGAAAAGGTGAAGATCGGGGAGGCCAAGAAGTTCGGCGTGAACCCGACTTCGACGGATATTGATCAGGCATTCGCCAACATGGGTGCGCGGATGGGGATGTCGCCCGAACAGCTGACAAAATCGATCGCCTCTCAGGGAGTTCGCCCGGACACGATCAAGGCGCGCCTGAAAGCTGATATGGTTTGGGGAAGCCTTGTGCGCGGCCGCTTCAAGGAAAGTCTTCTTGTGAGCGATCGTGATGTCAATGAAGCGCTGAAGAATAGCGGCGAGGATAAATCGAAAATCGAGGGGATCGAATACCAGATGCGTCCCGTTGTCCTGATCGTTCCGCGTGGCGCGGCGGGTCCGGTGGTGGAGGCGCGGCGCAACGAGGCCAATTCTTTGCGCGAGCGCATTCAGTCTTGCTCGGAGGCCGTTCGCACTGTCAAGGCGATGCGGAATGCCACTCTCCGCGATCCGATCACAAAAACGTCCGCCGACCTGCCACCTACGCTTCGAGATCTGCTCGATAAGACGCCCGTGGGGCATCTGACTCCACCGGAAACCACGCGGCAGGGCGTCGAAATGGTAGCGGTATGCGAAAAGAAGGCAACCAGCGTGGACACCCCGAAGAAAAAGGAAATCCGGGAAAAAATGTTTGCCGACAAGTATGAGAAGCGGTCCAAGTCCTACCTGGAAGATATTCGAAGATCCGCGATGATCGAATATCGTGAGAGTCGTCCAGAGAAAGGCGACAAATGACTTTCTCGTGTCCAGCAAGGTGATGCGGCAGATGTCATGAACGGCGGCGTGTGTTCGATCAAAAGCCGCGCTGGAGGAGCCACCGCGTGGTGAAGCCGATTGCATTGACCCTGGGCGAGCCGGCCGGCATCGGACCGGATATCACGATCGCGGCCTGGCTGCGCCGCAAGAGCGATGCTGTTCCTCCCTTCTATCTTCTTGGCGATAGCGCATTCATCGCGGCCCGAGCAAAGCTGCTCGGACTTGATCTTCCCTTGCTTGATCTTTCCTTGGCGGAGGTCGGCCAGAAAGACGTTTCCCAGATATTCAATGAAGCACTTCCGGTTGTCGCCACGGGGCATCCGGCAACAGCGCATCCCGGCCATCCCGACGACAACAGCGCCCCGGCGGCGATCGGATCGATCCGTCATGCGGTCAACGACGTTGTAGCGGGCCATGCGGGAGCAGTGGTCACCAATCCGATTGCCAAGAGCGTGCTCTACCGGGCGGGATTCGCCCATCCTGGCCACACCGAATTTCTCGCCGAACTGGCGGCAACGAACTCCAACGCACCGCAACCGGTGATGCTGCTGTGGTCGCCCGATCTTGCGGTAGTGCCCGTCACTATCCACCTGCCCTTGCGCGATGCGATCACAATGCTGTCGAGCCGCATGATTGTGGATACCGTTCGCATTGTCGTTGCAGACCTACGCTCGCGATTTGGAATCACCAGCCCCCGCATCGCGGTATCCGGATTGAATCCCCATGCGGGAGAGGACGGCTCGCTCGGAACCGAGGATCAGACGATCGTTGCACCGGCCGTCGCAATCCTGCGCGCCGAAGCAATCGACGTCAAAGGCCCGCTTCCGGCCGACACCATGTTCCATGAGGCCGCGCGCCGGACTTACGACTGTGCCATTTGCATGTATCACGATCAGGCTCTGATTCCGGTCAAAACGCTGGCTTTCGATCGGGCCGTCAACGTCACGCTGGGACTGCCGTTTATCCGCACATCGCCTGATCACGGCACTGCATTCGACATCGCCGGCACGGGACGCGCCGATCCATCGAGTTCTGATCGCTGCGCTGAGCCTCGCCGCGCGGATGGCAGCGTCGACGCGTTCGGCATGAGCGCGATTGATGACCTTCCGCCGCTGCGCGACGTCATCAAACGTCACGCGTTATCGGCGCGAAAATCGCTGGGACAGAACTTTCTACTCGATCTGAATCTCACGGCCCGGATCGCGCGCGCCGCCGGTCCACTCCAGGATGCGACCGTCATCGAGATTGGGCCAGGTCCTGGCGGATTGACGCGGGCGCTGCTTGCGCTCGGCGCGATGCGCGTCATCGCCATCGAGCGTGACGAACGCGCGCTTGGCGCGCTGGAAGAAATCTCGGCTCGCTATCCCGGCCGCCTCACGATCGTCAACGCGGACGCGACGAGCTTCGATCCACGACCCCTGCTCGGCACGATGCGCGCAAAGATCGTCGCCAACCTGCCTTACAACATCGCCACCGCACTACTGATCCGCTGGCTCAGCATCGAGCCCTGGCCGCCATGGTATGGCGCCATGGTGCTGATGTTTCAGCGCGAGGTTGCCGAACGGATCGTTGCCCGCGAAAACGACGACGCGTACGGCCGCCTCGCCGTGCTATCGAACTGGCGCGCAGAGACCAAAATTCTGTTCGACATCTCGCCCGCGGCTTTCGTTCCGCAACCTCAGGTCACGTCTTCGGTGGTGCGGCTGATACCACGCGACAGCCCCGAGCCATGCGACCGCCGGATGCTGGAGCAGGTTGCCGCCGCGGCGTTCGGGCATCGCCGGAAGATGCTACGGCAAAGCCTGAAATCGTTGCCCGCTGATCCTGCGTCGCTGGCGGCTGCGGCCGGCATCGACCCCACGCGGCGCGCGGAGACGGTTCCAATATCCGGTTTCGTTGCGATGGCTCGTGAATTGGCGGACATACACCGCAATAGAACGGATCGGATCTGAGACGATGTTATGGCGTTGATGCGCCGCAATCGCCGTAAAGTTCGGTGTTGTTGTGCACATGTTATCTTTATCGCGAAGCCGCGAGACCGCGCGCCTACGTTAAGGTGGCCGATGCAGGTAAAAAATGTAGGCAGAAGAGAGGTCATTCAGCCTCAATTACGCCCCGACCATTCCGGATTTACGGCGCAATGCGACCCAAGTCTTTCCTGACTATTAAAGAAAAGGCATCGTGAATCTTGTCATGATCGGGGATATGCATGTCAAACCGTTTGGGGAAACGTCTCTCAACCTTTGGGGTGGCCTTGTTCACGGGCGGCATGCTTGCGATCGCCGTCCAGGGGGGCTCGGCACGCGCGGACGATGCCTGCCTGGTAAAACCGAGCGCGACGACGCCGCGCGGAGGTCACTGGCATTATCGCGTCGAGCCGGGAACGAAGCGTCACTGCTGGTATCTCGGCGAAGAGCGCGGCAAGGCCGCGCTGGAAACCGCAGCAAAGCCGTCGCCGTTTGCCCCCGCGTCGGACAAACGGGCAATGAGGTCTTCCGCACCACCTCTCCGGCCGTCCATCACGAATGCTCATGCGGAGCTCGATGACGCGACAAGCGCGAACGATTTCAGCAGACGCCAACTCCCTGCCGTCCACGAGGGATTCTTCCGACGAGCCTGCGCAAAACACGAATATATCGCAACCGTCCGCTACCACGCAGTGGCCCGATCCGGCCATCAACGCAGTGCCGGTCGTCAATTCGACGCAACCGCCGGTACAAGCCGCAGTCACGTCTGGTCCGCAGGCGCCGAACGACCCGCCGGTCTCTGCGGCAACAATCGAGCCTGCTACTCAGGCGGTCGGCGAACGCAGCGAGCCAAGCCTTGCTTCAGCCGTCGTCAGCGCTCCCGAGGCGGAAATTCAGTCCCACTCGTCATCTATGCTGCTGGGTGGGCTCGCTGGCGCGTTAGCCGTAGCAGGGTTTCTTGGATTTGCAGCTGTCAGATTCGGGAATCTGAGCAGCCTCTTGCAAATCCGTCACTCGCGATTGATCGAGGATTTGGTCGACCAAGGTTACCCTCCGCCCTGGAAACGAAAGGGGCCCGATACTGCACAAACCTCCCGCAGTGACGTGCTGCGCATACGCCAGGAGATCGAGGCGCAATCTCGCGACATCATGGAAATTCTGTCTCGGGCATCACGTGGAGCAACGACGTAGCGGCGAATGAAAAGGTTTCTAAGCGAACTCGTCAAATCAAAGTCACAGCGCCTCGTTTCGGATGCATCACAGGCGAGGCTCTAAGTCTCAAGTTGCCGCTGCAGTTCTCGCACGAACGCCGTCAATCCGGTTCGGCGTTCGCGCTTGAGCCGTTCAGCCTTCAGAATTGACTGCACCTCAGTAAACGCTTCATCGACATTCTGGTTGATGACGATGTAATCGTACTCGGCCCAGTGGCTGAGTTCATGGGTGGCGCGGTCCATTCGTTCGCGGATGACATGATCGGCATCTTGGGCACGGGTATGCAGGCGTCGTTCCAGATCAGTGGCGGACGGCGGCAGAATAAAGACGCTGACCACGTCGGCCCGTGCCTTCTCGCGCAATTGCTGCGTGCCTTGCCAATCGATATCGAACAATACGTCGCGGCCGGATGACAGTGCCGCATCCACAGGCGCGCGCGGCGTGCCGTAGCGATTGTCGAACACGACGGCCCATTCCAGCAGATCATTGTGCTTGACCATGGCCGCAAAGGTTGCGTCGTCGACGAACTTGTAGTCACGACCATCGACCTCGCCCGGCCGCATCGGGCGCGTGGTCGCAGAGACCGACAGGCTCAAGCCCTCGACGCGCTCGATCAGCAGCCGCGACAGCGTGGTTTTTCCGGCACCGGAAGGCGACGATAGCACGAACATCAGGCCGCGCCGTTCGACTCCGTCGAAACCCCGATCGTGAGCAGTCATCGATCACTCCAGATTCTGGACCTGTTCGCGAAACTGTTCGACGGCGTTTTTCAGTTCAAGTCCGACATTGGTCAGTTCGAGATCGTTCGACTTCGAGCAGCAAGTGTTGACTTCCCTGTTGAATTCCTGCGCAAGAAAATCAAGCTTTCGTCCGATCGGCCCGCCCCTGCCGATCAACTCGCGCGTCTGCGAAATATGCGAGGCAATGCGATCCAATTCCTCGCGGATATCGGCCTTCGTAGCGATCAAGATCGCTTCCTGATGGAGTTGATCCTGATCGAAGCGGTCCGATGTGTCGAGCAATGCGGTAATCTGCTCGGCAAGTCGCGCCTTCACTGCGCCCGGTTGACGGCCAGGGGCGGCCTCTGCCCTGCGCGCGAGACGCTCGATCTCATCCATGCGCTGCATCAGTACGCCGCCAAGCGTAGCTCCTTCACGCTCGCGCATATCAACAAGGCTGCGCAGCGCCTGCTCGAAAGTTTCAGCGACGGCGGTCTTTGCTGCGAGTTCCTCGGCATCGTCGGGCTCCGGTTCAACGACCTCCATAACACCCTTTATCGATAACAAACCGTCAATGCTCGGCGCGAGCGCGTCGATTTTGCCGCACAAATCGCGCGCGACCTTCAGGAGAGATGCCAGGACCTGTTCATTGACGCGAACAAGGGGAACCGCGTTGCTGAGCTTCACCGTTAGATTGGCGTAGACCGTTCCGCGTGACAACATTTGTGCTGCGCGCTTCCTTATCGTCGCTTCTATATCGTCCCAGCCGGTCGGTAGCCGCGTCCGAAGGTCGAACCCTTTGGCGTTCACGGATTTTAACTCCCATTCGAACGCATACGGCCCACTGGCGCCGTGGCTTCTTGCAAAGCCGGTCATGCTCGACAACGCCATCGCGTGGTTTCTCCGAAGCACCCAGATGTGAGATTCGTTTAACGGATCGTCCCGACGTTAGAGAATTTTGTGGCCGAGTGAAATCCGCTTCTGATGGAATCAGAATTCGAAGTTCTGCGCTTTTGGTTGATGCGTTTTTTCACGCGAACATGGAAACCGGTTTCGGATAAGATGATGCTCGATCAAAAGGTGAATCAGGCACCAGGCCGAATGCGGTCTGATTCGATCCCTGTTGCTGAATGATGTGCTGCGAAGAGGCTCTACAGCGCCCTACCGGTTTGGCCGGGTTCGCGCCCGCGGCGCAGGCTTTGGGGAAGGCTCGTCCTGTGTGGTGCCGGTTTCTGTTGTGGTGGGCGCGACAGCCGGCGCCGGCTCGTCCAGCGGCTCGACCGCATCGTTTTGAATCTGCTTTTCCATGGTCCGCAACCGAGCGACGTTCTTCTGGTGCTGCTCGTAAGTCTCGGTGAAGCTGTGCCCCCCGTTTCCATCGGCAACGAAGAACAAATCGCGGGTTCGCGCCGGATTTGCCGCTGCTTCGAGCGAAGCTCGGCCGGGATTAGCGATCGGTCCCGGCGGCAACCCTTCAATCACGTAGGTGTTGTATGGAGACGCTTGCATAATTTCGTTGCGTTTGATCGGCCGCCCCAGCGTCCCCTTGCCTCCGACCAGACCATAAATGATCGTTGGGTCGGACTGCAGTTTCATTTTCTGTTTCAGACGGTTGGCGAACACGGCCGCGACCCGGCTGCGTTCATCCGCCTTTCCTGTTTCCTTTTCAATGATAGATGCCAGCGTAACGAGTTGATCAGATGTTTTGACGGGCACATCTGAGGCACGACGCTCCCAGATTTCTGCGAGCACGCGCTTTTGAGCCTGCTGCAAGCGCTGGATCACTTGCTCTCGGCTGGTGCCTCGCGGAAACTTGTACGTCTCGGGCAGCAATGTGCCCTCGCGTGGAATCTCTCGAACGGTCCCTGAGAAAATCTCATTCTCCGAAAGCCGTTCTATAATCTGTTCGGAAGTCAGGCCTTCTGGAATAGTCACGGGATGCTGCACCACCTTGCCTTCGACAATAGTGCCGATGACTTCGCGCAGACTGGCTTGCTTTTGGAACGCATATTCTCCTGGCTTCAGATCCGCGCGCGCCTTCAAGGCAAATACGCTTCCGATAAACGCCCAGCGATTGTCGTCGATCACACCTTCGCGCTGAAGAATTTCGGCAATGTCGTTCATTCCGGCGCGGGCCGGAATGTTGACGATCTTTTCATCCTGTAGCGGTCCCGGCGCTTCGATCTTCTGCTTGCCGTAGAAGAAAACGCCGCCGGCACCAAGCATCCCGATCAACAAAACCGTAATGATCGCGTTGCCCGCAACCACCAGCGGGCTTCGCGCGCGGGCAGAACGCTTCGGTGGTGGGGGTACCTGTTCGGGTTCAAGCGCGGCGCGCGGACTGCGCGGAGAGATGGGCGGCCTTTCAGTCATCGATGCAACATAAATCCTGTCGGTTTAATCGCGGCCGGCGAATTCCCTGCCCCGGCCAACAGCATGCGGCCGTTTCTAGGATTTATCATCGAATGCGGCGAAACAGTGGATTTGCGTCCATCACACGTTAATTGGCGAGGCGCCGCATGATAATTGATGCGTTGGTCCCGCCGAACCCGAACGAATTCGACAGTACAACGTTGATTTCCCGCTGACGCGCCTTGTGTGGGACGAGATCGATCGCTGTTTCCACTGAAGGATTATCGAGATTGATCGTTGGCGGGGCGATGTTGTCGCGAATCGCAAGGATGCTGAAAATAGCTTCGACTGCGCCCGCGGCACCCAGCAGATGGCCGATAGAGGATTTTGTGGAGGACATCGACGTGCTTGAAGCGGCGTTACCCAGCAATCTTTCCACCGCCTTCAGTTCGATTTCATCGCCGACCTGGGTCGATGTACCGTGGGCGTTGATATAGTCGATATCCGATGGAAATATGCCAGCGCGCTTCATGGCCGCGGTCATGCTCCGAAACGCGCCGTCGCCGTCCGGGGACGGCGACGTGATGTGATAGGCATCCCCCGAAAGGCCGTATCCCGTAATTTCGGCATAAATTCTCGCTCCGCGCCGCCGTGCATGCTCGTACTCCTCGAGCACAACGACACCAGCACCTTCTCCCATGACGAAGCCGTCGCGATTGTTGTCGTAAGGACGCGATGCCTTTTGCGGCGTGTCGTTGAAGCTGGTAGATAGCGTCCGCGCGGCGCAGAAGCCTGCCATGCCGATGCGGCAGATCGGCGATTCCGCGCCGCCAGCCACCATGACATCGGCGTCGCCGAGTGCGATCAGGCGGCTCGCATCGCCGATTGCATGCGCGCCTGTCGAGCAGGCTGTCACCACAGCATGGTTCGGTCCCTTCAGTCCGTGTTCGATCGACACGTATCCCGAAGCAAGGTTGATCAGGCGTCCCGGAATGAAAAATGGCGACACCTTGCGGGCTCCCCTCTCCTTCATGAGGACCGCAGTGTCGGCGATACCCGAAAGGCCGCCAATGCCGGAACCAATCAGGGTGCCGGTCGCGCAACGATCCTCGTCGGTTGAAGGATGCCAATCCGCATCGTCGAGCGCCTGTCTGGCGGCGCTCATCGCGAAGATAATGAAATCGTCGACCTTGCGCTGGTCCTTCGGCTCCATCCACAGGTCAGGATTGAAGGTTCCGTCAGTACCGTCGCCACGTGGGACGACGCAAGCGATTCGGCACGGCAAGTCGGTAACGTCGAACGTCTCGATCTGCTTCGCGCCGCTCATGCCGTCGAGTATGCGCTTCCAGGTCGGCTCGACTCCGCAGCCAAGCGGCGACACCATGCCAAGTCCGGTGACGACGACGCGCCTCATCTGGAAAACTCCAGCTTCCTTACAAATCATAAGGAAAAGCCGGTGGGCCGTTCGAACACGACCCGTCCGGCTTCATGTAAGACCGCGGAAGAGCGTCAGCTTTTCGCGTTCTTCTCGAGAAACTTTGTGGCATCGCCGACGGTCAGGATCGTCTCCGCCGCGTCATCGGGAATCTCACAACCAAATTCTTCCTCGAAGGCCATCACGAGCTCGACCGTATCGAGACTGTCTGCGCCAAGATCGTCAATGAAGCTGGCACTCTCGACGACTTTCTCGGGCTCTACGCCAAGGTGCTCGACCACGATCTTCTTAACCCGCTCGCCAATCTCGCTCATCATTAAACCTCGCGCTTGTTCAATTGGACCCGACCGCAAACGAGCCATCGTGGAGCATTAAACTAGCTAATTCCTGTCGCTATTTGCAGTCGTGTAGGATTCGGTCTTTTCCGCCTTGTGCGGGTGCGGACCGGCAAACGACGGCAGCCGCCACACCGCCAATATACAGGGTTTCAAATTCCTGCAATGGCGTTCTTTGCCCACCCGTTCTTGGTCCGGTTATCACACATCGAAAGCCTTGACCACAAGCCCCGGTAGGCGGGCCAAAAGCGCCTCAAATCATTGCCATTCCGCCATTGACATGAATCGTCTGTCCCGTCACGTAGGCTGCTTCGTTCGAACTCAGATAGACCGCCGCCGCCGCAATATCTTCCGGCGTTCCGAGGCGGGCCGCGGGGACTTTCGTCAGAATCGTCTCTCGCTGCTTCTCGTTCAGCGCGTCGGTCATCGGTGTTGCGATAAATCCGGGTGCAATGCAATTGGCTGTCATCCCGCGCTTCGCGTATTCCGCGCCTAGCGTTTTGATCATGCCGATCAGTCCGGCTTTCGATGCGGTGTAATTCCCCTGCCCCGGATTTCCGGTGACGCCGACCACCGAGGTGATCGCGATGATGCGGCCGAAGCGTTTGCGCATCATCAGTTTTGTCGCCGCGCGCGCCAGGCGGAATGTCGCTGTCAGATTGATCCTGATCACATCATCCCAATCCTCGTCGCGCAATTGCACAAACAGGTTGTCCCGTGTGACGCCCGCATTGGCGACGAGAATATCGACGCGTCCCATCGCCTTCTCGGCATCCGGCACCAATGCTTCGACCTCCGCCGCATCCGATAGATTGCAGGGCAGCACATGAACGCGTTCGCCAAGCGTACCCGCCAGCGCCTCCAGCACCTCCCGACGAGTACCGGAAATCGCGACCGTCGCCCCTTGCGCATGGAGCGCCTTCGCAATGGCGCCGCCGATACCGCCGGTTGCGCCTGTCACAAGCGCGGTCCTATCGGTCAAGTCGAACATCGCTCCTCCTTGTCTTTTAAGCCGAGCGTGCGGCCACTAGTGCTTCCCTGGCCGACGCGATATCGTTCGGTCCGCCGACGGCCACGCCGATGGCGCCATCCGCTATGCGCTTGACGAGCCCGCTCAGAACCTTGCCGGCTCCGATCTCGAAAAAGCGCGTCACCCCGTGTTCGGCCATATAGGCGACCGACTCGCGCCAGCGGACGGTTCCTGTCACCTGCTCGATCAGCCGCCGGCGGATTTCGTCAGGGTTCGTGATCGGGGCGGCCAGTACGTTGGAAATGACTGGCACCACCGGCGTGCTGATCGCCACGTCAGCTAGTGCCTTCGCCATCGCGTCGGCCGCGGGTTGCATCAGCCTGCAATGAAACGGTGCCGACACCGGCAGCAGCATCGCGCGCCTGGCGCCTTTGGTCTTCGCGATCTCGACTGCCCGATGAACCGCCTCCTTGTCGCCGGACACGACAACCTGTCCGCCACCATTGTCGTTCGCGGCCTGGCAGACCTGACCCTGCGCGGCTTCGTCGGCAACGGCGACCGCGGCTTCGTAATCAAGGCCCAATAGAGCCGCCATAGCGCCAGCACCGACAGGAACCGCCTTCTGCATGGCGAGACCGCGCGTCCGCAGCAGCCGCGCTGTATCCGCGATGCTCAGGCTGCCCGCGGCCGCCAGCGCGGAATATTCTCCGAGCGAATGTCCGGCCACGAAGGCGGCATCCCGTGCCACCGAAAATCCGGCCTCGGCTTCGAGTACGCGGAGAGTGGCAATAGAGACTGCCATCAAGGCCGGCTGGGCATTCTCGGTCAATTGCAGGGTTTCAGCAGGCCCATCCCAGATGGTGGCGGTCAGCTTTTCGCCGAGGGCCGCATCCACCTCGTCAAAAACGGCTTTTGCGACGTGAAAAGCCTCGGCCAGCGCCTTGCCCATACCTACGGTCTGGGAACCCTGCCCCGGAAAGGTGAATGCCGCGGTCATACGCTCGCCCCTTGAAACCCCGGGCGGAGAGACACCGCGCGCCGAATGATGTCAAGACAGGTGGTTGCTAGGCTCATCAACTGCTTGCGGCGGTCCCTGAGCTTCGTGGTTTGATGGCTTAGGCGCGAGCCGCGACGGCGTTATCTCTTGCAACCGGCCCGAATATCCGTATAACCCGCGCCATCCGCAGATCCCGGCCGGGAGCTGAACGGACGGTCTCAGCAATTTCACCTGTCAGGCGATATTGATGCGGCAGGGCCCATCGGCCCGTCGTCCCGTGCTTCCGCCTTCTGAGCTTATCCCAAGTCCTTTCCCAAGGTCTCGAAGGGCTTGCCGCCGGGGTCCGCGCCAACTTGAGGAAAGGACATCCATGCCTCTCTATGAGCATGTTTTTCTTGCGCGCCAAGATGCGAGTTCCCAGCAGGTCGAGGAATTGACCAACCAGATCACGGGCGTGATCACGGGATTGGGCGGCAAGGTCACCAAGACCGAGAACTGGGGCGTACGTTCGCTCACCTATCGCATGAAGAAGAACCGCAAAGCGCATTTCGTGCTGCTCAACATCGATGGGCCTGCCACGGTCGTCAATGAGATCGAGCGCCAGGAACGCATCCACGAAGACGTCATCCGCTATCTCACCGTGCGGGTCGAAGAACATGAAGAAGGTCCTTCGGCGATGATGCGCAAGGCCGATCGCGACCGTGAGCGTGACGATCGCGGCGGCGGTTTCCGTGGCGACCGCGGTCCGCGCAGACCGCGCGATGACGCCAACGCAGTGGTTGAGGAGTAAGAATCATGGCTGATGCCGGTGCACGCCGTCCATTTTTCCGCCGCCGCAAGACCTGCCCGTTCACGGGTGCGAATGCGCCGAAACTCGATTACAAGGATTCCAAGCTGTTGATGCGTTACGTCTCCGAGCGCGGCAAGATCGTGCCGAGCCGCATCACCGCTGTATCCGCCAAGAAGCAGCGTGAGCTCGCGCGCGCGGTCAAGCGTGCGCGTTTCCTCGGTCTACTTCCTTACGTTATCCGGTAATTCACGGTCGCCGGCGTCTATCATCGTTATATTTCATAAGGCTTCCGGGTTATCCCGGGGGCCGATGGTTGGGGCTCGAAGGAGACCTCTAACCGCTCGAGAGGAGCGGGACAGCTGATGACTATGAACCTCCTCATTGCGGTCGCAGCCGGATGCGCCTCCGCGCTGATGTTCGCGTCGATCATTTCGGGCGCGCTGATCTCGCTGCTGTTGTTCTATCTGGCTCCATTGCCGCTGATGGTCGCGGCAATGGGATGGGGTCCGACCTGCGCAGCTATCGGCGGCGCTTTCGCCGGCGCCAGCCTTGGCGTCTTGTTCGGTCCGCCGTATTCCGCAGCTTTCGTGCTGACTGTCGCGCTGCCCGCGTGGTGGCTGGGACATCTGGTGCTGCTCGGCCGCCCGGTCATCGCGGATACGCCGCCGCAAAGCACCGACGCAGTGCCGCCCGCTCTGTACCCGGTCGACTGGTATCCACTTGGACGCATACTGATCTGGATTGCCTGCTTCGCCGCGCTGACCACGACCGCCGCGCTTCTTACGCTCGGCTCCGACGCATCGACGATTACGGATACCCTGCGGCGCGGTCTGGTACGCATCGCCAATGTGCAGGATGCAGCGTCACGCGATCGGGCCTCGGAGGTCGTCGATGCGTTTGTGGCCATTGCCCCCGCCGCTGCCGCAACGATTGCTATGGCGACGCTGACGCTCAATATGTGGCTGGCGGCCAAAGTCACCGCCACCTCGGGCCGGCTGCGACGCCCCTGGCCCGACATGAGGACAACGACGCTCCCGCCGATGGCTCTGGTTGCGATGATGGTCGCGCTGGCAATGTGCTTCGTCGGCGGATTGCCTGCGATCCTGGCCCAGATCGTTACCGCGTGTCTGATGATGACGTATGCGCTGGTAGGTTTCGCCGTGTTGCACACGATCACCCTAACGATGCGGAACCGTGGGCTATGGCTCGGCTCGGTCTACGCCGTCGTGCTGATGTTCGTATGGCCCGTCGTCACGATTGTAGGCATCGGCATCGCAGACGCAATTTTCGGATTTCGGCAACGTTACCTGCAACGGCACATGCCTCCGCCGCTCGCGCCGAAATCGTGAATTCAATACAGTTACTCAACACCGAACAAGAGGATCGAACATGGAAGTCATTCTGCTGGAACGTGTAGCCAAGCTTGGGCAGATGGGCGAGGTCGTGAAGGTTAAGGACGGTTTCGCCCGCAACTTTCTTCTCCGACGCGGCAAGGCCCTGCGCGCGACCGCCGAAAATCGAGCCAAATACGACGGCATGAAAGCCGAGCTTGAAGCTAACAACATCAAGGCCAAGGGCGAAGCCGCCAACGTCGCCGAGAAGATCAACGGACGCGACATTGTCATTATCCGCCAAGCTTCCGAAACCGGCCAGCTATTCGGTTCGGTCACCGTCCGAGACATTGTGGTTTCGTTGGCCGCCGACGGCATTATCGTCACCCGCCCTCAGGTCTGGCTAGATGCGCCGATCAAGACGATAGGTAAGCAGAAGCTGACGGTCGCGGTCCACCCGGAAGTTGAGGCTGAAATCACGGTGACTGTCGCCCGCGGCGTCGACGAAGCCGAACGCATCCAACGCGGCGAGGACATCAGTACCCGACAGGAGGATCGCGACGCCGCGGCCGAAGCGATCGCCGCCGCCGGCGAATTCTTTGATCCGGAAGCACAACATGACGAGCCAGCCACGGGAGACGAGCAGAACACTGAGGAGAAATAAATTCCCGTTCTCACGAGCGGTGCTCGCGTCTTTTTGCCGAGCTCGTCAGAAGCTCCTAGCCGCCGTCGCAATCGCCTCAACAAGACTGTGGATGCGCGCTTATGCGTGCACACCGTCGTGTTTCGAGCGACGTGGATACCGGTTCGCGTAGATTCCGGCTTTGATTTCAAAGCCGGAATGGCTCTATCGCTCAAGCCCATGAACAAGGCAAAACGGCCGGCACTTTCGTGCCGGCCGTTTGTTTTTCCGTATCCGCGGTCAGACTTTGAGGAGCGGTTCCTTCGACGTGAGCCCTCCGCCGCCAGGCTTGGGTTTGCGCGGCGGTGTCCGCTTGCGGGCGCCCGGAAGTTTCTCTGGTTTGGGTGTGACCGGCCCATCGAGGAACTCGAAACCGATCTTCTCGAGATCGACGCCCGCGACCGCTTCGTCCTTGACGAGAACGACGCGGACATGGCCGCCACCCTTGAGCTTGCCGAACAGCACTTCGTCTGCCAGCGGCTTCTTGATGTGCTCCTGGATCACCCGCGCCATCGGCCGAGCACCCATCTGCTCGTCGTAGCCGTGCTGAACCAACCAGGCCTTGGCCGGATCAGAAAGCTCGATGGTCACAAAACGATCCGCAAGCTGGGCTTCGAGCTGTAGCACGAACTTCTCGACCACCAGGCCGATGATGTCTGTGCTGAGGTGACCGAACGAAACAACGGCATCGAGTCGGTTACGGAACTCAGGCGAGAACTGACGATTGATCGCCTCGCGGTCGTCCCCTTCCCGCTTGCTCCGCGTGAAGCCGAACGCAGCCTTGGCCATGTCGGAAGCACCCGCATTGGTGGTCATGATCAGGATCACGTTACGGAAGTTGACCTGCTTGCCGTGGTGATCGGTGAGCCGCCCGTGATCCATGATCTGTAACAGCACATTATAGACGTCCGGATGCGCCTTCTCGATTTCGTCGAGCAGCACCACCGAATGTGGATGCTGATCAACGCCATCAGTCAGCAGGCCACCCTGATCAAAACCGACATAGCCGGGAGGCGCACCGATCAGCCGCGAAACGGTGTGCCGTTCCATATATTCGGACATGTCGAAGCGCAGCAGCTCGACGCCGAGCGCCTCTGCAAGCTGTTTGGCGACCTCCGTCTTGCCGACGCCAGTCGGGCCGGAGAACAGGTAGGAGCCAATCGGTTTTTCCGGCTCGCGCAAGCCGGCTCGCGCGAGCTTGATCGCCGCCGTCAGAGCCTCGATCGCGCGATCCTGTCCGAACACCACGCGCTTGAGAGTCTGCTCAAGATGCTTGAGAACCTCCGCGTCATCCTTCGACATGCTCTTGGGCGGGATCCGGGCCATGGCCGCGATCGTCGTCTCGATTTCCTTGATACCGATCGTCTTCTTCCGCTTGCTCTCGGTAACCAGCATCTGCGCCGCGCCGGACTCGTCGATCACGTCGATCGCTTTGTCGGGCAGCTTGCGATCGTGAATATACCGCGACGACAATTGCACCGCCGCCTCGATCGCATCGTTGGTGTACTTCAGCTTGTGGTAGTCCTCGAAATACGGCTTGAGGCCCTTGAGAATGGCGATGGCATCCTCGACCGACGGTTCGTTGACGTCGATCTTTTGGAACCGCCGCACCAGCGCGCGATCTTTCTCGAAATGCTGCCGGTATTCCTTGTAGGTGGTTGAACCCATGCAGCGGATCGCTCCCGACGCCAGCGCAGGCTTGAGCAGATTGGAAGCGTCCATCGCACCGCCGGAGGTCGCTCCCGCGCCGATCACCGTGTGAATCTCATCGATGAACAGCACTGCGTTCGGATGGGCTTCGAGTTCCTTGAGAACCTGCTTCAATCGTTCTTCGAAATCGCCGCGATAGCGTGTACCGGCCAACAGTGTTCCCATGTCGAGGGAGAATACGGTCGCGGCCGCCAACACCTCGGGAACTTCGCTGTCGACGATGCGCTTCGCTAACCCTTCGGCAATCGCGGTCTTACCGACACCGGCGTCGCCCACAAAGAGCGGATTGTTCTTCTGCCGGCGACACAGCACTTGGATCGCTCTGTTGATCTCGGCGTTTCGTCCGACCACCGGGTCGATCTTGCCGTCCCGCGCCTTCTTGTTCAGATTGACGCAGTAGGTTTCAAGCGCATCGCCCTTCTTCTTGGCATCGTCGCCACTCTTCGTTTCGGTCTCTTCGTCGACGCCGCGCACCGGTCGCGCTTCGGAGACGCCGGGGCGCTTGGCAATGCCATGACTGATGTAATTCACCGCGTCGTAGCGCGTCATATCCTGCTCTTGCAGGAAGTAGGCGGCATGGCTTTCGCGCTCGGCGAAAATCGCAATCAGTACGTTTGCGCCCGTCACTTCCTCCCGGCCGGACGACTGCACATGAATCACAGCCCGCTGGATCACGCGCTGGAAACCAGCGGTCGGCTTGGCGTCGTCAGCAGCTTCCGCCGTGACCAGATTCTCAAATTCGGTCTCGAGATAGTTCACCAGGCTGCCGCGCAGCTTGTCGAGATCTACGCTGCAAGCCCGCATGACCGCTGCCGCATCCGAATCGTCGACCAGCGATAGCAAAAGGTGTTCAAGCGTGGCGTATTGATGATGCCGCTCATTTGCGATTGCGAGCGCCCGATGCAGGGATTGTTCCAGGCTTTGAGAAAAAGTTGGCATTCCGCGTCCTCTAGGGTCTCTTGGCCATCATGATCGCCATCGCCCCGTCAGGCAACAACAACCTTCGTCAACAATATAGTAATATACCGCCCGGGGGGAAGGGTCCGTCTCCGCGAACATAGTGCGCGGCAGACGCGAATCGCACAGAGGCTTGGCCAAATCACGAGCTTTGCCGAGCCGCCGCGCTGATTGAACCGGCGTGACCAGAAAGCAAAAAAATCGTTCCGACTAATCGGGTCGGCGCAGTTATTTTTTTTCCATCACGCATTGCAGCGGATGCTGGTGCTTGCGCGCGAAATCCATCACCTGCGTGACCTTGGTCTCGGCAACCTCGTAGGTGAACACGCCGCATTCGCCGATACCATGATGATGGACATGCAGCATGATCTGGGTGGCGGCCTCCAGATCCTTTTGAAAGAACTTCTCGAGGACGTGAACGACGAACTCCATCGGTGTGTAGTCGTCATTCAATATGAGCACACGATAAAGACTGGGACGTTTCGTCTTCGGCCTGACTTTGGTGATTACCGACGCGGCCGGATCGCCCTGGCCGCCGACGCGGTCTTCGTCTTCACTCATTCTTGGTGCTGAAGGGACATCCCTCACGCACGATCCAGATATTTGAATGACAGGCAGCTTCAACATGGCTCAAGCGTTCGATATCTTTATCACGATCAACGACGGCCCGGCCAAGTTACCGCGCGCCGCGTCAAGCTGGCGACGTATAGGGCCGCTCACTCATCCCTGTGTGAACGTTGGCTGGCCCGGACGGTTTAAGTATGGGTTTGTATTCGCCTTACCGCAAGATCGTAATTGTCACTGAAGTCAGCTGGCGATCGAGGTGCAACCGTCCAGTTGGCGGTTAATCAACTCCTTCTGACCCTCCAGAATGTCAGCTAAGCCCATTTAAGGTCCATTGACGATGGATAAGCAATTTTGAACGATCATCGCAATTTGTGCGGCTATTTACCTGGTTTCTCAGGACAACTTTACCACCCGTTTAGCCCAGAGGCTTGAAAATGCGGCTGGAACCAACGGATCGGTGACAGCTATGTCTGGGACGTCAACTTGCAAATGGACTCGCAATTCAATCCGGCATTTTAGTCGCGATTCTCGAGGTAATATCGCACCTATTTTTGCGATCGCGCTTTTGCCGATATTAGGCTTCGTGGGTGCCGCCGTCGATTATACGCGGGCGAATGCAGCACGCTCCTCGATGCAGGCGGCCATGGATTCAGCGGTGCTAATGGTTTCCAAAGACGCTGCGGCCAATCCAACGATGTCGTCCCAACAGATCACGGAGGCGGTGCAGCGGTATTTTTCGTCGCTTTATACGGACAAAACCGCTTTCGGCGTGACCGTAAGCGCGACCTATACCCCGAGCACGTCATCAGCGGCGGCAACGATCCTCGCCTCCGGACAGGGCGCGATTAAAACCGATTTCATGAAGGTCGCCGGCTTTCCGGAACTTAGTTTCGGCACCAGTTCCACATCCACATGGGGCAATTCGCGCATGAGGGTCGCGATGGTGTTGGACAATACCGGATCGATGGAGTCCAACGGCAAGATGTCGGCGTTGCAAACCGCCGCGAAGGATATGGTCGATTCGCTGTCCGCTTTCTCCAAAACCACTGGTGACGTCTATATTTCAATCATTCCGTTCGCAAAGGACGTCAACGTCGGAACCGCCAAGGTCAACGCGGCTTGGCTGAATTGGTCGGAGTGGGAGGGTGAACCGCTTATCGTCACTCAGAATAGTTATCCAATCAACGTAAAGTACAACAACATCACCTACACATGGGCTGACATCGGCCCGGGTGGCCCTTGCCCATTCGATACAAAAAACAACGGAAGCCCCCGACCAACTCAAAATAGTAGCATAGGCAAATTCAGCTTCGCTTGCATGGACCGGCCGGGCTCCCTCCCCAGCGCAACAGATCTCAGCAGCGTTAGCACCAATCGATATCTGATCCCGTCGGACTCCGACGGAAAGTATTATGGTATGATTTGTCCCGGCATAGACGGCGGAGAGAAGTTCCCGGGGAAAACCAGCGTTTACTACAATGGTTGCTATACCAGCGTTGTCGATACGGACAAAAGCATAGTTGTATCGACTGGATCGGGCGCAAGTTGTCCCAGCACAACACCCAACTGCTCGTGCTCGGGCAACGGCAAAAACCGCAAATGCACGCAGGTAAAATATAAGCACTATTGGCGGACCCATCCGACCGATACCGATCAGGCGAAAAACGCCGCTCCCGCTCACAGCACTTGGACCGGTTGCATCAACGACCGCGATCCGGATTACGACATTTCAAATGCCGCTCCCTCTACGGGCAGCGATGGAACACCCTCCACGAAGTTCTATGCCGAACAGTGGAAAGACTGTCTCCCGGCCACGATCACGCCTATGAGTTACGCATGGGGCGATCTGAAAACACAGATCGGTGCGATGTCGCCCAGCGGCAACACTAACCAGAGTATCGGCCTTGCCTGGGGCTGGCAGTCGCTCAGTACGACGAATGGTCCCATCGCGGCACCCGGAAAAGAGTCGGCGTACGTCTATCAGGACTATATCGTCCTTTTGTCCGACGGCCTGAACACGCAGAATCGCTGGTACACGAGCGCGTCCAATATCGATGCGCGACAGGCATTGCTATGCCAAAAAGTCAAGGATAGCGGCGTCGTCGTCTTTACAATCCAGGTCAACGTCGGCAGCAAGGATCCTCTATCGGAAGTGCTCAAAAACTGCGCCACCGACGGAAATTTTCAGATGATCACATCGGCCACGCAGACTGCCGACGCCTTTCAGAACGTTCTCACGCAAATCTCGCAGCTGCGCATCGCCAAATAACGCGCTCGCGGTAGCACAACAAAAAGCCCGGCCGATGATATTGGCCGGGCTTTTCTTATTTGAGATTTTTCTTAGCGCGCTGCTGGAACAAACTTCGATGTAAAGTCCTCAAGCGGCTTGTAGGCTTGTTTGGCGAGATCGGCGTAGAGGTCACCGATCTTCTGAGACTCGTTAACGAACGTCTCGTAGGCCGTTTTGGCATATTCGGTTTGCGCCGCTACGGCTTGGTCCAGCGATTTCGCCCCGGCGAGTTTCTCGGTGAATGCGTTGCCATCTTCAACCGATTTTCGAGTGTAATCGCCAAAGGCTACAGCGATGGCCTGAACGCCCTTGTGAAAGCTGCTCGCGGCTGCGACAGCGACGTCCAACTGTTCCTTGCCCTGCTGCTGGATCTCTTCAGTCGCGGTCATGATGATTCCTTTCGTGACAAAGCGGGAGTAGCCGCTGATCTGGTACAAATATAGTGCGATGCACAATAAATTCAAGCGTTGTTGTGCGTTGCACAATCGCCGCATTCATTCAAATCCGTCCAGCGTCATCAACAGTTGCTTAACTCTTTGGAAACTCCAGCCCCGTACGCTGGTATTCGAATCTTGAGCGTTTCCGGTGGCCAAGGCAAAAAGCGCCATGGAACCAAGCTCTTAGCCAGAACGGCAATCTGACCTGCCACTTCGCCTAGAGAACCGGTTTGCGCTGAACGTTCAGATCAGTCGGTCGGGCACAATTTTGCCTCACGAACCGGTGACTAGAGTCGAAAATGGGGACGGGGAAGTACATGCTTCACACCACCTTGGCTTCCTCGCGCGCGATGCGCGTTGGCGCATTCGGACTTGCAGCGATAGTCGCGGTCGTTTTTACGATCGATCAGGCTAATGCGCGGCGTGCCCGTCACCACCATCGCCATCATCAGCAGCAGGAGCGGCATAGCTACAATCCGCCATTCGCTTCGATCGTTGTGGATGCCAATTCCGGAGCGACGCTGTCGTCCACTAATCCCGACAGTCTTCGTCATCCGGCATCTCTCACCAAAATGATGACGCTCTATATGCTTTTTGAGCGTCTGGATTCCGGCAAGATCGGCCTCGACACCGAGATGCGCGTCTCAGCGCGCGCGGCATCACAGGATCCGACGAAGCTCGGTCTGCAGCAGGGTCAGACCATCCGCGTCGAAGATGCGATCAAAGGACTGGTGACAAAATCCGCTAACGACGCGGCGGTCGTAATCTCCGAGGCGATCGCAGGGGACGAAGACGACTTCGCCAGAATGATGACGCGGAAGGCCCGCGCGCTCGGCATGACGCGGACGGTCTATCGGAACGCTTCAGGTCTTCCCGACGACGATCAAATCACCACCGCGCGGGATCAGGCGACGCTTGGCCGTGCCTTGCAAGATCGTTTCCCGCGTTACTACCGTTACTTCGCGACCACCTCATTCACGTTCCGCGGCCGCACCATTCGGGGCCATAACCATTTGCTCGGCAGCGTAGATGGCGTCGATGGAATCAAGACCGGTTATATTCGATCCTCTGGCTTCAACTTGGTCACTAACCTCAGGCGCGGTAATCGCCATCTCGTCGGCGTCGTTCTTGGCGGTCGCAGCGGCGGTTCACGCGATGCGACCATGCGCCAGCTGCTGGCCCAGAATCTCGAGATGGCCTCAACGCGGCGGACGGTTGCCGCTATTGCCGAAAGCAGTATGGCGGAGGCCAATGCGAAAGCGGCCGAAGATCAGGCGCGGTCACGGCCCACTGGCGTGACGCAAGTGGACGGTGCCGTTCAAGTCGCATCCAATGTGCCCGAACCCGTCACGCTGCCGCCCGAACGTCCCGCTCGCTCGCTGATAACGGCCTCGAACGCTGCGCTGCCCCCGAAAAGGCCTGTGTCCGAACCCGCTGCCTTGACGAGTGGCGTTATCAAGACCCAGCCCATCGACGCCGTTCCCGGCGCCACCGAACCGATGAAGCCGGTGCGGGTCAAAACGGTGCAGGTCAAGGCAAAATCGGTCAGGTTGGCTTCGGCCGGGCCGGCACCCTCTGTGTCGCCGGCCGCCGGCAATGCCACAACGGATCACGATGGGGCACCGGAAACGTCGGGCTCTGTCGTAGCGCGGGCGAATGTACCGCCGCAACCTGCCAACTTTGGCAACGGTCAGGGCATCTTGGGCGTGCTCCCCGCTTCGAGTCTTTCTTCTTCGACAAAGCAGGCGATGGCTCATGCGGATTCAGGAGCAGAGGTTCAACCGCGGACCGTTCAGAAGAATGGCGCGCTGAAACCAGTGGCATCGCATTCGGGTTGGATCATTCAGGTTGGCGCACTGGAAACGGAAAGCCAGGCGCGTGAGCGTCTCGATACGGCCCGAGGTCGCGCCCCCAAGATGTTGGGCAAGGCCGATCCCTTCACGGAGTTTGTAGGCAAGGGAAACAAGAAACTCTATCGCGCCCGCTTCGCCGGCCTCGACCGCGACGAAGCCGAAGCCGCGTGCCGCACCCTGAAGCGTTCGGATATATCCTGCATCACAATCAAAAACTGATCGCCCAGCCCGTATTGTATGCGAGTCAGGATTGATCCAGGCTAATAGCGTTTTCGAGCGAAGTTGATTTCGGTTCGCGGGAAGAAAACCCGTTTGATCAAAATCATTCAGCCCCGCTTCTGATTCCGTCAGAAACGGGACTCTAGGTCATCTACGGCCGAAACCACCCGCGCAAACCACTCGTCAAGAATTAGCGGATAATATCAAAGCAACGATCGACCCGCCGGACAACGGCGGGCGAAAACGGGGCCTCGTCCGACAGAGAGATAGAAGCAACTCGCAGTGTAGCGTTGGTGGCGTTGTTGGAGTTAGCTGCGATGAGTGCGAAGCAAAGTATCCTTGGCTGCGTTTACGCGGGCCGCCAGATACGTCGACCCCCCCTGATCGGGATGCAGTTTCTTCATCAACCCCCGATGCGCACGACGAATCTCGTCCTCTCCCGCCCCCGGCTCCAAGCCAAGGATCTGATAGGCCTCCTCGTCCGTCATTTTGCCGCCCGGCGACGCGTGGCTCCCCCCCCCTGCCGGATCGCCATGCGCGTTTTGACGCCAGGCGGGAAACCGGCGGTCCAGATAAGTTTCAAGTAACGCGCAGCTCTCCGCATCAAAGCCGGTCATCATTGCGAGAAGCTGAGGCAGGTCGAAATCATCCAGTGAGCGGCCGGCGTCGGGTCCGTCAATGATCCGTCCGCCGAGACGACCGCTATCGTGATCCAGGACCATATCGAGGAACTGCGAGCGAACCTGGGAAGTATGTCCGGTGGTCGTATGCTGCTTTCCTGCGCCGAAAAGTCTGGCGAAAAAGGACATGCCTGACGATGACCAGCCCAAAAGTCCGACACCGAGAGCCGCCAGCGGCAGCGCAAGCGCCAATTCTCCCTTGCTGCCGATGAAAGCTGCCATCGCGAACGCTATGATGCCGCCGGCGAGCCTGATAGCTCGCGCCAGTACAGCCGGATTTGCTGCCCGCAACAATTGAAGCAGCAAATACAGAAAAATGAAGGTGAAGAGGCCTGCTATCAGGGTCGGCATGATGGATAAATAGTAGTTCGGCGCAGTCAAAGAAAGCGGTTGTAGGCAGCGGTTACAGAGGCATAGAGACGCTACGAAATCCGGGCTACGGAGCTAATTTCATCTGTCCCAATAGCCGGGTCGCACTTGTTACCGTCGTCGACAGCCGTTGCAAGGCTTCCCGGCCGCCTGCTGCATAAGCCGCTGCTGCACGAAGCAGTTCGCGCAACTGGCTCGCCGCACCGGGATCGAAACGACACCAGGCGCCGCCGGTCAGCCGCGCGATTTCGCGAAAGGCCTGCTCGGCAATCGCATCATGTCCTTCCTGGAACATGAACACAGGGACTTTCAATAATCCCAATTCCCCAGCCTTCGCACAAAGATCGTCGACCGGTTCTTCCATCGCGTCGCCGACAAAGACAACGGCCTTGATACCGGAAGCGACCGCTTCGCTGCGGGCGTGCGAGAGAACTTTGCCGATCTGGCTGTTGCCGCCGCGGCAATCGATGGTGCTCATCAACCTTGCGAGCTTTGCACTGTCGGATATCCAGCCGCTCGAGCGACATTCGTTGAGCCCGCGATAGTAGACAAGGCGAATGTCGAGGCTACCGATGCCGACCGCTTCGCGAAACATGTCGGCCTGAAGGGCGCAGGCCATGTCCCACGTCGGCTGCCGGCTCATGGTAGCGTCGAGCGCGAACATCAGCCTGCCATGGCCGCCTGCCGAATGAGGTGACATCGAGCGCGCCTTGGCGACGAATGCGGCGATATCGGACGACGACGAGGATTTTACGTCAGGCAGCGGAGCACTTCTGTCGGACAGCTGGCTCCGGCAGGTCGACGGGTTCGGGGGACGTTTCAGCGACTCCGGATCGTAGGACATAGAGACTCGCAAGGATTAAAGGCACTATGTGGCGCAAACCGCTGACAATTCAAGCGATGCGCATCTGCTGGAGAGCCGGCTGCCCGATCAAACCAAGCCCACGTCCGGTTCTTTCCCGCCGGTCAACCGTGAGTGGGAATCGAGCAGTTCAGCTGCCAGAACTCTTCCGCTTTTGTCGAGGATTTATGTCATATGGACATGACATATAAGGCTAAAAGCCGTGCCGCCAATCGCGGATTATACCTTGCATCGCCCACCGTCGCCGCCAAATCGCTCGAAATCCGGGTGCGTCTGAATGGCGATGCAGGATCGAGCCTGATAAGGTTCGCTTTTCGCCGCAGCTCAAGCCGCGCCCTAAGATCTATCACCGAACAGCAATGCCAACCGCTCCCACCGTTGTCCGCACGCTTCCCTCGCTGCGCCGCGCCCTGGAGCGCCTGCGGGCTCGGCGAGCAACCATTGCCTTGGTGCCGACCATGGGCGCGCTTCACGAAGGGCATCTGGCGCTGGTGCGTCAGGCAAAGCGGCGCGCGTCAAAGGTTGTCGTTTCGATTTTCGTCAACCCGACCCAGTTCGCGCCGCATGAAGATTTCGGATCGTACCCGCGAACCTGGAAGGCCGACATGGCTAAACTCGCCGAGGCAAAGGTCGACCTGGTATGGCATCCGGACGTCAGCACCATGTACCCGCAAGGCTTCGCGACCCGGATATGGACTGAAGGACCAGCCATGGCGGGTCTTGAAGATCGTTTCCGACCGCATTTTTTCGGTGGCGTCACCACTGTGGTCGGTAAGCTGTTCACTCAATGCCGGCCGGATCTCGCCCTGTTTGGTCAGAAGGACTATCAGCAACTCAAGGTCGTGACGCGAATGGCGGCTGATCTCAATCTTGGCGTGAAAATCATTGGAGTTCCGATCGTGCGCGAACGAGACGGACTCGCGATGTCGTCACGTAACGTCTACCTGTCGATCGAGCAGCGCGCTGTCGCACCGACGCTCTATCGCGTCATGAAGGATGCGGCTGAGCGGTTACGAAAGGGCAATAGTCTTGAAGCCGTCACGGCCGATGGGGCAAGAACGATCGAGGACGCGGGCTTCTCGCTCGATTATTTCGAAGCCCGCCACGCCGAAACGCTGTCACCCGTTCGTTCGATAAAGGATGGTCCGGTCAGGTTCCTGGTCGCGGCGAAAATCGGGGCCACCCGTTTGATCGACAACATCGGCGTTTAGTTCACCGCCCGCTTGTTCCAGCTTACAGCAACCCCAGATCGCGCAATTCGCGGCGCAGGGGCTCGGGCATCGCCGCGACGCTCGCGGCGTTGCTGCCGAGGTCGGGAGGGGCATCCGCAACGGATAGATAACGCCACCCCTGAAACGGGCGCATCGGGCGCGGCCTGACGGCAACTACCTTCGGCTGCATGATCAATCGGCATCGACCGACGCCGTCCCCGTCGCGGAACGGCTCGATGCCGATCAGCTTCTCCCGGGCCGCGATTTCACCTTTGATGACCCAATAAAGCGAGCCGCCCGCGAGCAATTCCTCGCCGCGTTTCGGTGTCATCCGGGTGATGTGGACATGATGGCGCGGCAACCCGTTCCGGGTCGCCTGCTTCATGCGCTCCGCTATCCAGCCCTTGAGTTCCTTTACGGATTCGCAGCCTACGGCGAGTTTGACCAAGTTGAGGTGCATGTCAGCGATAGTTGTTGGAATGGAGCGTCAGTTCTGCGCTGACGGTGCTGCAGGAGGCGTAAGGCTGACGGGCGGCGGCGCGTGCGGCTTCGGTGCGGGCGGCTTCTTCGCGGCCGGATGCGGTTGACGCGGCTTCGGAGCTGCCTGCGCGGCCGCCGAAGACAAAGCTGGCGGGGCCGCCGCCGTACCCGTCGCCGGCTCGGGCGTCATGATGTTGATCGGTGGAATAGATGCGGCGGTCGGATAGTCGATGGTGGTTGGATTGCCAGTCGGCTCCGATGCGAGCGCCGGCGGCACAGGCTTATCGGGTTCGGCGGCCTGCGTCGCTGTCGCTGGCGCGTTCCAGGACGATGCGTGACGCATCACCATTTTTTCGTAGAGCTGCTCCTCCATGTTCGCTGCAATCCGACTGTGATCAGTCAGCGATTGGAAAGCCGGACATTCTGACGGCTGGCAATGATCGCGCGCAACCAACACATGGGCGACCAGACCATAACGGTCACGTTCGATCGCTCGCCGCAGTGCCTCCAACTCCGGCGACATGGCGTTATTGGCGGCAGCGACGTCGCCGAACGACCTTAGTCGGCTGATTTCCGAAGCAACATAGGAAACGGCGGCGGCTGCCGTATCGGGCATCCCGAACAGCGCCTTCTCGCAAGCGCTCTCAATTAGTTCGCCAGCCAGCCCGTCGATGCAGAACAGCGCAGGCATCGCAACGTTCATTGGTGCGCCGCGGTTCTTCGAATCCAAAATCCGACCGCCGTCCGACTCGAAGCCGCGGAGCGTAACAGCCGCCGTAACTCCGATCGCGAGCAACGTGATGATGGCCAAAACACCGTTGGCAACCGACTTCTCGGCACGAATGAGCGTCAGGAATAAAATGAACGCGAAGAAAACTGCCCCAGCAAGCGTCAGCCACATGGGGAATGCTGGCGAACGCCAGAATTGATCGAGTGATGTCACCCAAGCCCAGTTCATGCTCGATGTCCCTCATGCCGAACCGTGAGCCAGCATAAACAATCGGCGAATGCCAATGAAGCCCGGCTATTCAATGATCCGGGAATACGGCAAAATCAGTCCAAACCAGTGCGTTACGAAGAGTTCTGGGCAAAATAGCTCGATCGTGCCGCTGATCCTAGCAAGCGGCGAGCTGACTTTCCTTTGCGACGCGTTCGAAAGCCTCGGCCGAATTCTTGATCCGATACTGAAAGTCGTCGCCATCAGTGGGAAGCTGCCGGATCACCTCGTAAGTGCCGCTCGCAGCCGGGCGCGCCACGTTGCTCGCGGTGAAAAGGACCGTTTCTCCAACGATAAATTTATGCTTCAACGCCTTCTCCATCGACCCCAATACCGGTTTTCGCGCTACAGCGCGTGCGGCCGGTCAGGCTTTTAGGCTGCTATAACATGCCGCCGAGGCGTTTGGCGAGTCATAACGACACGATGAAATTGCCAATTTCGCAGGTTTTCCAGTAACGTAAACGCATGCGGTTGTTGTCGGAGGGAGTCCGCGAGTCAGGGTTGTAGACGCTGTCTGCAGCACGGTAACCGTTGGCTGGCCGGCGGTTGCGCCTAACGGCAAGCGGACGTTAGCTCAATCGATTTCGAATTTCTCGATCACCAAGGTTTCCGCGAGACCCTCCTCGGTCCACTGGCGAAAGGCAGGCAGCGCCATCATCGCATCCATGTACTCCTGCACCGGGGACGTCACTTCGATCGCGTAGGTCTGGAAACGATGGATCACCGGCGCATACATGGCATCCGCCGCGGTGAAGGATCCGAACAGGAACGGCCCCTCTCCCGCGGATCGCCGACGGCAATCGGTCCACAGTTCCTGGATGCGAGCGATGTCGGCACGCGCATTGTTGGAAAGCGCCTTAGCGCCGATCCGCCGATGCAAGTTCATCCCGCATTCGCTGCGTAGCGCCGAAAAACCGGAATGCATTTCCGCCGAGATCGACCGTGCGCGTGCGCGGCTGGCGGGGTTTGCCGGCCACAAACCTGCCTTCGGAAACCGTTCGGCGGCATACTCGATGATCGCGAGCGAATCCCAAACGGTCACGTCGCCATCGATCAGCGCCGGGACTTTGCCGGCGGGCGTTATATCGAGGATGCGCTGTTTGTCTGCCAGGCTGGCATAGAGGGGAATGAACCTTTCTTCGAAGGCGATGCCGCCGACCCTGAGCGCCAGCCAAGGCCGCATCGACCACGACGAATAATTCTTATTTCCGATCACGAGCGTCATCGTCATGAATTTCACTCCTGCACCACCGCAAGTTGCGCGCCGGCGACCAACGCCACAGGCGCCGACCGTCTTTCGTTAGCTGCCCGAGAAATCGCGCGGCGTGAAGCTGAGATCGAGGACCTTCCACTGGTCGTATTTGTCTGGTGGCAGCATCGCGTAAGGCTGACACGCCATCAGTGCTTTAATCGCCCCTTTCATCAAGGCGGGTCCCTTTGCCGACGCGCTGGCTTCGATCAAGGCAGGCGGCGCGGCGATTGTCCCATCGATGGTGAACGGCACGCGCAGCACGATGCGAATATTGTCGCTGGGTGAGAGGGACGCGGGCATCTTCGAACAGGTCTTGAGGTGACGCCGGAATTGCGCGGTGTCCATCGCCGAAATATCCGCCTTGATGGCTTCCGCGGCGGCGCTATCGTCGTCAATACGACCCGGCGGTAGACCAAGCAGAACCCCATATCTCACGCTGATATCTGGTTCGGGCGCATTGTAAGACGGCGGCGCGGCATTCGGCTGCGGCGAAGGCTCAAGCGCCGCCTGTTGCGAAGCGGGTGGCATGGAAGCGCTCGAAGGAGGAACCGGTGACGATTGCGCCGGATCCTTGGCAGCCTTCGTATCTATCTGCGGCTTATTGTCTAGGCTATCCAACCTATCAGGCGGGAAGGTTTGCGACGGTTTCGGAAGATCCTCCTTTGCAGGGAAATGAATCTCCTTCGACGAAACGATATCGACCGTAATCAACTGCTGCGGGACATTGTCGAATGGGCGCGCCTCGGCCAAAAAGAAGCTGGCTGCCAAAGCCAAGTGAGCGGCAATCGACGCAACGGTGGAGCCTATGAACACCTGCGATTCCATCGTTCTGCCAGCCGCGCTACCCGGGCCGCCATTATAACAACCGATCTTGGTTCCGTGTGTAGCGATTTTGAGTTGAGGCCCCTACTGGACGACCGCTCTTGCAGAGCGTCCGTCATTGCGACATGGCATTGATCCATGACTACGCAAGATTCGCATTTGACGCTCTCCCTCGAAGAAGACATTCTGATGGTTCTGACGCGCGACGTCACCAGAACGCTGAGCGCGCCGGAACTTGCACAAGCCATCGCCACTGAATCCGACTGGCACAGTTTGCTGATGCCGATCCGGCGCGCGGCTGTGGCGCTGGCTCAATCCGGACGCCTCGTGATCTACCGCAAAGGTAAGCCGGTCGATCCCCTGGACTTCCGCGGCGTGTACCGGGTGGGCTTGCCGCGCCAGGATTGAGCGGCTGTCTATTGTCGCCGCGGTCCCGGAAACAACGCGTCGCTGCGGCCCGCCAGCCAATAGGCAACCAGACCAACCCATTCGTGGACGGCGGCATCGGCGCACGCGAGACCCCCGCTCAGCCTGTCGAATGGCATCGAGGCATCGATCCAGCCCCGCGTGCGCCAGTCGACGGGATAGGGTTCGACGTCGAAGCCCGCCTTGCGGAATACGCCGACAGATCGCGGCATGTGATACGCCGACGTTACCAGTAACCAGCGTTCGCCGGGTTTTGGTGAAACCAGCTTGCGGGTGAACCGCGCGTTCTCATCGGTCGTGCGGGAGCTGATTTCCAGCACGATACGCTCGGGTGATATTCCGAATGTCTCCAGCAGCCGCCTGGCGATCGGCGCCTCGGCAACGGAGTCCGCGATCAGATTCCCAGTTCCGCTACTGTAAACGATACGTGCCTTGGCAAATCGCCGCGCCAATTCGAGCGCTGCGATCACCCGCTCCGCTGAACCATTGGTTTCGACGGCGCCGCGGGCAGCCGATATCTCGGCATCGATGGCACCACCGAGGACGATGATGCCGTCCGGATCGCGTCCGTCGTACTGCCATGCCGGAAAACGATCCGACAATGTTAGCAGCAGCACATTCCCGGCCGGTGAATATCCGAACACCAGCAGCGAAACGATGCCAACCATCAGCAGGCCGGTACCCGCGCGCCGCCACCTCATGAGCAGCAGACAAAGACCAACGCCACTGACGATCGCAATCGCGTTCGAGGGCAGCGTGATAAATCCGATGATTTTGGAGAGCAGGAAAAACATGCAATCAGCCGGTAAGTAGGGGGACGTCCTGCATGCGCGAGCGGCAGAACGAAATCAACAACTACGGTTCATCTCACGCTGTGCGAGCTAGTCCCAATTCGGAGCAAATCCGAAATCGGTGAGACGTCCATTGGCGGTGCTCATCGCCGAGATCCGCGCCATCTCGTCATCGGTCAGAGCGAAGTCGAAAATCTCGATGTTCTCCGACAGCCGTTCAATTCGTGATGTCCGTGGAATCGCCGCCACGTTCTGCTGAACGAGCCAGCGCAAGCAAACCTGCGCTGCGGTCTTGCCGTAGGCGGCCCCGATCCGCGCCAGCGTTTCATCGTTCTTGATGCGGCCCTTGGCGACGGGACTGTAGGCAACCAGTGCCATGTCGTGGCGCCGGCATGCTTCCAGAACCTTGGCCTGATCGAGATACGGATGATACTCGACCTGATCGCAAACCAGAGGTTCCGGACAGAGCGGGATCGCCTGCTCGATCAATGCGACGGTGAAGTTCGACACGCCGATGTGACGCGCCATGCCGAGCCGCCTGACGTTGGCAAGAGCGCTCAAAGTCTCTGACAGCGGAATTCGCGGATTGGGCCAGTGCAACAACACCAGATCGATCTGCGCGAGGCGCAGTTGCTTGAGGCTTTCCTTGACGGACCGCTCCAAATCATTTGGCGCGAAGTGCGTAGTCCAGACCTTGGTCGTCACAAAAACATCGTTATCGATCGACACCGGACGCGCGCAGGCCTTCGCCGACTTCGCGCTCGTTCTCATACATCTGCGCTGTGTCGATATGGCGGTAACCGAACCTGAGCGCCTGCTCCACGAGACGCGCGCAGGTCCGGCCGCGAAGCTCCCATGTGCCCAATCCGATTGCCGGAATGCGCGCACCATTGGCTTCAATGAACTGCATCGCACCCCTCCGGTCATTGAGCCGAAAGCAAGCCAAACCTTATGCCGTTGGTGACAACGCTGCCAATCAGTCCGACGGCGCCTGGGCGCGTTCAGTCGGCATGACCATCGAGGGCGGCGAATACGATTTCCGGCGCATGCGCGACGACTGCAAGAAGTGCGCGTGCGGGTCCGCGCGGCATCCGCTTGCCCTGCTCCCAGTTCCGGATGGTTTCAACCGGAACGCCCAGTCGCGCCGCGAATTCGACCTGTGTCAAACGCGCCCGTCGACGCAGGCTTCTGACCTCTGGCTCCGTAGCCGGGGATGCCGCGGCTGGCGCAGACCTTGCAACGCGGTTCGGAGCGGCACTCGCGACCGGCGTGGACGGCGCAAGCGGAAACTCTTTCCCATCGCGGATTTCCACGATCCGGCCGTCCGCTTTCAAACGCAAGCGCTGCATTATCATCCTCCGATTCGGAGGATCGTCGGTGATGTGCGTTAAGTCCGAGTGAACAGCAGGACCATCGCTCCGGCGATCAGCAAAGGCTATAACGAACGTAGATACACGTGCAGACGATGATGACGTATGGTTGGTCCGGAACAGCGCCATGAGCATACTGAGGGTTACGCTTCTCGTTTTTGTGGCATGGACCACTTCTGCATGGGCTAGCGACTGTCCGCGCCAGGGAACGCTCGGTACTTCGCGTATTCTCGAGGTCGATGCAGCCAAGTATCCCCGTGTCGGCCTCAAGAGCTTTCCTCAAACGCTTCCGCTCGACGACAAGGAAGTGGTCCTCACCTTCGACGACGGGCCGGCTGCGACAACACCGCGGATTCTGGCTGCGCTCGCTCGCGAATGCGTCCGCGCGACCTTTTTCCAGGTCGGCAGGAGTTCGCAGGCGTTGCCAGGCCTCGTCAAAAATGCCGCAACGGATGGCCATACGCTGGGACACCACAGCTGGTCGCATCCCCATCTCAATGCGATGACTTTTGCAGCCGCCAGGGACAACATTGACCGTGGGATATCCGCTGACGAAGCCGCCCTCAACGGCAAGGCGACGAGTGTCCCCGACACGCGGTTTTTCCGCTTTCCGTACTTCGAATCCACGCCGGAACTGCTCGAAATGCTGCAAGCCAGGGGGATCGTTGTGTTCGGCGCCGACTTCTGGGCCAGCGATTGGCGACCGATGACTCCGAAGGATGAATTGAAGCTGATTACCAGCCGGCTGACGGCCGCGCGGAAAGGCATCATCCTGTTTCACGATACCCGCGCGCAAACCGCTGCCATGCTGCCAGATTTTCTGAAATACATGCGCGTCAATGGCTACCGCGTGGTGCATGTTGTTCCGAAGCCGAAAGGCCCAAAAACGTGAACGCCGACGGCTGCTTGAAGACCCGCTAGATCACCGACCCCAAGCCGCAGCAGGCTCCGAGCGCATTG
This sequence comes from uncultured archaeon, assembly GCA_963807355.1. GTDB lineage: Bacteria > Pseudomonadota > Alphaproteobacteria > Rhizobiales > Xanthobacteraceae > Nitrobacter. The sequence continues at coordinate 243,746 of CAWEBX010000029.1, forward strand.
GTATGATTATTGACGCGAGCGTGATCCATTCCCGCCAAATGGTCCGTTCCACCGGCTGATGAGTTAAGGTCGCGTTCATCGGCGGCCCGTAGTTTCGGCCGGAATAGATGCGCGAAGGTGTTCTCGATGGTACGGATATTAAAAGGACGGCGGCAGAGGCCCCAGTGGATTCTTTGGCTCGGTTTGCTCGCCGCCACCCTCGACCTCACGGCATTTCCGGCTATAGCCGGCGATTGTCCTGGCAATTCCAATGCCCTCGGAACTTTTCGGACCCTAGTGGTGGACCCCCGGGAGCATCCCCGTGTCGGCACCATGCAGTATCAGGAAACGTTGCCGCTTCGCGATCACGAGGTGGTGCTGACCTTCGATGACGGCCCATTGCCGCCCCACAGCCTCCAGGTTCTCGATATCCTCGCGCGTGAGTGCGTGAAGGCGACCTTCTTCACAGTCGGGCAGATGGCGCGCAACTACCCGCAGTATCTCCGCAGAGTGCTTGCGGCTGGACATTCCATCGGCACCCATTCGCAGAATCACCTGCTCAGCATGCATCGGATGCCTATCGAGCGGGCCCGGCAAGAAATTGACGACGGAATCGCTTCCGCTGCAGCCGCACTGAGCGATCCTGCGGCTGTGGCGCCATTCATGCGCATTCCCGGTCTGATGCGGGCGAAGGGTGTCGAGGATTACCTGGCTTCGAATGGCATTCAGCTCTGGAGTGCCGATTTTCCGGCGGACGACTGGCGACACATCTCTGCCGAGCGCGTCTATCAACTCGCAATCAGCCGGATCGAAGCCAAGCGTAAAGGCATTCTGCTATTGCACGATATCCAGGCGCGGACGGTAGCTGCGCTGCCCAGAATCCTCCGAACGCTGAAGGAGCGAGGCTACCGCATTGTTCACGTGGTGCCGGCCACGCCGAACCAACTGAAGACGACCACGGAGCCGCAAGATTGGCGGATGCGTCCTGCGCCGGTAACCGTCGCGATCGCGCATCGGCAAGAAGCTCCGGCTTTCAGCTTTGCCAACGTCGGCACACTCCCCGCTTCGGCGATCTGGGACTCGCACCTAAACCAAAAACAGCTTGTTCTTTTGCCAGAGGTTTTCGACCGGTCGCAGCGTTTCGTTCGCGGAGCTGGACCGCTGTTGCAGGAAAGGGCCTTCTGGCCGCGCAAACTGACGGTCGCCACTGACAACGCCACCGACAGACTTTTCGTCCCTGGACAGAATTTTTTCGCGCTTCAGGAAAAATCCGCAGTGCCGCTCCGGACGGCTGTTCCTCTACCCACGCAAGCCCGACCAGTGGTCGGGACGGGTCGTCCTATCGAGGACAATGTGCAATCGATTTCGATCGATGTAAGCGCTGCGAAGCGCGCCATTCCGGGAAGCCAGCCGGCGTTGCGATCCGCTTTATACTAGGGCATCGTCCGGGTTTCGGGGGCATGCTCGGACCGCTCGTTTGTCCCATTTTAGAAAGCTCGGAACTTCAGACCGAGCTTGCGGTACCGGAAAACTTGAGCCGCCCATTAATCGCTTCCTTCAGCGTCCCTCGCGTCCAGCACGGAGTCGGACGATATCTTCGGCCTCCATCTGCGCCATATCGAGGAGGAAGCCGAGGGTATCCAGCCCATGACGCCGGGCAATTAGTCCAAGGTCGGCAACCGCAACCACAGATAGCGCGCGGCCTCGTCCGGTCCACCGTCGCCCGCGGTTTCGCCCAAGCGCGGCTCGTGATCACTAGATTTCTCGTTCCGGTTTGGTCGTCCCCTCATCCCCCGAAAACTCCTCTCATCATGCCAGGTGGAAGCTGCATGCAGCGCCATTACCCTTCACGATAAAAACAACTAAAGGTTTATATTATAACAAAATACAATTTATAGGTGTAATCAAGCCGATAGGTTTTCACACAAGTCTATTTGACTTAAGGCCATGCTGCACCCATGTTCGCCCCGAAACAGCCGACGAGCCTCTCGCGAATCGGTTTGAAATTTATCAATAAGATATTGGAAGAACATGAATATCGTCATTGTTAAGTCGCCCGCAAAGGCGAAGACGATCAACAAATATCTGGGAGCTTCCTATGAGGTGTTAGCGTCTTTCGGCCACGTTCGGGACCTTCCAGCCAAAAATGGATCGGTTGATCCCGATGCCAATTTCCAGATGATCTGGGAAGTCGATCCGAAGGCAGCCGGTCAACTCAACGACATCGCCAAATCGCTCAAGGGGGCCGACAAGCTCATTCTCGCCACCGACCCTGATCGTGAGGGCGAAGCGATCTCCTGGCATGTGCTCGAGGTGCTCAAGCAAAAGCGCGCGCTGAAGGACCAGAAGATCGAGCGCGTCGTCTTCAATGCCATCACCAAGCAAGCCGTTACCGACGCCATGAAAAACCCGCGCCAGATCGACGGCGCGCTGGTGGATGCCTACATGGCGCGCCGTGCGCTCGACTATCTGGTCGGTTTCACCCTCTCCCCGGTGCTGTGGCGCAAGCTGCCCGGCGCGCGCTCGGCCGGCCGGGTGCAATCAGTCGCCTTGCGGCTGGTCTGCGACCGCGAGCTCGAGATCGAGAAATTCGTCCCGCGCGAATACTGGTCGTTAATAGCGACCCTGGCGACGCCGCGCGGCGATGCCTTCGAAGCCCGCCTCGTCGGTGCTGACGGCAAGAAAATCCAGCGGCTCGACATCGGATCGGGCGCCGAGGCCGAAGATTTCAGGAAGGCGATCGAGGCCGCCAATTTCACCGTGTCGACCGTCGAGGCCAAGCCGGCGCGCCGCAATCCGCAGGCGCCCTTCACCACCTCGACTCTGCAGCAGGAGGCCAGCCGCAAGCTCGGCTTCGCGCCAGCGCATACGATGCGGATCGCGCAACGGCTCTATGAAGGCATCGACATCGGCGGCGAGACCACCGGCCTCATCACTTACATGCGAACCGACGGCGTACAGATCGACGGCTCGGCGATCACGCAGGCGCGCAAGGTGATCGGCGAGGATTACGGCAACGCCTACGTTCCGGACGCACCGCGCCAGTATCAGACCAAGGCTAAGAACGCGCAGGAAGCCCATGAGGCGATCCGGCCAACCGACCTGTCGCGCCGTCCTGCGGACATGAAGCGTCGTCTCGATGCCGATCAGGCCCGGCTTTATGAGCTGATCTGGATCCGGACCATCGCGAGCCAAATGGAATCAGCAGAGCTGGAGCGGACCACCGTCGATATTGCGGCTCAGGCCGGTGCGCGCACGCTGGAGTTGCGCGCCAGCGGCCAGGTCATCAAGTTCGATGGCTTCCTGGCACTTTATCAGGAAGGCCGCGACGATGAGGAAGACGAGGACGGCCGTCGCCTTCCCGCCATGAGCGAAGGCGAAGCGCTGAAACGCGAGAACCTCAGCGTCACCCAGCATTTCACGGAACCGCCGCCGCGCTTCTCGGAAGCCTCGCTGGTCAAGCGCATGGAGGAGCTCGGTATCGGCCGGCCTTCGACCTACGCATCGATCCTGCAGGTGCTCAAGGATCGCGGCTACGTGAAACTCGAGAAAAAACGGCTCTATGGTGAAGACAAGGGCCGCGTCGTCGTTGCATTTTTGGAGAACTTCTTCGCTCGCTATGTCGAGTACGACTTCACCGCCAATCTCGAAGAACAGCTCGATCGCATTTCGAACAACGAAGTATCATGGCAGCAGGTCCTGAAGGATTTCTGGGATGACTTCATCGGCGTGGTCAATGAAATTAAGGATGTCCGCGTTTCCGAAGTGCTCGATGTGCTCGACAACATGCTCGGGCCGCACATCTATGCGCCGCGCGAGGATGGCGGCGATCCGCGCCAGTGCCCCACCTGCGGCACTGGAAAACTGAACCTCAAGGCCGGAAAGTTCGGCGCGTTTGTCGGCTGCTCCAACTATCCGGAGTGCCGCTATACCCGTCCCCTCGCCGCCGATGGCGACGCCGGCGGCGACCGCGTTCTCGGCAAGGATCCAGAGAGCGGTCTCGAGGTCGCGGTGAAGTCCGGCCGCTTCGGACCTTATATCCAGCTCGGCGAGGCCAGCGACTACGCCGACGGCGAGAAGCCGAAGCGCGCGGGAATCCCGAAAAATACGTCACCCGCCGACATGGAGCTGGACCTTGCAGTGAAGCTGCTTTCGCTTCCGCGTGAGATCGGCAAGCACCCGGAGACCGGCGCGCCGATCACGGCAGGCATCGGCCGCTTCGGTCCGTTTGTCCGGCATGAAAAGACCTATGCGAGCCTTGAAGCCGGCGACGAGGTGTTCGACATCGGTCTCAACCGCGCGGTGACGCTGATCGCCGAGAAAGTCGCCAAGGGGCCGAGTCGGCGCTTCGGCGCCGATCCCGGCAAGCCCCTCGGTGAGCACCCGACACTCGGCACTGTCGCGGTGAAGAGCGGACGTTATGGCGCCTATGTTACGGCAGGCGGCATCAACGCCACGATTCCAAACGACAAGACGCAGGACACCATTACGCTGCCGGAGGCCATCGCGTTGATCGACGAACGCGCCGCCAAGGGTGGCGGCAAACCGAAACGCGCGGCGAAGAAAGCCAAGCCCGCCGGCCCCAAAAAGAACGGCAAGGCCGGCGCTGTGGCAGAAAAGCCAGCCAAAAAGGCAACTTCGAAACAGGCTCCGGCGAAGCCGAAATCTGAGGCTGTGAGCAAAGCACGTGGTTCGATTGCTGCGGCCAAGCAGCCGCCCAACCCTGTGAATGCGGCCGCAAAAAAGAGCGCTGGCAAGAACGGCTGACGTGAGCAAACCGCGCGCCAGGGATTTTCCGGACCGCGAGACCATCGTCGCCTTCATCCGTGCACACCCCGGCCGGGCGGGGACGCGCGAGATCGCCCACGAGTTCGGCTTGAAGAACGCCGATCGCGCCGAACTCAAGCAGATCCTGCGCGATCTCGCGGACGACGGCACGATCGTTAAACGGGGTCGTAAGCTGCGTCAGCCGGAAACGCTGCCGCCGACGCTGATGGCAGATATTACGGGACGCGATAGTGACGGCGAACTGATCGCCACACCTACCGAATGGGACGAGGAAACGACGCCCGCACCGAAGATCCTCATCCACGTGCCGCGCCGCGCGAAACCCGGCACTGTGGCTGGCGTCGGCGACCGCGCGCTACTTCGCATCGAAGCGATGGAGCCCACCGAACCCGCACGCTATCGTGCTCGCGTCATCAGGGTGATCGATAACACCCGTGCGCGTATACTTGGCGTCTATCGCGCCTTGCCCCAAGGCGGTGGACGCCTCGTGCCGGTCGACAAGAAGCAGGCCGGGCGCGAATTGAACATCGCGGAAGCCGACAGCGCCGGCGCGAAGGACGGCGATCTCGTTAGTGTCGAACTCGTGCGTACTCGCGGTTTCGGACTTGCTTCAGGCAAGGTGAAAGAGCGGCTTGGTTCGCTCGCGACCGAAAAGGCCGTCAGTCTGATCGCGATCCACGCTCATGACATCCCTCAAGCGTTCTCGCCGGCTGCGCTCCGCGAAGCAGACGCTGCGAAGCTCGTAACGCCACGAGGACGCGAAGACTGGCGCCAGCTACCGCTCGTCACCATCGATCCGCCCGATGCGAAAGATCACGACGACGCGGTTCACGCCACGCTAGACGACGATCCAAACAACAAGGGCGGTGCCATCGTCACCGTCGCCATTGCCGACGTTGCTTACTATGTGCGGGTTAAATCGGCGCTGGATCATGATGCGCTGAAGCGCGGGAATTCGGTCTATTTCCCCGATCGCGTGGTCCCGATGCTGCCGGAGCGCATTTCTAATGATCTTTGCTCCCTGATCCCGGGCAAAGAGCGCGGCGCGCTTGCCGTACGCATGGTGATCGGTCCCGACGGACGCAAACGTTCGCACACCTTTCATCGCATCCTGATGCGCTCGGCGGCAAAGCTGAATTATGCGCAGGTGCAAGCCGCGATCGACGGCAACCCCGATGACATCACCAGCTCCCTGCACGAACCGATCCTGAAACCGCTCTACGCTGCCTATGCGCTGGTGAAGCGGGCGCGCGATGAGCGCGATCCGCTCGATCTTGAATTACCCGAGCGCAAGATTTTGCTGAAGAATGACGGAACGGTCGATCGTGTGATCGTACCGGATCGAACTCGAGGCGCATCGACTCATCGAGGAATTCATGATCCTTGCAAATGTCGCCGCAGCCGAGATACTGGAAAAGAAAGAACTGCCGCTGATTTATCGTGTTCATGACGAACCGACGGTGGAGAAAGTTCACAACCTTCGTGAATTTCTGAGAACGCTTGATCTGTCCTTCGCCAAGAGCGGCGCGCTGAGACCTGAGCTGTTCAATCGGGTACTCGACCACGTCAAAGGCCATGACTCGGAGTCGCTGGTGAACGAAGTGGTTCTTCGTTCGCAGGCGCAGGCTGAATATTCGGCGGAAAACTATGGCCACTTCGGTCTCAACCTACGGCGCTACGCGCATTTCACATCCCCGATCAGGCGATACGCAGACCTGATCGTGCACCGCGCCCTGATCCGGGCGCTGGGCCTTGGCGACGGCGCATTGCCGGATTCCGAGAACGCCGAGACGCTGGCTGAAATCGCCGCGCGTATTTCCGTTACCGAGCGTCGCGCCATGAAGGCTGAACGCGAGACCGCCGACCGCCTGATCGCGCATTTTCTTGCCGATCGCATCGGTAATATTTTCGAGGCCCGTGTTTCCGGTGTGACCCGCGCCGGCCTTTTCGTGAAACTGACCGACACGGGCGCCGATGGGCTGATCCCGATCCGCTCGTTGGGCACCGAATATTTCAAGTACGACGAGACCCGCCATGCACTGGTCGGTTCGCGCAGCGGTTCCATGCACAAGCTGGGTGACGTGGTCGAGGTTCGTTTGGTAGAAGCTGTACCCTTGGCTGGCGCTCTGCGTTTCGAACTCTTGTCCGGAGCTCAGGTGGGGTCGCGCTCCCCGCGCGGTGGACGCAAAACAAAGGCGCAGCGTGGTCGGGACGCGCGCCATCCTGAAGTCCAATTGAAGGGCCATCCAGGCCACAAACCGCGCAAGACGTCGCGCAAGCCGGGCAAGAACAAGGCTGGCAAACCGAAGAAGGGCAAATCATGACGGCGCTTCCTCCAGATCCCGCGAGTACAGCCGCCAAAACCTGGACCCGGGAAGGCGAGAAGCGCGACGCCTGGGCCGCGGTGAGGCGCGGCTTTTTCTGCCGCTGCCCAAGATGCGGCGAAGGCAAACTTTTTCGTGCCTTCCTGAAAACCGCCGACAAGTGTTCGGAATGCGGACTTGATTTTACCCCGCATCGTGCAGACGACCTGCCCGCCTATCTTGTCATCGTCGTCGTCGGCCACATCGTGGTACCGCTTGCGTTGCTGATCGAGAAGGAGTTTTCGCCGCCGCTGGCGGTTCAATGGGCGATCTATTTGCCTATGACGCTGCTCATGGCGCTATGGCTGATTCAGCCTATCAAGGGCGGTGTAGTCGGCCTCCAATGGGCCTTTCGTATGCACGGTTTTGACGAGAATTTCGTCGACGACCATGTCGTCTGATCCGGTGGCTTGGCTCAGGTCAGCCGAGGCACCGAGCTACAAGAGCGAAACGGTGCAGCAAATTATGCAGCGCGCCAACGATCACTCCAGCGCGTTTTCTTCACGCGAACCGGTATCCATCCTCGGGTCAAACCCGAGAACATGCTTCGCTCGAAAATGCTTTAATCGACGTCTTCAATGGCACCAGGCGTGCTACCAAAAGCTCTCTGGGCGAGCGTCGCTGCCATGAATTCGTCGAGGTCGCCATCGAGCACGCCCGAAGTGTCTGACGTTTGCACTCCCGTTCGGAGATCCTTCACCATCTGGTAGGGCTGCAAGACGTACGATCTGATCTGATGGCCCCAGCCGATGTCGGTCTTGGCGGCCTGATCAGCGGCGGCCTGCTCTTCCCGCTTCTTGAGTTCGATCTCATAGAGTCTCGCCCGCAGCATGTCCCAGGCCTGCGCGCGATTCTTGTGCTGTGAACGCCCGGCCTGACAAACCACCGCGACACCAGTCGGGACGTGTGTCAGCCGCACCGCCGATTCAGTCTTGTTGACATGCTGTCCACCCGCTCCGCCGGAGCGCATGGTATCGGTGCGGACGTCCGATTCCTTGATGTCGATCTTGATGCTGTCGTCCACAACCGGGAAGATCGCTATGCTTGAAAACGACGTATGGCGCCTCGCATTGGAATCAAACGGGGAAATTCTCACGAGACGATGCACGCCTGCTTCGGTCTTGAGCCAGCCATAGGCGTTGTGCCCGCTAACCTGGATTGTCGCTGATTTGATACCAGCCTCCTCGCCAGGCGTTTCTTCCAGATACTCGATCTTGAAACCGCGCTTCTCCGCCCAGCGTGCATACATGCGCAGAAGCATCTGCGCCCAGTCCTGGCTTTCGGTACCGCCCGCGCCGGCATGAACCTCGAGATAGGTATCGAAGCGATCCGCCTCTCCCGAAAGCAAGGCTTCGAGCTCGCGGCGGGCGACCTCCTTCTTGAGGGTCTTTAGGGCGTTTTCGGATTCGTTGACGACGGCCTGATCATTCTCGGCCTCGCCGAGTTCAATCATGCCGATCTGGTCATCGAGCTCACGCTCGACGTTGCCGATACCGGTCAGCGAATCCTCCAGGGAGGTTCGTTCCTGCATCAGTTTCTGGGCCTTCTGGGGATCGTTCCAGAGGTCTGGATCCTCGGCGAGCTTGTTCAGCTCCGCCAGACGCGCGGTCGATGTCTCGACGTCAAAGATGCCTCCTCAGCAGCCCGACCGACTGCTTGATCTCTTCGACAAGTCTTTCGATTTCAGCGCGCATGGTTTTCTCTGCGGCTCACACCATCAACAATGGTTGGTGATTTAGCTGCGAAGGTCGTAAAGCGCAATCGTGTAGAGCATGAACAAACCGGAAAGACTGCGCGAGCAAAAGTTGAAACGGGATCGTACTCATCAAAACCATAAGGCTGGAGCCGGTCCAACACAGTTGAACCGGACACTATAGCGCTATTGAGCGAAGTGGAATCCGGTTCGCGTGAAGAAACGCGTCAAATCAAAAAGATGGAGTCTTTACCGTTTCCGCGAAGCGGTGAAAGACTTCTAGTAAAGTCCTCCGGTGCCGGGCCGGAACAAGCTGCGGTCCGCGTCGGGCAGCGGCTGTGGCTCGCGTCCGTTTGCATCAGCCACACCGATCACAGAGTAATTGTCGGGAGGCGCGGTGCCAGGCTTGAAAGCCTCAAGGATCGTCTTGCCGCTACTACCTGGCCCTGCGCGCATACCCGTCTTGGAATCGACGCGAACCAGCTTGATGCCGGCAGGAATGCGGAACGGAGTAGCGGGCTTGTCGGCAAGCGCAACTTTCATGAAATCATGTGCGATCGGAGCCGCCAGATGTCCGCCCGTCGCTTGACGGCCGAGATTGCGCGGCTTGTCGTACCCGACATAGATGCCGACGACGAGGTCAGGTGAGAATCCAATAAACCAGGCATCCTTCTGGTCGTTGGTGGTGCCGGTTTTACCGGCGATCGGCTTGCCCAGATCGCGCATGACCGTAGCGGTGCCGGCCTGCACCACGCCCTCCATCATTGAGGTGATCTGATAAGCTGTCATTGCATCCAGCACCTGCTCGCGGTGGTCGATCAACTGAGGTTCAGACTGGTTCTTCCAGCCTTCCGGCGCATCGCAGCCGCCGCACTCCCGCGTGTCGTGCTTGTACATGGTGTGACCGTAGCGATCCTGAATGCGGTCGATTCAGGGTAGGCTTCACCCGCCTGCCGCCATTGTCGAACATCGAATACGCCGTCACCATGCGCAGAACCGTGGTCTCGCCTGCTCCCAGTGCGTAGGACAGATAGTTCGGCAGCTCGTCGTAAACCCCGAAGCGCTTTGCATATTCGCCTATCAGCGGCATGCCGATATCCTGCGCCAAACGGACCGTAACGGTGTTGAGCGAGAGCCGCAGCGCATTTCGAAGCGTTTGTGGCCCGTAATATTTTTCTTTGGAGTAGTTTTCCGGACGCCAAACGCCTGAGCCATGGCCCTGATCGATCTCGATCGGCGCATCGACTACGACTGTCGAAGGCGTGTAGCCGTTGTCGAGCGCGGAGGAATAGACGAGCGGCTTGAATGAGGATCCAGGCTGCCGGTAGGCCTGCGTGGCGCGATTGAATTGGCTTTGATCGAAGGAAAAGCCGCCGACCATTGCCAGCACACGGCCGGTCCGCGGATCCATCGCCACCATCGCGCCGGATACTTCGGGCAATTGGCGCAACCGGTATTCCCCCTCGACGATCTTGCCGTCCTTTGCAATCAGGGGGTCGGCATAGATCACATCACCGGGCGAAAGCACTTGTGACACTTTTGTCGGCGTACGGCCTCGCATCGACCCGGATGCAGCCTTGGCCCACTTTACCCCTTCAAGCGAAATCAGGCCCGTTTGCCGCTTTTTGCTTACGGCGCCGCCAAGTTCGCGCCCGGGCTGGAAGCCGATCCGCGCGGACTTGTCGTCGGACTCGAGCACGACCGCCAATCGCCACGGCGAGATATCGGAGAGTGCTTTGACCTCGGCGAGCTTCACGCCCCAATCGCCGGAGATGTCGAGCTTGCTTATCGCACCGCGCCAGCCCTGAGCCTCGTCATACGTGACGAGGCCATTTGCCATGGTCTTGCGCGCTATCACCTGCAATTCCGGGTCGAGCGTCGTCCGGACCGACAACCCCCCTTCGTAGAGCTTCTTTTCGCCATAGCGCTCGAACAGGTCGCGCCGTACCTCCTCAGCGAAATATTCGCCAGCGAAGGTATGTGCCAGGTTGGTTCGGCTCGTGACGATCAGCGGCTGCTTGCGAGCCTTTTCCGCGTCGGCCTGGTTGACCCAGCCGTTTTCCAGCAACCGGTCGATGACATAGTCGCGTCGTTCGATCGCGCGGTCTCGGTTCTTGACGGGGTGCAGAGTCGAGGGCGCCTTGGGTAGAGCCGCGAGATATGCAGCTTCAGCAACGGTCAATTCATTGACCGACTTGTCGAAGTACACGAGCGATGCAGCCGCGATGCCGTAGGCGCCAAGACCGAGGTAAATCTCGTTCAGATACAGCTCGAGGATCTTGTCCTTGGAATAGGCGCGCTCGATGCGCATCGCCAGCAACGCTTCCTTGATCTTGCGGGCAAAGGAAACTTCATTGGTCAGAAGAAAGTTTTTGGCAACCTGTTGGGTGATCGTGGAGGCACCCTGCGGTCTCCTGTTGCTACCGTAATTCTGAGCATAAAGCAGCGCCGCACGCAGCATCCCTGGGTAATCGATGCCGCCATGTTCATAGAAATTCTTGTCCTCCGCAGCCAAGAACGCGTTGATGACCAACTTCGGCACTGCCTGTATCGGCAGATAGAGCCGCCGCTCCTTCGCGTATTCGCCGAGCAGCGAACCATCGGACGCATGGACACGCGTCATCACGGGTGGCTCATAATTCTGAAGCTGGGAATAGTCCGGCAGATCTTTGGAAAAATGCCAGATCAATCCCGCTACTGCCGCGACCCCGACCAGAAACAGGATGGTTCCCGCTGCAAACAGAAAGCCCGTGAATTGCAGCAGCAAGCGCATTGTTGAATGTCCGTTTCGTTGCCGGGGCTTGACGATATCGGCTGCAAGCCTTGTCGCCGGGCGGACGCTTTCGTTGGCCGAAGCATCCGCCGGATGAGTATGCCGGTTCTGACCGATTCTGCGAACTTACGACGACTTTTCTATAGGGCGGCGGCTGTGGCCAAACTAGGGCTTCTAACCTTTAGCGCGCCACTTTTCGCCTCAGTCGGCCGGAGCGAATGACACCATTCTTTTTGCAAGGAACGTCTCGACGGCCTTCGCGACCGAACGGACCGTCCTGGAACGCCACTCTTCTGACGCCATTTGGCGAAGATCTGCCTTGTTCGAAACGTAACCGAGTTCAACCAGCACCGACGGCACATCGGGAGCCTTCAGCACTCTGAATCCGGCTGACTTCAGCGGGTGCTTATGCATCCGCGCGGAGGTTTTCATCTCACTCATCAACAACTGGGCGAAGCGATTGGAAAACGTGCGTGTTTCCCGTTGCGCAAGGTCGATCAGGATATCGGCCACCTCGGTCGGCTCCTCAGTCAGATCGACACCGCCGATGGCATCCGCCTTGTTTTCGGCTTCGGCCAGTCGTTCCGCTTCGCGGTCCGACGCCTTGTCCGACAGTGTGTATATCGTTGCGCCTTGTGCATCACCCTCGTGGCGCGGCAAAGCGTCCGCATGAATCGACACGAATAATGCAGCGCGGTTGTTGCGGGCGATGCGCAAGCGATCGGCCAGTGGGACGAAGGTGTCGTTCGTCCGCGTCATGACAACACGGTATTTGCCGCCCTGCTCTATGCGGTCGCGCAACGCTGACGCAAATGCCAGCACCAGATCTTTTTCGGCCTCTCCGGTTGAAGCGTGGGTTCCATTATCAATCCCGCCATGGCCGGGATCGACTACAACCACGAGGCGCCCGTCCGCGAGCCCGGTCGTACCTGGGATGGACCCTGAAGAATTGGCATCCTTCGCCGGTTCTGGGCTGCTCGATCTCGCCAATAGGCCGTTGAATGCAGCACGGTCGACGGCCTCCAGTTCGACGACCAGGCGGGAGGGCTGACCGTTCGCGGCGTCGAGCACGTAAGCTTTCTGGATTTTCGCAGGTCCTGCGAGATCGAAGACAATCCGCGATCCGCCCGGCATAACCAGACCGTAGCGGAACGCCTTTATCAGGCCGCGTCCGGTTTCCCCGGCCTTGGGAGCGAGGCGAAAACTAACTTGGGGAATATCGATGACGGCCCGATAAGGATCAGTTAGCAGAAAGGCGTGAATATCGATCTTCTTGTCGAGATCGAGAATGAAGCGGGTCTGATTCAGATCGCCCGCGAGTCTCACTTCGGAGGCGACCGGAAAATCACCGGCGATCTCCGGGCGGACGGGTTCGTTCCCGGCGGCAAACGAAGCCGCGCCGGGAGCAAGTATCGCTATGACGCATAGCCAGACGATTCGCAGATTTGCGCGGCCCGCCAACGAACCCATGCCTCCGAGCTGCTTTTAATCACAATAGATACAGTACGGTTAATCCGGACTTAATCCGATACCCCGTTATTGCTCGGAAGACTTGCCGGATGACGACGCGGTCCCTTGCAAGCGACAGGCAATCCACGTATGTAAGTTAATGCTGACGGTTAAACTCACGTTTGTGTCGCGTTCAGCTTCCCGGTGCAGCGTTAGGGCTTCAGATTGTTCGAAGTTCCGGCGTTTCCTGATGCCTCCACACAGCCAGCGCAGCGCGCGGCCGGATTGAAGAGGTGTTTTTCAGGTTTGGGAGGGATCCGGTCCCAGGTTACCATTTACACCTGGAGGCAGCTTGGAGAGGTCGTAACCGATTGTCGCGGCCTGTGGCCACGCGGTACGACAACCGACAAGGTGCTTTGGCGCCGCGTCGGTCCGGCAGCGAGATAGATACGCGGCGGTGTTTTTGCCGCCAACCTGTTTAGACGGGCTGACGCCTGATGCGCCATACTGAAAAGCTGACCATTTTTTCCGCAAAGACCGCACCGAGGCGAAGTGAAGACTTCGCGCATGGCGTCTCGTCGGGATCAGGGTCGGCACGGCGTTCCAGATCGCGTCGCAGCCTTCCCCTCACCCCCGAATCAGGTGGACCGTTGCGTTACCCGGCCGCGCGAGATGCGCGCGCCGTGCCATGCGCCCTCCGCCCCCAAGAGCTTCAAAATGTCCAACAAACCCAACAAAATGTTGATCGACGCCACCCACCCGGAAGAAACCCGGGTGGTGGTGGTCCGCGGCAACCGCGTCGAGGAATTTGATTTCGAATCAGCTCAACGCAAACAACTGCGTGGCAACATCTATTTGGCCAAGGTCACCCGGGTTGAGCCTTCGCTGCAAGCTGCGTTTATCGAATACGGAGGAAATCGGCACGGTTTCCTGGCGTTCAGCGAAATCCATCCTGACTATTATCAAATTCCGGTTGCCGATCGTCAGGCGCTGATCGAAGCCGACGAGCGCGCTCATCGCGAGGCAGAGGAAGAACCCGAAGATCGCCCCAACCGCCGCCGTTCGCGGCATCGCAACGCCCGTCGGCGCGATCACGGCGAACGCGTGCAAAGCGCCATCGTCGAGGATGGGGAGGTCGCGGGGATAGACGCGACACAGTCTGACTCGCCGTCTGATGAAACAGCAGTGGGCGATCAACTCGGGCAACATCATAATCATCCCGACGCGGATGACGGAGCCGACGACGCCATACAGCGCGATCACGCACGCGCGCCTGCGCACGACATTGGATCAAGCTCTCTAGACAGCGCCGACAACTTACAGAAGTCGCATGACTTCGCTGGTGCGCTCGACTCCGACGATGTGGTCCGCGAGCATCGCGACGAAATTCAGGAGCGCTCCGGGGGCGATCTGGTCGCGGCTTCGCCGGATGAAGACCCAGCCCCGATAGCACCGGGTCACGCGACCGGCGTCGAGCCGCTTGCTGACGATGGCGCTCAAAACGATCACACCGGGCCGGCCGTTTCCACTGATGAAGCGCACAATGAAGTGCACTCTCATGAGAGTCGTGACTATGCCGGCGGCCACCCTCATGAGGTCGGATTCCATGGGGACGAAGCTCGCGTCGAAGATCGCACGGAAGATGATGATAGTGACGATGACGAAGAAGAGGAGCAGGTTGAATCCGTCGGCGGCGATGATGCTCTCGAGGAGGTGCCGGAGCGGGGTTACCGGCCGCGCCGTCAGTACAAAATCCAGGAAGTCATCAAGCGTCGCCAGGTCATGCTGGTCCAGGTGGTCAAGGAGGAGCGTGGTAACAAGGGCGCGGCGCTGACGACCTATCTATCGCTGGCCGGCCGGTATGCGGTGCTGATGCCCAATACGGCCCGCGGCGGCGGCATCAGTCGCAAGATCACCTCGGCGCAAGACCGTTCGCGGCTGAAGGAGGTGGTACAGGATCTCGATGTCCCCGAGGGAATGGGAGTCATCCTGCGCACCGCTGGCGCTTCGCGCACCAAGCCGGAGATCAAGCGCGATTTCGAGTATCTGATCCGCATGTGGGAAACTGTAAGAGATATGACCCTGCGGTCCCAGGCTCCGACACTTGTTTACGAGGAAGGCTCGCTGATCAAGCGCTCCCTCCGCGATCTCTACAGCAAGGAAATCGACGAAATCCAGGTGGCCGGTGAAGCCGGCTACCATGAAGCGCGCGATTTCATGAAGATGCTGATGCCATCCAACGTCCGGGCAGTGAAGCAGTATCGCGACTGCCAGCCCTTGTTTTCGCGGATGGGCGTCGAGAGCCAACTGGACGCGATGTTCCTGCCAACGGTGCAGCTTCGCTCCGGTGGATACATCGTCATCAATCAAACCGAAGCGCTGGTATCGATCGATGTCAACTCAGGTCGCTCGACCCGCGAACATCACATCAAGGATACCGCGCTTAAGACCAATCTGGAAGCTGCCGAAGAAGTCGCCCGACAGTTGCGACTGCGTGATCTTGCCGGCCTGATCGTCATCGATTTCATCGACATGGACGAGAAGCGAAGCAACCGCGCGGTGGAGCGTAAGCTGAGCGAGTGTCTGCGCCATGATCGCGCGCGCATCCAGGTCGGTCGCATTTCGCACTTCGGTCTTCTGGAAATGTCGCGCCAGCGAATCCGTGCCAGTATGCTGGAAAGTTCGACAGAGCCTTGCTCGCACTGCGGCGGCACTGGCCATGTCCGCTCGGTTCCCTCGGTAGCGCTGCAGTTGTTGCGCAGCCTTGAGGAAGTTTTGATAAAAGGCGCGACGCACAACCTTGTCGTGCGGACGCGCATTAACGTTGCGTTGTATGTGCTCAATCAGAAGCGAGGACATCTGCGCGCACTCGAACATAGCTTCAAAGTTGGTCTCTCCCTGGTCGCCGACCCCTCGCTCGCGGGTCAACAATCCTTCGTCATTGATCGCGGCGAGCAGGTGCATACTCTGGAGGCGGCAAAAGCGCTGCTGGCCACGCAACTCGCCATAGACCCGCCGCAGGCCGAAGAGGTCCATCAAGACGAGCAGCCGGTCGATGTGGAAACGGAGATCGAGGCCGACGACGCTGAGACTCGCGCCGATGAACAGGCGGGCGGTGAAACCGAGGGTGACGGCCGCAAGCGCAGGCGACGCCGGCCCCGGCGTGAACGCTCTAGCGAAACGAGCGACAATCAGCCTCCGCAAACGGTTGACGGTCCGGACAGCGTCCAGATTGCCGCCGATTTCGCCGCGGCACGCTTTATGACCGATGACGACGTCGAAAGTAATGGAGAGGACTCTTCGGCGCAGGGCAGCGAGATGCGAGCCGATCAGTCTCCGGACGGAGATGAACGGCGACCGCGTCGTCGTGGGCGTCGCGGTGGTCGTCGGCGCCGGGGTAGCAACGGTGCGAGTCCTGTCGACTCGATTTCCGACGAGTTGAACCCTCCGTCAGCATCAGAAGCCGTCGAGGCCGTTGCGGACTTCGATTCTGTGTCGATAGCGCCAGAAACGCAGACCAGCCCGTCCGAAGCTGAAACTCAGCCGCAACAGCACACCGCAGAACCGACAATCCGCACGGCTGAGGCCAGGAGCGAGACCGTTTCGGAATCCGAGAAGGCCGTTTGCCGTCGCTCGACCGTACGGGAAAAGGTGAGCTTCGCCTCGCAAGAAGCATCGCCCGCCGTTCCCGTCATTCAAAGCCATCCGGAAGCAGCGACACCGGAATCGCAACAGTCTCCCCCGGAAGTATCGGACGAAACCCGACCGCGACGTGCGGGGTGGTGGTCTCGTCGGTTCGGCAGCGGAACCTAAACGAGTCTTTCTTTTCAACGGCAAGACGCCCGGCCAGGCCGGGCGTTTTGGTATGTAGTGGGGCTGGCTGTCGCCACTATTCAGAAATGGCTGTAGGAAAGCCGCGGAAGCGCGACATCCTCGCCTTTTGTATCGAGCCATTTCGGAGCTGCGTTGCCCGCGATGATTTCTCCGATCGGAGTTACGGCGACGCCAACGTTTCGTGCCGCCCGCGCGAAGTCGTCCCAGCGATCCTTCGCGATCGTACACAAAACCTCGTAATCGTCACCGCCGCTCACAGCGGAGACGAAACTCGTCTGCCCCTGCTCTATCAGTCCGCGTGCAGCTTCAGAGAGCGGAACGGCTGCTGCATCGATGATTGCCGAAACTCCGGACGCGATGCAAAGTTTTGCGAGGTCACCAGCCAGACCATCGGAAACATCCATCGCCGCCCGCGCATAGTGGCGGACAGCCTCTGCGAGAGGGATGCGCGGTTGCGGGACCCGATACCGGTCGATCAACGACTCACGAATCGCGGCGTCGTCGACCGTCACTTTGCCTGAGAGAATGGCGAGCCCGAGCGCGGCGTCGCCGATCGTGCCGGAGACGACGATACGGTCCCCGGGCTGCGCGCGGCTACGCAAGATCATTCCACCAACCGGCGCGCGACCGAACGCAGTGATGGACATCGTCAGCGGCCCCGGAGTGGCGACGGTATCGCCGCCGAGCAACGGACAATCAAAGGTGATGGCGTCTTCGGCAAGCCCGCTCGCGAAGGCCGAGAGCCATCTCTCATCCGGCTCACGCAACGCCAGGGTCAGAACGAATCCGGCGGGCGTCGCACCTTTGGCGGTGAGATCGGACAGGTTGACACGCAACGCTTTCTTGGCGACCGTTTCAGGCGGATCGCTGCTCCGAAAATGTACACCTTCGACAATAGCATCGGTTGTGACCACGAGATCGTCGTTGCCGCCTCGCAAGACAGCCGCATCGTCAGTGAGCCCCAACGCACCCGGATTGGTCGCGATCGGCTTGAAGAAGCGAGCGATTAGATCGTCCTCAACCGACATATTTCGACCCGTCAGGGTTCATGCGCAGCCGTAGCGGAATAGGCGTCAGCGAGTAAACTCGGCGGTGCGGAAATGGCGTGCGATCTGGTCAAGCACCGCATTGACCATACCAGCTTCATCATTTTCGACGAAAGCGTGTGCGACATCGACATATTCGGATACTACGACCCGCGCCGGGATATCTATGCGATGCTCCAGCTCGTATGAACCGGCGCGGAGCACCGCGCGCAGGATCGCCGCGATCCGCTTCAGCGGCCAACTCTTCGACAGCGCATCGTCGATCAATGGGTCAATCCTGACCTGATCGCGAACCACGCCTGCCACCACGTCTCGAAAGAAGGCAGCCTCCGCAGGAAGATATTTGTCGCCTTCGACTTCGTTGCCGAGCCAGTGGCTATCGAACTCCGCAAAGACATCGTTAATGCCCGCTCCGCCGATCTCCATCTGATACAGCGCCTGCACCGCGGCGAGCCGTGCCGCGCCGCGCCTGTTTGCCTTCCTGTCGATACCTGCCTTGATGTCCGCCATCGCTCCGTTACGCCTTCGCCAATCGGCGTTTAATCCGCAGCATTGTCAACGCCGCCCGCGCCGCATGGCCGCCCTTGTTCAATTCACCTGCCCTCGCCCTCGCCCACGCTTGCGCATCGGTGTTGACCGTGATGATGCCATTGCCGAGAGGTACGCGCCGTTGCATCGACAGATCCATCAGCGCGCGGGAAGATTCCATCGAGACAATCTCGAAATGGATGGTATCGCCCCGCACGACGCACCCGAGTGCGACCACAGCCTCGTAAGGCTCGCCGCTCCGCTCGGCCGCATCAAGCGCGAAGACAATGGCCGCAGGAATCTCCAGAGCGCCCGGAACGGTGACGACGTCATAACGGACACCGGCAGATCGCAATTCGGCGACCGCTCCTTCGAGCAACGCATCCTGAATATCGTCGTAGAACCGCGCTTCTACGATCAAGACATGTGCGCCCGAGACGCTTGTTTGATCCTTAAGCGGTGCGTGCCTTGCCTCTGCCATTCATGCTCCGGTTCGCCGTGCCGGGCTCGCCCGGTATTCTTTCTGTCAAAGAGGCCCGCAGCCCGCGTATCATATTTCCGTCGATGAAGCGCACTTCATCTCGCTCAGGCGCGCGGCATAACGCGCCATCAGGTCGACCTCGATATTGACCTCGCTGTCCGGACGCCAGTTGCCCAGCGTGGTAAGGTCGAGCGTGCGCGGAATAGTGAGCACCGAGAATGCCTCCTTTCGAACGCTGTTCACCGTTAGCGATACGCCGTCCAATGTCACCGAGCCCTTGGCCGCGATGAAACGCGCTAAACTCGGGGTGGCGCAGAATTCAAAACGCGCCATGCCGTGTTGGTCGTCGCGCGTCAGTATGGTCGCGGTTCCGTCGACATGACCCGCGACGATGTGGCCGCCAAGCTCGTCGCCGATCTTCAATGCGCGTTCGAGATTGAGCCGCGTTCCCGTCGCCCAGTGCTTTGCGGTCGTCACGTCGAGCGTCTCCGTCCCGACATCGACGTCGAACCAGGTCCGGCCCCCCGCGACGCCGGAGAGAACGACTGTCAGACACGTGCCGTTGCAAGCGATCGAGGCGCCATCTGCGATGGTGGTTTGATCATAGTGGCAGAGGATGCGGACTCGGTGCAGCCGGTTCTGCGCCGTGTGCGTCACACTTTCGATCTCGCCGACGTCGGTCACTATGCCGGTAAACATCAGAACCTTCCGAATCCAGTACTTCCGAGCGTTATGGCAGGACCGCTCGGTTCAAAGAATGGCGTCACTTCGCTCGTCATGCCCCACCATCACACGCGGCGACTGAAAGATGTAGATGCCAGACGCCAGGACAGCGCGACGGCTTTAGCGTAACTCCATTTAGATACGCTCGTAAATCGCGAGAGCGTCTTGATCCAGCGTCTCGCTCGCACGCATTTTGAACTGCGGTGACCCGGTAATGGTGGTCAGCGGCAAGGCCCCGAGTGCGGCTACACCGTCGTCGCCGATCGGATCGGGGCCGCGCAGGAGCCAGGCTTCGTCAACCAACGCCGCCGCGACAAACGATGCAGCAACACGCGCTCCGCCTTCGACCATCAGCCGGTTGACCCCTCTTTCCGAGAGGGCGCGGAGAATCGCCACGAGATCGAGCCCGGGCGTTCCAGCCGCGACCGGAACACGCATCACGTGCACGCCGGCCGCGCCGAGTTTCATCGCCCTTGACGTTTCGGCAAAATCTGAGGTCATGATCCAAAGCGGAGTTTCGCGCGCGGACTGAACAAGGCGGCTGCTTTCCGGGATGCGCAGCGCGTGATCCAGGACCACACGCGGCGGCGAGCGCATTTCCATGCCGGGAAGCCGGCAGGTCAGGAGAGGATCGTCAGCCAGAACGGTGCCGATGCCAACCAGAATCGCGCTGCATTGGGCCCGCAGCAGATGCGCCCGCGCCCTCGCTGCCTCGCCCGTGATCGCGACCGGTACGCCTCCGGCGGCAGCGATCTTTCCGTCGCTGGACACCGCGAGTTTAAGGATGATGTGGGGGCGTTTGTCCCGGACCCGCCGGAAATGCCCGGCATGATGGTGAGCCGCCTCGGCCGCACAAAGTCCGACATCCACCGATATACCAGCAGCCCGCAACCGCGCATGGCCCTGCCCTGCGACTTCGGGCGTGGGATCCTCGATCGCGGACACAACGCGCGTAATGCCGGCTGCGATCACGGCGTCGGCGCATGGCGGCGTTTTTCCAACGTGAGAACACGGCTCCAGCGTGACATACAAGGTCGCACCTCGTGTCGCGTCCCCCGCCCGCCGCAGCGCCTCGGGCTCCGCGTGTGGGCGCCCTCCAGGCTGGGTCCAGCCGCGACCGACAATCACCCCGTCTTTCACGATAACGGCGCCCACGGCCGGGTTAGGCGCGCTCGCGCCCAGGCTGCGGCGGCCCAGCGCAAGCGCCAGTTGCATGAAATGCAAGTCGGCGGCCTTCTCCATCCGGAGGTTAGCGCCGTTCTGCTCCTCCAGAATGCGGAAGATCATTTGCGCAGCGGTACCCGCCGCGCATCGTCCTCGCTGGAAAGTTCACCCAATACCGCCTCGAAATCCTTGGCCTCGCGGAAGTTGCGGTAGACCGAGGCAAAGCGCACATAGGCCACATCGTCGAGGCTTCGCAGGTGTTCCATTACGATCTCGCCGATGGTTTCGGACGAAATTTCTGCCTCACCGCCACTCTCAAGTTCGCGGACGATGGCGGAGACCATGGTTTCGATCCGCTCGGGTTCAACCGGCCGCTTGCGCAAGCTGATTTGCAGCGAACGCACCAGCTTGTCGCGGTCGAACGGCACCCGCCGGCCGTTGCGCTTGATCACCGTGAGTTCGCGCAGTTGCACCCGCTCAAAGGTTGTGAAGCGGAAATTGCAGGCCATGCAGACCCGCCTGCGCCGGATAACGGCCGAATCCTCGGTCGGCCGGGAATCCTTGACCTGCGTATCCAAACTGTTGCAGCTCGGGCAGCGCATCTCTCAACTCACCTTACCATCGCCGAAAAACGGCTCTTCGAAGCCGGGTTTCTGAGCGCTCTTACGTCATATTAACTTATTATTTTCAAAGAGCTGAGTGCGTAAGTTAATTCAGAGGGTAACTCTTCAAAACGTCACCAAATTCATACGCGAGTTCATCTGTCCTGATAGATCGGAAAGCGATCCGTCAGCGCCTTGACCTTCTCCTTCACCGCCGCCTCGACCAGCGGCGCCTTGCCGTCCTCCGACTGTGCGATGGCCTTGAGCACTTCCGCTATCAGGCCGCCGACCTGTTTGAACTCGGTCACCCCGAAGCCGCGCGTGGTGGTGGCCGGCGTGCCGAGGCGTAGGCCCGACGTCACGAATGGCTTTTCAGGATCGAAAGGAATGCCGTTTTTGTTGCAGGTCAGCCCAGCGCGAACGAGCGCCTTTTCCGAAATGTTTCCCTTCAATCCCTTGGGCCTGAGGTCCACCAGCATCAGGTGGTTGTCTGTGCCTCCGGAAACGATGTCGAAGCCGTGGCCACGCAGGCTTTCGGCAAGCGCCTTAGCGTTTTCGACGACGTTCTTCGCGTAGATCTTGAAGTCCGGACGCAACGCCTCGCCGAACGCCACGGCCTTGGCGGCGATGACATGCATCAGCGGGCCGCCCTGCAGGCCTGGGAAGATTGCCGAATTGAACTTCTTGGCAAGCGCTTCATCATTGCACAGGATCAGGCCGCCGCGCGGACCGCGCAGCGACTTGTGGGTGGTGGTGGTTGTCACATGCGCGTGCGGCACCGGCGAGGCGTGCACGCCACCGGCGACGAGGCCGGCGAAGTGCGCCATGTCCACCATCAAATATGCTCCGACGCTGTCGGCGATCTCGCGAAAGCGCTTGAAATCCCACGGCCGCGAATAGGCCGAACCGCCGGCAATGATCAGCTTCGGCTTGACCTCCTCGGCGCGATGAGCCACCTCGTCCATATCGATCAGGTGATCGTCGCGCCTCACGGTGTAGTGTGCGGCCTTGAACCACTTGCCGGACATGTTGACCGGCGCGCCGTGCGTCAGGTGGCCTCCGGCAGCGAGGTCGAGCCCCATGAAAGTGTCGCCAGGCTGCAGGAGCGCCAGAAAGACCGCCTGGTTCATCTGGCTGCCCGAGTTCGGCTGGACGTTGGCAAACCGGGCGCCGAACAGCTTTTTGGCGCGCTCGATCGCCAGCGTTTCGGCGACATCGACCCACTCACATCCGCCGTAATAACGCGCGCCCGGATAGCCTTCCGCGTACTTGTTGGTCATCACCGAGCCCTGCGCCTCCAGAACCGCGCGGCTGACGATGTTTTCCGACGCGATCAGTTCGATCTCGTGACGCTGACGGCCCAATTCGCCGTTGATCGCGGCGGCGATCTCCGGATCGGCCTCGGCCAGGGCGGACGCAAAGAAAGGATCGGGGGCGGAGGCGGCTTTGGCGGAAAAGTCCATGCAGAATACCCTCGGCAGCGCAGCCGTAATGCACGGGTGCGAACAGCAATAGCACGTGATCGAAGCGGCTTCCGCCAGATAGCACATCGAATCAGGGCGGCCAAGGTGTTGCGCCTCGGCTCCGAGGTTCAGGCAATATATGGTGGATGCATCGGCGAAATTCCGGCGGAGAGCCTCTATTTTTCGAGGCGGTGCCGCACGGCGGCCAGCGAGGTCCCCACCTCCGAAATAGCTTCCAGCAACCTCTCGCGGGGTACATTCAGCCGGCTCGCCCAAAGATCGGTTTGAGCGCTGTCATTCGGGTCCACCGTGCCCGCCGGTTTCTGGTAGGTGGATATCACAGTGGCGACTGAGACAAGCCGGATCATCCCGCAATTCTAGCACTCGAGCGTCATACCGCCACTCTGCCGAGCAGCAACGGTTAAAATCCGGTGTTTTATTCGAATAAAACAGCGGCCAATCGTGAGCGCGAATGCCTTGGTCTGGTAAACAAAGATTAAGACCCACATCGGGTTGGCCGCGACGTACCCGAAACGCCTTCCACTTATCCCAGCCACATGACAGATGATTGACGAATCCAGGTGCCGGCAGCGAGGGTCAAATCCGGTGATGAGGAAAAGTTCAAGTGGATCGGGTTTTTCAGATTTTCATTACTTCGACGGACGCCGATTTGAAGGACGAGCGTCAGGCCGTCAGCAACACGCTGGCAAAAGCAGGATACATGCCCGCCGGCATGGAATCGTTTCCAGTAACTGATCAACAGCAACTGGACTACATCAAGCGGATCATTGATCGCAGCGATTATTATATCATGATCGTCGGCCGCCGTTGCGGCTCGCTGTCCGGCGATGAACTGACTTTCACGGAAAACGCATTTGAATATACGCAATCAAAAGGCATTCCGATACTTGCGTTCCTTCCGGAAAACCCGGGCGGCATTGCGTGCGGCACTGAAACAGAAGCACCGCTAAAAGAAAGACTGGATGCTTTCAAAGCTCGTTTGAAGACCGGTCGCATCGTCAAATCCTGGAGCAACGAAAACGACCTTTGCATGAAAGTTGTGATGGCCGTCGCAACGGCTGTGAACTTGAAACCTGGGGTTGGCTGGATACGCGGTGACCAGGCCATCAATCCAAAGCTTCTCCAGGAGCTGGAAAAGCTGCAAATCGAGAATACGGATCTGCGTCAAAAGCTTGCCGATCTCGATAGTGACAAGTCATCACCTCGTTCAACTCCAGATGGGCTGGCCGACCCAGTTGCGGTGGAATTGCTTATCTATCGAACGGAAGAAGGGACACCGGACAAGGTCTCGCACCCGATTTTATTGGGCGACCTTTTTGCCGGGCTCTATGGCCATCTCCTCAAAAGCCCATCAGAAGCATACGTTCGGGAGCTTATTGGATTCTGGTACCGGCAGAAACTTCACATTTCTGATCATTGCGAACTTAGCGACAGGAGCACGATCGTCATCCGGGATAAACTGGAAGCTTTGGGTTTGATCAAGTCCCGGTCGATCATCGCGGGTTTTTCCAATCACATCGCTTGGTCTCTGACTGAAAAAGGAAGACGGTTTCCCGAGTCGGGGCACATACCAATCGGCCACTCAGGCTCCGAAACTTAAAAGAACCTCACATGCCGTTGACCCGGAGACCCGGGATGCCTTTCGGCAGGAGCAAGCCTTCGCGGATCAAAAAGGGAAGACTCGCCGCCGGCGCGCATCGGGACACTGCGGCGGTTATTCGATCCGTCTTATCAGGTGGTGCGCTCGAAAGGACTCGAACCTTCACGAATTTCTTCACTGCCACCTCAAGGCAGCGCGTCTACCAATTCCGCCACGAGCGCTTAAAAGTCGGTTCAGGCTGACCGCCGGCCCCATCAATGGCGCCGATTTAACAAAACAATGGTGGAGGGACAAGGCCCAGCGAGACGTTCCTTCTCCGATCGAGGCCCGAAAGCGCGGCATTCCCCGTGCAATATTAACACCGGAAATCAGGACGTTTCTGCGTTCTTTTGATCCAGATGTCAGATTTCGAGCCCTTCCGCTTCTGACAGAATGAAAAGCGGGGCTCCATAATTTTGATCGGAGTAGCTTTATCGGCGGTCTGGCGTGCGAGGCAGCATCTGTTTGACTTCAACCGCGATGCGGTTCCGGTTGACCATCACAACACCGCTGGCGATCGGCAAGTTATTGGCCAGGATCTTGACCTCGTCCTGCTCGGTGGCATCAAGCTCGATGATGGCGCCGCGGCTGAGCCGCATGACCTGATGAACGGGCATGGACGTGGTCCCCAGGACCACCATGAGATCGACAGATACTTTATCGAGCGTCGCCACGAAATGCAAACTCACCAACCGTGCGGATTGCTACCATCTCCAGACCACCACGTTAGGGTTAGCCAATGGTTAATGACCGCCAAGCCCTCGACTTGAAGCTGTTTGCAGCCTCGTCCAGCGAGCCTGTGGACTGGCGACAGTCCGATCATCCCGTGCCTTATCTGGAAGCTGTAGAGGCCATGGAAAGGCGGGTCACGGCGATTGCCTCGGGCGAGGCTCCGGAGCAGGTCTGGCTGCTGGCGCACCCGCCGCTTTACACGTCCGGCACCAGTGGGCGCGAAGCCGATCTGCTGAAGGCCCGCTTTCCGCTATTCGCGACCGGCCGTGGCGGCCAGATCACCTATCATGGCCCCGGCCAGCGCGTCGCTTATGTCATGCTGGATCTGAAGCGCCGCCGGCCGGACGTTCGGGACTTCATAGCCCGCCTTGAGGAATGGATCATCCGCACGCTCGACGCCTTCGGCGTCAAGGGAGAAAGGCGCGAGGAACGGGTCGGCGTCTGGGTGGTGCGCCCGGACAAAGGCCCGGGTCACGAGGATAAGATTGCAGCGATCGGCGTGCGGATCCGCCGTTGGGTATCGTTCCACGGCATCTCGCTCAATGTCGATCCCGATCTCAGTCATTTCGCCGACATCGTGCCCTGCGGTGTCACCGACCCCCGTTACAGCGTGACGAGCCTCGCCGACCTTGGTCTGTGCGTCAGGCTGGCCGATGTCGATGATGCTCTAAAGCGCACCTTCGGCGAAGTATTCGGGTCTTCGGAACTGCGTCTCACGGAGACAACGGCCTGACCGTCACGAAGCCGCGCGATCACAGTCCGTTCTGTGGATAGGCCGGCTTTCGTTGCGTATCTTCGCCTACACCGTAGGAAGTTGTGAGAAGCGTTCGCCGGTCCGGATCATCTTCACGGCGTTCGCCGTCACAGCCTGTTCTTCGACCCCATCCACGCGGGCAAATTCCGGGCCATTCCGGCACCGCGCCGTCATCTCCGCGACAGCCTCGGCCGACCCTGCGAACAAAGCCTCGACGCTGCCGTCACGCCGGTTACGTACCCAGCCGCCAACACCGAGACGGGTTGCTTCGCGCATCGTCCAGTAGCGGAAACCAACGCCCTGAACGCGACCGCGGATTACGACCTGGCGAACTACCTCATCCATCCAGAACTCCGGTCCGCCGCCGCCGGGTGGGCGCACGGCACGCAAGTTTCAGGGCATCTAGGCATCATGGGAAACCTCAGGCGAATTCGAGGATGAGCGCATCCACCGCCAGCGTCGCTCCGGGTACGGCCGCAATCGTTTTGACCGTTCCGTCTTGCTCGGCGCGCAGCACGTTCTGCATCTTCATCGCCTCGATAATCGCCAGTGTCTCGCCGGCCTTGACCTCCTGCCCTTCGGTGACGGCGATCGATATGACGAGGCCCGGCATCGGACACAGCAGCTTTTTGCCGTTATCAGCGGCCGACACCACGGGCATAAGCCGCGCAGCTGCCGCCTCGGTTTCGGTAAACACATTGATCGCGACTTCGCAGCCCTGATGCGCAAGCCGGAATCCGTTCGTGATCGGCCTCACCTGTATTGCGATCGGATGCCCGTCGAGCGTGCCCTGCCAGACCGGCTGGCCAGGCACCCATCGTGAGAGCAATCGATGCGCTTTGCCGGCACCCTCACCCGCGTCCACGAAGCGAACCGTTATGGCGTCGCCGTCACGCGAGACATCGAGCAGGATTTCATCGCGATCGAGCCAAACGGCGCGGCGGCCTTCCCTCGTCACCGGGCGACCGTTCAACTGGCCGGAAATCTGTCGCTTGCGCTCGCCGAGCACGTGATCGATCGCGGCCGCTACCGCCGCAAGCCTGCGCGCGATCTCGCCTTCCGGCGCGCGCGCGGTGAAGCCTTTCGGAAACTCCTCCGCGATGAACCCGGTCGAGAGATTACCGGCGCGCCAGCGCGCGTGACCCATCAAGGTCGACAAAAACGGAATGTTGTGTCCGATACCGTCGATGTAGAACGCGTCCAGCGCATGGGCATGCGCTTCGATGGCGGCGACGCGGGACGGCCCATGAGTCACGAGTTTGGCGATCATCGGATCGTAATGAACTGTAATCTCGCCGCCCTCGCACACGCCTGTGTCGTTGCGCAAGGTGACATCGTTTCGGCTGATTTCCGCCGGCGGCCGATATTTGACGAGGCGTCCGATTGAAGGAAGAAAATTGCGGAAGGGATCTTCGGCATAGATGCGCGACTCAATTGCCCATCCCGTCAGCGTCACGTCCTTCTGCGCTATCGGCAGTTTTTCTCCTGCGGCGATACGGATCATCTGCTCGACCAGATCGATGCCGGTAACCAGTTCGGTGACCGGATGCTCGACCTGTAGCCGCGTGTTCATCTCGAGAAAGTAAAAGCTCTTGTCCTGCCCGGCGACAAACTCGACCGTGCCTGCCGAGTCGTAGTTTACGGCCTTGGCCAGCGCCACGGCCTGCTCGCCCATCTTGCGCCGCGTGATCTCGTCGAGCAGCGGCGACGGCGCCTCCTCGATGACTTTCTGATTTCGCCGCTGGATCGAGCACTCGCGCTCGCCAAGATGGATCACGTTGCCATGCTTGTCGCCGAGCACCTGGATTTCGATATGTCGGGGATCGACGATAAACTTCTCGATGAAGAGGCGGTCGTCGCCGAACGAGGCTTTTGCCTCTGCCTTCGCCAGATTAAAACCCTCGACGACCTGGGCGCTCGAATGCGCAATGCGCATGCCCTTGCCTCCGCCGCCCGCCGACGCCTTGATCATCACCGGATAGCCGATCTCGCCGGCGATCTTCACCGCGTGCCTTTCGTCCTGGATCACGCCGAGGAAGCCCGGCACCGTCGAGACCCCGGCCTTGGCCGCCGCCTTCTTGGATTCGATCTTGTCACCCATTGCGGCGATCGCGCCGGGATTGGGCCCAATGAAAACGACGCCGGCATCTGCAAGCGCTCGCGGAAACTCCGCGCGCTCTGACAGAAACCCGTAGCCGGGATGGACGGCCTCCGCGCCGCTCTTGCGGCAGGCTTTCACGATTGTCTCAATCACCAGATAACTCTCGGCGGCCGGCGGGGCGCCGATCGGCACGGCCTCGTCGGCCATCACGACGTGAAGCGCGTCTCGATCCGCCTCCGAGTACACGGCAACGGTTTCGATGCCCATCCGGCGGGCCGATCTGATGATCCGGCAGGCGATCTCGCCGCGATTGGCGATCAGAATTCGTTTGAACATGCCTGGCGACCTGCAACCTTCGGGCGCGGTCCAATCTTCAGCACGGCGTACGCGGTCCGGCCTACGACGCTGTCATGTTTCCTCGTACAGAAAAATCAAACAGCAGCAAAGACTTTTCAGCAGGAGCGAACATCGAGGAGTTTTGATATGTCACCCTTTTCGCTGCACGTCACCCGGCGCAGGGGACCTTTTCCGCTGACCGCCTATGACTTCGCTAAGCCGCTTCAGCTACGGTTGCTCGATCTGGAGCGCCCGACAAAAAACGGCGGGCAACAACCCGCCGTTTCGTCGATTTAGTAAATTCCGCGTCCCTTACATGCCGAGGTCGAGAACGTTTGGAAGGTGCGCCAGCGGCAAGGTTGCCGCGCCGATCAGGCTGGCGACCAGTGCCATCAACTGACGATTGCTGCGGCGTTTGCCACGCATCTGGTTCGCAATCCATTCCAGCACTTCAATGTTGACGCCCACTGCCCGGGTCGGCGCCCAGCTTTCGATAGCGGTATCCGGAGCCAAAGCGATGCGGCGCGCCGGCACCGGAAGCCCTGATGCGGACGCCGCGTGGTGGACGATGGCTTTGGCGAACAGATCGTCGAACCGTCCGTCATCGCTTCGCTCGGTGGCGGCATCATTGATTTCAAATAACGCTTCAGCCTCTTCCCGGCTTACCGGCTGGTTGTCTACGGCAGCAGCCGTCAAAAGGTGCACACACCAAGACGTATCAGTGGAATCAAGCATTCTGGAGAAATGAACGCGGCCTCCGGCGGTCGGCCCCTCCCCGGTGATGACCCCGTTACGGATCTTTGCGAGGGCCGCCACCACGTCCTTCCGACTCGCAATGGCAAAAATATCGATAGGGGCGACGGCGGCGGACAGGTCGGAAAGCATAGGAATGGTTCTCTCTTCTGGATCAAATGAGCAATTTCACGCGGGAGTGAATCGTTCGTTAAAAATCGGACAATCCGCGGCGGTGCTTTGAAACGGCAGGCAGTTAGTTCAGTGGTCGCCTTGATGGCGATCCCGGTTCATGGCGCCACCTTCCGGCGCGGATGGGGCAACATCGGGACATCTGCGATCACAATCTCGTAGGCTTTAATTCGCTGTACCTGCCAGTCGTCGACAGGAAGATGCTCCGCAACGCTCGCCAGGAGAAAAGATATTACCCTTTTTCATTACCGGTTCCGTTTCGCCTGGCCCGAGCCTATAGTCCCGCCACCCCCGTTTAACTGTGACACGAGGACGTGAACTTATGACTTTATCGATTGGTTCGACCGCCCCTGATTTTGAAGCCGAGAGTACTGAAGGCAACATCAGCTTTCACAAGTGGCTCGGCGATAGCTGGGGGTTGTTTTTCTCGCACCCCAAGGACTTCACGCCGGTCTGCACCACTGAACTCGGCGCCGTCGCCCGGCTCAAGCCTGAGTTCGACAAGCGGGGCGTCAAGCTGATCGGCATCAGCGTCGACCCAACCGACAAGCATCACCTTTGGGCCAAGGACATCGAGGAGACGCAGGGTGTCGCGCCGAACTATCCGCTGATTGCGGATGTCGATTTCAAGGTCGCCAAGCTCTACGGCATGTTGCCGGCCAGCACGTCCGGCGACGTCAACAAGCGGACGCCTGTCGACAATCAGACCGTGCGCAACATTTTCGTGATCGGTCCCGACAAGCAGGTCAAGATTGTCCTCATTTATCCGATGAGCACCGGCCGCAACTGGCAGGAAGTGCTGCGCGTCATCGACTCCTTGCAGCTCACCGCCAAACACGGCGTCTCGACGCCGTCGGACTGGAAGCAAGGCGACGATGTGTTCTTTTCGGCCGCGGTTCCGGAGGAAGAGGCCCGCAAGAAGTTCCCAAAGGGATGGAAGTCGCCGAAGCCATATTTCCGGATTGTTGAGCAGCCGAAGTAACGCAAGCTGTATTCAATCGAGAATACGCAAGAAGGGACGCCGCCGCGGCGTCCCTTCTTTTTGGTGCTGAGACATTTCGCGCCCGTCGGCCGCCCGTCATTGCGGCCTTGAGGACACGACCTTATCCTGGGCTAACTAGCATGCCCGTGGAATGCTTCTGCAATTTCAGAACATCTGCCGAAGAGAAGTCACCATGCACGTTCGCGCCGCAGTTGCTATTGCCGCCAGCAAGCCACTTGAAGTCACGACGGTGGAACTCGATGGCCCGCGTAACGGAGAGGTCATGGTCGAGATCAAGGCGACCGGCGTCTGCCACACCGACGAGTTCACCTTGTCCGGCGCGGATCCGGAAGGATTGTTTCCGGCGATCCTCGGTCATGAGGGAGCCGGTATTGTCGTCGATGTCGGCAAGGGTGTGACCTCGGTGAAGAAAGGCGATCACGTTATTCCGCTCTACACGCCAGAATGCCGGCAATGTCCGTCATGTCTGTCGCGCAAGACCAATCTCTGCACGGCAATTCGCGCTACCCAGGGCCAGGGACTGATGCCGGATGGCACATCGCGCTTCTCTTTGGACGGCAAGCCGATCCATCACTACATGGGCACTTCGACCTTCGCCAATTACACGGTGCTGCCGGAGATTGCGGTTGCCAAGATCCGCGAAGACGCCCCTTTCGACAAGGTCTGTTACATAGGCTGCGGCGTCACGACCGGAGTAGGCGCGGTCATTAACACCGCGAAGGTCGAACCCGGAGCCAAGGCGATCGTGTTCGGCCTCGGCGGCATCGGTCTGAACGTTCTACAAGGGTTACGGCTCGCCGGAGCCGACATGATTATCGGCGTGGACATCAACGACGACCGCAAAGCGTGGGGCGAACGCTTTGGCATGACGCATTTCGTCAACCCGACTGACGTCGGAAAGGATCTTGTCCCTCACCTGATCGATATGACGAAGTCCGGTGCTGATCAGATCGGCGGCGCGGATTATACCTTCGACTGTACCGGCAACGTGAAGGTGATGCGCCAGGCGCTGGAAGCCTGCCACCGTGGTTGGGGACAGTCGATCGTCATCGGCGTCGCACCCGCCGGCGCGGAAATTGCGACGCGGCCGTTCCAGCTCGTCACGGGTCGCGTATGGAAGGGCACAGCGTTTGGCGGCGCACGCGGCCGAACCGATGTGCCGAAGATCGTCGACTGGTACATGCAGGGCAAAATCCAGATCGACCCGATGATCACGCATGTCATGCCGCTCGACGACATCAACAGAGCGTTCGACCTGATGCGCAAAGGCGAATTGATCCGCAGCGTTGTGACGTTCTAGAGCTTTCCGCTTCTGGCAGAATCTGAAGCGTGATCCCATGATTTTGATCTGACGCGTTTTCACGCGAACCGGTATCCACTTCGCTCGAAAACCGTTTAGACCCGCGCCGACTCCGCAGCCCCGGTTCGGATCTTGCCGTCCTCATCAATCCATCGGCTTGCGTGCTGTAACAGGTGATAGCGTTGCGTGAAGCGATGTGATCTGTTCAGCCAAGCGGTGATAGAAATCCTGCATGTCCTCGCCGGCGAGCTCTTGACACCGGGCCAGGGCGACTGTCGCCTCAAGCCCCTCACCTGTTTTGATCGCGGTCAGCAGCGCGCCGTGCTGACGCTTCAATTCGGCGAACTCTGGCGATCCCGCCATAGTATCGTCGCCAGCGATTGCATAAATTTTTGTGGGCCGTGACTTGCCTTTCAACAAGATCTCGCCCGCCTCGAGCAGCGCAATTCCTTTGACCCGTCGGGCCACGTCTTCCGAAACCAGAAGATCCACATTGAGCGCCTTGCTTGCCGAACTCGATTCGTGCCGCCACGTTCACAACATCGCCCATAGCCGAATAATTAAACCGTCTTTGCGATCCCATGTTGCCGACGCAAGCCAGTCCGGCATTGATGCCGACCCCGATCTTGACGCGCGAGTCGTCGAAGCCGCGCGCAGAGAATCCAAAGACATCAGCGTCGTTGAGCGCGCCGAGCGCCGCACGCATCTTGAGCGCGGCCCGGCAGGCCCGGGTCGCATGATCGGACACGTCGACCGGCGCGTTCCAGAATGCCATGATCGAATCTCCGATGTATTTGTCGATTGTCCCCAGTTCATCCTGTATCGCGTCCGACAGCGGCGCCAGCAGCGTATTGATGAAATCGACAAGTTCCGTGGCGGTCAGAGCTTCAGAGATCGGAGTAAAACCGCGCACATCCATGAACATCACGGAAATATCGCGGGATTCCCCCCCGAGGCGCATCCCCTGCGGTGAATTTTCAAGCTGGGTCAGCAATTCCGGCGCGAGATACTGACCAAAGGCCTGCCGTACGAACTTCTTCTCTCGATCGGAGGCAACGTGAAGCACGCGCTCCACGGCGATATAGACCGCTAGCGCCGCCAGCGACGGGAAGATCGGATCAATCAAGAGGCGAAATTGCGAGAAAGCGATCCACGATCCGGCAAGCCCCGCGACAAATCCCACCACGCCGGCATAGAACGAGAACCGGGCGCCGAACGTCAGGACCAGGCCGGCGACCAAGGCGCCGAACAATACGGTCAAGACGATTTCCAGTCCGTTCGTCCAGTCCGGACGCTCGATGAAGTCCTGCGCGAGGATCTGCTCGATCAACTGCGCCTGGATGGCGACGCCCGGAACCGGTCCGCCCAGAGGCGTTGCGCGTGAATCCATCAAACCCGCAGCCGATGCGCCGACGAGGACAATCGCGCCGTCGATCAGGGGCTTCACCGTAGCCTCTTTAGCGGGATCAAGAATGTCTTTCACCGACACGTAACGCTGCGGCCGATCGCGACTGAAATAGATCCGGGACTCGCCGTTGCTTGTTAACGGCAACTTGAACGCGCCTACCCGCATATCGATCAGCGCGTCGTGGCCCGTGTCACTGTCCCCGCTCGCTCCCGTCCCTCGCACGATAATGCTTTTCTGGTTCTGAGCGACCCGCAGCGCCTCAATCGCAAGGCTGGGGTAGATGCTCACGCCGTCAGAAAACACCATAGGGGCTCGGCGGACGATGCCGCCGCGATCGTGCGAACTTAAATTGATGCCGCCGATACCTGCCGCCCTTTCGTTGAATATCGGCAGGCTCGACACCGTGCCGTGAAACGGCGCAAGCACCTTTGTCGGATTGACGCCGACAAAGGCCACCCCGGCCCGGCCCGGCGGGCGGTTGTCGTTAGCGGCTCTGGTGGCGGCAAAGCCGAGTACGACCCCCGTCTTGCCGATTGCATCAGCGAACGCCTGATCGTGGTCAGGCAGGTTCGCGAGCAGCTTCATGGTTTGGTCGAGATCTGGTGCGCCGGAATCCCGCAAATCGTCGACAAGCCGGCTCGGCGTAGTTCGATCCGGCTCGGAGAAAATGACATCGTAGGCGATCACGCCCGCACCGAGATCGGCAAGCCGACGGGTCAGCGCCGCAAGACGTGTCCGCGGCCAAGGCCACTGGCCGTATTCCGAGATCGAGGCTTCGTCGATATCGACGATCCGCACCGGCAGATCGGTATAGGCGCGGGGTTTGAGCCGCTGATAGGTATCGAATGTACGCTCCTTCAATTCGGTGACGATGCGCGGATCATAAGCGCGCAGCGAAGTAAGCAGCACAAGGGTCGCTATCGCTGCACCGACCGCGCGAAGATTCTTGTTACGCGTCAGCCGGCGCAGACGCGCCCACGCTAACATCGTCCGCACGCGCAAGGTGCTGCGCAAACGCGTTGCAGCCTTCATCGATCCGTCTCGGCTTCGGATACGAACAGACGAATATTATGGCCGATGCAGTCTGAAAAGCCTGTCGGCTCGCGGCCCGTTTCTGCGGGCCTTCTGCGCAAGCTGAGATCGGCGCAATCAAGGGACGACGACAAAGGGTCTGAATCCGGTTCAATGATTCTGTGATCGGCTCGACAATCCGTGGGCACAACGACATCGCGAAATGTTACCGGCAACATTAGCGGATATCCGTTCCGTTTGGCGCACAAAAATAGCAGTTGATTGGATGTAGCTATTAGGTAATCGCCTGATGCATCGGCGAAGAACGCGGGCGAATTCGGCGGTTCACCGTCGACTTCGTGCCGCGCGGCTTGGGCGCGAGACGTATCGGGATAGACCTCCGGCTCAGAACCGCGCGGCCGGTCCGATCGAGACCGAGAAGTTGTCGGTTGTGTAATTCGGCAGCGACGAGTTCGATCTTGGTGTACAGAATTTGAGTCCGCAAACCCACATTTTTGTATACTTGCGCATCGAAGATCGCGCCGTACCGTTGCTCTTTGTCGTTCCGTATTTGAAACGGATCGACGATCGGATTGGGCGCATCAAAATTGGCACAGCTAAAGCCGATCGTCGGTGCGATCACGAACTGATGCGGCGTACCGAACACCGACAAGACAAACCCATAAGGAGAAGCCATGTCGATCGAATAGCGCTTGTATGAGTAATAATCAAAGACAGCACGATTTTGTTCGAAACCTACACGCGTCGTCCAGTGCAACGGCCCGAAGCCCAAGTCCGAGATCACCACCGCCGATAGCAGGTCTCCGGTCTGTTGGCTGGCTGTCGGAAAATTGGACGAGTTCGAAAAATCGCGGTGCCGCTGCTCCACGAACGCCTCCAGAATGCCGCGATCGCCGAGCGTCGAGCGCGCGGAAACGCCGCCTCCGCCAGCCGAGAAATAATTGGCGTCTCCCAGCCAGGCTTGGTCTCCGATGCCGTAAAGTTTGAACGATGCGTTCTGTCCGATCGCGATGCGCGGGCCGACCACGAGCTCGACCAGACCGAGGTTGAATTGGTTGAGTTTGTATTGGCGCGAATTGATGCCTAGGAAGCTCGCTTCTATGGCGTCTCCCCGCGTGCCGATCTTATAGGCGTAGTTGGCTGTAAGTGTCTGGAACATATTCCAGTCCGGACGCTTGCCGTACGCGCTGTTGAGGATTGCATCCTGACCCAGCGCGCGCACCATCAGGCTTGAGGGGCCGAGGTTAGCGTTGGTTTGGTACCGCAAGCCGGCGGTGGTAAATACGCTGAACTCGTAGCGCGCAAGCCGGCGGTCAATCTCGGTCAAATAGGCGCGGACCTGGACGCGAATGTCATCAGGGGCGTCGGCCGCCTTGACCGCCTCCTGAAAATAGCTGCGCGCCAGTTCATATGAGCCGAGCTTGAAGTACAATACGCCCAATTCGAGTTTGACGCGCGGCAAATTCGGATTGAAGAACAGCATCCGTTCAAGGGCGCCGATAGCTGCTTCATAGTCGCCGCGTTTGACGGCTTGCTCTGCGAACTTGAAACTGGCTTCCAAATCGGAAGGGTTTTTATACATCTGCTGGAACAGCGCATCGTAATCCTGCTGAACCACGGATGCTGCGGAAATGGGAGACGTCGTCGATTGGGCCGCGGCACCCGAACAGCACGCAGTCATCGTAAACAAGACGAACGCGACTTTCGCGGTCTGAATAAGTTTCACGCCACTCACCAAAACTACTAACTTGATGCGAAGCTCCCTTCCATCTCCGTGGAAATATGGAGCAAATTCGCAACGTTATGGCGGCCAGATTAGCGACAGCCTCCCCGATTGGAACAACGATAGCCGCTGGCTGGCACGATTTTAGAGCGACGTCACCTTTTTACCACACATTGATTTAATAAAATCAACAACTTGGCGGCATAGGGCGAACCACGGTCAGAGCAATCCGAACTCATCCAACGATCGGCCGTTAGGATACTCCCGGAAGAAGGACGGCTCGCCAAATCGCGTGACATCGGGACCCCGCAGTTGCTATAAGGAGGCCTGCGCTCGTAGCTCAGCTGGTTAGAGCATCGGATTTCGATTCCGAGGGTCGGGAGTTCGAATCTCTCCGAGCGCGCCACTAGAAACCCCTGTTGCACAGGGACTTTTTGGATTTTCGGTGGTCGGGTTTTAACTCTCAAAAATCGCCGAAATCCGGATTTGGGGCCGTTTTTGGGTCCACGCGCCCCGCGGCTGGCCGCGACGCTATGGACCGGATTGCCAATCACAAAACCAGTTCGGTGACGGACGTTTACGACCGGCACGGCTATGAAGCGGAGGACAGGCAGATCATGGCGGCCGTCGCGCGCCACGTCACTGGTCTGGTCGAGGCGGAGCAGACGAGCAACGTGGTTGTCCTGAGGTGATGTGGCTTCGGCCGCGGCGGCTGCAAAAGTAACAGGGTCGTTTGACCCGGCGGCACGATCTAGCGCGGCCTCACGCCACTCTCACCGCCGGATCGCGTTCATCGTGCCGGATCGCGTACAGCCGGCGGATGGTCGGATCGAGATCGCCCAGCACGATCCAGTCGAGCGACTGGCCATAGTTGGCGGCAATTCGATCAACTGGTCCTCTCGCGCCTCATCGGCCGGCTCGCCTGAGGACGTGGCATACCAGATCTCGCGTCCGTTTGTGGCATCAACGGACGATGGACCAGGAAGAAACGACGTGCTGGCAATACCGCTGGAACGTGCCGAATCCCGCCGGCGTATCTTTCCCTGCGGTCCGGCTACATGCTGTCAGTTATGGAAGTCTACGTTTTGGCCGGAGCGAGCGAGCAAAAACCTGGACCTCGAAGCTGCACCATTTAAGATTGATCGGGCGGTTGTCCGTGGGGTTGCCATTGACGTGGATTGCTGCCGGCAATGCGGTCGGATTAGGTACAAATGCCAATGCAACCAGTCGGTGCACCTTCTCGCTTCTCCGAGGTGAGGATAAGCGCACAACGAAATACCCAAGATCATTCATCCGCTGTGAAGGAGACGCCCGCCGATCTCTGCGACGCGTCCAAAGTTCGAGACTTCGTAGAAGTCATCGATCGTGCGCCATTGCTCGCTTTGATAGTCGATCATTTCCCTGGCTTCTCAAGACGTGCGAACGTGTCCGATAGCAGGACGCTGCAGGCCATGCTGCGGAAACGGGGAAGTATCTATGCGATGAGCTTCCGGCGTCGTGACTTCTAAGTTGGAAGTTGGCGCCAGCCGACGCCGCCGAGACTTCGGGCATTTACGCCAGGTCAATCGGGCGGCGTAGATGATACGCAACTCGTGTTCCGATGCGCACTAAAAGATCCCGTCGCTTACGCGAAGTGAAAGTCATAATGATCAAGATCGCTCAGAGTGGCATTCTTCAGCGTTAGCGAGTCGTTCGCACTGGAAATGACAACGTCCTGACCAGCTTGGCTCGCGTGGGACTGCATACTCGCAAAATCATCGAACACGCTTTTGCTGAACTCGATTGTATCGTGTCTCCATCCGACTGCGTAGTTCGCCTCGAAGTCTTTGATGGTGTCATTGCCGAAATTATCGGCGAACACAAATGTGTCGGCGCCGCCGTTGCCGACGATTAAATCGTCGCCAGTCGTGCCCGTCACGGTGTCGCTTCGGGTCGAGCCCAGGATGGCTTTGTCCGAACTCGTCGCGACCACTCGGCCGTTGCTGTCAATCTGCTGGCGCCGAGAAGGTATGGACGGTGTCCGACAGAGCGGATGTGTTGAAGCGTCCAAGAACCGTCCGAATCCGCTTTCACTGATCCGAGCGATTCGGTCCCATCGTAGAGTTTAATTTGGGCGTAGCACATCGGCCGTACCCCTGATGGTTGCCGCATCATTCCAACCATCGGGGAGATTGGTGAAATCGATCGACGCCGTTGGGAGGATCATCTGGGGCGCTTCTATTGTCGTATCCGGCGTAGGTTCTATTACCGCCCCTCCCGCAACGCTCTGCTGTCCAAATTGAGCGAGATCAGGCACGCTAGGCAAAGTCTGGAAAAATGTTTGAAATACTTGGCTGTCGATCGTGCCGTCGGCAAACTGGAATGTCTCGACACCTGTGACTGTATCAGTGCCGTCACCTGAGCCGGTGCCCTGATCGCTTATCGTGAAAGCCTGAGAACTCGTATCGTAGCTGATGGCGTAGTTTGCCTGATTGTGCGAATACACCGCGGTATCAGTGCCGGGACCGCCAATGATGGTGTCGTTGCCGCCACCGCCGGTGATCGTTTCGTTGCCCGCACCACCGTTCAGCACGTTCGCGATTTCGTTCCCAATAAACGTATCATCGCCCGAGCCACCAATAACGCTATCAATGTAGGAGCGCGGATCGTTGTTATACAAATAGGCGTTATAGACATTGCCTGCCGCATAATGGCCATTACCCAGATAGGCCAACTGCGTGGATGAGAACACCGACGAGGCACCGGGGTTGAGATCTATTCTCAGATTCGTCGTGTAGTTCGACAGGTCGTAGGTATCGACACCACCGCCGTCCCAGACAGTCTCAAAGATGCGGTTGGCCGAACCGCCGGAGCCGCCGCCCGGTGCAAGTTGTGCGACGTCGTTGATGAATTTCTGCCCGGTGGTCGAGCTCCAGCTGTAAACAGAGTTCTCGCTGTGGTTGGCGTAATTTGCGCCGTAGAGCGTCTGCAGCGCAAGGATATCATTCGCCATATAAGTCTGTGGATACCCGTAGGTCTCGTTAGTGGTCCCCGTCACCGACCCGCCATCGTAGCTGCGATAGCTCATGACGGTGTATTCACTATTGTCATGCACGGACGGCAGCGAGACATTGGCGACGCCGCCAGTTTCATGGCTATGCTTCAAGCCGACAGCGTGACCGACTTCATGCAACGCGGCCATGAAATAATAATTACCGAGCGAAGCCAGCGAATAGTTAAAAGCGGTGCCGAACCATATGTCACCGCCAGACGAGACGTTCGACGGACTGTAGGCGTAGGAGGTCGGGTTGGCGGTGGGCGATTGCGCCACCATGATGTCCGCGCCATTGGTGCCGGCATACTGGATGTTGGCGTTGGTATAGCTGAGGGTCAGCTCGACCGCGTAATTGATCGCCGCCTGGACTTGGGACGGCGCTTGGGCAAAGCCCGTGGTCGGCTCGCCGTTGCCGTGATAGGGGGTGCTGTAGTCGGCCGATCCATCTGGAAAGCTATAGGTAAACGAGCCGGACCATTTGTAGCCGGACAGCAGGCCGTCGATTTCCGAATTGTTGGTACCGTCTACGGCTACGGCAGCAGTCATGGAACTCTCCTGAACATTCTCGCGCGCACTCTGCGGAACGCAAACCGGAATTTAGCGTTGGGCGTTGGGCGCGGTGGGGGCTCTGGGGTTGGCTAAAACTTGGACTCAAATCCCCAAGATGAATTTTGTTCCGAGATCTTCAACAGGAAAGAACGGGGGTTATCGGCCGGAGAATGATTTATGCGCCTAACCACAGCAGCGCCACTTGCTGCTCTTTCAGGGCTGCTAAGCTGGGCGCAGATCGTGGAGGTACAACCTCTATGATGACAGGAAAAACCAAGGCGAACGAAATTGCTAACGGAGGTCGAGCCTCCAGCCTTCCACCTCCGCGCGATCCGTCCATTGCGCTGGCCGAGGAATACGAGTTTGCCCGCCGGACGGGCACGGCGGAGGCGCTTGAGCTGTTCATCGCGCGCCACGACGGCGACCCACTGGCCCAGAAGCTCCGCGGAGAATTGCGGCGGCTGTCGCGCTGATCCGGCGATTGTTTTCGAAGCGGCAGGCTCGACCTTTACTGCACAGAATCGAGCCATGCCCGTGCACCTTTCTGATCGGTGCGCTGGCAGTTAATTTTCGCCGAGATTCCCTCCCCGGGACAGCTTGGGAACCCAGTGCTCACGCTGTCGGTCTTGAGTCGTTGCCAGCCGCGACACAGTATTTTCAACTGAAGTGCCGCGCTCCAGTTACCGTCGGATTACCTGCGCTAGCTTTGCCGGCGAAAAATGCCGCGAGTGCTCCGAGCATAAGCGCGAGCGCGCCGAAAAGCGCCCCGCGCGATACCGCTTTGGCTGTTGCATCGGCGGCTTGCTTGGCCTGCTCCTTCGCCCTCGCCAAGGCGTCTTTGTACTGCATACTGAGCAACTTGCGAACCTGGTCGACCGGAATATCCTGGGCTTTTGCAAGAGCTTCAGCGACCTTGTCGGTGGCAGCGACTTGCTCAGCGGGATCACCTGAAAGTGCGGTCACGTATTGAGGAGGCAGCCGCATCACGGAGTGCAGCAGGATCTTGACCGCCTGATGCGCTTCGAAAATCGGATTGTCGACCCTCGCCGTCGGATCGTTCATATTATTCAATGAGGAAGCAGCAGTTTGCACGGCGGTTTGGACTGAACTGCCAATTGCATTTCCGGCTCCGCTCAACGCACCAGACACATGTGCTAAGCGAGCCACCAACTAGCCACTCGCTGCCGACGATACCAAGTCGAAGAGTATTTCGAGCATTTTCTCTACTTCTCTGCGACATCGTATTCCACGATGGGGATTGGGGACGTTTACCCGACCGGCGCAATTCACCGGTACTGTCCGTCCGCGTGTGAAACAGCAGCAGCACTCGCAAAGAGTTGGCCGGATAGTGGACCTTAGCGGATGTTACACGACTTCAAAGATCGCTTCGGTGATCTGCTTTGGTTCGGCTGCCGTGCGAGTAGCGGATGACGGAGACGTCCCGCGCCAAGGTGAAACGGCGGTCAAAACTGCAGCTGCCGACGAAGTCCCGAATGATCCACACCCGTTACGATCGATGCGCCCCACACCTTCTGCTCAGCCATCTGCATCGCAGCCGCCGTCATCTTCTGGCTCTGATCAATGAGACCTGACGGCAAGCGCCTTTTCCGGCCTGTTGAAAACGACGGAAGTTCCTGAAAATAAAAGCATTTAAGCCCATCGACTTGCGCGAACGAACGCCGTCCAACGCTCGCTGGGCCCCGATAGGCCCTAGTCTCACAAGCTGCGCGCTGGCGCGGCCTGCGGGGTGTTTCCTGTAGCCCTGCCGCTGTAGCCCGTTGAGTGGCCTTTCCCGTTCGCCGCGATAAAGGCCCCGGCTGGGCCCGCCTATGTGCTGGCGCGGCCTGTCCGCTGTGTTCCTGTGGCCCTGCGATTGCGGCGCGCTGTAGCCAGTCCTGATGGCCTCGCTGGCGGCCGCTCGACGCTGACGAGTTAGCGTTGCGCGCCCTGACGGGGTGATGGCGCGATACCGCTGTCGGTCGGTCGCAGCAGTTCCGGCTTGAAGAACCGGCTCGCAAGGGCCGCTAAGATGATCGGCATGAAACCGATCACTGCGGCATAGACGAGAAGGCCCGCACTGCCGATTACCCCGTACTTGAAAAGCCCGTAGCCGAGAAAAAGCAGGACGTGAGTGAGGGCTCCGGCGGCGAACGCTACGCCCACGACCTTGCCGTTGTACGGTCCCCGGATCGCGCAGGCGTAAATGACCCAGAGTGACAACGGGACAAACAAGATTGCCGCGGTCCATAGGCCTGTGTTGTAAGCGCCCTGTGCGATGCCCCCCGAAGTGTGCAGAAGTCCGTTGGCTAAGAGCAATCCCCAGTAGCTAAGGCCGATGAGGATATTGCGCCTGCTGAGGTACGCTGCGAGTGGCGCTCCGAACCACATTAGAGCGATGTTCACCAGCGGGTAGAACGGCAGGGGGATCGGGCAGGCCGGATACGGCTCAAAGCCGAAGTTCTTGCAAACCATGTCCGGGAGTGAGTAGTCCAAGCCGATCACCGGCAGGCTGTATTCCTCAAGCTGATGCAGCCAGTAGAGCGGCACGGCGAGCCACGCCAGCCAGACAAGGTCTCGCCAGCGCGATACAGTGGTGTTGCCACGAAATGTGTCTGTCATGAGCAAGATGGCGACCATCACAACCGCCCCACCCAACCCTATGAACGGCCAAACCGTGTAGAACCAATGTGTTTGCATCGTTGCTCCCTGACACGGGATGGCGCTGAATGCACCTACAAGCTGTCAGATTACATTCCCGCCTCAAAGTCAGCGGCCTTGACGCATATCAAGTTTGCTTTGCAGCGTGGCGCGAAAGACCAAAAGAGGGGCTCCTGCGGTTTGATCTAAATCAACGAGAACCTGTTCGTCTTTCAGTCTCTTTGATGTGCGGAGACCGCTGCCATGCGCGCACTCAGGACCTGCTTGATTAGTATATTGGCCGTGTTGCTCGCCGCCCATACCGCCTCAATTGCGGAAGAGAACTCGGGCCAGCGTGCCACCAGCTACGTACCGCGCCTCAGTGACCTTATGGTCGTAATCCAAATCAGGCACGCAAAGCTTTTCTATGCCGTCAAAGGAAGGAATTGGCCTTTAGCGGATTATGAACTAGAGCAACTCGTCGGCACCCTCACGGAAGCGGGGCGATACTATTCCAATACGGTGCCCCCTATGACCCTTGCCCGAGAAATTGGAAATTCACTTAACGAGGCCATAAAAGCGAAGAACGAGGCGAAATTCGATCAAGCCTTTGATGAGATGAGCGCCGGGTGCAACCGATGTCATGGGGCTGCAGACCGCGCTTTTATCGTTATTCGGCGGCCCTCGTACCCCTCGGCATTCAGCAATCAACAGTATGGCGCTCGTCCTTCCGAGCGGCAGAAGCAGGGACACTAGGCCATCGCGTCTTTCGCTGCGCGGCGGATTTTTTGGCTGCCATGGGCGCATAGCAGGTCATGCCAAACTTGCCGCTGGATCAACCCGGTGGCGAATGACCAAAAGCGGAAATCGAGGCACCGCGTGGTTGATTTAGATCAAGGCTTCGTCCTCCCTGCGGCAAGACTGTCTGGCAACTACGCCCCAACTAACGACAGTCTGGAAGACGCGCTCTTTCAACAATCGCGGTGGAGGACCACATGACCGCTGTCCAGTATTCGCTGCTTGTTTCCGTGATCTTCGCCCTCGTTGCCATCCTGCAAATCGTAAGGGCCATCACCGGGTTAGCAGTTACTGTCGGACGAACTTCAATTCCAGTGTGGGCGAGTTGGATAGTTGGCGCTGTCGCAATTATCTTGGCATGGCTTGGATATGCAGCATCTCATAGCTAGTCAGGCTTCCGGGGGTCTTGCGGCATGGTCAAACTCATTGTGAAAAATAATCGTGATGCTTTGGCGCTGTCGCCTTTCGCGCGCCTGCCTGCCGTCACGGCGTGGTGCCGCCCGTCCGCCGCTTGCCAACCATGCGCGTCCGCGTGGTGATGACGACGCGATGCCGTGATGTCGCGTTGCCTGCCGCCCGCCGTCGTGATGTTGCGCGTGGTCGTGATGGCGCTGCTCGAAAAAGGGTCGCAGAAACTGCGGGGGTTAATGCTCGGGCGTCTGCTGTCGTCGTCGGTCGTGGCAAGTTTGCCGAGATGACGCGATGAGCGCGAAGCGCTTGTGATGTCCGCACTACGCCCGGAAGCGGACATTCCGGGCTGGCCTTCAGCACGTCTGCTTTGGGCCAACAACAGACATCAGCCATTTCTCGCGTCATGATCTAAAAAGAAAGACCGCCCGGGAGCGGTCTCTCCGTAGTCTGATCCGGTTTCGTGGATGGCTTACCTAGGCCTTTCCCGCCGACCGGAAGCTTGCCGCAATCGGTCCGGCCTTGGCGAAAGCGTCCTTCATCTCGGCGGACGTCATTGCCACTGTCGTCTTCACGTCCGTAACCCCGCCTCCCGCAGCCGCCACGATGGCCGCGATGGCTGCGCCCTCAATCGTTGGCCCGTCAGTAACCACGAGGAAATCGTATTCGCCAAAGGTAAAGTAATAGGCGACAAGCTTCCCTCCCAGTTTCGCGGCTAACTGGCTGACTTGTTCTGCCCGGTCCTCCGGCTTCGCAAGCATTCCCTTGAGGGCATCCTGTGTGAAGCGCCCCTGCATAATGAAGAGCGGCATGTAATCCTCCTTCGCATTGGGCTGAATGGCCGTAAGGTACACAGCAGGGCGAATGGGATCAACTCAATCGCTTGGGGCATCGATGTAGCACAATCGATTCCGTCTCCGATGAACTGTGGAATCGGCGCGGAAGATGACAGATGTCGGGTTCGCTGAATGTCGCATTGGGTCATTTTCGACCGAGCCAGCCGGT
Organism: uncultured archaeon; assembly: GCA_963807355.1. Classification (GTDB taxonomy): domain Bacteria; phylum Pseudomonadota; class Alphaproteobacteria; order Rhizobiales; family Xanthobacteraceae; genus Nitrobacter. The sequence continues at coordinate 288,036 of CAWEBX010000029.1, forward strand.
CCAGCCTGCCAGTTGATGTCCGCTTCGCTCCGAAAGTGACGGGGTCACTGCGCGTCCGCAATATGTCGCGATGGGTCAGTATCCGACAATCTCGGTTCGAAAGGGCATGCCCGCTCCGTCCCCGAAAGCGGACATCATCGGCGAGGGTTCGACCGTGAGCGGTCGTCAGGGTCCTGTGGAAGACGCGAGTTTGCGCGGGGACCGCGCGACGGCCCGCTATAAATATATTGCAGCTCAGCATTTCCTCGGTGGCGGTGGCTTGCCACGCCGCTGTGATCGGCGGCAGATTGGCGACGGGCGGCCACGAGGGAAATACGATGGCAACTGAACCGCAAGCCGGGACCGTCACGACGCCGCAGGCGATGATGCTGCTGTTGTTGGAACACCCAGCCGAATTGAAGCGGCTCCAACGTGACGGCTCATCAAGCCGATGGACCGCGACAGTTGGCGGCTGGTCGATCTGGTGCAGGGTTTCGCGCGGGCCACGCGCAAGCCGGATGCTGCGGTAGTCGGCAGCAGCGCTGGCGGCTCATCTCGGGTGTGTCAGGAGCTACCTCGACAAGCTGCTAACCATGGGCGTGATCACAAGGCTTCCTGACGGTCGCTTCGATCAGGCGGCGTGTCGAATGGCCTACCTCAAGCATCTGCGGGAAGCTCGCAAGCTCTCGCCTCGCGGTGCGGCTGACGTGGCCCTCCAGCAGGCCAAAGCAGAGCTGGTGCAGCTTCGCGTCGCTGAACGTAAGGCCACGCTCATTCCCGGTGCCCAACATGAGGCTCGCGTCGAAGCCATCGCTGGCGTGGTCTTGTCGGCCCTGTCATCCATGCCAGCGCAGTGCGCGCCGGTTGGCGATCTGCCAGCCAGACGCAGGCTTGAACGATGGGTGCATGATGTGCGCATCGCGATGGTCAAGACGCTGAACGAGATGGCAGATGCAGAGGGCGAACCGGAGGCTCCGAATGGAACGCATCGTGAGGTGCGCGCAGTGCCAGCGAACGAACGTGTCGGCGTCTGATCATCATTGCGACGATTGCCGGAGGGCGTGGCAAAGCCGGGGCTGGCGCAGGTTTGCGGAAGCGATGATGCGCGGCGTTGAGCCGGATGAGGAAGATCGCAGGACGTTGCATTGAGGAATGCTGTGCGATCGACGCTGCCGTACGTCATGCACGAGGTGCGGTCGCGCTGACGACGGCTGTGAGCTATCCGTGATATCGCGAGACTTTTGGCACAAGGCGGCGTTCGCTCCATGCATCGCGCAGCTTAGCGGAGCGTACCCGAAGTTCGGGCAAACCCAGTTGCCTAGGGGCGAGCGCAGCGGCCGGGCCGCCGTAATCGTCTTCAGCCGCTACGGCATCGACGCTGCGGACGACGCAGCGCACCGTCGCCGGATCACGCGACACCATGGCACGGTAGCCAGCGTAACGCCGCCTCTGGATGAGCCTGCGACCGCGTAGCGACCCGCGACGGTACGCGCGAAGCGCCGCGGAAGATGCACCGCCATGAAACCTCCGGCGACGCATGCCGCCGCGTGGAAGCCTCGGCACGCATGACGCGGCCGCCTCTGCCGCCACGGGCGAACGCACCATTAAAATGCGTGTGGCAGCAGGAAAGCGGCTGCAAAGCCATGAGACTCGACGATCATGGCATGCTCCATCGTTCGAGAAAAGACGCCGCGGGGGCAACTGCACATGGACGACCGGGGCGGGACGGGACCAAGCATCGGGCGCAGGCGTTTGTCCTCTTGATCTACATCAAACCTTCTGGCAAGCATGCTCCACCCAAAGCCAAGGCGTGAGTGCGGGAAGAAGGGTGAAGGCACAGAGGCTGCGGAAACCGCAGGTTTAGCATACCGCCGTCTTGCGAAGCTCGCCAAGTGCTGCGTCACTCGACCGAGGCCGAATTCAGCGCGCTGCTGCTTGAGCGCCCAGAGCCGATAAGCCTCGTCCTCGTATGGGTCGGCTCTGTCGGCGGCGGGATCAGCTTCGCGCCTTCGCTGGCGGAAGTGATCGAGGCCACGGCCCATCGCCTTGCCCTTCATCGTGTGCTGATCGTTGCGCCCAATCTGGAATCGTCGGCACGAAGCCTTCGAGTGAGACCGCAGCCCGATGGCCGCAGCGAAGTGGCAGCCCGCACGGGTCTTCGGCGACTCGGCACATCATGCGGATGGCGTTGCCGACCATCAGCCGGGCTTCGCCGATGCTTGCTGTAGCGCTCCTCGACTGCGCGCGGCGCGGTCGCGACGAACGGCACGATCCATCGGCGCGGCCATCGTGTCGAGGTCTTCATGGCAGATGATCTCCAGTCGCTTGCAGACCATCGTGTGAAAGGCTTTGGACGTGTGCAGCAGCTCGCACGCGAATTCCATCGCCTCGCGCTCAAGGCCGCGCCGGACGCTTTTCTGCATTGCTGAGATGCAGGCCATCGCCGGAAGGCCGTTCTTGGTGTCCGGGATCATCGGCCGCTCCGTCGCGCGTGACGGCGACGACGATGACCTCGCCCGCGACCTTGGCGGCGACGATGGCGCGGGCCTGCTCAATCGAATAGGCGGTGACGGTGAAGATCGGCTTGCCGTTCTGGATGACGGTGAAGGGCTTCGGGTTTCGCATGGCTTGCTCCGGTTGGAAGCTCGGGCCAACCCGAGCCTCCATGTTCAGCCACCAATGCGATCGCAGTAAAACATTGTTTTCACAAGGAAATTCATTATCGAACATTATTTTTGGGGTCTGATCGAACGCCGCTGCCCGTTCCGCCTCGTTGTGCCCGGCGCGCCATCCACCGCTATTGGTAGCGGCTTGCCTCAGCATCGTGGCCCGGCAATCCTCGCTCGCATGGGCACGAAGTCGAGAGAGCGCATCAGCCGTGGCCGGTTTGGCGGACACCCAGACTGGTTCATTCGCCCGTCACATTGGCGGAGAGTTGCCCCAAGGGGCAATATCAATCCCATGCGAAAGTTGTTGTTCTGTCAGACTGCCGCTGCGGAGGGAGCCGCTTAGCGGCTTTTGGCTTGTTCGATTAATGACGACCAGTAGACCCACAAAACTCGCCTTGGAGGATTTTGGACATGAAACTCAGTCTTCTTTTATCGAGTGCGTTGGTGGCTACGAGTATAGTCCTCGCGGGGGCGAACTCGCCGGCTTCAGCCCAACAACCGCGGCCGCCAAACATCCTTGTCATCATGGGCGACGATGTCGGTTGGTTCAACATCGGCGCGTACCATCGTGGAATAATGTCGGGAAAGACGCCGAACCTCGACAAGCTGGCATCCGAAGGCATGATGTTCACGGACTATTACGCCGAAGCAAGTTGTACGGCTGGCCGCGCCAACTTCATCACCGGCGAGTTACCAATCCGCACCGGGCTGACGACCGTGGGGCAGGCCGGAGCCGACGTCGGCATCCCGGCGCAGGCTGCGACGCTCGCTACAGCCTTGAAGGTACAAGGCTACGCCACCGGGCAGTTCGGGAAAAACCACCTCGGTGACCTGAACAAATATCTCCCCACCGTACATGGCTTCGATGAGTTTTTTGGGTATCTGTATCATTTGGACGCGATGTCTGATCCGTACTGGTACTCGTTCCCTATCGACCAGGATTACTACAACAAGTTCGGCCCCCGCAGTCTGATCCACAGCTATGCGACCGACAATGACGATGCAACCGAGATGCCGCGATGGGGCAAAATCGGCAAGCAGAGGGTGATCGATGAGGGCCCTCTGCCGCCGTTTCCGGATATGTCGAATGTGCCGAACATGCACGATTTGCCATTCGCCAAAGCGAAGTACGACATGACGACGTTCGACGAGGTCTTGGTCAAGGCTTCCAGCGACTTCATGGACAAAGCCAAGCGGGATAGCAAGCCGTTCTTCGTTTGGCACAACACCACGCGCATGCACGTCTGGACGTTCCTCTCGAAGAAATACTCTTCGACGCAGAACAGCCAGACAAACTACGGTCTGGAAGAAGCCGGTATGGCGCAGATGGACGACAGCATCGGCGCACTGCTCAAGCATCTCGACGACATCGGCGAGGCCAACAACACCATCGTCATCTTCACCACCGACAACGGTGCTGAAGTATTCACTTGGCCGGATGGCGGCATGACGCCCTTCAAGAACACCAAGGGTACCGTCGGCGAAGGCGGCTTCCGCGTGCCCTGCATCATCCGCTGGCCGGACCGAATTAAGCGGGGCACCGTCGAGAACGGCATCATTTCCGGCCTCGATTGGTTTCCCACTCTTATGGCTGCAGCGGGAAACCCGAACATTACTGCTCAGTTGCTGGCGGGCGTGCAACTCGGCGACCGATCTTACAAGAACCATCTCGACGGTTACAACCAAATGGATCTCCTCACTGGCAAAGGACCATCCAAACGCCACGAACTGTTCTACTTCGGCGGCCCTAACCTCGGCGCGGTTCGCCATGACGACATGAAGTTCACGTTCTTCGCTCAACCGTGGGGCTGGCCGGGCGAGAAGGTCACCACGGACATGCCCGTCCTGACCAATATTCGCCAGGACCCATTCGAGAGGTTACCGGTGTTACGCGGGGAGAGCCTGAACACCGGGTCGCCCGGCTACCTGAACGACTTCTACGCCCGTGAGTTCTGGCGCTTTGTCCTAGTTCAGCAGCTGGTCGGTAAGCTGGCGTTGACGGCCGTTGACTATCCACCGATGCAGGACCCGGCTTCCTTCAACCTTGAGGCGGTTAAGAGGAAGGTTGAAGACATGATCAAGCACCGCGAAGGTCAGTAGCCCCTCGCAGTCCCGGCCTGAAACGTGGCCGGATGGCCCGTCGCGGTTGATTGGGCGGAGGAGCCAAAGGAGAACCGCGCTCCGCCCACGCGCCGTTGAGCAAGCCAAGTGCCCGGCAGCGCGATCTTGTGGAAGGTAGTGCGCGGGGACCGCCAAGGATCAACCTGTCCCCGCGCTGTGGATCCATCCCCAAGCCGATTGGCACGAGCCGAGAGGAAGAACGCGCATCTCGTCATCGCCGTCCACCGACGACGTTGTAACCATGCTCTGGTGATGTCGGCGGCGGTGCAGAGCGCGGAGCGACCACGCAGCGCACGGATAAAAGCGCCCGTGGATCGATGTCGGCTCTGTGTTCACAAGGAAGGCTCTGCGCCTGCGCCTGCCACACCAGCGCGGCTTCCTGCCGTTCGATGTCGAGCAGATCGCCCATGCACCTCGGCTTCGGCTTGCTGGCGCGCTTCATGCGTCAATGCGCTGGCGTCATCGCTTTCGGTGTCGATTTCAGCATCGAGCCGCTTGATCAGCGCATCACGATGCAGCCATGCGAGCAGCGCGACCGTGTCCGGCACCTCGGCGAACGCCAGTGCAGGCTGCTCCGCGCCGAGCACCTCCGATCGCAGGCGCTGCGTCGGCCAAATCGATCTCGCCGTCATGCTCGATCAGCAGCTGACACCGATGGCGCACCCTGCATGGCCAGTGCCTCGATCTGCTCGCGCATGCGCTCTTGCAGTAGGCTCCGGATACGGCGCGCACCGGATGCGATGCAGATCGGCCCGCAACTCGCGGCAACGACGGCGCAGCCGTTCGACGCCATCAAGCAGACGGTCTCGCCCTTGAGCAGCTTCGGCGGCTCGTCGCATCCAGTCGAGCAACTGCACGCCGGACGGCCTGCCGTGCTTCAGCCATGTCTCGGCGTTCGCCAGCGCGGCGGATGCTGCGTGCCATTCCGCCGTCTTCGTCTCGCTGCAGCTCTCGAAGCCGCTCGAAATCGGCGGTCACCTTGTCGAGTAGTCGCTGCGCTGCGATGACGCGACGATCATCCGGCTTGAGATCGAAGCCACCATCCTGCGGATGATCGGTGAGCCGCTTCAGCGCATTCGCGGCCTCGACCGTCGCCATGCTCGCTTGCCGGACATCTTCGAACGGCGGAATGACCGTGTGCGCATCGCTGCCGCGCTGGCGCAGCAACCGCAGCTTCTCGGCAGCAGCAGGCGGCAGAAGTTCGATCAGGATCGAACTGCGGCTGGAGGCTCATGCCAACGGAAAGCGGCTGCGGGTTCACGGGTGCCGGGTTCGAAGCTGTCGCTTGTTCGGTGGTCGCTTCCATTCGCGGAAGCACGTTGTTGAGCACGTGTTGCTGCCAGCTTGTCGGCCATAGCTCTCGCTCCATCATCTGTGATGATCGAGTGATCAGATCACTAATCGTGGGCAAGCGAAAACGGATCGAGCGCCAATGCCGCCCGGATCGTTCGATCGCAGGGGATGGCATCGCGGATTTTCAGTAACGTCCAAAGAAGCTCGGTGATGGTGCCTCGATGTCGCTCGGGGCACGCATCCTGGCGGCGTTCACGTCGCCATGCACCTTCGCGGTATCGGATCAACTTGGTGCGCAGAAACGCCGCCGCTGGACGGTGCTTCATCCCGACGCAGAACCGAGCCGCAGCGGTGCGCAGCAGGTGATCGCGGATGGCTCGTGCAAGCACGTCGGCGGGAGGGCGGCGACCGCGAGCGTCCACCGGCACCATCGGATGCCGATCCGGCTTCATGGCGCGGTCCATCGGTTCGAAGTGTCCCGGCATTACTGTCTGCAACGCGACCGTAGCCGCGCGTTCTAGGGCCTCAAGGGGAAGATCAGCACACTCGAAGCAGATACCACAACAACTTGCCAAGGTCGGCTTGGCCGTCGCTGGGGTAGTCAGTAGCACAAGACCGACATCCCGTCGTTCAACCATCCACGAAGAACAGACGATGCAATGTCCCGTTTTGATGGCCAGCAACCTGATCCATGCGTTAGCCGTATTCCTCAACAGGCCCGAGAGCGCCGGATCATCCGGTTCGCACAAATAGGTTTGCAGGGCATTGGAAGCCTCATAACGGAAGCGGCGGCGGTGATGGCGGCTGCTCATCGGTGTCTCGATAGCTCCCCGGCGTTTTAACCTTCCATGGCCGCGCAAATGGCATTGTAGGTTGAGTGACGCGCCATGCAAGGTCATCCGCAAGATGGTGGCTGATCAGTACGATCACGCCAGCGATCAAGGCATCAGCAAGAAGCTGCTGAAAACAAAGATCAAAGAGCGCGATCTGGAGCGCAAGATCGATGACCTCACCGTCGACTTGGAGGACGACGAGCGCAACGAATACGAAATGCTCAGCGAGAAGCTGGGCGAGTTTGCCGACACGCCGCTCGGCGCTGCAGCGATGGCAAGGGCTGGGGGCATTCACGCACAGGCAGGTGTGTGATGGGACAGCTCGCCCTGATGTCAACGAACACCACCCCGACCCGCACACTGTTCGACTATGCCGCGGTCGACCGCGCGACCGAAGTCGCAGCACGGACGGACGCCGCGCTGATCAAAGGACTGATGCGGCGCACCGCCGAGGATTTGATCGAGATAGGCAACGCTCTTATCCGCCAGAAAGAAAAGCTGCCTCACGGCTCGTTCCAGAAATGGATCGAGGCGGAATGTGAAATCTCCGTTCGAACTGCCCAACGCTGCATGAACGTCACGGGACGACGGCGAGCAATTCAAAGAACCAGACCCGTTAGCTGACGCCGACGATGTCGACGCCGTTGACCTCGACGACCTGCGCGTCGGGGCTCACGTCATCTATGGATCGCTGTCGAGCATCGACCTCGCCAAGACAACGCCAGAGGTGTTCTGGACCTTGTTTGGGACGAAGAACGGCAAGGCTGGCACGGTCAAGTGGCTTACCAGCACGATCAAGAAACTCAAGGACATCAAGAAAGGAATGCCTCAATGAGTTTGTTTAGGTAAATAAACCAAGCGTTTGTCGTGACCGACAAGGAGTTGACCGCGAGCTTCAAGGAGCAAGCGCTTCTCGTCGGAGACATGAGAAAGGCAGTTGGTCGCCCGAAGCAACCCGTGCTCGGCGTTGACCGCAAGCAATTGACCATCGAGTGGCCAGAACATCCTTGCAGCGATCATAAGTGACATCGAGCTGCGCAACGGCAAACTCGATAAGAAGCTGATGCACCTCTACACACTGGATGGCCAGCGCAGATGGGCTGGCGCAAAGCTCTCGCAGATGGCAGCGGTCCACTGGGGGGCTAGGGGAGGCAACGACATCGAGACGCTTTGGAAGTTTGTTGGCGACCTCGACCTCGTCAAGACCGGCATCACCGAGAAGGGGCGCAACATTTACGCGGTCTCAAGTAGCGCGACCGTTCCTCAGTCTGCTGCGTGGTCGCGCGGCAAAGCAAACCAGCCGCAGCGCCGCCGGGATCGCGATCCTTGAGCCTGGCATCGTGGCGGTAGGTAGCCGCACCCTTGAGGCTGCTTATGCGGAAGATTGCTCGAACTATCGTTTCCAGACCACCGGCACGTGAGTGTAATGCCGTCTGTTCTCGCCCTCGACCTCGCATCTGTATCAGGCTGGGCCGTAGGTGAGCCGGGCGGCAAGCCCGCGCATGGCTCTCACCGCTTCGCGAGAGCCGGTGCATCGCATGAGGCGATCTTTGCGGGCGCGGTGCGATGGCTGAACGGCATCATGAACGAGCACGATCCGCGCATCGTGGTTTGGGAAGCGCCGATGCCGACCTCATTCGGCACGACAAATCTTAACACGACCACGCTGCTCTATGGGCTGCCAGCGGTGATCGGTGCCATCACCTACCTGCGTGGCGTCTACGATATCAGGAAGGCCGATACTCGCGCCGTTCGCATGCATTTCATTGGCTGTAATCCAAAGCGGGCGATGGCCAAGCCAATGGTGATCCGTCAGTGCAACAAGATGGGCTGGCCGGTGAGTACAAACCGCAACCATCCATTTGCCGCACAGATGGCCGCTGGTGCCTGTTTGTCGCGGTACTCCAGTTTTATCGCATGGGCGGCGCTCGTAGGGCCGTCTCAATGTCATTCTCGACGTACTGGCGGCGGCTCGGACCAGTTTCCTCATCTTCGGCGGCGGCGAGCGTATCGAGCGCGCTCACAACGTCGCCTTGTAGACGGCGAGAAGCTTGGTGATGACCGCATCGGCATCAGGACCAAGGACTTCGCGGCCACGCTCGTAGACTTCGGCGGCATCCGCGTCTGCACCGTTTGCTGGAATACCTATTGGAGACGCGGAAGGTAGCTGCTTCAGCGCCTCGTGAGAGGCGCGCTGGTTCGGTGGTGCGTCGTCGACAGTACTCTGAATATCGGCATCGGAAGAGCTGCGCGGCGAAGCCGCGCTCTTCAGGTTCACAGGTCACGGTTATTTGTGTTGCCACACTGTCTGTCACCTGACCCCCCCGTTTCTGTCACCTGAGGGGCGTTTTCTGTCATCTGAAGCGAACGGTTTTCAGGTGACAACATGCTGTCATCTGAGGTGGCACCTATCGGCTCTTTTTCAGGTGACAACATGCTGTCACTGATCGCGGCTCACCTGCGGCGGGGATGAGCAGGTTGATCTGGGCATTTCGTGTGTTGTCGCCGCCGGTCCGATCAACCGAAATCCACCCCGCAATTTCGAGTTCATCGATTGCGCGTGATACCGTGCGCTTTGAAACCGCCATGTCTTCTGCGAGCTTTGGAAAGCCGGGATCGCATTGGCCGGTTTTGCAACTGAAGGATACGCAGAGCCGGAGAGCGAGCCGGATCGCCATTGTCGAAAGGTCGGAGGCGGCGGACAACGCGCACATCCATCGGTCGCGGCCCTTGTGCCCTGAGATCGGCTGACCGCTCATGGCCCATCTCCCAAGCGCCCGCGCCATCGCCCGACCAAGCGCGGCTGGATCAATCGGCTGGTTGATGGTGACCGGCATAGTGCGCCCTCCAAGGAGAAGGGCCGGGGCTTGCAGCTGTCAAACGCGCGCTGGGCATATCAAGGGACGTTCGGAATGCCCCACTCATTAGCCGGTGCGCTGCTGCCGCAGCGCCCGGCTTATTGATTGGTGGCCGCCTCGCGCTCAGCGCGCCAGCGGGCGGCGCTTTCCTTGCTCACCAACACGCGCGTGCCAGCGTTGAACGTCGCGGGCGCAAGACCCTGCGGCTTCAGTTTGTAAAAGAAGCTGGACGCTGATGCGGTGCCGACCTGCAAAACTCTTCAACGCTGTGGGCGTCGGCGTCATCGACTTCGGGGCGGGCCATGCGATGTTCTCCCAGTGCATATCGATGCACGGGAGGATGAGACCAACGAGCGATCAGTGAAATAGAAACCGCGAGCAAATTAAGAGAACCGCGAGCAGAATAAGAATGGCGCGCTTATTCTGCTCAACGCCGCTGCTTATTTTGTTCACGCTCTTCCAGAACCGGCGCAACAATCCAGCGCTTGACCGTCCACACGCTCACGCTGTTGCCGAGCTTCAGCAGCTCAATCACCCGCGTTGCCGACGCCGTCTTGTTCTCAGCCCACGCTGCGTCTTCGTCGAGCATGCGGCGGTAGACAGCTTTCCCGTCCTTGATCTGTTTTTCCGATAACAATGGCTTATTGCCGCCGCCGTCCTTGCGTCGTTTCGGCTGTCGTGGCGTCGGCTCTGCCGGGTTGGTCTCGACCTTGGGGAGCTTTGTACCGATCCGGCGCAAGCTCTCGGCCATGCTGGCCATCCGAGCTTTTCACCAAGCAGCCGCAGGCGCTCCTGCTCGGCCTCCCGGCGTGGCGACTTGAGCAGCCGAGCGCGCGCGGCTGCTGCTGCGCGCTGTTCGGGTGTAAGATCGACGGAGCCTTTGCCCATGTGCTGATCCACAGGGTTGGTTAGATCGGGTCGGCGGCGCTACCAACGCCACGGCCCGATCGCTATCATCGCAATGGAACCACGTTGCCAGCGGCGGGCGCTAACGGCTCAAGCTGCAGCAGCGCCGCGCGCGAAACGTCGTCGGAGTGGTCGACGATGTTCTTGCTGTAGCATCGTTCGATCTGTGCCACCGATGTGTCGTGGCCAGCGGCTATCACTCGGATCGGCACATGGCGCAGGAGCGCGCGGACGATGCTCGAATGCCGCAGCGCATAGATCGTTACCGTTTCGGGATCGCAGCCAATCGCCTTGACGACCGACACGATGTGCGGGCGGTAGTCCTCGGACGGCGACTTGCTCCACGGCTGGCCATCGGCCCGAAGAAGCACGGCGCATCGGCGGCTCGGCCATTGGCGGCGGCCTTCAGGCTCGCCGCCAGCGCCTCGCTGATCGGCACGTTGATGCGCTCGGCCTTGCGGGCAACCCGGTTCTTGCTGCCGCCCTTTGCGCTTCGGGGCATCGCCAGTCGGGGGCGCGCGCCGCCGTGCAGGTCCTCGACCAGAAGCCGCGCCGCCTGCGATGGCCTTGCTCCGGTCTCTGCCAGAAGATGAACCAGCAGGCCAAGCGCGGGATCATGGGCGTAGGCGGCGTTGATGAACCGGCCAACGGTCCTATCGTCGAGGATAACGTTGCGGGCGACTGTCGCATCCGGCAGCGCCTCCAGTCCCACCTGCCATGCCGACTTGTTCAGGATGCGGGCGTCGTGCGAGGCGGCCAAGCTGAGTGCAGCGCGCAGCCCCTTGCAGTAGCGAACCACACTCGATGGCTGCAGGCCCCTGTCGAGCAGGCTGTTGCGCCACTGATTGAGTTCCTTGGCGTCGAGCAACTGGACCGGTTTCGACTTGAGCACGGAGGTTAAATGCTTGCGCGGTCCTCCTGCGTTGTGGACGGAACCGCCGCGCGTGATCAGATCGGCCTCATAGGCATCGAGCGCCTGGGCGACGGTCACCGGGCGGCTGTCGTCGCCAACCTCGCCGGGCTGCCGCCGCGCAAGCTGCTTGGCCACATCCTGCGCCTGATAGAAATCCAAGATGCATTTGCCTTCGCTGGCATCGAAATCGTCAGCTTCGGCGAAGGCTTTGGTCCAGTATTGGCCGTGACCATCACTCACCTTGACGACCCACGAACCGTTGGTCTTGTTGCGCCGGTATAACAGGCTTATGCCACGCCCCAGCGATGAGCCGCTGTAGGTCCTGCGGCGAACCGCGAGCTTTAATCGGGAGCTGCGGCTTTCGAGAAGGCTGTTGCGAACCTTACGGGCCATGTGTGTCCCCGGTTGTGTCCCAATGATGGGTGTGAACCCCTATAGGCCAGTATATACCCGTGGGGACATAGTTCTAGGGATATCATTGGGTTACCGGGTGGGTTATGGGAGCGCATGGAAGCGTATGGCACGCAAATTCCCCCCTTGCGGGAGAATCCTGGGCGGAAAAATTCAGTTCTGTCAACGTGCTAGCGAGGAGGTGTGCAGCCAGTGTCAAAAGTCGATTTATAGCCCACACCGCAGCAAGTCGCTTTGTGATTTGGTCGTCGTTCGTGCCATGTTCTGACTGATATTAGAGCGCTTTTATCTCGTGCATACTGGGGCGCAGCATGGCCCGGTTCAGCGTAAAGCCTATGATGCGTTAATTAGAGTTTTCCGTGCCGAGCCGATTACGGAAGACGCTGGAAGTTCGATCCTGTAACCGGCGTTCGGCTAGCCAATCGAGCTGCCAGCGGACCAAGCCTCCCTTGATGTCGTTCAGAAGGTGTCCAGTTCCTACGGCGGCAAATCGCCAGGTGAACTGGTGGATATAAACCCGCGCCAAAATGGGGCCGTGGGATCAAGTTGAGCGCCTCTGCGGATTCTATCGCAGCGGAAGCGATGTGGCTGGGCGAGGTCTTGACTGGCTCGGCGGGTCGGGCGCCGAGGCGTTGGGCGGCAATAGTTCGGCGCTTTGCCGCAAAATGGAGCCGTACGCCTAAACATGCAGCGGCTTTTGCAACGTCCGAGTTGGCTGAAAAACCGGAAACGCTTAATGCGAGCAGATGTTTCGGTTTTCGCCCCAGAGCGGACATGAAGCAGACTGCATGCCCGTATGGTGCGAACAGCGGACTAACGCACGATGAAAGCAGCGGTGTCGCCGGCAGCGCGTGTGACTTGCCCTATCCTCGTGCAAGTTCGAGCAGCCTATCCCTCTCGGGAGTTCGCGGCCGCGCGCGCCCTGCGCCCCGGCGGCTTCGATATGTAGCAATCGCTATGGCTATCCATGTGGCATGCGAATCCTTGCAGAAGGACGAGTTGCCCGGGAATAGGCCCAATAGCTGCCCGCGTCCAGAGATCCTGCAGCGAGGCGACGGGCGTCGGATGGATGAGCAGCTTGCCAACGTATCGGCCTGGATTGCGAAAATCCAGCAGTAATTATTGCGGAGCCTGCGGCCGACTGCCTGAGCATAGGTAATATGAAGGTTAGGGGCTCGGTAATCTTGGAAGAGAATCTCGTTCCAGCCATTCTCGACCTGAGCGCCCTCGCCGCGGAGAATAGGTCCGAAGAAATTTACTTCGAGGACATGCGCACGCATGCGCCAAAAATCAAAGAAGCGGTAACGGCGCGCCTCAATGAATAAGAATGTGGTAACCAAGGTTCCTACGAGCACCAGCGGCAGAGGCGAGGCCCCTCGAATGGAAAGCGCACAGCCGCGATCAGTGGTTCAATGAGATAAAAGTACGACGGCTGCCACGTGCAGCTGCACGCAAAACGGCGGCCGGCGCGCACAGCGGTTTCGATTGGGCAGCGCGGTATCCGCAGTGGTCGCCATTCTAGGGCAAGCAGTCATCGACCGCGAGGCGGTCCTCGCCGTGGACCGCGCACCAACTTGTCCTAACTCCAGCGATAAAGTCATGCTCAAGCCGTAAGCTGTTACGTGCAATGCACAATTTTTCCGACGCAAACTCGAAAGAACCTGACATAACGTCCGATTGATGCCCAATTGGCGGGGCGGTCTCCGACAGGGCTTGCAATATAGAAAGAAACGATGATTTAGTGCAGTGCAGCAATTCGACGATTGCTTTACCTCCGAAGTGGACGGCCGTTATCCCTATGTGACACCGACCATTTAATGAAAATTTGAAGGAAGCCTGGATGTCCAATACAAAACACAAACCACGACAAGCAGAACGACCAGAATGCCCGCAACGCTGAGGCGGCAAAGGCCAACATCAACCGCGACCGCTGAGCAGGGCACGCAGTTTGCTGATGCCGCTCGCGAGGGCGTCAACAAGATGGTCGATCTGCGCGAGCAGGCGACCGAGAACACCAAGCAGGTCGTGCAGAAGAGCGTCGAGACCGCTTCGCAGCAGGCCCGTGAGGCCGCCGATCGCTTCACCCGTACGCTCGGCTTCTCTGGTGAGGACAGTGAGCGCCTGGCGCGCCAGTCCAAGCAGAACATGGAAGCCGTCACGCGCTGCGGCACGGTTCTGACCCAGGCTTTCCAGGATGCCTCGCGCAGCTGGTTCGGTCTGGCTCAGAGGCAGTTCCAGCGCAATCTCGAGGGCATGAACAAGCTGGCTGCGTGCCAAGTCGGTTCAGGAGTTCACCGCGATCCAGAGCGAGCTGGTCCGCGAGGGCCTGCAGCACATGGTTCAGGACAGCAAGGCGATCACCGAGACCTCAACGCGCGCCGTCGAGGAGGCCAGCAAGACCTTCTCCAGCGTCGCTCAGGCTCGCTGAGGTCGATTGCAGCTCGGCCAGGCTACAGATTCTCAGATTGATGCTAAACGAAGGGCGGTTCTTCGGCCGCCCTTTGTCGTTTCTTGTAGCAGTCCTTCGTAGCACGGAGCCTCCATGTACGATCCCTTTGCCGTCGCGATGCTGGCCTTTAAGGCGCAGACAGTTGTTCAGCTTCGCCTTCTAAAGCTGGCCCGGGACGGACCCGCGGCACAAGCCGAGGCGTCTCGAAGATGATCAGCGAGAAGATCAGCGCCTCGATCGAGGCGGCCGGTAGCATGATGCTAGGCGGTTCACCCGATGCTCTGGTCGCCCGCTATCGCGAGCATGTCGCCGAGAATACCAAGCGTCTCACTGCCCCTGCTTAAGCGGCACCTCCAGACACACCATGACGCGCACAGCCATCCTTTTCACCCGGCCCAAGGAGCGTAAGCTGGTCCAGCAGCGCGCGCCACATCCATAATGCGGCAGCCAGGCGCCTGCTGCATGCGGTAACATCAGCGCCAACCTGACGAGCCTTTGTGCGTTGGACTTCGGGAGCGGCGAACGTAGGCCCAGGAAAAAGCCGGGGCATAGATGCGCTTGAGAGCGCGGATGATGCCGTCGATGAAGTTGTCTTAGAGCTGTCCATGCTGCAAGAAGTTGTCTTAGAGCTGTCCATGCTGCAAATAGGCTTTCCGGTGTTTGCCTTCGGCAAATTTCTCGCCGACGATTGCAATGACCTTCTCCATGGTCCAGCCCATAACTGCGCACGGACCGGCCACGCAATGGGCTTCGCCTGTTGCGCGGTTCAGAAGGTAAGCGAGTCCCGAGTTGAAATAGACTTGTATGAGGATTGGCACAGCTAGGATCGCGATAATGAGTGGCTGGGCTAGGATCTGCTCGCCTTGAAATCCAAATAGAAGAACCAGAGTGGCGAGCAGAGCCACGAGCGAAACCGGCTGCAATTTGGACAGAAGCCGCAACAACGCCTCCCGTCCGCCGCCGTCAATCACAACTCGCCGGACGACCTGAGCAATGATAACCGGCACGACAATATAAAGAACGACCGAAAGGAGCAGCGTCTCCCAAGGAACTGTGATTGCCGAAAGTCCAAGCAAAAGGCCAACGATTGGCGCAAAGGCGAACACCATGATCACGTCGTTGAGGGCAACTTGGCTAAGAGTGAAATGAGGTTCGCCGTCAATAAGGTTACTCCAGACAAACACCATTGCCGTGCAAGGCGCAGCCGCGAGCAGAATAAGCCCGGCGATGTAGCTGTTGATCTGGTCGGCAGGCAGATAAGGCCTGAACAGCCACCCGATGAAAATCCATCCTAGGAAAGCCATTGAGAACGGCTTCACAGCCCAATTTATGAACAGTGTGACCCCAATTCCCCGCCAATGCTCCTTCACCTGCGACAAGGCCGCAAAGTCAATCTTGACCAGCATAGGGATGATCATCAGCCAGATCAGAACCGCGACGGGCAGATTTACCTTTGCAATCTCTGCGGACCCAATGACATGGAACACAGTCGGGAAAAAATGGCCAAGCAATATTCCAACGATGATGCAGAGGGCCACCCACACAGTGAGGTATCGTTCGAAAGTTGACATCATTCAGTCTCGGCTTTTCGGGAGCAGGCGAGCGTTTGCCTGATCAAGGAATTTGGCCAATGGTTTGAGCGCCGCCGGATTGAGCGAGTAGCAAATCCGCGGCCGCTCAATTTCGCCAACGATGACCCCGGCTTCTTTAAGGATACGAAGGTGTTCGGATGTCGTCGATGCGGCGAGCCCAATTTCTTCCACAATGTCACAGCCAATGCAGGTCGTCCGGCGCAGTAACGTCCGGACAATCTGCACCCGCGCGGGATGGGAAAGGGCTTTCGCCAGCTGAGCGATCCGCTCGTCTTCACTCGGCTCCAGAGATTGCGCGTTGACGTTGTTTGACCGCAGCCACGTTATATCCTATTCGTATATCGACGAAATACGGGTGATAGGCTGACGGTCCAAGGCAAGCCTCTTTGTGAACGGCATCGCGGTACTTTCCGCCGGCGTGACATTTGTCGCAGAAGTTAGCAGCGCCGGACTTCAGTCGCGGCATGACTTTAGCGACGTTATCCCCGCCTTCTACCAGGATGCGCCATCCGCTCTGCGACACCGTCGTATCGATTTTTTCCACGGCGCCAGTGCAGTTTTGTGGCTTCATGACAATCGCACTTCCACGCCGATGACAGACCGTGGGCTCAGGCAATTATTAGCGCGGTCGGCATGGTCGTCACCGCTGATCGGTGGCGGGACGGATGGCGGCATGGACCTGTCCACGCCTAATGTGTCGGGCGGAGATAGATGACGCTACTCCATGCCGATGCCAGAACGTGGGCTACACGGCAATTATCATCGCGGTCGGCGGAGAGTCATAGCGGTTCGTTCACGTGCCAGCGAAGCCCGACGCCGGCGCAGCACGGGATGCTCGCTCCAAGCTCTGACCAAAATGACCTATCCTGCTCGGCGGCGCCATACTCATTCATAACACGTTATTTGCGGCGCTATCGTCGGACTTACCGACGGCCAAGATTACCTGCTGACGTGGCTCCGCAAGGAACGGCCGAATTACAGGAACGCTGTCGGGCAATACTCCCGCTCCACTTTGGAAAAAGACCGACCCAATCGTCAATGACGTCATACGTTTGAAATATCCACTTGAAATATCGTTGACCGAACGTCGTGAAATCGAGAATCAGCGAATTTGAAGGGATCCTGATGCGAATTCTGGTTGCGACCGATGCCTGGCATCCGCAGGTCAACGGCGTGGTCCGTACGTTGACGTCCTTGGCCCGCAGCGCATCGGCGCTTGGTGCCGAGATCGACTTTCTGACCCCGGACGGCTTTCCATCAATGGCTCTCCCAACTTATCCGGGATTGAGAGTAGCCCTACCAAACCGCGGCGAGATCGCCCGCCGGATAGAAGCGGCGTCATCGGATGCCATTCACATCGCGACCGAGGGACCGGTCGGGTGGATGGCGCGAGGGTATTGCCGTCGTCGGAAGTTTGCCTTTACAACTTCCTACACAACGCGTTTTCCGGAATACATCGCCGCACGCTCGATCATTCCGTTGTCGATGAGCTATGCGGTGCTCCGGCGTTTTCATGCGGCTGGCGCCATGACGATGGTCGCCACATCATCGCTCAGACAGCACCTCAGCGCGAGAGGCTTCAAAAAGATCGGCACCTGGACGCGAGGGGTCGATACCGAGTTGTTCACGCCAGATGACGCGTCCGAGCTTGATTTGCCGAGACCCATCTTTATGACCGTAGGTCGTGTTGCGGTTGAAAAGAACCTTGAGGCGTTTCTTTCGCTAAAGTTACCTGGATCCAAGGTGGTGGTCGGCGACGGACCGCAAAAGCCGGCGCTGGAAAGCCGGTACCCGAAAGTCAAGTTCCTGGGCGAAAAGACTGGTCGCGAACTCAGCGCACACTTGGCCGCGGCTGACGTCTTTGTTTTTCCAAGCCTGACGGACACGTTCGGCGTCGTGCAACTCGAGGCATTGGCGTGTGGCACACCTGTCGCCGCGTTCCCCGTTACCGGCCCCATCGATGTGATTGCCGATCACCCAGTTGGTGTTTTGGACATGAATTTGCGAACCGCCTGCATTCGCGCGCTCAGTATATCACGTGAAACCTGCCGGAATTTTGCCCTGCAACGCTCCTGGGAGAATAGCGCAAGGCAGTTCATCGGCAATCTTAGTGCGTTGCAGCCGAGCCGCTCATTGCGACCACGCGGCCGCCTGATGGCGCAAAGCGCTGCGCAAGGCTAAGCATGCGGAAAAGTAGGAAAATGAAATTACCATGGCAGAAATCTTCAAGCTGGATGATGGCGAGCAGTTGGACTTCGACCGCGCCACGGTTGAGCAGGCCTACGATCGCTGGGCTCCGGTTTACGACCTCGTGTTTGGCGGCGTGTTCAGCAAGGGTCGCAAGGCGGCTATTCAGGCAACCAACAAGGTTGGCGGGCGCGTGCTTGAGGTTGGCGTCGGTACGGGAATCTCGTTGCCGCAATATGCGCCCCACCTTCGCATCTTCGGTACCGACATTTCGGAAGCGATGTTGCGGAAGGCGAAACGTAGGGTCAATAATCTCGGTCTAAAGAACGTCGAGGAACTCGCGGTCATGGATGCGGAGAAGCTCGAATTTCCGGACAATTCATTCGATGTGGTGATGGCGCAATATGTTGTGACGGCGGTACCGAACCCGGAAGCCGCCCTTGATGAGTTCGGTCGCGTGCTGCGGCCGGGCGGGGAACTGATAATCCTGACCCGGATCAGCGCCGATGCCGGGGTGCGCCGCTTCATCGAGCGTCGGTTGCAGCCGGTGGTGCGTCCGCTTGGCTTTCGGACAGCCGAATTCACCTGGTCGCGCTATGCGCAATGGCTGGCGGGTGCAAGCGAAATGGAATTAGTTGAGAACCGACTGGTGCCTCCTCTCGGCCACTTCTCGCTGCTCCGCATTCGGAAAATCGCGATCGAGGTCGTGGCCTGATAGAGGCGATCGAAGTCCGTTCGAGGGATTCGCCGCGGCGCGTCTTGCGACATTTGCATAATGTCATCTTGCGTACATCGAATCCTTGTAAGCAGAACAAACTTTATTCTGGGCAGGGAATGATTATGAGCTTTCGAGAGCAGTTGCGCACTCAACGGTGGGATGACCATCGCTACTACCATCACAGCCGCATCAACCAGAGCCTGCACTTTGTCAGCGCCTTCAGCTTTCTCGTTGCGTATGCATTGCTATTCGTCGATCCAGTTGCCGCTGCCCTGCTCGGTTGGCTGGTCTCTATGACGACAAGGCAGGCGGGTCATTTTTTCTTCGAGCCGAAAGGTTATGATCACGTCAACCAGGCGACCCATGACCACAAGGAGGATATCAAAGTCGGATATAATTTGAACCGGAAGATCGTTCTGATGGCCCTCTGGGCAATTTCGCCGCTGGTTCTCTTCTTCGATCCGACATTTTTCGGTGTCTTTACGCCATGGATCTCTCCGGCTGATTTCGTGCGCCAGGTCGCCAAGGTATGGCTGGCGATCGGAATTTGCGGCTTACTATTCCGGACGGTGCATCTGTTCTTTATCCGCGACGTCGAGACCGGCCTCGTGTGGATGACCAAGATCTTGACCGACCCGTTCAGCGATCTCAAACTGTACTATAAGGCACCGCTGTATTTGATGAAGGGCGAGCTGATCGATCCTGGCCTTGACAAGCACGGAGAGCACGCTTGAACTGAAAATGATCTGCAAGGCGGTCGCCGGCTCATCGCGGCCGTCTTCGCATGATCATCTCCTTCAAGATTTGTCGGCGTATGCTCTTGTTGGTGAGCGAAGGACTGTGCCACCACCAGCCATCCCGCTTCAAGTTTTCGGCCGCTGTCACGAAGCGGTCGGCGACTACGGCAAAGTCAGCCTCGCTGTAATTCAGGCTGAAGATCAAACGACCGGCTCCGACCCAACTCAAGGCGAGCCCTTCAGCCCGCAGATAATATTGAAGCATCCAGTTGTAGCGGGACGGCTCAGTATAGTGAACCATCCAGATCGAGGACAGGTTGCTGACCCGCACCGCAAGGTTTCCCGCGCTCAGCCGGTCGTTCAGCCGTTTGGCGCGTCCGTTCCAGATCTCATCAAGACCACTATAGATCGAGTAGAAGTTCGGATCACCAAGCCGACTCAGAAACTCATCCATCGCCATCATGACGTAGGGATGCGAATTGAAGGTGCCGCGGGCGAAGCAGACGTCGGCGGGCCGATCGTCGCGGAAGCGGCGCATCAGATCCTTACGACCACAGACCACGCCGATAGGGAGACCCCCGGCGAGGCTCTTGCCATAGGTCACCATGTCAGCGCGGACGCCGAAATATTCCTGCGCGCCCCCGACGGCAAGCCGGAAGCCGACGAAGACCTCGTCGAAAATCAGCACGATGTCTCGCTCGGTACAGACCTCGCGCAGCCGCCTCAGCCATGCGCTATAGGCGGCGCGGTCGAACCGGCCTTTGTGGGAACTGTCAACCAGCGCCGAATCGGCTGGCGCATTGGCGTTGGGATGAAGAGCTTGCAAGGGATTCACGAGAACACAGGCGATATCGCGCCGCGTCCTCAGGACATGCAGCGTCCGTTCCGACATGTCGGCGAGGGTATAGGTTTCGTGCGGGGAAACCGGGTTGCCCACACCTGGCTGCACGTCACCCCACCAGCCATGATAGGCACCTGCGAAGCGAACCAGATGCGATCGGCGCGTATGATAACGGGCAAGCCGCACCGCCTGCATCACAGCTTCCGTACCCGACATGTGGAACGAGACTTCGTCGAGACCGGAAATCTCGCAGAGCCTGCGAACATTGTCCGTAATCACCGGATGGTAGGGGCCGAGCACTGGTCCCAACGCGCGCGCGCGCTTTTCTGCCTCGGCAATGCAATCCTTGTAAAAATCGTTGCCGAAGATATTGACGCCGTAGGAGCCGGCCAGGTCGTAGAAGACATTGCCGTCGATGTCGGTGACGGTGACGCCGCACGAGGACTGCATGAAGGCGCTGGTCGAAAGATGCTCCCGCACCATCCGGCTGTACTGAAAGGGCACCCGATAGGTCTCGGTGAATCGCAGGTCGGAGATCCAGCTCGACGCCTCTGCGGTCAGTTGTCGACCCTTGGCGTAGCGTTCTTCATAAAGGCGGGCGAGCCGAAAGAAAGCTTCCCGCCTTTGTTTGACGACTTCGCGCGGCGCGCCGTCGGAACCGAAGAAGTCATCGTTGTCGAACTCGTAGAACGGCAGCAGCCGGGCAACCGTCCTTGGACAATTTGGAATGACCGGCCAGCGAGCGGTGTTTGGCCCGCGAAAGCGCCAACCGGGCGTTCAGTTTGGGAAAGGCAATTGCTGCGCCGGCAACCGCGGCGGCAGACAAGGCCAGAATCGGAAGAGGCAGGTCCATGCCGCCAGCGCTACCCAACCCTGCTGACAGATTCATGACAATGAGAAAGCTGATCTCAGGCCTGACCCAGCAGGAGGATTTGAATTTCCTGCTGACCAACCGGATCCCGCGGGCAACCCTAACCCGCTTTATGGGGTGGTTTAGCAAGATCGAACAGCCCCTGATCCGGGGTTTCTCGATCTCGTGCTGGCGTCTGTTTTCCGACCTCGACCTTAGCGAAGCGCGCAAGACCAGCTTCAAAAGCCTGCATGATTGTTTTACGCGGGAGTTGCGTCCAGGCTTGCGCCCGCCGGACCCCGACCCCGCGATCGTGGTCAGCCCGTGCGATGCCATCATCGGGGCGTTCGGAAATATCGTCGTCACGCAGCTTTTTCAAATCAAGGGCGCGCCCTATTCGCTACTGGATCTGCTCGGCGACCCGGCGCTGGTCGACGCGCACCGAAATGGTCGCTTCATCACCCTGCGGCTGACCTCAAGCATGTACCATCGTTTTCACGCGCCGCACGACTGCCGGATCGAGCGGGTCACCTTCATTCATGGCGACGTATGGAACGTCAATCCGATCGCGTTGAAGCGGGTCGAGCGGCTGTTCTGTAAGAATGAACGGGCGGTGCTTCAGACGCGGCTGACAACCGGAGATGTGCTGACCTTGGTGCCGGTGGCAGCGATCCTGGTCGCAAGCATTCGGCTGCACTGCATCGATGCCACCCTCAACGCTCAAACGAGAGGACCGACAGTTTTTCCCTGCGGTGCAAGCGTGCGCAAGGGCGAGGAACTTGGCTGGTTCGAGCACGGATCGACGATCATCGTGCTGGCGCCAGAGAACTTCGAGTTCTGCGACAACGTAGTGGAGTTCGCGCGGGTAAAGGCTGGTCAGCCTCTCATGCGAAAGGCCGCCGGCAAGTGCCAGAACGGCACGCCTTCACGAGAACCAAGTTTGTTGAATTCTCGACTTCTAAGCGGCTCGACCGAGAAACGTTCTATATAGCGATCAGTTTCGATAAGATTTCAGTTTCTCTAAGTCGCGCGCGCCGGTCGCGGCTTTCGCAAAGGTGCTCCGCGATATCTAGCGCCGAGACTGTCTTGCAGCGATGGACAAGTTCGTCGAGCACGGCCGGGAGTAGCGGCCTCCCCCCCGGGGGTGACGGCGTTGCCACGGGTGAGAATTGTAATCCACGCCCTCACGAGGTGCCGCAGTAAGCGTCAGCGTCAGTACGGCGTACTGGGTATAGTCGCGGAGCAGGCGATCGAAGCGCAAATGGGCTCCGGTACGTCTGGCGATCGCAGACAGAAAGCTCTCCAGTTCGTCGCGCGGCGTCACGTCGAACAGCGAAAGCCATCTCCGGAGCAACGCGCGGGCTAGCGCCGGCATTTGTTCTTGGCTGCCGAAATCGACAATGTGTAAACGACCTCCGGGCTTTAGGCGGCTCACAGCTCTCTCAAGCACTGCACGCCAGCTGGGTATCATCGACAGGCTGTAGCAAACGAGCACGTGGTCGAACCGCTCGGTACCAAACAAGGGATGCGGCTCAAATGTCGTAGCATCACCGTGTGCGACTCGAATTCGATCTTCCAGGTTGTGTCGCGAAATATTCGAGATCGCTGATGTCAGCATCTCCGTTGAAACATCGATCCCGAAAAATCTGGCTTGGGGATATATCCCTGCGGCTAAAACTAGGTTCCTGCCTGTTCCGCATCCGATCTCCAGAACGGTTGCTCCTGCCTCAGGCCGCAGATCGGCGATCAACTGGTCACGTCCGAGAAGGTAGTACCGCCGCGTAGCATCATAAAAGTGCCTTTGCCGCCGATACATTCGGTTCATGCGGCGGGTTTCTTCGACAGGCCACGAGGCATCTGCGCCAATATCGGGGGAATGTGCGAACATCCATGCACCTTCTGTCTGGTTTAGCAGCTAAACGTATGAATTGTTTGCGCGACAGGGGTATGACGAGCCGAGCGTCGCCCAAAATGACGAGGGAATGAAGTTTGGCGGGTCGTCGCCTCCCGTCATCCGTCGCAAAACTGTAGTGCGTGGCCGATATCTTCCTGAAGCTATTGATTCGGAGGATTGATGAATACGCAATTCATTGCGGACGCAGTCCGCAACAGCAGGAGCCGGGACGAAGCGACCGTTTGGGACAGGCGTTTTTTCGTTCTGGTTTCGGCGTCTGGTCTACAACCAGATATGGGAGGATCCGGAAGCCGATCTTGCGGCATTACGGCTACCGTTGGGATCAACCATCGTTACGATTTCATCAGGTGGATGCAATGCGCTACGCGACGGGGCCGGCTTGATTAGTCCGGTGCAGGCCAACCTCCGGCAGTTCATGGAAGGCTTGCCAGCGCGGGAGATCGACGCTGTGGTGCTGCTGGACTCGCAGGACTGGATGGCATCCGACGAGATCCACGCGCTCTGGAATGCCATCGACCGCATCGGCAGCGATAACGTGCGGGTGATCTTCCGTACCGCCGGCAAGGAATCTCCTCTGGAAAATGACGAACTGGCGCCGCTCCAGAAGATCTGGCATCGCGACGAGGAGCGAAGCGCGGTCGGCTTCGAGGCAGGACCGATCGGGAATTTACGGCGGGTTTCATTGCTACGCCCGCGTCTGTTAGCCGCTTACGCATGGGAAAGCTATGCTATGGATGACGAGTGTCCGGAACGGCGCTTTCGCACTTTATTCATCTCCGATGTCCACCTCGGAGCGCGCGGCTCACAGGCGGAACGATTGCTGGACTTTCTCCGCAGCCATGATGCCGATACCATCTACCTCGTCGGCGATATTGTCGATGGCTGGGCGCTGAAATCCAGCTGGTACTGGCCGCAATCACACAATGACTTGGTGCAAAAGGTGCTGCGCAAGGCGCGCAAGGGGGTCAAGGTCGTTTACGTGCCCGGCAACCACGATGACTTCCTGAGAAGCTACTACGGAACGCATTTCGGCGGCATCGATGTTGTGGAGAACATCATCCATGTCGGTCTTGATGGGCGGCGCTATCTGGTGATTTACGGTGACATTTTCGACCTTGTGGTGCAGAACGCGCGCTGGCTCGCGCATCTAGGCGACAAGGCTTACGATCTCGCCATCCAGATGAACCGCTTCGTCAACATGTTCAGACGTTGGTTCGGCGTTCCCTACTGGTCGCTGTCGCAATGGGCGAAGCTGAAGGTAAAGAATGCTGTGAATTATATCGGCGCTTTCGAGCAAACGCTCGCAGCCGAGGCCCGGCGTCACGGAGCCGACGGTGTGATCTGCGGCCACATCCATTACGCCACGATCCGCAATGAGCATGGCATGTGCTACATGAATTGCGGCGACTGGGTGGAAAGCTGCACCGCACTCGCCGAGCACGAAGACGGTCGGTTTGAGATCATTACTTGGATCGATCCGCTGCGCCGCTTGGCCCCAACTGTTACAGCTGACGCACGTGCCGCTTAAAGAGTGGGCGCCGTCCTGATCGCGCGATGGCTTAAGGGGACGCCATGAGACAAACCGATGTCGCTTGCACCAAGTGCGGAGCCGGCTTACGGCGACTGGAGCTGGTGTCGTTGCCCAATCAAGGCGACGAATTCCGCTGCCAGATCTGTGGTGAGGTCTTGGAAGTCTTCGGTAGTGCCGAAGTGTTCGTCGCCTATCGCCTCACGGTCCCGCCTCAAAGAAAAGGCCCGGCGCAACCGCCGCGCCGGGCAAGTTATGAGCGGCTGGCCCAAGGGGGACCAAGGACCTAGCGCAAGACAGTGATCTACTGATGAATCTTTGTGACGGCCGGATTTCACAAGTGACCTTGCCCCACGGGGTTAATCCAGTTTGAAGTTCGCTCTGGCCCAAGATGAGGACCAGAGCATGAAGCGTAGTCGTTTTACGGAAGAGCAGATCATCGGGATTTTGAAGGAGCACGAGGCCGGCGTTTCGGTCGCCGACCTGTGCCGCAAGCACGGCGTAAGCGACGCCAGCATCTACAAATGGAAGGCCAAATTCGGCGGGATGGACGTCTCCGAGGCGAAGCGGCTGAGGACGCTGGAGGACGAGAACACACGGCTGAAGCGACTCCTGGCCGACGCCATGCTCGACAACGCAGCGCTGAAGGACCTCTTGGGAAAGAAGTGGTGACGCCCGCGGCTAAGCGGAAAGCTGTCGTCCATCTGCGAGAAGCATTCGGGATGAGCGAACGGCGGGCGTGTAAAACCATCGGCTGCGGCCGCATGACCATGAGATACCGGACGACCCGGGCCGACGATGCCAGCCTTCGCCAGCGCATGCGGGCGATCGCCCAGGAGCGCCGCCGCTTCGGCTATCGGCGGCTGCATGTTCTGCTCAAGCGGGAGGGCTATCTGATCAACCACAAGAAGCTCTTCCGGCTCTATCGGGAAGAGAAGCTGACGGTGCGCCGCCGTGGCGGCCGCAAGCGGGCGATCGGGACCAGGGCGCCGATGCTGGTTCCGATGACGCCGAACGACCGGTGGTCGCTCGACTTTGTGTCGGACCAGCTGACCGACGGCCGCCGCTTCCGCATTCTGACCGTCGTCGATGATTGTACCCGCGAGTGCCTGGCGCTGGTGGCCGACACCTCGCTCTCCGGCATCCGCGTGGCGCGGGAACTGGACCGGCTGATGGTCGAGCGCGGCAAGCCCAGGATGGTGGTCAGCGACAACGGTAGCGAACTCACCAGCAACGCTATCCTGGCATGGGCCGATCAGAGCCACGTCGCATGGCACTACATCGCGCCGGGCAAACCTATGCAGAACGCCTTCATCGAGAGCTTCAACGGCCGGCTGCGGGATGAGTTGTTGAACGAGACGCTGTTCACGTCACTGGCGCAAGCCCGTGTCGTGCTCGGATGCTGGCGGGCCGACTACAACGACACACGACCACACTCGCAGCTCGGATGGAGAACCCCGTCCGAGTTCGCCATGACCTGCAACCCGCGCCGGGATCTGGCGCTGCGCTATGCCGAAGGCTCCGCGCCAGCTCCCGTCGCTTCCATCGCCCAACAGGGCAAATCCAACGGCAAGGGCGAACTCAGAATTGGATAAAACTTGGGGGCAAGGTCAGAGCGGCTCGGCGAGCTCCGCATCGAGATTGGCGATGTCGAGCTTCGTCGCTGAGCCGTCGTGCGCGAAGCGATAGGCGGAGATGATGCCGATGTCGGCGTAGGCCTGGTCCACCGTTAACCCGTTGCTGGTGCACTTTTGCGCGGCCGCGGTTCACTGTCACTGTTCCCGTTGCGTCGCGTAACTCCGAACCGCGCGACGAGGGCAGCACCCGCGCAGGTGACGTCATGAAACGCAACTCGCTAGTCGTGCATCGATCTCATAGGTCGGATTGCTCGCACGTTATCGGTAACGGTCGGGCCAATGCACGATTGAAGCGGTCCGCGCGCATGAGCGGCCTTCGTTCATCACACCTTTACAAAAGAGTTCTAAGACGCACGAAATGATCGGAGCGGGATCCGGGAAGATGACTGATCTGAAACAAAAATACGATGCATCGACGGTCTCCGTTATGCGGCAGGCATTGAATGAGATCGTCACAGATCGTCGTTTCTTAGCGCGAAAATCTGTGACGCCGCTGGAAATTGCGGAGCATATCCTTCAGCAGGCGGCGGCTGGCGAACGAGATCTCAATCGCCTGAAACGCTCCGCATTCGATAAGCTGAGTACTGCGGCCTGACACGAGGCGTTTTCGTCGCGCTCCAAGTTTGCGCAACTGCTATGCGACGTTGGATCGTTTCTAGCGGTCGCTTACAAATCCAATTCGTGGTACACGGAGCCGTTCGCACGGCAGCATTGTTTCATGCGAAGGCCGGAACAACATAGCTTCAACGAGATCGCGGGTGCCTTTCCTTAGTCGGTATAGTTCTTGTTCAATGCTGTTTGTCAGAACGGCGCTCATTTCACCACGTACGCGGCGCGCGACACCGCAAAGCGTCACGGACAGACTCATCGACCGAAGCTGGATTGGAGCGGCGGCTCGGTTGAACCGGCAGCGAGAGAGCGTTGCACCATAACGGTGTCGCCCCAGCGGCCGTATCGATAGGCGACGCCCGGAAGCAGCCCAACCCTGCAAAAGCCGAACTTTTCGTGGATGGCAAGCGAAGCCGTGTTGTCGGCATCGATATAGCCGATCATTTGCCGAAACCCGCTCGCCGCGCAGACATCGATCAGCTCCCGTATAAGAAGTTGTCCGATACCGCGTCCAAGATGCTCGCGATGCACATAGACCGAATGCTTGACGGCGTAGCGGTACGCCGGTCGCTTCCGAAACAGCACGACATAGGCGTAGCCTACGACTTCGCCACCATAGACGGCAACCAGATGCGGCAAACGCTGATTACGCAGGTTCTTGCGTCGGTCGCGCAGATCATCTGGCTCCGGGGTACCGCTGTCGTCGACGCCATCCTCAATCCCGCGTCGGATATGGTGTCGGTAGATCGCGAGCATTGCCTCGACGTCGCTGTCGCGCGAGGGACGAACGAACACAAGCTGGTCGTTGGTCATGGCCTGGCCTGTCGTTTTTGGCCCGTTCATTCACAGACCACGTAGGTATGCAACTGGATGCGGCCGGATGTATCGACTTCCTTGTAGACCCCCTGAATCTCAACATCGAAGCCAGGGAAGGTATTGAAGCAAGTTTCGAACATTTTGAGGTAGTCGATCATGGGTTGCGCCCGTTCGGTCAGCCGCTCGCCCGGCACAATCGTCGCGATGCCGGGCGGATAGACCACGAATGGCGTTGTGGCAATGCGGCGGCCGATCGCGTTGATTGGCAAATAGTCGACGTCGTTGCGCACCAGATAGCGCGTGGCGTCGCGCGGCGACATTGCGATATCCGGCAGATGCTCGGCAAGGAATTGCTTCGTCTGGAGCGCACTGACGCCGGCATCACGGAAAAAGCCATGCATGCTGGCGCAGAGATCGCGTAGCCGAACGCCGGAATATCGCGCCGAACGGCGCTGATGGAATTCAGGAATCACTTCTTCCAGGAGTGCGTTGTCGTCGTGAAGCTTTTTAAACGCCACGAGGCCGCTGATCAGGGTGCCAGCCTTGCTGGCCTCAACGCCCGGGGTGAGCAGGAACAACAGCGAGTTGAGGTCGTGCTTTTCCGCCACAATGCGGTTTTCCCGCAGATATTGCGCCACCACGGGGGCTGGGATTCCATGGTCGGCATAACTGCCGGTCGCATGGTCGAAGCCGGGTGTTAGTACCGTCAGCTTGTTCGGGTCGGTCATGGCGAAGCCCGACGTCAGCTCAGGGAAGCCGTGCCAGAGCGAGCCCGGCGTGAGCTGCCAATAGGACGGGTCGGCGGCGAGTAGGTCGGTGCTGACCGTCTCCCAGGCCACATTGTGTACCGCGCCCTCGCGGGACACATCGGGGATCGCCACGCGGTCGGGCACGAACGGTTCGAAAAACCAGCGGCGCTCTGGGCGCGTTTCCTTCTCCTCGAACTCGCGGCGGACCGCGCGTATTTTCTTGCGCAGTTCGATACCAAGCCGGATCGTGTCGTCCCACAGCACTTCGCCGGAGCGGCCTTTCATCATTTGCGCGCCGACGTCTAGCGACGCAAACAACGGATAGAATGGCGACGTCGACGCGTGCTGCATGAAACTCTCGTTGAAGCGCCGGTGTTCGATCCGACGCTTCTGACCGCTGATATGGCGGTCCTTGATGTGAATTTGCGAGGCCTGCGAGAAGCTCGCCAGCTGCTTGTGGGTCGACTGGGTCGCAATGATGCCCGGCGCGTCGGGGCCGAGACCCGTGAGCCCCATGGCGAAACGCCCGGCATAAAGCGGATGGAACTTCATGAATCCTGCCCAGGCTTCATCGAACAGGATGTAGTCGCAGAGATGGCCGATGCGCTTGAGGATCATCTCGGCATTGTGAATTGTGCCGTCATAGGTGCATTGCTCGACAATGGCGACGCGGAAGGGCCGCGGCTTGCGCCAGGCTTCCGGGTCCTTGACCAACGGATGGTTCCGGATGCGATCGCGCAGGGCAGTTTCGTCGATCGCGTCCCAGCGCATCGGGCCGATCAACCCCCAGGCGTTGCGGACCGTCGGGACATAGACCGGGATGCCGCCGCCGATCATCAGCGCGCCATGATGGGCCGCCTTGTGATTGTTGCGGTCGAACAACACGAGGTCTCCATCGGTGACAAGCGCGCCCAGCACCACCTTGTTGGAGGTTGAGGTGCCGTTGAGCACGAAGTAGGTCTTTTCCGCACCGAAGATTCGCGCCGCTTCCTTTTGCGCCTTCAGCGCCGGGCCTTCATGGGTCAGGAGGTCGCCGAGGTCGAGTACCGAGTTGTCGAGGTCATCGCGGAACACCGCTTCGCCCAGATGTTCAACGAACACCCGGCCGATCGGGCTGCGGCTGTAAAACACGCCGCCATTGTGGCCCGGGCAGGTCCACAATTGGTTGCCCTCTTCGGCATAGTCGACGAGTGCACCGAAGAATGGGGTTTTCAGGGTTTCGGCAAACTGCTTCAGACGGCTAATCAGGTTTTTGGCGATGAAGGATGGCGTCTCCTCCGACAGGAAGACATAGCCGTCGATGAAGTCCAGCACTTCGACAGGCAGATCCTCGAACCGCTTACGCCGGATCAGGAGGATGATCGGAAAGTCGAGGCCCCGCCGCCGCATCAGATTGATCAGCGCGGCGGTCTTGCCTTCGAGGCCCTTTTTTCCCCAGTCGACCACCATGCAGCCGATGGCGGCGTCGGTTTGCACCGCGATTTCCGCGTCCTCGAGCTTGCGCGCCCTTACCACCTCGAAGCCGGACCGCTCAATCTCCGCGATGATCTGATTGAAACGGAGGCCCTCGAGATCGTCGGTATCAAACATTGGCGCTGCGAACAGAAAGGTGAAGCGTCGGAAATAGTCCATCGGTGCCCCCGGATGCGTGTCCGACAAAGTTGGCGCATTCTGTGACAGATCGATGACAACAAGCCGCGCGGTTGGATCCCGCGACGGCCAGAGCGAAGCAGGGCAGCCCGATCATTCCGCCAGCTTAGGCGAATATATTGCTCCATGAACTCGAATTAGTTTTCGTATACACAGCAGTGGGACCATACCGCGACCGGGCCCGCCCAATCGCTAATGACCGAAAATCGTTTCGGCGCGCGCACCGTCAGAATCGAACCAAAGAACCCGTATCGGACATTCGGAGCCGGCGAAAATACGGTTTGGATGCTTCCGATTTCAGAAGATCGTGGGAACGTACATTTCGGGCGGCAGCTGGTCGCGAGAGTAGGAGGGATCGCATACGCGCGCCGGCAGCACAACGGGCTCGCGGCGAATCTCGTTGTATGGAATTTGCGTCAGCAGGTGGGATATGCAGTTCAGTCGCGCCCGCTTCTTGTCGACAGCCTCGACAACCCACCACGGCGCCTCGGGAATGTGGGTGCGATCGAGCCTCTTCTTCCTTAGCCTTGGTGTACTGCTCCCAACGAGCCCGCGACTGCCCGTCCATCGGGCTAAGTTTCCATTGCTTCAGCGGGTCATGAATGCGCATCAGGAAGCAGTTTTTCTCCTCTTCATCGGTGATCGAAAACCAGTACTTGATCAGGATGATCCCCGAGCGAACCAGCATCCGTTCTAATTCTGGCACCGAGCGAAAGAACTCCTCGCACTGGTCCTCGGTGCAAAAACCCATGACGCGCTCGACGCCGGCGCGATTGTGCTACGAGCGGTCGAACAGGACGATTTCGCCACCGGCGGGCAGATGCGTCGCATAACGTTGGAAGTACCACGGCGTGCGCTCGCGTTCGTTCGGCGCTGGTCGCGCAGCGACCCGGCAGATGCGAGGGTTGAGGCGCTGGGTAATACGCTTGATGATACCGCCTTTGCCGGCGGCGTCATGGCCCTCGAACAAGACGACCACCTTCTGCTTATGGGAGGCGACCCGCAGTCCTAGATTAATAAGCTCGCCTGCAAACGAAGCAGTCCTTGAAATATACCCTCCGATCAAGGGCCTCACCGGCCTGATAGTCGTCAGCGTTGGCCAAGAGCTGGTCCAGCCGGACGTCGTCGATCTCCATCTCGATTTCCTCGTCAATATCATCCACGACTTCACGGTCAATACGCCGGCGAATGGAGTCGATTTCCGGGCCATGTATCCACTCCCTAATAGCGCCGTGACGATGCTTGCCAGGCCAATAACTTGACACTTTTACAATGAACGCGACCGAGCGGATGCTTGTTTCGGATCAGTGGGAAGCCTTCAAACCCTTGCTGGCTCGACCGGTCACAAAATCTGCTGATGGGCACGCTTCTCACTTTGAATGCTTGTATTGTGACGGTAAATCCCCCAGTCAGCGCTGGGACGATCCGGCTTTCTTCAACGTGCGTGTCAGAACTCCGATCACCCGGCCCAGAACGGCGACGGCCCGATAATATTCATAGACGGCCGTTCTCACGCGACCACTGCCAATTCGTTTTCGTTAGCGTACCTGGGCGCCTTCTCAAGCTGGTCCTTTGTGAGATTGACCATAGCTGCCGAGATTAGTGTCGTATTTCAGGTTCGAGCAGGGCGTCGGGTAATGATCCTCGCCCATTCCTAGAAGTCCGCCGTAACTGATCACTGCATACGCTACCTTCCCCGAGAACCTTGTCGATTTATACACGCGTTCGACTAAACCAATCTTCTGCTGATCCGCGCCGTACGCCGCGGTGCCATCGACCTTGTCATTGACGATTTAGGGCAGTGGTTTCACGTTCCGCCACGAGTAACCTCCCTTGTTAAACTGCCAACGTCACAGAGCGTGCTTGCGTTTCCACGTATTCGCATGATCACTCAGTCAGCTACCGTCCGGATTGACCATTTGATCCGACCGGCGACGTTCGAGAAAGTCGGAAATGACCCGCTACGAAGATCTGCCCTATCGCCCCTCTGCCGGACTTTGCGTGATCAACCGCAACGGCCTAGTGTTCATCGGCCGGCGCGCCGATGGCCCCGAGCATATCGACGAAACCCACGTCTGGCAGATGCCACAGGGCGGCATCGACGAGGGCGAGAAGCCCTATCCGGCGGCGCTCCGCGAACTTTACGAGGAAACCAATATCAGGTCGGTCGAGAAGCTCGGCGAGATCCGGAAGTGGCTGACCGTGGATATTCCGAAGAAGTTGGGCACCAAGGCATGGGAAGGAAAATACCGGGGACAGAAGCAGAAGTGGTATGCGCTGTGCTTCACCGGCAAGGACAACGAGATCGACATCGAGAATCCGGGGGGTGGGCACGATCCGGAGTTCATCGACTGGCGCTGGGTCGCAATGGAAAAGCTTCCCGATCTCGTGGTGCCGTTCAAGCGGCAGACTTACGAGCAGGTGGTCAAGGCGTTCTTGAAGTTTACGTGAGCAATCGAAGGTCCTTCTCCGACGTCCCAGAGTGCGGCTCGCGCGCTCAATCCGGCGGGAAATGAAAAGCATGCTATGGGGGCGGTCGATCTCCATTCTCCTGGTTGAACCCCAGCCGACCGTACAATACTGGTCATCGTGGTGGGTTTCCTGTTGGTCAGAAGCTGATGAACGGAATTTGAGAGAAACCTGATACGGCTTGTGTATCCGCAGCCGCAGCAATGTCTCTTGTTGGCACCTTGCGTCATTTCTAAGCGCTTGGCGTTCTTTGAATTCCTTTTGATTGATTATCAAAGCGCACCGCCGCAGCCGCAGCAATCGCAATAGCTGCAGCCCGGCGGCAGTATCATCACCGCGCCCTTGTTGAATATGATCTGCAATTCCAGCCCGAGCTCACGGATCACTTCGAGGACCGTGGCCTGGTTCGGCTCCCAGGTCGCGACGATCGAGTGCCCGACCGACAGCGGCGCAACATTGCGTTGCTTGAGCTGTTCCACGAAAATAGCCGGCGGAGCTGCCGCGAGCACGTTCTCCTTGCGCGTCGCCGGCTCATAGAGCAGCGCGCCGTTTTCCGCAACAACGAGGTCGAAAATGCCGACTTCGGGAAAGGCCCGCTGCAGGCTCGGCAATTCCCGTCCCGTCACTAGAATAAGCCGCCGCCCGGTCTCCCTGAGACGCTGCAAAGCGCCGCAGGTGTCGGGATGCACCATCCCGTCATGCGCGATGGTGCCGTCAAAATCGGCGGCGAGAGCCAAGAAGTACAAGGAACGAACCTCCGCGAATTAATGAACGCCGAAAGCGGGAATTGGTTCGGAAACATCGCTTTTTCGCGTTGTGCTGAGCCCCAAGCTTCATCCAGCGGATGGGGAGATTTCGATGGTCGTGTGGGTCGGTGATGCACGGGCGGGGCGGGGGTTGCCGGCCGCAGATAGCCAGCGTGAACTCGCTGCGAAAAGTATTGTCGTGAGAAGTTTGCACAGATTGGGTTTAAGGGTCGCGTGTCATATGCTCGTCATATGTCTGTCATGAAATGTCACCATGCCTCCCATCCTGGTACATATCGGAGCGACATGATGCCGTCGGGCATCGGTCGCTTGTCCGCGCCCTGTTGCTCGCCACCCAGGCGCGTTGTGGCGGTGATGCGGTGGACGGTGCCACCTGTGTGCGCTGCCTGCCGTCCGTTGAGAGCTTCGAAACTCAAGCCGCCGAGAAAATGTCTTGGGCTCGGCTCTACGTTGAATGCGCTGATCTAAATCAACGACGTATGTGAAAAAAATGAGACCGTGGAATTGCCACCTGGATGAAACAACGCCAGATCAGATCAGCCACCGCCGTATTGGTTTGTTGCGTCTTTTAAAACGAGGTGGGCGCCATATTGTTTGAAATCGTTGACGAAGTGCGTCTGTCATTTAAGTATCATCTTCGAAGAGGAAAAGTGTTCGGCTGCTCAGGGTCATCAGCATGAGCGAATTCACGCTCCGCCAGGCACTGGGCGACACGAACGGAGGCCCGGTGCAGCCTGCCTCCGGGCCCAATCTCGATTGGGCTTCAATCCCCGACGATGATCCTGTTCTTCGGCATTCTCGCCGCGGGACTGCTGTACGTCGCTTACAGCCTGTATCTCGACCTCCATGCGACCGGCGCTAGGGTCACGACCTTTCTTCCCTTTATTCTTTTGTTCGTTGCGCTCTTGATCGCGCTCGGCTTTGAATTCGTCAACGGTTTTCACGATACTGCGAATGCAGTGGCGACCGTAATCTACACCCACTCGCTGCCGGCCGAATTCGCCGTGGTCTGGTCGGGCCTCTTCAACTTTCTCGGTGTGCTATTGTCGAGCGGAGCGGTCGCCTTCGGCATCGTTTCGCTGCTGCCTGTTGAATTGATTCTCCAGGTCGGCAGTAGCGCCGGCTTCGCCATGGTATTTGCGCTTCTGATCGCCGCCATCATTTGGAACCTCGGCACCTGGTATTTCGGCCTGCCGGCCTCCAGTTCGCACACCCTCATCGGCTCGATCATCGGCGTTGGGCGTTGCTAATACGGTGATGCGCGGTGGCGAAGGCACCTCCGGTGTCGATTGGACCAAAGCAACCGAAATCGGTTACGCGCTTCTGCTTTCGCCACTGTTCGGCTTTTGCATGGCTGCGATCTTGCTCCTGGTGCTGAAATTTGTCGCCCGCAATCCGGCACTCTATGCCGAGCCTGAAGGTAACAAACCACCTCCGCTCTGGATTTGCAGCATCCTGATCGCGACCTGCACCGCCGTCAGCTTCGCCCATGGATCGAACGACGGACAGAAAGGCATGGGCCTGATCATGTTGATCCTGATCGGCATCGTGCCGACCGCGTACGCGCTGAACCGGACGCTGCCGGAATTGCAGATTGCACAATTTCTGAAAAACTCGGACGCCGCTTCAAACGTGATCGCGGCCAAAGGCGCGGGCCACAGCAGTATCGGCGATCCCCGCCCCTCCGTCACACAGTACGTCGCCGCGCGGAAGATCAGCGAAGGCACCTATCCCTCGCTGGCCGTATTGGTGAAGGATGTCGACGACCAGGTCGCTAAATACGGCTCGCTCAACAAGGTGCCGGCGGAAGCCATCGGCAACACCCGCAATGACATGTATCTGGCCTCGGAGGCGATCCGGTTTCTAATGAAGGACAAGAAAAACGACCTCAACAAGGAAGAGATCGACACCCTCAACGCCTATAAGGGCTCACTCGACTCAGCCACCAAATTCATCCCGCTCTGGGTCAAGGTCTCGGTCGCGATTGCGCTCGGCCTCGGCACCATGGTGGGGTGGAAGCGCATCGTCATCACCGTCGGCGAAAAGATCGGCAAGACCCATCGGCCGCGATTATGCTCTCGGCAAGCCTCTACGTGCTGTTCTTGAACCTGTTCTAGAATGCGGGCTCCTTGATCATTGGTCCAGAAATGTTCGAAAAGTGAACCAAGTGAGCGGAACGAATTGTCAATAAGCCTGGCCACTGCCTTCGGAAAATACTTCTCGCTTTCAGAAGAAGACGTCGTCGCCTCGTCGGCGAACGAATAGCCTTCACCTTTTGCTCCGGACGCCCCCTTCCTCAGACGAAAGACAATGAAACGCCCCGCATTCCAAAGTAGCAGATATTTCGCGGCTTCGGTTGGTCAGCGTTACTGACTAAGTTCAGGCACGCTCATTAGTCCAACCGCCAATGCAAAGAGCGTCGTTCCTGGTAAGCCGGTTCCGCCTGCTTACCCAGCGCTTACCCAAATCAGGGGGTGGGCTGGCGCAATTTCAATAAACAATTGAAATTATTGGCGCTCCCTACGAGAATTTGAACTCGTGTTTTCAGCCTTGAGAGGGCGACGCTCTCTCGGATCACATTCTACTGTCTCCGCCAGCGCCGGCGTGAGCGTGATGATTATGAAAGCCACAGCGGAGTCCACTTCGACATGAGCCACATTTGTCCCCCCGTACACCCGGCCAGTCGTGGCCCCCAAGGAATGCGCAACGGACGGACGGCACTCGGCTGTGGGACCCTAGGTCTCGTATGGCAATTTCATAAGTGTTTGAATAATATATTATATTTCATTGTGATCCGGAATTTTGACCTACTTCCAAATCCACCTTTCGTAGTTTACTGAGGGTGCATCAGGTGGGAGCCATGAAAGGTCTCCGGCCGCCCTCCGGTTTGTTTACCCTGATGTTTACCCCGCTGGGACTTTCGACGGAGTTGGCTTCGCTAAGTACTTGAAATCTTGGCAGGAGTGGCAGGGCCTAAACAATTCAATGATATCAAACTGTGGGACACTTTTTTCCCGAAAAACAGCCCCGCCAAATGTGCATAGAACCCGCAACGGTGTCCCACTGATAGCCCCGCCTGATCTTGCCTTCCAGACACTGCTAAGATCACCGTTGCTCGCCCTTGCCGGAGACCGGCGCCCACAGCCCGCCACAGCGCTTTCCGGCCTGCCGCGAACTTGCGCAGGGGGATCAAGCCCGACCGCAGCCGTGCCGAGCGCGAGGCCGAGGCCAGGCTCGATCGGCTGCTCGGGCAGGACTGACGCGGGCTGCTGCTGTCGTGGCCGCCACGAACAAATGTTTGGCGCGAAGCAACAAGTCGCACGCGAGAGGGAATGCTAGAGGGCAGCACTGCCCTTTCAGCCGCCCTTTGGCGGGCACGAGACCCGCATGAACATCGATTGGCACGATCCCGACCTGTATTCTTCCCTCGCCCTGCTTGCAGGTATCACGACGATAGTGGCTATCATTCATGAGTTTCGCAGGCGGAAACCCGGCTGGTGGAAGAGGACCAAGCCGCTAGACGGGCTCCTGCGTGATCGTCCGCGGCCAATGAAACGCGCCCTCCTGGCTGTAGCCGCGCTCGCTTTCGCCGTGTTGGCTTGGCATGTCGCGTCCGACTACGTGTTGCCGCCGGCGTTCACATCGTACTCGCCGCAGTCCGCGCCAACTGGCTCCGCGTGTCGCTGCGTAGGGTGCGGCTGCAAAGGCGGACCGGGCTGGCGCGGTCAACATGGTCAGTGCGTGTCACACGCTAATCTGACGAGAGATTGCGGCTCGCCGCCGAGCACCCACTGCACGTACGAAGGAACGCGGCAGGTATGCTCGAGAAGCTGACAATGATGTCGCGATAGTCGCTCGAGCAAAAGATAGCCATGGCCGACGGCCACCGGGTGCGAGGCCATCTCAGCCTGCGCCGCGCTCATGGCCATTGCGGGCCTTCAACTCGACCCAGCACAACCTGGCCGGACGTCCAAAGCACACCAAACAAGGAAAGCCCGCCACCACGCCCATGCGCTTGGATCCCGACATTGATGTCCCACCATTCTACAAAATTTGCGCTGCTCCTCCACCATCAAGCGGGCGGCTTCCGAAAGGACGGTGAGCAACTTCAATATCATGAGGATTTTACTCGGGATCCCGAGTTAGAGGCGGCTGGCCAGCGTTTCGATCATGACGTCACCCATACTATCCCCAGCATCACCACGACCAGAAACGCGGAGACCAACAACCCCAACGTTTCTTGCCTGGTGATCATTTCCGTGCGGCCTTCTGCAGGGGCGCAGGCGGCTTCGCCCTGTCGCTCTTTCCGCCTTGCTTGTGAGTAAGCGGCAATCCCCCTCGAAGGTCTTGTTACCTTGCGCCAAACTTTTGTTCGGCGCTGCCAGTCAGCGCCAGTCGAAATGGCGGTTCTGACGGTGCTGCCTGACGGCAAGATCGCAAAACATTGGCGTACAGTAACAAGACCGGAAATCGGATGCTCAGGTAGGAATGACAGTTCGGCCAGACCCCGCCGGTTGCTACCGAAGTAGCTTCGTCTGCCGATTTAACGGTGAGCGAAATGGATCTTGAAAGCGCGGTCGTCACCAGGGCGTATCTGCTCGCTGCATTAAGCATTGGTGTCATGCGCATCCCGCTTTATGTGCTGGCGGGCTAACGGCGGTGACCACCGAGACGATAACAATGCGGCAATGGCACTCCGCGCGGGGACTGCGCTGGTATTGGCTTTTCGGCAAGGGAATGATTGGAAGGCTCATCAAAGAACGCGACCGGCGTTGCCACACTCTCTCGATCCGCCACGCGGTGGCGCCGAGCCAAACCGCTCGACGGTCTCGTCCGCGAGCGACCAGATGAGGTATCGGCGAGCACGGTGGGGCGCACGCGCCGGTACGATCGCTTCGTCAAAATCGCAGCGTTGGCCGCAGTCGTCGGTGTTGTTGCGGTTAGTTTGTGGCTGGCTTCGAGCGTTTGGACGCAGCTAAATTTTGACCGTAGCGCTGGAGACTTTTCTCCACTTTGCGCCACTTGGGTAAGGTTGGCCGTAGCAGTTCAGAGTCTTGAGTTCGTCGGAGGCCCGCGAAGCTCGCGTCACGATCGTGCGGCGAAAGCACCAAGGGCGCAGCCCATGACCATTTTTAATTCTTCGTCGGAAAGCGAGATCATCGAAGTTAGTGCATACGGCTACGAAGCGTGCTGCGCAACAAATCGGAGACCTCTTGCAGTTGCTCGGCTTTCGCCTCGATCCACTCCAGGCGGCAACCCGCCAACACCGCGAAGATCTCATCCTCGTTGACGCCGTCATCGCGCAACCGCTGCTCGAACTTCAGCAGTTCGCTCTCGGACTTCGCTAGCTGCGCGTCGATGATCGACTCAACTTGAAGAAGCGCTTCTTCGCGGGTCATCGAAACTTCCCTTCTTGACCACCAGCCGCCAACCGCCGCTTGTGCCTGGTTTCACGTCGTTGGTTTCTTCCGCAAACCACAAACCGCCGGAATGAGTAACGACCGATCCTGTCGGATAGGTTTTGTCCTGCCGCCACACGCCGCGAAAACGAAACACTTCGTCGGAGATGCTCTTTTCAAGCTCGCGATGTTTCTTCTCGGCCGCGGCAAGCCGGGTGCGGAGATCATGAATAACCGGCACCAGGCCGTGTTCAGGAACGAGGTCAGGAACGGCGTCAGCTGTTTTGCCAGCTCGATGGTCTCCTTGATCTCTCGCTTCCGCGAACGCGACCGGGACGGCCGGGACGGCCTGACGATGACATCCTGAATATTGCGCCCCGGTTCGGTCATCACGCCGCCTCGCCCCACGAAATGCCGGTGATTTCCGCGACCGCATCGTCGCGTAGCGGCGCAGCGCCGAAAAAAGCTTCAGCCAGCAACGCGGTCTAGTTCGATTGAAACATCGAGGTCGCGATCGCGGCAGCGCCTGATGTCGGCGCCGAGTTCATAATGACGTCGGCCTGCGTGGAGACCCGCACCGTCACAGGGCCACCGTCCGCCACAATGGCGGCGGCGTCGATCAGCAGCAAGAATTCTGCCGGGATTCCAGAGCGACGACCGCCGGGAAGGTTGCCATTTCACCGCCGGTTGCGCTCATCGCAACGAACGCATCAGCCCGCCCGCGTTGCCAGTGTGCTCGCCCGTTTCGCAGTGTCGACGCCGCGATCCAATACAGCCGGGAATTGTCACCGCTACCGATCGACAACAGCGCCGTTCTCAGGTCGGCCTTGGCCGCAGCCGCGCTGGTGCCGCTCGAGGCGTCGAGGTGACGCCGCCCGCTGTGACCGTCGCGAGAAACGCGCCGTCGACCGCATTGCTCACCGCGTCCAGCAGTGCGCGATTCAAACTCGCCTGACCGCTCGCCGAGACGTCTTTTATCAGTTCGCTTGTCACCACCACCAGGGAGGCCGCCTTAATCGGCGACAACAGAACGTTGACGATCGTCATCGGCGAGAGAGGTTTGGCGCTGCCCTCGGCAACCAATTGGCCCTGCGGCACCGTGACGACGCCGGTGCGGGTGTTGAGCGGCGCTCGCTGGAAAGCGTTATCAGCCAGCAACCTGTAAAATACTGATCTTGTCCGCGCGTTGTCAGCCCAGGCGGCAGGTGAAATCCCAACGTCGCTGGAATTACCAGCGCCGACCGGTGATTTCAGGATGCGCAAGCTTGCAGGTGGCGCGCCGTTACGGAGCAAAAACTCTTCCGCGGCGTCGCGGCTGGACGCGCGGGCAGTGGCGAGGCCACGAGCGGCCCATCCCAACGTGGCGGCGGCAGATACTTCGGCAGGCATAGCGGCACTCTCCGGTGACTGTCGCCATCGAGCGCCAGCAAACGCGAACGAACACGCGAAAAATTTCGCGTTCAGCCGCCACGCAGTCGCGAGTTAAACGCGGCACCGAGACCTGCCACACGCCGCCGCGCTTCAGTCCAAGGCCGGGATCGTTGCGTAACTTGTGGCGCAAGGTGTCGGACGGGATGTTGAAACGCTCGGCAGCCGCCTGGACGCTGACCAGACTGTGCTCGGCGAGGTCGTCGGTCCCGTTCTCCTCGGTCGGCGGTAAGGCGGCGGCAACCTCGGTCCTGATCGCCTGCAACTCGCGGATGGCTGCATCCAGCCGCGCAAGTAACGCCGCCCCGGCCATCGCACCTCACTCTGCGCTAATATCCAATACCCGCTCGCGTGGCACGGCCCGTTCGTGGTGCGCATCCAGCAAGCTACAGTGCCGGAAAGGGTGCGCCCATTTCATCGACGCAAGGCCGGCAATGCTCGCCTCGATACGCTCGATGGAAAGATCAGGCTTTGCCTCGCGGCGCTCAGTGGCGCGCTGTATGCCAGCCACACACTTCGCGCTCGCCAGCTAATCTCGACTCAGGTGCCCACGAGCAGTCGGCGGCAATCGGGGAAAGCTCGACCGGGTCGGCGATCCACTCACCCGGTCGATTTCGGCCTTCACCAGAGCGACACGTTTTGCCGGCTGTCCGGCGTAGATGCCAATGCCTCTGTGTGTCGTTGTAATCGGCAGGTCGTCGGTCAATTCGACACTCTTCCGCATCAAAGCGAGTGCACGCTTGTTGAGATCGGCATCGCGGTGAGCTTCGCGCCCGTCGTCACACTCACGGGCCTCCATAAGCAACAATCGGCAAGCACTTACCCGAGCCGTGCCACTCTCCTCGGGGTTGGACGCAATCCCCCACAGGATCGCCCGCACCTGGTCGGGGCCTTGCACCTCGGTGGCGCACAGGTCAGGACCGGGTGAACGCAAGGTTGCAGGGGCCTTCTTACAGCTGGTTTTCATCATCTCATCCTCCCAAAAAATCGCCGCACACCGAAAAGTCCACGAACGAAGAGGGGCGCGGGGTACTGCGACGATCGATCCCAAACCTCGACCGCCCCCCCGGTAGCCATCGAGCGCGCTCAGAGCACACACGGCGCGAACTCTCAGCGCACTCACGGCGCACCACACACACGCACACGCGCATCAGCCTGTCTCCGCGACAACTCCCGGCCACACTCCAGGCAAGCGCCGTTCATATATCGCCATCCGACGTGGCCATTCTCGCAGGGCTCGCTGCCAAGATACTTGTTGGGCTTCCCGTCAGGCTTGAAACCTTCCTTCGCACATTCCACGCACCAACTGCGGCCGACGAACCTCTCGCAGATGTGGCCACGCGCACACGGCTCTCCGGTGAAGTATCTTCCGCGCCGGGTTATCTGGGCCTCTCGCCGGGTGATGATGTTTCTGTCGGTCATCTTTACCTCTCCAGTGTTGACAGTGTTGACGCATTGTTGACGTTGTTGCTTGCGCGTACGAGTACGTGAATAAAATTGACCTCTTTTTCTATATCTGCGCGATATCTCCCCGCGCGCGTGAAGCAACATGGTCAACACTCCTCCCTTCCTGCCCCTCGCAGGGCGGTGACGATCTCCCGCACCCTCAGCCGCCGTTCGGCTTCCGACTTTGCCCGCTCCGTAAATTTCTGATGGACGGCAGGGTTGACGACCCAGTGCGGCGGGTCGGTCCGGCGCGGCCCCGGCGTCATCGTCACCCAGCCCAGCGCATCCAGTTGCTCGAACACGGTCTCGATGTCGCGCCGCTCCAGCTTGCGCATGGTTCGGCAACCCATCTGCACATCGCGGTTGGTGAGAACCGTCTTCTCCTCGCGCGTCAGGATGTACCCGGCGACGTTGATCAGGCGGTCGTGGTCGTCGGCCAGCTTCAGAACGCCGCCGTAGAACGCGAAGGCGTGCGGCAACAGATACTGATGCATGAACTTGGCGACGCGCTCGGCGGTGTCCTCGGTATGAATTCCGGGATATCGGTCTGTCCGGCTTCGGCGCGTGCTCGATGCAGTGGAAGAGCGACGCAGAGCCGCCCGAACAGTCCGTCGAACTTGCCGATGTGCGCCGCCAGCTTTCCGTTGAAGGTCTCGATGGCCTGCGCCAGATCGAGATGCTTGGCCTCCAGCCTGCCGCGCACGTCCTGCGCGCGGTTGTCGAAGCGCAGCACGCCGTCGTTGTCGTCGTTCCAGCTGCCTGAGACCGGCGCTCGCAATTTGGTCAGCCGCTCGATCAGCTCGGCCGTACTCCGTCGACACGCCCGGCGTCGCCGCGTTCAGACCGAGCGTTGCCGGACGCAGCATGATCATCAGCATGCGTTGCAGAAAGCCGTCGTCGTAGCTCTCACCGGCAAGTTGCCGGATCACGTCGGGCTGGATGCCGCCAAGCAGGCTGACCGACAGGTTCGGGATCAGCCCGACGCCACGGTTGATGCGGTTCAGCGCATACGGTCCGCCGTTGAACGCTCTGCAGCCAGAACCCGCGATCCTTCGCAGCGCCTCGATGGCCGCTGTACTTGTCCATCGAGCCGAAGAACCCGCACAGTTCGTCCTGCACCAGCAGAACGCCATCAGGACTGCCTGCGAGCACCTCCTGAGCGGCTTCGATGGTGGTGTCCTCCAGCCGCAGCCGCTTCTGCACTGGCTTCTGCCTGCGCCTTGCGTCTCGTCCTTGTCGAGCTGCTCCCATTCCTTCAATTCGGCGAGATACTTGTTGACCAGTATGGCGTCGAGCCTCGCCAGCGGCCCCATCGTCGCGGTGATGATCGGTGACTTCTTCGTGCTCGGCGTGCCGACGAGAGCAACCCAGAGCCGCGCCGCCTCCATCCAGTTGTCGCCGGGTTTCATCAACAGCTTGATGCGGTCGGGGATCGCAGCCGCGCATACTGCCAGCGCCGCCATCGCGACGCCGCCGGGATCGGCCCCCATCGTTCTGGCCTGCGCGAAGGCGTAGTCCTCGATCTCCTTCGGCAGTAACCCCTTCGGCAATTCCGGCGGATCGAAGCTGCCCCACAGATCGACGGGGTTGATTGGCTCGGCGGCAAACTCCGCGCTGTAGTCCCTGGCGCTTTCGTACGTCCATCCAGGCGATTGCTTACGCGCGAGATAGACCAGCGTTCCAAACCCGAGCCTGCCGGGCGGTGAAGTCCTGTAGTGCTGCCAGCGGGCCAAGGTCGCCGCAGGATCGTCCTTCGGAGACTTGGCCGACCACTCGGCAGCCGCGCAAGTGGATCGCCGATCGGCCGGCCGACGACTTCGACCTGTGGGTCGAGCGCATCCCGTACGAGGAGACGCGCAACTACACCAAGCGGGTCATGGCGAGCATGGCGGCGTACGAGTTCCTCTACGCGCGCGACAAGCCGAGCGAGGCGCTGCGCTCGCCGCTGGCCGCGAGCCCGGCGGCACGCGTCCGCTCTGGCAGCGGCGCCGCCGCCGCCCTGAGCTCT
This sequence comes from uncultured archaeon, assembly GCA_963807355.1. Taxonomy (GTDB): domain Bacteria; phylum Pseudomonadota; class Alphaproteobacteria; order Rhizobiales; family Xanthobacteraceae; genus Nitrobacter. The sequence continues at coordinate 331,814 of CAWEBX010000029.1, forward strand.
GGTGCAGGCGGTTCGCCGGTGCGAGGCACCGGCGAACCCTGAGCGCAGGCTACTTGTGGACCTTCTCGATGGTGCCGTCGTTGGCGTTGGCCCAGTAGACGAAGTTGGTGTCGAGGGCGATGCCCAGGGGCCCGCTCTGCCCGGAGGCGATCGTCGTGACCGTGCCGCCGCCGACCGGCACCTTCCGGATCGTGCTGTTGTTGTTGTTGGTGTAGAACACGCTCGTCGCGTCGGCGGCGATGCCTGCGATGGTCGATCCCGGGCGGCGATCACGGTTGGGGTGCCGCCTCCGGCCGGGACCGAACGTACGTTGTTGTCGTTCGCCCCGAAGAACAGGTTGGCCCCGCTGACGGTCATCACCCCCGGGGTGAACCCGGAGGTGGCGGCGACGGTGGTCAGGCCGGTGCCGCCCTTCGAGATCCGGAAGACCCCGCCCGGATTGGTGGCGGGCGCCCAGTAGACGTTGTTCGTGTCCAGGGCGATGTGGATGG
>CAWEBX010000030.1:0-53530 GCA_963807355.1 uncultured archaeon
CTGTATGAGCGGCGCGGATTGCTCACCCCGGCGCGCACCGACGGCGGCACCCGCCGCTACAGCGACGACGATCTGGATCGCCTGCAGCGCATCAACGAGCTCGTCGCCCAGGGCATCAACATCGCCGGGATCGCGCAGATCCTGCACCTGCAACACCGCAACAGTGAACTGGAATCCGACAACGGCCACCTGCTGTCCGAAAACGCCCGACTGCGATCCGATAGCCGACCACCAGAAGAAGGAGGACGGGAAACCCATGACGATCCACCTCGACGACACTCCGCTTTCCGATGACGTTCCCGCCGTCGACGCGGCAGAACAACACCAGGCCGCCGACGTCAGCGCCGAGGACGCTGGCCTCGACCCCCGCGAGGTCGCCAACCTTCTGCAGCGCGACGCCAACCCGTCCGATGTCATCGACCCAGCCATCATCGTGCCGTCGCCCGACGGCGACCGCGACGTCGACACCTCACTGTTCTAGGCGCCGGAAACGTCGTCGTCGCCGCGGAATCGCATGCCACGGCTCGGGCGGGCAACCGCGAACAGGTGCCCCCACGTCGTGCGCGCGGCGACGAACGCCGCGTCTTGCCCATCCTGGGACACCTGGTCTTGAGCAAGCGCCACCAGCGCATCAGCCAGACTCAAAGTGCTCACGTTATGCGCCTTGGCGGTCTGCGCGATTTCCACAAACGCCTGGTTGAGTGTGCAGCCCCGCAGCGTGATGAGCACACCTTCGGCGGTGTCGAGGATCCGCGTCCCCGCCCGGCGAGGATCCTGCGACCGGCCAACCTTGTCCACCTCGCACTCACCTCCTGGACACATCTTTTCTCTACCCAAATTACACACCACATAACTTGTGGTAATAAGTATATATTTCCTCATCCATGGTGTTGAAGTGGGTAGACCGTTACCGCGGCGAACAAGGGGATGCGCCGCGGCTCCGGTCGTCGCACCCTCGGGAGGCAACGGTGAGCGGGTGTGAGTCCGCAAGATGGTTCGCCGGGATACACCAGGCAACCACTGCGGTTTGCCGGCGCTGAGCCGCCGCGGATCGGTGACCTGTTGGCGCCGCGGATCGGTGACCTGTTGGCGGGGAAGCGCGGTTTCACCTCTCATCGTGCGGACCCCGCTTCGCAGTGGGCGACATCATCAGCGCCGTTCGATGACCGATGGCTTTACGGGACATTCCTCGCAAAGAGGGACCGCTGGCGCTCTCACGGCGGGTATGCCGTAAGCGGATCCGACGGTGGTAGGGGAAGCAATGAGGCTCGGATTCTCTACCGGCGACACCGTCGGCCGTGCCGGGGCGATCCTCAACGTCGCCAAGTATCTCGCCGAGTTGCCGGTCGGCTCGGTGATCGGCAATGGGTGCGACTCGATCGATCCCGATCGCGCCGGCACATATCTCGTCGAGGTGCCGAGTACCCGATCGCGGGCCGAGCCCGCGACCACGACCACGAGTGGGAATGGTTCGGTCCGACCACGCCACCGGCGCGCACCGGCCGGTCGAGGCGCTCGGGATCGCGATCGTGAGCGTCGACGTGTTCCTACCGGTGCCAGTGTGGTGGTGCCTGGCTGACTTCGGGATCGCCCGCTACGGCGAGGCCACCACCGCTGCCGACACCCGGAAATATCACCTCACGCGGCCCGTAGAGATAGCCAGGCGTCTACCGGCCCTTTTCAGACATACGGTCAACGCCTGTCGTTCACCCTCCCAGGGTGAGTTACCCGATATTGGTGTCCTCGCGGTCGCGTAGGCGCTCGCCCCCTTCGTCCCGCCGCGCATGCTCGCCGGCCTATAGGCCTGCGAAGCAGGGTGTCCTGGTTGTCCTGGTTGTCCTTGTTGCCCTGCTTGCCTTGCGGGATCGACATGTGTCGGGTCGAATAATGTGCTGTCACACCGTCATCGGTGATCTGCAAACGATCGGCTTGGATACCGAGCGGATAAATCTCGGTGAGATGTGTGGTGAACGCGTCGAGCGCCGACTGCACCATCTCGCTAGGCAGCAACAAACCCAGCCCGGTGACATCGACCACCTGCAGCGCCACTCGTCCGTCTGTAACCTGCGGCTTGGTGGTGACGCTGCCCAGGTTGCCCTGCAGCTTGATGGTGCCGTCCTCCGGGTTGGTCTGGACCCCGGTGACCGAGCCACGCAACAGCGGGATCGCTTCCTGGATGCTCTGCTTCATGCCGTCGGCAGACCAGGTGATCATGGCATCTAGAGCCCCCACGGTGCCCATGGCGCCGGCGTCGCCATCCAGCCGGACATCGTCGATCCGCACGTCGGCCTTCATGCCTCGGGCGTTGCCGATCCGATTGCCGGCCGTGCGGATCGAGATGTTCCGGTAGTGGCCGGTCGCGAGCTGAAGCAGAAGCGGCGTCGCGCCGAACGACACACTCGCCTTATCCTGCACCACGCATTCGGTGGCGGCGGCCACCACGCTCTGGGCACGGTGACGCGCGTACAGCTCACCGGCGAGCAGGCCGGCGGCGACGAAACCGATCACAATCACCGCGATCAGGACTATCGACAGCGGGTTGCGCAGACGGACGCGGCGCGCCTGGGCCGCGACGCGCGGCGCAGATGAACTGTGCGGCAAACGCTTCGAGCGTCTGCACCGACAACGGTTCGGCCGGCTGGCCATCCATGCGCAGCTCCCATCGGGACAGCACTCGCGCGTCGCGGAAGAACAGCCCGTGCGGCGGCCCACCAGGATATCCCCCACCGGTCCGACAGGCAGAACGTGGCACCCGCGACCAGCGTGATGGCGGTCACCGATGCGCACCGGCTCGGCGGCATTGAGCACATCCGGCCGAGCGGTCATGCGGTGGCGGCCCCTCGATGTTCATCGGCTCAAGTATGCGCGCTGCATCGTCGCGCGGCCGTCAGTGTCGGCGGAAGTACAAATCCCCGCCGGCGCCAGTTGCTGATAGATCTGCTCGTATCCCGAACCGAACTGCGCCACACTGAAGTTGGCGGCGACATGGCGCCGGCAGGCGGCCGGGTCCAGCGACGCCGCCCGCTTGATCGCGGCCGGTAACTCGGCCGGCCGGTCACGGATCAGGCCGGTCACACCTTCGATCACCACCTCCGGCACCGCCCCGCCGCGCAGCGCCACCACTGGGGTGCCGCATGCCATCGCCTCGATCATCACCATCCCGAACGGCTCCTCCCATAGCACCGGGAACAACAGACAGCGCGCACCGGCGAGCAGTTTGCGCTTGCTGACCGCGTCAGCCGGTCCGAAGAAATGGTCGCTGTCGGTGAGGAGCGGGCGCACTTCTTGTTCGAAGTAGGCCTTCTCGGCCGGTTCGTCGCACTTGCCCGCCAGCACCAGCGGGATGCCCGCCTCGTGGGCGGCTCGCACGGCTAGATGTGCGCCCTTATACGGGGCGAAGCGGCCCAGAAACAGCGCGTAGTCCTGCTTCTCTGCCCGGAACGGCCAGTCCAGCACGCGCAGTGCATTGTGAACCCGACCAACCCAATTCAGGTCCGGGGCCAGTTCGCGCTGTCGGTCGCTGATCGCTATCAGGCCGACCTCGTCGCCCAGTTCGCGGTAGTACGGGTGCAGGTCATCGTCGATCGGGCCGTGCACGGTCACCACGGTGGTGATCCCCAGCCCCCGGTACGCGGGCGCATTCAGCGGGCCCGCAAAGGTGTGGTCGTGGACGATGTCGATACCGTCGGCCGCCGCAATGCACGCAACGGCGCGGCGCACTTTCAACGCGTTCATCAACTCCGGATACGGTTGTCCGAGCCGGTCGGGCAGCGTGCGATCCCACAGCGGCATGAACCGCGCCGCCGTACCCGCCCTACCCGCGCCGAGCAGCGTCACCTGGTGCCCCCGCGCGACCAGCGCATCGGCCAGTTCGGCCACCACGGCCTCTACGCCTCCGTAGCCGGTGGGCGGAACATCGAAATACGGCGGCGCGACCAGCACAATCCGCAACGGACCTACCCGGCACATGTCGGACGCCAACGGATCGCCCTGAATTCGAGTTACCTCAGCCGGAGCCGCCTGATTGACGAAATCCGTGCTCCTCATGCGTCTTTCCCTCCGTCACCGCAACCGCGCGCACTCTCACTAATGAGTACTCATTAGGTCCGGACTGCCACTGGACGATCCATGATCGCGGGGGCCGGTAATGCGTTAACCACCCTCGTAGGAAGCCGGCTGGATCTCCTCAAAATGCCCTCGCCATCGTGGGGTCGACGCCTCGAGGAGATGCTTGCCCAGATTTGTTGTTCCGGTGGTGCTACCTGGTGCGCATCGAGCTGCGTCCGCCTACACGAGTCCAGATCAACAGAACGATGACGGCGGCGATGACGGAGCCGATGATCCCGGAGGGCTGGAGGAAGCCATCCGTCGCGTCCTGGTGGAAGATCAGGTATCCGAGGAATCCGCCCCACGAGCGAACCGATGACTCCGAGGACGATGGTCATCGCAATAGACAAGTGCTGCTTGCCTGGAATGAGGAACCGCGCAAGTGCGCCGGCAACGAGTCCGACGATGACGCTCGTGACAATGAGTCCAAGCATGGTGTAGGACTTTCTGGATCTCGCGCCGAGAGGCGCTTGGAAATCGGGCCGGTCGGGCGGTTGCCCGACGCTGACAAAGTCCACCACCCCTACGGGGGGTCTGAGCACACCCCTAGGGAGGTAATTTTAGGTGATGACTTCGCGTGTGAACGGTCCGATCACCATGACGATCGTCGACGACTACGACGTGGTGTTGATGGGCTTGGACCAGCGCAACCGGGAAGCCGAAGGACGTCGGACCACTTCGGCTGGTACGCAATCCGTTTGACCGTTGGCTTGCAACATACTTCATCCTGTTCGCTGTCCTGAACGGGGTCGAGCGAACCGCTAACGTGATGGGCAAAAAAGCGAAATCACCGACGTCGACCGGACCAGACGCTCCACGACGGTAGAGAGAGCGAGGGCGAACCGAAAGCTCGTCAGTGGGCTAGCCGTTGTGCGGCGTAGACGGACGGTCGCCCCCGGCAACGATGGGCGCAATTGCCGCACATTCTCAAGGGGCGACCAAAGGCACTGTCATCCCTGAAGGGACGGGCTGTGTCAACAGGGCATCGTCAAGTTGTTCACCCTTGTTTGGTGGCTGCGAGGATTGGTTGTTGTGGCGATTGTGGTGAGGTACAAGGGCTACCGGTATCCGATCGAGGTCATCGGGCACGCGGTGTGGCTGTATCACCGTTTCGCGCTGAGCCTGCGCGACGTTGAGGAGCTGATGCTTGCCCGCGGTGTGGTGGTCAGCTACGAGACGATCCGGTCCTGGTGCGCGAAGTTCGGGCCGCACTACGCTGCCCAGTTACGTCGACGGCGACCCCGCCCCGGCGACAAATGGCACTTCGACGAGATCTTCGTGACGATCAACGGCACCACCCATTACCTGTGGCGCGCGGTCGACCCAGCACGGCAACGTGCTCGACATCTTGGTGCAGTCGCGCCGCAACGCGGTGGCGGCCAGGCGGTTTTTCCCTAAGCTGCTCAAGGGTCTGCGATACGTGCCGCGGGTGATTGTCACCGACAAGCTGGCCAGCTATCAGGTCGCTGCCCGCGAGCTTTTGCCGTCGGTGACCCATCGCCGCTCGAACCTCAACAACCGGGCCGAGAACTCCCATCAGCCGACAGCGGATGAACGACCTGCTGATGCGACTTCGCGACAAGGGCAACACCGTGTTGGTGGTGGAACACAAGCCCGAGGTGATCGCCATCGCCGACCACGTCGTGGACCTCGGCCCGGGCGCAGGTACCGGCGGCGGCAAGGTGGTCTTCGAAGGCGCGGTGGAGGAACTGCGCACCAGCGGCACCATCACGGGCCGTCATTTCGACGATCGCACCGGTCTCAAGAAAGCGGTGCGGAAACCGAATGGCACCTTGGAAATTCGCGGCGCCAACACCCACAATCTATGCGACGTCGACGTGGACATACCGCTCGGAGTGCTCGTCGTCGTCACTGGCGTGGCCGGTTCCGGGAAGAGTTCGCTGATCGACGGTTCGGTGTCCGGTCGCGCCGGGGTCGTGGCGACCGACCAGACCCCGATCCGCGGCTCCCGGCGAAGCAACCCGGCCACCTACACCGGACTGCTCGACCCGATTCGCAAGGCGTTCGCAAAGGCCAACGGCGTGAAACCGGCCCTGTTCAGCGCCAACTCCGAAGGCGCCTGCCCCAACTGTAAAGGCGCCGGCGTCATCTACACCGACCTCGCGATCATGGCCGGCGTCGCCATCCCCTGCGAGGTATGCGAGGGGAAGCGGTTCGACGCCGCGGTGCTGGAGTACATGTTCGGCGGTCGCGATATCAGCGAGGTGCGGCAATGTCGGTGACCGAAGCCGCCGAGTTCTTTGGCTCAGGTGCTGCGAAAATCCCGGCGCGGCGCATCGCACAGCGAGGCGTCGCAAAACCGGGACCGCAACGAATTCCGCGGACCGTGGAGGTTCCGGATCGGCAGCGCACCGGATCTCGGCTCGCGCAGCATCCGGAACGCGGCCGTCGAGGAGAAGACCATGAACCAAGAAATAATGAATTTATTCAATCCGACGACCCCTGGCCCAGGTCTTCGACCAGATCCGGATTTCGATCGCGTCGCCGGAGAAAATTTTGTCGTGGTCCTACGGCGAGATCAAAAAGCCGGAGACGATCAACTACCGCACGTTCAAGCCGGAGCGTGACGGCCTGTTCTGCGCGCGCATCTTCGGTCCGATCAAGGACTACGAGTGCCTGTGCGGCAAGTACAAGCGGATGAAATACAAGGGCATCATCTGCGAGAAGTGCTCGGTCGAAGTGACGCTATCGCGCGTGCGCCGCGAGCGCATGGGTCATATCGAGCTGGCCGCACCCGTTGCCCACATATGGTTTCTGAAGTCGCTGCCCTCTCGCATCGGCCTTTTGCTCGACATGACGCTGAAGGATCTCGAGCGCATTCTCTACTTCGAATACTACGTCGTTCTGGAGCCCGGTCTTACTGCGCTCAAGGACCGTCAGTTGCTGTCGGAAGAGGAATACCTTCGCGCGCAGGACGAATACGGCCAGGACAGCTTCACCGCCATGATTGGCGCCGAAGCGATCCGGGAATTGCTGAAGGGTCTTGAACTCGAGAGGCTTGAGACGGAACTGCGCGCGGAGATGCAGGCGACTGAGTTCGATATCAAGCACAAGAAGCTCGCCAAGCGCCTGAAGATCGTCGAAGCCTTCCGCTTCTCCGGTAACAAGCCGGAGTGGATGATTCTCACCGTGGTGCCGGTGATTCCGCCGGACTTGCGTCCACTGGTGCCGCTTGACGGCGGCCGCTTCGCCACGTCCGACCTCAACGATCTGTATCGCCGCGTCATCAACCGCAACAACCGTCTGAAGCGGCTGATGGAGCTGCGTGCGCCCGACATCATCATCCGTAACGAGAAGCGAATGCTTCAGGAAGCGGTTGATGCGCTGTTTGACAACGGCCGTCGCGGCCGCGTCATCACTGGCGCAAACAAGCGGCCGCTGAAGTCGCTCGCCGACATGCTGAAAGGCAAGCAGGGACGCTTCCGCCAGAATTTGCTCGGCAAGCGGGTCGATTATTCCGGCCGCTCCGTCATTGTCGTCGGTCCCGAACTGAAGCTGCACCAGTGCGGCTTGCCGAAGAAGATGGCGCTGGAACTGTTCAAGCCGTTCATCTATTCGCGGCTCGATGCCAAGGGTCTGTCTACGACCGTGAAGCAGGCAAAGAAACTCGTTGAAAAGGAACGTCCCGAGGTCTGGGATATTCTCGATGAGGTCATTCGTGAGCACCCGGTGCTCCTGAATCGTGCGCCGACGCTTCACCGGCTCGGTATTCAGGCGTTCGAGCCGGTTCTGATCGAAGGCAAGGCCATTCAGCTTCATCCGCTGGTTTGCGCCGCCTTCAACGCCGACTTCGATGGCGACCAGATGGCCGTCCACGTTCCGCTTTCGCTCGAGGCGCAGCTAGAGGCGCGCGTGCTGATGATGTCGACCAACAACATCCTGCACCCGGCGAACGGTCAGCCGATCATCGTTCCCAGCCAGGACATCGTGCTCGGTCTTTACTATCTTTCGATCATGCGTGAGGGCTTGCCCGGTGAGGGCAAGGTGTTCGGCGATATGGCTGAGCTGGAGCACGCGCTGCATTCCGGCGTCATCCATCTTCACACTAAGATCAAGTATCGCTGGGATGTGATCGGCGAGGATGGCGAGCCGGTCAAGCGTCTGATCGAAACCACTGCCGGCCGCGTCATGCTCGGCCAGGTGCTGCCGAAGTCGCCGAAGATCTCGTTCGACGTCATCAACAAGCTGATGACCAAGCGCGAAATCTCCGGCGTGATCGATCAAGTCTATCGCCACTGTGGTCAGAAGGAGACGGTGATCTTCTGCGACCGGATCATGGCGCTTGGCTTCTACAATGCGTTCAAGGCCGGAATCTCCTTTGGTAAGGACGACATGGTGGTCCCGCATGGAAAGTGGAAGATCGTCGACACCACGCGTACGCTGGCGAAGGATTTCGAGCAGCAGTACAACGATGGTCTGATCACGCATGGCGAGAAGTACAACAAGGTCGTTGACGCATGGTCCAAGGCGACGGAGGAAATCGCCAAGGAGATGATGAAGGAAATTTCTTCGACCAAGAAGGACGCCAAGGGCGTCGAGGCCCAGATCAACTCGATCTACATGATGGCGCATTCCGGCGCGCGCGGTTCGCCCGCCCAGATGCGTCAGCTCGCCGGCATGCGCGGCCTGATGGCGAAGCCGTCGGGCGAGATCATCGAGACGCCGATCATCTCCAACTTTAAGGAGGGGTTGTCGGTTCTCGAATATTTCAACTCGACCCATGGCGCCCGCAAGGGTCTCGCAGACACCGCGTTGAAGACCGCAAACTCGGGCTATTTGACCCGCCGTCTGGTCGACGTCGCGCAGGACTGCATCATCACCCAGGACGACTGCGGCACCAAGCTCGGCATCAAGATGCGCGCTATCGTCGATGCCGGCACGGTGGTGGCGTCACTAGGATCGCGCATCCTGGGCCGCACGGCCTGCGATGACATCCGTGATGCCGCGAATAACAAGGTGGTAGTCAAGCGTAACACCTTGATGGAAGAAAGCCATGTCGATCAGATCTCCCGGGCCGGTATCCAGGAAGTCAAGATCCGCTCGGCCCTGACTTGCGAACTGGTCAACGGCATCTGCGGCAAGTGCTATGGCCGTGATCTGGCTCGCGGCACGCCCGTCAATCACGGCGAGGCGGTCGGCGTCATCGCGGCGCAGTCGATTGGCGAGCCTGGTACGCAGCTCACGATGCGCACGTTCCATATCGGTGGCGCTGCGCAGATCAACGAGCAGTCGGTGATCGAGTTGAACTTCGACGGCAAGATCACGTTCAGGAACAGGGCGATCGCAAGAAACGGCGAAGGTAATCTGGTTGCGATGGTGCGTAATATGGTCGTCGCCGTTGTCGATGCGGACGGCACTGAACGCGCAACCCACCGCATCCAATACGGCGCGCGCATGCACGTTGACGAAGGTGACATGGTCAAGCGCGGCCAGCGTATCGCCGAGTGGGATCCCTACACCCGGCCGGTTTTGACAGAGCTTGAGGGTACTATCGGATTCGAAGATTTGGTCGAAGGTCAGTCGATCTCCGAAACGCTCGACGAATCCACCGGTATCGCCAAGCGCATCGTTATCGACTGGCGCTCGACGCGTGGGGGAGCCGACTTGCGTCCAGCCATCGTGATCAAGGGCAAGGACGGCAAGGTGCTGAAGCTGCCCCGTGGCGGCGACGCCCGCTACATGCTGTCGGTCGACGCCATTCTGTCGGTCGACGTTGGCGCCAAGGTGAAACCCGGCGACATCCTGGCGCGTATCTCGACCGAGAGCGCCAAGACCCGCGACATCACCGGCGGTCTGCCGCGAGTGGCCGAACTGTTCGAGGCTCGCAGGCCGAAGGACGCGGCAATCATCGCGGAAATCGCCGGCACTATCCGGTTCGGCCGCGATTACAAGAACAAGCGTCGCATCTCGATAGAGCCGGTCGACAAGGACGAGGAGACCCGCGAGTACCTTATTCCGAAAGGCAAGCACATCCATCTGCAGGATGGTGACATCGTCGAGAAGGGCGACTTTATCGTCGATGGCAATCCCGCGCCGCACGACATCCTGGCGATCAAGGGTATCGAGGAACTCGCTGCCTATCTGGTCAACGAAATCCAGGAAGTCTACCGCTTGCAAGGCGTGCTCATCAACGACAAGCACATCGAGGTGATTGTCCGTCAGATGCTTCAAAAGGTCGAGATTACCGATCAGGGCGAGACCGACATGATCTCGGGCGAGCAAATCGACAAGATCGAGTTCGACCGGCTCAATCTCAAGGCCAAGGAAGAGGGCAAGAAGATCGCCACGGGAACGCCGGTTCTGCTGGGCATCACCAAGGCCAGCCTGCAAACCCGCTCGTTCTTCTCGGCGGCGTCATTCCAGGAAACCACGCGTGTGCTCACCGAGGCGGCCGTCAACGGCAAGGTGGACCCGCTCGAGGGCCTGAAAGAAAACGTCATCGTGGGTCGACTCATTCCTGCAGGTACCGGCGCGTCGATGGCCAAGATCCGCGAAGTTGCGGTCAAGCGCGACAAGCTGATTCTCGACGAGCGCGAAAAACAGGCGACGATCGTGCCGTCCGCGCCGGAGGCCGAACCGCTGGCTCTACCGCCGGCAGAGTAGGCATCGGCTGATCTCAGATGAAAAGGGCCGGTGCAAGCCGGCCTTTTTTCGTTGTGCCGCGTCAGGCAATCCTTCGCGCAATCTCACTGCTTTTCCGAAATGGAAAAAGTCCATACGGTCAGCGTAAGGAAAAATTAGTATCAAGTTTAGCTAATCGATCTTTTTGCGAAGCATTTGTCCCTCCACGCAGGCGGGATGATATGTTCATAGCTCCGGTCGCAAGAACAGTCTGTGCGCTGGAGTGCAGGATGATGATCGCCGCAAGAAAACGGGTAGCCCGCAAGTCGGTCCGGCAATCGGCCTGGATCACTCTGGACGGCGGTTTTGCTGCAAGGCCGTGCGTCGTGCTCGACCTCTCGGCTGCGGGCGCCAAGATTACTGTCGATGACGCTGGCGCTGTACCAAGCGTTTTCCGGTTGGCTTTCTCCCGCGACGCGAGAGAAGGGCACTCGTGCACGGTGGTGTGGCGACGCCAGGGGACGCTAGGCGTCAGGTTCATTCGCTGAAATTTCGAAGTCTCGCTCTCAAGGAGATGACCAGAGTTTGTCACCGCTTCATGGAAACGGTGAAACACTCTATCTTTTGATTTGACGCGTTTTCTTCACGCGAACCGGATTCCAGTTCGCTCGAAAATGCTATAGCCCGGTCTAAGGCCCCTACGCCAATCCCCCTTCATGCGATTCCGGGCGCGGCGGTGATGGGGATGGCCGCATGTTGGATCTATTCATCGGTCTGGTCAGGCCCAGAGCCAGACGCCCAATGAAGCGCGCCCATCGGCGTGCGCGCCAGGTCGGGCCATTGTCGATAGATAGCGAACGAAGATGCCAGGCTTTCGTCGCCGACCATGCATCACACTCCATCTTGACGGGATCGTCGTAGAAGGTCTCGATCTTGGCGCGATCCATGCCTTCGGTCGAGAGCCAGTGCGGGATGTGGACATTGCAGAGTCGTTCGACGTCGGTAAACACCTTGTCGGTACCGGTGCCTGCGGCCGGGCACGAGGTCGCGAAAGCGTCGCCGACGACAGCGACCCCGGCCTGCCGATGATTTTCCGTAACATACAAATCTGCCGGCCTGATCTTGATCGGTCCGCTAACTTTGAAACCTCCGGTCATACGGTCGAGGCCGGGCATGACCGCGCGCATCGTCGCCTCGGGGTTGTTGCGGAATTCGCGAAACCAGATGTCGTCGATTGGCCGATAGACCATCATGTTGGCCCGCATGGTATTGCCGATCGGAAACAGGGAGAGATAGGCCATCCGCGCGCCAGAGCGTTTCGGCCAATATGTCAGGGCCGGGAAGGGAAACGCCGATCGATCGACCGGCACGACGTTGAAGCCGAGCGTCACGGAATGACATTCGCTGATGACGCGGCGCCTGAGGCCGAGCAGATGACGCAGGCTGACGCTAAGACCGTTCGCAAGCACGATCAGGCGCGCAGAAATTATTTCTCCATCGGCCAGCACCAGGCGCTGGCGTTCGTCGCTCGTGGCGACCTCGACGACTTTCGTGTTTAGGATCTCGACGTTGGGCGAGATTTGTGCACGCATGGCATTGACGAGAGTGTCGTACATCACGCCGTGCTGGTCGCTTGGCTTTTTCGCCACCACAAAACCGAACCGCGCTTCCCAGATCTCGCCATCAATGGTCGTCGCCCGCAGTATTTCTTCCTCAAGCCCTGTCCTGCGTAGTCGTGGAAGTTGAGTGCCGCCGAGCTTTTCGCAGCGCAGGTCTGGCGGATACGTCATATGCGGATCAATCATCATCGCAGGGATGCCTGCACGGCCCAGCATCGCGGCGGTGGTCGAGCCGGCCAGTCCGCCGCCAACGATCGCAACATCCGTATAGCGCATGGATTGGTCCTCGTTCCGGAAGGGTTATTATTGCGCCGCAAAGGCAAATAAAATCTTGAAAGCGTCAAAGGATCGAAGGGCGACCGTCTCGATACAATTTAACTGAAAAGCAACGGGGGGAGACCAGTATCGCGGGCCGGGCGGGTCGCCGAGGATGATCCGAGGCGTCTGATGATTTCAGTAAACATTTGTTCACCAACACTGGACCTTGCGGCGCCCTGGGACGATCTCGTTCGGCGGGCGTCATCCAATGTGTTCATGAATCCGGTTGTCCTGACGGCCGCAAACGAGAGCGGGTTTGCGAGCATCCATGTTCTGTTGGCATGGGACGACCGTACCGGACTCAAGAAGCTGGTTGGCGTATGGGCCTTTCAGGTTCGCAGAATTTCGCGGCTGTGGCCCGCGGTGCTTGAAGCATTGCCCTACAACTACGCTTTTCTTTCCAGTCCGGTCGTGGATCCTGCTTTCGTCCGAGATGTCATTCCAAGCTTTTTATCGGCGATCCGTGACAGTCGCTCACTGCCCAAGGTGATCATTCTGAAATCGCTCGATGCCGAGGCCCGGAGCTTCGAAACGCTTGTTGATGCGTTGACGGAACAGGGCTGTGCCTACCTCAGATTGTCTGAGAATGCGCGGCCTTACGCGACTCCTGATATTGGCGTGAAACGGTCAGGCTCGACCCGGAAGAAGCTGCGGCAGGATTGGAACCGCCTTTCCGCCGTGGGCAGTGTCGATATCGTTAATCTCCGCGCTGCGGATACGATAGAGGCGTTCGAGACGTTTCTGAAGCTGGAAGCCGCAAGCTGGAAAGGAGCGCGCGGCACGGCTTTGTTATGCAAGTCCGCGGATGCGGCCTTCGCCAGGCAGATGATCGCCGCGCTCGCCGAACGGGGCAATGCTTCGGTTGCTTTGCTTCGTGTTGATCGGCAGGCTATCGCCGCGCAGGTGCTGATGTATTGCGGCGCCACGGCCTATACTTGGAAAACGGCCTTCAGTCATGACTACGCGAAATACTCACCCGGCGTGTTGCTGATCGACAAGATCACGGACGACCTGTTCTCCTCCGCGGGGATCGAAGCGATCGATTCCTGTTCCTACGAACGGAGCTTTATGGCTCAGCTCTGGGCGGGCCGCCGAAAGATGGTCGATCTGCTGGTCGATGTTGGGCCGGGTCGATCGCCGACGTTTTTGCTGGAAGCCATTCGCCAACGGGGCTACGGGCAACTCCGTCGGCTTCGCGACGGAGTTCGGAGTTGGTCGACGCCGGCCAACCCGAAAGCGACTAAATAAGTGACGCATCGCCTTCGGCTTACTTCGAAAGTGCAGCCGAGGAGCGATGCCGTATTTCGAGGTCGTCAATCCGGCGTGGCTTGCCTTTGGTTGCGCAAAGAACCAAACTGCGGCCGCCGGTTTTGACCTGCCGCAAGAACCGGTGATCGTGAGACAAATGGTGCACGGACCAAAGAACAGCCTTCTGGCGAGCATACCGGACACGGAATGGATCGAAATTCAGAAGCTGTGTGAGTTTGTCCAACTTCCGCTTGGTTGCGTGCTGTACGAACCACGCGGCCCATTCGATTATGTGTACTTTCCCGAAACTGCGATCATCTCCAACCTCGCTCCGCTCAAGACCGACAAGACAGCCGAGACGTCGACCACGGGACGGGAGGGGATGATCAACGTCGGAGCTATCATGGGCGATGATCAATCCATGCATCGCGCCGTCGTCCAGGTTTCCGGCGACAGCATCCGGATTTCGTTTCGGGAATTTCAGGAGCTGCAAGCGCGTCTGCCAGTGTTTCGGCGCAAGCTCAACGCCTACTCACGAGCGTTCCTTGCACAGGTGATGCAGTCCGTTGCGTGCAACGCCAGTCATACGCTTCTTCAGCGCTGCGCACGATGGCTGTTGAAGTCTCACGATCGCGTCGATGGTGACGAACTTCGACTTACGCAACAGTTCCTGGCCGAAATGCTCGTGGTCAGCCGCGTGGCCGTTAATGCTGAGCTAAGAAAGTTTCAGCAATTGCAGGTTCTCACATATAGCCGCGGCATCATTACCATACTGGACCGTAGACTGTTGGAGCGCACATCCTGCGAATGCTATCGCGCGGTCCGGCGCGAGTACGACAGGCTACTGCCTGGTTCTTTCACCAAATAAAATGCCGACTATGTAAACTAGTTGGCTATACGGTCGCTGTTTCCATCAGTACACAAAGAAATCCAATAATGGAGGAGTGCACCGATGCCGCGACACATCTCTTTTTACGATGAATCTCTGGGTAAGCAGATCGACGGTTCATACACTTCGGATGGCAAGGTAATCCATGCCGGTTCGGGAGAACTGGGTGCCAAAAGTGCCACCATTGGCCATCTTGGTAACGCCACCACGTTTCCCGTCGATCAGGTAGGGCAGGATCTTCTGGCTCAGAAGCTGCTGAGCGAGCTGGCTCATCGCGAAGCGAAGAACGGCCACGGTCACGGCCACTAGGTCAAAGTCAAATAGATGATGTGAGCCGCCATTGCGGTTCACATGTCATCGTCGCTTTCTGCCGCGGAGGCCCCCGTTGTGTTGGCCCCGCTGCAGGCAGCTGCGGTTAAAAAAACCGTATCTCGAGCTCCATTCAGGCGTTCTTGGTTTCCAGCGCTTCGTGCGCTACAGCCTCAGCAGCTTGGGCTCGTCATTCCCAGACGCATTAATCATTTTGAAGCGGTAAGCGTCGCGTTCGCTTGCCTCGATCGGGTAACCTGCGGTCGCTGACGCGCTTGAGAAGCGGCGCCTGTTGCTCAGCTTATCTTCTGCGCGTGACGTGCGGTCATCCCCTAGCGACGACTCATTCGACTTCACCCGCCGGCGGACATCCCGCGATAACGAATTCCAGCCGTCGCAGGTCATCTGTCAGGACCAGTTCGGTCTGCGAGCCTGCAGATCCTAGCTCAATTTGCGTGGTTCCGTTTCGTGGCGGTCCCGTCAAAATCGACAGAAGATTCGCAGGGCCAGGGCGGCGTTTTGATTCGGCGCGCCATGGGGATACTGCTCGGCGAAAAATCGGGCAGGAGCCGGATTCGGTGGTGTCCCTTTCTGGAGCAAGCTGGAGCGTCCGATGGTGCGGGGCCTGTCGCGCCGAAAAGGCCATTGTTACGAACGATATCCGGTCACCGGTGTGCCGACGGTCCTGCCGAAACCGGGTGAGGCGGAAGGTGGTACGAAACGGTCAGAAGTGCTTCTGTTATGGCGTTTCAGCCTTGACTTGATGACTCGCCGTGGATAAAACCCGCGCACTTAACGGCAGGCGGTGAGCTCCACTAACGTCGGAACGGACCACCCTTTCTATCTGGTTTGATTGATAGAGACGGGCACCAACCTCGACGAATGCTGCTCAGACGCTGCCGAAATAGCTAGGCAATGCCAGGACGATGGTCATTCTCTTGAGCAAGATCTCTCGAGATTGATTTCGGATGCATGACCTCGGCGGAGGCCGGCCGGTTCGTTCCGGTTGGCGTTGGTTGCGGTCCTCTGTGGCGTCGAAGCGCTTCCCGTTCAGCAGTGAACGGTTGGCGCGATTTCGTTTTGCGTGAAGCGATTCATGCATCGCGAGCGGGTGAGCGGTAGCTCCGGACGAAGTGCGAAGCCGATCGGGGTTTCGCGTAAATATAAGGGTGAAGGCGAACGATGCCGACGATCAACCAACTGATCGCAAGTCCGCGCGTCATACAGAAGTCGCGCAAGAAGGTGCCTGCGTTGCAACAATCGCCGCAAAAGCGCGGCGTGTGCACGCGTGTTTACACTACGACTCCGAAGAAACCCAATTCGGCGCTGCGCAAGGTCGCTAAGGTGCGCCTGACCAATGGCTTCGAGGTCATCGGTTATATCCCAGGTGAGGGGCACAACCTTCAGGAACATTCCGTGGTCATGATCCGTGGTGGCCGCGTGAAGGACTTGCCGGGCGTGCGCTATCACATCCTCCGCGGCGTCCTCGACACCCAGGGCGTCAAGAACCGCAAGCAGCGTCGTTCGAAGTACGGCGCGAAGCGTCCGAAATAAGCGGGAAAAGAAACGATGTCGCGTCGCCATTCTGCCGAAAAGCGTGAAGTGCTCCCCGACCCGAAGTTCGGAAACGTGGTCATTACGAAGTTCATGAACTCGATCATGTATGCCGGGAAAAAGTCGGTCGCCGAAAGCATCGTCTACGGCGCGCTCGACCTGATCGAGGTCAAGACCAAGCAGGGTCCGCTGACCGTGTTCGAGCAGGCGCTCGAAAATGTCATGCCGACCATCGAAGTGCGGTCGCGTCGCGTCGGCGGCGCCACCTATCAGGTGCCGGTGGAGGTTCGTTCGACCCGCCGTCAGGCGCTCGGTATTCGCTGGCTGATTACGGCTGCGCGGGGGCGCAACGAAAAGACGATGACGGAGCGGCTCTCGGCCGAACTGCTCGACGCGTCGAACAATCGGGGCAGTGCGGTCAAGAAGCGGGAGGACGTGCACAAGATGGCGGAAGCCAACCGCGCGTTCTCGCACTATCGCTGGTAACGGCGACGCAACAGGAATTTAAGGACAGCTCCATGCCCCGCCAACATGCCATCGAGGATTACCGTAATTTCGGTATCATGGCGCATATCGACGCCGGCAAGACCACCACGACCGAGCGCATCCTTTATTACACCGGCAAGAGCCACAAGATCGGCGAAGTGCACGAAGGTGCCGCGACGATGGACTGGATGGCGCAGGAGCAGGAGCGCGGCATTACCATTACGTCGGCCGCCACCACCGCATTCTGGGACGGCAAACGTCTGAACATCATCGATACCCCCGGCCACGTCGACTTCACTATCGAGGTAGAGCGTAGTTTGCGGGTGCTCGACGGCGCCGTATGCGTGCTTGATAGCAACCAGGGTGTTGAGCCGCAGACCGAAACGGTTTGGCGTCAGGGCGACAAGTACAAGGTGCCGCGCATCGTCTTCTGCAACAAGATGGATAAGACCGGCGCTGACTTCTACAAGTGTCTGGCCGACATCGTTGATCGGCTGGGCGCGCGCCCGGTGGCGTTGCAGCTTCCGATCGGCTCGGAGAACAACTTCAAGGGAATGATCGACCTCGTCCGCATGAAGGCGCTGGTCTGGAACAACGAAGCGCTTGGTGCGATGTACGACATCGCCGAGATCCCCGCAGATCTTGCAGACAAGGCCAAGGAATATCGCGAGAAGCTGGTGGAAGCCGCCGTCGAGCTCGATGATGACGCCATGGCCGCCTACCTCGATGGCACCGAGCCGGATGAAGCTACCCTGAAGGGGCTGATCCGTAAGGCCGTCATCACCGGCGCGTTCTATCCTGTCCTGTGCGGTACGGCGTTCAAGAACAAGGGTGTGCAGCCGCTTCTTGATGCCGTGGTCGCCTATTTGCCGTCACCGCTCGACGTGCCCGCCATCAAGGGCACCGACGACAAGGGCAACGAGGTCGTTCGTCACGCCGACGACAAGGAGCCGATGTCGCTGTTGGCGTTCAAGATCATGGACGACCCGTTCGTCGGCACCATCACGTTCTGTCGCATCTATTCCGGCATTCTTCAGAGCGGCACCGGCGTGATCAACTCGACGCGCGAGAAGAAGGAGCGCATCGGCCGGATGCTGCTGATGCATGCGAACAATCGCGAGGACATCAAGGAAGCCTATGCCGGCGACATCGTCGCGCTGGCCGGCCTAAAGGAAGCGCGCACCGGTGACACGCTGTGCGATTCAGCTCATCCGGTGATCCTTGAAAAGATGGAATTCCCTGATCCGGTCATCGAGATTGCGATCGAGCCGAAGTCCAAGGCCGACCAGGAAAAGCTCGGTGTCGCGCTGGCGAAACTCGCGGCGGAAGATCCGTCATTCCGTGTCTCCACCGATCAGGAGTCCGGTCAGACCATCCTCAAGGGCATGGGCGAGCTCCATCTCGACATCAAGGTCGATATCCTCAAGCGCACCTACAAGGTCGATGCCAACATCGGCGCGCCGCAGGTGGCGTTCCGCGAGCGGGTCACTAAGCGTGTCGAACACAGCTACACCCACAAGAAGCAGACCGGCGGTACCGGTCAGTTCGCGGCTGTTACGATCATTGTCGAGCCGAGCGAGCCTGGCAAAGGTTACGAGTTCGAGTCGAAGATCGTCGGCGGAGCGGTGCCCAAGGAATACATTCCCGGCGTTGAGAAGGGCATCGAGAGCGTGCTCGGCTCCGGCGTGGTTGCGGGCTTCCCGGTGGTCGATGTCAAGGTGCAACTCATCGACGGCAAATACCATGACGTCAACTCGTCGGCGCTGGCGTTCGAAATCGCGACCCGCGCCTGTTTCCGCGAGGCGCTGCAGAAGGGCAAGTCGGTGCTGCTCGAGCCGATCATGAAGGTCGAGGTGGTGACGCCTGAAGACTATACCGGATCGGTCATCGGCGATCTCAACTCGCGGCGCGGCCAGATCCAGGGTCAGGACATGCGCGGCAACGCCAACGTCATCAACGCGATGGTGCCCCTCATGAACATGTTCGGTTACGTGAATAACCTGCGCTCGATGAGCCAAGGGCGCGCCACCTTTACCATGCAGTTCGATCATTACGCTGAAGCGCCGGCGAATGTGTCGGCAGAAGTCCAGAAAAAGTTTGCCTGATTGTCGCTGGCGACAGTCAACGACTGAACGGAGAGTCAAATGGCCAAAGCGAAATTTGAACGTAACAAGCCGCATTGCAACATTGGGACGATTGGTCATGTTGATCATGGCAAGACGTCATTGACGGCTGCGATTACGAAGGTTCTGGCGGAGACGGGCGGGGCGACGTTCACGGCGTACGACCAGATTGACAAGGCTCCGGAAGAGAAGGCGCGCGGCATCACGATTTCGACGGCGCATGTGGAGTACGAGACGGCGAACCGTCACTATGCGCATGTCGACTGTCCTGGCCATGCGGACTACGTGAAGAACATGATCACGGGTGCGGCGCAGATGGACGGCGCGATTTTGGTTGTTTCGGCGGCGGACGGCCCGATGCCGCAGACCCGCGAGCACATTCTTTTGGCGCGCCAGGTCGGCGTTCCGGCGCTGGTTGTGTTTTTGAACAAGTGCGACATGGTTGACGATCCGGAGCTGCTCGAGCTGGTTGAGATGGAAGTGCGCGAGCTTTTGTCGAAGTACGAGTTTCCGGGCGACGACATTCCGATCGTGAAGGGCTCGGCGCTGGCGGCGCTTGAGAACTCGGACCAGAAGCTTGGCCATGACGCGATTCTGGAACTGATGAAGAACGTCGACGCCTACATTCCGCAGCCGGAGCGACCGATTGACCAGCCGTTCCTGATGCCGGTTGAGGACGTGTTCTCGATTTCGGGACGCGGCACGGTTGTGACGGGCCGGGTGGAGCGCGGGGTTGTCAAGGTCGGCGAGGAAATCGAGATTGTCGGCATCCGCGAGACGCAGAAGACGACGGTGACGGGCGTGGAGATGTTCCGCAAGCTTCTGGACCAGGGGCAGGCGGGCGACAACATCGGGGCGTTGTTGCGCGGCACCAAGCGCGAGGACGTGGAGCGCGGCCAGGTTCTGTGCAAGCCGGGTTCGGTGAAGCCGCACACCAAGTTCAAGGCCGAAGCCTATATCCTGACAAAGGAGGAGGGCGGTCGCCATACGCCGTTCTTCACCAACTACCGTCCGCAGTTTTATTTCCGCACCACCGACGTGACGGGTGTTGTGCATCTTCCGGCCGGCACCGAGATGGTGATGCCGGGCGACAACATCGCGATGGAAGTGCACCTGATCGTGCCGATCGCGATGGAGGAGAAGCTGCGCTTCGCCATCCGCGAGGGCGGGCGTACCGTCGGAGCAGGCGTCGTCGCCAGCATCATCGAGTAAGGAACAAGAGAATTGCGAATAGCGAGTGGCGAATAGAACATCTTCTATTTCGCTATTCGCTACTCACTACTCACTATTCGCTTTTCAAAGAGAGACACGGCAATGAACGGCCAGAATATCCGCATCCGTCTCAAGGCGTTCGACCATCGGATTCTCGATACGTCGACCCGCGAGATCGTAAATACCGCGAAACGCACCGGCGCGCAGGTCCGTGGACCGATCCCGCTGCCGACGCGAATCGAGAAGTTTACGGTCAACCGTTCGCCGCACGTCGATAAGAAAAGCCGCGAGCAGTTCGAAATGCGGACGCACAAGCGCCTTCTCGATATCGTCGATCCAACTCCTCAGACTGTCGATGCCTTGATGAAGCTCGATCTGGCTGCAGGCGTCGACGTCGAGATCAAGCTCTGACTCGGCAGCCCGCCGTTTTTTCGGATCGGGGCACGCGGAAGTCGAAACGAAGTTTGGGAACAGTTCGCACATTAGCGGACAGAAAGAACAGGAAGCACGACGATGCGCTCCGGAGTGATCGCACAAAAGGTCGGGATGACGCGGGTCTTCACAGAGACCGGCGAGCATATCCCTGTGACCGTGCTGAAGCTGAGCAATTGTCAGGTGTTGGGACACCGGACCGGCGAGAAGAACGGCTACGTTGCGTTGCAGCTCGGCTCGGGCGTGCGCAAGACGGTCTACCTGCCGAAGGCGGAGCGCGGACAGTTCGCGGTCGCCAAGGTCGAGCCGAAGCGCAAGGTTGCGGAATTCCGTGTGTCCGAAGATGCGCTGATTCCTGTCGGCGCGGAAATTCAGGCGGACCATTTCGTGGTCGGCCAGTTCGTCGATGTCACCGGAACCTCGGTCGGCAAAGGGTTCGCCGGCGGCATGAAGCGCTGGAACTTCGGTGGTCTGCGCGCTACGCACGGCGTCTCGGTCTCGCATCGTTCGATCGGTTCGACTGGCGGACGTCAGGATCCAGGCAAGACCTTCAAGAACAAGAAGATGCCCGGTCACATGGGCGTCGACCGCATCACAACGCTGAATTTGCGCGTGGTGAAGACCGACGTCGAGCGCGGCCTGATCCTGGTGGAGGGGGCCGTTCCGGGTTCCAAGGGCGGCTGGATCGCGGTGCGCGACGCGGTGAAGAAGCCGTTGCCCAAGGAAGCGCCGCAACCAGGCAAGTTCAAGGTTGCAGGCGGCGCGCAGGCTGCGGACGACAAAGTCACGGCGGATGTCCCGGCCGAGAAGGAGGGGGCATAACATGGAACTGAACATTACCACCCTCGAAGGCAAGGCTGCGGGTTCGGTTCAACTATCGGATGGCATCTTCGGGCTCGAGCCGCGCAAGGATCTGATTCAGCGCTGCGTGAACTGGCAGCTCGCCAAGCGTCAGGCGGGTACCCGCAAGACCAAGGGACGTGCGGAAATCTGGCGTACCGGCAAGAAGCTGTTCAAGCAGAAGGGCACCGGCAACGCTCGTCACGGTTCAGCCCGTGCGCCCCAGTTCCGCGGCGGCGGCCGCGCGTTCGGGCCGGTCGTTCGTAGTCATGCGCATGATCTGCCCAAGAAGGTGCGCGCGCTGGCGCTGCGTCATGCTCTATCGGCGAAGGCCAAGGACGGCGGTTTGATTGTCATCGATAGCGTCGAATTGAAGGACGCCAAGACCAAGGCTCTGATGGGTCACTTTTCCGGCCTCGGCCTGACCAGTGCGCTGATCGTCGACGGCGAGCAGGTTCATGCCGGGTTCGCAACCGCTGCGCGCAACATTCCGAACATCGACGTGCTGCCGATCCAGGGCATCAACGTCTACGACATTCTGCGCCGCCAGAAGCTGGTGTTGACCAAGGCGGCGGTTGATGCGTTGGAGGCGCGCTTCAAATGACAATCGATGCGAAGCATTACGACGTGATTGTCGCTCCGGTCATTACCGAAAAGGCGACGATGGCCTCCGAGTACAACAAGGTGGTGTTCAAGGTGGCGCGCAAGGCGTCCAAGCCGCAGATCAAGGAAGCGGTAGAGAAACTGTTCGACGTCAAGGTCAAGAGCGTGAATACGCTGGTGCGCAAGGGCAAGGTAAAGGTCTTCCGCGGCAACTTAGGCTCGCAGTCGGATGTCAAGCGCGCGGTTGTGACCCTCGAAGAGGGCCACCGCATTGACGTCACTACCGGACTCTGAGGCGGAAACGGCTTTAAGGCGATAGATTATGGCACTTAAGACATACAATCCCACGACGCCGGGCCAGCGCCAGTTGGTGATGGTCGATCGCTCGGCCCTTTATAAGGGCAAGCCGGTCAAGACGCTGACCGAGGGCAAGCGCGGCAAGGGCGGCCGCAACAACACTGGGCGTATCACCGTGCGGTTCCGCGGCGGCGGCCACAAGCAGGCCTATCGCAACGTCGATTTCAAGCGCGGCAAGACAGACGTGCCGGCGGTTGTCGAGCGGCTCGAGTATGATCCGAACCGCACTGCGTTCATCGCGCTGATCAAGTATCAGGACGGCGAGCATGCTTATATCCTTGCGCCGCAGCGTCTGGCTGTCGGCGACACCGTCGTCGCGGGGAATTATGTTGACGTCAAGCCGGGCAATGTCATGCCGCTCGGCAACATGCCCGTCGGCACGATCGTCCACAATGTCGAGATGAAGATCGGCAAGGGTGGTCAGCTTGCACGTTCCGCTGGCACCTATGCTCAGATCGTCGGCCGCGATCAGGACTATGTCATCCTGCGTCTGAATTCGGGCGAGCAGCGTCTGGTGCACGGCCGCTGCCGCGGCGCCATCGGCGCGGTATCGAATCCGGATCATATGAACACCTCGATCGGCAAGGCGGGCCGCACCCGCTGGATGGGTCGCCGTCCGCATAACCGCGGCGTGGTCATGAACCCAATCGACCATCCGCATGGCGGCGGCGAAGGCCGTACCTCCGGTGGCCGTCATCCCGTGACGCCGTGGGGCAAGCCGACCAAAGGCAAGAAGACCCGTACAAACAAGTCGACCAACAAATTCATTCTCATCAGCCGCCACAAGCGGAAGAAGTAGTAAGGAAAGCCGGACATGGTTCGTTCAGTCTGGAAAGGCCCGTTTGTTGAAGGCTCCCTGCTCAAGAAGGCAGATGCCGCGCGGGCGAGCGGCCGTCATGACGTCATCAAGATCTGGAGCCGCCGTTCGACCATTCTGCCGCAATTCGTCGGTCTGGTGTTCGGCGTCTACAACGGTCAGAAGCACGTGCCGGTGTCGGTCAACGAGGAGATGGTCGGTCACAAGTTCGGTGAGTTTTCGCCAACTCGTACCTTCCATGGCCACTCGGGCGACAAGAAAGCCAAGAGGGCTTGAGGTTAAGTCATGAGCAAACCAAAGCGCGAACGGAGCCTCCCGGAAAACGAGGCCAAGGCGATCGCCCGGATGCTTCGGGTGAGCCCGCAGAAGCTCAACCTGGTTGCGCAATTGATCCGTGGCCGCAAGGCGTCCGCGGCTCTCGCGGACCTGCAGTTTTCGCGCAAGCGGATCGCGGTCGACGTAAAGAAGTGTCTGGAATCGGCGATCGCCAATGCGGAGAACAACCACGACCTCGACGTCGACGAGTTGATCGTATCGGAGGCGTTTGTCGGCAACGGCATGGTGATGAAGCGTTTCGCGCCGCGCGGCCGTGGCCGTTCGGGCCGTATCTATAAACCGTTCTCGCAACTGACAATCGTAGTGCGTCAGGTCGAGGCCGAGGCGAGCGCTTAAAGAGGCGCGGGAGAAAACGATGGGTCAGAAGATCAATCCAATCGGGCTGCGTCTGGGTATCAACCGGACCTGGGATTCCCGTTGGTATGCCGGCAAGAGCGAGTACGGCAGGCTGCTGCACGAGGATGTCAAGATCCGCGAACTCCTGCACAAGGAACTCAAGCAGGCGGCCGTTGCCCGCATCGTGATCGAGCGTCCGCATAAAAAGTGCCGCGTGACGATCCATTCGGCGCGCCCCGGTGTCGTGATCGGAAAGAAGGGCGCCGATATCGATAAGCTTCGCAAAAGGGTTGCTGACATCACCTCGTCCGACGTGGTCCTCAACATCGTCGAAATTCGCAAGCCGGAGCTCGATGCCACGCTGGTCGCCGAATCGATCGCGCAGCAGCTTGAGCGCCGCGTCGCATTCCGCCGCGCGATGAAGCGCGCCGTGCAGTCGGCGATGCGTCTCGGCGCCGAAGGCATTCGGATCAATTGCTCGGGCCGTCTCGGCGGCGCCGAAATCGCCCGCATGGAGTGGTATCGCGAAGGCCGTGTGCCGCTGCACACGCTGCGCGCCGACGTGGACTACGGCGTTGCTACCGCGTTCACGACGTTCGGCACCTGCGGCGTCAAGGTCTGGATATTCAAGGGCGAGATCCTCGAGCACGATCCGATGGCTCAGGACAAGCGCCTGGCCGGCGACGACAGCCGTCCGCGCCGCGACGCGGCTTGAACGAGAGAAGGTTTGAGGGCGTAAGCCATGATGCAACCGAAGAAGACCAAGTTCCGGAAGGCACACAAGGGCCGCATCCACGGCGTCGCGTCGTCGGGCGCGACACTTGCGTTCGGCCAGTTCGGCCTGAAGGCAATGGCGCCCGAGCGCATCACGGCGCGCCAGATCGAAGCCGCGCGACGAGCGCTTACGCGCCACATGAAGCGCGCGGGACGAGTTTGGATCCGCGTTTTTCCGGACGTGCCCGTATCGAAGAAGCCGGCCGAGGTCCGCATGGGCTCAGGCAAGGGGGCGCCAGAATTGTGGGTGGTGCGGGTCAAGCCGGGCCGGGTTCTTTTCGAGATCGATGGCGTGGCCGCGCAGACCGCCAAGGAAGCGCTGACTCTCGCCGCCGCCAAGCTGCCGATCAAAACGCGCTTCGTCGCGCGCATCGCGGAGTAACCGACATGGCAGGAATGAAGACCGCCGACATCCGCGCGATGACCCCCGACCAGATGGACGACGCCGTCGCCAATCTGAAGAAGGAGCGGTTTAATCTGCGCTTCCAGCGAGCCACCGGACAGCTTGAGAACACCTCGCGGTTGCGCGAAGCCCGCCGCGATATTGCACGGATCAAGACCATCGCCGCGCAAAAGCGCGACGCGAAATAAGGGGTCGGAAATGCCGAAACGTACGCTGCAGGGCGTGGTCGTTAGCGACAAGCAAGCCAAGACGGTTGTGGTGCGCGTCGATCGCCGCTTTACCCATCCGATCTACAAGAAGACCATTCGCCGCTCGAAAAACTATCACGCGCACGACGAGAACAATGAGTTCAAGCCGGGTGACATGGTGTGGATCGAGGAAAGCAAGCCGATCTCGAAATTGAAGCGCTGGACCGTGGTTCGGGGCGAACAGAAGAAAACTGCTTAAGCGCGATTTTGCGCATCAGAAAGAGGACAAGGTGCATCAATGATTCAGATGCAGACCAACCTCGACGTGGCCGATAATTCAGGCGCACGCCGTGTCATGTGCATCAAAGTGCTAGGAGGCTCCAAGCGCCGCTATGCAACGGTGGGCGACATCATCGTCGTGTCGATCAAGGAAGCCATCCCGCGCGGGAAGGTGAAGAAGGGCGACGTCATGAAGGCGGTGGTGGTGCGGGTATCCAAGGATATCCGCCGCGCGGACGGTTCGGTGATCCGGTTTGACCGCAATGCGGCCGTTCTGATCAACAACCAGTCCGAGCCTGTCGGTACCCGCATTTTTGGGCCGGTGCCGCGCGAGCTGCGTGCCAAGAACCACATGAAAATCATATCGCTGGCGCCGGAGGTGCTGTGATGGCTGCCAAGATCCGGAAGGGCGACAGGGTTATCGTATTGTCGGGCCGCGACAAGGGTCGCACCGGCGAGGTGTTCGAGGTGCGCCCCGCGGAGGGCAGGGCGCTGGTGCGCGGCGTTAACATGGTGAAGCGCCACCAGAAGCAGAGCCAGAACCAGGAGGGCGGCATCATTTCGAAGGAGTCGCCGGTCCACCTGTCAAACATCGCGATCGTTGGCAAGGACGGAAAGCCGACCCGCGTCGGTTTCAAGATTCAGGCAGACGGCACCAAGGTGCGTGTCGCCAAGCGTTCGGGAGCGGAGATCGATGGCTGAAACAGCTTACGTGCCGCGCCTGCGCGCGGAATATGACAAGGGCATCCGCGCCAAACTCACCGAGGAGTTCGGCTACGTCAACGTCATGCAGGTGCCGCGTCTCGATAAGGTGGTTCTCAATATGGGAATCGGCGAGGCCGTGAACGACCGCAAAAAGGCCGAGACGGCGGCTGGTGACCTGGCGCTGATCGCCGGCCAGAAGGCGGTCGTGACCTATTCGCGTGTCGCGATCGCGACCTACAAGCTGCGTGAAAACCAGCCGATCGGCTGCAAGGTGACGTTGCGCAAGGCGAAGATGTACGAGTTCATCGACCGCCTGGTGAACGTCGCGCTGCCGCGCGTGCGCGACTTCCGCGGTCTCAATCCGAAGAGCTTCGACGGTCGCGGCAATTACTCGCTCGGCATCAAGGAACACATCATTTTCCCCGAAATCGACTTCGACAAGGTCGGGGAGAGCTGGGGCATGGACGTCACGGTCTGCACGACGGCGCAGACGGACGACGAGGCCCGGGCGCTGCTGACTGCATTCAATTTTCCGTTCCGGCAGTGAGACGCTGAGAAGCGCTCAGACGCGGAAAGGCAAGGAGCCAAGCATGGCAAAGAAGAGTTCGATCGAGAAGAACAACCGGCGCAGGCGGATGGCTGGGAACGCGGCTGCGAAGCGCGCGCGGCTGAAGGCCATCATCTCCGACAAGACCAAGCCGATGGAGGAACGGTTCGCAGCCACTCTGAAGCTCGCCGAAATGCCGCGCAATTCGTCGGCGACGCGTATCCGCAACCGCTGCGAACTGACCGGACGTCCCCGTTCGAACTACCGCAAGAACAAGCTAAGTCGCATCGCGCTGCGCGAGCTTGGCTCCAGAGGCCTGGTTCCCGGCCTCGTGAAGTCGAGCTGGTAAGGAGGGTCGCCAGATGTCCACGCACGATCCGATCAGCGATCTCATCACCCGCATCCGCAATGCGCAGATGCGCAACAAGCCCAAGGTTTCGACCCCGGGCTCCAAGATGCGAGCTAACGTGCTCGAAGTCCTCAAGAGCGAGGGCTACATCCGCGGCTACGCCAGCGTCGAGCATTCCTCGGGCCGCAGCGAGCTAGAGATCGAGTTGAAGTATTTCGACGGCGAACCCGTGATCCGCGAGATCGAGCGGGTCTCCAAGCCGGGGCGGCGTGTTTACGCCTCCGTGAAAAATCTACCGCGCGTCAACAACGGGCTGGGGATTTCGGTGCTGTCGACGCCGAAGGGAATCATGGCCGACCACGACGCGCGTGACGCGAATGTGGGCGGCGAAGTTCTCTTCACGGTGTTCTGAGGAAGGAATTAAGCCATGTCACGCATCGGCAAGAGGCCAGTCACGGTGCCATCCGGTGTCACCGCGAACGTCGAAGGGCAGACCGTCAAGATGAAGGGGCCGAAAGGCCAGCTTCAATTCGTCGTCCATGACGATGTCGAGGTGAAGCTCGAGGATGGTGCGGTGAAGGTCGCGCCGCGATACGAGACCAAGCGGGCGCAGGCGCTGTATGGTACAGCGCGCGCGCAAGTCGCAAATCTTGTCGACGGCGTCACAAAGGGATTCGAGAAGAAGCTCGAGATCGTCGGCGTCGGCTATCGCGCCGCGTTGCAAGGCAAGTCATTGCAGCTCGCGCTCGGCTATAGCCACGATGTCAATTACGCGGTCCCCGAGGGGATTACGATTGCTGTGCCGAAGCCGACTGAAATCACGATCACGGGTAATGACGCGCAGCGCGTTGGTCAGGTCGCGGCCGAAATCCGTGGCTATCGTCCGCCGGAGCCTTACAAGGGCAAGGGCGTGAAGTACGCCAACGAAAAGATCTTCCGCAAGGAAGGAAAGAAGAAGTAACGGAGCCGGTCATGTCGAAACTGAAGATTACGAATGCCCGGCGCAAGCAACGCGTGAGGCTGTCGTTGCGTCGCACCGCAAATGGCAGACCGCGGCTGTCGGTGTTCCGCTCGTCGAAGCACATATATGCCCAAGTCATTGACGACCTGAAGGGCGAGACGCTGGCCTCGGCGTCCTCGCTCGAAAAGGTGATGCGCGGTACGGGCAACACGGGCGCCAATATCGAAGCGGCCAAAGCGGTCGGCAAACTGTTGGCGGAGCGGGCGGTGAAGAACGGCGTCAAGGAAGTGGTCTTCGATCGCGGCGGCTATCTCTATCACGGTCGCGTCAAGGCGCTGGCCGATGCCGCTCGCGAAAGCGGTTTGAGCTTCTAAGCGCGTATTCTGCAAAAGCGGGATCCGGTTTTGCGACAAGAATGCGTGTCGTGAAATTGATATCGAACGAATAGGACAGGGGCGAAGCCTCACAAGGATCGGAAAAACACCATGGCAGGTGAACGCGAACGCGGCGGACGCGAACGGAGCAGAGATCGCGAGGAGCGCGACAGCGAGTTCGTCGACAAGCTTGTCCACATCAATCGTGTGGCGAAGGTCGTCAAGGGCGGCAAGCGCTTCGGTTTCGCGGCGTTGGTCGTGATCGGCGACCAGAAGGGTCGGGTTGGCTTCGGTCACGGCAAGGCGCGCGAAGTTCCGGAGGCAATCCGCAAGGCGACGGAGTCGGCAAAGCGCAATCTGACGCGCGTGGCGCTGCGCGAGGGCCGGACGCTGCATCACGACATCGCAGGCCGCCACGGCGCAGGCCGCGTTTATCTGCGCGCAGCACCGGCCGGCACCGGCATCATCGCCGGCGGCCCGATGCGCGCGGTGTTTGAGACGCTCGGCATCCAGGACGTGGTGGCGAAGTCGATTGGCTCGTCCAATCCCTACAATATGATTCGCGCGACGTTCGACGCGCTGAAGCACCAGGATTCACCGCGCTCGGTTTCCGCACGCCGCAATATCAAGGTTTCCACGCTGCAATCGCGCCGTGTGGGCGGTGATGCGGAGGCTGTGGCCGAATAAGCGGAGTCCGGGTTGGGGCCGGCGGTTGCCACCTGCCCAATCCGACCGCCGGGCAAGACAGGATTTGGAGTGACGACGATGGCTAAGGCCGCAAAGACAATCAAGGTCGAGCAGACCGGCAGCGCAATCCGCCGCCACCACTCACAGCGCTCGACGTTGGTCGGGCTAAAGCTCAACAAGATCGGTCGGACCGCGGAGTTACAGGATACGCCTGAAATTCGCGGCATGATCGAGAAGGTTCGACACATCGTCCGTGTAATCGACGAGACGTAACAATTTGCTATTTATGCCCGGCCTGTGCCGGGGGTCCACGGCTTAGAGTGCGCCGGGTTCGGCAAAAGACGTGGAAGGCCGGGACGATCCTGGCACGACGAACACGATGAGGACGCGACCATGAAACTTTGCGATATCGCCGACAACGCAGGCTCGCGCAAGAAGCGCATGCGGATCGGCCGGGGTATCGGCTCCGGAAAGGGCAAGACCGGCGGCCGCGGCGGCAAGGGACAGACGGCGCGCTCGGGTGTGCGCATCAAAGGCTTCGAGGGAGGCCAAATGCCGCTGCACCGGCGTTTGCCGAAGCGCGGCTTCAACAATATCTTCCGGGTGGAATTCGCCGAAATCAATCTTGACCGGCTCCAAGCCGCGATTGATGCCGGGTCGATCAATGCCAAGGAGACCGTTAACGCCAAGTCGCTGGTGAAATCCGGCGTGGTGCGTCGCGCTAAGGGTGGCGTCCGCCTGCTTGGCCGCGGCGAGATCAAGGCGAAACTGACTATCGAGGTTCACGGCGCCTCGAAGTCCGCGATCACGGCGGTCGAGAAGGCCGGCGGCACAGTGAAAATCCTTGCGCCGAAGAAGGACGAAGGTGAGGCAGCCTAACGTCTGCGTCATCGCCCGCTTTGGCGCACGACAGGAACTTGCGGATGTTAGATTTTATCAGAAATCGAGCACCATGAGAGATCTGGCGTCTGCCGGCTGGCCCGTTCTGGCGGAGCGTGACGGCACCATTGGCGCGGGAGAAGGCTGAATATGGTCTCAGCAGCGGAACAACTGGCGGCTAACCTAAACTTCTCGGCTTTTGCGAAAGCCGACGAGCTGAAGAAGCGCATCTGGTTCACGCTCGGCGCGTTGCTTGTCTATCGGCTGGGTACCTACATCCCGCTGCCGGGCATCGACCCGACGGTCTGGCAAAAGGTGTTCAATTCCCAAGCCGGCGGCATCCTCGGGATGTTCAACATGTTCTCCGGCGGTGGTATCGACCGCATGGCGATTTTCGCCTTGAACATCATGCCGTACATTTCGGCCTCGATCATCCTGCAACTGTTGACCTCGGTATCGCCTAAGCTCGAGGCTCTCAAGAAGGAGGGCGAAGCTGGCCGCAAGATTATCAATCAATACACCCGTTATCTCACGGTGGTGCTGGCGTTCTTCCAGTCCTACGGCATTGCCGTCGGTCTCCAGGGCGCAGGCAACGTCGTCACCAATCCCGGTATGTTTTTCCTGCTCTCCACCGCGATCACATTGACCGGCGGCACCATGTTTCTGATGTGGCTCGGCGAGCAGATCACGTCGCGAGGCATCGGCAACGGCATTTCCCTCATCATCATGGCCGGTATCGTCGCCGAGCTGCCGTCCGCGCTCGCCAACATGCTCGAACTCGGCCGGCAAGGCGCGCTGTCCACGGGGATCATCCTGATCGTTCTGATCATGGTCGTCGCGGTGATCGCCTTCATCGTGTTCATGGAGCGCGCCCAGCGCAGGTTGTTGATCCAGTATCCGAAGCGTCAGGTCGGCAATAAGATGTTTGATGGGCAGTCTTCCCATCTGCCGCTGAAGCTCAATACCTCGGGTGTGATCCCGCCGATTTTCGCTTCGTCGCTGCTTCTCTTGCCGACGACGGTCGCGAACTTCAACGCGGGTAGCGGACCGGAATGGTTCCAGTGGATCAATACCCAACTCGGTCACGGCCGTCCGATGTTTCTGGTCCTGTACATCGCCCTGATCGTGTTCTTCACCTTCTTCTATACCGCGATCGTCTTCAATCCGACCGAGACAGCCGATAATCTCAAAAAGCATGGCGGCTTCATTCCGGGCATCAGGCCAGGCGAGCGGACCGCCGAGTATATCGACTACGTGCTCTCGCGCATCACGGTGCCAGGGGCGGTTTATCTCGCGGTTGTCTGCCTGATTCCTGAGATTTTGATTTCTTACGCAGCGGTACCTTTCTATTTCGGCGGTACGTCGCTTCTGATCGTGGTCAGCGTCACGATGGATACAGTGTCGCAGGTGCAGGGATATCTGCTGGCCCACCAATATGAAGGCCTGATAAAAAAATCCAAGTTGAGAGGCCGCCGTCGATGACGTGAAGCGTTTCTTGCTCATCGGAATCGGTCAGTGAGAAGAAATGCTTTCAGTCAATAACTTGCGCGTGTTCTGCTTGCGATGATGGTATCCACTTTTGCTGAATGCGTGTCAGACCCGCCAAGCGCATCTGCTCATGCCCCGGCGTTCTTCGTTTGGGGTCGTATACGATCGCCGCGACATATCTGCCGCCTGCGATTCTTGTCCGAGGCATTGATCGCCTGCGTAGGGGTGCCGTATTAGTTGCCGGAAGGGCGCAGGTCGTATTTTGCGGTGTGCCCGATATCGAAGCGCAGGTGCGCGGCTGCCCGTTCACCCGGCGATGGGGCAATTCTTTATGAGACTGATTCTTCTCGGGCCGCCGGGGGCGGGAAAAGGAACGCAGGCGCAACGTCTGGTTCATCACTACGGAATCATTCAGCTTTCTACGGGCGACATGCTGCGCGCCGCCGTCGCCGCCGGCACGCCGGTCGGCCTCAAGGCCAAGGACATCATGGCGAGCGGGGGGCTGGTCCCGGACGATGTCGTCATCGGCATCATTTCCGACCGGCTGGAACAGGCGGACGCGAAGACGGGATTCATCCTCGACGGCTTTCCGCGCACCGTCCCACAGGCCGAGGCACTGGATCGTCTGCTCCAATCCAAAAATCTCGCACTCGATGCCGTGGTTGAACTTCGCGTCGACGAAAGTGCGCTGCTGCAGCGCGTTGAATGCCGTGTCGCGGAAATGACGGCGCGGGGGGAACAGGTGCGGGCCGATGATAGGCCTGAGGTGCTTTCGAAGCGACTGGTCAGCTATCGCGCGCTGACCGAGCCGCTCATTCGCTACTATTTGGAGCGCGGCAAACTGCTGACCGTTGACGGCATGATGGCTATCGATGACGTCACGCGGGATATCCGCCGCGTCCTGAGGCGGTCGGGAGTTCCGATGTCAAAGTTCGGCGTCCGCAGATGGTAAAGCGGGCCAGAATCGACCTAAAGGCGAAAAGCCAGTAAATGATGGTCTAGGCGGTTCTCCATTGGGGATGGAGAACGAGCACGGTGAACGTGAGCAAGAATTGGCGGCCCAAAAGTCACGAAAGAGCGAGCAAAAGTGGCGGGACGGTTGACGAAATGCCACCAAGTCCTTAATAAACAGGCATCCAGCGGATCGTTTCAGACGATGCCGGACCCTAAGATAACTGAGGGTCAGGCGTCGTGTTTGTGTTTGAGGATACCCGCCTGAAATATCGAAGGAAAGGCCGGCTCACCGCGAGTCGGCAACAGGAGAGAAATCTGTGGCCCGTATTGCCGGCGTGAATATCCCAACCAACAAGCGCGTCGTCATCGCGCTTCAATACATCCATGGCATTGGTCAGAAGAATGCCGCCGAGATCGTCGAGAAGGTCAAGATTCCGGTCGATCGCCGGGTCTCGCAACTGACCGATCAGGAAGTACTTCAGATTCGGGAAGTCATCGATCGCGACTATCTCGTCGAGGGCGATCTTCGCCGTGAGGTCGGCATCAACATCAAGCGGCTGATGGATCTTGGTTGCTATCGCGGCTTGCGTCATCGTCGCGGACTGCCGGTGCGCGGTCAGCGCACCCATACTAACGCGCGTACCCGCAAGGGGCCGGCCAAGTCGATTGCCGGCAAGAAAAAGTAAGAGCGCGGATACGAAATGGCGAATAGCGAATAGATTCTGATCGCTATTCGCTTCGTCGGTGGAGCCGCTGGCATTACGGCGGCGTTGAGATCACAGGAAAGGCTGACAATGGGTAAGGAAGCTACACGCGTTCGCCGCCGCGAGCGCAAGAACATCGCGTCCGGCATCGCGCATGTCAATTCGTCGTTCAACAACACCACCATCACCATCACCGATGCGCAGGGCAATACGATCGCCTGGTCATCGGCTGGGACGATGGGTTTTAAGGGATCACGCAAGTCGACCCCTTACGCGGCGCAGGTGGCGGCGGAAGATGTTTCCAAGAAGGCGCAGGAGCACGGCATGCGCACCCTTGAGGTCGAGGTGGCTGGTCCGGGTTCGGGTCGCGAATCGGCACTGCGCGCGCTGCAGGCTGCGGGCTTCACCGTTACCTCGATCCGCGATGTGACCACAATTCCTCATAACGGTTGCCGTCCGCGCAAGCGCCGGCGCGTTTGATATTCGACAGCGGCGGTTTGTTGTTCCGCCAATTCGAGGTTTTTTATCTTATTGCGCGGATTGATCCGCGTCCTCCAACGCCAGCGATGTTGATGGCATGGGTGAAACAGTGACGATCCAGAAAAATTGGCAAGAGCTCATTCGGCCGAACAAGCTGCAGGTCGTTCCCGGCAGCGATCCCTCGCGCTTTGCGACCCTGATTGCCGAGCCGCTTGAGCGCGGTTTCGGCCAGACCCTCGGTAACGCGCTGCGCCGAATCCTGCTGTCCTCGCTGCAAGGCGCTGCGGTGCAGTCGGTGCACATCGATGGCGTTCTGCACGAATTCTCCTCGATTGCGGGCGTTCGCGAGGATGTCACCGACATCGTGCTGAACATCAAGGACATCGCGATCAGGATGCAGGGCGAAGGCCCCAAGCGCATGGTCGTGAAGAAGCAGGGTCCCGGCAGCGTCACCGCAGGTGACATCCAGACCGTCGGCGACATCGTCGTGCTTAATCCCGACCTTCAGATCTGCACCCTCGACGACGGCGCCGAGATTCGCATGGAGTTCACGGTGGCCTCCGGCAAGGGCTATGTCGCCGCCGAGCGCAATCGGCCCGAGGATGCGCCGATCGGACTGATACCGGTTGATAGCCTGTATTCGCCGGTGCGCAAGGTATCCTACAAGGTCGAAAACACTCGCGAGGGTCAGATTCTCGACTACGATAAACTGACCATGACCATCGAAACGAATGGCGGAGTGACGCCCGAGGATGCCGTGGCCTTCGCCGCGCGTATTCTGCAAGATCAACTCAACGTCTTCGTCAACTTCGAGGAGCCGCGCAAGGAAGTCGCCACCGAGATCATTCCGGATCTGGCGTTCAATCCGGCCTTCCTCAAGAAAGTGGACGAACTGGAGCTGTCGGTACGTTCCGCAAATTGCCTGAAGAACGACAACATCGTTTACATCGGCGATCTGGTGCAGAAGTCGGAAGCAGAGATGCTGCGCACGCCGAACTTCGGACGCAAGTCGCTGAATGAGATCAAGGAAGTGCTGGCCCAGATGGGTCTGCATCTCGGCATGGAAGTGCCGGGCTGGCCGCCGGAAAATATTGACGAACTAGCAAAACGCTTCGAGGACCATTACTGAGTGATCTACTTCCCCGGAGTGGGGGGAGAAACCCAAAGTAGGGCGAACGCAGGCAGCCCACCTGAGCAGCGCGACCGCCGAGCAGTCGCAACCGGACAAGACTGAGGATCACATCAATGCGTCATGGTAAGGTTCACCGGAAGCTCAATCGCACCGCGGAGCATCGCAAGGCGATGTTCGCCAATATGGCGGCGGCGCTTATCAAGCACGAGCAGATTGTCACAACGCTACCGAAGGCAAAAGAACTACGTCCGATCGTCGAAAAACTGGTGACCCTCGGCAAGAAGGGTGGCCTCGACAAGCGCCGTCAGGCCATCAGCGAGATGCGCGACGTCGATCAGGTGAAGAAGCTGTTCGACGTGTTGGCGCCGCGCTACAAGGACCGTCATGGTGGGTATACCCGCATCATCAAGGCCGGCTTCCGATACGGCGATAACGCGCCGATGGCAGTGATCGAGTTCGTCGATCGCGACGTCGATGCCAAGGGTCAGGACTCCGGGCCGGTGCAGGAAGCTTCGGAAGCCGCGTAAGTTCGACATCTTTTAAAACTTAGAAAGGCGGCGCATCGTGGAGCGCCGCTTTTTTGTTGGTTCGAGCCTGCCCTATGAGCGTTTTCGAACGAAGTGGACACCGGTTCGCGTAGGTGCGCGCGCTAAAAGGCTTCCATTACGGGGATGCGACAGGTGGTTCCGATTTGTGCGGCACTTCGCGGCGTCTGTGATGGACTCGCGATGTGTGTGGTTGTGCTGTCGCGACGATCATGTGCGTGCAGACGATGACATGGCGTCCTGTCTTGGCATCCGCGCGACGATCGGTCCTGATTGCGAACTTTGAACATGAAACGCGCGAGCAACAGGATATGCCGTGCGCGCATGGGCCGAAACGGCGCGGGAAAACCCGCAAACAACTGTCGCGGACGTGAAAAGAGCGTCTTTTGCTTCTCTTGAAGGTTCGCGAAGCCTATATCTGCGGTCCTGACACCGGGAGTGAATTCATGACGCCGTTCCGCCTGTTCGCCCCGCTATTCCTCGCTCTGACAATGCTGGCGCCTGGTCATGCTCAGGACCGCCACGTTCCGGCCTCCCAAGCCGAATTGCGGCTTTCCTATGCACCGATCGTGCAGCGGGTGACGCCGGCTGTGGTCAATGTCTATGCCGCCAAGGTGATCCAGCATCGCCATCCGTTGCTCGAGGATCCGGTCTTCCGCCGTTTCTTTGGCGTTCCGGGCGGGCAGCCGGAACAGATGCAGCGTTCGCTCGGCTCAGGCGTGATGGTCGATCCGTCCGGCCTTGTCGTGACAAACAATCACGTGATTGAGGGTGCCGACCAGGTCAAGATCGCGCTGCCGGACAAGCGCGAGTTCGAGGCCGAGATCGTGCTCAAGGACACGCGGACCGACCTTGCGGTCCTGCGGCTGAAGGATGTGCATGAGAAGTTTCCGACGCTCGATTTCGCGAATTCGGATGAGTTGCAGGTCGGAGACCTCGTCATGGCGATTGGGAACCCATTCGGCGTCGGGCAGACTGTGACGCACGGCATTGTTTCGGCGTTGGCGCGCACGCAGGTGGGAATTACAGACTATCAGTTCTTCATCCAGACCGATGCGGCGATCAATCCGGGAAACTCGGGTGGGGCGCTGGTTGACATCACGGGCCGTCTCGCAGGTATCAACACCGCAATTTTCTCGCGCTCCGGAGGGTCGCAGGGCATCGGCTTCGCCATTCCGGCAAACATGGTGCGGGTTGTCGTGGCGTCCGCCAAGAATGGTGGCAAGGCGGTGCAGCGGCCCTGGCTCGGGGCGCGGCTGCAGACGATAACCCCGGAGATTGCCGAAACCATCGGCCTCAAGGCACCGGCCGGTGCGCTGGTGGCCAGCGTTGCGGTTGGAAGTCCGGCGGCGCGTGCCGGTCTCAAACTATCCGACCTGATCGTCTTGATCGACGGACAGCCTGTCGAGGACCCCAATGCGTTTGACTATCGGTTTGCGACGCGTCCGCTCGGCGGCACATCGCAATTGGAAGTCCAACGCAATGGGAGGCCGATCAAGCTCACCGTTCCGCTCGAGGCGGCGCCGGACACCGGTCGCGACGAGTTAGCGATCACCGCGCCATCACCATTTCAAGGCGCCAAGGTTGCGAATGTCTCGCCGGCGCTGGCCGACGAACTTCATCTCGATTACGGTGCCGAAGGGGTCGTGGTCATCGCATTGGCGGACAATGGAATGGCCGCGAATGTCGGCTTCAGGAAAGGCGACATCATCCTCGCGGTCAACAACAAGAAGATCGTTAAGACGGCGGATCTCGAACAGGCCGTTCGCGAAGCGAGGCGGCTCTGGCGTATCACGCTGATGCGTGGAGGCCAGCAGATTCAAGTCATGCTAGGCGGATGAGCCCGAACCGCCAGCGCGCCTCCAAGAGCCTGTTCTCCGCGGCGGGTCTGGAACGTGATGCGCCGCATCCACTGCCGGACAAGCTGCGACCGCAGACGCTGTCGGACGTGGTCGGGCAGGATCACATTCTTGGATTGGACGGCGCGCTGACCCGGATGCTGGAAACCCGCACGCTAGGCTCGCTCATCTTCTGGGGACCGCCGGGGACCGGCAAGACTACAGTGGCGCGGCTGCTGGCGAATGCGACCGCGCTGCATTTCGAGCAACTGTCGGCGGTGTTCTCCGGTGTCGCCGATCTGAAGAAGGCGTTCGACGCCGCCCGCGCGCGCCGCGAGTCGGGGACGGGAACGCTCCTGTTCGTCGACGAGGTGCATCGTTTCAATCGCGCGCAACAGGATTCGTTTCTGCCTGTCATGGAGGACGGAACCGTCATTTTGGTCGGTGCGACCACTGAGAACCCATCGTTCGAACTGAACGCGGCGTTGTTGTCGCGGGCTCGCGTGCTTGTGTTCCGTTCGCTCGACTGGGAGGCGATCGAGAAATTGTTCGCTCGCGCCGAACGGGTCGAGGGCAAGCCGTTGCCGCTCGATGCTGTGGCGCGCTCGGCGCTGGTGCGCATGGCCGACGGCGACGGCCGCGCGGCGCTGACGCTGGTCGAGGAAGTCTGGCGGTCGGCGCGCGAGGGCGAGGTCTTCAATGCCGAGCAGTTGCAGGGCGTGCTGCAGCGCCGCGCGCCGATCTACGACAAATCCGCCGACGGCCACTACAACTTGATTTCTGCCTTGCACAAGTCGGTGCGCGGCTCCGATCCCGATGCGGCGCTGTACTATCTGGCGCGGATGCTCGAGGCCGGCGAGGACCCGTTAT
Organism: uncultured archaeon; assembly: GCA_963807355.1. GTDB lineage: Bacteria > Pseudomonadota > Alphaproteobacteria > Rhizobiales > Xanthobacteraceae > Nitrobacter. Next base: position 38,326 of record CAWEBX010000030.1, read on the forward strand.
TTCTCGCGCGCCGCGTGGTGCGAATGGCAGTCGAGGATATCGGGCTGGCGGATCCGCAGGCGCTGGTGATCTGCAACGCGGCCAAGGATGCCTATGATTTTCTCGGCTCACCGGAAGGCGAACTCGCGATCGCGCAGGCGGTGATCTATCTCGCCACCGCGCCGAAGTCCAACGCCGCCTACAAAGCGTTCGGCGCGGCGATGCGCATCGCGAAGGACGCCGGCTCTCTCTTGCCGCCGAAGCACATCCTCAACGCGCCGATCGGTCTGATGAAATCCGAAGGTTACGGCGGCGGCTACCAATACGATCACGACATGCCCGATGCGTTTTCCGGACAGGATTACTTCCCGGAGATGCTCGGCCGCCAGACTTTCTATGATCCGCCGGATCGGGGGTTCGAGCGCGAAATCCGCAAGCGCATGGACTATTGGGCGAAACTGCGTCGGGAGCGCTCGTCGTGACCGACTTCATCGACGTCAACACGCTGTCGATCCACGGTCGTAAGGCTGTTTCAAAACGGAGTGGCTTATGACGCTCCGACAAGGTGCGAGGCGTAAACAGGTGCAGGCGATGCGAAGACATATTACCCGATGGCTGTTAGCGCTGGTGCTGCTTGGCATCACGAACGCAGCGCGCGCCGAGATGGTCGAAGTTGCTCCGGGCGTGACGGTGACGAAGAAGACGTTCTCGTCGCGGATTGACGAGCAGCCGTTCTATGGTTTCTCGGAGAAAACTCCCGAACAGCAAAAGACCGATGCCGACTTTCTGGCGGCGTCGGATGAGATGGGTTCGCGCGAGGCAGTTTCCGCTGCAGCTATTGAGCGGGGCTGGGCTCATATCGATCGCGGTGACTTGTCGGAAGCGGCCAAACGATTCAATCAGGCTTGGCTGCTTGCCCCTGAGCGGAGCGAGATCTACCAAGGCTTTGCGGTGATTACGGCGGCGCGCTTCGGCGATCTCGAATACGCCGAAGAGCTGTTCAAGATTGCGTTGCGACAACCGAAGCCGCGGCGAACGCTGAAAGCTGATTACGGGCGCTTGCTATTGAAGGCCAAGCGTCCGGTCGAGGCAAAAACTATCCTGGAGGAAGGCGTGCGCGACGCGCCGGAATTCGCCGATGGATGGGTCAGCCTTGGACTTGCGCGGTTGCAGACGGACGATGCCGCGGGCGCATGTGCGGCCGCAGGCGAAGCCAACAAACTCAAGCTTTCGCGCGGGGCGATGATCGACCTCGTGTTGCTGAAGAGGCAGGGGACCTGCCCATAGCGGTCGGATGCTTGGCGATTTCACCGTGACGCTGCCGGGCTTCTGCGCTACCCACCTTGTGGGTGAACAGAGCGTGATCTGAAAAGTGGAGCCGTTTTCGAAGCTTGATCAGACGAATATGATTAAGGCTTAAAGTTGAGTCTACGTAGAAGACCTAAATTCTAGAGGAACCGATGAGCCGGCGAGTCAGGCGACCGTTAGCGAAGTCCGGCGGTCGCGGGAGCGAACGCCTTAAAGGCGCTTCGGCCAAAGTTGCTCGTCCAGAAAAAGGGACGAGCCGGAAAGGCCGTGGCGTCGCTGAGCGATCATCGGGCGAGCGGTGGCAGGGGGCTCGGCCGGATAGGCCGCAGCGCGCAGGCCCGGCGGCCGACACTGCATGTTTCGCCGAAAAGCCGACTAAACCCGAACCAGCGCTTCTGCCGACAAAGGTCCAGACTGTCGCTGTGACGGCCGATGAAGCCAACATGCGCGTCGACCGCTTTCTTGAAGCACGCTTTCCCGGCCTGTCATTCTCCCACATTCAGCGCATCGTCCGCAAAGGCGAGTTGCGCGTGAACGGCAAGCGCGCCGACAGCAAGGATCGCGTGGGCGAAGGCGACAAGGTCCGCATCCCGCCGCTCAAGCTTGATACACCGAAGGCCGCACTTCACTTGTCCGAGGCTGACACAAAGATTCGCGACGAATTGCGGAAGATGGTGCTGTTCGAGGATGCGGACGTCATGGTGCTGAACAAGCCGGCGGGCCTAGCGGTGCAGGGCGGCTCCGGCCTGTCCCGGCACATCGACGGGATGCTGGAAACGATGCGCGATGCAAAAGGGCAGCGACCGCGCCTCGTGCACCGGCTGGATCGCGAGACGGCCGGCTGTCTGCTGGTGGCCAAGACGCGTTTCGCGGCCACGGCGCTGACCGGCGCGTTCCGCCAGCGTTCAGCGCGCAAGATTTACTGGGCGCTGGTCGCGGGCGTGCCAAAGCCGAAGCAGGGCCGTATCTCGACCTATCTTGCCAAGGAAGAGAATGAGGAGGAGTCGATCATGCGGATTGCCGCGCATGGCGACGAGGGCGCGAGCCACGCGGTGACCTACTACGCGGTGGTGGAAACCTCGGCGCAGAAGCTCGCCTGGGTGTCGCTGAAGCCTGTCACGGGTCGGACCCATCAACTCCGCGCGCACATGGCGCATATCCATCACGCCATCGTCGGCGATCCGAAGTATTTCAACAAGGAAAACTGGCAATTGCCTGGAGGTCTTCAGAAACGGCTGCACCTGCTGGCGCGCCGCATCGTGATTCCGCATCCGCGGGGCGGCGTCATAGACGTCACGGCGCCGCTGCCGCCACACATGTTGCAATCCTGGAATCTGCTCGGTCTTGAAGCCGACCGGTTCGATCCGATCGAGCACGCGCCGGAGGAGTAGGTCCGTGCCGTCTCGTTGAGGCCGACCTCAGGGCGATATGAGAGTATGCCATGCGTGAATTGTTTGACGAAGATCTTGGCTCCTCGTCGCTCGACCCGGAAGAATCGGTACGCAACTCTGCGCGAGCCGGGCACCGCAACCGTTTCTATACCGCCGCGAGTGTGAGGGAGACGCCGGAAGGGTTCGCCGTCCTGCTCGACGACAGACCGGTTCGCACGCCGTCACGTAACGTGCTGGCGGCGCCTGCACGCGAGATTGCCGAGACCATGGCCGCGGAATGGGAGGCGCAAAGGGGTGTCATCAACCCCATGACCATGCCGCTAACGCGGCTCGCCAACAGCATCATCGACGGCGTGACTGGTCGTGTCGACGTGGTGATTGAGGATATTGCCAAGTATCTCAAAACGGACCTCCTGTTCTATCGGGCCGGCCATCCCGACGCGCTGGTGGCTCGCGAAGCCGCACATTGGGACCGCGTCCTTTTCTGGGCCGCCGAAACATTGGAAGCGCGTTTCATCCTGACCGAGGGCATCGTGCATGTCCGTCAACCGGCTCAGGCGGTCGCAGCCGCGCGCAAGGCGCTACCGTCAGACCCTTGGGTGGTTGGGGCGCTGCATGTCGTGACGACGTTGACCGGCTCCGTGCTGCTCGCTCTCGCTTTAATGGCCGGGCGGCTGGATGCGGACGAGGTCTGGGCCGCCGCTCACGTCGACGAGGACTGGAACAGCGAGCAATGGGGGGTCGATGAGGAGGCGGCCGTCCAGAGGGCGTCGCGTTTGGTCGATTTTCGGGCCGCCGCTGCCGTCCTTCGGGCGCGGGCTGGACCAATCGGTTAAGGAGAGGTTTAGACACAGAAGTTAGCCTGACGGGTAAAACGAGGCTTCATGGCGATCTCGATCAACCCGATTTTCCCGGTCATCGCGGCGCAAGGCGCAGCAACCGAAGCCGTGCTGCAGCCCGGCAGGGTGATTGACGTGAAGGTCCAGGGAATCCTTGCCAACAATCTCGTCCGTATTGCCATCGCCGATCTGGCGATCGAGGTGCTGTCGGAAATTCCGCTTCAAGTCGGCCAGACCCTGCGGTTGGCGGTCTCGCAGACCGCGCAAGGGCTTCGGCTTGCGGTTGTGGATCAGGGCTCATCGGGTACGCATGCTGCCGGACCGGCGGATGCGTTGACGCTGACGCCGGAGGCTGCGGCTGCAACGATAAGCGCCAAGGCTCCTCCGGCGCCCCTCCTGACGGCGCTGGAAGCTCTCTCGGTTTCGTCCGCGGCGCAAGCGGCGGCGGCGCGGCAAGGTAGCCTCTCGCCGCTCTACGCCAACCTGCTGGTAGCCGCCGGCACCGGCAGTTTGCCCCCTAACGTGCGACAGGTTCTGGACCGGCTGCTCGCTTTGCGGCCCGGTCTCCATCCGGGTCTTACGGGGAGCGATATCAAGACCGCGTTCCGTAACTCCGGCCTTTTTCTCGAAGCCTCGCTGGCGGCCGGCTTGAAGACGGGGCAGCCTGCCGCCTCGGCCAATACGCTACCCGATATGAAGGCTGCGTTGCTTGTGCTCCGCGAGGCGCTTTCGATCTCGGTCGGGGACATGTCTCGCGGTGCGCCGCCCGCCGTGGGCGCAGGATCTCAACAAGCGCAGCAGGCAGCTTCGCCGATGGCATCGGGCGCGCCGCCGCTGTCGCCGGATATCGACGCACAGGATGTGTATCTGCCGCAGGCGCGCCTGGCTGTAGCTGATGATCCGGATACGCCTGCGAACCAGACATTATTTCCCCGAGTATCGGATGCAGGGCTTCGCGCCGCCGCGGCGGGTGCAGCCCTGAACGTTCTGCAGGAGGTACTTCAGAATCGAGGGACCAGCAACGATCCCGGCGCGGCGCTCGGACCCGACGGCGATCCGGCGGCCGCTACGCAGCCGTTCAGGAATGGGCCAGCGAACGGCCCCACCGAGAACCATGTCTTTGTCGTGCGCACCAGCACGCCGTCGCCGCCCTTTGGCGGCGCATTGCCAACTGCGCAGCCCGTCGCGTTGCCGGGACTGTCATCGGCTGCATCGTCGGAAGAGATCGCGCGACGACTGCTTGATGATACTGATGCTGCGATTTCCCGTCAGGTGTTGTTGCAGATCGCCTCGCTTCCGGATCGCGTCGATACAGCGGGAGCGCGGCTCGATCAGACCACGCCGCGCTGGAATTTCGAGTTTCCATTTGCCGTCGCAACTGGCACGGCCATTGCGCAGTTTGAGGTTTCGCGCGACGCCGCCGGTCACAATACAGAAACAGCGACGCGGGTCTGGCGCGCACGATTTTCAGTCGACGTTGAACCCGCAGGGCCGGTTCACGCGCTGGTGTCGCTGGCCGGGGAAACCACGACGGTGCGGCTCTGGGCCGAGCGTCCTTCCACCGCGAGCCGGTTGCGCGCCGGCGCCTCGCAGCTCACTCAGGCATTGAGCGGCGCCGAATTGCAGCCGGGGGATATCGTCATCCGCGAGGGAGCGCCGCCGCAGCCGAAGCCCGCGCCGGCCGGCCACTTTCTGGATCGCGCCCTATGAGTGTGGAGACCAAGGATCAAGTCGCCATCGCCCTCCACTATGACAAAGGCAGCGGCGCGCCGCGTGTGGTCGCCAAGGGCAGCGGAACGCTCGGCACGAAGATCATCGAGGTGGCCAAGGAGAACGACATCCCGATCGAGGAAAACGAAGTGCTCGCCGGCGCGCTGTCGCATGTCGAACTCGGCGACGAGATTCCAGCCGAATTGTATAGGGCTGTTGCGGAGGTATTGGTGTTTCTGCTGCGGATGTCGGCGCGCGCGCCTTGATAGGTGGGGGCGCCTCCGCGCCTGTTGGTGACAGCCTTAAAAACGGCAGTTAGGGTCTAATCCAAGTTTACTGAACCAGACCCAGGCAGGGCCATGAAAGACATCCTCCAAACGCTCGACGCCCGGCGGGCGGCCGCAAAGCGTGGCGGTGGCGAGAAGCGCATCGAAGCCCAGCACAAGCGCGGCAAGCTGACGGCTCGTGAGCGCATCGAGATTTTGCTCGACAAAGACTCGTTCGAAGAATTCGACATGTTCGTCGAGCATCGTTCGATCGAATTCGGCATGGAGAAATCGAAAGTGCCGGGCGACGGCGTGGTGACCGGATGGGGCACCGTCAATGGCCGCAAGATTTTCATGTTCGCGAAAGACTTCACCGTGTTCGGCGGCTCGCTGTCGGAGACACATGCGTTGAAGATCACAAAAATCCAGGACATGGCATTGAAGGCCAAGGCACCGATCGTCGGCCTTTATGATGCCGGTGGCGCGCGCATTCAGGAGGGCGTCGCAGCGCTGGCCGGTTACTCCTATGTCTTTCGCCGCAATGTGCAGGCCTCGGGAGTGATCCCGCAGATCAGCGTCATCATGGGGCCGTGCGCGGGCGGCGATGTCTATTCGCCTGCCATGACCGACTTCATCTTCATGGTGAAGAACACGAGTTACATGTTCGTCACTGGCCCCGATGTGGTGAAGACAGTCACCAATGAGGTGGTGTCCGCGGAAGAACTCGGCGGCGCCAGCGTGCATGCCACGAAGTCGTCGATTGCCGATGGCGCGTTCGAGAACGATGTCGAGGCGCTCTTGCAGATGCGACGCCTGATCGATTTCCTGCCGAGCAACAACACCGACGGTGTTCCGGAATGGCCGAGTTTCGATGATATCGAGCGCACTGACAACTCGCTCAATACGCTGGTGCCGGACAATCCCAACAAGCCTTACGATATCAAGGAACTAATCCTGAAGGTCGTGGACGAGGGCGACTTCTTCGAGATCGCGGAAACGTTCGCGAAAAACATTGTCACCGGCTTCGGCCGCATTGCCGGGCGCACGGTGGGCTTCGTCGCCAACCAGCCGATGGTGCTGGCCGGCGTGCTCAACTCGGATGCGTCACGCAAGGCCGCGCGCTTTGTTCGCTTTTGCGATGCCTTCAATATTCCGATCGTGACCATCGTGGACGTGCCGGGCTTTTTGCCGGGCACCGCGCAGGAATACGGCGGGCTGATCAAGCACGGCGCGAAGCTCTTGTTCGCCTATTCGCAATGTACGGTGCCACTCGTCACAGTCATCACGCGAAAGGCCTACGGCGGCGCGTTCGACGTGATGGCATCAAAAGAGATCGGCGCCGACGTGAACTACGCCTGGCCGACGGCGCAGATCGCGGTGATGGGCGCCAAGGGCGCGGTTGAGATCATCTTCCGCAGCGATATCGGCGACGCGGAGAAGATCGCCGCGCGCACGAAGGAGTACGAGGATCGATTCCTGTCGCCGTTCATCGCCGCCGAGCGAGGCTACATCGACGACGTCATCATGCCGCACTCGACCCGCAAGCGCATCGCCCGCGCGCTGGCGATGCTGCGTGACAAGCACGTCGACGCGCCCATGAAGAAGCATGACAATATTCCGTTGTGAATAATCTCGCTCAACGCTTCCGCCTAACGCCGGCCTGGTTGCTTTCAGGGCAAAGCGGACGTCAACCATTCCACAACCCTCGCCGATACCGTCGAAAATGGCCTATAGCGGACTTCTTTGATCCAGATCAATCAAAACGCTGCGGTCGCTGATTGTCTGGCCACGCCATCCGTCGCCGTCCTGGGATATTAAGGAGGAGCTCCATGAAGTGTCTATCGTCGCTTGCTGCGGCGTTGTCGGGTTTAACTCTCATGGTCTCGACATTGACCCCGAGCGCTGCCCAATCGATTTCCGGGGACGAGGCACACGCTATCGCTACGGAGGCGTATGTCTATTTCTATCCGCTCGTGACGATGGACGTGACGCGCAAGCAGCTCAACAATTCCGATCCGAAGACCGGAGGTATCGGCGGTCCTCCCAACACTTTCGATAATATCCAGGCCTACCCCACTGCGGATATGAGGGCAGTGGTGCGACCCAACTTTGACACGTTGTACTCGAGCGCCTGGCTGGACCTAACCAGCGAGCCCATGATCGTTTCGGTTCCGGATACCGGCGGCCGCTACTACCTGCTGCCGATGCTCGACATGTGGACCGATGTGTTTGCGTCGCCAGGATCGCGCACGACAGGCACCAAGGCGGCCAATTTCCTGGTTGCGCCTCCGGGCTGGAATGGAAGCGTGCCGGAGGGTGTCACGCGCATCAATGCGCCGACGCCCCATGTCTGGATAATCGGTCGCACCAGGACGGATGGTCCCGCCGACTATGCCTCAGTCCACGAAGTGCAGAAGGGCTACAGGATCACGCCGCTGTCGGGATGGGGCAAACCCCCGGTCGCCGTTACGCAAACCATCGACCCCAGCGTCGATGTCAAGACTCCGCCGAAGGCGCAGGTTGATACGATGGCGGGCGATAAGTTCTTTGCGTATGCAGCCGAACTTCTCAAAGTCAACCCGCCACACATCACCGATGAACCGATCATCGCTCGCATGAAGCGGATCGGCCTCGAACCGGGCAAGAGCTTCGATATTACCAAAGTTGATGCGACCCCACGCAAAGCCATCGAAGATGCCCCGGCACAAGCTCAAAAGCTGATGGCATGGAAGCTCCCGACATTGGCGCGCGTAGCAAACAACTGGTCCATGAATACTGATACGATGGGTGTTTACGGGACTTACTATCTGAAGCGTGCAATCGTAGCTCAGGCTGGACTTGGTGCCAATCTGCCAGAAGATGCGATCTATCCGCTCAGCGTTGGCGATGAAAACGGCAAGCCGCTCGACGGTGCAAACAAGTACACCATCCGCTTCGCCAAAGACGCGGTGCCGCCGGTCGACGCATTCTGGTCAGTCACCCTGTACGATAACGAAGGTTTCCAGGTTGCGAACGCGGCTAATCGCTTTGCGGTGAGCAGCTGGATGCCGTTCAAGCGCGACGCCGACGGATCGCTGACGCTCTACATCCAGAACGCAAATCCCGGCAGCGATCACGAAACCAACTGGCTGCCTGCGCCTAAAGGCCCGTTCAACCTCACCATGCGTCTCTATGCGCCGAAATCGGAGGCGTTGACCGGCGTATGGAATCCGCCGACCATCAAGTCGGTGGATGGTGACATCATGGGCCGGCGGTGACGGCAGATACTGGAGCGGACGTGGTCCGAATTAATTAAGTATGCGCTACTTCGCGCTCAGCAGCTTAAACAGCGGCGCGAGGTAGCTGATTTCCTGGCCCGATGTTGGCGTGGTGCGGCTGATGAAGTCGAAGATCTTGCCGTCCTTCAGGCCGTAATTGGCGAGCCGGGTCACCTGGCGGTTCTTGTCGAAATAGATCGCGATCACGCGCTGATCGATGACGCTCTGCTGCATGAAGGCGACCTTCCGCTCGGCGCGCTGCGAGATGTAATAAAACACCTCGCCGTTAAGCGTCGCGACCGTGGATGGGGTTCCCATTACGATCAGCACCTGATCCTGGCTTGCGCCGATCTGGATTTGCTCGAGCGCGCCGGGGGGGAGGATATAGCCCTTCTGAAAGGTCTCGCCGGTGCAGCCGGCCATGACCGCGCACACCAGCGTGGCAGCGAGCGTCGCGCGCATACGAGGCCGTCGCATCGCGGCGTATCCGGGTGCTTTCTTCGGGACTGACACTGTCATTCCGGGACGACCTCATCCTCTTGCATCGCGCGCGCGGTTGACGTACCCGGCAACGGTCCCTGATTGCAACAACGGACCCCTTGCGGGCAGTCTTTCGGTACCCACATGCGCTGGCCGTTCAATCGCTTCAAAAAACAGTTCCCCGCGCCGTCGCGGCGCACCATTGAAGCGATCTATGGCACGATCGTGGCGCAAGCGCGAGAGCCCTTGTTTTATCAGGCGTATGGAGTACCGGACTCTGTGAATGGCCGCTTCGATCTGGTTCTGCTGCATTTGTGGATGGTCCTTCGGCAACTGAGGTCGGGGCCTGACGAGGCTCTTCGGCAGGCCCTGTTCGATCATTTCTGCAGCGACATGGACGCCAACCTGCGCGAGATGGGCGTTGGCGATCTAAGCGTTCCGAAGCGCATGCAAGCCTTCGGAGAAGCCTTTTATGGTCGCTCGGCCGCCTACGATCGAGCCCTGGCCGAGGGCCCCGAGCCGCTGGCGCAGGCGCTCGACAAGAATATCTATAGTGGCGGAAACATCGAAAGCGCGCGACGGCTTGCCGCCTATACGGCGGACGCGATCGCCGCGCTCGCTTGTGGTGATTACGCGACGCCGACGGGAGACTTGCAGTTTCCGGACCTCGCACAACGGAAATGAAAGAGCAGGCATGATCGCCAAGGACAGGTCGGATATGGCTCCAAATCCCTGGAGCTCGCGGATCGCGGTTGCGCAGATTCCGGAAACCGGCCTTCATCGTGATATCGAGGCCGATCAGAATGTGCGTATGGCATTGGCGAAGACCGCCGGCTTGCGCGACATCGAGTTCGCTCGGGCATCGTTCGATCTGACTCGGGGGCGCGACGACAGCGTGCATGTGCAGGGCAGGGTATCGGCTCGTGTCGGACAGACCTGTGTGGTGTCCCTCGATCCGATTGAGAACGATATCGTCGAGGAGGTCGACCTCATCTTTGTGCCGGAAAGCCAGGTTCGCGAGTTCGCCGCGCCCGTCAATGATGACGACGGTGTCAAGGAGATTCCGGATTCCCCCGAACCCATCATCAATGGTGTCATTGACCTCGGGCGCCTCGCGACCGACGTCTTGTTTCTGGGGATCGATCGGTATCCGCGGAAATCCGATGCCGTTTTCGTCGCGCCCGCGAGCACGGCGGATCCTGAGGATCATCCCTTCGCTGCTCTGAAGAAGCTGAAAATCGATCCGAGTCCGCCCGGCAAGAAGAAACCGGCGCGCGATTAAGGACGGAATTCTGGATGTAATTTATAGAAAATCAAAGCAACAACATTGAAAATAAGTAGTTTTATCTAATTCCTGATGTCTCGTTTTAACTTGCAAAACTGCAGGAATCGGGGGTTTCGGATATTGTATCGAGGCGGGGACACGTTATTGTCGCGGCCGCGCCGGATAAAGCACCGCGCACTGCCGTCCGTGTTTGGCCGCGCGTCTCAAGACTTCAAAAGATCAGGGTTTCCGGGACTTCCATGCCGAAAAAGGTTCGAATCGCGCTTGACGCCATGGGGGGCGACATCGGCGCATCGGTGGTCATTCCGGGCGCTGCGATTTTCCTGAACCGTCATGCCGACACCGAGTTTCTGCTTTACGGCGACAACGCTCTGATCGAAGCGCAACTCGCTGCATACCCTGCGGTGAGGGCGGTATCCCGGGTCATCCACACCGATGTCGCCGTCGGCATGCACGAAAAGCCGAGCCAGGCGCTGCGTCGCGGCCGCAAGACTTCGTCGATGTGGCTCGCGATCGATGCGGTGAAGAAAGGCGACGCCGACGTTGCGGTGTCCGCCGGCAATACTGGCGCGTTGATGGCGATGGCGCGTTTCTGCCTCCGCATGCTGCCAGGAATCGAGCGTCCGGCCATTGCCGGAATCTGGCCGACGCAGCGCGGCGACTCGGTAATGCTCGACCTCGGCGCGACCATGGGGGGAGATGCACGCCACCTCATGGCTCTCGCCATCATGGGCAGCGCGATGGCGCGCGTGTTGTTCGGTCTCGAACGGCCGACGGTGGGCCTGCTCAACATTGGCGTTGAGGAAATGAAGGGTCGCGAGGAGATCCGGGAGGCGGCCGAGCTGCTTCGCAATGCGGATCTGCCGCAGCTCGAATTCGTCGGCTTTGTGGAGGGCAGCGGCATCGGCCAAGGCGCTGCCGACGTCATCGTCACCGAAGGGTTCAGCGGCAACATTGCGATCAAGGCTGCCGAGGGAACGGCGCGGCAGATCAGCGAATTCCTGCGGGCGGCTCTGTCGCGAACATGGGCTTCAAAGCTCGGCTATCTTCTTGCCCGGGGCGCGTTCAAGGCGCTCAAGGAAAAGCTGGATCCGAACAGATCCAATGGCGGCGTGTTCCTCGGACTTAACGGAATCGTGGTCAAGAGTCATGGTGGAACCGACGCCGAGGGCTTTGCTTACGCGGTCGACGTTGGCTATGAGATGGTCCGTTACGATCTCCTGACCAAGATCAATCAAACGCTCAATCGCCACGGCCACACCCTTGCTTCGGCGTCGGCAGTGCAGGAGGCTATCTCTTGACTGCGATACGTTCGGTCGTGCTCGGCTGCGGCTCCTATCTGCCGCAAAGGGTGCTGACCAATGCTGAACTGGCCACCAAGGTTGATACCTCGGACGAGTGGATCGTCCAGCGGACCGGTATTCGAGAGCGCCACATTGCCGCGGAGGGGGAGTTCACGTCACATCTCGCCATCCATGCGGCGAATGCTGCGCTGGCTCATGCCGGCATCGATGCGCAGTCGATCGACCTGATCGTGCTGGCGACGTCGACGCCGGACCATACGTTTCCGGCGACGGCGGTCGCGGTTCAGAACGGGCTCGGCATCACTCACGGTGCCGCCTTCGATCTTCAGGCCGTCTGTTCCGGGTTCGTGTTTGCGTTGGCCACCGCCGACAATTTCCTTCGTTCTGGCGCGTTCAAGCGCGCGCTGGTGATCGGCGCGGAAACTTTCTCGCGAATTCTGGATTGGACCGATCGCGGGACCTGCGTTCTGTTCGGCGACGGGGCCGGCGCGGTCGTGCTGGAAGCCCAGGAGCAGCCGGGCAAGCCCTCGGATCGCGGTATTCTGACGACACATCTGCGCTCGGACGGCCGTCATCAATCAAAACTTTATGTCGACGGCGGACCTTCCTCGACCCGGACCGTGGGCTATCTGCGGATGGAGGGCCGTGAGGTGTTCAAGCACGCCGTCGGCATGATTACAGACGTCATTGTCGATGCATTCAATGCGTCCGGCACGAGCGCGGACGACATCAACTGGTTCGTTCCACATCAGGCCAATAAGCGAATCATCGATGCGTCAGCTCATAAGCTGCATATCGCGCCGGAAAAAGTCGTCCTGACCGTCGATCGCCACGGCAACACCTCCGCTGCATCAATTCCGCTGGCATTGTCGGTCGCGGCCGCAGACGGACGCATCAAAAGCGGCGATCTGGTTTTGCTCGAGGCGATGGGCGGAGGCTTTACCTGGGGCTCGGCCCTCGTGCGATGGTAGGACTTGAATCAAAGCCGTCGCCCAAATGCCGTCATCTATCATGCGAAAGCATCATGTGATAGGTTGACCCTGGGCCGTTAAACTCTTAATTTCAGTTACAAATTGTTCGCCGGGAGCTTGGGGCAGGCGATGACCGAAACCGGAAAAACAGTCACTCGCGTCGACCTCTGCGAAGCAGTCTACAAAAAAGTAGGACTGTCGCGCACCGAGTCGTCTGCGTTTGTCGAACTCGTTCTCAAGGAGATCACCGACTGCCTGGAGAAGGGCGAGACGGTGAAGTTGTCATCCTTTGGATCGTTCATGGTGCGCAAGAAAGGCCAGCGTATCGGCCGCAATCCCAAGACCGGCACCGAGGTGCCGATCTCTCCGCGTCGCGTGATGGTCTTTAAGCCGTCGGCTATTCTGAAGCAGCGGATCAACAGCAACGGCGCCGGCGCCAAAACCGACTAAACCGGCGTTCGGCGCACGATTGGCAGAGGAGCGAGCCTTTGAACAAGGCACCGGATGCTTTTCGGACGATTAGCGAGGTCGCCGACGATCTCGATATCCCCCAGCATGTCCTGCGGTTCTGGGAAACCCGGTTCTCGCAGATCAAGCCGATGAAGCGCAGTGGCGGCCGGCGCTACTATCGTCCGGACGATGTCGATCTGCTTCGCGGCATTCGCCATCTGTTGTACAGCGAGGGTTATACCATCCGCGGCGTGCAACGGATTCTGAAAGAGCACGGCATCAAATCAGTGCAGAGCCTGACCGAGGGGTCGTCTGCCGCGGCTTTCGGCGCGATCGAGGACGATATCCGCAACACTCTCGGCGCAGTCGATGAGGAGGACGAGTCCGGCTACGAGACCGAGGACGCAGACGACGACGAGGATGTCGACGACAGTTCGTCTCGCGCGCGAGAGCCGGGTGTGCATAAGCCGCTACGGCACGATCTCGACGACGTGCTCTGGTCCGGTCCCGACAGTGGTGCGATTCCGGGCGTGGGCGCCACCGCGATCGAGCTTACGAAACTAAAGGATGTGTTGGCTGAACTTGTTGCCTGCAGGCAACTATTGGACGACGTACTCAGCGAGGGTGAGCCGTAGCTTTTGTTGACGCATTTTCTTTATAAGACCCCGTATCACTTCGCTTGAAAACGCTATAATGGAAACGTGGCCGTAACGGCACGGAGCGTAGCGCAGCCCGGTTAGCGCACTAGTCTGGGAGACTAGGGGTCGGAGGTTCAAATCCTCTCGCTCCGACCAACAAAATCAATATCTTAGACGGAAGTTCAAAAATCAGAAAATTATTGAATCGCCACGAGGCGCCATTCTTACCCGTTTTGCTGTCCGGCAGGAATAATGCGGCTCGATTGAAATCGACGTGCTCCCATTTCAGAGTCTAAGATTTCGCCCAGTCGACAGCCAGTCAGAATGAGCAGGCGGATTGCTGCCGCAGCCGATTTGCTCACCTTGGTAGTTCGGCCTGCTTTCGGGATATGCTTTGCGTGCGGCGAGGTTTCGTCGACGTCCCATTCCAGTCCGATCGTCTCGGCCTCACGAATCGCTCGGCCCAGTCGCTCGAGCTCCTCTATGCCGAGGAAACGCTCTCGAGCTCTTTCTTTGAAACGCGCCACACGGCGAGCGGGATTGAGTGCTTCAGGTATTTCGCCCAAGCCAGAAGCGAAATTGTAAACAGAGCTGAGCAGGGCCAGGGCTCGGTTCGCCGTCACGGCGTGATCAGCTAGCTCCGAATGCATTTTTTGCACTGCTGGCCGCTGTAGCCGATCTGCCGTGATCGTGCCGACCGCTGGCTTAATCACGTTGTTGACAAGCATGCGATAGAACTCCGCGGTGCTAGTCTTCAGCTTTTTGTCGACGTGTTCCGTGAGAAATAGATCGGCTAGCTCGCCGACCGTCTTGGTGTTCCACTCCTCGCGACGATCGGCGGCAGGGTCTTTGCCGTGGGCAACGGCGCCGGAGAATTTGCTTGGCGCGGATCCGGGCGGCATCGGGTGCGATCTTCCCGACGGCGCCGATCGTGTACCGACGAAATGGTGCGCGGCGGCCGGAGCCGGCGCGATAAACGACTATGTAAGTCATGGCGCCGGTGGACCGGACCCTGACCCCAAATCCAGGAAGCTTGGCGTCCCAAACGCTGTATTCTTTGGCGCGGGCTTCTAGGCCGTCGACTAGGCCGTCGACAAGGCTCTTCGTTATCGTTTGGTCCCTCATGATTGCCTCCGAAATCCCCGGGGAAGCACCGGGGAAACACGCCAGAGACAATTGTTGAGGGCCAATGCAAAAAACGACCTAAAAAGGAAGCCGCGAAACTGCGCTCTTGCAGGCTCTTGCTATCCTCTGATGGTTGATGCAGTGGAGACGATGAGCTTTGGGTACTGCAGGTCATTGGTTCGAATCGAGCAGTCCCGACCAT
>CAWEBX010000031.1:0-31495 GCA_963807355.1 uncultured archaeon
TGATGGGCGTGGCCATATTTCAGTGCGAATCCGATACATCTGCAACGAAATAAAGACTTGCTGATCGCTGGTCGACCGAATGCGTTGACCGCTCAAAATGTGGCGGTCGAAGCCAGCTAAGAATCGCCCGTTTCAGAGCGTCCGGCCTGGATCTCTTGAAATGACTTGCCTGCATCTTCGAGGAAAGCCTCAAGGCGGCATACTGTGCGCAGCCTGCGGATAATGACGTCACAATATAGCGGGTCGATTTCGATACCGTAGCCGCGGCGGCCCGTCTGCTCGGCCGCAATCATTGTGGTGCCGGAACCGGCAAAAGCATCGAGGACAATGCCCCTTCTATGGGAGCAGTCCCGGATGGCATCTGCCACCAGCGCGACTGGTTTGACCGTCGGATGAAGGGCAAGGTCGGAACGATCGTTGCCGAAGCTGTTCACGCCGGCGTAGCTCCAGACATTGGTGCGGTAGCGGCCGTGCTTGCCGAGTTCAACGTTGTTGATGTGAGGTTCGGTTCCAGTCTTGAAGGCAACTAGTTGAAGAGCGCGAGACTGCCTATCATAGCGTCTTCGAAGCGGTGCTGAGCGAGCAGGAGGTGCTGCTCGATCTTTACGCACTTCTCATGGCGAGGCTGCAAGCTGCGAGCGGCACGCTCGGCACGCTATCCTTCTCGGTCCGCCGCGAAACGCTTGTGGAAGAGTGGGCGAACGAGGGCGAGGAGCTTCTGGACTTGCGGCGGCAAGGAGCGTTCCGCGGGCAGGGGCGGATTCTCGAACTTGGGAACCGTTTTCTGAAGGACGCTTGGGAGACCGGGGATGCTGACGCGGTCAGCGCAGCAATGGCGGAATTCAGCAACAAGCACCCGCCGACCATCATTGAGAACGCGCCTGTTTCCGAACCAGCGAAGCGGCCTTCAGCTTGGCCCAATCGTCCTTGCTCGTTGAGGGATCGGGATGGCTAGCGCCCAAAGCCCATTCTAACGCCCGCGCAGGGCGCCAGGAAATATCTGGCAAGGCTGCCGATCTACCCCCTGATCGTTTGCACTAATCGGCGGCCTCCGATTAGCTTCCTATCAACGAGTAGCCGCTTGAACGCCCGCTAGCGCGGCTTGGAGCGCCACTTCTTTCGTATGATCGAGCGATGTTTTCAACACCGTTCCGCCTTCACCTTTTAGACCTTCTAGCACTTTGTCGGCGGTGACCTTACGTACCAATACGAAGAGCGCAGCGGTGCCAGGCTCAATTGCGGTGGCAGTTTCCTTCATCCATTTGTCGTTGATGCCGACATCCGTTAGATATCCGCTAAGTGAACCGGATGCCGCGCCAAGTGCAGCCCCTGCCAGCGGCATCAAGAAGATCAGGCCGATAAGTGTTCCCCAAAAAGCACCCGAAACCGCACCCGTAGCCGTAGTGTTGAGTAGCTGGTTGAGTTTGATACGGCCTTGAACATCCTTCGCTGCGATCACCGCGTCGCCGAGCTCAATCAGATATTCCTTCTGCATCGTCAGCAATTTCTGACGAACCTCTTCAGCCTTTTCTTCCGTAGGAAACGCGATCACGACTAGATCACTCATGTTAAGGTTCCTTTTTGAGTTCAGTTTCCTTCGAGAACATTCGCGATTGGCGGTTGCTTTGATCTAAGTCAAAGACGAGTGGCATGGACTGTAGAAATGTACGGAGTGGCGAGAAATCCTTTCTCTTGAGCTTTATAGCGCAGGAAGGATGATCGGAATGCACAAGTTTTGGCGAGATGTGGACCACAAGCTGCGGGTGCTCCAGCACGCTGACATTACAGATTTTATTCTCATCCTTGGTGAAACCGACTGGCCTGCCCCTATGAGGTGGTCCGCTTTCAGTCTTAATGCATGACGGGCTTTTCGGCGATTGCTTGCGCTGCTGGCGGAAGCGATCCGGCTGGCTTTGAAGGCCAGACAATGGCCTCCGGAGCCGGCGGTTTGTATCCGAGCGATGAGTGTGGTCGCTTGGTGTTGTAGTAGCGCCGCCATGCTTCGATGATGACCTTTGCCTCGGCGAGGCTGTAGAAGATCTCGCTGTAGAGCAGTTCGTCGCGAAGCTTCGAGTTGAAGCTCTCGCAGTAGCCGTTCTCCCAAGGGCTGCCCGGCTCGATGAACGCGGTCTTGGCGCCGACAGCTGCAATCCACTCTCGCACTCCCTTGGCGATGAACTCCGGCCCGTTATCAGAACGAACGTGGCCAGGCACGCCGCGCAGGATGAACAGGTCCGACAGGGCGTCGATGACGTCGGTCGAGTTGAGCTTGCGATCGATGCGGATCGCCAGGCACTCCCGGGTGAACTCGTCAATGATGTTGAGCATGCGGAACTTCCTGCCATTGTGGGTCCGACCCTCGACGAAGTCATAGGACCAGACTGCTCCGGTCGAAGCCGGATACACGATCCGTCATTCAGCCAGAGACGTCCTCTCTTCTGGGGAACCTTCAGCCCCTCCCGTCGCCAGATGCGCTCGACGCGCTTGGCATTCACCGTCCAGCCCTCGGAGCGCAGCATCGCGGTGATCCTGCGATAGCCATACCGGGAGGCGAGCCGGATGATGTCGGCGGTCAACGCCTCCTCATCTGCTCGGCCTTTCGGCGTCTTGCGTTGGGTCGAGCGATGCTGGCCCAGAACCTTGCAGGCAAAGCGCTCCGAAACGGAGAACTTCGCCATGACATGATCGACGCAGCGGCGACGGCGGGAAGGGCTCAGAAGTTTCCCGAGGCAGCCTCTTTCAGGATCAGCTTCTCGAGCGTCAGGTCCGACACTGCCTTGCGCAGCCGGTCGTTCTCTTTCTCAAGCTCTTTCAAGCGCTTTACCTGATCGCCCTTCAGGCCACCAAACTCCTTGCGCCAGCGGGTAATACGTGAACTGCGTCACGCCGATCGAACGAACCGCTTCGCCAACCGATCTGCCTTGTGAAAGCAAAACATCGACCTGGCGCAGCTTCGCTACAATCTCTTCCGCCTTGTGCTTCTTCTGGGGCATTCCAATGTCCTCTCTAACGGCTGATAGCCTAATTCAGGAAGGACCACTTTTCAGGGGGCAGACCATGTTTCGCTACCCTTTTCACGATCTTGCCGAACTCGCGGAAACTCTCGACAGACTTAAAGCGGTCCGGCTTCAGGATCAGTTTGGTTTCCAGATACTGCACACGATCCTGCGGCGTTCCGTCGGCGTAGAGCGACTTTGACTTGGAAACACTCGCCGCGCGGCTAGGCGGTTCGGATGTCGACCGGAGGACATTCCATCGTCTAGGTCCTGCTTGTAACGTTAAGTGATCATCTCGATAAAGGTGGCAGGGCTTGCGAGATCTGGGTCTCTGGCAGCTTCAGGAGCCCGCTGAAGGGCGTGTTTAGTTCAGCAATGAGAAACAAAGCGCCCGCTGCTGACAATGCAAAGAGAGCTACGAAGACCATTACAGTCGGATTGATGACTCCGAGAATGCTGTAGCTTGCGAAGATGACGGCGAGCCAGAAAATAAGAAGTACCAGAAAAGGTACTGGAAGCGTGCTGCCCGAGTCGGTGTACAAGTGTAGGCGAGCCTGAGCGCCGCGGCTTATGACGTCATCGATCTGCTTCCTGAACTGGCGTTGCTGCTCGGTCGCATTTGGCAGTTGATAGATAGTAGCCGAGAAGCGCTTCCAGGCGTCCGACGCCACGAACGCGTGATGTCCCAGCTTGCTTGCCGGAGCCCAAATGTTATTTGCCAGTGCTGCGGATTGCTGCCGCAAGGCTTCCCTCGCTCCGTCGGCCGGCGGGCCATATTCGGAAAGCAATTGGTCAAGCAAAACCAGATCGGATGATATCTGATTTAGCTGGGATGCGGTTGAATCATAAGAAATCTTTGCCGTCGAGATCAGCAGACCAAGAATGAGAGCTGCCAGTGTTGAGAGCAATCCCACGCCTGACTTGATAACACTGATGGCTTGATCGTTGAGATGATGCTCCGGAAGGCGGTCGCGCAGCCATGAACCGACAGCGACCCCGCTGACCATTGCTGCGAGTGAGACGGTCAATAACCACACGGATTCGCTCACGCGGCGTGCCTTCCAGAGTTGTTAGCAGTCAGCTCGCGATCAAACAGTTTTGGAACTATATCATCGAAGGGCTTTTAGGGCATGCCTGGGCTGCGACGTCCACGTCCGTCAAGACTGCAGCGGAACTGATCGGGTTCGTCCAGAAAGAGCCGACGTCTCTTCGAAATGCCCACTAATTCCCCTTTTCCGAGACTAGGGTTTGGACCCTCACGCCAAACAGGATCAGTGCACGCACGAGATTTGTTGACATGAGGTATCAAAGCTCAGCGCAGTGTTGATAAACTCGGCTACGTCACTTGTAATATTGCTACATCATGACACGGTTGGGTGGTCACGCTAGATCCATTGCAAAGCGTTTGAGATCGGCGAGCGAGCAATGTGTCAGCGCACCCTCATGAGTGGCGCGCAAGACCACTCGCGGTGCTTGGTTTGCTTGGAATGCTTCCTGCCAGCGGGGTGCACATAAGCACCAACGGTCACCGGGTTTCAGGCCTGGGAAACCGAACTCCGGCAATGGAGTCGAGAGATCGTTGCCGCGCGATACAGAAAAATCGAGAAACGCTGCAGTTACGACGACGCAGACCGTGTGACTGCCAATGTCTTCTGATCCAGTGTCGCAGCAGCCGTCCCGATAAAACCCCGTCATCGGCTTGATCGAACAAAGTTGAAGCGGCTCGCCGAGCACGTTCCGACTTGTACGGCGGCTAGGGCCGCCCCCACTATCCTGATCGTCCCTTAGCATTGCCGCACCTTGCCTTCACCCCTGCATCTGGCACCGAAAAAGCGGGCGTCGATGGCAACCTATGGCCTAAGCGTGTCGAACCGAGAAATGATCTCTGCGAACGGGGTTGCGTTCGAGAACGAATACATGACCGCGCCATTGACGGAAGCTCCACGAAGCCTACGAGCGGAAAGCAGGCGTCGGTAGGGAAGAGGTCCGTCTGATCCTATGCCGAAAACTGCCTTGGGTCCGCGACGGCGCCGACGGCATGGCGCAATTGCGAGAGGCACTGCGGTGGCTCGGTTTCAGAACTCGACGAAATCCGGGTCAATTCTCGGGTGCACAGACGGAGTTTTTCCTTCATCTGCAAATCGAGGTAGGCATAGTTCACATATAGAGAAATGGAGTAAGCGATGGGGTGGACGCCCCCACGGCATCCGACGTGCCAAGGTTGCGGTGTCAGAGTCGCAACATAGGAGGCGTCCGTGGAGAAGGTTAGCATCATCGGAGTGGATCTTGCCAAGCATGTGTTCCAGCTTCACGGAGGCGCTGCGCTGATGGCTCAGTGGCATTCAGCAAGAAGCTTCCAGAGCAAGCTACTCCCGCTTTTGGCATTGCAGCCGCGATGCGTGGTAGCGATGGAAGCCTGTGCTGGCTCGCACCACTGGGGACGGGAGATTGAAGCTTTGGGCCACCAGGTGCGCTTGATCGCTCCGGCCTACGTGAAGCCATTCGTCAAGCGCCAGAAGAACGATGCCGCTGACGCGGAAGCGATCGCCGAAGCGGCGGTCCGCCCGACGATGCGCTTTGTTGCCGTCAAGAGTGCCGAGAAGCAGGCCTCCGGCATGGTGTTCAGGATTCGCGATCTGCTGGTCCGACAGCGGACGCAGACGCATCAATGCGTTGCGCGGTCACCTATCGGAGCACGGGATCATCGCGCCCAACGGCGTCTGTCACGTGAGCCGGTTATCGGCGGAGCTGGAAAGCCAGAAGCAGCCGCCTGCCCAGCGCCGTGGTCGAGATGTGCAAGCTGCTGTTTCGACACATCGCGGCGCTCGAGGAGCAGATAGTCGACCTTGATCGACAAATTCGGCGACCGTGCACGCAAGGATGACACCGTGCGCCGGCTGATGAGCATTCCTGGCGATCGGCGCGCGCTCTGCGCGGCGCACGGAGACGTTGGCAAGGGTCGCGACTTTGCGGCTTGGCTTCGGACTCTGTCTCCTCGGCAACATTCCTCGGCAGGTAAGGCGCGACTTGGGCGTGTCTCGAAGATGGGACAGCGGGATCTGCGACGTGCTGCTCGATCATCGGCGCCATGTCTGTGGTGCGGTGGGCGGCCCGCCGAGGCGCGCCGGCTGGCTCCTGGCTCGCGCGCATGTTGGCGCGGAAGCCACGAATGCTGGTCGCGGTTGCGCTGGCGAACAAGATGGCACGGATCGCCTGGGCATTGCTGGCCAGAGGTGAGGATTACGAGGTTTCTGCTGCGGCCGCATAGCCGCGGTCGCAGCGGGAGCCGTCGGCGGATGTGGCAGGCCACGGAGGTTTATGGGCAAACGGTCAAGAAGACGGGGTCGGGAGAACCAGCCGAAATGGGCGGGCGCCTCGAGCGCGCGTAAGCGTACTGGACCTGATCCGCAGACTTCCATAAGGGCCCGCGGCGTGTGACAGCCGCATCGAGGCCGGACACACGTCAGCACCTGACCACATGCTCTGAGCCGAGCCAAAGATTCCGCTTGCATCCGAGGGGGCGTCCACACACGTCCATTCCTGACACGTGGTCAGGCTGCGGCAGCTTAGGCGGGCGCCAGTTCCAGGGCAGGAGGTCGTCGAGCCGGCTCATCGGATGGCCGTTGGACATGCGTTCCAGCACGTCCCTGAGGTAGGCGAACGGCTCGACGTCGTTGAGCTTGGCGGTGGCCAGCAGCGAGGCGACGACCGCCCAGCGCTCGGCGCCGCCATCGGATCCGGCGAACAGGTGGTTCTTGCGGCCGAGCGCGATCGGGCGGATGGCGCGTTCGACGGTGTTGTTGTCGAGTTCGATGCGCCCGTCATCGAGGAAGCGGCAAAGGGCGCTCCAGCGGGTCAGCGCATAGCGGATCGCATCGGCGAGGCCGCCGCGCGGCGGGATGCGGGCGAGCTCCGCCTCGAGCCAGGTCTTCATCGCCGTGACCAGCGGCAGCGACCTGGATCTGCCGCACGCTCTGCCGCGCGTCGGCGGTTTGGCCCCGGATGGCGGTCTCGATCGCATAGAGCTCGGCGATGCGCCGCAGCGCTTCGGCCGCGACCGGCGAGCCGGTCGCCTGATGCACCTCGTAGAACTTGCGCCGCGCGTGGGCCCAGCAGGCTGCGAGCTGGATGTTGCCGCCGTCGCTGAGCCGATCGAAGCCGGGATAACCGTCGACCTGAACGACGCCCTTGAACTTGGCCAGATGAGAAGCGGGACGCTCGGCCTGGCGATCGGGACTGTAGAGATAGACCGCCGCCGGCGGATCGGGTCCATTCCAGGGCCGGTCATCGCGGGCGTAGACCCAGAGCCGGCCGGTCTTGGTGCGGCCGCGGCCGGGATCGAGCACCGGGATCGGCGTGTCGTCGGCGAACAGCTTCTGCGAGGCGAAGACGTGCTCGGCGAGCCGCGCCTGCAGCGGCTCCAGCCACCAGCAGGCGCCGCCAACCCAGTTCGCGAGGGTCGAGCGATCGAGCTCGACGCCCTGCCGGGCGAAGATCTGGCTCTGCCGGTAGAGCGGAAGGTGATCGCAGTATTTGGAGACCAGCACATGGGCGAGCAGAGCCGGGAGTGGCGAGGCCCTTGGCGATCGGACGCTCCGGGGCGGGCGCCTGATGGATGGTGCCGCAGGCCCGGCAGCCATAGCGCGGCCGGCAGATGCGGATGACCCGAAGCCGCGCCGGCACGTGGTCGAGCATCTCGCTGACGCGTCTCGCCGATCAGATGCAGCGCGCCGCCGCAGCAGGGGCAGGCTTGGTGCTCGACATCGAGCCGGACGTCCTCGCGGGCCAGGTGCGCCGGCAGGCTCGGCCGCTCGCTTTGCGTCTTGGGCGTCGTCGGTCTTGCGGCCGGAAGCGGAAGCTTGGCTTCGACCCGTGCGAGATCGACGTCGAGGTCTTCGAAGCCGAGCTGCAACTGGTCGTCATCGAGCCGCTCGGCGCGCCGGCCGAACTGGCTGCGCTGCAGCTTCTTGATGATGAGGTGGAGCCGTTCGATCTCGGCCTGCGCCTCGCTGAGGCTGGTGCGCTCGGCCGCGAGCGAGCGCACCATCCGCTGCAGCGTCTCCACATCGTCCGGCAGGGCAGCAAGATCGATGTTCATGAGACGCAGAGTCTAGCTGACTCGCGCCGTTCTCACCGCTCTACTTGCATCATCGAGTCAATCGGTCGCAGCGATCACCCCGCGATGGCCGGACGCCACCGCTGTTCCGGCGCGCGCCAGTCGACGCCGTCGATCAGCAGCGACAGCTGCGCCGAGGTCAGCGACAGCGTCTCGCCCGGCTCGACGCTCGGTGGCCACAGGAAGACGCCGTGCTCGAGCCGCTTGGTGAACAGGCACAGCCCGGTCCCGTCCCAGAAGACGATCTTGATGAGGTTGGCCCTGGTGCGGCCGCGGAACACGAACAGGTGGCCGGTGAACGGATCCTGCTGCAGCACGCCCTGCACCAGCATGGCGAGACCGTCGATGCCCTTGCGCATGTCGATGTAGCCGAGGGCCAGATGCACCTTCACGCCCGGAGGAAGCAGGCCGTCATGGCGCGGGCCTCCCGGCGCGTCAGGGCCGCATCGGTGATCTGCACCGCGACAAATACCGGCGCCGCCGCCAGCTCCTGCTTCCATCGGCACAGAACGCGGCGAGCGATGCCATAGCGGCGCGCCACCTCGGCGGCGCTCGCGCCGGGTTGCGCCGCCTCTTCGAGGATCCGACGCTTGTCGGCTTCGCTGAACCGCCGCCGATGCCCCTCACGCGGTCGCGGAACAATCGGGCTCTGCCGGCTGCGAGGAGGGATAAGTCCCCGGACTTAGGGGAGGACTAACGGGCGGACTAAGGGGAGGACTTAAGCCGCGACGCCGGTAGAGCAGCTTGCGCTCGGGCGGCTGCGGTTCGGCTTTGAACTTCGCACGCCAGTTGCCGAACGCCTTCAGCGGAATGCCCTGCGCCTCGCAATACTGCCGCTGATTCAAGTCGCTACGCTTCCAGGCCTCATGATGCGCCCGCCAGAACGCCTCGCCCTGACGCCTCCACGCTCGATTCTCGCTCCGCCATCTCGTTCTCTCCATCTGCAAATCGAAGGCGAGAACAGATCGTGTTCGCTAACGATGCAGAACAAGTGTGCGAGAAATGGACGCTTACTCATATGAGCATCGAAATTCCCTGTTCTGGCTCGAAATTCCCTGATCACGCTGAAAAATTCCCTGTTCGGATGAGTAGGGAATTTGCCCGGAAACGCTTTGAATTCTGCGCGAAAATCATCTGGTCGGCTCGAGGTCCGCAGCAGCGAAATTTCGTAAATTCCCTGTTATTTTCCCTGTTAGCAGGGAAATCGCAACGGAGACCGGTTCGCAACGGACTGCGTCCGCCACCATCTATCTCAGTGATTATTCACGGCATAATTTGCAGCTAAAACGTAGTCGTTGGCGGGTTGCTAGTTGCCGGAAGCGTATCGGAAGCAAAGGGATTTATCCGGTCAACTACGTGTCACTCGCCGGCAGTAGGCTGCAGTGAGCAGGGTCGGGGCGCCTTCAAGCCCATCCCAACGTACTTGGCGCGCCAATGCGATAGAATGCTTAGTGCGGGTAACTCTCCGTGCAGAGACGCCCTGCGGACGCTAAAGTGAGCCAGTTCTGACGCTGGTTTATGCGCTTACGCTAGTAATTTGCAGATGATCAGGTGTTCGGGTGCGAGCACGAACGTTCGAGCGGACTAGGAGTGTCGAAGACTTCAGAAAATCTACGTCGCCCTCTAAAGGCTGAAACAGGGGTTCAATTCCCCCCAGGGAGCGCCAATGATTTCAGGTGCTTAGCCCGTATTTTTGTTTTCCTTGGCGGCACGTCTTCAACTTTTCTCCAACAACGGTTTTCTGGTCCGCCCAAAACCTTCTAGACAAGGATCATCGAGTTCGCGCCGAACTGACGCCAGGTCTCACGAACGAAGCATTTGCCAACTCCACCATTGGTCCACGAAAAAACCGCGCTTGATCGAGCTCGCTCATATTGCAAAGAACCTCCGAGTTTGCGGGCCGACCAGCAACTCTCCGTTTCGCCGACAACCTTCGCATTTTGTCTGTGCCAAGCTCTTGAGCAAATGCGGAGCTCGCGCGTGCAACTGCCGAAAGGACAAAGCTCGGTCGGCGCCGATCAACCCCCTCCGTTGAGGCGCGAATAAAAGAGCTAGGAGCCGCCGGGGACGGCATTTTCAAGATCGCCCGGAAGCTGAACGTCGGCACGAGCGTCCTCCAGCTCGTTCGTTCCCGACACGCCAAGAGATTTGATATGCGCCACAGCTCGGTTTCTCTCGTCGCCTGTCCCAAGGACCGTAGATGCGGAACATGGGTCAGCAATCTGCAACGACCAAGGCAATGAAAAAACGAATCGATTTTGGATGGGTCAACGAATCCTCGGGTCAGTGACTCACCTGTTATCGTTGTGGGCCACGCTCGCATCTGCGTGCTCCTAAACCGCCCATCCGCGCTATGTAGGTGGGCGATCGGCCTGTGGTTTGGCAAGCAAGTTGCGGACATGATCAAGCGGCGAGCACCGCGCCTGACGCGCTCATTCTGTCGTGCCCTGCGACTCAACGTGGTCCTTTGTGCACCCGCGTCGGCACCGCTTCCCCACGGTTTAGGCCAATTACACTTTCTGGGATTGGCGCAATCTTAGGCCGCTATGTCGCGTGCATCCGAAAACATAAGCCGCCATTGCGACAACCCAATCGATTGGCAGCATTCTTGCCAAGTTGTGTTCAAGGCCAAGGTTAGGCCTGCGAGTTGTATCAAAAAGGTGCAGCAGGAGTATGAAATTGGCACAAAGCTCCGGTTCTGGGACGGACGGCATTTCCGACGATGGCAAGGTGGCGTCGCTGATCAGCGATCTCGATAGGACGCTCCAACAACTGGATTGCGAGATCCAGGCGGAAGAGAAGAGAACCCTCGTTTCCGATCCCGACGACGTCAGGTACCCGCCGCTGGCACGGTCGTTGCGCACACGATGTGACAATCTCAGGGCAACGATTGCCACGCTCGAAATGAGAGCTGGCGCACCTGCGATCAAATCGGCGGCTTGACCACTGCGGTGCTTACTTTCTCCGATCCGGTTAAGAACTCGTAGACCATCAATGGTCTCTAAATGTATAGATTCAAATCTTCGGCTGTTGTCGCTCCCCCTGCCGCCTACAACCAAAAGAAAACGGGGACCCACGCGATGCAGCAAGATTCGATTTACAAGACGGGAAGCCTTGGCGGACTTAGAGATGCGAACTCAGCGGGGATTGCCGCTGAGGCAGCGCCCTTCACCAATGCCGACGTTCTTGCCAAGGCACTGTTGAAAATCAAGTTGATACTGGATATCGAAAAGGCGCTTGCGGACGATCTCGATTTCGGAGGTCCTCGAAATCCCCGACCCGTTCAAGATCAGATATTGACCATTATTCACGAAGCTAACGCTGTCTGCACTGCCAGGCGAAAAAAGGCGGACTTTCGCGGTCTCACGGTGGTTAAGTGACCTCAGACCATAGTGTTAACGCGTCAAGATGACGCTGCCAAAAGGCCGCTTTTAATTATCGCGTGCATCTAATTTCGATCTGGCCGGTTGCGTTGCGTTGCGCTGACCGGATCCGATGCTGGAAACGTACCTCGAGGCCCCTCTCCAGCCGCTCAGGCATTTCCTTGTCGGCCTTTGCGGCCTCCTTTGGATTCCAGCGCGTGCATATCGGGACGTGTGGGGTCAAATTTCTCAGCCGTTGTAAGCTGCCTCGTCAAAAAGCCGAGTTAACGTACCCAAATATCATGAGGCAGCCGCCGCTGCCCTTGCCGTCAGACCGCTATCTTAAGGTCGCGGCGCGGATCATCATCGGTGCCCTCTTCATCATCTTGCTCGTGCTCACCCAGGATCTTGGCGACGATCAGGGTACGCACCTGTAGGCCCGTACGGGTCGTCGCCGGCACAGAAGCGAGCCAGTTTGCCCACGCCGCGGCCTCGGGAAGAGCTCCTCGATCATTGCCAACTTCGGTCCGTCTCTTCGCGAGGCCGGCGCATTCTTCCGACCACCTGTCCCATTCTGTGAGGACTCTTCATCCGTCGTTTTTCAGCCGGCTCTTCGGCCGCGGACGCTTCCGGAGCAGATACCATCCTCCGAATAGAGCAAGCTGTGTCGGGGCTCGGAGCGAGCCTGCGGGTGCTGAACGACATCGGAAGTGGCGGGAGAAAGTCGTCGACGGCGACGCCAGGCGTTGTCTTAATTTTTCAGTATTGAAACCACCAGCTATCAATTCTTTCGGTCCATCGTTGAAGTTAGTGATAGTCGAGGATCGAATGTGTGTCCTAATGAGTGTCGCGGCCATTTTGGCCGGCGTTATATTGGTGTGGGCCGCGGATAGGCACCCCATTCATTCGAAAATACTGGAGACCTTCGCGGGCATATCGCTTTTTGCCGGCTTCGGTCTGCTGGGAGCTTCGCTTTGGTGGATGGTCGCGTGATCGAACGAGGTCGTTTCTCGCTATCGGTTTTATTGAGTGGGTCCTGATAGCCGCGCAGTGGGCGAGTCGGCGGTCAATGTTTGCAGAAATTCAATTAGCGCCTTCTTATCGGTTTCCGTCAGCGCGAGTGGTTCAATGGAAGGCGAGCGGCTAGGTCGATCGATGCCGCCTCTATTGTACAACTCGATCACACCTTCCAAAGTCGGAATCGAGCCGTCGTGCATGTAGGGTGCACGCTTCGCGACGTTGCGTAACGTCGGAGTCTTGAAGGCGTAGCGCAGCATTTCCGATTTCGGAAAAATGCGTCCCCTTCCAATATCGGCGCCGGTCGCAGTACCAATGTCCTGAAAGGATCCATCAGTGAACGATGGGCCGCTGTGGCAGTGCGAGCAGTGGGCCTTGCTGTTGAACAGCGCGAACCCGCGCTTGGCTTCGGCAGAAATGGCCGTTTCATCGCCCGAAATCCAGCGATCAAACGGCGCTTTACCGGCGACGATGGTGCGTTGGTAGATTCCTAGCGCCTTCTCAATTCTGGTTCGTGTGATAGCGCCTTTTCCGAAGGCGGCGTTAAAGGCGGCAACATATCTCGGCGCGTGGCGCAGGCGTCTTACCAGTTCACGTTCGGTGATGTTCATGTTTTGCGGACTCATCAATGGTCCGACGGCCACTGACTCGAGATCCGGAAATTTTCCATCCCAGCCAAGAATATCAACGAACGCGATGTCAATTAATGTGGGCGTACGAATCTTAAGCCCTGCCGGGTCTTCGCCGACCGCGAGCGGCAAGCCATCCGCCCATGATTTCGACGGGTTATGACATGACGAGCAGGAAATCTTGCGCGATCCTGAAAGGATGGGATCGAAGAACAGCATCCTGCCAAGATCAGCCTTGGCGGGGGTGTAGGGATTACTGTCCGGAAATGGGATCTTTGCCGGGCGTTGATAGTCGGACTTGACCTTATCAGAGAGGAGGCCAGAACTATTCGTTTCTTCGGCCGCTGAAAAATTAAGCGGAACGCCGGCAAGCAGCACTGCGATAAGAAGCCCAGTCCATCGTGTCATTGCTAACCTGTGACTACAATGTTGGGTCCGCCTTCAGTAAAACAAGCTGTACACACCAACTGATCGATTTGCCTGTTGTGTCGTCATCCAAACGGGCGATGCCGTTTCGCGCCGCGCTGAGGGTAGACGCGGTACACCGCGCAGAGCTTCCCTCTCGGCAACAAAACCTATGACACCAACTGGTTCCGCGACGCTTTTGCCGAAGGAGACATCCCGGCTCGAGTCCCAACACGATGGAATCAAGAACTACATTGACAATGATCGGAGTGTTTCATCGCCAGCGATCGTCCGCCTCAAGGACCGATGCGCCCCCCATTCCTACTGCCATCTTTATTGCATTAGTCTTCCAATCCTCAGTTAATTGTATACTAATAGACTGAACTCTCGTTCTAGTTGATGCTGGATTGCGCAATGATCGTTTTTTGACGGGAGCATCCCGGTGCTGCGAAGCTCGTCTCTTGTCCTCGCCCGGTGTCTCCTCGCCTTGCTGTTCGCCGTGACGAGCACTGCCAATGCCAGCGCCCATGTGAAATGGTTCTGCGCTTACGACGTCGCGGGCCAGCCACTGGAACTTTCCAACGTGCTGACCCAAGACTTCGGATTTCTGATCCTCGTTGCCGCGGTCGGACTTCTTGCCGGTTGCTTTCTCGAGATGACGCCTCTCGGCGAAGCGATGTTACGCTCAATGGATCGCGTCACCATTGGAATACGCCTCCATACTGAGGAAATGGTGCGCGCGTTCTGCTTCTTTTTCTTCATCGGTGTTTGGACGCTGGGTGGCATCCTGTTAACGCCAGAATTGACCAGCAAATCGCTGCTCCTCCCTCCCCTGCAGTTCACAATCGCGATTTGCCTATTGTGGAGGCGGACTTTGCCGATCTCCGCGCTCGGCATCGTCATCTTGTTCGGCATGGCGATACACGACTACGGAATGTTCCATTTGGCGGACTACCCAATCTTTCTGGGCATCGCAGCGTATCTTGCTTTGAGGGGGCTTCAGAAGAAGTTCTTCGGGATCGAGCCGATTGATATCATGCGTTATGCGACGGCGGTGACCCTGATGTGGGCGTCCGTCGAAAAATGGGCCTATCCTCAGTGGAGTTACCCGATCTTCATCACGCACCCGAGCATTACTTTCGGGTTTGATCCCGAGTTCTATATGCGTGCTGCTGGCGCCGTTGAGTTCGTACTCGCATTTGCGTTGCTCTGGACGCCACTGGTCCGGCGCTGCGCAGCGGCAATTCTAGCGGGTATGTTCATCGCTGCTTGCCTGGAATTTGGAAAGATAGACACCATCGGGCATTCGGGCATCATTGCGGTGCTGTTCGCAGTGCTTGCCGATGACCGCCGAGTAGAGAACGACCGGCGTGTTCCACTCGCCGCTCCGGCCGGGTTCTGCGCTGCACTTGCCGCAACGCTGTTTGTCTACTACGTCGGTCACGCAACGCTGTTCAATACGACGGTTTTGTAACCCCGGGCGGCCAGCAAACAAACTCAGTTCACCTTCACCGTCAGCTTCATTTTTGGATGGATCCCGCACCGCACCGTAAAGCTGCCGGCGACCGGAAAGACGACGGTGAACGAACTACCCGGCTTCTGATCGTTCGAATCGAACGAGAACGTTGGGGAGGTGAGATAGGCGTGGTGAAGAAGATCGCCATCGTCGTTGATAAAGCGCAAAGCCTCGCCGCGGTTAATGGCAATATAGCCTGGCTGAAATTCACGATTCTTCTGCGAAATTTGATAAGGGCTGGCAGCTAGTGCACCGCCGGCGAGCAACCCACCTAACACTGCTAACAAAACATGCGTATCACTCCGTCTTAGAAGGATCGAAATCCATCTGAGCACATGCATTCCGTTGCTCCGTCAGACCATCATGCGCGAACTGCAAATTAAAACGATTCGATGCACCAACTGGTTACCACAATCCAGAAGTACCTTTACTGAGCACTGGCCGTAAAGATTATATCGCTATTCCGATGAGTGATGTCACCTCCGAATGCCCTTATCGCCAGGGCTATCCCTGAAAGTAGGGCTTATTCTTCGGTCGCTGACGGAAGTGGAGCCATCGGGTGGGTGCGAGTATGTCGTCAGGGGTCGGGGCAAATCGCGCGCTGTTCCACGCTGCTTACGAAAGCCTACGTTCCTGCATACCGGCGGGTAACACAATCCGAACACAGATCCTCGTTTGCTATCTGTTAATGAGTGCCATCACGGCTGCTCTCGGGTTCTACGCCATGCAAAGCATCAAGCACGCTGGCGATCTTGTTGCCAAAACATTCGACGAATCTCTCATGTCGATCAACTACGCACGGGCAGCGGCCGCAGACTTCTCTAAAATGCGAGCGGTCGCCTCCCGGCGACTGGGGACTCGCGACCTTCAGGCGCGCACCGAGCTTGAGACAAAAATTACCAGGCTGGAAAGTGCCTTTTACGACGATCTGAATATCGCCGCCGAACGGTCTCAGTCCCCCGGCGCGACTGACGCGGTCACAAAGGTACGCAAAGCCGTCAGTGACTGGGCCACGCTGTATGGCAACGGCGGCAAAGTACCTGATGTGAATGACCGCGCCATCTTTGTCGACCGCCTGGATGGCTACGCAAAGACCGTTGACCAGCAGATTGATCTTTTGATCAATCACACTGCTGGCGACGGCTTTTTGTTCCGCCAACGAGCTCTGTCCGCGATTGATCGTGACTTGCATTTCAATCTCGGCGCTATCGCCATCGCGCTTCTTCTCTCCGGATTCGTCACTTGGCTGTTAAGCCGCCGTATTATTGGGCAGGTTGCTGTTGCCTCCAAAGCCGCACGAAGCATCGCGGCGGGCGAGCTCGACGTTAACATCCCCAGGGGAGGAGCCGATGAACTCGGCGCGTTAATCGCCGCGATGAGCGTGATGCGAAATAATATTAAAGATATGGTCGGGCGTGAAATCGCTCAGCGGAGGTCCGCACAAGCGCGTTTGACCGATGCGCTTGAAAATTCCCGCGAAGGCGTCGTTCTTCTTCATCCTGACGGAAAGATCGCGCTGGCCAACTCCCGCTCAAGCGAATTTCTTGCCAGTGCACCGGAGCTTCTCCGGTTCGACCTCGCTAGACACATTCAAGATTGCGTTTCCCTTCAACTGGCCCGGCTCTCCTCGCGAACGACGACCTCACAGGCGAAGCGTGTTTACCGGACGGTCGGTGGCTGCGCATCAGCCGTAGCAAGACTCAGGAAGGCGGCGAGATTGTAGTTTTCAGCGACATCACAGCTTTAAAGAGGCAGGAAGAGCAACTCTACGAGACCAACCGAAGACTGGATGCCGCTCTCGACAACATGTCGCAGGGTTTGTGTCTGTATGACAACGATGGTTGCTTGCAAGTCGTCAACCGTCGTTTCTGCGAGATTTTCCGCATTACTTCTGGCCATGTCCGCGCTGGCATGCAGTTCGAATCTGTTCTGAAGCTGAGCATCATGGCAGGAAATCACGCGGGCCAGACCCTCGAAGAACTCGTAGAGTTGTCCATATCGCGCTCGCAGATCGGAAGCTATTTTCAGAACTTAAGCGATGGTCGCACTATTCGTATCGACCGCCGTTCAACCTCCGATGGCGGATGGCTGGAAACCTGCGAAGATGTCACCGAGCAGCAGCGGGCGGAAACTCAGATCGCTTTTATGGCCCGTCACGATGCCCTCACCCACCTCCCGAATCGTCTGCTGCTGGCGGAGCGTATCGAACAAGCTATTGCCCAAGCTGGACGCGGAGCTGGATTCAGCGTTCTATGCTTGGACCTCGACAACTTCAAACAGGTCAACGACACACTCGGACATCCGATCGGCGACGAGCTACTTTGTGCAGTCGCCGACAGGCTGCTCGCCTGCGTCCGCGAGATCGATACCGTCGCTCGTCTGGGCGGCGATGAGTTTGCCATCATCCAAGCAGGCACGCAGGACCCTGCCGATGTGGAGCGACTTGCACGACGCATCGTTGAATGCGTCGGACAGTCTTATGAATTTAACGGACAACGGATCGTCATCGGCTGTAGTATCGGTATCGCGCTGGCTCCTCAAGATGGCTCGAGCGGCGAAAAGCTCCTGAAGAATGCAGACTTGGCGTTGTATCGTGCCAAAGCTGAAGGTAGCGGCATCTGGCGGTTCTTTGAAACTGAGATGGACGAAAGTCTACAGAAGCGTCGCGCTCTCGAACTTGATCTTCGGGACGCGATGACGAATGGCCAGTTTGAGTTGGTCTATCAGCCAATCTACAATCTCAAACTTGAAAAGATTTGCCGGTTCGAAGCTCTGCTGCGGTGGCGTCACCCGCAACTCGGCCTGTATCTATCCCGAAAAGTTCATCGCTGTGGCCGAGGAGATTGGTCTCATTATTCGACTCGGCGAATGGGTGATCGATCAGGCTTGCCAACAAGCTGCATCGTGGCCAAACGACATCAAGGTCTCAGTGAATGTCTCTTCCGTCCAATTTCGTAGCCCGCGCCTCGTCGAGGCTTTCTCATCGGCGCTGACGCACTCGCGGCTACCAGCCGGACGCCTGGAACTTGAGATCACCGAGTTGGTGCTTCTTACGAATAGCACAGAAACGATAGCGACCCTGCACAGGCTCCGCGCGCTTGGCTTGCGGATTGCGATTGACGATTTCGGAACGGGATACTCTTCTTTGAGCTACCTGCAGAGTTTTCCCTTCGATAAACTCAAGATTGATCAATCGTTCGTACATGATTTGACCTCGACGGAAGGGTCGAAGCTGATCGTTCGCGCCATCGTGAGCCTTGGAAAAAGCCTGGGCATGCAAATAACTGCCGAAGGCGTGGAGAACATCGCCCAGTTTGATCAGGCTGCCGCTGAAGGCTGCGATGAAGTGCAAGGCTTTTTTCTCAGCAAACCGGTATCGGCACCCCAAGTCTCGTCCGTCATTTGCAAGTTTGAGAGACGTCCAAATATTGTACCGTGGCCGTTGTAACTAAGAATCCGGCCTGCCGGACGAAGCATAACAACCGGACATCCCCAAAATCTCCTGAAATCGGGGCTGGCTGCCATCTCAAACGGTTCGCCTGAGCACATCCACCATGGAGCGCCGACGACTGCGAAGTTATTCACCGGGTTTCTTGGTAGCTCTAGATAGTCACGGCTTCGCGACTTAATCTTGATCCCGACTTATGCGGCCGAGCAGCGAGGCTGCATCCTGGAGTTGTCCGGCCTCGTAGATCAATTGCTCAATATCCACGGAGACCTCGAGACCCTCAGTGATGCTGCCTGCGACTGCGCAAGCCTCGGCGGCCATGGCAATGCGTGTCGCTTCGCTCAGGCGGGTATGAATCTCGGCAATGATGAGTTTGATCGCTGGTTCTAGGTTGGCGCGCTCCATCGGGCTCTCCGTAAAAGTTGGCCCACTACCGCTCGGTTGGCGCGCAAAGTCGAGCGGATACTGGATAATCTTGTGGCGAAGATCGGGGACGCTGGATCACGATGTGATCGCAGGGGGCTGAGCGACAGGAAAGTAAGCTATTTCGCCGATGCGCGCCGAGGCTTGGCCGGTGGCTTGCCGGCCATCAGATCCCGCAGCAGCTTGAGGGGATCGGCCCCAATGACCCGCACGATGGCCACGAACTCGACGACGTCGATCCGGCGTTCACCGCCTTCATACTTGGCGACAAAGGACTGGGGCCGCTTGAGGCGGCGCGCCAGCTCATGCTGGGTCAGGCCGGCCTGCTTGCGGGCAGCCACCATCAGGGCGCAGAAGGTAGCCTGATCTGAGGAATGGACGGTTTTGCCGATCCCGCGGACGGAAATGGTCATCGCCCGGGCAAGCTGATCCCGAGACGGGATTATCCCAAAAAAGGATAATATTAACTCTGACCTGCTGTTCTGGCGGGGCTACCTCGCTTTGGAGTGGATACAGGCGCGCAGCGAAGCAATTGGTGTGGCCATGTTCACACGAGCCACGGAGGTTACACATGCAGCTCAATCAACGGATCTGGCGGGTCGGTCAATCACCCGAGCGTCTTCCCGAAGCCAGGCTTGCCTCGGAACGGCAGCTCGAAGAGATGATTGTGGCAAAACCCGAGATCGTCTCCGACCAGTGGATGATCATCGGCCAGCAGGAGGATACGGGTTTTAACGGGCGCATCGACCTTTTGGCGATCGCGCCGGACAGCTCCCTGATCCTGATCGAGCTCAAGCGTGGCCGGTCGCCGCGAGAAGTCGTCGCCCAAGCGATCGATTATGCCACCTGGGTCGAGGCGCTCGACGCCGAGGCCGTGGCGCGGATCTATTCCCGGTTCAAGAAGGGCGGGGACCTTGCAAAGGACTTTGAAGCAAGATTTGGCGTCGGCCTCGATACCGAGGTTTTTCCTTACCAGCACCAGATCGTCATTGTGGCGGCCTCGCTGGATGCCAGTTCCGAGCGGATCGTGTCTTAATCTCAGCAAGCGGTCTGTCGCCATCAATGTGCTCTGCTTCGAGGTCTTTGAATGCGGGGCCGAAAAACTCCTCAGCCGTGCCTGGCTCCGCGATCCCACGGAATCACAGGCTGCGCGACCACCTCAAAATCGCCGCCGGGGCCATGGAATGGCGAGTATGAATGGCGAGCATTATGTCTCATTCGGAGGCGAGGGCCGCTCCTGGGAGGAGGCGGTCAAGTACGGCTTTATCAGCGCGGGCGGCGGGACCTGGTTCACCAACACCCTGAAGCTGCTGAAACCCGGGGACCGGATCTGGGTCAAGATTCCCCGCACCGGCTACGTCGGCGTCGGCCGGGTCACCGGATTCTCCACGCCCCAAACGGAGTTCTGCGTCAACGTGGATGGCAAGCAGGTGCCGGCTTCGGATGTTCTGGCCTCAAGCCAACCGCCGGATGACCCGAGAAGATGGAGCACTTTGTCCCGATCGAATGGGCCGAGACCGTGTCAGAAAGCAACGCCATCGACGAACCGGGTCTGTTCGGCAACCGCAACACTGTTGCGCGCCCAAGGTCCCGGCATGGCAGACTACCATCGATCGGCTGCAGGGCGCGTTTCCAAAGTATGACTCGGTCTGAAAGTCATGGAGGGCGAATCGCGCTCGGATCGATCGAGGCTGCCGGAACGCCCGAGCGGTGAGGTGGGGATTCTCATCGCACCAAGCCTTCATTTCAGGTTATGATAACTGCCACGCACCAGGGTGCTTGCCTGCAAAAAGCTTGAGCTCTCAATCAGGCATTAGCCGGTTCAGAGCGTTCGGCCTGGATCTCCTGAAATGATTTCCCTGCACTTTCGAGGATGGCCTCAAGGCGGCAAGATGTGCGCAGCCTGCGGATAATGACGTCACAATATAGCGGGTCGATTTCGATACCGTAGCCGCGGCGACCCGTCCGCTCGGCCGCAATCAAGGTCGTGCCGGAACCGGCAAAAGCATCGAGGACAAGGCCCTTTCTATGTGAACAGTCCCGGATGGCATCTGCCACCAGCGCGACGGGTTTGACCGTTGGATGAAGGGCAAAGTCGGAACGATCGTTACCGAAGAAGACGGGGTCTGCGCCCCCTGGCCGTCAAGGCCAAGCCCGCTGGGCAAAAAACGCAGGCCGTGTTGTCGCCCGGATCGAGGCCGGGCTCCAGCCCGCACCACCCCACATTTTTTGGCCTGTGACGGCCCAGCCCCCGCTCATTGCCGCGTGGCTAGTCGGGTCGTATCACGCGGCCGCTGCGCGGGAACGGAATTCCCTATCACGGCATCAATGTTTTGATGCTGTGGTCGGCAGCGATGGAGAAAGGTTACGCCGCGCCGGTCTGGTTGAACTTCAAGCAGGCAAGCGAGTTGAAAGCCAACGTCCGCAAGGGCGAACACGGCAGCCTCGTTGTTTATGCCGACAAGATCATCCGTGCCGAGGCCGACACCGTCACCGGCGAGCGGGCCGAGCGCGAGATTCCGTTCATGAAGAGCTACACGGTTTTCAATGTCGAGCATTCGACGGATTGCCCGAGCACTTCTACACCAAGCCCGAACCACGAATTGACACGGTGCAGCGGATCGACAGAGTTGAGGCTTTCTTTGCGAACACGGGCGCGACCGTTCGGCGTGGCGGCACGATGGCCTATTATATTATAATGTCTCGCAAGATTTTGTTCAGATGCCCCTGTTCGATGCCTTCCGCGATGCGGGGTCATTTTACAGCACGCTTGCGCATGAGACAGTCCACCGGACTCGCGATTCCTCGCGCCTTGATCGCGATTTCGGTCGCATGCGCTTTGGCGACGAAGGCTACGCCATGGGAGAGCTTGTCGCCGAATTGGGCTCCGCGTATCTGTCCGCCACCTCGATTTGACGCCGGAGCTTCGCGAGGATCATGCGTCCTATCTCGCCCCGTGGATTAAAGTTTTGAAGACGACAAGCGGGCGATCTTCATCGCTGCATCCCGTGCACAGTGCGCGGCAGACTTCCTGCTCGGCCTGCAGAAATCCGCATCCGCCCAGGTGGACGCCGCTTAAGCTTCCGCCTGGGCGAAGCCCACATCATACTTATTGGCGGTGACGCCTATCGCTGGCAGGAGATTTACCAACTCCGCCGTTAATAGCTTGAGGCATGGAAGGCCGCGCAGTTATGGCAGCTTGCCTTGCTCGACCTAAAGGACGATTGCCGTCCGGGCGATCGAGCGGACCGCCGCCGGCTACGCCGAGCCGCCCCCTATTGGCCGCTCATTTTTCGGATGATCCTTCGATAAACAAGTCAGTCACCAGCGGCTTCGAATTTCGGGGGGTAAGCTGTCAATCGACCAACAGTCTGCTGCGGAGTTTACGGCAATGCCGCTCGTCGTCCGTCCCGCACCGGGCGCTGCCGCACCAATTGCGACTCATCGTAGTTCGAGTGATCGCACGCCCGCCTCGAGCATTCGTCATCTCACTCGGCGGCTTCGGCCGATTGGCCCTTCAGCTCCGAGAACTTCGCTGCCATCGTCGGATTGGAGCGGGTCAGCTTCTTGATCGTCACGTCCTGCGCCTTGTCGTTCGCAAGACGAAGGTTGCGATCGGTGCCGAGCAGGGCGTCCTTCGTCTTCTGCAGATGATCAATCGACTTGTCGATCTCGTCGATCGCCGTCTGGAAGTGCCTGGAGGCGAGGTCGTAGTTCTTCGCAAATCCGTTCTTGAACGTCTCGAGCTGGCTTTCGAAGTTCGTGATGTCGATGTTCTGCGCCTTAACGAGCGCAAGCTCCGTCTTGTACTTGAGCGAGTTCATCGCCGCATTCCGCAGCAGCGTAATCATCGGAAGGAAGAACTGCGGTCGGATGACGTACATCTTCGGGTAGCGGTGGAACACGTCGACGATACCTGTGTTGTAGAGCTCGCTGTCAGGTTCGAGCAGGGAGACCAGCACCGCATACTCGCAGCCCTTCTCGGTGCGATCCTTGTCGAGCTCCTTGAGGAAGTCCTCGTTCTTGTTCTTCGTCGCGGTCTGGTCGCTCTCGTTCTTCATTTCGAACATGATCGAGACGATCTCGGTGCCAGCCTCATCCGAGTCGCGAAAGATGTAGTCGCCCTTGCTGCCAGTCCGCGCGTCGTTGTCCTTCTCGAAATACGCCCTCGGAAACGCCGTCGCGCGAATGCGGTTGAACTCGGTCTCGCAGTGCTGTTCGAGGGTTTCGCCAACCATCTTGGTCGACAGGCGGGCCTTCATGTCCTTGAGGCGCTCGATCGCGTCATCGCGATCCTTGATCTGCGTCTCGTACTTGTCCTTGAGCGACTTCTCGGCGAGCTGCTTTTCAAGCTCCGCCTGCTCGATGCCGTTTTTCAGCTCGTCGCGCTCCTTCTCGACCGCACTGACTGCTTCGGTGATCGCGAGCTTCTTCGCAAGTTCGATGGCCTCGAGCTTGGCCTTCAGGTCCTGGATCTCCGCGTCCTTCGTAGCGGCGGTATTCTGCAGTTCGTTGGCCAAAGCGCTTCGGCTAGCTCGGAAGCGGCTTGCTTGTCGCGCTTCGCTTGCGCAAGTTCGTTCGCGAGGGTGTCACGCTCTTTTTCCACGGCGCTTAGGGCCTCGGTGACGGCGAGCTTCCGCGCGACCTCACCGGCGTCGAGCTTGGCCTTCAGCTCCTGGATTTCGGCATCCTTAGCTGCCGCAACCTTCTGCAAATCGCTGCTGACCTTCGCCTGGGCCAACTCGACGGCGTTCCGCTTGTCTCGCTCGGCCAATTCCAGCCGTTCGTGCAATTGCTTCTCGAACTCGCCGTCGCGAACCTGCTTCAAGATGTCCGCGTACCCGGCCTCATCGACCTTGAAGGGACGGTCGGACTTTTCGAGTACATCACGAATCGGCAAAGGGAGCCGGAGGTACGAGCACCTGCGGTCCTTGGAACGCCAGGAAGCCTCGTTCTCTTCATGATATTTTGTGCAATCGGGGCATTAACAGTGCCGTCCCAAGCTGACGACCGACTCGACTTCGTAGCCCAAAAATTGGCCCCCACACTTATGCGATACCTCGCAAAATGATGCTTGTCCCGCTTGCGAGTTGCCCCACACAGCAAAACTGTCCGTCGGCTGCGGGCAGCGCGCACCGAGGCGATTACGGCGCGCGCTTCGCTGTCGCCAACCAGATAGGGTGCAGTCCGACGGTACCCAAGGCCGGGATAGTCAGTGGCAGCGACCACGGCGCCGTGTTCGATCAGCTGGCGGAGTCCTACCATTTGCACCGGATCCCAAGCCCCGGTGATTTGACTCGGGCTCTTCTTCAGACTTTGCACGAACGCTTCGCCTGCGAGCAACAAATTGCCGACGACCAGCGGATTACGGCGTGAAGCCGGGCAATATGGCCGAATAAGCGCCGAGGAAATTCAGATTGGTCGTCCGGTCGGTGATATGGATGCGGCCTGCGAGAATTGATAGAAAAGCGCCGCTTGATCGATTCGCCGTTCACCCGTCATGGCTTCGCCCAGGGTTTCGATGCCGGAGTTGAATCAGCACCTTCTGACCGTTCACAACCCGGAGTTTTCAACACAATCGGTCAGTAGCGGACGCCGGATATTTCTAGATCACACGTCCACTGACGCCAAGACCGACGGCCGCGAAACGTCTTCAGCTTATCATCGAACTTTGGTCAGGGCCGCAACCTGATCAGCCTCTTGGCCGGGACGGCCTCCCCGCACGATAGGCGTGTTGCAGTTTTATGAGGCTCCACACACTCGGACCAAAAAATTTTGCTGGACCTCTCGATCGCCGGTGTCACGATAACTCGCCGTGTTCAAATTTTTCTCGACGAAGATCAACCGACCGCGGAGAAACTCCATGACATCGTTCGCCCGCTTCCCCGTACTGGTTGCCTCGACGATCGGCCTGGTCATCGGCAGCCCGGCGAGCCCATCCCTGGCCTGGTGGGACGGCGGCCACATGCAGATCGCCTACGTCGCTTACAAGCAGCTCGACC
The DNA here is from genome assembly GCA_963807355.1 of uncultured archaeon. Lineage (GTDB taxonomy): Bacteria > Pseudomonadota > Alphaproteobacteria > Rhizobiales > Xanthobacteraceae > Nitrobacter. The sequence goes on from CAWEBX010000031.1 coordinate 24,915, forward strand.
AGCCGGTCAAAAACAAGGTGGACGTCCTGCTTCGGCTGAATCCAGACTATCCGAAATGGACGGCCGGCATCACGGACCCCAAGACCGCGAAGCTGCATGCGTTCGTTCACGCCGCCACCTGGGCGGATGACATCAAGACCAAGGAATACAACTACACGCGCGACAAGGTCGACAGTCCGACGGCTGGCCAGAACATCGGGTATGCCGACAGGAACCAGCATCCTTACTGGCACTTCAAGGACATCCACTTCTCGCCGGACGGGGTGGCGATGCCGGCGCCGGCCTCCGTCGACCTGGTGACGCAGCTCAACCTGATGATGGCGGCGCTCCCGGCCGCCTCCGGCGCGTCGGACGATGTGAGATCGTATGATCTTGTCTGGATCCTTCACCTGGTCGGCGATGCGCATCAGCCACTGCACGGGATCGGCCGGTTCACCCGGCAGATTCCGAATGGCGATGCAGGCGGCAACGCCGAGCAGGTCATTCCGGCGAACGGTAAGCCGATGGCGCTTCATGCCTACTGGGACAGTATCTTCGGTGGCTACGTCTCGCCCGCGGGCGCAATCTTCGATGCCGAGGACAAGGAAGGGCTCGACAACCAGAATGTCAGTGATGCCGCGGCGAAGATCGCCGACCCGTTGAAGTGGATCGAGGAGAGCGCCGAAGTGGCCAAGGAATACGTTTACGCAGCCCCCGTGAGCCTGGGCAAAAACCCGGTGCTGCTGACCCGTGAATACGAAACGAACGCCCGCAATATTGCCTTGAGCCGGGCCGCGCTGGCGGCTGCCAGGCTTGCAAACCTGATCAACAATGCATTGCGTTGAAAATCCCGGCGAGTGGTCAAAGACCAGCGTAACGGCCTTCACTCGCCGCATCTCTCTCGCGCTACGTGTACGCCTGCCATTGTCCGTCATCAAAACATTTGGCGCAAAGAGCGGCGAGATTTAGCGGAAAGCCGGCCTCATCTGTTGGTTGATGTTAAGCGGCGATCTTGCAGTGGAGCAAGCGCCGATATTCGATTGTCTGTCGTTTGATCCTTTCACGCTGTTTGATGATGGATTGTGCACGTCCGAAGTAGACGTCGGCGGGTGTGACGTTGCCGATGCCCTCGTGATAACGGTGATGATTGTAATGCTCGATGAACGTGCGGAACTGCCGCCTCGCGTCTAGGTCGAGCTTGAGTTTTCTCTCGATCCGCCGTGTCATTACGGGTTGATGATCTCCATAGTGCATAATGAGTGTAGGACGTTTGGGAAAACGGGAGGAAAGTTCGGACTTGAGTTTATTCCAGGTCACAGCGGTCTCTACAAGCCGCGCGTAGTACTCAGCATAATATGCATCGGGAAGGCTGGCGGTAGCAAACGCACGCTCGCCTTCAAAGTGTCCAGGTGCAACCAGGTTTCGGTTGTGTGGGCCGTGATTGAAGTTGGTTAGCGCATATAAGAAGTGAGGTGAGGCATCGTCAGCAATTCCTTTCATATAAGCATTGAGTGCGGCGTCGAGAAACAATGCATCGGAACATGTCGTTTCGAATCGACTGACGTCGAAGGGCGGATGAAAATCTTCTGTGAAGAGACGATCGTCGATGCCTATCGAACGGTAAAACTTATCGTAGTTGAGGAAGTTACGACGGCAGCTTGAGGTTAGCATTGTTCTATATCCAAGCGCTGAGAGCGTCTTTGGAAGACTGCTATGAAAGCGGCCGGCACCTCGCTTAAAGAGAAAATAGGCGTTTGAACCGAAGCTCGCGCTCGAAAGGCCAGTTAGCAGGCTAAATTCCGATTGCCACGATCCCCCGCCAAAAATATCCACGTTGAGGTTTCCATAGAGACCATTTTTCGGTGACAGAAGCGATTCGACAATTGGCTCAACCTGGAGACCAAATATGCGCGGATCGAAGATCGACTCGTGCTGGATAACGATGATGTCAGGATGGTCGGGGCTGCGCGCTGGTACGGCCGACATCAGCGGCAGCGGGTCTTTGGCTATATCGCTCAGAGCCAGCCCGCCGAACTGCCGCCAGGAAAGTGGGTTGAGAAGGGAGGCGATAAAGCTCGAAAGAAAACACCGGCGGAGAGCCTGTGTGTACCGAAAACCTTATCTGAGTTGATGACGTGATGGAATTGCTTAAGCTGGCGGAATGATCGGGCTGCTTTGTTTCGTTCTGGCGGTCCTGGCCTCGCCATTCAAGTCGAAGTGGCGGCTGGAAGCTGAGAACGCGGTGCTTCGACGTCAGTTGATCGTCTTGAGGCGTAGGCTGCATGGTCGCGTCCGGCTCACGAACGATGATCGTTGGTTCTTTGTCCAGCTGTATCGCTGGTTTCCAGCAATCCTGCAGGTTCTCACCATCATCCGGCCCGAGACGCTGGTGCGTTGGCACAGAGCCGGCTTTCGCTGCTACTGGCGTTGGAGGTCGCGCCCGAGGGAGGGCGACCGCAGATCGAAAGGGAGCTGCGCGCGCTGATCCGGCAGATGAGCATCGAAAATCCGCTTTGGGGCGCGCCGCGTATCCATGGTGAACTGCTCAAGCTCGGGATTGAGGTCGCTCAATCAAGCGTCGCCAAGTACATGATCAAACGGCGAGGACCGCCAAGCCAAGGATGGCGGACCTTTCTGCGTAATCACGCGCCGGACATTGCCGCGATGGACTTGTTCGTTGTCCCGACTATCGGTTTCGACCTGCTCTATGCCTTCGTCATCGTCCGGCTCGACCGCAGAGACATGGTCTGGATCAACGTCACAACAAATCCGACAGCGGAGTGGATTGCGCGTCAGATAACGGAGGCCTTCCCTTGGGATGATGCCCCAAAATACCTCATCCGCGATCGGGATCAAATCTATGGCGCGGTCGTCACACGCCGACTGCGCGCCATGGGCATCCGGGACAAGCCCACTGCACCAGCTTCACCTTGGCAAAATGGCTTTGCCGAACGGCTGATCGGATCGATCCGGCAGGCGCCGTGGCGCTATTGTCCAGCCCAGAAAATGCCGATGCTGCTTTCCTTATGGCTGCCGCTGATGCGACGGGTCGGACTACGCGCGAAATGCTGGTCAACGCCAAGCCATTCCTCAAGGTGCTAACGGTCGGAGACATTAAGAGGTGGGCCGATCGCAAGATGACAGTAGTCAATTCGCTGGGGCGCTTGTGAAGGCCTGAAGAAGGCGTGCGCGGAATTGCGCGGTCCATGTTCCAATTCGCAGGGGCTTTATGGCGCGCCGGCCACTCCGGCGACCGAGCGCTACCCACCATGACCGTCACATGCCGCGCGGCCCCGTTGAGTCCATTTCGCTACGGCTAAAAGGCTGGCGCGCTTGATGGCATCTGCATCTAGCGCGACCGTCACGGTTCGTGGTAAATTTGGTAAGGGGGAGCGCGAGAGCCATCGGCAAGTGCGCGCACCGTCGCTCGTCGAACCTCCGCGCTGCCCTCGGGCCTTCATTGAGGGAGGCGCCGCGCAATGGCCATCGATTTCAGGCTGACGACAGAACAGCAGAATCTGCGGGAGACCGCGCGTGACTTCGCGCAGAACCTGCTTGCACCGCTAGTTCCCGATGCAGACGCAACGCGAAGCCCGCATGAGGCCTTCGCCGAGACCAAGCCGGTAATGCCGAGTTTTATAAGCTTGAGTTCGCTATGGGCTTCCTCCCCAAGGAGTACGGTAGCGGCAGCAAGTTCGACCTCCAGTTGGCCGCCAAGGAGATTTGCACCGTCGACCCGGGCTTCGCGACGAACGGTACAACGTGATGGCCTAGCGCGCGGTCCGAAGCGGGCAGACGATTCGCGGGCGGAGCGAAGGTCGAGGCCCAGCGATGGGCCGTCGCTGCCTCTGACGGCTGCGGGCCGGCGGGTAAGGGGGACTGGCTGCCAAGCCAAAATCCTGAACTGTCTTGGAGCATACAATGTCCCCTGAACAGAAGGCACTCGTGAAAGAGACGTGGCAGAAAGTTGAGCCAATGGCAGACGCGGCGACGCGCCTGTTCTACGACCGGCTTTTTGAGATCGACGCAACAACGCGGCAGCTCTTCAAGACAACCGACCTAACGGAGCAGCGCCGGAAGCTCTTTCAAACCCTCACGATGATCGTAGGGGGGCTCGATCATCTCGAGACGCTTGTTCCGACCATTGAAGATCTGGGCCGCCGCCATGCCCAATTCGGAGTCACCGACGCTCATTACGAAACGGTCGGTGCGGCTCTGTTGTGGACGCTGGAGCAAGGGCTCGGATCAGGGTGGACGCCGGAGGTGAAAGGTGCCTGGTCTAGCGCTTATGCCCTGCTGGCCGATATCATGCGCGCAGCTGCTGCTCGATCCACTGCCTCAACGGCGACAGCAAACACTTAATCGACGTCAGGCTCGACAACAGGTCAGGTCAACATCATCGTCTTCCAAACTCCGCACCGACGGGGTGATAGAATAGGCCGATGATATCGCCTGTTGGAACTTTCCGGACCTAGGCGACTGATCTGACAATGTCTGCTCGCGGTGTCCGATCAACATTGCCAATAACGTATAAAAGCGGACATCCACCGGCTCGAGCCTTACGGGTTCATGCCCTAGAAGACCGGCGTCGACTTTACGTTGAAGTCAAATCATTTCGACGATCTTCCGTTGGACGTCTTGGTCAGCGTCGATGTATCGCTGGGTAATCAGCTGCCGCTTCTCGGCGGGTAACTCCGTAGTTTGTTTGAGTGTGGATTGCTTCGCGCGCACGACTTAGCAGATCATGCGGGCGGCATGTTGTGACGCTCATCTACTGATCCCTTCGCGGGTGCGTTCATGATCCGAGTAATTCCGTGCACAGGGCCGTTTGATGTAACGAAACACCCGTGTAACAAAAATTTGACCGTTTCTGAATTGATACGGATAGGTGAAGCGGGCGACCATATGCATATCGTTATTTAATTCGACGCGGTCGGAGTGTATTGAGACGCGAAGAACAGCGAATCGCCGGATCCTTTCAGATTGTTCGCCACCAGGTCTTTGAACCGTTCGCGTATTTCAGCTAGGGCCCAGTAGAAGAATGCACCGATATCTCGCTCATCCCGACGGCAAGTGTTCAGTCCGTCATTACGGTCAAGCGGAATGCGATTTTGGCTGGATTGCATGTTCTCAAAACTGAAAGGGATTTTTGATTTCCCGAGCCTGACACAGAACTCGTTTTTTGATCGAAGGAGATATCGGCGTAGGCATCTCTTAACTGACCGAACTGGCCTGTGCTGGAGCCAGACGGAGTACTGGAAAAATCAGGCTGCAAATAAAGATAGAGATTATCGGTAATATCACCGTAGAAAATCAGACGCGCCCGCCTGATCAAAAATGAGGTGTCTTCGCCGACTGATTTATCAGTGGCGCCCGGGTGCTCGAATGAAATGTATTTCCCAAGCACCGCTGCCGCTCCTTTATCCGGAAAAGGCCCACCACGCATGCGTGGTCGTGATCTGCGGAGAGCTGCGCCTAATCGCTGACCGTCCGATCTGGCTTTCTGGGAATTCCACTCATTCTTATTCGCGCGACTTTCTCGCCCGCTCCATCGCTCTGATCGTACCTGAAATCGGGGATCTGATCGCGTTTCATCATGCGGGAGCATATTGCCGCTCGATGGTGACTCGCTTTCTCGGAAATGCCGCCGAAATCGCGATCAATACCACGGCACATCAAGTCCCGTTGCTCAGCGTCGCGGAATGAAAGGTCAACACATGTCAGCTCTTCGGAATGCACAACCTTTTGCGTCGAACTTCGAGCCGGCACGCAGCCAGCTCGCACATCATAACGTCTATGCGGGTCTTCAATCCATCGAGGATGTCCGCGTCTTCATGGAGCACCATGTTTTCGCGGTCTGGGATTTCATGTCGCTGCTCAAGAGCCTGCAGCGCCGTCTGAGTTGTGTCGAGGTCCCCTGGTTGCCGGCGGGGTCGGCTCGCATGCGGCGGCTGATCAACGAGATCGTGCTCGAAGAAGAATTCGACATGATCGACGGCGAGCCCGTCAGCCATTTCGAGCTCTATCGTTCGGCCATGCTGGCGGTCGGTGCGGAGACCCGGCCGATCGACGCGTTCGTGACAGCCTTGCGTTCGGGAGCTGATGTGCCCACCGCTCTGGCCGGCTGTTCCGTACCGGTCGGCGCCCGCGCCTTCGTCGATAAGACCTTTGAGATCATCGCCTCGGACAATCTTCACCAGATCGCAGCAGCCTTCACATTCGGCCGCGAGGATGCGATCCCCGGCATGTTCAGGAAATTGATCGATTCCCTTTCGTGCCAGCGGTCCGCTTCGCTCGGTCCTCTTCAGGTTTACCTTGATCGTCACATCGGGCTTGATGAGGACAATCACGGCCCCATGGCTGTGTCGATGCTCGCCGAATTATGCGGAGACGACGAACGGCGCTGGGAGGAGGCGACCGATGCCGCGCTCACCGCGCTCACCGCGCGTCTCACCTTGTGGAGCACCGTGTCGAGCGAGGTGGCGCTGCGAAGATTGGGCGTCCCGGATGTCATCGCGGACTGAATTGGAGAGGAGGCGCGATGGCGATGCCGCGAGCTTGCGAGCATGGCATCCTTCTCACGGTCGGCTTGGCCATACTCA
>CAWEBX010000032.1:0-54716 GCA_963807355.1 uncultured archaeon
CGAAAGTATCGAAGGGTGATCTTCATTACGCGGTGGGCCGTTTCCGAACTGTACGTTTAGCCTATGGTGGCATGAGACGACTGACGAATGGCCGTATTTCGATTCAGCGAACGCGTATTCAACTCTGTTTCCTGATGCCAACATCGGAGGGATAGTTAAAGGTGTCTCCGAAGAAGCGGTCTTCCTGGGCCTGAACCTTCCCGCAAATGTCGTCACCGAAATTGATGCCTTTGCGCGCTCGGAGCCGCTTCACGCCAATTACGACCCGCAAGGCCCCACTTTCCAATATGCAGATGTCCGCCGAGGCAAGACCCCAGACGGAAGATTAGTCCCGATAGGTGGCATTCGCGAGCCGACCCGCTGCCCTGCTGTACAGGCCGTCGTAAATGATCCCGTCCTGCGATCCATCGTCCGCAATTACCTTGGGCACGAACCTCGTGATGTGATGACGATTATCAATTGGAGCTTCGCGTCCGAATTTTCCGACGAGGAGCGACGACGACTAAGGAATCACGCTATCGATTACCATTATGACGTTGGCGGATACAATTTTGTTTATGCCAGCTTCTACATCACCGATACCGACCGCTACTCTGGAGCGCACGTCATGATGAAGCGCTCACACAATCGAAAGCCGCTTCGTATGCTGCTCGGGTCGGCGTCCGCAAGCGAAGCACGTGTGCGTAAGCAGTTTGGAATTGAGAACGAAATCACTATTGAAGGTCCTGCGGGCACCGGATTCATACAGGATACATCCTGTTATCACCGTGCAATTCCGCCGGCCCGCAGTGATCGACTTATGCTTGCCATACGTTTTATCAACTAAGGTTCAACCGATCATCCGCACACCAGCCAACCGCCAAATAGGCGGTCTCGCCATTGTTTCGCCTAGGTACAAGCCTGTTGAAGGGGACGGTGCTCAATCGCAGAGGGTCAGAATGAATGCGCTCCCTCCAGTAATGGAAATGGGGGTATTTTCATTCAGGGGCCTGCTGCTCAGGAGTTCCAACACACCAGGGTCCACGGCGCTCCGGGGCCGGAGATGGGCGTCGGTGGAATCCTGGCCGCCGTCGCCGCAGCGTATGGTCTCTATCTTGTTGCGCGGCGTCGTCGGAAGCAGGACTAACTCACTTAATTTCTAACACTGCGGTAGGCTGCCGCTCTCATTTCCGCCGGCGAGGCGGCAGCCGCCAAAATCTAAACAGCATTTCGCGTCATATTCGACGCGAAATGCCTAATCAGCTTTTGCGGACTTTGGTGATGGTGACGATCACTCCCACGCCGCAATCGGAGATGACCACAAGCCAGGCTGCGGATTATCTCCATGTCTCGCGGTCGTATCTGGTGGGATTGCTGGAAACAGGACATATCCCATATCGGTTCGTTGACGGTCATCGCCGCATTCACGTGGCGGATGTCCGGGCGTTTAAGGAGCGATCCAACCGGTCAGTGCGCAGGATGGCCCTGGTGCGGGCAGCAAGGCTGCTGTGGCGCTTGTCAGGCTGGTGCAATCGCTGCGGTAACGCGACGTTCACGCAGGCGCATGTCGACGCCGAGGGTGCGGGAGCAAAAAGAAAAGCAAAATAGCTCCAGAGCCGGGCTGCTATGCCTTGTGCAGCGTCACCACTTTCTCGGACGCAGGCGGCGGCAGCAACTCGACAGCGCGATCCAGTACTGGCCGTCCGTCGCTGCCCAGCATGAACGGCAGGAACACGACTTCAAAGCTTAGGATGCCGCACTCGATAGCCGTCACCTGGCCCTTGATCCAGTCGCGCAGGATCGAGTTCACCGCGATGTGGCCCTGCCGCAGCACCTTCTCCTCATAAGCCTCTCGGTCCCCGCGGCGCGTGAAATTCCACGGACGCTGCCCAGGCACATCGGAGCCCAGCCGCACCTCGAACTCGGCGCCGGTCCTGCATACATCTATGGACGGCTGCCCATAGCTGTCATGAAGCGCCGTCAGAATTCTTTCTCTGAGCTTGTCGCTCGACTTCCGATTGGAGAAAACAGCTCATGAGCATGTTTAATCGAAAGCCGGCCGCCGAGCCCGAGGAAATCACCGGCAGTGAACTGCTGCGATTGCGGTTGAAGTCGCTCGCGCGCAGCCCCGGCGGGTCAATTTCAAATGTTGCGCGCGATGTTAACGAGGCTTTGATAGAAGCTGCCACTCGCGAGCACGCCCTTAGCCTTGCCAAGAAAATGGCTGGTGAGGATGCCTCCAAAGAAGTGCTAAACGATATTGCCAAGAGCATGATGGGCAGCCTCTCAGGCGGCACCGGCCGGACACTCTCAGTCGGCGAAAGCCAACTGCGGGATTTCATAGATCGCAAGATCGATCTCGTGCCGGAGATCAAAACAGAATTAGGCCGGTATTTTTACGACAAGAATGTTTTCTACGAGCGCCGAGCGCGTTCTGATGCGTACCCGCCGCAGCCGCCTGCCGACGCTCCGCCCATTACTCCAGAACAATGGCGTCATCCCAGCCCCGAGGTTGAAGCCGCGCGGAAGGCGTATCACCAAGCGCTTGCCAATTACCAAGCATCCATCTCGCCTCCTCCTCCTCCTCGCAAGCCGTTGACGGAGGAACAGATGAGGCCAAGCTGGTCCCAGCGTGCTGGATTTGCGGAAAGGTCCTAGAGCGATGACCTACAAGCGCGGCGATACAATTCTCTGTGGCGCATCCGCCCTCGCCCACAAGCTCGCAAGTGAACCTGATGGCTTTGTCAGCGGGATCGCAAGCTCGCCGACCGTCGACGCGATGGGTCACGTCGTGCAAGCTCACGCGTTTGATCGCTCCATCCGCACCAAAGGTCTGCGCGGTCCCGCCGGCATCAAGTTGCTGGCTGGCCATGATCCCGAAAAGATCGCCGGAATCATCACCCGGCTTGAGACGGTCGGCGGCAACCTGCAGATCGATGCGTTGCTTAATCTGAACATCTCCTATGCGCGGGACCTATACGAAGCCGCCAAGCAAATCGGCGGCCTGAGCTTCTCGGTCGGCTTCCGGCTGGAGGAGTTCGAGATCGTCGAGGCCAAGAATTCCAAACGGGGCGAAACGCTGATCGTGAAATCCGGCGACCTATTGGAGGTCTCAATCGTTTCGTTTCCCGCCTGCGCGGAGGCAACCATGACCCACATTAAAAGCGCCTCGCAAACCGCAAGCCTCGCGAACTCGCCCGCGTTCACTGCATGCATGGCCCAGATTTCGCGCATGAAGGATCTGCTCAATGCCCGGTAATGGTCAGGACCATATTCGCGCGGCGCTGGCCCGCAAACGTAACAAGTTGATGAGCATCAGCGAGACCACGGGAATTGGTGCTCAGGCTTTAGACAGCTATTCCCGCAACGAGGTGCAGTTAGCGCCAGCGGTTTTGCAGACGTTGGCAAAGGCGCTGTTCGGTGCGACCGCGACTTACGATGCTCGCAACGACTCAATCCTGCTCACGGCCGGGCCGCCGACTAATGGAAGGAAGCCACAACATGGCATGTTCTGAATGGACACAAAGTAAGATGCTTTGGGCCGCGGGTTACCGATGCGGTCCTATGGGCAGGCGATTGCTGCAGCCGTGCCAGAAGTATTTTCCAGATGATGCAGTTGTCACCGTTGTGCCGCCGCGCTCGCCGAGTGCCGATCCTCAGCCTGCGTACAAGCCGGGGAATCGCCATGGTGTCGCCCGGCGGCAATAAAAAACCCTGCCGCCAATTGGCGAATGTCTCTCTAACAGCAAACTAGCGATGCCGTCCTCGCCGTTACGCTCGCCACTCCCCATAAAGAGATCACATCGGGGTGGACAAACACCCCTGCGGGGCGTACAGTAAACTACATACTGGTAGAAAGCATATGTACGCATTGTTTATTGTTTAGCCGACGGAACCGGACGCTGGTGCCCGGCAGTCGCATAGATAAGGTCGGCGGCGTAGCGCCCGCCGGCCTTATCTACGTCTGATCCGGCCACTGTGCTTCGAGCGGCGTCTTCCTGAAATTAGAGCCCGCGCCAACTCTAAAAAAGCGTAGACCGACCGTGTGGATAGGAGCGAGCAGAGAGGAAATCGGACCGTATCCGCCGAAGCATTCCCTTTGTGCTGATGGTGACGCGGACGCGGCTTGCGATCACCACAGGGTCACAGACATTTCACGGCCAGCCGATGAGCCCATTGCGCGGGTGATGTGCTATTCTAGCTCGCCGCCTGTGGCTTGGCGGTAGCGCCGGGTACATCGTTCTGCGGTTTACGGTTCGGTCCGCATGACAAGGCCCGGCGCGCTCGTGTTGGCGGCACCTTGTTCGGATGTACAACAAGGTCGCCGGCACGCTTAGACGGTGAGTTTGTCGCGAGTGGCCTTGTCGCTCGGGGCAAAAAGGTTTCTGTCGCCGTTCTTGGGCTAGAAAATTAAAACCCGCTTCTGAAATTCGACAATCGAATAACCTACACGCTGGAAATCTGAAATAGAACGCTGTTTAAGGACTTCCGCCGATATAGCCTCACTATTATCAGGATCAGATATAACCTTATGGATCCGGTGGTCATCAGTTGTCGGCGGCGCGAGATATGAAATATATCCACCGTCTTTAGATAGACCAGACATGACAGTCCAGTGAGCAAGCTTATCGCGTAGCTCTTTCTGCTTGTTCATGGCCTTCCGTATATTATCCCATTCCTGGACGAGATCTGATGCGCGGTATTTTACGAGTTTAGTAATGGCTTTCGTCTTTGTTTCCAGCGACATCGAATGATAGATTAGGTTAATGGCTCTTTGATCTGATTGCCCACACAAATGGGCGTATAGGCCAAACATGGCAGTTTCAATAAACTGCCATTGCACGAGGGCAGTGCCCAGCGCCATCGTCGTCCTGGTGAGCGCTTCGTCTAGGGTTTGATAGGATTGCATTATCTTCCGCATGCGTTGTCCCGATATCGCGCTGGGACAATGCACGGAAGCAATACCTGAGCAAGAGATTGTCCCGAGTCTCGTGACTATCCACAGGGCCGTGACTCCGACCTTCCGCCAATTCAAGCGCCGACGGGTGCAGTGCTGTTGTGAGCTATGGGTTGCGATAGTCCCCACATCCGTTACGTAACGACATTGACGCCGACCCTAGCGGTGATGATACTCCCGTTACGTAACGGATGAGGGTTGGCACGGGCCTTAGCAATGCCGAGCGCCAGGCGATATGGCGGGCCAAACGAGATGCAGAGATCGAGCGGCTGCGCAAGGCTGCCGCCACCAAGCCAGGGCCAGCGCCGGACCAGGCGAAGGAGTTGAAAGCAGCCCACTGTGAGATCGCGTGCCTGCAACATGAGATCACTAGGCTGAAAGCGAAGATCCGCAAGCCGGTCAAGGTACCGCTTGATCCTGAGAGCGAGGCGGCCCGCCGGATCGATACGCTTAAGAAAAAGAACAAGACCCTGCAGGCGGAGGCGGACAAGTGGCTCATGAAATTGAGGACGCTGGTTCCCGCCGTAGTGAAGAACAAGGTCGCGAAGGCGCTGACCGAGCAGACGACGAGCCCGCAGAACCGGCTCGATGCGCTTCAGGCTTGGAACGGGCTTGGCCTCAACAACATCGGGAAGTGAGGCCGAGTAAGCGGGGGGCTAACGCCGCTCTGAGTATGTTTATTCCACAATCCGCAGCGGCTGCTGTTTCCGTTGTGCGGCAATGTCCTCGTGGACTTCGCATTAGCCCCCCTTACGTTGTGGGGACATGAGATCACTACCTGACCAGTTTGCGATCAACGAGACCGCCGACGGTCGTTGGCTTGCCGCACAGGCTCTGCAGGCCGGGCGGACATTTGATCGGTGCGAACTGCGTGCCGACCGTTTCGGTGTCATCGGTCATTGTCGCGATCAGAGGCCGCCGTCGCTAGACCTGCCGGCGATGCCTCCCAGTTTTTCAACTGTTTGAGGCCGGTTGGCTCTTTGCCCTTGGCGTCCCTGAACAGCTTTATTCGCTTACGCGCCTGTTGCGTGAACACGTCGGGCTTGAGCAGCGCCTCGACAGCGCTATCGGACATGGCCTCAGCGCCACCGAGCAACGCTTGCGTGGTGGCGTCCTTTTCAGACTGTGTTCGCCTACGCTGCGGGGGCTTGTCCGACATTGCCTGTCTCCCTATGCGTCGACCGACGCACGCCTAAAATCTTGTTGAGGTCGTCGGCGTTGAGGACTGGACGAATCAACAGCGCCTTTGCGACTTCGGCGATGGCTGACCAGTGTTCCGCAACGAGTTCGAAGGCGCGGGCGGCGCATTCCTGAAAGAGGCGGTTTGCGTATTCCAGCTGATCTGGGGTGAGGTTCTTCAGCGTCTCTATGCTAATCTGGCCCCGCTCCATGCCGCTCGCAACGAGCGCCGCGTAGTGTGCCCATGAAGGGGCAAGATTTCTGTCGTCATCCCACTCGTCAAGTTGACGCTTATTCGCCTTTCGCGGGCGATGCCTGAGTTGCGCATGCGCACCGGCAAGCGCGACGGTGATGTCCTTGCGGATTCCATCAAGGTGCGTCTCGCTATCGAGGCCGAGAGTGGCCTTAGTCGCGCATTCCGTGTCCGCCGACGCCCCTCCGTCCAGAACGTTCACGTACTCAACCTTGAGGCCGAGCGCCCATGCGACCACGGCGTGACCGGCTTCGTGGTGAGCGACCGCGGCGAGTTCCTTGTCTCGGGATAATCCCATCGGCTTTGCCCTTACTTACGAGCGACAGCGCTGGCCGCCCATCAGAGATGGCCAAGCGCTGTCTATTCCCCTGAGTGCGTTTGTGAACGCGGCGTCCGAGGGGTTCAAATCTGAGGGGGCTCTGATGGGCCTGCGGTTATGAAAACACACCCGGAGAAAAGGTCAAGAAATCAATAACTTATATATCCCGAGCTTTTCCTAACGCGATCAACGACTTGCTTTTTGGCTTATGAAGACCAAATTATTTAGACCACCATGCTTTATCCACCTTGCCTCCCGATACCAAGATCCAACCGGCCGGACTGGATTCACGAGATCAAGCATGACGGCTACCGGCTGATCGTCTATCGCGACGGCAAACGGGTGCGGCTGTTCACCCGCAACGGCCACGACTGGACAACCCGCTATCCCCGAATTGTCGCGGCAGGGCTGCGCAACAGAAATAGTTCGTTTGTCATCGATCGCGAGCGGTGCTGCTGGACGTCGACGGCCGCAGCGATACTCGCGCAAGCACGATGCTCACATGTCAGGAACTAGAGATGTTTGTCCGTCGTTAATATCAACACGACAAGGAGGCCATCATGCAGGTACGGCACCCCTTCAAACAATCCGACCCTCTTACCGACCGAGTCTCATCCTTCGTCCAGGGAATGCGAGATCGTGCTGACATGATGCCGCCCGGTCTGGAGCGCGACAAATTGCTCGCGAAAATCCAGAAGGCCGAGAGCGCTGCAGAGATCGAGGGATGGGCGAACAGTCGAGGATCGTAACGCGAGAAGGCCCTCAGACGCTCCGGCCTGAGTTGGACGTTGTTCCCTCAGGCTCAGGTCTCGATGCACCTGCGCGTTTTCGCCTTCGGCCACGCCGGCCTGGGGGCCTCCCCGACCGAATAGGCCGAACGGAACACTACACGAGCCTCGCCACTGTATCACGCCCCAACTGCGTTACCGCCGCCTCCCAACGCGATTGACACCACCATTCATATTGCCACCGGCGTTATGTCGCACGGCAGCGCGCGCAACCGGACGTGGCCTCAGCACGACGCCTGCTCGGGCAACGCAGCCGGTCGGATATGCAGTGTACTGGCAATACACGATCGCACTGGCTGGTGCTGGATTGAGGGTGAGACCTGCAAGCCCCAACAGGACGCTCGTAGCCATCCCAGCCGCTGTAGCTGACTTGATCAGAAAATGCTTCTTCGTAAGCATGGCGGAATTCCTTCTCGGCGTTTGGTAAGGGGAAGCCGCCTCATACAGGTGCGGCTGAATGCACCCTGAGCGCCAAAGGAGAGCTAACGTTGACCTAGATCAACGAAGGTTAGTCTAACGTGGCCTTCAGAGCGAACACCCGTTGATGGATCGCTCGAACTGGCAGGGCGCGACACTTTTTGATATTGCCGATCGGCCCGCGCGATGACGCGCGAACGCCTGCTTACATCAAGCAGGGTGAGACTCTGCAGCATTTTCGTCGCTCCTTGAGCAGGGCGAGATCGCTCCCAATAATTCCAGCACGCCTGCCTGTTGAGGCTGGAAGGCCTGGTCTCGAAACACCGCGAGAGTGTTTATCGGGGCGGCCGGTCGGACAGGTGGATCAAGGTCAAGAACCGGGGCCATCCGGCTTTCAGCAGGGTGATGGATTCGTTCTAGCAGCGTCAGCGGCCTAATGGAACGTAAACAACTTCACGGCGCGCTTCGATATCTCGGCGGGTTCTTTGAGACCGGTTGCTCCGATCTCTATGACCTTGTCTGCAATCATTGCTGTCAGTGGGTCGTTCCGCTCAACCAGATCAAGCGCACGCAAAGTCAGTTCGTAAGCAGCGATCAGGTGACCGGTTTCAGCCAACGGGGTACCTTGTAACCTGCGATAAATGGTCATAGCCGCGCTCTCCCGTATTACGGCTGCC
The DNA here is from genome assembly GCA_963807355.1 of uncultured archaeon. GTDB lineage: Bacteria > Pseudomonadota > Alphaproteobacteria > Rhizobiales > Xanthobacteraceae > Nitrobacter. The sequence goes on from CAWEBX010000032.1 coordinate 8,570, forward strand.
TGAAAGAACGGCCCAGCACAAGGGGGATTGCAGCAATGCTTGGCTGTTTCTCAGGCGGAAGCGTCCCGCCACAGCGGAAGAATAAACCCGCTCCAGGAGTGCTGTCTGTCCTGTTCCGGACACTACCGGCGAAGATTATGCCAAGGAACTGACGCCGGTCTCTCATGGTGGCTTCTATGCGTCACCAAGCTTGGCTGCGGCCTAGCTCATGGAAGTCGGACGCTGATGAGACATCAAGTCAAATCAGAGACCGTTAGGCCGGCAGCGACATAAACGCTGCGCTCCAATGCTTAATGCAAAGTTAAGACCCTGCGCGCGACCTTCACCTGTCCTATCCGAAAACGAAAAAAGGGGCTTCTTTCATCGATCATCTGCGCGCCACGCAGCGACCCGTGCCTTGAGCAGCGCCTTTGCCCTAGTCGGCGACAGCAGCGGCAAGAGGATATCAACGGTTCGTGGTGTCTCGCATGGATCGGCCGGCGACGCCCATCGCTTCACCGTGCGAACGTCGACATCCAACAACCGAGCGAAGGCGGCCTGTGTGAGGTCGAGCCGGTCCAGATGTTTGCGGAATTGGTGCGAGGTCATGAGCCCAATTCTACGGGGCATTATGTCCATTAGCAACGCCATTTTCGAGTGATCAAAAGGACGCGAATTCCTGCGGAATTTAGCGAAAGATTTTTTTGCCGACGATCTGAAAAAGGCGAACGAATTCAACGTAGGGTCAGATCCCACCCCTTCCGCCAATAAAGTATCTTATAATACTGATATTACTAGATAAATAAAGATTCAGGAAGCGCCGTTCCTAATCTGATTCCTAAACCACCCTGCCCTAACAAAGCTGCCGCCGAGCTGCGACTTGATCTTGAAAGATGAGCAGTCCGCCGCAACTTTGCTGGGCAGGCCACTCGGGTAGATGGCATCCGTCGCGGGATGCCGATCTCTAGAGCGGCGCTGGTTGGTTCACATCTGAGCTAAGGCCGCGTCGCCGCGTTCGCGAAGGCGGGCAGCGGTTTCTTACCCTCGTGCCGCTCAGTATGGAGCGTACCCGTAGTTCGGACAAACCCAGTTGCCATAGGGCCCGTAGCCGCAGCCGCCGCGGTAATACGACCCCGCCGCTGCGGCACCGACCGCCGCCGCACCGACCGCCGCCGCACCGTAGCCGTAACCGCGGTAACCATAGCCGCCGCGGTAGCCAGCGTAACCGCCACGGTAGCCGCCCCGGTAACCGTAACCACCGCGGTAGCCGCCGCGATAGCCTCCCGCGACGCGACCGCCGTGGAAACCGCCGCCGCGCATGCCGCCGCCGTGGAAACCTCCGGCACGCATGCCGCCTCCGCCTCTGCCGCCACGGGCGAACGCATCATCAAAATGGACGGTGGTGAATAGCAGCAGGAAAGCGGCTGCCAAAGCCATGAGAACTCGACGCACCACTGGCGTGCTCCATTGTTTGAAAAAAAACGCCGCGGGCAACTTGCACATGGACGAACCGCGGGCCGGTCAGGACCAAGCATCGGGCGCAGGCGTTTTGCCTTCTTGATCTAGATCAAACCTTCTGGTGATGCTCCACCCGAAGCCGCAGCCAAGTAATGCGCGGCCCGCCGAAGAATTGCTGGCGGGTCCGCGAAGGTGAGCCGGCCCCCTGTGGGGATGCCGGTCTACTGATTCGCTAAAGCGTCAAGACACCAAATGCGGCAGATGTGCGCGGTGTTCCATTTCGTCATCCCCGAAGAAGTCGAGCTCGTAATCTTTACGGTCTACGTTGAACTCCGACTCAAGCCACCTTGCGAGGAGTACTGGCCTGGCTTGTAGGACTGCCACTGCGCTCTTCACATCATCCGGCAGCTTGTCTTCTTCGTCTTTGAAATGCTCCAACACAGTATCAAGTTCATGCGAGATCAAGATGGCCTGCGCCAACGCCTTGACGCTTGTTCTAATAGGCGCAAACGCAGTGGAGCGTGCGGCGCTATATATTCCCGCCCATGCCGAATCTTCTTGGCTATCTTTTATCGGAGACCCTGCGTCGTTTAGCGCGCGCTCAAAAGCGCGAACAAGATCTCGTATCATTGTGATCAGCGGCGACACGTCCGGATCGGCGGCCTGATTGTTTTCGGTATCCATGAATTCTTAGAATCTTTCATAATAAAATGGCCTGTGGACTATCCCTCAGCCTTAATTTATGCTATCAAAAAACCATGGCAAGTCGAGATAAAAAGATATCACAAAAGCGTGGGCGCCCAGCTACCGGGACAAATCCCACGGTTGGCGTACGCCTGCCACCAGAGATCAGTAATGCAATTGAGGAATGGCGAGCCTTGCAACGACCTATCCCGTCCGTGCCGGAAGCCATCCGACTTCTGCTAAGGAAGGTGTTGCGCCTTTGACTACGAGCCCTCGACGACTGGCGCCGAAAACAAGACGACCTCCCCGGTCGGCCTGAGGCGATTAGGCGCTTGGTAGAGATGGGACTCAAGAAAACTAAATGAGGAAACAATGACAGAAGATTCCGCGCTTAACGCTTCGCAGCGCAAGTTACTTGAGGCGGAAGCCTCGCTGCATGCATTTACGCTCGAACTAGGAGGCGGGGGCTTGTTTGGCGGCGTCACTTGCGAGCCTCTTGAAGTGAGCATGATCAATTCGTTGGCAATTCGTGGGGTTTCCGAATATGGCCCCTTTGACTTGAAGATGATGTCCCACGGAGATTCGGGTTCGTGAGTAAGGTTGCTCAAGGCAAACGCGTGAGCATCGCCGTACCCGCTGACGATGGATGCGATCAGGTTTTTCTCATCGTCAAAGACGCGAGGTCGCTCTCCAGCTTGCCCCGCAGCCTGGTAAGGGCCTTTTCGAAAATAAATTCGCGGAGCCATTTTCGAAGTTCGACGGAGAATCCGCCATCCCGCTCCAGCCGAGCCGTCACGAGTCGGAGCGGCCCATTAGCCTTTTTGCGAAGCTTGACGCCTTTGACGGTCAGCAAGCCGGCTGTCGAGACGTCAAACTTTGCTAAGGTGCCATAGCCGTCGACAGGCTGAAATGTTTCGAAATGAACAAGGTGAAGCTGGCGTCGGACCTGGCGGCGATCAATCTCCGCGCTGTCCGGCTGCACTCGCGTTTCCTCTACAGTCATCATCATCTCCATCGTCATCTCCTCAGCCAATCACTCTCAATCACGCGCGGCCTTCCAACGGCCGGCGTCGCTATAGTCGGATTGCGAAGTTGTTCTTCGCGCGCCGACCAATTCACGTGCACAAGATCGCGCACCGCCATTGCATAGACGGTACAATCGAGCGCCTCGGCTTGCCGGCCTTTGGATACGGGTACAAGCGCACTGAACCAGGCCGAGCCGATACATCGTCTGGGAGCGCGAGATTGCCTTCAATCCATTCGCTTAGCGGGAGTCGCATGGGCGGAATCAACGCTCGTAGCGCCGCCCGTCGGGTAGTCATTATCATTGCCCAGTTCCTTGAGCGCGAGCCTCAGCTCTGCGTCCATCTCAACGGCCTGCTCCGCCGTGAGGCCGGCTGACGCGCGAACGCGGCTTGTCGTGGCAACAATTCCGGCGCGCACTTTCCGCAAAATGTCGGACCATTCGCGCTCCACGTCCGAGGCTGGCACGAGTTCTTTACGGGCTTGTCGGTTCTTTAATTCCTGTCCGTCCGCCTGCTCCCGAGCGAGGCGAGCGCGCTCTTGTGTCAGGTCGAGGATTTGCGCTTCGCCGCCACGAGCTGCTGCGACTTCGAGCAAGTGCGCGGTGTACGTTTGAACGCTTGCGCGCAGATCATATTTTCCGCGCTTGACGCGTACGACCTTGCCATCGTTCGCAAAGGCCGCGATCGATTGCGATGACACGCCGAGCCAATCAGCAAGTTCGCCGGCGCCAACCGTATTCACTTGAACCCCTTTAAGAAAATTTGCTCAGACCGAAATTCCGGGGTTCCCCGGACCCGTGTGGCAAGCTAGCCGGGAAGTACCTTTTGCGCGCCCGCTGGTACTGCTCGCCTGCCCATCCATCAAATGCCTCAACGAAATCCCCCGTGAAATTCCACGCGTTGACCGCTGAAATCCAGCACTGGTGCAGTTCGACTGTTATGGCGCACGTGCTATTTGGAAAAACGTTGGTGATTGGGCCCTCACCGGACGTGATGTCACGAGGAAGAGGGTGCTGGCCGGTGCGAGGCTGTTACGAAGAAAGACCACGATGGGTTGACGTGCGCTACGGACGACGGCGTTGCACCAAGTGAAGCCGCATGTCAAAGCGCATCATTAGCCATCCGTAGAGCCGCGGTGGTGCTGAAGGCATTCGCCGATGTGCTAAGCGATCTATCAGCCCTTGAACCCAGACCGGCCCCGCTCACCAAACAAAGGTTATTTCTCACGGCTCTTGAAGACTTGTTACCAAGTCACCCATTCGTCGCCCCTCCAATAACCTCGCCCCTCATGTTCGCGGAAGACGACATGCGAGTTAGCGAGCCAACTATCGTCGTGAATGACGACCCTCGCGTCCGGCGGGTAGCTGTACTGATCCGGTGCGTGCCAGCACACGTTTTCCGAACAAACGATCCCCGCCGAAGCGGTCAAGGCCGTAAGGACTAGAGCGCCGGTTCCGGCAGTTAATGCCAGGATAGTTTTGCGCACAGAAATCATTGGACACCCTTCAGCTGATAAATGCACTGCGCCGAGCCTTCGAGAGAGTTTGCGGTTAGCGAGCTTCGAATCTGGACTTGCTGGGCTGCGGAACACTTACGGGATCGGATGCCGGAAAGGAGTCGATCAACCCTTCTTCCAGCTGTTGATCGATTCGTCGGATATTTGCTCGATCGATATCCCTTGCGCTCATGGCCAAATCGTCGTTTACGCGTTTGATCTGCCAGTGAACGTACTCGATGATATCACCGAACTCAGCTTCGATATCGCCAGCTGATATGCCCTCCGTTTGAGCCATCTCAACGCACTTGCGAGCAAGCGCCCTAGCGAGCCTGGTGTCGCCTTTCGCCTGATAACCCTCGGCGCGGATGTGAGACTGAATCCAAAAGTCTACGAATGTACGAACCTTATCGCCCAAAGCGTCCTCCATCCGTTATTAGGCGATCAAGCGTACAGCACACCGATATCGCCTATCGAATGCTAGTCGTTGAGATTTATCTCAAGGATTCCGACCTCGGGTGATCGAAAACAATAGAAACGCAGCGCGCTGCCATCCGAGGTCAATCGGAATATCACTTGGTCATCACCACTCCACTGGCTTAGCTCCGCAGCTAAATCATGGACCGTTAGCAGCTTCTCGATATCTGGTGCGTTCCTGACTGGGGGAACACCGCCGGGGCGAACTTCATTATCGCGATTCATGATCAAACAACTTCGGTATCAGATACTTAGCCGTTTAGGGTCGTCCGGTTAGCCGGACAAGTCATCGCGTAGCTAGACTCCAGCATCTATTCGCAACGCTTCTTTCAGATCATCTGGATCAATATCGAACGACTCGGTCGTTAAACGCGCTCTGCGCGAATCGGTCGCTCTGAAGGACGTTGCTATCCGGCGGAACGCCAGGAACGACAAACCTTGGATTTCCTCCTCGTCGGTTACAACCTCGTAGGTACCGGGCGGAAACGGCCGATCGATGCCTTCGATGCAGAAGCTATGTTTGAAAACGACGGAGTCTCTACGGGATCTGACGGTCATAAAACGCTCTCCGGTCACGTTGGCGCTCGAAGCTCCGACGGAGATAACCGCGCAGATCTCGATCACGACATTCGATCTAAAATTACCAACGCCAAATGACAGAGCCCAGAATGACGAGGCCAAGGAACAGAGGAATAACAATCGGCGGAACAAGCCAGTCCCGGACGCGGGATGGTGTCTGAAGCGACATAACAACCTCCCACACACCCACATTGTCGTGAACTGTGGGGTTGCCTTCTGTAAGGACTAAATTTCTGGACGCTCCTTACGAAAGTGGGGGTATGAGCGCGTGATCGCAATGGGAGTTGCGCGATAATAAAAATATAGTTCTTGATGTGGAAACCGCTTACGACCGCGTTTCTAGCCATTGATCCTCACCACTCCAGTACCGGACGGATTAGCTGCAATGGCCAACGCTTTGCCGATCAATGCGTTCGCGCCCTCGTCATCGTCCGTCGTGGCGACCTTGTTGCCCGCATCCCAATAGATCAGCGCGCCGACAGTCCACGCTTGCGCCGAAGTCTTGGGCAACGTGAAGACATCAGTCGTCTTGATGGCGACGTCCGTACCAGAGTCAGCGTCGGTGGCCGCGATGCCGAACAACGTGCCAACGAGAACGCCATCGCCCGAGGATACGACGGTGGCCGGAGCGGCGACGGTGACAACATCGCCGGGGGATACAAAGTTTCGCATTTAAAAACCCTTCGAGAAATGAGGAAGGAAAGTGTTTATCCGCGTGCCGCTGTTGGCGGCGATCTCTCGATCGATAGCGTTGATCGCACGCTCTAGCTCGGTGATGCTTCTGTACTTAACTTCCCGCCGCGTGCCGCCCGGATGGAAAATTACTAACAGCGCGCCTCACCGAGGGCAGCGACAAGCGCTGCCCTTTTGTCTTGCAATTCGGTGATGGTCATTACGCGCCCGCGTTGAAATAGGCGCCGCGGAAATCGATCACTCCGGTTGCGAAGTCGAGCGATGCCGCGACCTTTACGGCCTGGGTGTCGAAGTCGCGCTCTGTGCGAACATGCGGGCCTTCGCTACCGGCGACGTATCCGTAGACCACCACTGGTGCAGCGCCGGGAGCCGCGAGGAGATACCAACTTTTATCGGTGATCTCTGCGTCGACGATCAATTCTGTGAATCCCGACCAGACATTGACGTCCGACGAAACTTCGTCGCCGTGACAGCGGCGAGCAACTGCCGAGCGACCACCTCTTGCTGGGGACCGACGACGAGGTAGGTCGGCTGTAAATTCGGAACCAAGCCGTCAAGCGACTTCTGGCCGCGCAGAGCGGCGACTGCCACTGCGACGTTCGTGCCGTCAAGCGCCGTGCCGGAAGTTGCCTTGTTTTTGTGCGTGGCATGGAACAGGGCGACATTGTCGGACAGCGCTGCGTTCGCTTGGAGTGCGCTGTAGGCAAGTCGATTCTCGTCAACCGCGGCTCGTGTCGCAATCATCGCGGAGAAGTCAGACAACGCTGATAGATCGTCGTTGATTAATGCGCCGGCCGATGGCGATTCCGGTCCCGAACTCCTTGGCGCGGATCCTTTTAGCGTTCTCGCTGATCGTGCCATACTTGACCTCTCCGCCCTCGTTGATCTCTTTGAAGCTGGGAAAATCACCTACGCGCAAAAATTGATGGTCTTTGAAATCAACGAACGGCTTACGAGCCGCCCACTTTCGGTAGGTCGGTGCGGCGACCTGGTATTGAGCCAGCAGTGCCTTGTTCGCGGCATCGGCCAAGAGCAAAGGAAAGTCGCTCGTCGAATGGGCGCCAACCGCACACTGCAACAGTGCATCCTGATCGCGCAAGTTCACGCGCTCGCCATTGGCTGCAGCCAGGTCGCCAACCAGGTCCAAGATGCGGTGCCCGCGATACTCAACTGCCCTACCCTCAAGCTTCACGGCGCCAGGTGCGAGCCTGTGCGCGAGTGCGTCTGCCATGGCCGAGCGGATTGCGGTCGGATCGGTGTGGTCGGTGCCAATCTTAATGTTTGAAATAACCGGGCTTCGCTTGCTCATCGCTTCCAGCGCGGCTGCGCGCACTTGGTCGAGGGTCGCGTCGGCATCAATCTGCGTATCGATCCAACCTTGATCCAAGCTTGCGGTTTTGGTGATGCTGCGGATCTCGGTGTTGATTTCGGCGCGGGTAAGGTCGGTGTAGGTGTCGGTGTTTTCGGTGGTCAAGGTGGTGCTCCGGATTTTAGAAGATGGATCTGATGGAATTGCCACGAGGCTACATTCATCGACCCGCCAGAATGTTGCCGTCAGGTGCGCTTCCCCTGCGGTTTGCTTTCGGCCCACGCGTCGACGCGGTAGCCGATACTTGCTCCGAATGAGCGCCCGTCAGACAGTTCTGCCGCAATGCGCTTGGCTCGTTCGGAATGCTTGGAAAGGCGCGCCATGCCGATGATCTGGCCGTTCTCGCGCCTTACGTTGGTTATATCGCCGAGGTTATTATCCAAGTCCGGACGATGATCCGCTAGTAACGGGATGACGTCGGGCCAGGTGGCGCCGGTTGTCGAGTACTTCAAGGAATGCACCGCGGCTGTCTCGTCGTTCTACAGCGGCCCCAGCCGAGAGGATGAGGTCGAACGTCCAGTCGTCGGCCGACCAAGTGGACGCGCGCAAGGGCGCTGTCCGCGTGAACGGTTTGTCGGTCATAAGTTCTCCAGATTGATTATGCCGCGTCTTCTGCGGCGGGCGTGTTATTGTCGTTGTCGTTCGCTGCTGTTAGCGCCGGAAACGACAATCCTAAACTTTCCGCGAGTGCGGCATCGTCGGCGATTTCACGGAATATCTGCTCGGCATCCTCGCTCTGCTCAGCGAGTAACGCGCGTTGGCTTGCTAGGCCGGATCGCAAGGCCATGATCTTCGCAGTCATCTCTTTGACTGGTTCGAGGCTTGGCCAGGATGGCGTGTGGTGCTTCACCAGTGTGGCCTCGGCGATCGTTGGTTTAATCTTGCCCGACAAAACGGATAGCAACGAACCTTCGCCAGACCGGCACGCACACGAGCGGAATAAAGGTGTGCCACGGGATTGTCTCTACGCGAGCCTTCCACGCCACCTGGGCCGTCTTTAGCGACGAGTAGTTGGCCTGCGTAACGTCACCGAAGGCGTGCGCTGGAAGGCCAAGCGAGGCTGCAATATGCCGTTCGCAGACAGCGGAGAACTGGATCGCTTCCGAACCGACGTTCGCTGGTTCGCTGAAGTCAATCGACTGCCCCGGTTCCAAGAATTTAATCGTGCCCGGCTCTAGTCCGCCGACCAGTGTACTTCCGGTGCGCTCGCCTTCAAAAGGCGCGCCACTGCCATCTATTGACGTGACAAAGCCCGTCAATAGGCTCGACGTCTTAAGCTTCATCAACATCGCGTCGGACCAACCACGAGATCGGAAAGCCGCAACAAGGCTGGCGCCAGCCAACTAACCCCGCGAACCTGCCCGGGCCAATCTTGACGGAAAACGTGAATCACATCCTCGGCCGGGATGCGTCGGCGTTGCCGCTGAAAAGCATGTTCCAAGCCGGGCGGATAGTCGAAAACATAATACGCAATCCGCTGACCGGCTGCATCGAATTCCACGCCGGAGATGATACGAGCGCCACGTCGACCCAGTCGGAGAACGCAGCATCGAGAATTTCTGGATTGGTGTGCAGGCTGGAAGGCTTAATTCCGGCCCCGATTGTCTGTGTTACGAGGGCAGACACGCCAGCAGATGCGAGCGGGTTGTTGGCTACCGCATAACGCGCGCGTGCGGCGAGAGTGCCACGAGCCTGTAACGAAGCGGAAACCGGTGACCGCATTTCCGGCTGGCTGCGCCAACGTCGGCCACCTGCGGCGCCGTCGTAGGAGCGAGTGAATAGACGTTTTATACGTTCAAGCACTTTCGGCTTCCTCGCGGGCACGGACATCCGTCATCATCTTAATTGCCGCGTTCCAGAGAATGGCAGCGTCGACCGTCGTAATGGCGCCGTCGCTAGGCAGAACAAATGGACCGCTCGGTGGGTGCTGAGCGAAATCCCACGCGTCAAGTAGAATCGATATTGAGATCGGAAATCCTCCCGCGGGCCAATGCCCAAACGATTTGAAACGCGTAAAGCTCGCGCACGGAGAAGAACCACAAACCTCGAAGCTTCTTGCCGCATCGGCGGCCGGAAGCGATCAGTAGGCGCTGGTACGATGTAAGCGTGTTGCGGTTGAGTCCGCTGGCGTGAACCATTTCGGCGAAGGAGATATCCGAATTGTCAAACCACGACGGAGCGGGTACGGGGCGGCATTCCGCCATAACGTTTTCGCTTTCGTTTTTGAATGAATAAAAGTTGTCGCTGGGCAAATAAAACGCGCATCTTGCGCGGGATCGGCGACCTTAAGGTCTAGCCGGAAAAAGAAGAGCGCGCCGGTGCGTCCGCGGCTGCGCGAGTTTTTTAACGAGGAACGGGAGAAAAACTTCCCCTGTTATATATGGAACGAGGTAGGGGTGCAGAGGACACCGAAAACGACTTTTCGCGTCGTATTTTTAAAAAAGATAAGACGTCACTCGCAAGCTGCTTATCCGAGTCCGAAGATAATTTTATCCGGCGCCGACGCATTGCCCCCCTTGTGTGGACTCGCCGGCGAGGTGAGCAAAGGACATCACTGCCGCCGTGCCGATGTTGGCGGTGTTTTGCGTGTAAGTTACGCCGTTGCGCTCAACCCTGCGCTCGGTTTGTATCTGCGGAATTTCCGCAGATAGTGATTGCCGGATAGCACCTACCGTTTTGTCATCAACCCCAGCCCTTCGCGCAATCTCTCGATTGCTCCACCTCGCCCATTCCTCGTCTCGGAGGAGCTAAGGACGGCGGCGCGGAGAGGATGCGTTGTCGACCAGCCTACCCTTGGCGACGGTATCGTGAGAAACGCCCGCGATCTTGGCGATTATCGTGCTTGGTGCTAACGGGAGCAACAGCTCGCATCACGATCGCCGCCTCAAGGCGCAAGGCCAGCTGGTGCCGCAGGTACGGGACACCTACTGAACCAACCTGAGCCTGCCAAACCCCGCCTGTACTCGCTCGGCGATTTCGATCGCCTTGGCCTGCACCAGGATCGTCAAAATTCTCTCTAGAGCGCGGTGCGGATCTTCCGTTTGGTATGGTTGAACGTGTTCGACCAAAACCAAGTCAATATCGCAAAATAGCTTTTGCGAGAATGTCTGCGTTGGTCACGGGAGGATCCTAACAGGATAAAGCCTCAAAGCCGGGCTGCTTAATAATTTGATTCAATTTCGCAGGATCGGGTTGGTTCCAACGCCCGGCGCAGAGGGATGCCGGCCTTTTGCCAGAAGGGCGACCACAAAACGGGTCCGAAACCGACCGTTTTCAAGACGGATAACTCTTCCTGACGCCGGCATCGATAAGCACCTTGCTGATCGTGCTAGGAAGACAGCGGCGCTTAGGCCGCCCTCCGCGTGGATATTGGCTCGAACGTCCCACCCTCACCCAGATCGAAGCGAGCCCGATAAACTCGTGCAAAATCCGATGGATCTTCGACCCACCTCCGCTCGGCGGCGCAGGCTTCTTGTAGCAGGCGAAATTCCCCGCAGCACAACACTTGCATTCGCGAAGCGCCATCGCGGTCTTTGAACCAGATTTTTGCAGTGTACCCATCCTCGTCCGCGCCCGGCTTTATTTTGGTGATTACGCAGCAAGGCCAGCGGTGCGAAGGTCGGTTGTCCTGCTTGAATTCCTCAGTCGACAGCCAACGTTTTCCTTTGAGCCACCTCTCCAACGACTGCGCGCGCCCTTAGCCGAGGCTCGCCATGACTCGGGCGGCTCGGATCATACAGGCCAGCTCAGCATCGTCAGGATTGATATCGAGGAACGCCAGCCTCGCCTTCACTAGATTATCGCCTGCCTTGGCATATGCGGCGGCAAGAGGCTCAAACCCCTCCCCGGCCCGGGCGGCGCCCTCGGCGGCGTCCGGCATGGGCCGGGATAATATATCAGACACCAGTACCCGGGTCTTGTGGACCGGGTCTGGTGTATGGGTCTTCGTCATCAAGAATCCCGAACGCTAAACGCCGTAGCATTCTCAGTTTCCCGAACGCTACTAGCGTTCTGGTTTCCCTGAACGCTAAGTTCCAAAATTGCCCAGACCGGAACATAGCGGGAGGCACGGCGGCCTGCCACCCTTGATTTGCTCAAGGTAACCCCATGCGACAAGGTGCCGTCAGCTGCGCCATGGATCTGGCCGATATACAGGCCGGTTTCGCTTGATCGCGAGCCTCAAGTTCACGGTGGATGTGTCGGGTGCTCGCCAGCGCGTTACCGTAGTGAGAATGGTACCAATCCAGAATGAAGCCAAAAACAAGCATATGTCGCCGCTTCACCCGTTGATCGTAAGGGAGGCGGCACATCAGCTTAAACTTGGCTTCTAGTGACTCGGGCTTGGCGGACCAGCTATAGGGTTTATCGTCCGTCATTACGCCACCCTCCGGCCGCAACCGCGGCGCATGCGAGATCGTCGGCAGTCTTGCGGTCGAATGTCAGGCTATGGCCGAACACCCTCATAGTGCCGTCTGGCTTCCGGATCAGGCTGACATCAACGGCTCGAACACCGGGCGCAATCCATATCGATCGCGGCAAAGCGCCGCCCGCCCGAACACGGGCGCACGTTCAGCTTCATTCGAGGTTCTGGATTGTTGGTCGGTAGTTCGCCCCGGTCATGAAGACCGAGGCGATGGTGGTCGATGTCAACCGTTCTGCAAAGCTGGCTCGATGCTATTAAAATCGGCATGCATCTCTGCACCGAGCATGTCCCACTCTTCCTCTGTGGTGCTCTCCGGCATGGCGTCGAATTCGAGCTTTCCACTCCATCACGCGCGCCATGTGGGTGGTGAACTTGCCTTGAACGAGTTTGCCGTTCACAACGACATTGGCACATCAGGCCCGGCCGCGGTGAGTAGTTCCGAAACATTGGCTTCAGCAGTGTCCATCACGCCGCCTCCCTTTTGCAGATGTTATCGTTCGCTCCGCGCGCCGCGATCCTGGCGTTGATCCATTCCGAGATTTCCGATTTGACAAAGGCGACGCGCTTGTCACCGAGCGGGACAGCCGCGGGGAAGCGGCCTTCCGCGCGGTACCTATTGATCATGGTGCGCGACAGCGAGGTTAAATCGAGACGAGACAAGGCTCGTCCGTGGACAGATTTTGGGATTGCATGGAGATTGTTTCAGTCGGGTAACTTGAACCCAGCCATCCAAAGGCGTGGGCGCTACCGAGGAAACCGATGTTCGCCGGCAAAGGGCCGGTCCGAACTGCGGCTGTGCCGCGTAGGTAAAAACAAGATAGGACGTGATGCCCGAAATGGTCAACGGAAATCCCGTAAATTATTTTTCACCCATTACATATTGGGCCAAGCTCCATAAGTTCCCGGCGCCGCGTCAGGGCGTCTCCTCGCCTATGCGCGCTCCGTCTCGTCGCCAATCCGAAAGAGCTATTAGCCTCTGAGGAACATTTGCCCCAAACTTGGCTAGGACGCGTTGTCGGAAGGTCCATCGATGTTCGAAGCCCTCGCTCTCTCCACGCTCATGGTCGCTGCATGTATCGCTATTCACTATGAAATGCTGCGATACACGTCGAAATCTGATTCCGTCACTTAAGGTCGCGGTTCGTCTCAAGGTTCTGCTCCTCGTATCGGGATGTTTCATCGCCCACACGATCGAAATTTGGCTGTATGCCTTAGCGTTCTTACTGCTTGATCAGTTTGGATTGGGTTCGCTAAAGGGCCATACAGAGGAAAACTTTGCCGATTTCCTCTACTTTTCAACGACGTCTTATTCCACTCTAGGAATTGGCGACGTTTATCCAACCGGTGTGTTTCGGCTGATGTCCGGCATTGAAAGTATCAATGGCCTGTTTCTAATCGCGTGGTCCACTTCGTTCACATATTTGGTGATGAACCGGCTTTGGCCGCTGCACTCTGACAACACGAATGAGAACGAAAGCGATTGAACGTTCCCCTACCGCCTCTATTGAATGACGTTCCCCGCTGCCCTTGGCTCGCAATAGGCGGCCTCATGCATCCATTAACTCGCGGCGGCGTTTCAGGGCATCACCGCGGCGATACGCCCTCTCCGTCTCGTCCCCGACTAAATGCGCTAGCGCCGCCTCCGCCAGTTCTCTCGGAAAATCAGTGGCGGTCCAAGACGCGCTCAATCCGGCCGCGGAGACGACGGGCTGTTTCGGCCTTGGTGCGCCACATCGGGCGCAGCGCCTTGAGTTACGTCATCCGTCGTAACTTCGCCGATCGGGCGCTTCCGAAGGCTGGCGCAGTACGTGTTTCCTAACGTCGATTTCCACTGCGCCCGATGCTTCATCATTGCGCCAGCCATCCTCCATTCCCCCGATCCATTCGTCGGCGGTGGACCCGGTTGCCTGCACGCCAGCTTCGGGCTGGAAACGGGCAGGTCGGCGACCAGGTCGGGCTGCCGCGACCGTTTGTTCAGACTTCGCGGCTGGGCTGTCGGGGACGCTGGATTCGCGGAACGCGCGGCGCTGGATCCAAGTGCGTTGCTTACGCCAAAGCGCGCCGACATCCGGAGTTCGCGGACCGAACCATCTGCGGAAGGTGCTTCGAGCGCTTTGAGCGAGCCGAGGCTCGATCCCCTATGACGCTGACGCCGGTCGCTTTGACGGCTTCCATGCCGTGCCCGCCTCGATCTCCAAGACCTGCCTGGTGCGCTTCGACAACAACAAATACTCGGTGGCGGCGAGCGCCGTTGGGCGGCCCGTTGAAGTCCAGGCCTATGCGGACCGTATCGTAATCCGCCAAGACGGCCGGATTGTTGCCGAGCATCAACGATCATTTGGCCGCGGCGAGACGGTCTACGATCCCTGGCACTATGTACCTGTCCTGATGCGCAAGCCCGGCGCCTTGCGCAACGGCCCTTCAAGGACTGGGTGCTGCCGGCTGCGATCGAGCGTGTGCGGCGGAAGCTTGCCGGCGCCGATGACGGCAATCGGCAGATGGTCGATATCCTCAACGCGGTGCTGACAGACGGTCTGCCAGCAGTTGAGGCCGCCTGCGCCGAAGCGGTCGCTCACGGCGTCCATTCCGCTGATGTCGTGCTCAACATCTTGGCTCGGCAACGTGAGCCGGCGCCACCAGCCAACATCATGACGCCGGCCGCGCTGACGCTTCGCCATGCGCCGATCGCTGATTGTGCCCGCTACGACAACCTTCGGAGGACCAACTGATGGAACGAGCCCAAATCTTCGATCTCATGTGCGCAGGCCCTTCGCGCATAAGGAACGACCAGGCCGCCGGGCGTGCTCGCAGAGAACGAAAGCGCCAATAGGGCGACGGTGCGCCGGCGCCCCTCGAACTTCTCCGGAATCTGGATCGACCGGTCGTCGGACGATTTTTTGATCTTAGCATGGGCTTCGACGTCGGCGTTGGTCACCAGATCGAAGTCCATCAGGGTAGCCAAGACATCGGTTCGACTTCAGGCCCGCGACCCGCTCGAAGAACGGCAGCCAGGTCATGGCGGCGTCGAGCCAGCCCTGCCAGATCGAATCCAGGCGGTCTTCCAGATCGTCCGTGAGGCGCCAAAGATTGACCGACCCTGGCGGGTCGAAGATCTCCGCGCAGCGGGCGGCCGCTCTGCACGGATTTTGCTTGAGCGAAAAAGTGTGTCCGGGGAAAGCCTCGCCGCAGAACGGTTTCGCCCTGACGCCCGAGCTGCCCCTGCGAATTCCACCAGCGGGCGCAGCCCATCTCGCCCAGCCGCGCCAGAACGGTCCTCAACTTCATCAGCCAGGCAAGATCGATGTCGTTGTAGGTGTCAGCCGCCCCCATCGCGTCCGCTACCGTTTGACGGCGCGGTGCCGCTCCAGCCACTCCTTGGCGGCCGTTTCCAGGAAACCCGCGCGGCTCCTAGACGCCGTGGTAAAAACCGTAGCTTGCGCGCCTAAGACGAGCGAAAAAATGAGGGGTTTCAACGGTATTGACAGGACACCCCTTCCGCCATACCATCAATACAATCAATGAGTTATGTCGTATTTCCTTCTCATGACATAACAAGTGACTTAGACTGATAAGAATACCGACGACGCCGGCACATCCATCCAAGGGAAAACATTGGTGCGGTTGGTCAAACCCAATGAGCGTCTTGCCGGCTTAGGAATGAAACCAATTTCCTGGTCCCATGAAGTCTATCTGAAACGTTGCGCGGCTACGTCTCCCCAAAACGATAATGGGAAGCCGTCATGTTGGAAGCCGCAGTCGCCGCACTGCTTTTGGTCAGCGCCGTCGTATTCATTGCTCACGCATACGACGCGATGCGCACGCATTGATGCGCTGCGCTGTTTGAGAGTGCCGATCGATAACTCGCCGGCCGAGACCGGCGGGCTTTAGCGACTGAGCTCCTCCCCAGCGCACTTTATGATTTAAGTGAGGCCGGGTTGGTCATCCCGGGTTCACATTAAACCTCCTAATTTGTGTGAAGATCGGAATGCCACAGGAGGAGACCATGGAGCTTAAATTTGCAATTGTCGGATTGACGGCACTCTTCGGCCTTGCTGCGGCGGGAAGCGCATCTGCAATGCCGGTCGCTCCACTTTCTCCCGCTTCAAACGTCGAGAATGTTGTCGTGGCTTGCGGCCCCAACGGTTGTATCCGCACGGCGCCCGTCTACCGAGGATACGGCTACGGATATCGTGGCTACGGCTATGGTGGCTACGGTGTCCGCCGCTATGGTTACGTGCACAGAGGTTACGGATATCACCGGGGTTACGGATACCACCGGGGTTATCGCCGCTACTAGAAGATTTAGAGACACGGGAAGCCCGCCGGGTTAGCCGGCGGGCTTTTTTTGTTTTATGGATTCGGAAGCCGGTGGATAGCCCTTTCGGCTTGGAGGTCCGTTGCGCGTATTTCGGCTATCAGACGAGTTCATTGAGAAGGTCGATGCTTGGGCGGCCCATCAGAAAGATCGACCCGGCCGCTCCGAGGCTGTCCGCCGCCTTGTAGACATCGGGTTGAAGGCGAAGAACCCCAAATGAGACATCTGGTTTGGTTTATCGCCGCGGTGGTATTGCTGGTGCCCGCCGCCGCCATGCAAATCACCAATGAAGTGAGGTGGGATACCGCTGATTTCGTCATATTCGGCGGCATGCTGATCGCAGCGTGTCTCGCCTTCGAGGCGACCACGGCCCTGACAAACCGCGCTCGCTATCGCATCGCCGGCGGCCTCACGATGGTAGCCACATTCTTTGTCGTGTGGCTGGAGCTCGCCGTTGGTATCATGGGCCCCGGCTAGACGAATTGCGTAGGTTCGCGCTGAACCAGGAGATTTTGATGCACGAGACGTTAGGTCATTCCAAAGACTGTCATTGCTGGGGACGCCGCGGCTTCCTCAAATTTGCTGGCACGGCCGCAGCCCTCGGTGGTGTCATGCTTCTGACAAAAAATTCTTATGCCGCTGCCCTGACGCAGCAGCAGCGCGATAACTTTACGCCTCAACAAATCATTGAAGCGATGAAGGATGGAAATACTCGGTTTCGCAGCGGCGAAAGGAAGGATCGCAACTACCTGCGAGAGCAGGAATTTAGCGCGGAGGGACAGTATCCAAAAGCAGCCCTGCTCAGCTGTATCAACTCGCGCGCGCCAGCCGAGGTGATCATGGATCTCGGAATCGGCGATATCTTCAATGCTCGAGTGGCCGGCAACATAGAAGCTGCCAACATTCTTGGAAGCCTGGAATTCGCTTGCAAGGTTGCTGGAGCTAAAGTCGTGCTTGTGATGGGCCATACATCCTGCGGCGCGATCAAAGGGGCCATCGACAACGTCGAATTAGGAAACCTGACCGGACTTCTCGCCAAGATCAAGCCAGCGGTGCAAGCCACGTCTTACGCGGGTGAACGGTCCGCTAAAAATTACGATTTCGTGGACGCTGTCGCTCGGACGAATGTCGGCATGACCATCGCTAATATTCGGAAGCAAAGTCCCGTCCTCGTCGATCTTGAATCCAGCGGCGCTATTAAAATTGCGGGAGCAATGTACAATCTCAAAACTGGCGCGGTAGAATTTCTTCCATGATCGACGCCTGCCGCTCGCCGCGTGCATCCGCCACTGTACAGAGACCTCGCCGAAGGGCGTCAACAAACAGGGATGCGATGTATCTAGCTGCCATTCTCTGCTTTTGCTGACTTCTCCCGGTCGGAATTCACCCAAGGTCGAGACATAGAAACCCCCGGCGAGGCAACGACCGAGATCGTAGAGGCGCGACGATCTAAACGACTAAGAGCAGCGCACTCACCAACACTGAAGGCAACAATGATTTACTCTGATCAGCGCGCCCGCCGCCTATGCCTTGGCCTCGTTCTAGCCTGCTTGTTTTCGGGCCACACTCTCGCAGACGCGGCTCCTAAGACGACTATTGTCAGTCCGCTTACTTCAACCAACAAGACCGCTTCAGGCCAACCGATCACCCTTCCACCGGGGCAAGCCACGGTTTCAGTGTTGCGCTACATCATCGCGCCTGGCGCCACGATGCCGGTCCACAAGCATCTCTACCCACGCTATGCCTACGTCCGTGCTGGGCATCTCAGTGTCTATGCCCCCGACACTGGCCAACGCTACGATTACAGGGCCGGCGACTTCATCGTCGAGGTTATCGATGAGTGGCATTACGGCGAAAATACAGGCGCGGAGCCGGTCGAACTCCTGGTGATTGACCAGGTGCCAGAAGGTAGAACGACGAACACGGTGTTGAAACCGTGAAATCATGCATCCAGAGGGCCGCCGGCTCGTAAGCAGGGTTTAATAGAAAACCCCGCAGCCCCGCTGTGAGGTGGGAAACAGCCCGGAAGGTGTTGGCCCACCGTCTGGTTCTCCGGCTCAGAAAACCGATCGGCTCGATAGGACACCGATCACAATTTCAAGATTGCTGGAACATTTTAACCGGATGCTACTGGCGCATGCGCCCGAGGCGGCGCTTTTTTTGCGGAACTCTGACCTCACTCCTCGCATTGGTTCTTCGGACGGATTAGCCATCCGTTCGCGCTTCTGCCCTGACCCGCCGGTGATCCCCCTCGCCGGCGGGTTTGCACTGAGCAGCCGCTTCATTGTGAACCCGATCTCGCCGCCGGGCAGCTCGCGCGAAGTTTCACCGTGTCGCAAAAGCTCAGAATCTTCCGCTCAACTACGATCGCGACGGCCGGATCATGCTTGTAAATCCGGCTCAAGACGCAGCGGGTGTTTGAGTTTTCAGACTGTCGACGGCGTGCACCGGCGGCGCATCACCCCGCATCAAGTGGGCGATTGCGCCGTATACCAACCGCTGGCTCTCGAGTTTGCTCATGCCGGCGAACACGGGCGACGTCACTTCGATGCTGAAGTGTCCCCCGCCGCCGTTGACTGTGGCCCGTGAATTTTGAATCTGCTGCTCGATGGCCTCGCGCAGCGCGTCGATGACGGAACCCTGAAAGTCGGTTGGGTGGGATGACATAGCGCTCCTTTTTATATAGCAAATGTCGCGATCGGCACCAATGAAACGCTGGAGCTCTCCCGACGCATATCTCGCGGACGATGTCCGTACTCCCCGATAAATTGTCCGTCAACCGCGCGGCCTTCCCCGCGACCGTCCCGCTGGTCGCAGAATTCAGTCCCGTCAATGAATCCCGGACAGGAGCTTGGTTCCTGCTTGCCGGGCTCTGTACCAATCTGAACGTTGGCGCAGCCACTGCCATCGCGTTTGTCGTACCTTGACTCCCAATGTTGACTTAGTGTCGAACAATGCGTGGTAAGCGAAGTGCGAGAAAGTCGTTCCGCCGAACACCCGGAACAACTCACCGCCTTGCGCATTATCCGGCCCGGGCGGTCCCTTGGCCGGGTGCCGTCTAATCATCACTCCGACTAGCCCGCCTGCCCGGCGGGCTTTTCTTTTCTTTGCCGATAAACAGGATGCCGTCATAAGTGATGATTGCGTGCCCTTCGAATTCTTCGGCGAGACCGAGGGTAACTAGCCTTTGTAAAATGTGAGGCGACACGGCGCTTATTTCCACGTCTGCATTGAGCCGCGCGAGAGCCCTAAGCTCTCTCCTGGTAATTCTATCGGGTAAAAATCGGCCCATCCCCCTGACGAGATAATCCAAAGTTCCGCGCCTCTCTGTCCACTTTGGTACACAGCAAAACTTGCTGGGATCACGCTGGCATACTTTGCCTCAGCAAGTGGCCTGCTACCCGGATAAGCCACATGCGGCGCGCGAAAAATGTAATGCTCGCGATTGAGCGTGATTGAACGGTTCTAGCGGCGCCAAACAACATCCGTAAAGGCCGTGAGTTTACGCGGATTGCCAAGGATCAGGGACTACGGCTCGATTATGATAGCGAGAGCACCTTTACGGCACAGGGCTTTCGCAGTCCTGCTCAATTCTCCCCGATGCGGTAGACGCAACCAGCAATAAGTGACCCCTGGAACGAATGTGCACGTTCGCTGTTTCCAAGGTCTACAAATGGAGGCCACCTTGAAAACATTCGCCACTGCACTTGCACTTCTCGTGATGTCGACTGCGTCGTTCGCCCAGACACCTGCGCACACGCCTTCGCAAGCCGCAGCTCCTATTGCAGCTGCCGGCGACTGGAGCGCATCTAAGATGTCAGGTGTGAACGTCTACAATGAAGCTAACGACAAGATCGGTGAGATTTCGGATGTGATCATCACTGAGCAAGGGCAGGTGAAAGGCGTCGTTATCGAAGCTGGCGGCTTCCTGGGAATGGGAAAGCACTATGTACTGGTCGCCATCAACAGCTTGAAGTTTTCCAACGAGGCAGGAAAGACATCATCAGGAAAAACGTCTGAGACTAAGAGAGAATGGTATCCAGACCGGGCCGTCCTGAACGTGACGAAAGACAACCTGAAGGCGATGCCTGAGTTCAAGTACTAAGCCTCAATCAGGGCTCCAAAGCATTTGTTTTGGAGCCCTCCTTTGCGCGCACCCAATGGCCAATGAAGGGCTTCTACAAACTCTGATGCAATGACCTGATACGGGCACCAGAGCTCCAGCCCATGTGCCTTTCGGCAACGAGCGAGGTTCTGTCATCTGCTCCGCGATCGCGACGCGCCACTTTCACCCGCCACGCAGCGGAGATGCACAAATGACATCTCCGTTGCGAGTTCGTTCTGAGAATTCAGGCTACTCAAGTACAGGGGCCGTCATTACTCAGCGCGGAATACTCGGCCTTACTTCTGGGTGCAGGTGCCTGACTGCCCGGTGCCCGGCTTGTAGGTGCCGCCATTGGCATTGCAGCCGGTTTTCAGCTTGGCGCAGAGGGCCTTATCGTTGCAGAAAGCGTCCGACTGCGGACCGATGTCAGCGGCAAATCCCATCTGCTGGCCGGCCTGTGATGGTTTGGTGCAGACGCCTGACGAACCGTCGGCTTGCTGGGCGAATATTTATAGCCGGCACCCTCGCAGGCCGCCTTGAGCCGGGCGCAACTGAAATTGCTGTTGGGCTTGTCTCCCTTGCTGTTGCAACTGCCGACAGCCTGTCCGGCTGAGGTCGGCGGCGGTTCGGAGCGTATCGTCGCCCCCGGGTCCGGCTTGGTCATGGGCTGTGCCAGCGCGGTGGCCGAGGCGAAAATCAAGAGTGCTGCTGTAACGAGACTACGTCTGATCATCTTCGTTCCTCCGAGGCTACTTACGACAGATCGCCGGTCCTTGACCGACGTGAGACTTCTCATCTGACGCTGACAACGCTTCGGGAGTTCAAGGGCATTGAATAAATCGTTTGCGGATAGCCCGTCACCTTGGGCAACGGTCGCTGTTGAGCGTTTCGCGCAACAGCATTCGGGGGCTACCTCGCCCGCCTCAGATTTATTTGCTTGCTCCATCTCCCGGTGGAGATGATGCATTCCAATATTACCCCTCATCTCTCGCGATACGGAGTCGCGGAGGTGTTGGTCGCTTTCGTGACCGGCAAAAAACGTTTCGTTTCGCTATTTGGAGGCGCGTAAGACCCATGCCCGTGTTGATGTTTAGCGCGATCCTCGGCTGCGGCCTGCTCTTTTATGTCAGCTATCGCTACGTGCGAGCTCATCCCCCCATGCGGGAAGAGCAAGAGGCACCTGAAGATGCACCTAAAGAGATCGCGAAAGGCGATTGAGCGGCCGCGCATAGCGCTTTCTTGACGCGTGAAGCTGACCGCGGAGGGCGAAGCACATTATCTTGTTAAAGCGAATGATATGAAATTTTCTCTAACAGATGGATAGATCAGGATTTTCAATTCCATCAGACGGCATTCTGAATAGACAAAAAACCGCCCATATGCCCCCATACCCAGACGTGTATGGGAACGGATGCGTCGGTAAGGCACGGACTTGGGCGACACCGCCGTCCCCACTTAAACAGGGGGAACAGGCAGGTGAGTGAAAACGACCCGATCGACTACGCTCTCGCGGCGATTGCGGTTCACCTCAACAAACCGGAGACATCCAACGAAGCAGACGCCGGCGGCGCACCCGAGGCTGAGACGGCAGAAGAGCCCGGCTTTGAACCGGAGGAGGACATACTAACGGCGGAGCCAGATGCGCCTGAGATGCCTTCCAACCTCAATGAGGATGATAGCTACACTAAGTTCGGCCCCGGCCCGCTCGTCGCCGTTCGGTTCAAGTGGACGATACGCCGCGGCGACAAAGACGAATATTTCGTCGACGAAACGATCGGAGAAAGTTCCTACCCGCTTGTCAGCGGTCCGATGACACGAGAAGCCGCAATCAAGTTCGTCGACGACCGCGAACGTGACGCCTGCCAGCGGTTTGAAACTCTGCGAAGTGAGATGGCTGGCGGAGAAACCGGTCAGTGCGCTAGCGAATAGTTGGCAGCCCGACTGAAGAACTGACCTCTCTCAGCCGAACGCCATGCGGCTCCGTCGAAAAGGCGAGCGGCTTCCACCTCGACGCATTGTGATGACTTGGATTACATTCCGGAGATTCTAACTCCAAGGTCAAACCTACAATTCCGACAGGCATCTTCTGCCGGCGGACCATCCTGGACCCCGTTGAACTTCTAGATCAGAATTTTGATCGATCTTCTTGTTATTGCGTCTTGAGCCCTGCCGCATGGGCGGGGCTTTGATATCGTCAGCTGCTGACCTTGCCGGCATATTCCTCGTCGGTGACGTGCTCCATCCAGGTGACGGCACTTCCGTCAAGGGATTCATGCACCGCGATGTGGGTCATGGCGGCGGTCGGCGCGGCGCCGTGCCAGTGTTTTTCTCCCGGTGAGAACCATACTGTGTCGCCGGGGTGGATTTCGCGGATTGGCCCGCCCTCGGTCTGGACCAGCCCGACGCCGGAAACCACGTATAGCGTCTGGCCGAGCGGATGAGTGTGCCATGCCGTGCGCGCGCCCGGCTCGAATGCGACGCTCGCGGCGAGGACACGCGAGGGCGGGTTCGCGGTAGCGATGATCGGCTCGACCGAAACCGTGCCGGAGAAGTATTCCTTGGGGCCAGGTTTTGCCGGCCGCGACCCTGCTTGATGGATATCCATGGTGATCCTCCCTGGGTTGCCGCGCACGCGACGGCGCTCTGAGCGCTGTCGCGCCTCTTCGCCGATTACAGCATCCTGTGAGCTCGCCATCAATAATTCATTGAATTTGCATATACTATTCTTGAGATTCCACTCGGCATTCCTGAGCGTCCGCTCGGGGCCAACCGCGCTGGCGAACTTATTTGATCGGTCATGGACGCATCCTTGTCTCCGCCTCGCCTTCTGCCAAGCGGCGACGCCGCCATCACGGTGGAATTCGGCCGCAACATCGACGAGCAGACGAACCGTCGTGTGCTTGCACTCGATCGTGCGCTTTCAGACACGCCAATCGACGGCGTTACGGAAACGGTGCCAACCTATCGATCGCTGCTTGTTCACTACGATCCCGTTCGGATCGGTTTCGAAGAACTTGGGGAACGCCTGTCGGCACTCGCGCGATTGCCCGTGCCTCCGACCACCCCGGCGCGGCGCTGGCGCATCCCCGTTGTCTATGGTGGCGAGAACGGCATCGATCTGGAAGATATCGCGAAGACGTTGAACATCACGCCTGAGGATACCGTGGCGCGTCATGTCGCCGGCGACTATCGTGTCGCCATGATCGGATTTACGCCGGGCTGGTCCTATCTTAGTGGCCTCGACCGTTCGCTACAGATGCCACGGCTGCAGAACCCGCGCTTACTTACGCCTTCCGGTGCAGTTTCGATCGGCGGTCTTCAGACGGGTATCCAGTGTCTCGCTGGACCCAGCGGCTGGCGCCTGTTGGGACGAACCGCTGTGCGTACCTATCAGCTCCATCGCAATCCTGTTTTCCTGCTCGAACCGGGAGACGCCATCACGTTTTATGCGGTCGACGGCAAGCAATTCGCGGAACAGAATCGCGCTGCCGAGCGCGGCGAGTTTGTCGCGCAGTTGGTGACTTCGTGAGCAAACTTGTTGTCACGGCGGCCGGGCCAGCGACCTCGGTTCAGGACGGCGGCCGCTATGGTGCGCAGCGCTATGGGTTGACGCCAAGCGGTGCAGCGGATCGCCTGGCACTGGCTGCTGGTAACTGTCTGGTCGGCAATCTACCCTTTGCCGCTGCGGTTGAAATCGGCCCGTTCAGCACAAGCTTCGTGGTCCGCGAAGGCAAGGTGCGCATCGCGCTCACGGGCGCTGCGCGGGATGCTGAAGTTTCAGGCCGCTCGATTTCGTTCAACGAATCCTGCACGCTCGCTGATGGCGACAGCCTAATGCTCGCCGCTGCGCGCGGTGGTACCTTCAGCTATCTCGCGATCGAAGGCGGAGTGAACGGTGAGCCGATGTTTGGCAGCCTCGCTGTTCATGCACGCGCTGGCCTTGGCAGTCCGTTTCCGCGGCCGTTCCAGGCTGGCGACGTGCTCAATGTGGATGCGGCAAAGGCTGGGGTCGAGCAGGGGATCGAACTTCCCACTCAAGCCGATGGCCCGATCCGCGTCGTAATGGGTCCGCAAGACGATGAATTCGGTGATGCCATAGAACTGTTTCTTGGCAGCGAGTGGAAAATCTCGGCGACGAGCGATCGCATGGGTTACCGCCTCGAAGGTCCCATCATCAAACATCTCTACGGCCATAACATCGTCTCCGATGGCACCGTGAATGGCAGTATTCAGGTTCCCGGCAACGGACAACCGATCGTCCTGATGCCGGATCGCGGCACCAGCGGCGGCTATCCGAAAATCGCAACCGTCATTACAGCGGACCTTGGTCGCTTCGCCCAAATTCCCATGGGCCGCAGCTTTCGATTCAAGGCGGTCACCATCGCCGAAGCGCAGGCTGAAGCGCGCGCGATGGCGCGCCTATTGCGGGCATTGCCCGACTGTGTCTGTGAGGTGCGCAATACGGACATCAATGATGTGTTGCAACATGCCAATATCGCCGGAACCGCGGTGAATGCATTCGACAGCGGGACGTGGCAGACTTGGCCGCCTTTGGACCCATAAAGGGTTCTCACTGCTCGCATCGGACGGACCATGACGATCGACCTCAACTGCGATCTCGGCGAAAGCTTCGGCGTTTGGCCGATGGGCAACGATTCTGCAATGATTGAGCTTGCGACCTCTGTTAACATCGCCTGCGGCTTCCACGCCGGCGATGCGGACACAATGAAGAAGACCGTCGATCTCGCCAAAACACACGGCGTCAGCATCGGCGCGCACCCTGGTTATCGCGATCTGCACGGCTTCGGGCGGCGGCCGATCGTCGGTCTTACGTCGAGGGAAATCGAAAACCTCGTCGCTTACCAGATCGGCGCGCTCCAGGCGATCGCCACCATGGCCGGGCACAGGGTCACGCATGTGAAGGCGCATGGCGCGCTGTCCAACGTGGCTTGCGAGGACGACACGACCGCGCGCGCGATCGCCTCCGCGATCAAGGCGGTCGACTCCGATCTCGTCTTCATGGTGCTTGCGAACTCGCGCCTCGTTACGGCCGGCGAGGCTGTCGGTCTGCCGATGGTGCATGAAGTGTTCGCCGATCGTGCCTACGAAGACGACGGATCGCTGGTGTCGCGGCACAAGCCGGGTGCGGTGCTGCACAACGCGGACGATATCGCTCGCCGCGTTGTGAGAATGCTTCAATCCGGAGAGGTTATTTCAATCACCGGCAAGACGATCAAGATGCGCATGGACACCGTCTGCATTCATGGCGATACGCCGGGTGCGGTCAATATCGCGCGTGCATTGCGCAAAGCGCTCAAAGACAACGGCATCGCGGTCGCGCCGTTCAGGGTAATGAAATAATAGCTCCGTCAGAACGGATGAACAGCGAGCGAGCCGAATACCACTGCGGCGATCAGGGCGAGCGAGCCATAGAGTGCAAGTGTCTGGAGCCGTAACACGGTTCGCTCGGTTCGCTCATTCAGGCTACGGGCGCTAACGTCCAGGCGGTCGGATCGTTGTTGCATCTTCGGCCCTCCGGCTCAACACGGGCTAACAATGAACGACGGTTCCCATCAGAGGCAAGGTAGTAGAGGAAAATAACGATACGATTCTTCAAAACGCGGCATATCCAGACAGAAATTCTCCTCTCCCCGTTGTACGAAAAATTCCATTCGCGGGTGGTCCAGATGCTGCGACACGTGCTT
The DNA here is from genome assembly GCA_963807355.1 of uncultured archaeon. Lineage (GTDB taxonomy): Bacteria > Pseudomonadota > Alphaproteobacteria > Rhizobiales > Xanthobacteraceae > Nitrobacter. Next base: position 34,877 of record CAWEBX010000032.1, read on the forward strand.
TTACGGCTTGAGGATTGTTGCTCCTGTCGTCCGGCGACTTTCCAGGTCCGTTTGAGCTTTCGCCGCGTCCTTCAGTGCGTAGGCATGATTGATCTGAATGTGCAGCTTGCCATTGATGACGGCGGCGAACAGCGTATCGGCGCCTTCAAGAAGCTCACTGCGCGTCGCCACATAGTCGTTCAGCTTCGGACGTGTGGCAAACAGTGAACCATGATTGGAAAGTTCGGCCAATGCAAACGGCGGCACCCGACCTGATGCGTTGCCGAAACTGACGAATAGTCCGCGCGGCCGCAAGCAGGATAGCGAGCCTGGAAACGTGGCCTTGCCGACGCCGTCGTAGACCACGTCGCACAATTCGTTGCGGCTGATCTGTTTGACGCGCGCGACAAAATCCTCCTCCTCGTAAAGGATGACGTGATCGCAGCCATTGGCCAGCGCGAGGTCCGCCTTGGCCTTCGACCCTACGGTGCCGATGACGTTCGCGCCAAGCGCCTTCGCCCACTGGCAGGCGAGAAGCCCGATGCCGCCCGCCGCGGCATGGATCAGCACACGATGACCGTGCTCGACCTTGAAGGTCTTGTGCAGGAGATACCAGACCGTCAGCCCCTTAAGCATCAGCACCGCGCCCTGCTCGTAGGTGATGTGGTCGGGCAGTTTAACCAGCTTGTCCGCTGGGATGTTGCGGTCGGTCGCATAACCGCCAAGATCAAAATAGTAAGCGACGCGGTCGCCGGGATGAAAATTGGTGACCCCCGGTCCAACGGAGACGACTTCGCCAGCGGCTTCATTGCCGACGATAAACGGCGTAGCCGGCATCTTGTAGAGTCCGCTGCGATAGTACACGTCGATGAAATTCAGGCCGATCGCATGTTGTTTGATGCGAACCTCGCCTTGTTCCGGCGCGGGTAAGTCCACAACCTCATAGACAAGCGCCTCGGGACCGCCGACCTGATGAACGCGTACCGCCCTGGTCATCGTCCCTCTCCCTGCCTTTTTCATCAAGAGCGAAAGACATTGGACTGATGTTGTCAACCAGCGAAACGCCTCCAGGAACTCAGCCGCCCGCCTTCTCGCGATTGCGCCTCGCGAGCACGTTGAACATTTCCACCGCCGCAGAGAAAGCCATCGCAAAGTAGATATAGGCGCGCGGGATGTGGAAATGGAATCCGTCGGCCACGAGCGCGACCCCGATCAGCACCAGAAACGCTAACGCCAGCATCTTGGTTGTTGGGTGTTTGCTGACAAACCGGGAAACCGGCCCCGACGCTAGGTACATGACGAAACATGCGATGATGACGGCTGCGATCATGATCTCGAGATCTTTCGCCATGCCGATCGCGGTGATGATGGAGTCAAGAGAAAACACCAGATCGATGATGATAATTTGCACGATGACCCAAAAAAACGCGCGTGGTTTCGGCGCTTCGCGCACCTCGTGTTCTCGCGCTTCCACCTCTCCATGAATCTCGTGCGTGGCCTTGGCGATCAGGAACAAGCCGCCGCCGACCAGGATGATGTCGCGCCAGGAAAATGCGAAGTCTTGCACCGTTAGCACCGGCTCGGTCAGGCCGATCAGCCAGATCAGAACGGTCAGCAGAGCAATGCGGAAGATCACCGCCAGCGCCAGGCCGATCTGGCGCGCGCGCTTCGCCTGCTTTGGCGGAATCCGCGAAACGATCACCGACAGGAAAATGACATTGTCGATGCCCAACACGATCTCGAGCACAGTCAGCGTCAATAGTGCAGCCCATGCTTCAGGGCTGGTCAGCAGTTCAATCATCAATTTCTCGCCTCAGGAGACGGATCACGGCATCGCCACAGACGATGTAGAGCGCAATGGCGCAAAGCACGGCGGTGACCGGCATCGCCACATTGAAATCGTTGGCAATGGTCATCATCGCAAGCGCAGCCCATACAGCGATCAGCGGCAGATTGAAACCGCGAAACCGCTTCACCCGTACCGGATGTAACACCTTGAAGGGAACGAAAGTCAGTACGATAAGCGCAGCGATGGCGAACGCCGACGCCGCCGGCGATGGACGCAGCAAGAACAGATAGAACGCCGCGGCATTCCAGAGCGCCGGAAAGCCGCGAAAGTGGTTGTCCTCTGTCTTCATCCGGCGATCGGAAAAATAGAGTGCGCTGCTGATCACAATGCCTACACCCAGCAACGGTGCGGCGAGCGGAAGCAGCAGGCCGCTCGCGGTAATGGCATAGGCCGGAACGAATACGTAAGTGAGGAAGTCGACAACCAGATCCAGGGTCTCTCCGGACCAGTTTGGCTGCGCTGCTTCGACATTCAGCCGCCGCGCCATCGGCCCGTCCAGGCCATCGATCAGGAGCGCGAGACCAAGCCAGGTAAACATGGCTGTCCAGTGCTCTCGCACCGCTTCCAGCATGGCGAGCAGCGCAATTCCGGCCCCACTAGCTGTGAAGACATGGACGAACAGCGCGGCAGCGCGCGACGTTCCGGGTCCGGGTGGCGGGTCCTGCCGGCTTGGTTGGCTCATTTGCACATCTTGCTATCAGGAATCGGACCGGTTTGTATAATGGTCGTTGCGGCGTTCCGCCGCGCGAGCAATCGGAAACAACTCCTGCCGGCTACGGCAATGCTCGTCTGCGGGCTTGAAAATGTCGCTGCGAATGCCGATTGTTGATCCATGAATGAGAGTACGAAGCCGGTTGCGAGCTTTGATGTCGCGGTGGTGGGGGGGGGGCCTGCTGGATTGGCTGCGGCGATCGCCCTCTCCCGTGCCGGTGCACGGACGGCGCTGATCGCGCGACGCGTTGGCTATGGCGATAATCGGACGACGGCCCTCCTCGGCGGTTCTGTCGATCTTTTGCGGCAGCTTGACATATGGCCCCGCTGCGAGGCCGATGCCGCCGCGCTCCGGGTCATGCGGCTCGTCGACGATACCCGGCGTCTTATCCGGGCTCCGGAGGTGCGTTTCTCCTCCGACGAGATCGGACTAGATGCGTTCGGCTATAACATTGAAAACCGAACGCTGATGGCCGCCATGGAGGCGCGAGCCGTGGAGGCGGGAAACCTCACGCGGATCGATGGCGAGGCCGAGCACGTAACGCCGGACGATACTGTCGTCACCATCGCAACCCGGCAGGGAGAGACGTTGACCGCTCGTCTGGCTATCGGCGCCGATGGGCGGCAGTCGCTCTGCCGCAAGGCTGCGGGCATCGGCATCACACGTCGCGCGCTCGATCAGGCCGCATTGACGTTCAACGTTGCGCACAGCCGGCCGCACAAGAACATTTCCACCGAATTTCACACGCCGCACGGCCCCTGCGTTTTCGTGCCGTTGCCCGGAGACCGCTCCAGCGTCGTCTGGGTCACCTCCCCGAAGGAGGCCGCACGGCTCGCTGCGCTATCCGACGATGAGTTGGTTGAAGCCGCCGAACGGCAATCGCATTCGATCCTGGGAAGGCTTAAGGTCGGCCAAGGGCGGAGTGTGTTTCCGCTAGGGATCGAGCAACCAGCGCGCTTTGCAAGCAACCGCATTGTATTGGTTGGCGAAGCCGCCCATGTTTTACCGCCGATCGGCGCGCAGGGGCTGAACCTGGGTCTGCGTGACGCCGCCGATATCGCAGACGTTGTCCGCGACGCTCTCTCTTCCGGAAAGGATCCGGGCGCATCTCAGGCTCTTGCGCGATTTGAAACGGCGCGGCGCAGCGACGTCCTAAGCCGGACGTTCGCGATCGACATGGCAAATCGGTCGCTGCTGAGCGATTTCCTGCCGATCCAGACTGCACGCGCGCTCGGGCTGCACTTGATCAGCAAGGTCGGCCCGCTCCGACGCCTTGCCATGCGCGAAGGTCTTTCGCCGTCGTGGCGGCAACGTCCATACAGAGAAACCGGATTTGGCTCAGCTTGAACGGCCGCCTCGGCCGTCCCGGTTAGCGGAACCCAATTCACTCAGTTTTGCCTCTAGCTTAGGCCGCAATCCTAGTCTATTCGACCAAGGATGATGAAAGCGCGTATCGCCAAATTCCAGATCGGCCAAATCGTTCGCCATCGGATTTTTTCGTTTCGTGGCGTGATCTTCGATATCGACCCGGTCTTCAACAACACGGAAGAATGGTGGCTCTCGATCCCGGAGAATGTCCGGCCGCACAAGGACCAGCCGTTCTACCATCTGCTTGCCGAGAACGCGGATTCCGAATACGTGGCTTATGTGTCCGAGCAGAACGTTCTGCCAGACAATTCTGGCGAGCCAATTCGGCATTCGCAGGTCACAGAAATTTTCGTCAAGGATAAGTCCGGGGGCTATCGCCCTCGCAACCCGTCCCTGAACTGAGGGCGTAACTCGTCAACAAAAAAAGCGCCCCGCGAGGAGCGCTTTTTCATTTGCGTGTTCGAAAAAATCTATTGCTTGGCGGTAGGTGCGCCAGCGCTCTGCTGAGTAGCTTCGAGCTTCGCGCGTGCCTCAGCGGCTCGCTTTTGCAGTTCTTCCTGGAGTTTCTTCTGGGTCTCCTCGAACACCTTGGGGTCGGTCGGCGGGCCGTCATAGGCCTTCGCGAATTCAGCGAGCGGCAGCGGCAGCGTCAGCGGAGCCCCGTTGGAATTGATCGCCTGCACAATCAGGTTCTGGCCCTTCTTCATGTGGCCGAGCATATCCGCTGTCAGTTCATAATCAGACATGCAGCCGTTGGTGAAGCAGATCACGTAAGGGCTCTGCTGCGGCGGATTACTGTCGATAATGATCCGCGTTCCGTGGACGAGCTGCATCCCGAGCGGCAGCGTCACGCGAAGAATCTTCTTCGGCTCGCCTTCGGGCTCGATGATGACCGCTGCGATCACAGGTTGGCCGGATTCGATCCGTCCATCCTTGCCGGTGAAACACACCTGCTTGGCCTTCTCGTCCTTCCCCTTCAGGCAGAACTTGGTCCAGGGCGCATAGATCAGCTGTACCTGCTGGTCGGCTGGCGCTGCTTGAGTTGCTGGCGCTGCCTGAGTTGCTGGCGCCGCCTGAGTCGCTGGCGCTCCCTTTGCGGCCCCCGGTTTGCCTTTGGATGAGGCGGGCGCTTGCTGAGCGAAAGCGTCCGACACAAATGGAGCGGCCACCAGCGTCACGGCGGCGAACAAGGCAAAGGCTCGTCCGCGAGGCAAAGCGGACGCTGTCAAGAGACGAAAATTCATTGCGGAAAACCCTTTCCTGAACGCCAGCGGTCTCGATTCTAACATTCGCATTTCGTTTCAGCGAGCCTTCTTACGAATGTTTAGAATCAAAGGACCGCTTGCAACCCAATTGCTGGTGGAGTTTCGAATTCGACATTCGCGTTCCCGACGCGGGTCGGCTGGCGAAAATGTCGAATTCACTCCACTAAGACCCGACCCCGAAGGGCGGCCGTCGGCGCAGACCATTCGGCGGCTGTCTCTTAGTGAAATGAGGCGGTTACGTGACGGTTCGCACTATCATGGACAATTGCCAGCCTTCAATACTAGGGCGCATAAAAAGATCAATGGCAACATACGTTTTTTGACATCCCTTCAAACCGCGTCGCGGCGGTTGTGATAAAATTTTCTGTGCGTAAGTTCGAATCAAAACGGACCCGGTGTTTTCGATCGATACCGCGTTACCGCGGCCGGACAGGAGTGTGTCTGGCGCTCGCAGTCGGGCTGCTCGCTGCCGGATACCAAGGAGTTTCGGCGAATCCCGGCTACGCCATCGCAATGCATGGCAAACCGGTCTTGCCGCCTGATTTCAGCCAAATGCCCTATGCCAATCCGGACGCTCCCAAGGGTGGTCAGCTGGTTCAGAGTGTTCCCGGTAGCTTCGATAGCCTCAATCCCTTCATCGTCAAAGGCGTCGCTCTCCAGCAAATTCGAGGGTTCGTGGTCGAGAGCCTGATGGCCCGAGGCAACGACGAACCTTTCACGCTCTATGGCCTGCTGGCGGACAAGATTGAAACCGACGATGCCCGAACTTACGCCACCTTCCACCTCAACCCGCTGGCGCGTTTTTACGACAAACAACCCGTTCGTGCCGAAGACGTGCTCTTTTCCTGGCAACTCCTCCGGGACAAGGGCCGCCCCAATCATCGCCAGTATTATTCGAAAGTTGCAACGGCAGAGGCGATCGATGAGCACACGGTGCGTTTCGATTTTGGTGGAACCGTGGATCGCGAGCTGCCCCTGATCCTCGGCTTGATGCCTATTTTGCCGAAACATGCCATCGATGCCGCTACTTTCGAACAAACCTCGATGACACCCCCGTTGGGGTCTGGGCCGTATCGCGTGACCGCTGTCAAGCCTGGAGCCAGTGTTACGCTGACGCGCAACCCGGACTACTGGGGGCGCGACCTGCCGGTCAACCGCGGCCTGTGGAATTTCGATGAGATCAGGTTCGATTTTTATCGAGAAGCCAATAGTCAGTTCGAGGCCTTCAAGCGCGGTCTGTATGATTTTCGTGTCGAGACTGAACCGCTGCGCTGGCACGAAGGGTACAATTTTCCGGCTGCGGGCAACGGCCAGCTCGTTCGCGAAGCCGTCAAGACCGGCCTGCCCGCGCCCTCGGAATATCTGGTGTTCAATACGCGACGGCCGATATTCTCCGATATTCTCGTCCGCGAGGCGCTGACGCTGCTATTCGATTTCGAGTGGATCAACCGAAACTATTTTTTCGGACTTTACAGTCGCGCTGGCGGCTTCTTTGCAGGATCGGAGCTATCCGCCTACGCACGCGCTGCTGACGAAGGAGAGCGGTCGTTGCTGGAGCCATTTCCGTCGGCCGTGCAGCCTGACATTCTCGACGGCAGCTACCGCCTTCCGGTGACCGACGGTTCGGGCCGGGACCGCGAGGCCTTGCGTGCTGCCCTCGATCTTCTGTCGCAAGCGGGTTATGAGTTTGACGGCACGGTTTTACGTCACCGCTCAACCAAAGTGCCCCTCGCCTTTGAAATCCTGGTGACCACCCGCGATCAGGAGCGAATCGCGCTGACTTACGCGCGTGATCTCAAGCGGGCAGGCATTGACGTGTCCGTGCGCTCAGTCGATGGCGTACAGTTCGATCAGCGTCGGCTCGGGTTTGATTTTGACATGATCCAGAATCGCTGGGATCAATCGCTGTCGCCCGGCAACGAACAGTCCTTCTACTGGGGCAGCGAAGCCGCCGACACTACGGGTACCCGAAATTACATGGGCGTGAAGAACCCGGCGATCGATGCCATGATCGCAGCCATGCTCAAGGCCCGGCAGCGACCCGACTTCGTAGATGCGGTTCGCGCACTCGACCGGGTCCTGATGTCCGGATTTTATGCAATTCCGGTCTATAACGTTCGAGAACAATGGATCGCGCGCTGGAATCGGATAGAACGACCAGCAGCGACCGCGTTGACTGGATACCTCCCTGAAACATGGTGGCGAAGGCCGCCGAAGTCGGGCAAGTGACCTCGTGCTCCAGAACAATCCATCGCCCACGCTGGATGAGCTATTCGACCGTATCCTTGCCCGGCAGCCGGATCAGCCGGCGCTGATTGATCCGCCCGACAAGTTGCGGGTTACGGGACAACCGCCGCGGCGTCTGACCTTTGCCCAGGCAGATCGGGCCGTATCAGCGTTGGCGGCCCACTTTATCGACGCCGGTTTGCCGGCCAATTCGGTCATAGCAGTACAATTGCCGAACACCATTGAATTGGTGCTGACAGTGCTTGCCGCCTATCGCGCCGGTCTGATCGTCGCGTTATTGCCCCAGCTTTGGCGGCAGGCTGAACTCACTGTTGCGATCAACCGAACGGGAGCGCGTGCGATCGTCGCCATGGGCAATATCGACGGTGTCGATCATGCCGATCTGGCGATGAATGCGGCTGCGGAGGTCTTTTCCGTCCGTCATGTCTGCGGCTTCGGCAGCAATTTGCCGGAAGGAATGGTTCCGCTGGAAATTGCCGTCGATAGGAAAATCGACAACTCGCGGCTCGCGGTCCAGGATTCGCGCCGCGCCGCGCTGGTGACGTTCGAGGCCTCGGGCTCGGGCTTTCTCGCGGTGCCACGAACCCATGTAAACCTGATTGCCGCCGGGCTCGCCGTGTTTCTCGAGAGTGAATTGCCCCAGAGCGCAACAATTCTCTCGGCTCTCGCACCGTCGTCGTTCGCCGGACTGACTTCATCGTTCGTGATGTGGCTGCTCAGCGGCGGCACGCTGGCGCTGCATCATCCCTTCGACGAGGATGTTCTCGCGCAGCAGATCGAGACCGAACGTTGCGACACGCTGGTCGCGCCAGCTCCGCTGGCATTGCGGATGGCGGAAGCCGGCGTTCTGTCATCCATGCCGAGCCTGCGTCATGTCGTTGGGCTCTGGCGAGTTCCGGAACAGGTGGGGTCGAGTGCGCTCTGGCCCGACAACGGGCGTCAGATGACGGACGTCTACCTGTTCGGCGAAGTGGGTCTTTTCGCGGCTCGCCGGGCGGAGGATGGCTCCCCTGCCCCCATCATGCCCGGTCCTTACCGGGCGCCGCCTCAGGTTCCCATATCATCGACCGCCGGCGAAATCGTTTTGACTCCGAACGGAACGCTGGGGCTACGGGGACCGATGGTTCCGATCGCGGCTTACGCCCCGTCGGAACGGCCGTCCGATGCCCTCGGCTCGCTGTCCCAACCGGACTTCGTGGATACAGGCTATGCCGCACGGATCGATCGCGCCACAGGCGCCATCGCTATCACGGCCCCGCCCGCTGGTGTCATGGCCGTAGGTGGCTACAGGTTTCTTGCACCGGATCTCCAGGAGTGGGCACGACGGCTCGGACCGAACGCCATGCTGACCGCGCTTCCCGACCGTCTGAGCGGCCATCGCCTTGCCGGGCGAGCCAGTGACAATACTCGCGCTCGCGAGGCGCTCACTGAACTGGGGTTGAACCCGTTGATGGTGGAAGCGTTTCGCGATCGTCGGATGACCGACTGATCGAATCCGGCACCATTCATTGACGCTGCATTAAGGGCAACAAACTAGGATCGTAAGCCTTGGTACGTATCCGGGTTCGTGAAAGATGTCCCAGCAAGGCCCGCTCATCGTTATCTCACATGGCGAGCGACGAGCGTCCCTAGTCATCCCATCATGCCAGAGCATCTTTCCCGTCATCGACATCGATTGGTCGGAAGCTTCCGAGGGCATCGAACTCCTTCAACCTGCAGCCGTCTTTGTCCCCACGACCAAAGGCGCGGGCGTGGGATTGGATCGCCTTGCTGATCAGCTTGCTGCGATGCAGCCTTACGTTCCCCTGATCGTCGCCGATCCCGAAATGCCCTGCCCGGACAACGCGCTTCCGTTCTCGCTCCTGAACGGAGGGATCGATCGGTTCGACAGGCGTCTCAATGCGGCGCTACGCGTGCGAACGCTTCACAAGACCGTACTTCGGCGGCTTGCGAGTAATCCGGCGGTCCCACGCCTGCCGGATTCGAACCCGATCGGGGATGCGACCGTTCTCCTGATTGGGCGCGGCGCCGCTTATCCCACGCTATCGGTTGCTTTTGGCGAACGGCTCGGCGTCGTTGGGGCGCTCAGCATCGAGGTAGCGGCGAAGCACCTCAACGCGCGCGATCTGGACGGAATCATTATCAGCGAAGGGTTCTCTCAGCGTGTGGTTGACGCGCTGTTGACTGTATTGGCTGAAGACTCGCGCTTTCGTAATTTGCCGATCGCGGTTACGTCCGGCGGCACGTTGGCGAACTATGATCTTCCCAATCTCGAAGTGATGTCAGGCGAGCCCTATCATGTCGTAAGCACATTTCTGCCGTTGGTTCGACAGCAGGCTTTCGAGGCGCGTCTCCGTCGTACGCTAAGGTCCATGGATGCGGGTGGTCTTTTGGACCCACGAACCGGCCTTCTGACCCTGGATGCCTTCCACCGTGAACTAAACTCGGCAGTTCATCAAACTCGATCCAGCGGGGCAAACATCTCTGTTGCCCGCTTCTCGCTTGGTCAGAAGCATGAACGCTCACTATTCGATGCAGCTCGTATTCTGAGCCGGCTCATGCGGCGAATGGATTTCGGTACGCTCGAAACCGACGGCTCGATCGTTGTGGTCTTCGCCGACGCCGATTTGCGCAACGCCCAGATGATCGCGCGACGGCTTTCGAGCGTGATGAAGCATACGACCCACAGTGTTAAACGAGCAATGCGAATCGATCCCCAGGTCGCCCTGACGGCATCAAGATCCGATGACTCCGTAGCGTCGCTTCTCAGCCGCTTGAATGAGAAGGCGCGTGCCGCGTCATGATAGCCGTTACGCCGCCTTGCGATCCTCCGCGAGATTGGCAAGCTGGCGCATGATTTCGGTGGTACCCATCAGGCGTTCCTCCGGAGTTTCCCAGTTCTGGAAGAACACGACTTTCATGTCGGGGCGAACCTTTGCTGCCTGTCCATGCTGGCGGATGAAATAAACCAGCCGATCGGGTTGCGCGAACTTGTTGTCCCGGAAGGAAATCACGGCGCCTTTCGGTCCCGCATCGACCTTCTCGACATTGGCGCGGCGGCAATAGGCTTTGATCGCTGCGACCTTGAACAGGTAACGGACTTCGTCCGGCAATTGGCCAAAGCGGTCGCGCAGCTCCGCGGCAAAGTTATCGATTTCATCATCGGTGTCGAGGTCGGCAAGCCGACGATACAACGATAGCCGAACTGCCAGATCAGCAACGTAGTCTTCCGGGATCAACACCGGCATCCCGATGGTAATCTGTGGGGACCAGCGATCGTCGGCAAGTTCCGTCACGCCGGTCTTGAGATTCTCGATCGCCTCCTCCAGCATCGATTGATAGAGCTCGAATCCGACTTCCTTAATGTGGCCCGACTGTTCCTCGCCGAGCAGATTGCCTGCGCCGCGAATGTCGAGATCGTGCGACGCAAGCTGGAACCCGGCCCCCAGGGTTTCGAGCGACTGCAAAACCTTGAGCCTGCGCTCGGCCTGCGCCGTGATCTTGTGCGTCGAAGGCAGCGTGAACAGCGCATAAGCGCGCAGCTTCGAGCGGCCGACCCGGCCGCGCAACTGATATAGCTGCGCCAGTCCGAACATGTCGGCGCGATGCACGATGAGAGTGTTGGCGGTCGGAATGTCGAGCCCGGACTCCACGATGGTCGTCGAGAGCAGGACATCGTACTTGCCGTCGTAGAAGGCCGATATGATGTCCTCGATCACTGTCGGCGGCATCTGACCGTGAGCGACAGCAACCTTCATTTCTGGTACGTGTTTGTCGAGAAAGTCCTTGACCTCGGCCAGATCGCTAACGCGCGGTACGACATAGAAGGCCTGGCCGCCGCGATAGCGTTCGCGCAGCAGCGCTTCGCGGATCATCAAAGGATCGTGCGGCGCCACGAAGGTGCGAACCGCGAGCCGATCGACTGGCGGCGAAGCGATGATCGAGAGGTCGCGCACACCGGTCAACGCCAGTTGCAGGGTGCGCGGGATCGGAGTGGCGCTCAGCGTCAGAACGTGTATGTGCGCCCGCAGTTGCTTCAGCCGCTCCTTGTGGCTGACGCCAAAATGTTGCTCCTCGTCGACCACCAGGAGTCCAAGGTCTCTGAACTTGATGGATTTGCTAAGTAAGGCATGTGTGCCGACGACGATATCCACCGAGCCGTCGGCAATCCCCTTCTTGACCTTTGTCAACTCCTTCGGCGACACCAGCCTCGATGCCTGCGCGACATTGACGGGAAAACCACGAAACCGCTCAGTGAAAGTTTTTGTATGTTGACGTGCAAGCAGTGTTGTCGGGACAACGATCGCGACCTGCTTTCCGTCCAGTGCGACAGCAAAAGCCGCTCGCAAGGCCACTTCGGTTTTACCGAAGCCAACGTCACCGCACACCAGCCGATCCATTGGCTTGCCGCTCTCGAGATCCTCCAGCGACGCTTGGATGGCGCCGAGCTGATCCTCGGTTTCATCGTAGGGGAAGCGCGCACAGAATTCATCGTAGAGACCGGACTGTACCGGCAGCTTCGGCGCATCACGCAAATGCCGCTCCGCGGCGATTCTGATCAATTCGCCTGCGATCTCACGAATGCGGCTTTTTAGCTTGGCCTTGCGGGTCTGCCACCCACCGCCGCCGAGCCGATCAAGTTCGACATTGGCATGATCGGAGCCGTAGCGCGACAGCAGTTCAATGTTCTCAACCGGCAGGAATAGTTTGGTTTCGTTGGCGTAACGCAGCTCCAGACAATCGTGCGGCGCGCCGCCGACTTCCAGCGTCTGCAGGCCGACAAAACGCCCGATACCGTGCTCGACGTGAACAACGAGATCGCCCGCCGCAAGGCTGGTTACTTCCGAGATGAAATTATCGAGTTTGCGGCTGGCCTTGCGCGGACGCACCAAGCGATCGCCAAGGATATCCTGTTCACTGATGACCGCTACGGTTTCGGTCTCAAATCCCGATTCTATTCCGACGACGGCCAGCATGACCTCATTGCGGGGCGTTGCCTGAACCGTGCGCCAGACATTGATGCTCGTCAGGTTGAGCAGCTTGTGATCCCTGAGCATGCTCGCCATGCGGTCGCGCGAACCTTCGCTCCACAACGAAACGATGACTTTCTTCCGCGTGGCCTGCAAGGCCTGCACATGCGACACGACGGACTCGAAAACGTTGAGGGTAGCGTCCGCCCGTTCTGGCGCGAAATTTCGTCCCTGCCGTGCGCCCGCATCGATGACATTGAGAGCTTCGTCAGGCATCGCGAATGGCGTCAGTCGCACCAGCGCCGCTTCATTGATCCGTTTCGTCCATTCATCTCGCATAAGATAAAGACGGTCGGGCGGAAGCGGCTTATAGGGCGCGCCGCCGCCGGCGTGCTCAAGGGCCTCGCGGCGCGCTTCAAAATAATCGGTGATCTGCTTGAAACGCTCGCTCGCGGCGTCTTCGCCCTGCGGTTCGATGACGATGGCCGCGCCGTCAAGATAATCGAACAGCGTGTCCATGCGTTCATGAAACAGCGGCAGCCAGTGCTCCATGCCTGGATATCGCCGCCCTTCGCTGACAGCCTCATACAGCAGGTCATCGCGTTCCGGTGCGCCAAAAGCCGCGACGTATCCCATTCGGAAGCGCCGGATGGTTTCGGTGACAAACTGGAATTCGGAGATCGGGACGAGATCGAGCGAGCGTACGTCGAACAGCGTGCGCTGGGTTTCCGGGTCGAATGATCGGATCGACTCCAGCGAGTCGCCGAAGAAATCGAATCGGACAGGCTGGTCGAGACTGGAGGGAAACAGATCGAGAATGCCGCCGCGCACGGCATATTCGCCGGGTTCGCGAACCGTCGAGGAACGATTGTAGCCGTTGTGCTCAAGCCATGCGACGATCGAATCCATCGGCACCACATGGCCAGGCGCGACTGACAGGGCCTGAGACGCAACGATCTCGCGCGCCGGCACGCGTTGCAGGATCGCGTTGATCGTCGTGAGGACGATCAGAGGCGCGTCGCTGCCGGTCAGACGAGACAAGCGCGCAAGCGTTGTCAGGCGCTGGGCAAGTACGCCTCCATGCGGCGAGACTCGATCATAGGGCTGGCAATCCCACGCCGGAAACTGCATGACCGAAATATCAGGCGCGAAGAACTCCAGCCCGCGCGCCAGCTGCTGCATCCGCGGGCCATCCCGGCAGACCACCGCCAGGCTGACTGCCGAGACCTGCCGCCCCGCCTTGGCCTTGATGGCTCGCGCGAGGTCAGAGACGACAAGCCCTTCGGCGCCTTCCGCGACGTTCGCGAGCGTCAGTGGACGACCCGGTGACAGCGATTCCGCAGGTGATCGGGGAGCCGCTTTCATGCGTCCTGTCCTGGCCGAAATGACTTTATGCGATCAAACAGCGCGGTCCGATACTCGGAAGCCAGCGGAGCGCCGTCGCTGAGCGCTGCGTAAAGGTCCGGGTCCGGAACCTCGATCAAGCTTTCGAGATCGTTTAACTCCGCGTCCGTCAACGAACCGATCTCCTCATCAACGAATCGGCCAAGAATCAAGTCCATCTCGCGCATCCCGCGATGCCAGCAGCGATACATCAGCCGTTTTCGGCGGTCATCCAGGCCGCGGCTTGATCGTGTCGATCCCGTCATCCGTCAATCCCAATCAAACGCCAAAAGCCCGGACGAGCCGGGCCGGCACCATATAGCCTTCGCGATAAGGGATGTCAGCATCTGTCTCGCGCATTGCATAATCAGAAATTTGCATTCAAGGCTTGCAACCGGCCAGTTCACTTCGTCGAGTCGCTCGATGCGCCCTGCGCTGCTCAATCCGCTCTTTGTACCGGTGACCAGCCTGTCCGGCGTCGGCCCGAAGCAGGACAAGCTGTTCCGGTATCTCCTCGCACGCGATGAAACTCCGCGGCTGATTGATCTGCTGTTTCATCTGCCTGCAAGCGTCGTCGATCGCAGGGCGCGGCCCAAGATTCGCGACGCCGTCCCGGGCACTATCGTAACGCTGGAGGTGACCGTCGACCGGCATCGCCCCGCGCCGCCCGGGCGCTCGCGCGCGCCGCATCTGGTCTATGCCAGCGACGAGACCGGGGATGTCTTACTAACCTACTTCCGCGCCCAGCCAGGCTACGTCGAAAAGCTGCTTCCCATAGGCAGTAAGCGCTATGTGTCCGGCACGATTCAGACGTTCGACGGTGCGCTTCAGATCGTACATCCCGATCGGGTGGTCGATGAGGCCGGGTTGGCAAAACTCTCAGGCATCGATCCCGTCTATCCCCTCACGGAGGGCCTGGCGTTGGGTTCATTGCGGCGTGCAGTGGCGGGAGCCTTGCAAAAGCTTCCCGTTTTGCCCGAATGGATCAGTCCGGACATTTTGCGCCGGTGCAGCTTCCCGCCGCTTCAGGAAGCGCTCCATCGCGTTCATGTCCCGCTGGAATTGACCGATATTCTGCCGGAAGGCCGGTTCTGGTCACGCCTTGCCTTCGACGAGTTGCTTGCCGGACAACTCGCGCTGGCGCTCGTGCGGGCGCAGCTTCGCCGGCCGGCTGGAAGCCGACACGCCGGCGATGGACACCTGCGCAACAGAATCATTGACGCGCTGCCCTACGCCCTGACCACATCCCAACAGCACGCGGCCGCCGCGATCAGCGATGACCTGCGGCAGCCGGTGCGGATGCTGCGGCTGCTTCAGGGCGATGTCGGTTCGGGCAAGACGGTTGTCGCCCTGCTCGCTGCGGCGGCGGTGGCCGAAGCCGGCAAGCAGACAGCCCTGATGGCGCCGACCGAAATCCTTGCCCGCCAGCATATCAAGACCATCGCGCCGCTCGCCGAACAGGCTGGCCTGCGCATTGCGATCTTGACCGGCCGCGAGAAAGGCAAGGAACGGCGCGAGATCACGGCACGCCTCGCCGATGGCGACATCGACCTGCTTGTCGGTACGCACGCATTGATCCAGACCGATGTCGCGTTCAAGGCGCTGGCACTTGCGGTGGTGGACGAACAGCACCGTTTCGGCGTGCGCGAGCGTCTCGCACTAACTGCCAAGGGCGAGGCCGTGGATGTTTTGGTGCTGAGCGCGACACCAATTCCGCGCACGCTCGTTCTCACTTATTTCGGCGACATGGACGTCTCCGAATTACGCGAAAAACCCGCTGGCCGGCAGCCGATCGATACCCGCGCCGTCCCCGACAACCGGTTGGACGAGGTGATCGATGCGGTCGGCCGCGCCCTGAAAGCCGGCAAGCTGGTTTACTGGATTTGTCCACTCGTTGAAGAATCCGAAACCGTCGACCTGACCGATGCGGAGCAACGCTTCGACAGCCTCAGGGCCCGCTTTGGCGACAAGGTCGGTCTTGTCCACGGCAAGATGCGAGGTCCTGAAAAAGATCGCGTGATGACGCAATTCGCGGCAGCCGAAATCAATCTGCTGGTCGCGACAACCGTTGTCGAGGTTGGCGTCGACGTGCCGGCAGCGACGATCATGGTGATCGAAAACGCCGAACGCTTCGGTCTCGCCCAACTTCATCAATTGCGAGGCCGAATCGGTCGCGGTTCGGAACCCTCGACTTGTCTTTTACTTTACCGGGAGCCGCTAGGAGAAATGTCCGCCGCCCGGCTAAGGGTGATCCGGGAGACCACGGATGGCTTCCGGATTGCCGAAGAAGACCTAAAGCTGCGCGGCGAAGGCGACGTGCTCGGCACCCGCCAAAGCGGCCTGCCCGGATATCGCATCGCGCGCTCCGATGTCCACGCGCAACTCATCACGTTGGCCCGCGACGAAGCCCTGCGCATTCTGAAGCAGAATCCAGAGCTCACGGGCGCGCACGGCGAAGCGTTGCGATGCCTGCTGTATCTGTTTGAGCGTGACGAAGCTCTGCCCCTGCTCGGCGCGGGTTAAAAGCGTTTTCGAGCGAAGTGGACACCGGTTCGCGTGAAGAAAACGCGTCTGATCGAAATCATAGAGCCCCGCTTCTGACTCTGTCAGAAGCGGAAAGGCTCCAAGCGTCAGTCAACCTTTGCAGCCGTTGTGGGCGCAAGGCCCGACGCATTTGCAGCGCGCGCCGCTTCGGCCATTCCTGCGAGAGCTGCGAGCTTCTTCTGCGAGTCGGAATTTGGCTGAACGACGCCGGCAGACATGATCAGTGTTGCCGCTTCCTCCGTGGTCATGTCGATCTCGACGACCCTGCTCTTGGGCACGTAGAAAAAGAAACCTGTCGTCGGATTGGGGGCGCAAGGCAGGAACACGGAAATATGTTCCTCCTGAGCGGGGAGTCTGGCGGCAACGTTCGTGCTTGGTACTTGCGAAATGAGCACAATGGACCACATGCCGGGCGACGGAAATTCAACCAAACCAACTCTGCGGAGGCTCGATCCAGATCCGGAAAAAAGCGTTTCAAAGACCTGCTTAAGTCCACGGTAGATCGCCCGCACCACAGGCATCCGGCCGAGTACTTTTTCGCCAAGATCGACCAGCGTCCGGCCGATCAGGTTGGCTGTCAGGAAGCCGAGCATCGTCAGCGCGAACACCGCAACGATCAAGCCTGATCCCGGCAATACGAAAGGCAGGTACGTTTCAGGCCGATATGCGATCGGGACGAATGGCCGTACCAGGTTGTCGACCCAGTTTACGAACCACCAGGTCAGGTAAAGCGTTATGGCCACCGGGCCTGCGACAATCAGTCCGGTCAGAAAGTAATTCCGGAATCGCGCGATGAGCCCGCGAGGCATATCCGGATGGTGGTCGCCTGGTACGCCGCTCGAAGGGTTGTCACGCGTCATCGTGGTTCCAGATCAAAGGACGTCCAAAAGGCTGATATCTGCTCATATAAGCATTCTAGCAAACTTTGCATGCCGCGTGATGGACCGCCCTGCGGTCTTCGATCTTATTCGACAGTGACGGATTTTGCCAGATTGCGCGGCTGGTCGACGTCGGTGCCCATGACGACTGCGGTATGGTAGGCCAGCAATTGCATTGGAATCGCATAGACCAGCGCAACAAAAGTGGCTGCCATATCGGGCAGGATAATCGTCACCAAGGACTCGATGGTCGCCTCCGCCGCCCCCTTCGCGTCTGTCATGAGAATGATGTTGCCGCCCCGCGCCGCCACCTCTTGCATATTGGACACTGTCTTTTCGAAAACGCGATCATAGGGGGCGATCACCACCACAGGCATGTTCTCGTCGATCAGTGCGATCGGTCCATGTTTGAGTTCGCCCGCGGCATAACCTTCCGCATGGATGTAGGAGATTTCCTTGAGCTTGAGCGCTCCCTCCAGCGCGAGCGGGTAGCTGGTGCCCCGTCCCAGATACAAGACATCCCTGGATTTGGCGATCTCGCGCGCGAGCTTGTCTATCTGCGGTTCGGTGGCGAGCGCTTCCGACATCAATCGAGGAATTTCGATCAGTCCATGCACGAGTTCGGGCTTCATCTTCTTCGGATAATTCGCCGCGCGCCTTGCCTGCGGCGATCGCGAGAGTTGCAAGCACCATCAACTGGCAGGTGAAAGCCTTGGTCGATGCGACGCCGATCTCCGGACCCGCCAGCGTTTGCAGCATCGTCTCGCTTTCGCGTGCGATCGTCGACGTCGTGACGTTGACGATCGAGAGCGTGTGCAGTCCATGCTGCTTCGCATATCGCAGCGCCGCGAGCGTATCGGCGGTTTCACCGGACTGCGAAATGAAGATGGCGAGATCGCCTTCGCCGAGCGGTGCTTCACGATAGCGAAACTCAGACGCAATATCGATTTCGACGGGAAGCCGGGCCAGGCGTTCCAGCCAATATTTGCCGATGTAGCCGGCATAGTTAGCGGTTCCGCACGCGATGATCGAGACCCGCTTGATCTTGCGAAAATCGAACGGGAGATCCACTGGAAGCGATACACGCTCGGTCGCCATGTCAACATAGCGGGCCAGCGTGTGTCCGACCACCTCAGGCTGTTCGTGGATTTCCTTGGCCATGAAGTGGCGATAGTTCGCCTTATCGACCAGAGAGGTCGAAGCGCTATGCTTGACGACCTCGCGGTGAACGATGGTGTTGCAGTGGTCGTAGACGGTCGCGCCGTTGTGCGTCAAAACAGCCCAGTCACCGTCTTCGAGATAGCTGATCGAATCGGTGAGCGGCCCGAGCGCAATCGAGTCCGATCCCAGATACATTTCGCCGTCGCCATATCCGATCGCCAGCGGAGGCCCGTTGCGCGCACCGATCAGAATGTCATCGTTGGCTGCGAAGATAAAACCGAGAGCGAATGCGCCGCGAAGCTGCGACAACGTGGCTTTGACCGCCTCTACCGGATTGACGCCGGCGGCAAGATAGCCATCGACCAGATGTAGCACTGCTTCGGTATCGGTTTCAGTTTCAAAAACCGCTCCTTTTTTCTGAAGCTTCTCACGCAGTTCGCGAAAATTTTCAATGATGCCGTTGTGAACGACGGCCACGCGCTCGGTTGCGTGCGGATGTGCGTTGTTCTCGGTCGGTCTGCCGTGCGTTGCCCAGCGTGTGTGTCCGATTCCGACCTGCCCGATCAGCGGCTCGGTCAGCAAGCGCCCGGCCAGGTTTCGCAGCTTGCCCTCGGCGCGACGACGGGCCAAATGCGCTCCTTCTAGTGTCGCAATGCCGGCGGAATCGTAACCGCGGTATTCGAGACGCCTGAGCGAATCAACCAATTGATCCGCCACTGGACCGCGCCCCAGAATCCCTACAATGCCGCACATGTGGATCATATCCCCAAAAATTCAGAAAATTGCGAAAGACCGGGCCCTCTTAACGAAAACCCGGAACGTACGGAAACAATAATTATTGCCGATTGCGACAGTGTTAAATCGGCCGGAGCACAAACCGCCGGCGTACAAATGTCCCCTGCATTTCAAGCATTCAGCTGGCCGGCTTCTTCGTGAACGAAGCATGTCTCGTAAGAAACGGGAGCCCCAGCGGCGACCTAGCCACTGGTAAGCATTCGATAACCTTGATTGTTTGCGAGCCGACAATCCGCGGCCTCGAGGATGCGCGCCGAGTGCCTCCTGTGGCAGGCTAAAAGCCGCTTGGCAATTTAGCGCCCGATCGAAACAATTTTAGCAGTTTCTGCAACGGGAGCCCAAGTCCCTTTTGTCACTCTGTGTGCATGAACAGTGAGGCGTACATGAGTGAAGTCGAGTTTGATCGATTGCTTAGCGCAGTGAGCGCGGTGATCGCTCCGCGCATCGAAGAAGCCGCGCAGCCGGATATCGACCACGCGCGTTTCATCAGGCCGCTGCAAGCCGCCAACGACAATGAAGTCGCATGGCCGCTCCTTCCTTTCCCCGAGGGATGGAACGGTGCCTGCTGAACTACATTAAGCTGGACCGACGTATCGGTAAAATATAATATCTATCAATTAGTTGTCTTAAGACTTTGATTGTGTTGTGGAGGCCACGACCGGAATTGAACCGGTGTACACGGTTTTGCA
>CAWEBX010000033.1:0-125836 GCA_963807355.1 uncultured archaeon
TGTCGGCGGCAACCTCGGCCTGCCGGACTTTCTTCTGCAGCTCGTATTGGGCGCCGCCAACTTTCGCCTTTGCGCGCTCGCCGTTGATGAACTCCGAGAGACGGTCCTGGAGTGATTTTGTTTGTTTGAAACGCCGCCGCTTCTGCATGGCGCGCTCCTATTCCGGGCGGAGATGGGCGTATCAATGCATAATCTAGCTCGAGGTTCAGTCCACTAGTGCACACACCAATGCCGTTTAAAGG
Source organism: uncultured archaeon (assembly GCA_963807355.1). GTDB lineage: Bacteria > Pseudomonadota > Alphaproteobacteria > Rhizobiales > Xanthobacteraceae > Nitrobacter. The sequence goes on from CAWEBX010000033.1 coordinate 243, forward strand.
CTTTGCTTTCCCCACTTGTTGCCCTTCTTGATCGGAAGGTGTTACCGATCGGCGGCGAGGCGACCGTGCTGATTTTAGGAGCGGGCGCACCAATATGGAAGTTCGGGCATCATGCCTTCCGGTTCATTGTCACGCAAATTTTGGAAGAAGTAGCTGCAGAACTCGTTTACCGCCTCCATCGTGGGTAAGTCTTCTGGAATCCAATCAGCGGCGTCCAGCGCGGTGTCCAGTATGTTGAACCCATTCGTAAAGGAAAAATTGGTGACGGCTTTAGGCGAGTGGTCGCCTTCAGTTGCGAGCCTTACGGAATTGACAATCAGTAGTGTCTGAACGGCATTCAGAAAATCTTCGCGCTTTCCCATCTTCCCCTCATCTACATCCGTGCCAAGCTAACTGGACGAATCATGGGCTTTGTCAGCCAATCAAGCCGTTACTATTTTAGCCCCGGACATCCACGCCCTTTGTCCGACCGACCTCTCTAACGAGGTTTTAGAATCTCATCTCTGCGGCTAAAGGAACAACTTCCCTCGTACAGCGAGGCAATCGAAAGCGAATCGACGACATCGCCAGCCTTAATGCCGCGCCGTTCGAACTCCTGTTCGATAGTTTGCCTGAGCTTATCCTTCTCCGTCATGATCTCACTCACCCTTGCTATCCCTCAGTATGTTCTCAGCCTCGCCGCCCTTTGTGCAATTCGTAGCTCACCTTCAATGCGGAGCCATTCTCCGTGGAGTCTTTCGGACTGCGCGACGACAATTCCGCTTTGTGGAGACGAACTGTCGGGCCACTGTGTTACTTCCGCAATCAAACAATCCTGATCCTCGCCGAGTAAAGCAAGCCTTATGAGAGCAGCGGCCTCATCGGCATACTTGCCTTCATCCGTGTGGACGCCTTTACTCTTGCGTACGGCCGTTACGTAGTAGCGATCGGTCATAGAGGCCTCCATCGTTAGCCGCCACTGCCGGGATGCGGCGGATTATCCGCGAGACGATGGAGCGGTGGCGGCTTTAGTCGCTGTGCAGCTTACCGTCTGAAAGCAACTGCTTCACACGAACCGTCATGCGATCCACTAAAGCAGGATCTAGGTCGGCTTCTTCCAGGGGCCTAATCTTCAATAGGCCAGATCCTGCACGCACTTGCTCCCACATAGTTTCTCCACATAGCACCAATTCCAGTTAGTCGAGGATCACACCTTGGCTTCCGATGTTGGCTCTGCTTTCTTTAATCCATCGCTCAGCGATCCCGCGCCAGCTTCCTCCTCGCCGGTAGGCAAGCCTGCACCGGCGGGTTTTCTTGAGAACATAATGCTGACAGGAGCGTTCTCTCAGTGAGATGTCTTAGGACGCCGAGAGGTCTTAGGACGCCTCCCGGTGACGGGCTCTCGGCACCTAAGGCGACGCCGGTGCCCGTCACTCGGGGAGGTTTATTGTTCGCCGATGAGCGAATAGAGAAGAGCTAATACAAAAACAACGTATCCCCCAGCAGCCAGTGCCAGCATGGCCTTTTGCTGAGGGATGATCCGGTTCAGTTCCGGATTTGGGCTGCCCACCACAGGGCGTCCAATAAGCGGATCGTATGCCACGGACATGCCTCCCGGTTAGAGGAGCCCATGAACTAGGTGCACATCCAGTTACTCCTAGATGCCGCAGCCTCAACCCACCATCACATCCCCGTGCCTGGGCGGCATCGTGAGCCGCTGGTTGGAATCTTTGCCTTCATCGCTGCTAAGCCTGCCGCCGTAATGCGAAACGTAGAGGCCGCTGGGACTTCGATCCAGCCTTTTGCGATCATTTTGTTGATTATTACCGCCGCGGGTTGGAACTGCCTTTTATGTAGCTCGCCCCCCCGCTCGTGAAGAATCTGCAAGATGCTCCGCTCTCGATGAGTAGGTATGTGACTAGCTCTGGCCGGCATTAGCTGCCCTTCGTCTTCAGTCCCGCCTTTTTCTTCTTCGGCGGCGGAGGTGGCTCTATAGCCTCACGAGCCAGCCGCTCTGCCCTTAGACGCTCGCGGTTCTTAGCGAATGCTTCGGCTGCTTTCTCATGCTCGGCCATCGCCACTCGTGCGTCTGTTTCCTTGAGCGCCTTGCGGGATTGCTTCTCCTCTTTCGAAGGAAGCTTGCGTCGTTCGGACCAATCGGGCGCCTTCATTCTATTTGCCCTAACCCAATTTTTTTCTCAGAGCGTCGAGGCTCACTTGGGCAATCCCGATGCACTCCGCATTTCGCGTGGCGGCTCGCCAAAAGTATTTCATCCTGAGCTTCTTTCGGAAAGGGCGCAACTCTGGCCTGCAAATCGCTGACAAACGACGTCCACTTTGACTGAGCCTCGGGTCCGGTGAGATTGGCCGCTAGGGATTTCGCCAGAAGTCATCAACCAAATCTTCGATAGCCATGAGCGCCCCCCGCTGTCCCAAAAGCCTATCGCAGGTCGCGGGCGCACAAAAGCGCCCCGTGTGCCCGTCAGCTCAGCATCACTTCCGACTAGCTCCCGATAACAGTTCGCAGCGCCAAGATTATGATCCACGCCACCAACCCCGAAACCATAGCTATCAGCAAATCAGGCCGTCCCGCCGGTGCGGCGTGCCGCCGGACCCATTGCCATAAGCGGTTCATTTTCCCTTCGCCTTCAGCCCGAGCTCGACCAGGCGGCGGATGGCTTCGGAGCGCGATGGCTTGTCGGGTTGTCGAGCTGCCCATTGGTCGAGCGCGGTGCGCAACTCTGAAGACAGGCGAATAGCGGTCACCTGGTCTTGCCCTGTCGCGGGGCGGCCTGGTCGTTTTCGTATTACGTTTTTTGTTGCCTTCGCCATAAACGCGTAGTACACAAACCTTGCTTGAAGAACAAGCGGCTTGCCTACGTGTTCGAAGCACGAAGGCAAGCCTGACCCACAGCAAGGATCAGACCCATGCCGCAGGCTAAAGCATCGGAAATTCACGGAGCGCTGGCGGAAGATAGCCGATAAGGCCGGCGTTCCGAAAAACATCTGGAACATGGACGCCCGTGCCGGTGCCATCACTGAAGCATACGACCTGGGTGCGGCGGAGACGGACGTCATGAAGTCGGCAGGTCACAAGAACCGCCGACCAGCGCCCGCTACAACCGCGGTACCAGGAAGCAGGACCAGCCGTGTTGCTTCTATTCGGATGCAGAAACGCACCGAGAACAAGTGATGGGGGACGCGGGAGGGACGTTTGGGGGACGTCGCCCGCAACTCGTTGATCTATAATATTAATAGGTTGCGAGGAAACACATCCGGATCCTGTTCCTCGATAAGCGCAACCAGCTTATCGCAGACGAGTTTGCAACAGGTCGGGCACCGTCGATCATACTCCGGTTTATCCTCGCGAGGTCGTCAAGCGTGCGCTCGAGCTATCCGCAACCTCGATCATCATGGTGCATGACAATGGCAAATCTGATAAATCTGAAATTCGCAAGCGATTTCAATGCTGAAATTTCTACAAAACCCGCGTGTTACACGTACTGTTGCTAGGCTCAGGACCTATTAAATTTGTTTGTTGCGGGCTGGTTGGCAGCTTGATTCAATGGTGATGCTGGGAGGCGTCGCCATGACTGATCTTTTGCTGCTATCGGAGGCACAGATGCGCCGGATCGAACCGTATTTTCCATTGTCACATGGGATTGCGAGGGTTGATGACCGGCGGGTCATCAGCGGCATCATCTTCGTCATCAGAAATGGTTTGCGCTGGCGCGATGCGCCGCCCGGCTATGGTCCGCACAAGACAATCTATAACCGGTTCGTGCGCTGGAGCCGCCTCGGTGTGTTCAACAAGATATTTGCCGAACTGGCGCGCAAGGCCGGCAAGCCATCTCGCCTGATGATTGATGCGACGCATCTGAAGGCGCATCGCACCGCTGCCAGCCTTTTAAAAAAGGGCCTGTTCCCCGACGTATCGGGCGTACGAAAGGCGGCCTGAATTCAAAGCTGCATGCTGTCTGCGACGGTCAGGGGCGTCCCGTCATCATGCTGCTCAGCGAAGGCCAGATGAGCGATTACAAGGGCGCGGCGCTGATAATTGATGCGCTGCCGCCCGCCGGGCAGTTGCTCGCCGACAAGGGGTACGATGCCGACTGGTTTCGCCGGGCTCTCGCTGAACGCGGCATTATGGCCTGCATCCCTTCGAAGTCGAACCGCAAAAGCCCGATCGAACATGACCGCGAACTCTATCGTCACCGCCACAAGATCGAGAACATGTTCGGCAGGCTCAAGGATTGGCGGCGCATCCACACCCGCTACGACAGATGTGCACACACGTTCATGTCCGCCATCTGCATCGCTGCTAGCGTTATCTTCTGGCTCTGATCAATAAGTCCTGAGCCTAGTTGTCAGGGTGATACTGGGCAGGGTTTTAGATCGAAACCATCACGGGAATTCCCTAAATCAGTATCGCCCGCTAACGTGTTTGCGCAACCTTGGGTGGGCAGCATGGCAGACGGAATCGCGGCGGGCAGGACGATGACGAGACACTCCCTCAGCCACCAGCGCGAGGCACTGGCGCTCTGCTTTCGTACCATAGCGCATCCATAGCCGACCTGCGATTTTTAGCTTCATCTGCGACACGGTGGTTTCCAGTGACTATATCTCGCACGTCGCGCGCCAGGCGCTTGATGGTATTGACTGAAACAGAAAGAGCCTGGCGAACTAGCGAAAACAGCGCCAGGAAAGCGCACGCAGTTTCTTAGGGAAAACAGACAGGCCTTGTTGGAAATGTTTGTCGCTCGACTGGTCGACAATTTTCAGAAATACCTTGTTGATCTGATCCGAGAAATTCTCCGCTCCAAGCCGGCCATGCTCAGCACTAAACAGCAAGCCATCTCGTTAGAGGACGTTCTGAAGCATGGCAGCATCGAAGGACTGGTGCATGACGTTATCGAACGCCGGGTCAACACTCTGTCTTACGATGGCTTCGCTGACCTTCAAAAATGGTGCGCCGAAAGAGGAATCCAAATCAAAGTCGCGCCGTCAAAACGCGATGCAGTCGTAGAGCTAATCTACAAGGAACATCATTGCCCATAATCGGGGATTTGTTGATGAGCGCTATCTGCGTTCAGTTAAGAGTAAAGAATTCAAAATCGGCGACTGCCGGAAGCTAGACGTAGACGATTTATTTAAAGGATTGAGCCTGCTGAACGGAATTGTGTTCGACACTAATAGCGCCGCACGAAGAAAGTTTGGACTTGCCTCGGTTGAGGTAAGACCGCGCAAGAAGGCCAAGGACAAGAAACCCGAGAAGGACGCATCCGTCTCACAGGAATCAGTACCGGGTCACGATGGTTGATTGTCGTTGGCAGCGGACGGCGGGTTATCGTTGGCAGCTTCGATGCAGCTCGCGCAATTCGCATGTACTCATTGGAAATTTCTATGCCGACGAACTTGCGCCCAAGCTGTAGAGCCATCTTCCCAGTAGTGCCAGAACCAAGGAACGGGTCTAGAACCAAGTCGCCAGGGTTCGACCATGACATGATGTGATCTCGTGCGAGGGCCTCTGAGAACGTTGCCGGATGTTCTTGTTTCTTGCCGAACTGTTCCTGCCCACTTGTATTCAGCTTCCATATATTCTTGCGACCGCCGAACGCACTGTCGCTCTGCCTTGTATTGCAGTCATTGGTGATTGTACCGTCGCGATGCCGCCGCGATGACTTGCCGACCGGCTTACCAAACTTAATGGGCACGTCTTTTAGCTGATGGAACGTCGCCGGCTTTCCCTTGCTAAACCCAAACATATACTCAAATATTTGGTGACATCTGGTCGATGAAGGATTACCGAAATGCGGCTTTTCCCATATCATCGTGTCATGCAGATTAAACCCGCACACATCTTTGAAAAATAGCGCCTGCCGAAACGATGTGCCGCTTTCGCTTCCGCTGATAGTCGCGTCACCAACAACCCACACCACAACGCCTCCATGCTTTGTGACACGGGACAGTTCACGCGCTATCGTTTCAAAGTCGAAGGTGAAGTCGTTGTATGTGCGTAGGTTGTCATACGGCGGGCTTGTAACGGTCAGGTCAATGCTGTCCGCTTCAATCTCATTAAGCAGCTCGGCGCAATCGCCTTGCAGCAGCTCAAAATTATCATTCGCAAATTTCATGTAGTCGGCAGTAGTGAAGTTGGACGATGCGCAATTGTATAACGTAAGCGCAAACAACTGAGCGCAGGCATTGCGTTATATTGCGGGAATCAGCGTGATGTTTAGCGGCAGAGCGCGCGCACAGGCGCTAAATTCAGCCTATCAGCTTGTTACCAGTTAGCGACGCAATGTGTTGCCAGTCCTGTTACCAGTTTGCGCGAAGCTACCCCGTTTTACTTGCCGATACTTCCCGCGAATACTGTATTTGCGTTTGGCAAGGAGCAAGGACGACAATATTCAGATAGGGAACGACTTTGCGGGACTTTTCGGGTGGTTGTGGTCCATAACCATCCCTCCGGGGATCCGACGCCATCGCAGGCCGACATCCAAATGACTAAATCGATTATCGACATTTCGTCACCGCTCGGGATCTCCGTGCATGACCACATCATTGTCGGCAAGAACGGCCACGCCAGCCTGAAAGGGCTGCGGCTGATCTAGCGAAAAACGCCACGCCAAGCGGTGCGTGCACCGTGGATGCATCACAGCGACCGGACGGACCATCCGACGGTAGCTAGGGCTACTGCCGCATGAGAATTAGCGGATCGGTGCTGTCGGGAACCAGCCGCCACTGTGCGTTGTCGTCGGCCTGGAAATGCCAGGTCTCGCCGCTCGCCGACATCAGAAGGATTTCACCGCGCTCGAGACGCCAGACCTCTGGCTTGAGGTTCGCGATCGCCTCATCGCATTTGGGTTTAAGGAATGCCTGGAAATTGTCCGGTGGGACTTCGGTGTTCGTCAGCGTGATGCCGCAGATCGGCTTACCGTTGCCGCGAACGAACGTCCAGTCGCCAATCATCTGGTCCATCGATCGGGCGAGCGAACGGGCCTCGGCGAGATTTTGCAGGATGTAAATTCCCTCATTCTCCCGCCGGCCTTCGAGAATTCCGCTCTCGACTTCGGTGAAATCGACCACCGGCTCTCCGGTCGCGGTCTGCAAGCGCACGATATCGAGGCCCGCGACAGTCCAGGCTGCAATGTCCTTCGTAAACGGTAGCGACACCGCACAGCCCGGTTCCAGATCGACCTTGAAACCCTGCGGCAACGTCTCGCCCCTGAGCGTCACCACGCAGGTTTTGCTGCGTTCGGTCGTGGACAACTCCCACTGCCCGATCATGTCTTTTTTCAAGGCGGATGCATCCTGCGCCGATGCGGCCGGTCCGCAGGCCATCAACATCGCCACAACGACAAGAACAGGTCTCCGCTTCCGCCACATTGGCGTGCTGCCGCCATCGATCTTGTCCAGGGAGACAGGCGCGGCCATCAGTTTTCCCTCCCGAGCGCGCTTTCGTGCCAGCGCCGCAACATCAGATGCGACACTGTCGCAAGGAACATATAAATGACAATGCCAGCCACAGAGAGCAACAATAACGCCGCGAACATGCGCGGAATGTTGAGCCGGTAGCCGGACTCCGCAATTCTGTAGGCCAGACCCGACCCGGCGCCGGCCGAACCCGCCGCGATTTCCGCAACCACCGCGCCGATCAACGACAAACCGCCGGCAATGCGTAAACCGCCGAGAATGTACGGCAGGGCCGCCGGCAGTTTGAGATAACGCAGCGTCTGCAGCCGCGATGCCCCGTAGAGTTGAAACAGGCCGACGAGACTGCGGTCGACCGAGTTCAGGCCGAGCGTGGTGTTTGACAGCACCGGAAAGAACGCGACGATCCAGGCACAAACGACGACCGCGGTCTGCTGCGGCAGGTAGATCAAAAGGAGCGGCGCAATCGCGATCACCGGCGTGACCTGCAGGACGATCGCATAGGGCAGGAAGGCCTGTTCCAGCCATTTCGATTGGTTGAACAGCAGCGCCAGCACGATCCCGCCTGCGGCTGCGGCGGCAAAGCCCTCCACCGTGGTCAGTAAGGTTTTTAGCAGCGAGTGCCACAGGATCGGCCAGTCTTCCACCAGCGTCGCCGTCACCAGCGCGGGGCCAGGCAGCACATAGGGCGGAATCTCGTAGATATCCACGATCCAATGCCATACCATGACGCCGGCTGCCAACACGATCGCCGGCAACAGCACGCGTGCCACCGGCGTCCCCCGAGCGCTCTGTGATGGCTCAGTGTCGGCCGGCGCCGATGGGCTGGATGCCGTCATCGGCGATTCGCTCCCTTGCCCATGGCCAGTGACAGCGCGGCCGACACCTCACGGCAATACGCTCCGTATTCCGCCGAAGTTCTGAAGTTCTCATCCCGCGGCTCGGCCGTGTCGATGCAGTACTCGGCGCTGATGCGGCCGGGACGCGGCGTCATCACCACGACGCGGCGCGCGAGATAGACCAACTCAAACACCGAATGCGTGACGAAGATGACGGTCTTGCGCAAATCGCGCCATAGCGTGAGCAGATCGTTGTTGAGGCGGAAGCGGGTGATCTCGTCGAGCGCCGCGAACGGTTCGTCCATCAAAAGAACGTCCGGGTCAGTGACGAGGGCGCGGGCGAGCGATGCCCGCATCCTCATGCCGCCGGACAGTTCGCGCGGATAGGCGGCGGCGAACTCTACAAGACCCACCCGCGCCAGAGCAGCCTCGACACAGCCGCCGATGTCGGCACGCGGCCGGTGCGTCAGTTTCAGCGGCAGCGCCACGTTGTCGCGAACGCTGGCCCATGGCATGAGCGTCGGCTCCTGAAACACGAAGCCGATGGAGCGCCTGCCGCCGGCAACGCAAACCGCGCCGGAGGTCGGATCGCTCAATCCGGCAATGATCCGCAGCGCGGTCGATTTCCCACAGCCGGACGGCCCGAGCAGCGATACGAAATCGCCTCTGCGCACGTTGAAATCGACAGGCCCCAGCGCCGCGACGCCGCGGTCATAGCGTTTCGTGATGCCCTTCAGGCTCACCGCGTCTCCCGCGCGCGGGCCTGTGCCGGCTGCGGACAACGCTGTTGCGTGCTCGATCATCGGCGGCGGGTGCTATTTCTTGGGCCGCAGATCGAGGCCAACGCCCTTGTTGACGAACTGCAGCGTGTAGGCCTTGCGGAAATCGATGTCCCGGCGCACCACGCCGGCTCGCACCATCAGGTCGAAGAAGCTCGCATAGCGCGCGTCGTTCATGGCGCCGATGCCATCGCGCTGGGAGTTGCCCGAATCGACGATTCCATACTCCTTCATTCTCTCCACGGAATACGCCAAGAGGTCGTCGGTCATTTCTGGATTGAGCTTCTTGATCGTGGCATTGCCTGCGGCGTTGTCGCCGTAGAGGTAGGTATACCAGCCGACGATCGAGGCGTCGACGAAGCGCTGCACCAGATCCTGTTTGTTCTCGACCAGATCGCGGCGGGTTTCGATCAACGTCGAATATGGGTTGAATCCGGCGTCGGCGAGCAGAATCACGGTCGGCTTGAAGCCAGCCCGCTTCTCCACCGCATATGGCTCAGAGGTGACGTAGCCCTGCATCGCGCTTCGTTTATCGGCGAGAAAGGGCTGAGCGTTGAAAGTATAAGGTTTGACCTTCTCCGCACTGAATCCATATTCTGATTTGAGCCACTGAAAATAGCTGGCGATGCCTTCCTTTGACACAAACAAGGTGAGTGGCTTCAGGTCCTCGATTGTCGTCACCTTCGATTCCGGGTGCGCGAGAAAAACCTGCGGATCTTTCTGGAACATCGCAGCGACCGCCACGACTGGCACGTTATTGGCAATCGCATCGAACGACTGCATGGTGTTCGCGGTCATGAAGAAGTCGAGCTTGCCGGCAATCAGGAGAACCCGGTTGTTCACATTAGGGCCACCCGGAACGATGGTCACGTCCAGACCAAATTTTTTGTAGGTGCCATCGGCCAGGGCTTGAAAGAAACCGCCGTGCTCGCCCTCAGCGACCCAGTTCGTGCCAAAGGAAACTTTGTCCAGCGCCGGTTCAGCCGCGGCCGATGGCGTGATGCCAAGCGCAAGCACGATTGCGGCGGTTAACGTTCGCAGCGAAACGGCAAGGCTCATCCTTCGGCTCCTCGATCTTTCTGGCCCATGACAGGAATCGACCGACACCGGCGCGCCCGCTGGTTTCAGCCCGCAACCTTGATCGGACACATCAACTTAGAGCCTTTCGGTTTCTGAAGAAACAGATGCAGGCTTTATGGTTTGGATTTGAACGCGTGTTTTCACGCGAAACGGTGTCCACGTTGCTCGAAACGCTATAACCTGCGTTCCCGTTCAATGAAACGCTGCGCGAGATGATCCGGACGCCCCCCCTCGACTGGTTGACCATCCATTGGCCCGGCGTTGCACCAGAGAACGCCGCAAACTGGATCGCGGTGCTGCCCCTGGCCGCAACCGAGCAGCACGGGCCACATCTGCCGCTCACGACCGACGTGCAGATCGCAGACGCCTATATTGCAAAGGTCCGCGAATTGCTGCCGCAGAATACACCCGCGACCTTTATGCCAGTGCAACCCGTCGGCATTTCCACTGAGCACATGGATTTTCCGGGCACCCAGACGCTGACCGGCGAGGCCGCGCTCAGGGCCTGGACCACGCTCGGCGAGGAGGTAGCGCGGCGCGGAATCAGAAAAATCGTGATGGTGTCCAGTCATGGCGGCAACAGCGCAGCGATGACGATGGTGGCGCAGGATTTGCGCGCGCGACATCGTATGCTCGCGGTCACCTCCGCATGGTCACGCTTCGGAGTACCGGATGGCCTGTTTGATGCGGAGGAGTTGCGCCACGGCATTCACGGTGGCGCGGTCGAAACCTCGATCATGCTGGCGCGCTATCCCGCCGAGGTCCGTCGCGACAGCATCGCCGACTTCCGCTCCGCGAGCATCGCGATTGAGAAGACCTATCGCTGGCTCGGCACGCAGCGGCCCGCGCCGTTTGCTTGGCAGACGCAGGACCTTCACCCGAGTGGCGCGGTGGGTGATGCGACGCAGGCCTCCGCGAAGAAAGGCGAGCGGCTGCTCGAACATGGCGCACACGCTTTCTGCGAATTGCTGGCCGACATGGCGAGGTTCGATCCGGCACAGCTCAAAGCTGGCCCGCGCGATCCGACGTGACTTGCTCACGCCTATAATAACCTCGGCCTTCACGTCATCGCAGTGCCTCCTAGAGGGCTGGGTCGCACCGGTGTCATCAGGAGATGGGATGTATCGCCATGCTTTGTTGATAGTTGCTATTGCAAATTAGTTGCAATAATAACTGGGAATAATTTTAACTGGACCTGGTCCGCAGACGGATCGAAGGCAGAATGGCGGTATCAAATTGGTCGCGGATCGGCCATCGCCTTGCCACCCGAAGAGACCTGTGGCGCATTGCGGTCGAAATGGGGCGCGGTCGAATGGGGCGACAATGACCACCACGGTGCCTTACCGGTCTGAGCAAACGGTCCAATGAATGCAGTCCGGCCGGTCCTGCTACGGCTTATGCTGGCCGGCGTGGTGCTGGGCACGCTGACCGGCACGGCCGGTGCCGCCGATGTCGGTGTATCCCGCCAACCGGCCAAAGCCATGGCCCAGCCGCTGGTCGACTGGACCGGTCTCTATTTTGGCGCCCATGCTGGATTCGGCGGCGGCCGATCGGCCGCGACAATCTCGGACCCCGCACTGGTTACCGGCCGCAACGATTTCGGCGGGCTGATCGGCGGCGTTCAGGGCGGCTACAACCTCTGGCTCCCCTCGGGACTACTGCTCGGCACCGAAGCCGACATCTCATTTCCGAGCTACATCGAATCAAATTCGATTGTCTCAAAGCTCGCGACAGCGCGCTCCGACGTCACGCACCAGTGGGACTTCATCGGATCGGCACGCGGCCGGATCGGCTACGCCACGGGTCCGTGGCTTGCCTATACCACCGGCGGCTTTGCCTTTGCCGGTGAGCGTTACCTGAACGATCTGCCGTCGGGCGATCGGGAGAAAACACTGGGCGCCCGTTATGGCTGGACCGCTGGCGCGGGGCTTGAATACGCATTCGCGCCGCACTGGAGCGCAAGGCTCGAATATCTTTACTACCGATTCGACGGAACAAGCGTTCAGTTTCCATCGGCTGCGCAATACACCGCGACCATGGATTTTCAGTCGATCCGCGTCGGCCTAAACCGCAAGCTCGATCTAAACCCGGCCAGCGCCAACCTTTCGGCGGCCTCCCTCACCGATCCCGAATCGGATCGCTGGGAAATTCACGGCCAGACCACCTACCTTGGCCAAGGTTATCCATCTTTCCCCGCGCCCTACAGCGGCAGCAACAGCCTGACGCCTGCCTCCCAATATAAGGCGACCTGGAGCAACAGCCTGTTTCTGAACGCGCGGCTATGGGACGGCGGCGAAGTCTATTATAACCCCGAGCTGCTTCAGGGTTTTGGCTTCAACGACACTGTCGGCGTAGCGGGTTTTACAAACGGCGAGGCGCAAAGGTCCAACTTTCCTTATCCGCACTACAACACCTCTCGGCTGTTCGCACGCCAGACCTTCGGCCTCGGTGGCGAGCAGGAAGAGTTGGACAACGGACCAACCCAGTTGTCGGACAAGGCCGATATCTCGCGGCTGACGCTGCAAGCCGGCAAGTTCGCCGTTCTCGACGTGTTCGACGGCAACGACTTCGCCAAGGACACCCGCAAGGACTTCATGAACTGGGCGCTGTGGGCGCCGGGCGCCTTCGACTACTCCGCAGACAAGGTTGGCCTTAGCTACGGCTTCACGGCCGAACTCAATCAGAAACAATGGGCGCTGCGCGGCGGCTATTTTCTGATGGATGCGGAATCGAACTCGAACAGCTTCGATACCCGCCTGTTTCAGCGCGGCGAGTATCTGCTGGAACTGGAGACGCGCTATTCGCTGCTGGGCCAGCCGGGCAAGCTCCGCGCCATCGGCTGGCTCAACAGCGCTTATATGGGCAGCTATCGTGACACGCTGAACAACCCGGCGTTCAATCTCAATATCGCGCTGACTCGTACCGGGCGCATCAAGTATGGGTACGTCTTCAGCGTCGAACAGGTCGTCACTGACGACGTCGGGCTATTCGGACGCTGGAGCTGGAATGACGGCAAGACCGAGATCATGGCGTTCACCGACATCGACGCCAGCCTCTCGCTGGGAACCTCGATCAAGGGCACACGATGGGGCCGGCCGGACGACGTGATCGGCATCGGCGGCGCGATCAACGGTCTGTCACGGGATCATCGCGACTTCCTCGCAGCTGGCGGCCTTGGCGTTCTTATCGGCGACGGCCAGCTCAATTACAGCCGCGAGCGCATATTGGAAACGTACTATGCCTATGCGCTGAACAAATGGTTCACGCTGACCGCCGACTATCAGCTTGTTACGAACCCCGCCTACAACGCCGACCGCGGCCCCGTGCATGTATTCTCCGGGCGGCTGCACGGCGAGTTTTGAAAATAATTTCTTTCGGGAGCTATCGAGTTTTTCACCCTACGACCCTTGCTTCGCTCCCTCCGCGAGGCGCGGTTTCCGGCATGAGGATCCAGACCACAAGCAGGCCTAATATCGCGACGGCGGCCAATTGCAGAAACGCGATGCCATGTCCGAAATGATCGCTCACGTAGCCGCCAACCACGTTGCTGAGCGACGCGCCTATTCCGGTGGCCGTGCCGATGATGCCCTGCGCAAGGTTGAAGTGACCTGAACCGAAGGCAACATCGGCGACAATGAGGGGAATCATGACGCCGAAGACCGCAGCCGTGATGCCATCCAGCACCTGCACAGCGACCAGCAGCGACGGATCGTGGATCGTCGCAAACAACGTTCCGCGAGCGGCCAGCGCGGCGAAGGCAATCATGAGCAGCGGGCGGCGTCCCCATACCTGCGCCTTGCGGCCGACGGAAGGCGATATCAGAGCGACGATCGCTTGCGGAACGATGATGCAGAGCGCAATCAGCATCGGCGCACCCTGACTCGAGCGCGCGGTCACGATACCCGCCGTCAGGGGCAGCATGGCCGCATTGGCAAACTGGAGCAGGAAAACCACGCAGGCAAAAACGACCAGCGGCCGCTGATGCAGAAGATGCACGATGCTGGTCGCATCGGGATCAGGCTTCGCGCGCGCAATGGCACCATGGGCCTGTTCCGGATCGATCTCCCGGTCGCGGATTCGCGCCAGCGAAAGCAGCGTCGCGATCACAAACACGAAACTCACCACGAACACGGCGCGGCTCGATAGCAGGTATCCGACGACACCCATCACCCCCGCAGCCACGCCATTGCCAAGCGATGCGTAGCGCGCGTTGCGTCCGAGTCTCTCGCCGATCGCTTCCGGTCCCACAAGTCCGAGGCTGATGGCGGCTATCGCAGGTCCAAGCACGCAACTCGCCGCGGCATGCAGGATCGCCGCTAGCGCGATCACCGGAAAGATCGGCCACGCCGCGTAGGCGAGCGCGCTGAGACCGATCGTGGCGACAGCAAGCCCCGCGACCAGACGCTCCGAGCGGGCCGCATCGATGACGACACCACCCGGCATCTGACCGATCAGCCCGATGATCCCGCCGATAGACAGGATCAGTCCGATCTCGGATTGCGTCCACTTCTGCGTGGTGAGATAGACCGCGACGAAGGGACCGAATCCGGTCTGCACGTCTGCAAGGAAGAAGATGAACCAATCGAGGCCGCGCTGGCTTTGCGCCGAGGGATGATGGCCCCGCGCGCTTGCCACCGGCGACGGACTCACGCCCTCTGCGCCCGCCCGCCGCGGGCGCGCGCTATCCGGATCGGACGATCGACGGGCCCGTCGCGCAAAAAACAGATCGGATATCCTCCTGATCAAGGACCGATATTAAGGGGCTGCAGGGTTCCCGACGCGCCCAGCACCACAACTGACGCGCCTTCCTTGTATTCCGGCGCCGCCCTCACCTGGTCCTGCGTCAGTTCGAGGCTAATGCTGTCGCTCTTGCCCTTAACCCCTCCAAAGTGGAGCGCGTTCCAGTCGACCACGATCTTCCGGCTGCCGACCCCGAGGAAGCCGCCGAAATCGATTACGGCGGCGCGAACCACGCCCGCCCGATCCACGATCACCTCGACGATCCGCCCCATGTTCTGACCGCCCGTACTCCGCACGTCGCGTCCCAGCACGCCATGCGCATCGGCGGGACTGATCACGGTGATCGATGGCGGCGGCGGCGTTGTCTCGCCCGAGGGCTTTGCAGCCGCCGGCGGATTAGCGGGGGCGGGATTCGCCGGCGGCGAACCGGTTTCGTCAGCCATCGCATTTGGGACAGCGCAGATCAGGGCGGCGGCCATCAAAACAACGACGCTCGTCGAGCCATTTCGAGACATGAATCCTCGCTGTCAAAACCCGCGATGCTTGCGTACGCGGTCAATTCCTTGCGACCGCCCGTCCTAGCGCGTCATCACGATCGACACCTGAATGTGGCCTCGCGTCCGCAACACCTCGAGCGACACGTCCTCATCATGACGGCGCAGACGCAGATCAACACTGGATTCGCCGAGATGCAGCCCACGCAGGATCACCTCGTTTAGGAATACGGGAAGCCGCGGGTTGCGTAGCCTTATCTCGTTCCTTGCAGCATCGAACTCCAGACCCAGCGCCGCTTCCAGCAGCGTGAAAGGCGTGGCGCTCGCCCACGCCTGCGGCAAACAGGCGACGGGATAGAGCGTAGGCCCACGCCGCGGCTCACGCCGGAAGCCGCAGAACAGTTCCGGCAGCCGCCGCAAATCCATATAGGAAGCCGCATCAAACAGGCCCTTGAAAACGTGCTCAACCGAGTGCTTGAGACCATATCGCGCGAGCCCGAGCGCTATCAGCGCGTTGTCATGCGGCCAGATCGAGCCATTGTGATAGGACATCGGATTGTAACGCGCTTCCCCGATAGAAACGGTACGAATTCCCCATCCGGTGAAAAACGCCGGCCGCATCAGATCGGCGGCGACCATCCGCGCCCGTTCTTCCTGGACGATACCGGTGAACAGCAATTGTCCGGCGTTCGACGTCCGCACTTTGCAGGGGCGTTTCTTCCCATCTAGCGCCAGCGCGTAGGTGCGCAAATCCGGCAACCAGAATGCCTCCTCAAACCGGGCCGCCAAACGATCGGCCGCGCGCTCCAGTTCACGGGCGCGGTCAGTGAGACCGAGAGCACGCGCGCATCGCGCCGCCGATCGCTTGGCGGCGAAGACATAACCCTGCACCTCCGCCAGTGCGATATTGCCCTCAGCAAGCGTGCCGTCGGCATGAAAGATCGCGTCGAACGAATCCTTCCAGCCCTGATTGGCGAGCCCCTGTTCGGATGCGCACCGATACTCAACGAAGCCGTCGCCGTCCGGATCGCCGGAGCCATCAATCCAACCCAGCGCAGCCTCGATCGCCGGCCACAGCTCATTCAGGATCGATTCGTCGCCCGTGCGTTCGACGTAAAGCCCCGCCAACAGCACGAACAGCGGCGTCGAATCGACACTGCCGTAGTATCGCTCGAACGGTACCTCACGCAACGCGGCCATTTCTCCGCCGCGCATTTCGTGAAGAATCTTTCCCGGCTCCGCGTCCGCGAGGGGATCGACGGCCTGTGCTTGAAACGCCGCGAGCCTTCTGAGAACGCCGCGTGCGATGCCGGGGTCAATCCACAACATCTGCAACGCCGTTATCAGTCCGTCCCGCCCAAACGTCGTCGAGTACCAGGGTATCCCGGCATAGGGATAGCGGCCGTGCGGCGTCTGCGTCATCAGGATATTCAGATCGGCCATCGACTGGCACAGCACCTCGTTGAAGATGTTGTTCGAGGTTTCGATATTTGTCGCACCGGACCAGGCGCGTCGCATTTCACGGCGATGCGCCAGCAATCCCCGAAAGAACGGACCGGGCACCTCCGTCGCCGGCGTGTTGCAGGACACGGCAAGGAATATGGCGGTGGACTGCTGCGGCGGCAGATCGAGGTGATAGATCGCACTATTGACGGCAAGGCGCGTTGGCCGCGGGTCGAAGTGCAGGCGCGAGGTCCGAACGATATCATCGAGACCGACGTAGGACAGAACGACGGTGGCGGGACCGGACAGTTCGCCGCTGCCGACGCCGCGGCGCGCACGCCGTTCGCCGCGCACCTCGAACAGATCAGCGAAATCGTTGTCGAACAGCAGGGAGAGATCGAAGCTCGCGGTCTGCTCGCCATGGTTCTGAATGCCGATCCTCTGATACGCGATCCCGCGCCAGAGAAAGATCGTGCGCACGATATGTATCGTATCCTTGCGGAATACGAGCCGGTCGCCGTCGTAGATATCCGGATTGGTCAGATCGACCGTCAGGCCGGAATTATCGTTGCCCAGATTGGAGCCAAGCAGCAGCGGCTGCATGTCGTTGAGAACCAGCTCCAATCGGGCAAGATAGCGCGTGTCGGTATTGAAAAGCCCGTCGGGCCCCCCCGCGGAAGCTCCGATATCGCCGTGGCTATCCAGCACAACGAACGTATCATCGTGCTTCAACGTGCGGCGCGGACGGGCGGAGGGCCCGGTCATCGGAATATAGAACGGCGATTCCACCGCTAGAATATCGGACAACGGCGTGATTGTGATCTGAGCCGCGCGTTTTGTTGCCATCACCTGCCCCTTGCCGAATTCCTGATCGTGCGGCGCCGGCCAGCGCCCGACGCTTGACAACGATCAGGACTTTAAGCCGCGTGAACAGAGAGGCGGCTCATCTCCTTGGCGACGAGATTCCGATAGTGTCCGTCTTTGCGCATCAGACAAGCAGGTTGGCCGTCTTCGATGATCTTGCCGTTCTTGAGCACGACCACGCGATCGAAATTGCGCAAGGTCGAAAGCCGGTGCGCGATCGCGATCACTGTGCGGCCTCGCATCAAATGGCCGAGCGCCTCGCGGATCGCCTCTTCGGATTCACTGTCCAACGCCGAGGTCGCCTCGTCAAGCAGCAAGATCGGCGCATCCTTGAGGAACGCGCGCGCGATGGCGATGCGCTGACGCTGGCCGCCAGACAGTTTTACGCCGCGATCGCCGACCATAGTCGCCAGCCCTTCGGGTAGGGTTTCGACGAAATCGCAACGCGCCGCGATGGCCGCGCGCAGCACCTCGTCGTCGGTTGCGGTCGGACGGCCGTAGCGGATGTTCTCCAGAATGGATCTGTGAAACAGTGAAATATCCTGCGGCACCACAGATATGGCTGCGCGCAGGCTCTGCTGCGTAACTCGGGAGATATCCTGATCGTCGATCGTTACGCTTCCGCGCTCCGGATCGTAGAACCGCTGCAACAGGACGAACAGCGTCGACTTGCCGCCGCCGGATTCTCCAACCAATCCGACGCGTTGCCCTGGCTGAATCCTAAGGTTGAACCGCTTGAAAACGGATGGACTACCGGGGTAACGAAACGAAACGTTGTTGAACCCGATAGCTGCGCCGCTTTTCTGCAACGGCTCCGCTTCCGGGTGATCGGTCAATTCGTGCGGGATCAGCAGCGTCGCGACCGCTTCAGACAGGCGCGCGATATGCTGGGTGATATCCACGAGGGCGACCGCCAAATCGCGGGTCGCATGCAGAATCGACAGGCCGAGCGTGCAGACAAGAACGACATCGCCGGTGGTGGCACCGCCGCGCTGCCACAGCGTGATGGCCCAGGCCAGCAGAGAAATGGTCAGCGCGACGGTGATGGCGGCGTGGGTGACCCTGAGTTTCTCGAGATAGCGAAGACTTCGTCCGCGCGCGCTCAGCTCGCGGCCGACGGTCGCATCGAAACGATCATGCTCGTGATCAATCCCGCAGAAAGCCCTGACCAGCGGCATGTTGTTGACGACATCGACCATCTCGCCATCAACCGCCGCGGCCTTGTTGGCGAAATCGTCATGCAAGGGTTTGCCCGCCGCCGCCATTTTGAACATCGCGACGACCATGATGCCAGCCATGATCATCAGCCCGCCCGCCATCGGCAGACTGACGGTTCCAATCAGCGCAATCGCGGCGATGGTCGCGATGCAGGGCGGCAACACATTCCAGGCGAGCATATTTTCGACGGTAAACACGGCGTTCGAGGTCGCCGTGATCCGGCTTGTTAGCATCCCCGGCATCCGATTGGCGAAGTAACTCGGCGCATGACCCGTCAGGTGCTTGAAGATATCGCGGCGCAAGTCGCCGGTGACGCCAACGAAAGTGAAGCTCGCGACCCAACTCGCCACGCGCCAGAGAAAATTGTCGGCGGCGATCAGCGACACAAGAAAGATAAACGCCAGCCATACCGCCCCGCTATGCGCTGGCCCGTGCGCCAGCGCATCGACCAGCGATTTGACGCCGTATTGCGTCCCCACTGAACACATCACCGCAGCCACGACACACAAAAGGATTCCAATATGCGA
Organism: uncultured archaeon; assembly: GCA_963807355.1. GTDB lineage: Bacteria > Pseudomonadota > Alphaproteobacteria > Rhizobiales > Xanthobacteraceae > Nitrobacter. The sequence goes on from CAWEBX010000033.1 coordinate 19,640, forward strand.
CGCTGACCGCCGGCGGCAATAACCCATCACGAATGCAAAGGGCCGACTGGCGTATCCCGAGAAATCGTCCATGCATTCCTACCGAGCTGCGTTGAAAGTTCACCAGAGGACGTCTGCTCGGGATCCTGTTCGACAATGCCGCACAAGACCCTCAGAAAAGCCGTCAATGCGCAGAAACTTCGTTGCAAAGCCTGCATAGCCTATTTGCAAGGCAGTGATGGCATCACCAAGACGACAATGTGGAAGAAGTTGCGCAGAAGATAGGAACCTCTCAAATCCGAGAACGTTCCTGAATCCCGACAAACCCCGATGCCTCCACCCGCTGACCGGAAACAAATCACAGGAGACTGCTAGATGCGCATCGCGCAGGTTGCCCCGCTAACGGAAGCTGTTCCCCCGAAATTGTATGGCGGCACCGAACGTGTGGTGCACTGGTTGACAGAGGAACTTGTCGCGTTGGGCCACGACGTGACTCTTTTCGCCAGCGGCGATTCTCTCACCTCGGCTCGCCTGGACGCGACCTGGCCGAGAGCCTTGCGGCTGGATGGCGCCGTGCGCGATCCGAACGCCCTGCATATGGTGATGCTCGAACGGGTCCGCCGGAAATGCGACGATGGAGAGTTCGACTTTCTCCACTTTCACCTCGACTACTATCCCTTCTCGCTGTTTTCGAGACAACCGACGCCCTTTCTCACGACGCTGCATGGCCGCCTCGATCTTCCAGAGCTCCAGCCTGTATTCAACGAATTTTCATCAGTTCCCTTGATTTCAATCTCCAACGCACAACGCCGCCCGGCGCCCCAGGCCCGCTGGCTCCGTACTGTTTACCACGGTCTTCCGGAGAAACTGCTGACACCCCGCCCCGGCCAACCGAGCTATCTTGCCGTGCTCGGCCGCATCGCTCCGGAGAAAGGCGTAGACCGTGCAATCAGGATCGCGATTCGATGCGGCATCCCGCTCAAGATCGCCGCAAAGGTCGATCGCGCGGACCAGGATTATTACGATGAATGCATCCGACCGATGATGGATCATCCGCTGGTGGAATTTATCGGCGAGATCAGCGACCAGGAGAAGCCGGACTTCCTCAGCGGCGCCATCGGGCTGCTGGTGCCGATTGCCTGGCCTGAACCTTTCGGTCTGGTTATGATCGAGGCGATGGCGTGCGGTACGCCCGTCATTGCCTACAATCGCGGCTCCGTCGCCGAAATCATTTCAGACGGGCGAACGGGCTTTATTGTCGAGGACGAGATCAGCGCGGTTGCCGCCGTCCATGGCCTGGCAACGCTCGATCGCGCGGCCATCCGGGCGGAGTTCGAGGCACGCTTTACGGCGCGGCGTATGGCGCTGGATTATCTGGACGCCTATCGCAGCCTGATCGAGGCTACGGCGCCGAGGATCAAGCTGGTCAGCAACGCTAATTGAGACCCTTGCGACGTGACTGACACAGCGATCACCGCGCCATCGCTCAGGATTCATTTGGCGGTCTGAACCGGTTTAGCAGGCAGATGAGCACGAACGGCCTGAGCATCGTTCGTGCTCGTCTTCGCGAGAGAACCGAAGAGAGCGTTTTTGAGGTCCTGCACGCCGGTTGAAATTCTCGACCAGTTGCAGGCCGACAAAATATCGTCCCCACAATGAGGAGCCGCCTTCGGGCGCGGGCGCGGAAGCACGGCGAGGCGCTTTACAGGCGTTTTCGGCGCCGGCGCCAGCCTGATATTGACGGGGTCTGCTTTGTCGCTAGCCACGGGCGTGGCATTGGCCTGCTCGGCCTGTTGCCGCTTCTGGAAAAACGCCGCCGCGATGATGCTGCGCCGCTGATCCTTGAGAAAAGCAGCATATTGCTCATCGATGTGCCTTTGCTCTTCCGTCGTCGGGTTCGGCCCCGCAATATCGAAATGCCGGTTCTGCATGAAGTCGTAATAAGTGTAGCCTCCGCCGGGCTTCCGCCGGCCGGCGAATCGGGCCTCGCATGCCGTGAGCCGTCTGCCCTTCTCCTCGGACGAGGTCGCATTCTTTTCGGCGCCTGCCGCGCAATCCTCGAAGTCAACCGGCGCGCGCGACCACCATCCCGCATGGGCATCGACGGAGACCAGCACCATGCCGGAGACAATTGCAAAACCGGCCAGAAGTCTTCTCGCGCCAGCCACCGCCAACAACCCCGTCCATCGCTTCCCCGATCGAACGATTCTCGGGAAAAATCGCTGCCTTGTCATCCCGGATTGAGGTTTGTCCCGCTTTTGATTTTCGTCGGCTGTGGGAAAGCGACAGTTCGAACTCCTCTTCCAAGGGTCAGCGGGTGTCCGACCGACGCCGAATCAGACCAGCGCCAGTTTGCGGTCGATGACAAGCAGAACCCGGTCAAGTTCGTGACCGCGCCGCAGAACAAGACCACTTGCTGAGATCACGCTATAGGCGCCTTGTTTGCGCGCCAGCCGCGGATCTTTCTCGATACGATAAATCGGAACCTCAGAGGCACGGCGGAAGACCGAGAACACTGCGCGGTCCTTAAAGAAGTCGATGGCATAATCGCGCCAATCGCCGTCGGCGACCATCCGTCCATATAGATTGAGGATCCGATTGAGTTCGAGACGGTTGAACGTCACTCTGCTTGGAACGGGAACAACGGCGGGGGCGCGTTCCGTCGGGCGGCTTTCCCCTGGATCGAAATCGTCCGGCAGCGAACTCATCGGCACCTCCTGTCAAGGTTGATGACATCCTCGTCCCGGATGCGACTTGCCGCAAGAGGTCTCACTTCTTGTCTCGCAAGTGGCGCAGGATAGCTGGTTCCTGGCGCAAGCGAATCAGAACACCCGCTATGACGGCCGCTAAACAAGAACGTTAGCCAAAATCATAATACAGCCCAAATTCCGTCAAGCAACCGCCCCGCTGAGCTGCGAAAAAGCATACTCTGCGATGGCCCGATTCGTTTGAGACCGGATCCTCAGCCCCCAGCCCCCGGGATCATCAGGATCGGGCCTAATCGCAGAACTTGAGTTCCGACGATTGCGGACTGGCCAAGCCGGTCCTTTTTCTTTTCAGAGCATCCCCGACTAGGAGGCGTGACGCGTTTATCACGCGGAGCCGGGACTCGGAAAATCAATGCAGCAACGTGTAAGCCGCACCTAGCATCGCACCGGGCTTTTCGCGATTGCCGTCCTGAACATAGACGACCGCGGCATCGACGCCATTATGGGCGATATTCTCCATCGGCACCGCCCAGGTACCGGCCTCGCCCGTCCAGTCACCGACCTTGAGCCAGTTCCGAACGACGTTGTGGTAGATCACTTCGCGGCCGCTATTTTCTCCGCGCCCGATCGCAATCGGAACCGCCTTCGAAATCGCGCATATCCAGATTTCGCCGTGATCGGAGGGATGGTTGCCGTTGGCGGATGCGACCGACACATTGAGCTGACTACCCGACACCGACATTGAAACCGGCACCGACATTACATCCTGGTTTTTCCGCGTATCGCGGACCGACCTTTCGATGGCTTCGCGATCGCTGCCGATCACATGGGCCGATCCATTGACAATCACCTGCGGCGTGTAGACATCGCGGTCGCCGCGCATCTGCGAATAGGCCTTCTGGCGCGCCGTGAAGCGATTGTCTGCCAGCGTATCCTTCCAGCCGAGATAATCCCAGTAATCGATCGGCATACTCAGTGCTACGATCGAAGGATCCTTGGAAAGATCGCCAAGAATCTCGTCGGCGGCCGGGCATGAGGAGCAGCCCTGCGACGTGAACAATTCGACCACGGCGCGCGGCTCCGCCAAAGCGGGACGACTGATCGCGACAAGCGCACAAACGCCGAGCGCTCCGGACAGTCGCGACAAACCACCACGAGACATCATCAACCACCGAGACAGCGGCACGAAATGTGCCGGCGGCATGAAGGAAAAGCACGCCTCCAAATGCGAGAAGCCGGCATTTTGATAGGCTGCCCCTGGCTTGCCCGCCACTCAATTCGCGGTGAAGGCATCATGCATGAGTGCACCGATTTGACATCGTCGCCCCGGCGATCACGATTTCCGGATGCGAAGGTCAAATGTAAATTATCTCCATTCCAGTTCACATCGCTGCAGATCCTCTTGATTCCAACGCATCGCTTGAACGCGATGCAAATGTCGGAATCGGATCGGCAGGTCAAGCTGCGAGTTTGCGCAACACATAGTGCAGGATACCCCCGTTGCGGTAGTAGTCGAGCTCGTCGAGCGTATCGATACGGCAGAGCAGCAAGACGCGGCGAAGCGAACCATCGCGGGAAACGATGTCCGCCGTAAGCTTCTGGCGCGGTTTCAGATTGCCCTGCAAGCCGCGAATCGTCACCGTCTCGTCGCCCTTGAGCCCGAGGGATTGCCAGGACGCGCCATCCTCGAAAGTCAGCGGCAGGACACCCATGCCGACGAGGTTGGAGCGGTGAATGCGCTCGAAGCTCTCGCAGATCACCGCGCGCACGCCGAGCAGCAGCGTTCCCTTGGCTGCCCAGTCGCGCGACGAGCCGTTGCCGTATTCGGCTCCGGCGAACACGACAAGCGGGACATTCTCCTGCTGGTACTTCATCGCGGCGTCGTAAATCGACATCTGCTCGCCGTCCGGCCAGTGCCTGGTCAACCCGCCCTCCGGGACGGTGCCATCAGCGCCCCTGAGCATGAAGTTCTTGATGCGGATATTGGCGAAGGTGCCCCGCATCATCACCTCATGATTGCCGCGCCGCGTGCCGTACTGATTGAAATCAGCCGGACGCACCTGATGTTCGCTGAGATATTTCCCGGCCGGCGACGTCAGCTTGATCGCGCCGGCTGGTGAGATGTGATCGGTGGTGATCTTGTCACCGAGCATCGCCAGAATGTGCGCATCGACAATATCCGCAATCGGCTCCGGCTCCTTTTTCATACCTTCGAAGTAAGGCGGGTTCTGCACATAGGTCGAATTCATGTTCCAGCGATAGGTCTCGCTCGCAACCGTCTGGATCTTGCGCCAGTTATCGTCGCCCTTGAACACGTCGGCGTACTTCTTCTTGAAGATTTTTGAGGTCACGTACTTCTTGATGAAGGCGTTGATCTCCTTCGAAGTCGGCCAGATATCCTTCAGGTACACCGGCTTGCCGTCCTTGTCCGTCCCCAGCGGCTCGCGGCTTAAATCTTTGGTCACCGACCCCGCCAGCGCATAGGCGACGACCAGCGGCGGCGAGGCGAGATAATTCGCCTGCACGTCCGGCGACACGCGGCCCTCGAAGTTGCGGTTACCCGACAGCACGGCGGCGGCGACAATGCCGTTGTCGTTGATCGATTTCGATATCTCTTCCGGCAGCGGCCCGGAGTTGCCGATGCAGGTTGTGCAGCCGAATCCGATCAGATTAAAACCAACCTTGTCGAGGTCGAGTTGAAGCCCTGACGCCGCGAGATATTCGGCAACCACCTGGCTGCCCGGAGCCAGCGACGTTTTCACCCAGGGCTTCGCGGTCAGTCCCCTCGCCGCTGCCTTGCGCGCCAGCAGCCCGGCAGCCATCAGCACGCTCGGATTGGATGTGTTGGTGCATGAGGTGATCGCAGCGATCACCACGTCGCCATGTCCGAGATCAAAGTTGCGGCCTTCAACCGGGAAACGCGCCGTGGCGTCGGTCTTCCTGTATTCGTCTGCGAGCGCACTGGCGAAGCCGTCCGCGACTGCCGATAGCGGCTGGCGGCCCTCTGGCCGCTTCGGTCCCGCGAGTGATGGCACCACAGTTCCGAGATCGAGCGTCAGCTTTTCGGTGAATACCGGATCGGTCGAAGCGACGCTGCGAAACAAACCTTGCGCCTTGGCGTATTTCGTCACCAGCGCAACACGGGCCGCCGTGCGGCCGGAAGTCTTGAGATAATCGATGGTCGCCGCATCGATCGGAAAGAAGCCACAGGTCGCACCGTATTCCGGCGCCATGTTGGCGATAGTCGCCTTGTCCGCGACCGACAGATGATCGAGGCCAGGTCCGTAGAACTCGACGAACTTGCCGACGACGCCCTGCTTGCGCAGCATCTGGGTGACGGTGAGCACGAGATCGGTGGCGGTGACGCCTTCCTTGAGCACGCCCTTGAGCTTGAAGCCGACCACGTCGGGCAGCAGCATCGATAGCGGCTGGCCAAGCATGGCGGCTTCCGCCTCGATGCCGCCGACGCCCCAGCCCAGCACGGCAAGACCGTTGACCATGGTGGTGTGGGAATTGGTGCCGAGCAGCGTATCCGGATAGGCAACCTCGGTGCTGGCGGTCTTTCGGCCGATCGTCAGCTTTTCCTTCCTCGTCCACACCGTCTGCGCCAGATATTCCAGATTGACCTGATGGCAGATGCCGGTGCCGGGCGGAACCACGGAGAAATTTGAAAATGCCTTCTGGCCCCATTTCAGGAACTCGTAGCGCTCCTGGTTCTGCCTGTATTCCTCCACCACGTTCTTGGCGAACGCCTTGTTGTCACCGAAGAAGTTCACGATCACGCTGTGGTCGATAACGAGATCAACCGGCACCAGCGGATTGATCTTCTCAGGCTTACCGCCGAGACGTTGCATCGCATTGCGCATCGCCGCGAGATCGACCACCGCGGGCACACCGGTGAAATCCTGCATCAACACGCGAGCAGGGCGGAACGCAATTTCGTGCTCGAGCCTACGCTTCTTCAGCCATTTGGCGAATGCGGTGATGTCCTCCTTCGTCACCGAGCGGCCATCCTCGTTGCGCAGCAGATTTTCCAAAAGAACCTTCATGGAATAGGGCAGCCGAGAGATGCCCTTGAGACCGTTTTTCTCCGCAGCCGGCAGACTGTAATAAGCATAGGTCTTGCCACCGACCTTGAGGGTTTTCAGACATTTGAAGCTATCGAGCGAAGCCATGTGAAATCCCGATCCAAAAAGTCTGGGGCACCGGTCCGGCAAACTTTTAAGGTATTAAAACACCGCTGATGCGCCGATTCCCCGGGGTTTCGTTGCGGCGCGTTTTGTGCTGCATCAAGTTCCAGTTTTATAGAGTCTTTCCAGATCGTCCGCCACGTCCACAATGCCTGTGCCCCCGCCTTTCAGCTCTCCACGGAAAACAATCAGTTCCGCGAACAGGACCATCATGAGACTTTCAGGGAACGGCTTGCGGTGCGTAAGAGGAGGGCGGGAGGTTTTTGTCGGCCTTGATGTGACGGCGGAGTTGGGCCGCGCGGTGGCTATTACCGGCCCCAACGGCGCGGGGAAAACGTCTCTGCTACGGCTGCTGGCCGGGCTGTTGGCCATGGCGGATGGATCGATCGGCCTGGAGGGTGGCGATCCCGAGCTGACGCTGCCCGAACAGGCGCACTATCTCGGCCATCGCGATGCTTTGAAACCTGCGCTCACGGTCAGCGAAAACCTGTCGTTCTGGCGGGACTTCCTCGGCGGCGGAAAATCGGGAGAATCGGATGCGCTCGCGGCGGTCGGGCTCGATCATGTCGCACATCTGCCGGCGGCCTATCTCTCGGCGGGACAGCGGCGACGGCTCTCAATCGCCCGGCTCCTGGCGGTCAAGCGCCCGGTCTGGCTGCTGGACGAGCCCACCTCGGCCCTCGACGTCACCGGCCAAGCCGCCTTCGCCGCCATCATGACCGGCCATCTCGCGGGCGGCGGCATCATTCTGGCCGCAACCCATACGCCGCTCGGCATTGTCGTGCAGGAACTGCGGATCGGGGGGACGGCATGACCGCCCTCTCCGCCCTGGTCCGCCGGGATATCCGCGTCGCGCTGCGCGTCGGCGGCGGCGCGCTGGTCGGCGTGCTGTTTTTCCTTACCGTCGTGGTGCTGATGCCGTTCGCGGTCGGCCCCGATCTCGCGCTTCTGAAAAAGCTCGGCCCCGCAATTCTCTGGCTCGGCGCGCTGCTCGCAAGCCTGCTGACGCTCGATCGCCTGTTCACCGCCGATCACGACGATGGTTCGCTCGACCTGATCGTCATGAGCCGCACGCCGCTAGAGCTGGCTTGCGCGGCGAAGGCGCTGGCGCACTGGCTGGCGGTAGGGTTGCCGCTGGTCGCCGCAACGCCGATCCTGGGACTTCTGCTCAACCTCGATGCCGTCGCGACCTGCGCCGTGGCGCTAACGCTCTTTGCAGGAACGCCCGCGCTCACTTTCACCGGAATGATCGGCGCCGCCCTCGCCGTCGTCTTGCGTCGCGGCGGGCTGCTGCTCTCGGTGCTGGTCCTTCCGTTGTCGATCCCGGTACTGATCTTCGGCGTCGCCGCTTCTAACGCTGCGGTGTCCGGACCATCGCCGTTCGGCACGCCGTTCTCGATTCTGTGCGCGCTGTCGCTGGCGAGCCTTGTGATCGGCCCTTTTGCGGCGGCCGCCAGCCTGCGGCACGGACTGGATTGAGGCGATTGAGGCCGCTAATCAATTTTTGCTCAGGAAAGAAACCGAGACGCAAATCCGCATTGCCTGACGTAGCTACGGCGACTATCAGTGGTGCCATGACCCTGATTGATCTCGCCAACCCCTCCCGGTTTCTCACGCTTGCCGGCCGGATTCTGCCGTGGCTCGTGGCCATAACCGCGCTGGTGCTTGCGATAGGCCTGTACCAGTCCGCCATCGCGCCCGACGACTACCAGCAGGGCGCGACCGTGAAAATCATGTTCATCCACGTTCCGAATGCGTGGCTATCGATGTTCGTGTGGGGTGTGATGAGCATCGCCGCGCTCGGCACGCTGGTGTGGCGGCATCCGCTTGCGGACGTCGCGGCCAAGACCGCCGCTCCGATCGGCGCAGCCTTCACCTTCCTCGCACTGTTGACGGGATCGCTGTGGGGCCGACCGATGTGGGGCACCTATTGGGAATGGGATGCGCGGCTGACCTCGGTGCTGATCCTGTTCCTGATGTATCTCGGCCTGATGGCGCTATGGCGCGCGGTCGAGGATCCCTCGCGCGCCGCGCGCGCCGCCGCGGTGCTGACGCTGGTCGGCTCGGTCAACATCCCTATCATCAAGTTCTCCGTCGACTGGTGGAATACGCTGCATCAGCCGGCCTCGGTTATCCGCATGGGTGGCTCGACACTCGACCGCTCGTTTCTGATCCCCCTGCTGGTGATGGCGATTGGATTCACGCTGCTGTTCCTGACGCTGCATATCGCGGCGATGCGGAATGAGATCCTGCGCCGACGCGTGCGCACCTTGCAGATGCTGCAAGCCAGCAAGTCGGCGGCGTGACGACCATGACGCTCGGTCCTTATGCCTCTTTCATCGTGACCTCCTATGTATCGGTCGCAACCGTGGTTGTGGCGCTCATTGTCTGGGTGATCGTGGACTACCATCGTCAGAAGGCGCGCCTGCGCGGCCTTGAAGCCGCGGGCGCCATCAGGCGATCGGGGCGCAGCGCTGCGGAGGTTCAATGACCGACCCCGCAATTCCGTCGGCCACCCCCAAACGACGTTGGTTGATGGCGCTGCCGCTTGTCGTCTTTGCCGCACTGGCACTCTTGTTCTGGTTCCGACTCGGCGACAGCGACATTTCGCGAATCCCCTCCGCGCTGATCGGCCGTGCCGCGCCTACAACCACGTTACCGCCGCTGTCCGACCTCATGGCGGATGGCAAGCCGGTGCCGGGGATCGACCCCGCAACCTTCGTGGGCAAGGTCAGCCTGGTGAATGTCTGGGCTTCCTGGTGCGTCCCCTGCCATAGCGAGGCACCGCTGCTGACCGAGTTCGCCAAGGATCGGCGCGTGCAATTCGTCGGCATCAACTACAAGGACGCCCCCGAGAACGCCCGCCGCTTCCTCGGCCGCTACGGCAACCCGTTTGACGTCGTCGGCGTCGACAGCCATGGCAGGGCCTCCATCGAATGGGGCGTCTACGGCGTGCCCGAGACCTTCGTGGTCGCGCGCGACGGCACCATCGCCTACAAGCTGGTCGGGGAGATCACGTCCCAAAATATCGAAGCGGTGCTGAAGCCGGAAATCGAAAAGGCCCTGAAGGAGGGCTCGTAACGTCGCGACGAAGACTCCGCGAGAATATTCAGGGCATTTACGTTCATCTGACGGCCATGCCGCCGCCGCAAATTCGCAGCTAACCTTGCGTCGCCAGCAAACACCCGCTCAGGGAGGTTTTCATGCGCCGTTACACGCTCGCCTCGATCACCACCGCCGTTCTTGCGCTCGGCCTGCTTGTTTCCTCACCATCGATGGCCCAGTCGTTTCAGCCCGCTCCCCACTCCGACAGGATGGCGCCGGCGGGGAAGACGGCGCCTGCCAGCAAGACGGCGCCCGCGAAATCCGACGCGGAGAAGCTCGACATCAACACCGCGACCAAGGAAGAACTGATGGCCTTCAAGGGCATCGGCGACAAGTATTCCGACAAGATCATCGCCGGCCGTCCCTACGCCAAGAAGGACCAACTCGTCTCCAAGAAGATTCTTCCCGAAGCGACCTACAAGAAGATCTCCGGCCAGATCATCGCCTCGCAACCAAAGTAAATCACGCCTTCGTTGCACATTGCTCTCGCAAGCCGCGAAAGGATGGAAGCGATTAGCCTTTCCCGATATCGCCTTCCCTCGCGTCGCTGGCCTCGAGCGTGGCGGGCTCCAGCTGATAGCGTTTGGTCAACGGCATCTGCATCATCGCGAAGATCATGGTGAGCGGGACCGCGCCAAAAACCTTAAAGTTGACCCAGACATCCGTGCTTTGGGTACGCCAGATGAATTCGTTGAGGATTGCCATCGCGAGAAAGAACAGCGCCCAGCGCAGCGTCAACAGCCGCCAGCCACGCGGCGTCAGATTGAAGACCTGATCGAACATGATCGCGATGAAGGAGCGGCCGAACAGCAACCCGCCGCCGAGCACGCTTGCGAACAGCCCGTATATGATGGTCGGCTTCACCTTGATAAAGGTTTCGTCGTGCAGCACCAGCGTCAGCGTACCGAACACGATGACGATACCCCCCGTGACCAAGGCCATCAACGGAATATGTCGGGTCACCGCATAGGAGGCGATCATCGCCACTGTGATCGCCACCATGAACGCAGCCGTTGCGACGAACAGGTTAAACTTCGCATTGGCGGCGAAGAACACCAGCAGCGGCCCGAGTTCGGTCGCAAGCTTGAACAGCGGGTGCGGTTGCTTCTTGTCCATCCATCCTGCCTGTTGTGACCGTCCGCGAAAGCGGATGATCCGATATTCCGAACGGTTTCGATATCCCGTCGACGCGGGCATGACAAAAAAACTAGGTCTCGATCCCCGCGACCGCCCGTGCGAAATCGCGCGCGGTGAACGGCGCGAGATCGTCGATGCTCTCGCCGACGCCGATGAAATGTACCGGCAGTTTATGCTTCTCCGCCAGCGCCACCAGAATGCCGCCGCGGGCGGTGCCGTCCAGCTTGGTCATCACGAGACCGGTGACCCCGGCAGTGCGATGAAACGCCTCGACTTGCGACAGCGCGTTCTGTCCGACAGTGGCATCGAGCACCAGCAGCACCGCATGCGGGGCCAATGCATCGACCCTCCGGATGACGCGAACCATTTTTTCAAGTTCGTTCATCAGTTCCGCCTTGTTCTGCAGGCGGCCCGCCGTATCGATCAGCAGCACATCGCGTTTCTCGTTCCGCGCCTCCGTCAGCGCGTTGAACGCCAGACTGGCCGAATCCGACCCTTGCGCGCCTGCGATGACCGGCGATCCGGTCCGCTCACCCCAAACCTTCAATTGCTCGATCGCCGCAGCCCGAAACGTGTCGCCGGCCGCCATCATCACCTTGCGGCCCTCGGCGGAAAATTTCGCCGCAAGCTTGCCGATGGTCGTGGTCTTGCCGGAGCCGTTGACACCCACCACCAGAATAACGAAGGGCTTTAGCGTGTCGTCGACGACCAGCGGCCGTGCCACCGGAGCAAGAACTTTTTCCACTTCGGTCGCGACAACCGCCTTCACCTCATCGGCGGAAATCGCCTTGTCGTAGCGTCCCTCGCCCACCGCCTCCGCGATGCGTTCGGCAACCGCGGTTCCAAGATCGGCGCGCAGCAGCACGTCCTCGATGTCGTCGAGCATGGCGCGGTCGAGCTTGCGCTTGGTGACAAGATCAGCCACTGCGGTCCCAAGCGAAGTCGAAGTCCGCTTGAGGCCGCCGGACAGCCTACGCCACCAGCTTTGTTTCGGTTTGTCCTCGGTGCTGTCGCTCATTATGGAGGTGTGTTAGCCGTTTCGACCTGCGAGCGAAAGGGTTGAGCGGCCCGATGCCGAAAAGCTGCGATTTTCGGATGAGGCTATGCCGACATCGGAATTAAAGTGAGCCATGGATACAGCACAGCCGACGCCGGAGGAAATCCAGGCCCGCGTGCTCCACCGCGACGGGTTGATGCTGGTGATCGACAAGCCGGCCGGCATCCCCGTGCATCGCGGTCCCAAGGGCGGCGCCAATCTCGAAGCGTCGTTCGATGCGCTGCGGTTCGGCCTGCCGCGACCGCCGGTGCTTGCCCATCGGCTTGACCGCGACACATCGGGCTGTCTGGTGCTCGGACGCCATCGCAAGGCGACGGCTTCACTCGGCTTGCTATTCAAGCACGGCAAGATCTCAAAAACCTACTGGGCCGTGGTCGAGGGCGGCCCTGCCGAGGACGAGGGCACCGTCGACATTCCGCTCGGGCGGCTGAACGAAGAACGCGGCTGGTGGCAGAAGCCGGATCCAAACGGGTTGCCGTCGGTCACGAAATGGAAAGTGCTGGGGCGGTCTCCTCTTAATATCTCCCCTTCTGAGGGAGAGGTCGAACGCGAAGCGTGCAGGAGCGAAGTAAACTCAAGCGGCTGTGAGGCTGCAGTTCACCCCTTTCCCGAATCCTCCCCCACAAAGGGGAATGGAGTTCAGTTCACCTGGCTGTCGCTGGAACCAGTTACCGGCCGCACCCATCAACTGCGCGTCCATTGTGCGGCGATGCGCTGGCCAATCGTCGGCGACAACATTTACGGAACGCAGGCGAGTTTGCGCCGCCTGCAAAACGAACAATACATCCCGCGTTTCGGCGAGCCTAGCCTTCACCTGCATGCGCGTGAGATCGCGATTCCCCTTTCGAAGAACAAGCCGCCTGTGGTGGTCACCGCGCCGGTGCCCGCGCATTTACACGCGTTGCTCAAGATCTGCGGTTGGAACGGGCAGTAAAAGAAAGGCCGACTGGCAGCCGGCCGCAAGTCAACAGCCAAATTCTGTGCATTCCTGGCCCGGTTGGAACTCCAGCGCCTATGATGGCAGGCTGGCTATGGCTCCGCGGGAACTCTTCGCGGGGCGAAACCACGACAATTCACCTTGAATCCGTCGCGTTCCTGCTTCATATGATAGCACGACCTTGAAAGATATCAGGTCACTGCGAGCCGCGTGTTCTGAGCCCGTCCGACGGTTTCTGGCTTGCCCTTTCTCTAGCTAACCTCATCGACGCCCCAAACACGCGGGTGTCACAGACGCCCTGGTACGCTCCGGCCGATGTGGCCCGGGCGCCTGGTCGCATAATGGAAAGAAACAGCCTTTTGTCTACCTTTCAGGATTTCGGCCTTGCCGATCCGATTTTGCGTGCGCTCGCGGAAGAAAACTATCTGACGCCCACGCCCATCCAAGCTCAAACCATTCCTCTTGCCCTTACGGGACGCGACATTGTCGGGATTGCCCAGACTGGCACCGGCAAGACGGCGGCCTTCGCGCTGCCGATCTTGCATCGGCTGCTGCAGAATCGCATCAAGCCGCAATCCAAGAACTGCCGGGTTCTGGTGCTCAGCCCAACGCGCGAGCTTTCGGGCCAGATCCTCGAAAACTTCAACGCCTACGGCCGTCACATGCGCCTGACTTCGGCTCTCGCGATCGGCGGCGTCCCGATGGGACGGCAGGTCCGCTCGGTCATGCACGGCGTCGACGTCATGGTCGCTACGCCAGGACGCTTGCTCGATCTCGTTCAAAGCAACGGCCTGAAGCTCGGCCAGGTCGAATTTCTCGTGCTGGACGAAGCCGATCGTATGCTCGACATGGGCTTCATCCATGACATTCGCAAAGTCATCGCCAAGCTGCCGGTGAAGCGGCAAACGCTGCTTTTCTCGGCCACCATGCCAAAGGACATCGCAGAACTCGCCAACCAGATGTTACGCGATCCGGCTCGCGTCGCGGTAACGCCGGTCGCCTCGACCGTAGACCGCATCGCCCAGCGCATCATCCAGGTCGATCATGCCAGCAAAACCGCGCTCCTGGCCCAGCTTCTGAAGCAGGAGCCGGTGAATCGGGCGTTGATTTTCACGCGGACCAAGCATGGCGCCGACAAGGTCGTGAAGAGCCTTGCCAAGTCCGGCATCAGGTCTGATGCGATCCACGGCAACAAATCGCAAAACCACCGCGAGCGCGTGCTGGCGGCGTTCCGAACCGGCGAGATTCGGACGCTGGTTGCGACCGACATCGCGGCGCGGGGCATCGACGTTGACGGGATCAGCCACGTCGTCAATTTCGACCTCCCGAATGTCCCGGAGACTTACGTCCATCGCATTGGCCGCACCGCGCGAGCAGGCACTGAAGGCGCGGCGATCTCACTGGTCGCCGGAGCAGAAGAAATGGCCTATCTCCGCGATATCGAGAAGCTGATCCGCGTGGTGCTCCCAAGAGAAGACCGCCGGACACCGGGGCAGCGCGAGACTGCGTCGGCTCACCCGCAGCATCGCAGTGGACGCCCCACCCCCCATGGTCATGCGGCCAGAGTGGGCGAGGCCCCCTCGGGGAAGGGTTCGCGCCGACGCAGCGGCAAGGGGACGCCGCAAACGAACCGCCGATCGGAAACCGCCCGGCAAGAGCCCTCCCGTTCATCACAGGGGAGTAAGGCCGACGGGATACAGGGGGTTGCGTTCCTGCATCGCAAAAGCCGGCCGGCGCGCCTTAAATCCAACCAGCCGCCTCAGCGCTAGCGGGTGAATGTGACGTTTGCTATCCACTCGCGGCAAGTCGATAAGAGAATGCCGATCAAGAGATCATTTGCAGGACTGCTGTGCAGGACTCCTGCCCGACGGATGCAAATGCTAGAATCGCAAGACCAGAGCGGGCGAGCAAGTAGCGGTTTTCCGACCCTTCCCGCTTGTCAGAATATCGGAATCGATCACGGTCATGGTTTTGGATCGCTTCGATCCACCATCATCGTGATCTAGTGAACCGCCACTCGATCCGGAGAAACTCATGGCGAAAGAAGAACTGATCCAGTTCGAAGGACTGGTTACCGAAATTCTGCCCGACGCCCGCTATCGGGTGCAGCTCGATGCCGGACACGAAATCGTTGCCTATACCGCCGGCAAGATGAAAAAAAATCGGATCAAGACGCTGGCCGGCGACCGCGTCACCATCGAGATGTCCCCCTACGATCTGGAGAAGGGACGTCTGATCTTCCGGCACAAGGACGAGCGCCCCGGCGGTCCGCCGCGCAGCGGACCACCGCGCGGTGGCCAGTTTCGCCGCAGATAACCCCTTCTCCGCGTGGGGGAAGACCGCTCGCCGATAAGGGGGCCAAAGGCCCGGCAACGCATCTTTAAAAAATCCTGCACGTCAGGATTGTTTCGGAGCTTACCTTCGAATAATATACGGTTAGCGATTTTCGGCCGGACGACATTAGCTACCACCGGTATAGCCGGTTTAGACGCTGACGACCCTTCCAAAAATCCAATCTCACCAGCCCGCCAAAAGCGGGCTTCGACATACGTACTTGATAAAGGGACTACCCGTGAGCATGGGAACCGTGAAGTGGTTTAACGCAACCAAGGGCTACGGCTTCATTCAACCTGACGATGGCGGCAACGACGTGTTCGTTCACATCAGCGCAGTTGAGCGTGCCGGACTCGGAACGCTGCGTGAAGGACAGAAGATCAGCTACGAAATCGTCGCTGATCGCCGTTCTGGAAAATCTTCAGCCGACAATCTCCGCGCGGCTGGTTAGGCAGCGACCTGCTCCTGTTGATAACCAAAAGATCACATCAGAAAAAAGGCCGCGCCCTCAGCGCGGCCTTTTTTTGGTTTGTGAGGATACCTTGGAGTGTTCGCGTAACTTCAACTGGTCGGGCAAGGAGGATACATGCCAGAGGCCGGCGTGGGATAGGTGACGCAGCTGAACTTACGCGGGCGGGTATAAGTGGTGTCGCTTAGCCTGATGCCCGCCTTCGACATCACGTAGCCGAGGACCGGCTCATAAAGATAGCTGACCTCGCTGAAGATCAGGTACTGATTGGGGAGCACGTTGCCAGACGAATCCCGCCCGATGAGCCCCGGGGGTATGCCGACTGTCGACCCTGTGCCTCGCGGTGCTTTACCCTGGCTCCATTGCACCCGCGCCACCGAGGTCGCAGGATCGATATACAACTCTGAAATCGTGGCCTGAACGGGTGCCGAGTTATAGGGCCACATGATGCCATAGCTGGCAGCCAAAAAATTCGTCACATCGGCATCGTTAACCCCCTGGACTGCGAGGTGAGATCGGACAGAGTCCGCGCGACCAGCGTGACCTTGCGATTGACAGCCACACCTGATGACACCTCGATGGTCCCGAACAGCATCACCAGCATCATCGGCACGATCATCGCAAACTCGGTCGCTGCCATGCCGCGCGAATCCCGCCGCAGCGCTGCGGCCGTACGTCTGAGGCAAGACCGGATGCTCGAGCCATTTCCGTACCGATAGAATCGGAACGAGGCCCCAGATTCTTGTTTTGACGCGTTGTCTTCACGCGAACCGGTATCCACTTCGCTCGAAAACACTCTAGACATCGGCTTCACATTCTCAATTCGCATACACTGCCGTTTCCCGCATACCGATCATCAGGATGATGGTGTCGGGGCCGGATAGGGCTCGTTCTTGAAGGCGGCCGTCGCCGACAGCAGCCGTTTGCTGCCGCTCAGGTTGGCGAGATTGTAGCCCAGTCCGGTGACATACAGCGGCCACTGATAGAACAGCCTCACAACGACGATATCCCCCGGGCCGCCCGGATTGTATTGGGTGTTATCGACGAAGTTTCCTCCCGAGATCGGATCGGAGATCGTCACGCTCCCGAAACCGGAGGGATAGCTCTGGACATCGACAAAGATTCCGTTCTCACAGTCAAACAGACTACCGGCGTACTTGCAGACGATGTTGGCCTTGAAGCTCTGTTTTGTGAGATTGCTGATCTGCGCCTGACCGGTCATGATCGCGCGCGCGGAGTCCTGCAAGGCGGTCTCAAGGCTCTGGCTCGCAAAAAACACCAATCCTGTCTCGATAATCGCGAACAGGAGCGCGAAGAACAGCGGTGCGACGAGAGCAAATTCCACCGCCGCGGACCCGCGCTGATTGCCGCGAAAACGAGCCGCGCTTACGGCTGTGGACCTGAAGCGGAGAAACGGCGACATCGTGAAATCCTTGCACACGACGGGATTTATCTACCGTCAAGGACTAGCCGAAACTGATTGTTGAAGTGTTTCGCCAGATAGGAGCAGAATGCCCCTCGCCGTATACCAGATATTAACCGATTCAGGATCGGTGAAGCAGTGCTGCTGCCAGCAGAGCTGGAAGCCAGTCATCAAGCGGCGTTCTTATTTTGTGGAGGTGCCGCCGGCCTGCGAACTCAGATTGCTGGCCTGGTCCATTGTCGCCTTGAAGTAAGCGGTGCTGTCCCCGAGGGTGACCCGCTTCTGGCAAATCGGCATGCAGCTATACGATTCACGCTCCAGGCCCCGATAGACCGTCACCACCTGATCGCTCGGCCCTTCGACCTGAATGATGCGATCGACGAGAATGCTTCCAGCGCGGTCCATCGCAATCACGTTGGTTGCGCCATAACCCTTACCGGTCACGACAACGAGGCCGCCAGGCTGCAGGGTAACGTCGGCAATTAGCGGGTTACCGACCACAATCGTCGCGATATGCCCGGGCAGCCTGACCAGCTTCGCCTGGTCGACATTGACCGAAATCGGCTCACTGGTCACTTCGGCGGGAGCCGCCACCGGACCAAGCAAGATCGCCGCTGCGAGCGACATGCCGATGACCGAAGCAGGCGAAGGGCCGCGCAGGGACTTAAACCACATACTCTACTCCGGAACGCACAGGGGCCGAAAAGGACAATGCCAACACTGCCGGCCACGACGTGAAATTTGCCGTTAATTGATGAATGAACTGCAAACGCGTACCAGGGGAAGCCGGCGCCTCGCTTTCGGACGGAGGGCGATCTGCAGAAGCCGCCGCCGCGAACATGCTCCAGCGCGACTTCTAAGTAGAACGCATTTTTATAAACCTCCCTTAAATATAAATTCACTCTGAGGCACACATAGCCCTTTATGGCCGTGTTTCTTCAATCGAATTAACTGCGCTGCAATTCTCCCCGCTTACGGTGACGACATGGTCACGGTGCTGAGAACGCCGTTAGGACCAGGTGTAGTTCGACAGCCACGTGAGCACATGGAGCCAGTTATGAAGAGCCTTTTTTCGCGTTTTCTGAAGGATGAGTCCGGCGCGACCGCCATCGAATATGGCCTGATCGCCGCCGGCATTGCCGTCGTGATCATCACCGCCGTCAACGCGCTCGGAACCCAGCTGAACACCACGTTCGAGAAGGTCACCACCGATATGAAGTAAGCGAAAGCCTTCCGCTTTTGCGATCGAAAAGGTCCCGGCATGCCGGGACCTTTTCTGTTCCTACTTCCCTTCTTTTTCGCGCAGCCACGATCATGTCGAGACCTTCCGTGCCCAAGACGCATTCTCCGTCCTATGATGAGCCAACGAAACGGGCGATCCAAACCATTTGCGTGGCACTCACCATCGCCGTCATTGCCATCGCAGCCAGAATTATCGCTGTATGGCCATGACCTTTCTCATTTCCAGAATGTTCACATCGGACGGCTACGGTCGGACTCCATAACGGATTACGCCGTAGAGGAAATCGGGACT
Source organism: uncultured archaeon (assembly GCA_963807355.1). Taxonomy (GTDB): domain Bacteria; phylum Pseudomonadota; class Alphaproteobacteria; order Rhizobiales; family Xanthobacteraceae; genus Nitrobacter. Next base: position 38,513 of record CAWEBX010000033.1, read on the forward strand.
GGTATCTCCATGGCACTCGATGTCGCACGATTGCTGTTATTCCCCGCCTTGATGGCGTTCGCGGCCGCGAGCGATCTGCTTACCATGACGATCTCGAATCGAGTCTCGCTGCTTTTGGTGGCCGGCTTTCTCGTGATGGCTCTCCTGAGCGGCATGGGACTTCACGAGATGCTATCCTATGCGGGAGCGGGGCTGGCGGTTCTCGTTGTGGCCTTCTCCTGTTTTGTGATGGGTTGGATCGGCGGCGGCGACGCCAAGGTGGCCGCCGCGGCCGCCCTCTGGTTCGGCTTCGGGCATACGCTGGAATATCTCGTCTATGCTTCCCTGCTCGGCGGAGTTCTGACGCTATTGCTGCTCCAGTTCCGGCAATGGCCATTGCCGGCATCGCTTTACAATCAAGACTGGCTACTCCGACTGCACGGCAAGAATACAGGAATTCCCTATGGCATCGCGCTCGCGTTTGCCGCTCTGCTGATTTATCCGGAAACCGACTGGATACGTGCGGTCGATCTGACGCGCTTTGGTTTCCAGTGATCGCGCACAAGCAACATCTCATTAACGCGATTTAGATACGCCTCATTAACCATGCTTTGACGAATAAATGTTCAACTCCCGTGACGGCGACGCAAGCGCGGCGCTGTAACGTGGAAAATCAAGCGCATGAATACCGCACGCATTGTCGTTCTGACTATCGCAGTCGGCGCTGGCGGCCTCGCCGCCTACCTCGCGAGCGGATCCGACAAGAAACCCGAACCCGCTCAGACGGTACAACTCCCGACCGTCGATGTCCTGGTTGCGAAGTCCGACATCCCGCTCGGCCAGGCGGTCACCGCAAGCGACGTGGCATGGCAGACCTGGCCAGCGGATAGCGCCAGCAGCAGCTTCATTCGCCGCGACCGACGCCCGGACGCCACCACGCAACTCGAGGGGTCGATCGCCCGCTCGCCCTTCATCGCCGGAGAGCCCATTCGCGAACCCAAGCTCGTAAGCGCAAAGGGATCCGGGTTTATGGCGGCGATCCTGCCAACGGGGATGCGCGCGATTTCGACCGAAATTTCGCCGGAGACAGGAGCTGGCGGCTTCATTCTTCCCAATGACCGCGTCGACGTGATCCTCTCGAGGCGGGAGAAAGACGCCGATCATCCGAGCGGGGATTCCGTCAACTCGGAGACCATTCTCAGCAACGTGCGCGTTCTCGCGGTCGATCAGACCATCGAGGAGAAGAACGGGCAAAAGGTCGTGGTCGGCAGGACCGCAACGCTCGAATTGAAACCGGAGCAGGCGGAGACGCTGGCGCGGTCGCGCCAGATGGGAACGCTGTCGCTCGCGCTGCGCAGCCTCGCCGACGCCAATGTTCCGGAAAGCGACACCGATGATCGGAGGCGCGACAGCATCAATGTCGTCCGTTACGGCGTTCCGTCTCAAACCACCGTGCAGAGGTAATGAGGACGCCCGTCATGGAATGGACGACAAAACCAACATCAGTACGGGCCTTTGTGTCACGGTCATTCGCCTTCGCGGCAATTGGCGCTTTCACGCTGAACCCGGCGCTGACGCCGGTGTTCGCGAGCGATTACCGCGTGTCCGCCGCAACGGCCGGCGCAAAGATGTCCGCGCAATCTCTCTCGCTCGGTATCGGTAAGTCGGTGGTCGTGGATTTGCCCCGCGATGTGAAGGACGTTCTGGTCGCCGACCCGAAGATCGCAAATGCCATGGTGAGGTCAGCGCAACGCGCCTACATCATCGGCGCGGCAGTCGGCCAAACCAACATCATATTCTTTGACAGCAGCGGCCAGCAGATCTCGGCTTACGATATCGCGGTCACGCGCGACCTAAACGGCTTGCGCACAGCGCTCAAGCAACTCTTGCCGAATTCCGCTATCAAGGTCGATGGTTTGGGCGACGGAGTCATGCTTTCAGGATGGGTATCGAGCCCGATCGAGGCGCAACAGGCTGGCGATCTCGCCGCACGCCTTGCCGACGGCGCACAAAAAGTCGTCAACAATATCGCCGTACGGGGTCGCGACCAGGTCATGCTCAAGGTCACGGTCGCCGAAGTCGCTCGCACCATCATCAAGCAGATGGGCATCGACCTCACCGCCAACATGAACTACGGCACCGCGGTCGTGAACTTCAGCAATTCGAATCCGTTCACCGCTCTCGGTAGGCCGCTTGTAACTGGAAATGGTCTTAGCGGATCCTCCGGCCTGACAAATCTCCTGCCTGGGCAGGCCGGCTATCCGGGGGTGGTCCCGAGCGTACAGGCTACGCTTCGCGCCATGGAAAGCGCAGGTGTGATCCGGACGCTCGCCGAGCCGAACCTCACCGCGATATCCGGTGAGTCGGCGACGTTCGTGTCGGGAGGCGAATTTCCCATTCCAGCGGGCTATTCATGCGATCCAGCAACCCGGGTCTGTTTGACGCAGATCAGATTCAAGAAGTTCGGCATCTCGCTGAATTTCACGCCGGTGGTACTGACCGAAGGCCGGATCAGCCTGCGGGTGATGACCGAGGTTTCGGAACTGTCGAGCGAGAACTCGATGACGATAACCCAGACGATCGGCAACTCACTCACGGTGCCCTCAATAAGGACCCGGCGCGCGGAAACGACACTGGAGATTCCGTCCGGCGGCTCGATGGCCATGGCCGGTCTGATCCAGCAACAGACCAAGCAGGCCATCAACGGCTTGCCCGGTCTCACCCAGTTGCCGGTCCTCGGATCGCTGTTCCGCAGCCGCGACTATGTCAACGGACAGACCGAACTGGTGGTCCTCGTAACTCCCTATGTGGTGCGCGCCGTCGCACAAAAGGATCTGTCGCGGCCCGATGACGGTTTCGCCGACGCATCCGACCCGCAGTCCGACCTCCTGGGAAGCATCAACCGCATCTACGGCGCTCCAGGTCGTGCCGAACCCGCGCGTCCCTATCGCGGCACCTACGGCTTCATCACCGACTGAGGCGGGCAAGGAACGAAAACGATGACATCCGCAGATTCCGCCGAACGCCGCAACCTTCGCATGGCCGTCCTCGTCGCCGGCCTCACCGCCGCGCTGGGCGCCTGCACTCATACGGGTCGGGTGGACACCACCGCGAGCATTCCGGACGATTATCGCTTGCGGCATCCTATCGCGATCCAGGAAACCGACCAAACCGTCAATATCTTCGTCGGCAACACACGAGGCGGCCTGACGGCTCCGCAGCGCGCAGATGTCATCGGGCTTGCGAGCGTCTGGCTCCGCGAGGGGACCGGCGCCATTATCGCTGAGGTACCAGTGGGCACCAGCAATGCCCGGGCGGCGGCAGATTCATTCAAGGAGGTGCGTTCGCTATTGAACGCAGCCGGGGTGCCGCCGCGCGGGATCATCGTCCGGCAATACCACCCCGCCGATCCGCGCCTGTTCGCAACCATTCGCCTGACTTACCCGCGAATCGGCGCCGTGGCAGGCCCGTGCGGTGTCTGGCCTGACGATCTCGGCCCTTCGATCAAGAACAGGGGCTATCTCGACAACAAGCCTTACTGGAATTTGGGGTGCGCCACTCAGCGCAACCTTGCATCGATGATCGACAATCCATCGGACCTCGTCCAGCCGCGGCCCGAAACCCCGCCCTACACGGCTCGCCGCACGGAAGGTTTTGAAAAGTATCGCAAGGGCATGACCACCGCGACGGACTATCCCGAAGCCGAAAGAGCCAAACTCAGCGACACAGCCAAATGATCAGTTACGCTCGCCAGGACGCAGAACTCGACCGCATCCCCTCCGCCGGGCGCGGAGGATCATATTGCACCGGCGCCGCGTGTATCGGTGCAGGTCTTTTGCGAGACGATGGAAACAGCCACGGCCGTTCAAGCCGCCGGCGAGGATCGCCGGCTGGCCAAGGCTCACCTCAAGATCCAGATGGGCGGCATGGCCGCTGCGGTGGAAGCCTATCGGTCGGCGCCGACACCGAACGTCATCATTCTCGAGACCGAAGAGCGCGGCGACATTCTGGCAGCACTCGACCACCTTGCGACCGTGTGCGACGCAGGCACGCGCGTTATCGTGATCGGCCGCGTCAACGACGTGACGCTGTATCGCGAGTTGGTCAAGCGCGGCGTCAGCGATTATGTTATCGCGCCCGCCGCTCCCATCGACATCGTACGCTCCGTTTGCGGCTTGTTTTCAGCCCCGGAAGCGAAAGCGGTCGGCCGGGTCATCGCAATTGCCGGCGCCAAGGGCGGCGTCGGCGCCTCGGCGATCGCCCATAATGTCGCCTGGGCTATTGCACGCGATCTGGCGCTCGATTCCGTTGTTGCTGACCTCGACCTCGCTTTCGGTACCGCTGGGCTGGACTTTAATCAGGATCCATCTCAAGGAATCGCCGATGCCGTCTTTTCGCCGGACCGTATCGACACCGCTTTCGTCGATCGCCTGTTGTCGAAATGCACCGATCATCTGAGTCTGCTCGCCGCGCCGGCGACGCTGGACCGCGTCTATGACTTCGGGACGGAAGCATTCGATTCGACCCTTGATACGCTGCGGGCGACGATGCCCTGCATCGTGCTCGATATTCCGCATCAATGGTCGGGCTGGACCAAGCGAGCCCTGATCGGAGCAGACGATATCCTCATCGTCGCGACACCCGATCTCGCCAGCCTTCGCAACACAAAAAACCTGTTCGACCTGCTGAAGGCCGCGCGGCCGAACGATCGACCTCCGCTGTATTGCCTCAACCAGGTCGGGGTTCCAAAGCGGCCGGAAATCAACGCCAGTGAATTCGCCAAGGCCATTGAAAGCCAGCCGATCGTCAGCATCCCGTTCGACCCACAGATGTTCGGGTCGGCCGCGAACAACGGCCAGATGATCGCGGAAATCGCACCGAGCCATCGCACTACCGAAATGTTCCTGCAGATCGCCCAACGCCTGACCGGCCGCGGCGAAGCGAAAAAGCCGAGAAAATCGTTCCTGCCGCCATTCATCGAGAAGTTGCGGGCAAAATAAGTCATTGCGTGGAGTACCGTCGTGTTTGGCAAGCGTAGCGGACCAGAGGATAACGCCCGGAAGCTGGCGGGCCTGACGGAGATCACACCGCCCGCCCCGCTTGCGCAAACGTTCACGGAAATCGCTCCGCCCAAAGTCTCCTCACCGCAGCTCGCGCCAACACGCCCGGCGACCCAAACGCCGACCATCGATACCCGCCGGTCAGACACCTATTACCAGGTCAAGGCCACCATTTTCGGCGCGCTGATCGAGGCCATCGATCTCGCTCAGCTCGCCAAGCTCGACGGCGAATCCGCGCGCGAGGAAATTCGCGACATCGTCAACGAGATCATCGCGATCAAGAATATCGTGTTGTCTATTGCCGAGCAGGAAGAACTGCTTGACGACATCTGCAACGACGTTCTCGGTTATGGCCCGCTCGAGCCGCTCCTGTCCCGCGACGATATCGCAGACATCATGGTCAATGGCGCCGGCACGGTCTTCATCGAAGTCGCAGGAAAAATCCAACGAACCGGAATCCGGTTTCGCGACAACCAACAACTATTGAACATCTGTCAGCGCATCGTCAGCCAGGTTGGCCGGCGGGTCGACGAATCCTCGCCGATATGCGATGCGCGTCTTGCCGACGGATCCCGCGTCAACGCCATCGTCCCGCCACTCGCGATTGACGGACCCGCGCTGACGATCCGCAAGTTCAAGAAGGACAAGCTGACCCTCGACCATTTGGTGAAGTTCGGCGCCATCACCCAGGAAGGCAGCACGATCCTTCAAATCATCGGTCGGTGCCGTGCCAATGTGCTGATCTCGGGCGGCACCGGCTCCGGCAAGACCACGCTGCTAAACTGCCTCACCAACTATATCGACCACGACGAACGCATCATCACCTGCGAGGACGCGGCCGAGCTTCAGTTGCAGCAACCGCACGTCGTTCGGCTCGAAACCCGTCCGCCGAACATCGAGGGCGAGGGTCAGGTCATGATGCGCGACCTGGTCCGCAACTGCCTGCGCATGCGCCCCGAACGCATCATCGTCGGCGAGGTTCGCGGACCGGAAGCGTTTGACCTGCTACAGGCAATGAACACAGGCCATGACGGCTCGATGGGCACGCTGCACGCGAACAATCCGCGCGAAGCGCTATCTCGCTGCGAGTCGATGATCACAATGGGCGGCTTTGCGCTGCCTTCGCGTACAATCCGCGAGATGATCTGCGCCTCGATCGATATCATCATCCAGGCCGCACGGCTGCGCGACGGCTCGCGGCGCATCACTCACATTACCGAGTTGATGGGGATGGAGGGCGAAACCATCATCACCCAGGATATCTTCGTCTACGACCTGCTTGGCGAGGATACCAACGGCAACGTGATCGGCCGGCACCGTTCGACGGGAATCGGCCGGCCGCGATTTTGGGAACGCGCGCGGTACTATAACGAGGAGAAGCGGCTCGCAGCCGCGCTCGATGCGTCGGAAGTCAAGGTCGAGATCTGAGGACGCGCGCTCATGAGCTTGCAAATACTGGCCTTGGCATTCATGGCTGCAACCGCAGTGGGCGGCGTCGCATGGGTTTTCGTGTATCCGACGCTGTCGGGCGAGGTGAAGGCGGAGAAGCGCCGAGCCGCGTTCGCGCGAACCAATCCGGATATCCGACAAGTCGATAGAACCCAGCGCTCGCGCCGCGAGCAGATCGAGGGATCGCTACGGGAAATCGAGCAACGCCAGAAACGCGACAGAAAAGTCACCCTCAACCATCGCATCACACAGGCGGGCCTGTCATGGTCGAAGGAGAAGTTTCTGATCGTTTCCGGCATTCTCGCCCTGATCTGTTTCGCCGTTCCAATGATTTGGGGAGCCGGACCGATCGCGGCGGTCGGCCTGGCATTCGCGGCGGGCTTCGGTGTGCCGCGCTGGCTCCTCGGATTTCTCAAGAAACGTCGGGAGACTGAGTTCCTGCGGGCTCTTCCCGATGCGGTGGACGTGATCGTCCGCGGCATCAAGGCCGGCTTGCCGCTGTTCGAATCGCTCAAAGTCGTCGCGACCGATTCGCCGGAGCCGTTAAAAAGCGAGTTCCGGGCCATTATCGAAACACAGGCGATCGGCATGCCACTCGGCGAGGCCTGTTCGCGATTGTTCGAACGCATGCCGGTTCCGGAAGCGAACTTTTTCGGGATCGTGATCTCGATCCAGCAGAAATCGGGCGGCAATCTGTCGGAAGCACTCGGCAACCTGTCCAAGGTGCTGCGCGACCGCAAGAAGATGGCCGAGAAAATCCAGGCCATGTCGATGGAGGCCAAGGCGTCCGCCGCGATCATCGGCTCGCTGCCCCCGATCGTCATGCTGCTGGTCTATCTATCCACGCCTGACTACATCGCGATGCTGTGGACCCATCCCACCGGGCGGCTGATGCTGGCCGGCTCCGTGCTGTGGATGTCGGCCGGCATCTACGTGATGAAGAAAATGATCAATTTCGATTTCTGACGGTGCAACATGCTCGAGTTCCTGATCGAGAAATTCCACGACCCGCGGTTCATGACGATGGTCCTCGCCGCCATCGCCGCCAGCGCGACCGTCTACACGCTGGTCACGCCTTTTCTTGCGACGGATGGCTTTACCAAGCGGATGAAGGCCGTCGCCAGCGAGCGCGAGCGCATTCGGCAGCGGGAGCGCGAGCGGCTCGCGAAATCCGAAAAGGTCTCTCTTCGTCAAGCACCGAAGCAGTTCGTCTCAAAGATCGTGGACGATCTCAATCTTGGGAAGTGGGTGGCTCAGGAGGCCGCACGCGAAAAACTCGTCATGGCGGGATATCGCGGTCAGGCTCCTTACGTCACCTTTCTATTCTTCCGCATGGTCACCCCGATCGTGATGCTGATCGGAGCGATCACCTACGTTTTTCTGATATCGCACACGCAGCAATCCACCCCTATCAAGATCGGCATCTGCATCGGCGCCGCGTTTTTGGGCTTGCAGGCGCCAATGTTGTTTCTGAAAAACGCCATTACCAAGCGCCAGCTCTCGATCAAGCGAGCTTTCCCGGACTCGCTCGATCTGCTGCTGATCTGCATTGAATCCGGCATGTCCATCGAAGTCGCGTTCCGCAAGGTCAGCACGGAGATCGGCAACCAGTCGGTCGCGCTGGCGGAAGAATTTACTCTGACCACAGCAGAACTGTCGTACCTTCAGGATCGCAAGATCGCCTACGAAAATCTGGCGAACCGCACCGGTGTCGAAGGAGTTAAATCGGTGTGTCTCGCACTCCAGCAGTCAGAACGATACGGCACCCCGCTCGCGCAAAGCCTTCGCGTAATGGCGCAGGAAAATCGTGATATGCGCATGAACGAGGCCGAGAAGAAGGCCGCCGCTCTGCCGCCCAAGCTGACGGTCCCGATGATCGTGTTCTTCCTGCCCGTTCTGTTCGTGGTCATTCTCGGACCGAGCGGAATCAAGATCGCAGCGCAAATGCACTGAGGCTTTGCAAAACGGCGGTTCAAGAGACCGGCCCGTCCGACCGTAGATAGCTTTCCGCCCGTGATCTGCGGGAGTCTTGCCTGACAGCATCAGCCGCACTGACCCGCGCGTTGGCGCCGCGCCCGAGCATCTGCTTCAGATAGGCCACGTTCGCCGCTGCTTCATCGACGGGCAGATCGGCCTTCACGATACCCTCGGCTTCGTCGAACCGGCCCTGCAATCCGACGACCAGCGCCAGGTTCTGCCGGATCCGGCCATCGACCGGAGCGCCGGCGTAAGCACGACGCAAGGTCTCCTCTGCTTTCGGCAGCTCCTTGGTCAGGACATAGGACATTCCGAGATTGGACAGCACCGAGGGCTCGTCGGGCACGATTCTGAGCGCGCTCGCGTAATAGCGGCGCGCATCCTCGTGACGACCGAGCTTGTCGAGCGTAGTCCCCTGGACGGAAAGAATCCGCCAGTCCGGATTCGCCGGCGTGTGCGCCCGGCCGAGAACATCGAAGGCTTGCTGCGACTGCCCGTTGTCAGCCAATGCCCGACCCCAGCTGGCAAGCACCAACTTGTTTCCAGGATTGAGAATCGCGGCGCGTTCCAACACCGCGGCCGCCTGAGCGCGCTGCCCGATGGCGCGCAATGCCGCTCCATATTTCAGGGCCGCGTCGACATCCTTGGGGTTGGCGCGAAACTTCTCGCCATAGAGTTCGGCCGCTTGATGAGGATCGGTTTCGGAATTTGTCGCGGATTTCGTGCCTAGCGAGCCGGTGACATCACGCATGCCCGCGGTCTGACAGCCGGCAAGACCGGACGCCAGCATTGCCGTTACGGTGGCGGATGCGAGAAGCCTAGCAAGACACGACTGCTGACGCATGGCACTTTCACTCGCAATTGCGGCTGATCGAAAGTTGGGCCACTTCAGCAATAGACTGTTAACCCTAACGTCTGGTTAACTACTCCGACTGGCACCAGCGTCGCTTCCGGTTTAACTCTCCCTCTTCTAACGGAATGAGATCACCCACCATGCATCCCGCGTTTGCGACCTCGTCAGCCGAGGCGGCTATTCCGATCATTTTTGTGTCGAAGGCAGCTTGGCAAGCGGCTGACGCAACGCCCGACGGTCCTGCTCGCCGTTTTGCCGAGGCGAGCGGCTTTCTGGCCAAGTCGGGACAGTACCTCGCGCTACCCGCGGCGAACGGCGACATCTCACACATTCTCTTCGGTCTTGGCGAGGAATCAGACCAAACGCTCGATCCCTTTCTCGCGGGCAAGCTACCGGGTCTGTTGCCGCCCGGCACCTACCGCTTTGCCAATGCGCCGCGCGATATCCATCTCGCAACACTGGCCTTCGCGCTCGGCAGCTATCGCTTCGACCGCTATCGCAAGGCCGACGCACCCAAAGCGCGTCTGGTGCCGCCCGATGGCGTCGACATCGCGGCCATCTCGCGGATGGGGGAAGCGGCATCACTTGCCCGCGACCTGATCAATACGCCCGCCAACGACATGGGACCCGAAGAACTTGCGGCAGCGGCTCATCATCTCGCCCAGCGTTTCGGCGGGGAATTCAGTTGCATCGTCGGCGACGATCTAAGGCAGCGGAATTTTCCGCTGATCCATGCGGTCGGCATGGCCTCGCCGCGCGCGCCGCGCCTGATCGATATTGCCTGGGGCGATCCCATGCACCCGAAGGTCACGCTGGTCGGCAAGGGCGTCTGCTTCGATACCGGTGGCGTCGATCTCAAACCCGCCAGCGGCATGCAGATCATGAAGAAGGACATGGGCGGCGCCGCCAATGTGCTCGCTTTGGCGCTGATGGTTATGGATGCGAAGCTGAAAGTCAGGTTGCGCGTGCTGATCCCGGCCGTTGAGAACGCCGTGGCCGGGAACGCATTCCGGCCGCTCGACATCTTTCCGTCGCGTAAGGGACCGACGGTGGAAATCGGCAACACCGATGCCGAAGGCCGACTGGTCCTTGCCGACGCGCTGGCGCTGGCCGACGAAGAGGCACCTGAGCTGCTGATCGATCTCGGAACGCTCACCGGCGCGGCCCGCGTGGCGCTGGGGCCGGACGTGCCGCCGTTCTATACAAACGACGACGCATTGGCGCTCGACATCGCGCGCTGCGCGCAGACCGAGAACGATCCGCTGTGGCGGATGCCGCTGTGGCCGGCCTACGGTGCTTGGCTCGATTCCAAGGTCGCCGACATCAATAATGCGCCGTCGGGCGGCTTTGCCGGATCGATCGTATGCGCGCTGTTCCTGCAACGCTTTGTCGAGGCGGCGACGAGCTGGCTTCACGTCGACATCTACGGCTGGACGCCGTCGGCCAAACCGGCGCGTCCGGAAGGCGGCGAATGCCAGGCCGCGCGCGCGATCTACAGACTGCTGAGCGAACGCTATGGATGATCCGCGTCTCACACCGGCCCGGCCGGAGGTCGCCGCCCGCTATCTCGAGGGCAAGATCAATGCGGCGCGCTTCACCGACGGCGAGGAACACGAAGTCGTCGAAGCGGTGGCGCCTCTGCAACGCGAGCCTGCGCCGGATGCAATGCTCGAGACCCAGGCGCTGCGCGGTGAACGCGTCACGATCTACGACCACAGTGCCGAAGGCTGGGCCTGGGGCCAGTTGAACGGCGACGGCTATGTCGGCTGGCTCCCGGACCGCGCGCTTGCAAGGCCCGGCGCAGCACCAACGCACAAGGTCGTTGCCTTGCGGACGTTTGCGTTTCCCGGACCGTCGATCAAACTGCCGCCGGTTGAGACGCTATCGATCGGCGCCAGACTAACCGTCCAGCGTCATGACGGCGATTTTGCCGTTGCCAATGGTCATCTCTACATACCCGCCATCCATATCGCGCCGCTCGATCATATTGTGGCGGATTTCGTCGCGGTCGCCGAAATGTTCGTCGGAACGCCGTATCTGTGGGGTGGCAAGACCAGCCTCGGCATCGACTGCTCTGGCCTCGTGCAGGTCGCGCTCAACGCATCCGGCATCGCATGTCCGCGCGACAGCGATATGCAGGAGCAAGCCATGGGTCGCACGTTGTCTTCGGCGGAATCGCAAGAGCTGCGGCGCGGTGATCTGATGTTCTGGAAAGGACACGTCGCCATCATCCGCGACGCAACCACGCTCGTCCACGCCAACGCCTATCACATGGCAACGGCGATCGAGACAATCGACGTGGCGCTCGCCCGCATCCAGGCGGGAGGCAGCACCGTCACCTGCATCAAGCGGCTTGATTGACTATAGCGTTTTTGAGCGAAGTGGATCCAAAGCCGCGCTTCTGATTCCATCAGAAGCGGAAAGGCTCTAGTCTGCGTTCGATTTCCCCGACGCAGTCTCCAGCCGGAAGGCGGCGGCGAACAGCGCGCGCGTGTAATCTGATTTCGGACTCTTGAACAGCTCCGACGCCGGCCCTTCCTCGACTACCTTGCCGTGCCGCATCACGATGAGATGACTGGCAAGGGAAGCGACCACGCGCAGATCGTGGGAGATGAACATGTAGGTCAGGTCGCGCTTGCGCTGAAGCTCACGCAAGAGATCGACCATCTGTGCTTGAAACAGCATGTCGAGTGCGCTGGTCGGTTCGTCCAGCACGACGAAATTCGGCTCCAGCACCACGGCGCGCGCGATACTGATACGCTGGCGCTGGCCGCCGGAAAATTCGTGCGGATAGCGGAAGCGCGTCGCCGGATCGAGCCCGACATCTTTCAGAGCCTTGACCACCCGTGTCTCGCGCTCGGCGTCCGTCAGTGAACGCTGATGCACGCTCAAGCCCTCGGCCACGATATCGCCGACCGACATCCGCGGACTTAACGCTCCGAACGGATCCTGAAAAACGATCTGCATATCGCGACGGAACGGCCGCATCTCCTTGAAGCGCAAACCCTGGATATTTTTTCCAAGGAACACGATCGGGCCGTCCGACGAGATCAACCGCAACAGCGCCATCCCGAGCGTAGTCTTACCGGACCCGGATTCGCCAACGACGCCGAGCGTTTCGCCCTTGCGCACCTTCAGCGTCACACCGTCCACTGCCTTGATGTGGCCGACTGTTCTACGTAACAGACCGCGCCGGACTGGAAACCAGACCTTGAGGTCGTCGGCCGCGATCACAACGGGCGATTCCGGCCGCGGCGGCGCCGGGTCGGGCTTCGGCTCCGCAGCCAGCAGTTCGCGCGTGTAGGGATGCCGCGGCGACTCAAAAACCTGCTCGACCGATCCCTTCTCGACGATCTTGCCGCCGTTCATGACGCAGACGCGATCGGCGATACGGCGGACGATGCCAAGATCGTGCGTGATGAACAGAAGGCTCATACCGAGCCGGGCGCGGATATCCGCCAACAGGGCGAGGATCTGCGCCTGCACCGTAACATCGAGCGCGGTGGTCGGCTCGTCCGCGATCAGAAGGTCGGGTTCGTTGGCGAGCGCCATCGCGATCATCACGCGCTGACGTTGGCCGCCGGACAACTGATGCGGATAGCTGGCAAGGCGGGTTTCCGGATCAAGAATGCCGACCTGGCTCAGCAGTTCCAGCGTCCGCTTCCGCGCCGCCGCGCCGCGAATTCCACCGTGCAGCAGCAATATCTCGCCGATCTGCGCCTCGATGGTGTGCAGCGGATTGAGCGAGGTCATCGGCTCCTGAAAGATAATCGAGATGTCGTTGCCGCGAACGCTCCTGATTTCGCGCTCGGACAGGCTGAGCAGCTCGCGTCCGTTAAAGCGGATGTTCCCGGAGGGATGCGATGCGGCCGGATAAGGCAACAGCTTCAGGACCGAGAGCGCGCTGACAGACTTTCCAGAACCGGACTCGCCGACCAATGCCACGCACTCGCCGCGCTTGATCTCGAATGAAATGCGATCAACGGCAATCGACGGTCCGCCGGCATGGTGAAATGCAACGGACAGGTCGCGAACGTCGAGCAGCGGCTGATCGATGGTGTCCATCCGGGGCCTTACCTGAACGTCTTGCGCGGATCGAAGGCGTCACGCACGGCTTCGCCGATGAAGATCAGCAGCGACAGCATGATCGCGAGCGCGAAGAACCCTGTGAAGCCGAGCCACGGCGCCTGCACGTTAGCCTTGCCCTGCGCCAGCATTTCGCCGAGCGAAGGCGAGCCCGGCGGCAATCCGAAGCCGAGAAAATCCAATGCAGTGAGAGTCATGACCGACGACGATACGATGAACGGCAGGAACGTCATGGTCGCGACCATGGCGTTCGGCAGAAGATGGCGGAACATGATGGTCGCATTCGATACGCCGAGCGCCCGCGCCGCGGTGATGTATTCGAAGTTACGGCCACGCAGGAATTCGGCGCGTACAAGACCGACCAGCGAGACCCACGAGAACAGCAGCAGGATTCCGAGCAGAACAAAGAATCCCGGCACCAGGATCGACGACAGGATTAAGAGCAGATAGAGCGAGGGGATCGCGGTCCAGACTTCGATGAAGCGCTGAAAGCCGAGATCAACCCAGCCGCCGAAATAACCCTGCACCCCGCCAGCCGCGATACCGATGACCGACGAGACAATGGTCAGGCAAAGCCCGAACAGGACCGAAATCCGGAATCCGTAGATCAGCCGCGCCACCACGTCGCGGCCCTGATCGTCGGTGCCGAGCCAGTTGTATTCGAGGTCGCGGCAGCTTGTGAGGTTCTTTCGCTGAACCACCTCCTTGCATTCGGCCTCGGTCAAAAGCCAGGTTGGTTTTGAAGGCGCCGGCGTCGGCAAATCGAGGTTGTGGGTGTCGTAGGAATAGCGGATCGGCGGCCAGATGATGGTGCCACCCTTGGCCGCGATCAGCTTCTGCAAATAGGGATCGCGATAATCGGCGGCGGTCTCGAAGTCGCCTCCAAATGCGGTTTCCGGATACGTCACGAATGCCGGGAAATAAAGGTGCCCATCAAACCGGATCAGGAATGGCCGGTCGTTGGCGATTAATTCCGCGAACAACGAGATGAAGAACAGGATCAGGAATATCCAGAGCGACCAGTAGCCGCGCCGGTTCGATTTGAAGTTCTGCCAGCGGCGGCGATTGAGCGGCGACAGGCGCAGCGGATGGCGGGCCGGCGGTACCGCTTCGCCGAGCGGCGAGACGGCCTCCACTTCGACGGGCTTTGGCAACGTCACCGCCATCAGACCTCCCGCGCCTCGAAGTCGATTCGCGGATCGATCCACATGTAGGTCAGATCGGAGATCAGGTTGATCACAAGCCCAACCAGCGAAAAGATGAACAGCGTGCCAAACACCACCGGATAATCGCGATTGAGCACGCTCTCAAAACCGAGAAGGCCGAGGCCGTCGAGCGAAAAGATGGTTTCGATCAAAAGCGAACCTGAAAAGAAAGCGTGAACGAACGCGCCGGGAAATCCGGCGATGACGATCAGCATGGCGTTGCGGAATACGTGATTGTAGAGCACCTGCCGCTCGCTGCAGCCCTTGGCGCGCGCGGTCATCACATACTGCTTGCGGATTTCGTCGAGGAACGAATTCTTGGTCAGCAATGTCATGGTGGCGAAGGCGCCGAGAGCCATCGAGATGATGGGCAGCGTCAGATGCCAGAAGTAATCGAGAATCTTCCAGTACCAGGGAAACTGGCTCCAGCCGTCCGACGTCAATCCGCGCAAAGGGAAGATGCTGAAGAACGATCCGCCAGCGAACAGAATAATGAGCAGGATCGCAAACAGAAAGCCGGGAATCGCAAAACCGACAATGATGACCGCCGAAGTCCAGGTATCGAAGCGCGATCCGTCCCTCACCGCCTTGCGGATTCCGAGCGGGATCGAAATCAGATAGGTCAAAAGCGTCATCCAGATGCCGAGCGACATCGAAACCGGCAGCTTCTCCTTGATGAGCTCGATCACGGTGGTGTCGCGGAAATAGCTCTTTCCGAAATCGAAGCGGGAGAAGTTCCACAGCATCAGCAGAAAGCGTTCGGGCGCCGGCTTGTCGAATCCGAACTGCTGTTCAAGGCTTTTAATGAAGGCCGGATCAAGCCCCTGGGCACCGCGATATTTCGAACTGACGGCGTCGGACGACGCCCCGACCTGGCCGCGCGCGCCGAAGTCGCCGCCGGACGAGCCGGAAATGCGCGACATCCCGCTGGTGTCCGAACCGCTCAATTGCGCGATCACCCGCTCGACCGGACCGCCGGGCGCGAACTGCACCACAACGAACGACACGAACAGGATGCCCAGCAGCGTGGGGATCATCAGCAGAATGCGGCGGGCGATATAGGCAGCCATGTTTATTTCGTCTGCTCTTGAGGCATGTCCCTCCTAGAGGACGACCACCAGATAATCCGTTCACCCACGCCGGAAAGATCGAACTGATAGCGCGGCAGCTTCGCCGAATGATCGAAGACGTCCCAGTACGCCAGCGGGTGATTGGTGCGATACCACTGCGGGATCCAATACCGGCCGGCGCGGAACGCCCGGTCGAAAGCTCGGCAGGCAACCGTCAGCTCCTCGCGCGAATTGGCGCCGACGATGCGCTCGACCAGCGCATCGATGACGGGATCGGCGATGCCCGCCAGGTTGTAGGAACCCTTGGTCCTGGCCGCCTGCGAGGTGAAGAACGGCCTCATGCTGTCACCGGGCGTGGCCGAGAGGCTGAAGCGCTCCATCGTGATATCGAAATCGAACTCGTTCAGCCGCGCACGGTATTGCACGGGATCCACCACGCGCAGGCTCGCTTCAATCCCGAGCGTACCGAGATTCTTGATGTACGGCGCATGATGGGGCTGCAGCGATGGTTCATCCACCAGGAACTCGACCTTGAGCGCCTCGCCATTCGGCAGCAATCGCTTGCCGTCCTTTACCGCGCAACCGGCATCGCGAAGCAACTGCGCGGCGGCAAGCAGGTTGTTGCGATCCTGCCCCGATCCATCCGTCACCGGCGGCGTGTAGGGCTCGCTAAATACCTCATTCGGAACCTTGCCGCGAAACGGCTCGAGCAGCGCCAACTCCTGTGGCGACGGCGGTCCCTTCGCCATCATGTCGGAATTCTGAAACGGCGACACCGTTCGCGCATAGGCGCTGTACATGATGGTCTTGTTGGTCCACTCGAAATCGAAGGCGTTGCAGAGCGCCTCGCGCACGCGCGAATCCTTGAATTTGTCGCGGCGCGTGTTGATGAACCAGCCCTGCGCGCCAGAGGGCGTTTCGTCAGGCAGAATCTCGCGCTTGACGCGGCCCTCCTTGATGGCCGGAAAATCGTAGCGTGTCGCCCACACGCGCGCGGTGGACTCCTCACGAAAAAGATAGTTTCGCGCGGTGAAGCCCTGAAAGGCCACATCGCGATCACGATAAAACTCGTAACGCACCGTATCGAAATTGTAGGCGCCTCGGCACACCGGCAAGTCGCGCCCCCACCAATCCTTGACACGCTCGAATTCGATGAAGCGGTTCACCTCGAATATTCCGACCCTGTAGGGACCGCTGCCCAGCGGGATATCCAGCGTGGATTCGTCGAACGGACGCTTGTCATAGTAGACCTTCGAGAAGACCGGAAGGCTGGCAACGTAGAGCGGCACGTCGCGGGCGCAATCTTTTGCGAACGTCACCACCACGGTCGCGTCGTCGATTGCTTCCGCGGCCACGAAATCCCGCATCTGCTGTATGATCAGCGGATGTCCCTTCGCTTTCAGCGTCGTTAGCGAGAATGCGACATCGTGCGCGGTGATTCCGCTGCCGTCGTGAAATCGTGCCTCGGGGCGCAGCGTAAAACGATAAATCAGCTTGTCGTCCGATATCTGCACGGACTTCGCAAGCAATCCATAAAGCGCATCGGGCTCGTCGCCGGCGCGGGACATCAGTGCGGTGAAGGTCAGATCCATACCCACCGCGCCTTCGCCCTTCAGAATGAACGCGTTGAGCGAATTGAAGGTCAGGTAGCTCTGATTGTAGAGCTTGACCGACGGAATGGTCGAAAATAGCCCGCCCTTCGGCGCGTCGGGATTGACATAGTCAAAGTGGTGGAAATCAGCGGGATATTTCAGGTCACCGAATGCAGATATGCCATGAGATTCGGTCTTCGCGTCGTTCGCGGCAGCCGGCCGTAGCCAGGTCGCGCTCGCCGCCCCGATCCCGAGAGTGATCACCTGCCGGCGGCTGGGCTGCCTCATCCGCGCGATCCTCCTCAAGATCGCTTGCCGACCTTGGCCGCCTTGTCGGCATCGTACCACCACAGCGCCGGAAAGGCGTCGAGACCGTACTTCGGCATCTCGGCCGGCCGCCCAAAGCGGTCCCAACGGGCGGTACGATGGAACGGATAGGTGAATTGCGGCACCACGTAATGGTTCCACAACAGCACGCGGTCGAGCGCCTTGGTGGCTGCGACCAGGTCGGCGCGGTCTTTAGCGAAGATCACCCGCTCGATCAGCTTGTCGACGGCGGGATTCTTGATGCCGAGGACATTGCGCGAGCCCGGCATATCCGCGGCATGCGAACCCCAGAACTCTCGCTGCTCATTTCCGGGCGACAGCGATTCAAGCCAGTTATTGACGACCACATCGAAGTCCCAGTTGCGCAGCCTGTTCTCGTATTGCGTCGAATCGACGGTCCTGATGCTGACGGTAACGCCCATGCGCTCCAGCGACGGCTTGAAGAACAGCAGGATCCGCTCGGTAGTTGGAGACTTCCGACAATAATTCCAGTTCGAATGGCGCGCCGGTCTTGCTGTCCACCAGCTTGTGGTCACGCACCTCAAACCCCGCTTCCTTGAAGAGCTTCATGCCTTCGCGCAGGTTGCTGCGAACCGCTTCGGGATTGCCGCCGACCGGATTGCTGTAAGGCGTCGTGAACACTTCGGCCGGAACTTCGGCGCGAACGGTTTCAAGGATTTCAAGCTCCCTGCCCTCGGGCAAGCCGCTTGATGCCGCTTCTGTGCCATAGAAATAGCTATTGATACGCTTGTACTGGCCGTAGAAAAGTTGCTTGTTCATTTCCTCGAAATCGAACGCGAAATTCAGCGCCCGCCGCACGCGAGAATCCCTGAACTTGTCGCGGCGGATGTTAAGAGCGAACGCCTGCATCACGCCCGAGCCGCGATTGGGAAATTCCTCCAAAATGACGCGGCCGTCCTTCACCGCCGGAAAATTGTAAGCGGTGGCCCAGTTCTTGGCGCTGTTTTCGATGCGCCAGTCGACCTGATCGCCCTTGAAGGCTTCGAGCGCAACCGTGCCGTCGCGGAAATACTCGTAACGCAGCTCGTCGAAGTTATTGCGGCCGATGTTGAAATTGAGGTCGCGGCCCCAGTAATCCTTGACCCGCTCGAGCGTCACCGATCGCGCCGCCTCGAAACTCTTGATTCTGTAGGCGGCGCTTCCCAGCGGCGGCTCCAGCGTGGTCGCGGAAATGTCACGCTTCTTACCGGCATCGTCAGTGCCTTCCCACCAGTGCTTCGGAAGCACCGTCAGTTGTCCGACGATCTGCGGCAGTTCGCGGTTGCCCGGCGCGTCGAAGGTGAATGTCACGTCCCGCTCGCCGGTCTTCTCCACCTTGGTGACGTGGCGGTAATAGGCCGCATAGAACGGATGATGCTTCTTGAACGCGTTGAGCGAGAAAATCACGTCATCCGGCGTCACCGGCTTGCCATCATGCCACTTCGCCTCGGCGCGCAGCCGGTGGGTCACGAACGAGAAATCATCAGGATAACTAACGAACTCGGCCAGCGCGCCGTACTCCGTCGCGACCTCGTCCAGCGACTGAAACGTCAGCGATTTCATAGATCAGCAGGGCTGCCGATGCGATCGAGCCCTTCACGCCCGACACGACAAGGTTGAAATTATCGAAGGTGCCGAGCGCGATCTGCCGCGCCATCCCGCCCTTTGGGTGCCTTCGGATTGACATAGTCGAAATGCTTGAAGCCTTCCGGGTATTTCACGTCGCCATACAGCGAAAGCCCGTGCCGCCATTTGAGGCCGGTCGACCCCGCCTGCGCATGCGCCGCTTCGATTGTCGAAGCGCCGGTGAGGACTTTGATCGCGGGAGCGGCTGCGATCAAGGCACCGCCATGGAGGAGACGTCGTCGTGTGAAGGCCAATGCGAATATCCCTGCGAGTTATCGGGGCGAGCTAGCGCATGATGCGCCAAAGTGTAATCGGCTGGCGATGATCATGCGCGTTTTCACTCTTGGAACGCAATCGATCCAGGATTGCTGGTCGCGCTCCAGAGTCCGATTCAACTGCGTTGAATCAAACTCTGTTCTATTTTTTCGATTGAGCATGATCTTGTCCGAAAACCGGTTTCCACTTTCGGGATCATGCCCTGGCGGTGCAACACGAAGCGCACTGTTTCGGCCGATTATGTCGGTTTTCGGGGATGATGCCACCCACCTCTCGAACTTGTGCGGCGAAACCCGCCGATTAAGTGTGGGCGACCGGCAAGGTGAGCGACTTTGAAAACTCCCATCGCCGGTTGGCAAGCCTACGCAGCGTAACCCCGCGGCATCCGTCAGCGGCTAGGGCTTGTCGGAATTCTTGCGCAGATAGGCAATGAGGTCGGCACGGTCGCTGTCCTTCGGCACGCCGGCGAACGACATCGCCGTGCCGGGGATGTATTCCTTCGGACCGGCCAGGAACTTGTCCAGTTCATCAAGCGTCCAGGTGCCGCCCTTGGCCTTCATGGCAGCCGAGAAATTGAAGTCATGACCCTTGCCGCGCGGCTCGCCGACGATGCCATAAAGATTAGGACCGACGCGGTTCGGTCCGCCCTTCTCAAGGGTATGGCAGGCGGCGCATTTCTTGGCCACGATGGCGCCGTTCTCAACCGAAGCGGCTTGCAGCCTCTTCCCCAGCGACACCGCCGACGCGACCTCGGCGTCCTTGCTCGAAGCCGCCGGCTTGTCGTCCTTGTGAACTGCTTCCTTGTGAGCTGCCTCTGGCGCTTCCTTGACCTCAATTTTATAACCAGGCTTCGCAGGCACATGCGGCGCGAAAATCGCCTTGGCAACGAAATTCATGACCAGCAGAACGAGGCAGGTGCCCAGAACCGCGCCAAGAAATTTATTGATCATCGAGGGAGTCCATCTGCGGCAAGGCTCCACGCTCGAAAGTCGACCGCACGGCCGGCTGAACGACGACGGAGGTGCCGCGGACCGGCATCGCGGAGGCGGCAGGACGAGATAACGGTTTGCCGGCGTTCTGACAACCCGTATAAATGCCGCAGATCTTAAGAAGCTGCGCCAATTTTCCGCTCTCCCCCAACCGATGACCCAGACCCGCACCCTCGTGCTGATACCCGCCCGCATGGCCGCGACTCGACTTCCAGGCAAACCATTGCTGGATATCGGCGGTCTGCCGATGGTCGTTCATGTCTTGCGGCGGGCTGAGGCCGCCGGCATCGGGCGCGTCGCCGTCGCCACCGACACTCCCGACATCGCGGCCGCGGTGACGGCCCATGGCGGCGAGGCAATCATGACGCGCGCCGATCATCCGTCCGGGTCCGACCGCGTTTTCGAGGCGCTGGGCAGACTGGACCCCGAAGGCAGCATCGATACAATCGTCAACCTCCAGGGCGACTTCCCGACCATCCGTCCGGGCACGATTCGGGACGTGCTCAAGCCGCTGGCCGACCCCTCGGTCGATATCGCAACGCTGGCGGCAGAAATTCACTCCGATGAGGAGGCCACCAACCCGAATGTGGTCAAGGCCATCGGATCTCCGGTCGACTCTCGGCGACTGCGCGCGCTTTATTTTACCCGCGCCACCGCCCCGTATGGTGAAGGCCCGCGCTACCATCATGTCGGGCTTTACGCATATCGCCGCGAGGCCTTGCAGCGCTTTGTCGAGCTGCCGCCCTCGCCTCTCGAGCGACAGGAACGGCTCGAGCAGTTGCGGGCGCTGGAAGGCGGAATGCGGATAGACATCATGATTGTGGACGACGTGCCGCGGGGCGTCGATACCGCGGCCGACCTCGAAACCGCCCGCCGGCTCCTCGCCAATTCAGCCTCTGGCGAACACCCGGCCCGCTGATAGAACACTGATGACCAAGATGATGAAAATCGTATTCCAGGGCGAACCCGGCGCGAATTCCCATATTGCCATCGCGGACGCCTATCCCGATGCCGAACCGTTGCCTTGCGCGACCTTCGAGGACGCGCTCGCCGCCATCGCGTCTGGCGAAGCCGACCTCGGCATGATCCCGATCGAGAATTCGGTAGCCGGCCGCGTCGCCGACATTCACCACCTGCTTCCGCAGTCCGGGTTATTCATTGTCGGCGAATACTTCCTGCCGGTCCGCCATCAACTGGTGGCGCCGCGCGGAGCAACGCTCGCGGATATCAAGACCGTCGAAAGTCACGTTCACGCCCTCGGGCAATGCCGCCGTATCATCCGCAAACTTGGCATCCGGCCGATCGTCTCGGGCGATACCGCCGGCGCCGCCCGCCTTGTCGCCGAACGCCGCGATACCAGCTGTGCGGCGATCGCTTCGCGTCTCGCTGCGCAACTCCATCATCTCGACATTCTCGCCGAGGATGTCGAGGACGAGGACCACAACACCACGCGTTTCGTGGTGCTGGCACGAGAGGCCAACTGGGCCAAGCAAGGATCTGGGCCGCTGGTCACCAGTTTCGTCTTTCGAGTGCGCAACCTGCCGGCCGCGCTCTATAAAGCGATGGGGGGATTTGCCACCAACAGCGTCAACATGACCAAGCTCGAAAGCTACATGGTCGATGGCAACTTCTTCGCTACACAATTCTATGCGGATGTCGAAGGCCACCCGGACGATCGCGGCCTGGCATTCGCGCTGGAGGAGTTGAAGTTTTTTTCAAAGGAACTTCGTATCGTGGGCGTCTATCCGGCTCATCCGTTCCGCGCGACCTTCCGCGAACGAGCGGATTGACCGAGTTTTCGTGCGTTTTGCCGATCTATTAAATGGGCAATTTCCCGTTTAAGTCGATATATGTGCATGTTCCCAACACCGGGATATTTGATATAATCAACGAATTCAACATAATATAATTTTTTAGTCTGCCCATTCTATCGCACGACTGATCTATATGCCTTACATTTATGGGTGAGTTGGGCTACTTCCCATCGCGGGGACGCCTAATTATGGGCTATCCTAGTGGGAACGCCAATCTGTGATGGCACGGCCATGACGCCTGGGCGTTTTCCGGAAACTATCGGCGATGAGGGCACGTTGAGGCAGATGCAGTGGAGTTCACGAGTCATGACAGACGCTTCCGCCGCGGTTCATAATGACCTTGGCGCGCAAAAACGACCCACGATCTCGTTCGAGTTCTTTCCGCCCAAAACCGAGGAGATGGAGCACAATCTTTGGGGCACCATTACCCGCCTCGCGCCCCTTGATCCGAGCTTTGTCTCTGTGACATACGGCGCCGGCGGCTCGACTCGCGAGCGCACCCATTCGACCATCGCGCGCATCCTGTCGGAGACCCAGCTTCGTCCCGCTGCGCATCTCACCTGTGTCGGCGCGCCGCGCGGGGAGGTCGATGAGATTGTCAGCCGCTATCGCGACATCGGCGTCCGCCATATCGTCGCCCTTCGCGGAGACCCCCCGAGCGGCATCGGCACGGCCTACTGCACCCATCCAGAAGGCTATCGCAGTTCGACCGACCTCGTCGCCGGCATCAAGCGGCGGCATGGCGACATCGAAATTTCTGTGTCGGCCTATCCCGAAAAGCACCCCGAGAGTCCCGACATCGATACCGACATCGACGTCCTTAAGGCAAAGGTCGATGCCGGCGCGACCCGCGCCATCACCCAGGTCTTTTTCGACAACGACCTTTACCTTCGCTATCTCGATCGCGTCCGCGCGCGCGGCATTGATATTCCGATTGTGCCGGGCATCATGCCGATGCACAACTTCAAGCAGGCCAGAGCCTTTGTGACCAAGGCGGGCACCACGGTTCCAGCCTGGCTCGCCGAAAAATTCGAAGGGCTCGATGAGGATCCGGAAACGCGCAAGCTGATCGCAGCGACGGTCGCGGCGGGTCAGGTCCAGAAGCTCGCCAAGCGCGGCGTCGATACGTTCCACTTCTACACCATGAACCGCGCCGACCTGGTGTTCGCGATTTGCCATCTGCTCGGCATCCGGCCCGATGCTGCCCAGAAGGCAGCGTGATCCCATCTTCCGTCCAAAGACGTGGATGTCCGCGATAAGCGCGGGCATAACGATCACAGGATAACAAGCGTGACAAAAAGTTCGAATCCCACTGCCGAGAAACTCCGGAACCTTGCGCGCGAGCGCATTCTGGTGCTCGACGGCGCCATGGGCACCATGATCCAGGCGCGAGGGTTCGATGAAGCCGCGTTTCGTGGCGAGCGATTCAAGGATTTTCACCGCGACGTGCGGGGTAACAACGATCTCCTCATCCTCACCCAACCGCAAGCGATCGAGGACATTCACGCGCAGTATCTGCGCGCCGGCGCCGACCTCGTCGCCACCAACACGTTTTCATCGACCTCGATCGCGCAGGCCGACTATGACATGTCGGATCTCGTCTACGAACTCAACCGCGAGGGCGCGAAGCTCGCGCGCGCCGCCGCCGCCCGTGTCAGCGGCGAGGATGGCAAGCCGCGTTTTGTCGTCGGCGCTATCGGCCCAACCAATCGCACCGCGTCGATCTCACCAGACGTCGCCAATCCTGGCTACCGGGCGGTCACCTTCGACGACCTGCGCAAGGCCTATGGCGAACAGATCAACGGCCTGCTCGACGGCGGCGCCGATCTGCTGCTGGTTGAAACCATCTTCGACACGCTGAACGCCAAGGCGGCGCTTTACGCCGTCGCCGAAATCGGCGAGGAGCGCGGCATCGAGATTCCGGTGATGGTCTCCGGCACCATCACCGACAAGTCCGGGCGCTTGCTTTCGGGCCAATTGCCCGAAGCGTTCTGGCACTCGGTACGGCACGCCAATCCGCTCACCGTCGGTTTCAATTGCGCACTCGGCGCGGAAGACCTGCGCGCGCATGTCGCCGAGATCGGACGCGTCGCCGACACGCTGGTTTGCGCCTATCCGAACGCGGGCCTGCCCAACGAGTTCGGCGAGTACGACGAGAGCCCGGACTACATGGCGCGGCTGATCGGCGAGTTCGCGCAGGCCGGCCTCGTCAACATCGTCGGCGGCTGCTGCGGCACCACGCCGGATCATATCGCGGCCATCGCGGCCGCGGTCGCCCCGCACAAGCCGCGCGTGGTGCCAGTCGTTGCGCCGCGGCTGCGGCTGTCGGGGCTGGAGCCGTTCTCGCTGACCTCCGACATCCCCTTCGTCAACGTCGGCGAGCGCACCAACGTCACCGGCTCGGCCAAATTCCGTAACCTGATCAAGGCCGGCGATTACACCGCTGCGCTCGATGTGGCGCGCAACCAGGTCGAGAACGGTGCCCAGATCATCGACGTCAACATGGACGAAGGCCTGCTGGATTCGGAAGCGGCGATGGTCACCTTCCTCAACCTGATCGCGTCCGAACCCGACATCGCCCGCGTGCCGGTGATGGTCGATTCCTCCAAGTTCTCGGTGATCGAGGCCGGCCTGAAGTGCATCCAGGGCAAGCCGGTGGTGAATTCGATCTCGCTGAAAGAAGGCGAGGAGAAGTTTCTGCACGAGGCGCGGATTGCGCGACGCCACGGCGCGGCTGTGGTGGTGATGGCGTTCGACGAGACCGGGCAGGCCGACACCTGCCAGCGCAAAATGGAAATCTGCAAGCGCGCCTATGACATTCTGACCGAGAAGGTCGGCTTCCCGCCCGAAGACATCATTTTCGATCCGAACATCTTCGCCGTCGCGACGGGTCTGGAGGAGCACAACAACTACGGCGTCGATTTCATCGAGGCAACGCGCTGGATCCGCCAAAACCTGCCGCACGCGCATATCTCAGGCGGCGTCTCCAACCTGTCGTTCTCGTTCCGCGGTAATGAGCCGGTGCGCGAGGCCATGCACTCGGTGTTCCTGTATCACGCCATCAAGGCCGGCATGGATATGGGCATCGTTAATGCCGGGCAGATGATCATCTACGACGACATCGACCCCGAGCTGCGACAGACCTGCGAAGACGTGATTCTGAACCGCGATCCCGGAGCATCGGAACGGCTGCTGCAACTGGCGGAGAAATTCCGCGGCGCTGGCAAGGAAGTGAAGGAGAAGGATCTCTCCTGGCGCGAATGGCCGGTGGAGAAGCGGCTAAGCCACGCGCTGGTCAACGGCATCACCGAATATATCGAGGAAGACACCGAAGCCGCGCGCTTGACGGTCGAGCGCCCGCTCAACGTGATCGAAGGGCCGCTGATGGCCGGTATGAACGTGGTCGGCGACCTGTTCGGCGACGGCAAGATGTTCCTGCCGCAGGTGGTGAAGTCGGCGCGGGTGATGAAGCAGGCGGTCGCCTATCTGATGCCGTTCATGGAGGAGGAGAAGGCACGCAATCAGGCCGCCGGCATCGAGGGCGCGGGCAGCACCTCCGCCGGCAAGATCTTGCTCGCCACCGTCAAGGGCGACGTCCACGATATCGGGAAGAACATCGTCGGCATCGTGCTTCAGTGCAACAACTACGAGGTGATCGACCTCGGCGTGATGGTGCCGGCCGCCAAGATCATCGAGACGGCAAAGGCCGAGAAGGCCGATATCGTCGGCCTCTCCGGCCTGATCACGCCGTCGCTGGACGAGATGGGCTATTTCGCGGCGGAGCTTGAGCGTCAGGGTCTCAACCTGCCGCTCTTGATCGGCGGTGCGACCACCAGCCGCGTCCATACCGCCGTGAAGATCGACCCTAACTATCGCAACGGCCCGGTGATCCATGTCAACGACGCCAGCCGCGCCGTCGGCGTCGTTGCCTCGCTGATGTCGCCGGAGCGGCGGGAGGCCTACGCGGCCGGAGTGCGCGCCGAATACGCCAAGATTTCCGCGGCGCATTTCCGCGCCCAGCAGGACAAGAAACGGCTGCCGCTCGCGGCCGCCCGCGCCAACGCAGTGCCGATTGACTGGAGCAGCTACCGCCCGGTCAAGCCGACCTTCCTCGGAACCAAAGCCTTCACTGACTATCCGCTGGAAGAATTAGTAGAGGTGATCGACTGGACGCCGTTCTTCCAGGTGTGGGAACTGGCCGGGCGCTTTCCAGCGATCCTCGACGACAAGGTGGTCGGCGAGACCGCGCGCGCCCTTTATGACGACGCACGCAAGATGCTGGACCGCATCGTCAAAGAAAAGTGGTTCAAGGCCTCCAGCGTGATCGGCTTTTGGCCCGCCAACCGTGTCGGCGACGATATCGCGGTCTACAGCGACGAGAGCCGCACCACGCAGATCGCGACCTATCACACCCTGCGCCAGCAACTCGAAAAACGCGAGGGCCGTCATAACGCCGCGCTGGCGGACTTCATCGCGCCGAAGGAGACCGGCATCGCCGACTATATCGGCGGCTTCGCCGTCACCGCAGGCCTAGGCGAGGACGAAATCGCAGCTCGCTTCAAGAACGCCAATGACGACTACTCGTCCATTCTGGTGAAGGCGCTGGCCGACCGCCTCGCGGAAGCCTTCGCCGAACGGATGCATCAGCGAGTGCGAACGGAATTCTGGGGCTACGCGCCGGATGAGGCGCTGACCAACGATCAGCTCATCCGGGAGGAATATGTCGGCATCCGCCCCGCGCCCGGCTATCCGGCGCAGCCCGACCATACAGAGAAGGCCACGCTGTTCCGCCTGCTGGATGCGACACGCGCGACCGGCGTCGAGCTGACCGAGAGCTTTGCGATGTGGCCCGGCTCCTCGGTCTCCGGTCTCTATTACAGCCATCCCGAAAGCCAATATTTCGGCGTCGGCAAGATCGAGCGCGATCAGGTCGAGGACTATGCCGCGCGCAAGGGGATGGAGGTCGCCGAGATCGAGCGCTGGCTGGCCTCGATCCTCAACTACATTCCCGGCCAGGATGTTTCGGGCCAGTCCGGAAAGCCCACCGCGACGCCGGTCCCCGCGCCCGCCAACGACGCCTCCGCCGACGTCGCCGGTCATCCGCCGGGCTGCCAATGCGCGGTGCATCTGAAATTGCGCAAGACCGCTGCGCGGGCGGGCTGACCGTGGACACATCCGCGATCGCCACCGCACTGCTGGATTCATCCGCGGACGCGATCATTGCCACCGATCGCAACGGCACGATCACGTTCTGGAGCCCAGGGGCGGTCAGGATTTTCGGCCATAGCACCAGCGAGGCAATCGGCCAGTCGCTCGACCTCATCATTCCGGAAAACCAGCGCGCCCGGCTCGGCGAAAGTCTGAACGACCGACTCCTGCCGCGAGCGCGGCCGGCATGCTTGCATCCCCGACATACGGCAAACCTATTCCTCGTCGCTCGCCAGCACGCCACGCACTGCCGCCGCCCAACCCTTGAGCTTTCGCGTCCGCGTCGCGGCGCTCATCGCTGGCCTGAAGCGGCGCTCGAGCCGCCAGTTGTCGGCGAATCTCGACGGCTCCGGATAAACGCCTGCGGAGAGCCCCGCGAGGTACGCCGCGCCCAGCGCGGTGGTCTCCTGAATGACCGGCCGATCGACCGGTGCCTCGAGCAGGTCCGCAAGGCGCTGCATGGTCCAGCTAGATGCCGTCATGCCGCCGTCGACACGGAGCACGGTGTGCGCGGCGTCGGCGCCCGGCCAATCGGCGCGCATTGCGTCCCAAAGATCAAACGTCTGGTAGCAGACGCTTTCCAGCGCCGCATGAGCGAGTTCCGCCGGCCCGGTGTTGCGGGTCAGTCCGAACAGCGCGCCGCGCACATTCGGATTCCAGTATGGCGCTCCCATGCCGACGAAAGCCGGCACAAGATACACGGATTGGGTGGGGTCGGACTGGTCGGCCAGCGGCCCCGTCTCCGAAGCTTGCTTGATGAGACCAAGGCCATCCCGCAGCCACTGCACCGCGGAGCCTGCGACGAAGATCGAGCCCTCCAGCGCGTAGGTGCGTTGGCCGTTCAGCTGATAGGCGATCGTTGTGAGCAGCTTGTCGTTCGATGCGACCGGCGTCGTGCCGGTGTTGAGCAGCGCAAAACAGCCGGTGCCATAGGTCGACTTGATCATTCCGGGAGCAAAACACGCCTGACCCACCACCGCGGCCTGCTGGTCGCCGGCGATGCCCCGGATCGAGATCGGCGCGCCAAACAGCTCGGGGGCGCTGTCGCCGAAATGCACGGACGAATCCTTCACCTCCGGCAGCATCACGCGCGGTACCTGGAGCATATCCAGGAGTTCGTCGTCCCATTGCCCGGTGTGAATGTTGAACAGCAGCGTGCGCGACGCATTGGTGGCGTCGGTCGCGTGCACCTTACCGCCGGTCAGCCGCCACAAGAGATAACAATCCACGGTACCGAACATTAGCTCTCCGCGCATCGCTCGCGCACGCGCGCCGGGCACCGAATCGAGGATCCAGCCGACCTTGGTTCCGGAAAAATAGGGATCGACGATCAGGCCGGTTTTCGCCGATATCGCGAGCTCATGGCCATCGGCCTTCAGCCGCGCGCAAATATCCGCCGTGCGCCGGTCCTGCCACACGATGGCGCGATGCACCGCCTTTCCGGTGGCGCGATCCCAGACCACCGTGGTTTCCCGCTGGTTGGTGATGCCGATGGCGGCGATGTCCTTCGGCGTGACGTCCGCTTTCTTCATCGCCTGCCGGCAGGTCGCAACGGTCGAAGTCCAGATGTCTTCCGGCTCGTGCTCGACCCAGCCCGACGCTGGAAAGTGCTGCGGGAATTCCTGCTGCGCGATCGCGGCGATGGAGATGTCAGCGCGAAACACGATGGCGCGCGACGATGTGGTGCCCTGATCGATGGCGAGAATGTGAGTTTCCATGAATTTCTTCTCAAACTTGTGGGCTTGCTCCCGGCTGCGCCAAACAAGCGGAGGGTCGAGGCAAGCGGATTGCCTGACCAAGGTCAAGTTTGTGCCTTCGTTTTGATTCACGCTTTCCCCCGACGAAAGGATAAGATGCCGGCACGGCTTCCATCCGACCGTCCGTCCCACCGGGCAGAAGTGCCCGACCGAAAGCAAATTACACTCGTTGGTCCATGACTATTCAGCAACCGAAAGACCCTAGATGATACTGGCAAAGATGATTCTGGCCGGCTCCTTGTTCGCGATCGTCGGTGCAACGGCCTCCGCTCAAGCAACGCCTCCGACCCAGCAGACGCCATCGGCGGAGACCCGGAAGGGTCTGGTGACGGTCGTCAACCGGCTCAACGGCACGATTGCGATCCGGGAGGAGCAGGACGACAAGGGTAAGGAGGGAGATAAAGAGAATAAGGCCAAGGAAAAAGAGAAGGATAAGGCTGACGTCGAGGACGCGGCCACGCAGTTCAAGATCGACCACAAGCTGTCGGAGTTGGTGCATGCCGGCGACAAGGTGAAGTTTTCCGTCAGGGACGGCGGCGATCCCAAAACGAGTACCGAAAAGACCATCACCAAAATCGAGGTGGATTAGCGGGGAGCAGATTGCCCTTCGAGCATGATCCCGAAAAGTGGAAACCGGTTTCGGACAAAATCATGCTCAATCGAAAGAATGCAATGCGGAATCCATGCACTCGTGTTGATTCCGCGCTTTGGGTGCGCAGAGAAGCTTACGGGAGCACCTCGAACAGGCCTGCCGCGCCCATGCCGCCGCCAACGCACATGGTAACCACGGCGTACCTGGCCTTGCGGCGGCGCCCTTCGATCAGAGCATGGCCGGCCAGCCGCGCGCCCGACATGCCATAGGGATGGCCGACCGCGATCGCGCCGCCGTCGACGTTGAGTTTCTCCGGATCGATGCCGAGCTTGTCGCGGCAATAGATCACCTGCACCGCGAATGCCTCGTTCAACTCCCAGAGATCAATGTCTTCCACCGTGAGGCCGTGACGCTTGAGCAGGCGCGGCACCGCGAACACCGGGCCGATGCCCATTTCATCGGGCTCGCAGCCCGCGGCGACGAAGCCGCGGAAGATGCCGAGCGGCCTCAGGCCGCGCCTCGACGCCTCCTTGTCGCTCATGATCACAGTAGCGCTGGCGCCATCCGATAACTGGCTGGCGTTGCCGGCTGTGATAGTGAAGCCTTCGCCACGGACCGGCTTAAGCCCGGCGAGACCTTCAGCGGTCGTATCAGGACGCGGACCTTCGTCCTGCGACAGCGTCACGTCCTTGAACGTGACCTCCTTGGTCTGCTTGTCGACGATCGCCATTCTTGTGGAGATCGGCGCCAGCTCGTCCTTGAATTTGCCGACCTGTTGCGCGGCCGCCGTGCGGCGCTGGCTTTCCAGCGCGTATTCATCCTGCACCTGGCGCGAGATGCCGTAGCGCTTCGCCACCACTTCTGCGGTGTCGATCATGGGCATGTAGACTTCGCCTTTGATCTCGAGGAGCGCGGGATCTTCCGCGTGGAAGGCGTTGGCGTGTTCGTTCTGCACCAGACTGATCGATTCGCCGCCGCCGCCGACCGCGATTCCAACGCCGTCGAACAGGACCGAGCGCGCGGCGAGAGCGATCGCCTGAAGGCCCGAGGCGCATTGGCGGTCGATGGTGGTGCCGGCCACGTGCACGGGGAGCCCGGCACGAAGCAGCGCCTTGCGGGCGATGTTGCCGCCTGTGGTGCCCTGCTGCATGGCGACACCCATCACCACGTCCTCGATCTCCATGGGATCAACTTTGGCGCGAGTAACGGCTTCTCCGATGGCATGGCCGAGCAGGGTCGCTCCTTCAGTGGCGTTGAGAGCGCCCCTATAGGCCTTGCCGATCGGCGTGCGGGCGGTGGAGACGATCACGGCTTCGGTCATCGGCGACCTCCTGACAAAATTTGGGTCATTTTGATCTCTCGTTTTCTTCAACGCGAACCAGAATCCATCCTCAGATCAATCCCGGGGACATTCTGCGTTCGGAGACTCCCGTCAGAACGCCCCCGCCAGATCCCGCGCACCCGGCTTCGCGCTGTTGCTGTCCATCCGGGCGTCGGTGACCGCGAGCAGCTTCGCCACCGTGTCGTGACGGATCGCCACCGGATTGCGTTCGTAGCCATGACGCTGGAAAAAATTCGCTGTCGGGACGCGTTCGCGCATTGCCGGCGGCATCGTCACCATGTCGAGGCCGGTGCCGTCACCGGTGAGATTCATCATCTCCAGTTCGGCGGCGGTCAGCGGACGAGCATAGCCCTTGTTGCGTGCGAAAATGATCGAGGTCAGGAGCTTGTGGGTCTGCAACAGCGGACCGACATCGATATCCAGCACCAGCGCATGGATCGCCCAGCCTTTCGGCGTATCGGCAAGCTTCTCGTGCGCGCTCCAGGTATCGGGTACCGAGTGTGCGTAGGCTACCATCCGCTTGATCGCCGCAATCTTGCGCTCCATCGCGGCGCGCTGTGGTCCTGACAACCGTGCCGTTTTCTCTCCAAGCGCGCGCAGGATATCATCGCCTTGCTCGGCGAGAAGTTCGACGCTGTTGGTGGTGAGCAACTGGTTATAGCCAACCGCGGTGGAGATGGCGCGGGATCCCGGTCGGGACGTGCTGAGACCCGATTGCATGTCGTGATTGCCGTTGCCGCCGGTCTCGAACGAATAGACCCGAACCGCCTGCTCTTTCGTCAGGCCGTAGGCTTGCGCGACCCTCGCATAAGCGCGCTTGAAATCGATTTCGGTTCTGGGCCGCTGCGGCGCGAACTGGAACTGCTCCGCCGCAGCCTTCAGGAAATCGGCGACAACGGGAATGTGTTTGCGCTGCCGCGGCGAACGCTCCTCTTCCGGCTCCGGGTTGATCGGGCGGTGCGGTCCCTCGTAGAGCGGAGGCCGGGCCAGCACGTAGTCGTCGAGCGTGACAGGCTGGTGGCTGCGTCGCTTGGCACTACGAATACGCCTCTTGTCGGCAATCGCGTTCCAGTAGGCGCCCGCCTCCTGCTCGAAAGCAGCGCGGGCCTCCTGATACGCGTTCAGCTTGCGGCGGTAATCCGCAATTGCGGCCGGGGCCGCGGCCTGCGCCATCGCGTCGGCTGGCGTCGCGGGAGCGGCCGCGCCCTCGGAAACGTCAACGAGCGGCGCAAGCAGCAGTGCGCCCACGACGATTTGGTGACAACGACGAATCACTCGGCTCCGCATCGCACCTGTGTAGCAAGCCCTCGACAGATGTCAGCCGCCAATCATCCCCGCCGCCGCCGGAACGCTCTCAAGGGCTTGGAGAGCGGAACATCGTTGCGGTCACGGTTGTGGAACCGGGCGCGCTCCGATAGCTTCCGCGCACTCAATCCTGCCCTTAAGAGTCCGAATTCACTGCGTTGAATCAAGCTCTGCTATATTCTTCAACCGAACATGATCTTGTCCGAAAACCGGATTTGACGCGTTTTCTTCACGCGAACCGGATTCCACTTCGCTCGAAAACGCTATAGACACGAAACGCATGTCAGGCTGCCCCAAACTCGTACTCGCCTCCGGTTCGCCGCGACGGCTTAGCCTCCTCAACCAGGCAGGCATCGAACCCGACGCGCTGCGGCCTGTGGACATTGACGAGACGCCGACGAAGGGGGAGCTTCCGCGCGCCTGCGCCAATCGCCTTGCTCGCGCCAAAGCTGATGCAGCCTTGAGAGCGTTGCAGCTCGACGACGAACTGCGCGGTTCGTTCATTCTGGCTGCCGATACCGTCGTCGCAGTCGGCCGCCGCATTCTGCCCAAGGCCGACCTGGTCGATGAGGCCTCCCAGTGCCTGCGGCTGCTCTCGGGCCGCAATCATCGCGTGTACACCGCGGTTTGCCTCGTGACGCCGAAGGAAAACTTTCGTCAGCGGCTGGTCGAAACGCGTGTGCGCTTCAAACGGCTGACCGAGGAAGACATTCGAGCCTACGTCGGCTCCGGCGAATGGCGAGGCAAGGCAGGCGGCTACGCGGTTCAGGGCATCGCAGGTTCGTTCGTGGTCAAGCTGGTGGGTTCCTATACCAATGTGGTCGGGTTGCCACTCAACGAGTTCGATTGCGCTACTCGGCGGCGAGGAATTTCCGATCCGCGCCGGCTGGTTGAATGCCGGTTAGGAAACCGGCCGGCGCGCGGCCGGAGAAGCCGTGCCCGATCTGTGGCAAGCCATCGGTCGAGGCTTCGCGTCCGTTTTGCTCGGAACGCTGCCGCGACGTGGATCTGAACCGCTGGCTGTCCGGTTCTTACGTTATTCCGGTCAGCAAGTCCGACGGCGAGGATGAGGAGTAGGTGTCCGGTCTCAGCGAGAAGAATTGGTTTTGCCGGCTCCTGTGCGCTTCTGAGACTGAACGCCGGGTCCGGCGGCTTTTCGGGGTCGATCTCCGGTCAAAGCCTTGAACGCCTTGCGGTGCCGATTCGGCGGACGGGTGGACACGGCCATCGGGCCTGACTATAAACCGGCGCGCCCGGCTGTAGCCGGACGACGCCCAGGTAGCTCAGTTGGTAGAGCATGCGACTGAAAATCGCAGTGTCGGTGGTTCGATCCCGCCCCTGGGCACCATGTATTTCAATCACTTAACTTATGTATACCGCGATGTTCAAGGCGCATGTAAGCACCTTGTAAGCACGATCTCATTTGTGAAACGTGGAGGAAAAAATAGACGATTTGGACTCGCGATCATCGCTGTGGGAAGCTGCCTGCCAAATAGCGTTGCAAAAGCGGATTGTTCCAGCGCAACCTCATCGTACAATTCGGCCGTCGATGATATTTCGACCTACCTCAAACGGTACGTCACTTGCGTCAGTTCAAGCGAAGGTAACGACGATTGCTCGACTGAATTTCGGCGACTGAAAAGCGCGCAGAGCGATTTTGAAAACGCTGTTTCTGAGCACGTGATTGATTGCAACCAGTAAGCAAACGCCCGTCGATCGGCCAGGCACTTTTACGAAACTGGTTGCCTTCTGAATCGCGACGATCATCCTCTCGCCGGCAGAAGCCCATACGGTTCCACTGCCGCTATTTGACCCTCGACGTTTTTTTCGATCGCTGCGCCAGCGGCAGTCGTCGGATGTGTTTCGCGAAATTCTGCGATGGCCTCTCGGGCGAACGCCAATCGCCACAACGGGTGGCGTCGAATGCAACGAGGTATTGCGATCGTCGCCTCGGTGGCTTCTCAAATCAACAAGAATGGCTAAGCTTACAAAACTCAATGCTGCGAGGCATCAACTCGGGACATCACTTCGACCTTTTCATTCGAGATAAAGGCCGAAGACATTCACGGCCCTCTCGGCAAGAAAGCGAATGAAGTTTGCCGTCGGATTGCGGGTATCACTGTCCCGGTTGAAACCGGATCAGACGCTATCAAAGCCGGCTATAGCTCCGTTCGTCGATTGCGCATTACATGTACCCTGTGGATGCTAAGACGACCGAGGAATTAGATCGGAAGGCTGGACAACCTCGTTGATTTGGTCTGACGCCAGCCCGGGTGCCGTGAGTACGAGTTCTGCGGCAGCCGGCAGATCATGCAGTGGCATACATTGCACACTAGGTGTTTGATCCCGGGGTTTGATGGTGCAATCTTTTCCACGGATTGGAAGGGTGCGCTATGGGACAGATTCTTCACGGGAGCGCCACGACGACAGAGGCGGTCCGTCGAGCAATACAAAATAGTCAAGAGAGCCTGAGAGCGCTTGCTGCCCGCTATAACGTCAACCCCAAGACCATTTTGAAGTGGAAGAAGCGTTCTACGGTCGCCGACCTTCCAACCGGACCCAGGACGCCAAAATCCTCGGGTCTTTCGGTAGAGGAAGAAGCGATCGTCGTTGCCTTTCGCCGACACTCGCTGCTGCCGTTGGACGATTGTCTTTATGCTCTTCAGGCCACGATCAAGCATTTGACACGCTCGTCCCTGCATCGCTGCCTGCAACGTCATGGCGTCAGTCGGCTGCCGGAGATCGAAAGCGACACGGCCACGAAGAAAAAGTTCAAGTCCTACCCGATCGGCTTCTTCCACATCGACATTGCCGAAGTCAGGACGAAGGAAGGCAAACTCT
Source organism: uncultured archaeon (assembly GCA_963807355.1). Classification (GTDB taxonomy): domain Bacteria; phylum Pseudomonadota; class Alphaproteobacteria; order Rhizobiales; family Xanthobacteraceae; genus Nitrobacter. Next base: position 73,861 of record CAWEBX010000033.1, read on the forward strand.
ATGTATTCGTTGGAATCGACAGAACCTCGAAGTTCGCCTTCGTCCAATTGCATGAACAAGCCGATCGTCCCACAGCGGTCATCTTCCTTGAAGCCTTGATCGCAGCCGTGCCCTATCGGCTGCATACAATCCTTACCGACAATGGCATCCAGTTCGCGGATCTGCCTCGCAACCGCAATGGTTGGACGGCGCGCTACCGGGTTCAACGATTCGACCAGATTTGCAATGAGCACGGCATTGAGCACCGACTAACCAAACCCAACCACCCGTGGACCAATGGACAGTGGAACGAATTAACAGGACTATCAAGGAGGCTACGGTCAAACGCTGTCATTACGATAGCCATGACGAACTACGCGTTCATCTGGCCAACTTCGTTGACGCCTATAATTTTGCTCGACGGCTTAAAACGCTCAACGGCCTCACGCCATATGAGTCCGTCTGCAAATCCTGGACCTCAGAGCCAAAAAGATTCAAGCTTAATCCGCACCAACAAATGCCGGGACTAAACACCTTGGGTAACATCTGTAATGGCGATTTATTTTTGAGATCAGTCACTTGTTATAAAGTGGCGCACTTTTCGCCAAAAATCCCCATAACGATAGCGTATGTATCCGGTTATATACCCGTGTATTGCAGCCTATATAAAGATTTGAGCCCATACTGCGTCACTTCCGGACAAGTCATTGGCATCCAAGCGCCTTAGATATACGGGGTGTTACACTGGTTTGCCCATCGGCGCGCAGAATTGCGCTCCCGACCTACCCTCAAGGAGCGCGACTAGTGACCGAAGATGAGAAAAACTTCATGGCTGCCCAAGGCCTGATGCAATGGCTTGCTGCGGCGGTGCTGCAAGCACAGCGGCTCAGTGCCATTTATAAGGAGGAGTGGTCGCGGCTTTGTCGAACTTTCGCCATCCGAGAGAAATCTCTTAGTTCTTCGTTCTCACACCGAGGGGAACTTTCTCGCGAACGCGGCAAGACACGTAATCGAATATCGGAAATGGACCACTGCTCTCGGACTTTTTGAGAGCGTGGATTTCTCAGCACTCGATAAGTTCGATCGCAAGGCGATTACAGACCTCCGCAATATGCGGGAGCATGTGATTGAGTATTTTGAAGAGCGGGGCAGCGCTCAGGATCGATGGTTCATCGAAACGCCAGACATTGCTCCGATGCATCGTCGGTGGTAGGACCTCTGCTAGGTGGACGCTTGGATTATCAAGCCTTCACCGCAACGTGTGAAGTGGTTCTTCAGGATGTAATGGCGCATGACGACAGCAGCGTCGCTCCTTAATTTTTTATGGTCAGATTGGAAGCGCGCGTTACCAATCCACGGAGATCCGGTCGCTACTTCGTGCCATCATCGAGCGTCACCCCATACTTTCTTGCTCGCGTCTCATTCAACGGACTTTCCCGCGCTAGTAATCGGATTGCCTCTTTAGTGACTGTGACAATTTTTTTCTGTTCTTCGGAGGCGTTGCCGATCTTCTGATATTCTAACCCAGCGTAAATTATTCGCCTCATGTCCTGGCCTTTCCGCGCTTCGATAAGTGCCTTAACCTTTGCGGCGGTGATCCGCTTAGCAATCTCTGCAGCGAGATCCTGATTGAAGCTCTTAGAGGCCGCAACCATATCGCGTGCAAGGTCGAAGTCGTCCATCTTCTCTTTCTTGCATTTAGCAATCGCGAGTTTTACGTCCTCATCTTCGATGTGGTGATCGAACGGATCATCCTCTGGTTCCCAGAAATCCGGATCATCTTGATGAGCCTCGTAGAATTGTAAAAGGCCAATCGCGTCATCATGCCGCAATGGATTTCAACATCTGTACCGAGGTATGTAGCGTGTCGAGGCTCACAAATTTGAAGTTCTTCTCGAGTGCGCCCCGAATGCTCTTGGAAACTTCGTCTGCGTTATTGGCGAACGAGGCGTGAAATGGATCAAACGCGTTTTTGATTTTTGCTTGGCCTGCTGTTTGGCAAATTCCGTATCCTGCCTACCAGCCGCTTCCCGAATAGCCTCCGGATCTAGCATTCCACTTTTCACGTAATTGAGCAGCTTGGCGTCGTAGTCATCCGTGAACCGGAAATCGTACACATCAGTGATCGCGGTCCAGGCGACCTCTTGGTCGGACATAGGTTCATCTTTCGCATTCATTAGTCGGCCAAACGAAGACACAGACAAAAACTCGAACGACGGCGCGAGGCCGGGCTGGAACTTCGCCCAACCGAGGATCGTGAGAGTGTGAATTGTTTGCCGCCTGACCGCCTCTGACCGATCCGCCACGTGAGGATGCACGGATCGCACAAGACGCTCTATTTTCCGGATGACCCGAATATTTGAGATGTTCAACAAGACGCAGTTTTTTGAGACCACCTTCCCGATATCATCCTTCGCTGTGATGCCGTGCTCGACAGCGTCCGACGCCGATGGTGCAAAAATTAACCTGCTGTCGATTTGCCTTCTCGAAATGACGGTCGAAAATATCTTTGTCGGTGAGTTTCTTTTCGTTCAGGAGCAACACCACATTGCAATGGCGTTCGTCTCGAAGTGAGGTGACAAGACCAAGGATATCCTCGATGCGGACGTTTGCTCCTCGCCGGTCCAAATCATCAATGCAGACGATCTGATCGTTTACGACAGAGGCGAATAGTAGATTCCCCGATTTGCCAGCCCCTTTCCCAGTTATGGGATCACAGAGACGAACCCCTTTAGATACTTCATCTTACTGATCACAGCGTTCGCAATCTCGGAGACAGGCTTGAGGTCAGTTGAGGCCATAAACTGAAGGTTCTCGGCAATGGCCGACCTCACCTCAGCGAGCGAGTTCAATCCAAAGAGCGAGACGTAGGAGTATTTGGTACGGCTCAACCTCGCCTCCTTCGCCTCATCCTCCAGGAGCCTGACCCAGGTGAACGTCTTGCCCACGCCCCAATCGCCTGTAATGCAAAGAACCTCCGCATCGGCACTCCGGAGGAAGCGTGAATTTCTTCGGTCACCGCATGCATCGAGCTCACGTCCAGTTCTCCCATGGGATGCGAACGAGCCGCCGGCTCGACGCTATTGGAAACGCCGTGCTCGTCCCATTCCTTCGTAGCGATCACTATCGGAACCGAGCGCATCGCGCTCCTGACACGCTCCCATAAATTTCGCAAGCTACCAGCCGGCGGGCGCTTCTAACGTGATCCCGGCCGCGACCGACCCGCGCGAGAGCCTCTTCATGTGCACGCCCGGAAACACTTTGAGGCGCTGGGAGAACGTATTAATTTGCGGCAGGAAGCGTTCCGCGTGGCCTTGCTCTCTCGCCCATTCCTTGAAATCGGAGAATAGCTTGAAGGTCGCCGGCCATCCTCCATGCGGTTCGTTCTCAGTGGCGGTGACCCGAGCATTGAACCACTCGTTCACCGGATCAAGCATCAGCCAGCTTTGTAGAGCCTCTCTTGACGAGGCCGGTATCGTGTAAGCCTTGTTGCGGATGAGCCATTGCGCGCCGCGCAATGGCTAACGGCAACGTGATTGCGCTGGCCGAAAGCTCGTCGGCGACATTGGCGGCCTTACCGGGCAGATTGATGATGCGACGCTCATCCCCGAAGGCGGCAGGCGGGATCGATGAGACCGCGCCGGCCGGCAGAAGGCACGACAGAAGGCGGGCGATCGTGCTCTTGCCGTTACTCGCAGTCTCACGAGAAAGACGAACGCTTTCGGCTGGGGCAGTCGCGTGGCGAGGCCGAGCGCGGCGGCTCCCACCATTTCGCCGACAAGTTGCTGCTTCTCATGGGCGTCGTCGTCGCCGTGGAAACGCGCCGGAGATCAAATGATGAAGGTATGAACTGTCCGGCGGCTCCATATCAGCATGAATGGTAATGTCGGCCGGTATCGTAAAGCGAAACCGATCGTTGGCACTGTGCGGGCGAAGGGCGGGATTGCCTGTCTCGTCAAAGATGACGACACCGTTCGCAGCATTCCGACCGTGGATCGTTCGAAATAGTCTGGCTTTTTAAGCTTCGCGCCTAACTCCGACAGGATGCCGTCGATCATCCGCCTGCTGACCTTTAGGGGCGTCCCTTGTCGCCGACGCGCCGTCGAACATATGGACCATAAGGCGCATTCGCTGCTCGGGTATCTCAGAACCATTGCGGTTCCTCGAATGTCCAGAATCGACCCTCGGCGCGCACGACGTGTCCGCCTCTATCGCTTGCAAGTTCTCGCGCCAGGATGCCTGCGATCTCGACTTCGCCGCCCCACACGACGTGATGAGCAGGGATCATCGGAGCGAGTTCGCCTGTCGCCCGCAGCTCGTCCTTACAAGCAGGCTTAAGAGCTGCAACAGGCGCGGGTACGACGTTCGAGACCGGTTCTACCGCAAGCATTGGCAACCACGGCCGCACGGTCGATTTCATGAAGCCGTCTAAACGGTTCTTATCCCAGCCGTCACGGATCGCGGCGGCGGCGTTCCAACCACACGGAGCTTGTTCAAAGTCAAAGCGGAGAGTGTGACGTGCTTGGCGGCACAACGCGTATCTACCAAGTTTAATTCGGTGGTAGTTGTCATATCTGTCTTGCTCCAACGCCGCGACGAGCAGAACAGTGCACGACACCAGAAGTTCGATAGACCGTTCGGTAGCTTTCCGTGCAGCATATGCGGAGCCGACGAATGGTTCTAGGGCGTCCGCGTTCCGAAGAGAGACGTGTCAGAAAGCACCGGAAAGTCAGCGAATGAGAGATTATTCGAGCGCCGACTGGGACCGCCGCCCGGCCCGTGCTGTCCCTCATGCGAGCCCTCTGATGTGGACGGCGCTCCTCATAGGAAGGCAGCATCGATAATTTCGCTAAACAAAAGCCACGACTTACGGGAGGGTGGACAAGGGTGGCATAAGCCGTGCACGCAAGGTCGTTGAAACGACGCGAGTAGAGATCGTCGAATTGCTGCGCCACCTCGTCTGGCGCACTGCCGCTAGCAACCTCGAAGCCAACTCGGCAAGGGCTTCATCTTGCGCTGCGAATTTGGCTTTTGGACAATCATCAGCTTCTTGTCAGCAATAAGCCTCGCGATGTCGAGGTTGTCCTCTTGGCTTTCCCAAATCGAGTCCAACAAATGGGGCGATTAAGTTTCCAACCCAGCCAGATGAACGAATATTCTCGCGATATGACCCAACGCTCAACGCCTTCATGATCTCAATCATTTGCTCAGGCGTGACTTGCTTGATGACTTCTACCGTAGGAGGGATCCATTTGGTGATCACCCGCAACAGAATTGCCGGGATCATGATTGTCCGTCGTCAAATGATTGAGACTGATTAGGGCGGCTCTGACTCATCAGGGGTTAGATTTTAAGCGACCTGCAGTGCAGGATGGAGGCAATGGCGATCTCTACTGCATACTGAGAGACACGCCGATGGTATGCGCCTTGGCTGCCGTTGCGCCTGGTGTCCGCTTCAACGTCTTTGCAATCTTCGCTACGCCAGCCTTTTGCTTCGCGAGCGTCTTGAGAGTGCAAACGTCGTCCTTCGTCCACTCGCGACGAACAGCTGCTTCCTTCTTTGGCAAATCGTCATCCCTTCGATCGTGAAGCGCGTGGTTTAGCAGATCGCGCGTTTTGTGCAAGGCAACGGCAATGTTCAATGGGCGCTGGCAAGCGCGCCTCGTCAAGGGAAGTCAGCCCATTCCGGCGAAGTTGGACGCTGGTCGTGAGTGATGTTGGTGGCGTGGCTTCTTCACTGACCGTTAGGAATCGTGCCGGATTGTTTTTAGCGACGCTGATTCGTTCTTTGAGAACGGAATGGAGGCAAAGGGTGAACTGGCATGGCGAGTGCAGGCGTCGAAACCAGCATGGCAACCGCTTGCCATCAAGAAACGTTTAAATCTCGAGGTCGTTTCGTGCCCTGGCTGGCACGAGACCGATGCTCTATCGACCTGCCCATCGGCTGAGCGCCGCTAAAGTTGTAGTTCAAACGTTTTCTCAATTAGAGACACGCCGCTGCGTTCGACCCGATAAGTTGCCCGATAGGTGCCGTGCGGCCATTCGCGTTCGGGGCGTTTTCGCCCGGCCTTCGATGTGTACTGAGCCGTGTCGTTCGCGAGCGCGGGGGCGGTGTATTGGGCGATAACATGGCCGTCAGGGCCCGTGAGCGTGAGTTGCTGCACGTCACCGGCCTCTAAGCCGATCGCGCGTACATACGCAACAATATCAGAATTGATGCTCGGCGGCGGGCCAATACCGTCACCGGCCTCGATCTCCTCCGACGTAATTGCGTGCGAAGCAAATCCAGCATTGAGGATCGCGAATGGCCGGTAGCTCAGCGCGCTCGCTAAGCGCGGTGCCCAAAGCGAAGTCCCACCACCGCATGCATCATTAGGGGCTCCGTAGGAGAACGGATCGACAGGTTTTCCATTTCGACGCAAGCCAAAGTGCAGGTGAGCGAACTCGGTATTACCTGACAGCCCAGCACGGCCCAGGTCCTGCCCCAGCTTCACCATGTCTCCTAGTTTAACACGGACGCTGCCCTGCTGCAGATGGCAATAGATTGACCCGAATCCATCTGCATGGGCGAGGATCACAGTGTTGCCGCACTCGCGCCCCTTGATTTGTTCATGACCGATTGTCCGCACAGACATGTCTTGCATGCCATCTCGGGTGCGCAAGACCTGCCCATCCGCAGCCGCGCGCACCGCAACGCCGGTGCGCTCCCATACCACGCTCGGCAGGCGGAAATCTGTGCCTTCGTGCCCATCGTAAGTTTGGTGGCGGCACATGTAATCACGCGCGCCCCTTGATGGATCGTGGTCGACGTAGTTCTGAATGAAGCACGTCTGGCCAAGCTCGCACGCGATCGGAAGCTCAAGCTCAAGCGACAGGGTCGATCGGGCTGAGCTAGCGAACAGGACTGCAACCGCGAGAATGAGCGAGTAGCGTTGATGGTCCATGCGACGATGACTCGATCTACTTCTGACGATTCATCCGAAGTCAGGCCAACTTAGGTCGAGAAATACGCTCAGCAAAGTCCCTCGGATCAACTCGCTTATTATTTCAGAACGAAAACGTGGCAGAAACATAGTGGCAAGACCGATAGATGATTCACGGAATATTCCGCCGGCATTCAGTTGTAGCTTAGTTATGCGAAGTCTCAGAGGCATAGAGTAGTGGAGGTCGATCGTCGGTTAGCGATCGGCCGACTGTCTTCATGTGAGACGCGACACGGGCCGCTATCTCTTCCACCGGTATTCACCGCCGCCGCGTTTACTGAGGGTTGCCGGTTGAGCGCAATTCTGCATTTCCTTCCTGCATTACCCCGTAGTGGTCTTTCCTCATTCACCATCAGCTAATGCATTCCGCTGGCCGAACTTTGGTCGCCAAGCGTGCGCATCGAGCGACCAGCGACCCGATCCAGACAGCAACATGAAGATTGCGCTCATCAGCATTGCCCAGTCGGTGCGCGTCTCATGAGTAAAGCTCAGTAAACCATAGCGATCCAAGTGGCGGAGGCTGAATATCCACCAATTGCGGCCTAACAGGATTGGGATTTTCGTAGAGATGATCGCCACGATCATGATGACGATGATCGGCACGGCCGCCGCGCGCGAAGCATAGCCGATCATGAACATGATCCCCGCTAGCAGTTCAATCACGCCAACGAATGGCCCAAAGAACTCGGGCCATGGGATGCCGATCTTGACGAAACGGCCAGCACCGAGAATGTCGGCATGCGTTAGCTTCTGGAGGCCTTCGGGGATGAACACGCCAGCGAGCGACAGGCGAACGAAAATCGCCCAGGTTGCTTCGCCGGGAGAGAACCACCAGGACTGCTTCATGAAGGTGTGCTCCTCCTCCTTGCTGCCCAGAGGCGCGGCGCTAGATTTTTCCAGACCAGACCGATGAGAATGAGGCCAAGGCCCACAGCCCAGATGGTGATCGGCACCCAGAAGGCGAGGAATAGGCACGCGATCAGCCCGATGATGGTGACCCAGCTCGGATAAAGCCGGTCCTCAGGCGGAAGCCTGAGCGCGGCGAGATTTGTAATCGCATAATAGATGAGGACGGTGAACGCGCTGAAGGCCCAGGTCGTCTCTATGCTGCCGATCAGGGCGAGACCACCGACCGCGAGGCCGACCAGGATCACGGCACCCGTCGGAGCGCGGCCGTCACCCGAAAGACGCGCGAACAGAGGCGGGGCATCACCCAAGCGGCCCATGGCGAGCACGACGCGCGACAGGCCGATAATGAGGTTCAGCAGGACGCCCAGCATCGCCATCATCGCGCCGACTGCAATCAATTGTGGCAGGAATGCCACATCGAACGCGCGAGCGACGGATTCGAGCGGCGTGGCGCGCCCGGACACCGATCTCGCGAAGCGATCTGCCCCGACCGTACCGATCGCCGTGACTGCAACGAGAACGTAAAGCACTGCCGTCACCGTCAGGGTGACGATGATGGCATGCGGAATGGATGTGCGCGGCTCCCTCACTTCTTCGCCAAGTGTCGCAATACGCGCATAGCCAGTATAGGCGACGAACATCAGAGCGGTCGCATAGAAGAAGCCGTGCAGGGCTGGCCCGTCGGTGGCGGGAAAGAAGGGCGAAAAATTTCCGGCCGTGCGTAAGGCAGTGGGCAGACCGAACGCGACGAACGCGCTAAGCGCCAGCAGCGTGACCGACACGATCGCAATGTTCATCGTGCTCGATCGCTTGAGCCCTGCGAGCACGAGCAGCGTGAACAGCACTACCGCGCCGAACGCCACCCAAGGCATAGCCGCTTCTCCACCACCGACCAGGCGAAGCAGATAGCCAGAAAATCCCAGCGCTGCGGTCGCTGCTGACGCAGTCTTAGCGCACAGGAACATCCAACCAGCCGTGAACCCAAGGGAGGGCGTCAGATAGCGGTAGCCATATTCATAAGTACCGCCACTTACTGCGTGGGCAGCTGCAAGCTGCGCACTCGACAGTGCGTTGCAGGTCGCGACGAGGGCAGCGAGTAGGATCGCGAGAATCGTCGCGGGGCCGGCCGCACCCGCCGCGATACCGATGCTGACAAACACGCCCGTGCCCACCATCGAGCCCAGGCCCAGCATGGTCGCACCGCCGACGCCAAGATCGCGCCGCAGCCGCTGAGGATTTTCGTCGGTCACTGTCGAATGCTGCCCGCAGGCGTGGCCAGATCGAATACCGGCTGGTCATTCAGGAAGGGAACTTGCTCGGCCTGATGGCAGTCCTGGCACGCCGCTTTAGCGCGTTCGTATCCATTCCAAGCGCGCGCCGCATCGCCTGACTTCAGGTCGGCATCAACACCTTCCCATACGGGCTTCAGGAACATTGCCTCAGCATTTTCGCGGCGCTTGGGACGCTTGACGATGCCATTTTCGATCGTCGTGCGGATCTTCTCCCAATGATAGGTGGCAAGCGGATAGTTGCCGCGTTTCAACGCAGCGTGGATGCGCTCGAATCTTTTCGCCCACTTCCCACATCGGTTGATCGAATCCGCGAAGCTGTCTCTGGAGCAACGCGAATCGCGCGGCATCATCGCGCGCGGCTACCAGCCAATCGTTCTGCCTGTTGGCTTTCGTCTGTTGCTCCCTGTCGCCGCATCCGGCCAGTACCGTTAGAAGCAAGAGCGGCAACAGCATACGTCGCATAAAGACTTTTTCCTGTAACGGTCACTGCATCTAGATGTCGAATATCGATTTCTAGATCGCCCCGGCAGCTCAGTAGAATCTCAGGTTCCTTATATAGCCCATTTCGCAAAGGGACGCGAGTTTGAGCATGTCGTTCGCAAGACCTTTTCAACGCGGTAGTTGCCTTGCGCCGATTGCCCGCCGCTTGTTGATTTTGGCCGCATATATTTCGCGACTTCAGATATTCGTCGTCACAACCGCTCACTTGCCAGCGCGACGATTGGTTTACCAGAGAAACCATGCGACGATCCGCCATCCTGGCGGTGGTGGCTCAGCGCGTCGCCCCACGATCCGCCGCCCTCCTGGCGGCCGGAACGGAGGTGCTCTTAATGATGAACCTTTTGAGCGCCGGTTTAGTCACCGCCAAGCGTCAAGATAATCCGCTAAACGTGCCGGCTGATTGAATGTTAGCTGGTAGGCCGCCGAGCGTGCCCTATTCGCTACCCCTAAGCGAAGACGCCCCCTCTCAAAGATCCATAGCGCCATAGCGCTTAACGACAGGCCTTTCAATAAAGCGGTCGTTGCTCTTGTTCGCAGCGAAGCTCTATCACTGCAAGGCTTAGGCCGTATGGGATCGTGTTTCCCAGGAAATCCAGTCCGTCGGCGTCGGCCTGCAACGCTTGCGACCCGGCAAGCTGACCAGCTGTCATTTCCGTCAGGAACATCGCCCCGTTGATGCCGATGACTCGGGTCATCGAGACCTTGGCGGATAGCGGCCATGAACATGGCCGACCGAGCCGTAAGTTTCGATGCCAAATCTGGAAAAACGCGTTGACGCATGAAATATATTTCGATATTTGTTGAATTATGGAAAAGACGGATGCTGTGACTGCTTTGGCTGCACTCGCTCAAGATAATCGGCTCGACGTATTTCGTTTGCTCGTACAGGCGGGACCGGAGGGTTTGACTGCAGGGGCGGTGGCGACCGCGCTCGACCTCCCGCCAAACACCCTCACGTTTCACTTTGATCGGCTCCGTATGGCGGGCCTTGTCGCATCGCACCGTGAGGGCCGTTCCATAATCTACGCGGCGCAGTTCGACAAGATGAACGCGCTCTTGGGTTTCCTTACGGAGAACTGCTGTGGCGGGGCATCTTGCGCCCCCGCTGCCCAATGCAAACCATCTCGCCGTCGCACGAAAATGTCAGCCTGAAAGGAAAAGCTATGAAGCGCCTTCACGTTCATGTGGCCGTCAGCGACCTCCAACGGTCGGTTGGCTTTTATTCTGCTTTATTCGCCGCTCAACCTACCGTACTGAAATCCGACTATGCGAAGTGGATGCTGGAAGACCCCAGCGTCAACTTCGCGATCTCGACCCGAGGAGGCAAGCCGGGGCTCGATCATCTGGGAATCCAGGTGGAGAACCAGGAGGAGCTTCACGAGGTGTTTGGGACGGCTCCGCAAGCGGGCGGGAACATCATTGAGCAGGGAGCAGACGGCGTGTTGCTACGCCAAATCGGAGAAGTCGTGGATTGATGACCCTGCGGGTATCTCTTGGGAGACCTTCCACACCACAGGCGAAAGCATCACCTACGGTGACGGCACGGGGGAGCGCGACGCTCGCGTTGCACACGAGAAGCAGTCGGCCTGCTGCGCTGCTCCGACACCCGCAGCGACACCTTGTTGCTGATCCAGCGAGGCTTCTGCTGATGTCCAGCTTCGAGCGGTTCCTGACGGTCTGGGTCGGACTTTGTATCGTGGTCGGCGTTGCCCTCGGGCACCTAATGCCGGACACATTCGCCGCGATCTCGGGTTGGGAGGTGGCGAAGGTTAACCTGCCGGTGGCAGTGCTGATCTGGCTGATGATCATTCCCATGCTGTTAAAGATCGACTTCAGTGCACTCGGGCGGGTGGTCGAACATGCGCGAGGCGTCGGCGTGACGCTCTTCGTGAACTGGGCCGTGAAGCCGTTCTCTATGGCGTTGCTGGGCACGATCTTCATCGGCCATGTGTTCGCGCCCATGCTGCCATCGGAACAGGTCTCGTCCTACATCGCAGGGCTGATTCTGCTTGCTGCCGCGCCATGCACCGCAATGGTGTTCGTCTGGTCCAACCTTGTGGACGGCGAACCTCACTACACGCTGGGTCAAGTCGCATTGAATGATCTGTTGATGGTGGTCCTATTCGCTCCGCTGGTCGGCTTGCTGCTCGGGGTTGCGTCCATCTCGGTGCCATGGGCGACGTTGGCCTTGTCTGTGGTGCTCTACATCGTGGTGCCCGTAGTCCTTGCGCAGGTCTGGCGTCGGTCGCTCATAGCTCGTGGTGGTGATGCGCTCGGTCGCACTCTCGGTCACCTCCAGCCGCTCTCCCTGATGGCTCTGCTGGCGACACTGGTGCTGCTCTTCGGCTTCCAAGGCGAGCAACTTCTGGCGCAGCCGATCGTGATTGCGATCCTTGCTGTTCCCATCCTCATTCAGGTCTACCTGAACGCGGGTCTGGCCTATGTGTTGAGCCGACACCTTGGTGTGGCTTGGTGTGTCGCGGGCCCGGCTGCTCTCATTGGTGCGAGCAACTTCTTCGAGTTGGCGGTTGCTGCAGCCATAAGCATCTTCGGCCTGAACTCGGGGGCTGCTCTGGCGACGGTGGTAGGCGTCCTTGTCGAGGTGCCGGTGATGCTTTCGGTCGTCAAGATCGTAAAGGCGTCTCGCGGCTGGTATGAGGCGGGAGCCAATCAACCTGCTGCCGATGTGTTGAAGGTGAACTGATGACGATCACGATTTACCACAACCCTGACTGTGGCACGTCCCGCAACACGCTGGCGATGATCCGACAGAGCGGCGAAGAGCCGGAGATCATCGAATACGTGAAGAACCCCCGTCGCGGGCCAAGCTTATGGAACTGCTCGCGGCAATGGCGATGTCGCCGAGGAATCTGCTCCGGGAGAAGGGAACGCCATACCGCGATCTGGGGTTGGACCGCTCTACGTGGAGCGACGACGAACTAATCGACCAAATGCTGGCGCACCCCATCCTCATCAATCGGCCAATCGTCGTGACTGACAGAGGAGTGGCGCTCTGTCGTCCTTCCGAAGTCGTCCTCGATCTTCTGCCAAACCCGCATATAGGCCGCTTCGTCAAGGAAGACGGTGAGATCGTCGAGGCTAACTGAGTTGCCCACGAGTTCTTGCGGTAAGCACTCGTTTGCCGCCGTCATCGTTCAGATGGCCATTGGCGTCTGTTTGGATCGTTGCTCTGATATAGAGTCAGTCCTTGGGGTTAGTTCCGTCCACGGTTGGCAAGCTCGTCCCATCGCCCGCCTTTTTTACAGCCGACACCAGTGCGATGATGCCAGGCAGCGTCGCAAGGATTAAGAATGCTTCCAACGCAATTTCAATTTTCGTGCGGTTTGTCATGTCGCCCTCCCTTGTAGGCCAGAGTGCGTGCGCGCGTTCAATCTAATGTGCCGTGATTAGAGACAGTTCCAATAAAGTACGGCGCCATTCGCGAATTTCTCACATCATCCGCCCAGGACGGGTTTAGTGGAGTGCTGTTTCCTCACCCATTTAATAACTAAGCCTGTCGAGGTTTTACCTTTGGCAAGTCAACTCGATTTCTGATGAGATTAAACGCCACAAGAGAGCCACCATTGCAAACCACCGCTTGCAGTATCAGGCCTCGTTTGATTATGCACGCCGACAAACTTTCATGTGGCAAGACCTTGAGACCGAAGGAGACCTTTATGCGAAGCTTACTTTCTACGTTGATAGGCATCAGCGCCTGTTTCATGGCGTTGAATGGAAGCGCTTACGCGCAGGATCAAGGCGCAGATTGGGCGCAGATCGATGAGATACTTGGTCGGAAGCCGGCCGTCACAGAAGACGTGCATCGATATGGCTTTCCTCGAACTGATTTGACGGTGACCCTTGATGGCGTGACGATCAAGCCGTCTTTGGCGCTCGGTGGCTGGGTCTCATTTAAGCGAACTCACGATGGCGCTATGGCTATGGGAGACGTGGTTTTGCTGGAAAGTGAAATCAATCCAGTCATGTTGAAGATGATCGCTGGCGGGCTCGAGATCACGGCCATCCATAATCATCTGCTCCGGGCGAGCCCCGCGACGTTCTACATGCATGTGGCCGGGCATGGAGACCCCGCCAAACTCGCCACCGTGCTCCATGACGCGCTTGCCGAAAGTAAAACCCCGCTTCAGGTGACTCCCTCGTCAAATCCGCCGTCCGCTGTTGGCCTTGATACCGCGCAACTAGACCAGATTATCGGCGCTAAGGGAAAGACCAATGGCGGCGTCTATCAGTTCAATGTGCCGCGACGTGATCCTGTCAACGAAGGTGGCATGCAGTTGACGCCGGCCGGGGCGATGGGTGTGGCGATCGGCATCAACTTTCAACCCACGGGCGGGGGTAAGGCTGCCATCACCGGCGACTTCGTCCTGACAGGAGATGAGGTCAATCCGGTAGTACTGGCGCTGCGAACGCACGGCATCGAAGTCACGGCGCTTCACAGTCACATGCTAAATGAGCAGCCACGGCTCTTCTTCATGCACTTTTGGGCCAATGACGATGCAATCAAGCTCGCCAAAGGACTGCGCACAGCTCTCAATAAGACCTCGAGCACAAAAGACTAAAGTGATTGAAGCGCTAAATTGGAGCCGATTTGCACACACATTCAATAGATCAATGGGTTCACGGCCACGTTTTTTTCGGTGAGCGGCACGCTCAGAATGAGCGCCGCACCTGGATTGTTGTGGGGCTTACGGCATCAATGATGGTCGGCGAAATCGTGGCAGGTACGCTATTTGGATCGATGGCATTACTTGCAGACGGTTGGCACATGGCGACGCACGCAGCGGCGTTGGGCATCGCTGGGTTAGCCTATTTATTTGCTCGCAGGCATGCCCAAAATTCGCGATTTGCCTTTGGCACAGGAAAGTTCGGCGAGCTTGCCGCTTTTTCGAGCGCAATCATGCTTGCGATGGTAGCCGTGCAAATTGCTTACGAAAGCGTGGTTCGGCTCTTTAACCCGGTCCCAATTGCTTACAGCGAAGCTGTAGTGGTCGCGGTACTGGGATTAACAGTCAACATCGCCAGCGCATGGCTCCTTCAAGGCTCTCACCACCACCATCATGGAAGCGATCATTCGCGCCACCACGACGATAACAATCTCCGTGCCGCTTACGTCCATGTACTGGCAGATGCGGCTACATCGGTGCTAGCAATCGCTGCGCTGGTGCTCGCGATGTACTTTGGGTGGTCTTGGGCCGATCCTCTAGTTGGCATCTTAGGTAGTCTGGTTATCGGCAGCTGGGCCTATGGGCTGATCATAGATTCCGGGGCTGTCCTCTTGGACGCCAGCGCGGACAAAAATCTCGAAATGACGATCCGCGAGCGAATTGAAACCAAGGGTGATCGTGTCACCGATCTTCACCTATGGCAGGTGGGGCCAGGACATCGGGCCGCAATCATTTCAGTAATTTCGGACAACCCGCTGCCGCCCAAGACGTACAAGCGGCGGCTCGGCGGGTTGCGTGGCCTTAGCCACTTAACAATTGAAGTCGAGGCTTGTCCGCAGCACGCGCATTGCTGATGCCACGACGCGCGAAGCACCCCGCCGATTTTCGACGAGGTGCGCAGGTTCGCTACGACCGGGGCCACGCCCACTTTCCGCCCGCGAATGCGGGCGGCAACCTGACATCATCAAGCGGATGCTCGTAACGAGGCGGCTTCGGTTGCGTCCGAGAGACGACAACTTCGCGCTTCTCCAACGACGGCGTAATGATGATCTCGCGGCCGTAGTAATGATGAATCTCAGTAGCACCCCGGGACAGGCTTGCCATCTGAGCCAATGGTCGCGCGCCGCACTTCCTCGCGCGGTGCTTCATACTGATACTTCTCCGTGTCGGCGGGACTGCCGGGATAGCGGTAGACCCAGCATGGCACCTTCGCGCGATGTTCCGTACCCTCGGCGCCCGGGGTGGTGCGATGAATATTTACGTAGCTCACGACGCTCTCGCAGACGGCGTTGGCGCGCAGCTCCTTGTTAATAGATTGGCGTTCCGCGTCGATCGCTTTCAGCTTGGCGATGATTTCGCCGATCGCGCTGGCGTGTTCGTCATATTCCTGGAGCAGCTTCGCGGCGTCCTTTTCGTTTGCCTTCCGGCATGCGTGGGCACGCCTGATCAACGCGGCGTCGGCGGCAGCCGTCGCAGCGCCCTCTTCCGCTGCGAGCACTACAGGAAGCTGGTCGTTCAACAACGCGATCCTGGCATCGAGTCGATCGACGGCACGCTTCGTTGCCGCAACATCTGCCTCAGCTTTTACATGTTCGGCGTCAGTCATCGTGGCGATTGCCGCAAGCTTGGGACCGATCTCAGCCTGGAGGCGCTTGATCTCGTTCTCTCGTTCGGCGATTTCGCCACGGATGATTGCGCTGGTGACAACGGTCTTAGCGGGGAAGAACTTTTCGAGGAGATTGATACCCATAGTTTCTCTTCTTTCTGTCAGGTGTTGTATTCGGCGGCTGAGAGTTCCAGCATGTCAGGCGAGTGAAACGCCTGAGCGGCGACCCAAGCGGTGCAGAGACGCGGAATATGCTTGCGATGCCGCCTTGCCTCGCGGATCGTGTTCTTGCGGGACAGGCCTTTTAGCCCTTGAAGCTCAGGTAGGCCGCACACGCGCGGTTTCGATTGTTGACGGCTCCCGCCAAGACATGCGCCGCAAAAACGGGATCGCTGGCGGTTCCGGCACGTGCGAGATGCTTCGCGTCCTCAAGACCCTGCCGCGCGGTTGCGAGGCGAAAGGATGCGCTTTCTACCTCACGGAGAAGAGCTTGCTTCCGGGTGGACATAGCCGGGACTGCCTTTGAAGGATGCCGCTGGGCCGGCGTAGGCGCCGGCGCGGTGATGGGTCTCGGATGAGACTGCCCGGCGATCGGCCGCGTGGCGACAGATGCGTTTGCGCGTCGCTCAGCTTCGGCTGCACGCTGTTCGGCGGCGACAGCGTATCCTTCAGCTTTGTCTACTTGCTCGGCACGGCGTTCGGCGGCGTGGCAGTTGGCGACACGGCGGTTGGCTTCGGCTACGCGGCGTTCTGCTTCCGCTACGCGCCGCGTTTGATCGGTTTCGGTGGGGGTCATTGTGCGCCCTCCGAAAACGTCCGGGCAGTGAGCCGGGCGTCGAGGGCATCAACGTCGAAGTAGCGGACACCAAGCAAGTTGACATGCGGGGGTGCGATTCCGCGCTTGACGTAACTGGATAGCGTGCTTGCGCTGACCCCAAGTCGCTTCGCCGCGCGATACTGAGAAAGCTTGGTCATAGGTTTGATCCTTTCGAGCCCGCCCCGGATGGCAGGCAATGACTAACTGCCATCCGGTTGGGTTCACAAACTTGCTGGTGAGGTGGTCAGCAAGTGAGTGCGAAACTATCGAACTGTTCGGATCGCGCGAGTATGGTTTGATAGCCCTAAGCCGCGTCGCTCTTGCTTTGCGCGGTATTGTCGTTCGCGGGATGCTTGCGGCGGCGGTAGTTGCGCTTGATCCGCAACGCATCACGCTCAGCATCGCGAGCCTCGATCCGCTCCTTGGCGCGTTCGCGGAGGAATGCTTGATCAGCCGCAAGGTCGACCAGCGCTGACCACACTTCGGGAAGTTCGGCTTTCATCTTTGCGGCGAGTCGCGCGAGGTCTGCGGCGATTTCGCTGGGCAGAACTTCGATCTTCGGGCACGGGAGAAAGTGCCATCCGATTGCGTTGAAGCACGCTTCGATAGTCGCAAATGATGGGGCCACGCGATGACGCCAAGATTTCATCGTGCTTCGTAGGATTCCAGACGCTTCGGAGACCTCGTCATAAGACCGGCCGGCATCTTTCATCGTGGCGAGAAGCGTTTTTACGACGGGCATCGCCCTCGGAGGGACCGTTAATGCGCGCTGCGCCCGTTGATTTGGCGGTTGAGGGTGCAAAGGGCCCCGATCGCGGGTGTAAGGACGGTAGCGGTGGTAGGGCATTCTCAAAAAACTGCGTTGATGAATCTACACGCAGGTATCGTCCATCGGGTGACCAAAGGTGAGCCCACTTCGGTAGCCCGATGTTGGCCCCGCAGTCGCCGACCACCTCAATCGCGAGAACAACAACCTAGGTTTAAGATTTTATACCTACGATTACGTCGGGGTCGCGCGTCACCCGCAGTGGGGCGGGCTTTGGAAGTACCTTTTTACCTTTGTGCGTTGCATAAAAAGCAAATCCTTCCTAAAATCGCGCGTTTGGTAGAATTATCTTCACATGCGTTAAACTGACAGTAGTGCGTGGGGTCGCTGTCATGCGGTCATGGCTCGACGGCTTAATTTTGAGCCATCCTCATCGCGCGCTCGGTTCAAATTGAGCGATCGAAAGCGCGTCGCTTCGATTGCCTTCGAGATGCGCTGCTCTTGGTCTTGATCGGCTTCAATGCGCGCCGCTCGCGGGCATTCGTTCGTCTCGTTCACGTTCATGATTGGCAAAGATCGCAATCGCGTTGCTCGCGCCCGTGCGAGCAACGGGCGTCTCAAATCAAATTAGGCCCGCTGAGACGACTTTCGGCTCGGGGCCTCCGGAACCGGCATGGTGGTGGCGCGTTCAATCTTCAGCAGAAAATCCTCCCCGCATTTACAGACTGGAGTCACCGATGAGAGTGATCCTTGCGCTTGCCTGTCTCCCAATTTTTGGAATGCCGGCGCTTGCTCAGCAGTCCCTCGATAGCCACCCGGTCATCGTTGGTCCATGGACCATCGAGACAACCTATAAAGCCGAAAAGTTTGAGAACTGCACCATGACTCGAACCGCGGATGGGTTGGGCGTCATGTTCGTGCGCAATCAGGAAGGCCTCATGTTGTCCATCGAGTTGCCGAAGTGGAAGCTCGAACGCGGCAAAGCATATTCCGTACATCTGTTCGCAGGTCCACGGTCGATCGAGGCGAAGGCGCTAGCGGGATCGAAATCCGTCATGATCGCGCTGGCAGATGCCGCCTTCAACAAAGGGCTCCGAACCGCCGACAGTCTGGAGGTTGAAGGCGAAGGAACAACGTTTCGTCTGCCGCTCGAAGGCAGCGCGGCAGGGCTGGACCGTCTGGACCTCTGTCTCGAAAAAAACGTCCGGCAGAGTCCTGATTCCAATCCGTTCGTTGCACCCGCCAAGCGGCCATAACTCCGGCCCGAGCTAACCCGTCGAACCCACCTGCCGTGGTAGTTGCTCACCGCAGAACCGGCGCAGTTCATTCTGTGCCCGATATGGAAGATATGGATTGGGCCACGGTGGTTTTACCCGGCAGGCCGGAGAATGAGATCAAGACCGACATGCTACAAGCATTGCCCGTTCGAGAAAAAGCCGAGGCAATCGCGAAGGCGTCGGTAGAGTTACCCCTCACCAGCCTCACCCAACCAGGCCTCCGAAAACGCGCACCAACTCGCCGAGCGGCATTGTCTCCGGTTGCCATTCGGCCAACCCGGTTGGGTGTTCAATCTCAAGGTCTACCAGGGGGGCTAGTTTGGTTTCAAGCCAAGACCGCAGGGCCGATGGTTGGCCGATAATGGCGGGAGATAGTAGCCGTTGGCCCGCTTCTGGCCTGGGCCAGCCTTCTGGTGAATTTTCGCACCGGGGAGGAGTTGGTGGTTTCTCTAATAGAATATTGTCGTTAGAGATTTCTACCGACTCCTCTAGCATGTCTTTCAGACAAATCGAACGCCTTGCGAGCATTCTCTCGCTACGCTTGATTCTTCGACCGCTTCGTTTTCGTCGCGCTCTGCGACTCCGTCTGCTTCGGTCAGTGCCGCATCGTCCGTTTCGGTCATCTTCATAGTCGTCTCAAAGCCTGACAGTGGCCGGGTCAGTCGAACGATAATGTCGGCGAAGGGCTGCGTCATCTCGTTGATAGGCGCGTCTCGCCTCATCTTCGCGAGCATCGCCAGCGCAGGCGCGCTGTGCTTCACCGGCAGTCGTTCCACCTCGACATGCGCCACCGGGCCTAGCCGGGTTTCCAGCCACTTGCGCATGGTTGCGTTGTCTTGCGGGCCGTGCGGGAGTGCTACCGCCTCGTTGGGGCCAAAGCCGGAGCCAGACCTCCGGTAGGTCACCTTGCGAGGGAGGGCGACTAAGGGAGGCGGCGAGGTTGGGGAGGTTTTCCTTTTAAGAATAGATTCTTTAAAGGCATTCCTCCCCAACCTCTTCACCGCGTCCTTGGCCTGATGTTCCGATACCCTGGCGAACGCCCGCTCGATGTCGCGCCTGTTATTCAGCCACACACCGGAATCAGCCATGTCTCCGAGCGCGCCCCGCTCGACCTTGTCCCATGCCTCGACCCTGTCGACGACAATCGGCAACGGAATGTCACAGACAATATCAATCCGGCACGTAGCGCCGCGCGTGCGCCGGTGGGCTCTGGCCCGTCCGATCGCCTGGACAAGCTCGGCCTCGGTCACCAGCTTGCGCAGGGCTTCGACGGTGGGGTTCTTGTGTTGGAACATCTTCGTGGCCACAACCGCGCCCGACGCGGTCAGGATGCCGCCGTCGACCATTGCGTACCCCAGTCGCTTCGTGCCGTCCTCTCGCTCAATCCACGTCCGATCAAACTCAGGCACGGGCATACCAGTGAACACGGCTGCCAGTGCCTCCATCTCAAGGACGGGCGGCAGCAACCGGCCGATCACGATCAGGCCTGCGACGTTCTCGAAATCGTTCAGGCCGGACAGATTGCCGAAGTAAGCGAGCCGCACGTTGTCGGGCAGACCACCGGCCCGCTCCCATTCCTCCACGAGCGTCTTGTACGTGATGACGCAAACGTCGCCATGGATCAGTCCGGCGCGCGCCTGAATGAATCGCAGGATGTCCGCCCGGTTCCGCTTGCCCTCGTCAATGATCACGCTCTTGCCGGTCTTGTCGTCGGTTCGGATGCCGAGCGCCCGCATGCCGACCTGCGCGCCGGTGATTTGCCGCGTCTGCACGTATGGCGACCAGTGTGCGACGATGTCCGCCTTCTCCTCGACGCGCAGCCCGAGCACAGTCGATAGCAACTCGGTGCTAGGCGCAGTCGCATCAAGGATCAGCGTCGCTGTTCGCCAGCTTTCGTGAACCGTCTTCAGCGGCCGAAACCCGAAGGTCTCGGAGTCGGCGATCCAGATGCGGCCGGACTCTTCGTGCCCGGCGTCGAGTAACGCGGCGATCTCAGCCCAGAAGTCAACCATATGTCGGGCGTGCTTAATGGCGCGGCCACGATCCCGGATCACGGTCGCGCGTTGCTCTTTGGTCATGCCCGGCTGGATCACGAGAACGTCCGCGCGGCCAAGTTCGATCTTGCTCCTACGCCGCGCGCCGTCGGCCGTGATCCCATGACTCTCAAGCGTCGAGCGGGTCAGCGGCCGGCGTCCAGCGCCATCCATCAGAATGTCGATCAAAGCGCCGTTGTAATCCCCCGCGACGGCCGCGATGTCGGACAGCAGAATCTCGGTCACCTTGCTATCAACGGCACCGCTGATGAACTTCTCGTCGGCAACCAGAATATCGGCCCTCGGGATGAAGTCCGGCCGCTTGTGATACAGCGTTTGCGACGGATACACCCAAACCCGTGAGCGCTTCAGCCGCTGCGCCTCGCGGCCGCACTTTTCGGTGAGCGCGCAGCGCCATTCCTCTAATAAATCGCAAACCGACTGCCGAATGTTGACGCCGCACTTCAGCGCATCCTCGTAGGCCGCGATGTCCAGACACATCTTGGCCTCTGGCGGTGCGCCGGGGCGGCGGTCAGGCTGCTTGTACCCGCGATAGACTTCCGCTGTCACGCCATAGTCGGCGAGAAGGTCTTCAATCACATCCTCGGCAAGCTCATGCCTCGGCACGATGTAGTCGATTTGCAGGACAGGATTCGCCTTAAGCACTGCCGCGATCATAGCCTTCCCAACGTGGGACTTGCCGAGTCCCGTCTCCAAGCGCATGAGCCACGCGGGCGGGATTGGTTGTAGCAGGCCGCCAGAGCCCTCGAAGGCGTTCATCGCGAGCCGGTACTCGGCCACAGTACCGCGCGTCAGCCCGTCGCCGAAGAACGCGAGGAGGGCATCAGCAAGCTTGCGCTCCGCCTCCTCTACCGGCTTGCGCCTGTCAGGGTACGTCGGCATCACCACCGGAGCGACAGCCGTCTCCACCGGCGCGAAAGTCGCGGGCTCGATCTTGATCAGCCGCTTGGCCCGTTCCTTCCGTGCGTCTGTCATGACGCGGCCTGCAACACGTCGTTAAGGTCACCGTGCTCCGGCGTTGCGAGCAGAACTTCGCGGCCGGCCTCAAGCCACCGCCCCGCGCACGACACAGAGGCGCGCACGTTTGCCTTGTCTAGCTCGCCCGTGTCCTTGCGCTCGCGGAAGATCGTCAGCGACTCGATGCCGGCCAGTACGGGGAACGAAGCGATGGCCCCGGCCGAGCCGGTCGCCCAAGCTGGCGCAAGGTCGAGGTACATTCCTGACAAGCACGTCTCGATGCCTTCGCCGATGTGCAGGCCGCGAGTGCACATCCTCGTCCGGGCTCAGCTTGATCGCGGCACCCTTCGCGCGTCCGAGCATCTTCTTCTCCAGCTTGGCCCCCCGGGGGGACAAGAACGTCCGGTGGATTCCGCAAGGCTCATTACTCCGAAGATCACGCATAAGTGCGACCATCCCCGGCACCCGGCGACCTTCGTAGAGCAACCCCTCGTGAAACCGAATCACTAGTCCGCGATCTCTGCGGGAATCGGCAGCAGGCGACCAGCAAGATAGGACTCGACAATGGTGCCGCGCGGCTCAATGGCCTGGCGCCAGATCCGCTCTGCGAGTTCCGTATAATTGTCATTGGCCGCTGCAAGCATCGGCAAGGGCTCAATCGGTTCCTGTACGGCAATATGGCCGCCCACAAACTGGATGGCCCATTGCTTCGCCGGCAAGAAATCCAGCTCAAGCCGCAAAGAGATCAAATCAAAGACGTCGCCGCCTTTGCCTGCTTCGTGGTCAAAGTAACTTCCGATCTTGGGCCCACCCACCATGACCGATAGGCTGCCGTGCGTTCCATACCGCCAATTGGTGCGGCTGGAGAGCTTGCGATTGGGGGAGCCGTAAAGATAGCTAGCAAGATCAGCCATGCGCTTGTGAATGGCGCAGCGCAGCGCATTCATATCCGAGCTGACGTTCATCGTATGTATCATGATCAGCGCCGATACTCAGAAGTGGAAGTTCGCGCATGCTCTGCGATCCACTTATCGAGTACGTGCAGATCGTACAGAACGCGCCTTCCCACTTTAAAATAGCGCGGACCGCCACCATAAACGCGGTACTTGTTCAGCGCCGAAACCGAGAGCCCAGTATGCCGAGCAGCTCCTTTAGTATCTGCAAGCTTCGTATCGAAAGGAAAATTCATATTCTCGTCTCCAACACCAGATCACCTAGTGACAAGACGAATAATCAACTGCCGTTTCTCACAAAGATAGAAGGTAGACTTTATGACCTCCCGTCTCCCAAAGGCGCTATTATCTTTTCGATTTCTCCAAACGCTTCGCAGCCTCCCATAGCGCGGCACTGGCTGTGCCGTCGCATTTAGCTCTCCTCCAACTCGACGGAGGGAGGATGCGCCCATTTTTCGCTAGGGACGGTAAATTCTTGAGAGATTGCGGCTTTATTTTCTTTTCTTCCTTTCGCCCGCGATTTAACTGGCGTGCAAGCACATCTGCCGCTTTGTCATAACTGCCATGTTGTTTTTTTAATCCGTTAAGGACGATGAGATTTATCCAGCTTTCATCGGATGGATCCGGCCCATTCTTCTTCAATCCCCGTTCAACAGGAGTATCGAGCTGCAAAACAGGCTCATGCTTCATCAGAAGGGTAAGAGCCAGCCTACGCCAACCAGTGGGCGTTGGATCGCACGCATAATAGTTGAGTAAGGCCGACAACCTCTCTTCGATCTCGTTGATCAAGTCCGACGGGGAAGTCTCGTTTGTCACAAAGATGGGCGGGCGCTCAAGCGTAGCGTACCACTCCGGGTCATCCCCCAGGTATTCTGGCCAGTCATTAATCTTCGCCAATTTTCTTTTTCCTGATGGTTTTGCGCGGTACCCCGCCCATTCAGCCCACCTACAACATTGTCAGTGATTCATTCGACACTTTACGAAGCGGATCGTTGTCGAGGTGCGCGTACCGCGTTGTCGTCGCGAGCTGCGAACTTCCGACGATAAGGCAAGCCAGGACAATCGCTTGCCCCTACGCTTACAAGCCAACTTGCAGCCCCAAGAACTGTTCTAGATGTCATATTTGACGCAAATCTCGCCGAACCTAGGCATTGGTTATAAGTGCCACGTGATGCGCCCAGGCCGCTAGGGCCTCGCGCTTTTCATCCCTCCAATCGTGGCGCTGATACACGCCGGCAATACCTGAACGTGATCCGCTCACATGATTGAGGACGGCTTCTGTGACTTCGAAACGAACGCCAAGCCTTTGGAGGCCGGTTGCTAATGTTCGACGAAGGTCATGAACTCGCCAAGGCGAAATAGGATCGGAATCGGCCGAACGTTTTGCTAATATGGCATCCATTGTATTGTCGAGGCGCTGCTTCAATTTCCCAAATCCCGAAATCGGCGTTTTTCCTGTCGTGGTGAAGATCAGCCCTTTGAGAGGCCAAGCCTCGCCATCCGAGAGCGAGTTGATGACCGCAATAGCCGCTGGAGTTAGCGCCACCTCGTGAGATAGACCATTCTTGCAACGCTCGGCGGGAATGGTCCACGTTTGCGCGTTGTGCGACAATTCTATCCAATCCATCCCTGCCACCTCCTGCCGCCGTTGACCGGTCAGAATGAGGAGGCGAAAGAAGGCACCATAAAGACTTCCGAGAGCGGCCGAACCGGCCCACGCAAGAGCTATTTCCCTATCACTCAGCACACGGTCGCGAGCCGGAACGGCGCGGACAGGCTCGGTGCCTTCTAACGGGGACCGTTCTAGGTCGCCCCGACTCACGGCCCAGCGAAACAGCTTCCTCAGCGTTGAGTGCATCAGCTTCGCCATCGCGGGCCGATCGGCCATAGCATCGAACAAACGGGCGAGGTCAGAACGACGAATGTCCGGCAGTGCTTTCCTCTCCAAGATCGGTATCGCGTCTTTGGCCAACATGGCCTTTGCGTAGTCAGCTCGTTTCCAGTTCGGTTTTAAATATCGTTCATAGAAAAGATCGACGTATGAGGAGAAGGCTAGATCGACGGCCAACCGCCGGCGTTCACGATCCGCATCAATGGGGTCGACACCAGTCTCAACTAGGTGTGCTAAGCGACGAGCTTCTTTGCGGGCCGTGTCGGGGGTCCATGGTGACCCATGTTTGCCTATCGTATGCCGCCGAGTCCGCGCTTCGCGGCCACCAAGCCGATATTGGTAGACGTAGGACCGAACGCCATTCGGGGTAACCCGAAGCCCGAACCCTTTCTCTTTGGTGTCCCAAAGGAAGGTTGTCGATGCTGTTTTGGCAGCGCGATCAACGGCGGTTTTTGTGATTTCGATCGTCGCCAAACTGTACCGCCCCGTGTCATCACCATGTAAGCACCATATTGATAGCTTCCGGCAACCGGATGCAAGTCCATCCAACGTTACTCATTGGGGATCAAGCAGCTAGGATCTGGAGGCAATCTTAGGAAACTGGCGGAAATGCAATGCGGCAACTGAAAATCGCAGTGTCGGTGGTTCGATCCCGCCCCTGGGCACCATAGGTTCGCTAAGTAGCTGAACTACTGGGATAATCGAGCGCAAAAACGGCCTTCAATCACCCGAGTGTAGCACACGGGTGAGGCACAGTGGCGCTTAGAACTGCCAGACCGACGAAGCGGCGAAGATCGTCGCATCATCAATTCAGGAAGCGCGTGCCCGCCGACGTGCTCGCGGTGGCGTTCGGCCAACGCGTCACGTTCCGCCTGCCTACGGGCAGGAGTGAAGGCGAGCCGATAGTCGTCACCGTCCGACCGGAAATCTCATTCTCATTGCGGACGCCCTTTGCGATGCTCGCCAAGGAGCGTCATGCCGCCATCGTCTCGCAATTTGAACGGTGGTGCAGCGCCGTTCGCGCCGGGCAGCCGGCCCAGGCCGATGATGTGTCCGCATCCTCGCCCGACGAACAGACACCCCTCACCTTTGAGTCGCTGTGGATACGCTGGGAACGGGAAGCGAAGCCGGCCCCGAGCACCATTTCAACGTGGTGGGGCTACGTGGCCCAATTCCAAAGACACCTGGGCCATGACGATCCGCGCCGTGTCACGCCGGGCGATGTGGTGGCATGGAAGGACGCCTTATTGGCTCGTGGGCTCACAAGCGTGCGGGATGGGCATCTTCGCCGCCATCAAAACGCTATTCAACTACGGCGTTCGTAATCGGCTGCTAAAGCGCAATGCGGCTGAGGGTCTGACCACCGCACGCAAGACGCAGGCCGGCAGACGCAGGCTTCCCTATGACGATGACGAAGTGGCGCGGCTGCTCTCGCTGCGACCACGAAACACGACCATCGCGTCGTTGGCTGCCCTGGCTCACCGCACTCAGCGGCGCTCGTGTCGGTGAGGTCGCACAACTATGGGGCAATCGCGTTGTCGAGATTGACGGCATCCCCGTCATGAAAATTGCGCCGGCAGCCGATGGCGGCACGATCAAGAATGTCGGGTCCGAACGCGATGTTCCAATTCATCCGGCCATCATAGAGCGCGGCTTCCTCGACTTCGTCGGGACGAAAGGTGGCGGACCGCTGTTCTATCGCGGCACGCCAAAAAAACTTCCCGCCAACGGCCGGCCTCCGAAGCACGCATCAAAAGGCGTGGCGAATCATCTCGCGTCGTGGATTCGCGAGCAAGGTTTTTGCGATCCAAGAAAAGACCCGAGTCACGCGCTGCGGCATTGGTTCAAATCCAAATGCCTCGCGCTGGGCGTGCAAGATAGCGTCGTCGATGCCATCCAAGGACACACGCTGAAGGGCGGGGCAGCCGCGACTTACAGACACATCTCTATCAGGACGATGGCAGACGCCATCAATCGGATTCCCGTTCCTGGGGAGATCACCAACCGACCAACGGAAAGGAGGAAAGGACTGACTGACGGCCGGCCTCGCCGCCCGGCAGATTTGCGGCGTTATTTTCACAGCATGAAATAGAGGAAGACTGAGATGACGAAGAAAATTGACCTCACCGATATTATTACAACTTTCGACCCTGGCGAGACGATCGCCGATTACGTCGAATCACGCGCGGCCCAATTTGAAAAAACCGAGGAATTGTTGGTTGGTCCGACGGACTGTGCGCGCGACGGATATCACGCTCACGACGGGAAGGAGGCTTTTGGCGTCTCATTTTATGAATGGATGGCGGTCGATGACTATCGCGCTTGTCGTTTGGCCCGCCTCTCTGCGGATCTTCCCTTCGCTATCTATTCGGAGCAGCACGGATGGGGCGTCGTAGTGCGCCCTCCGCATGGTGGCGAGGACCATTGTCTCCACATGCATTCCGGCTGGTCCATGGTGTGGTACGCGCGCGGCCTCGAATGTCGCACGATCATTCCGGACGAGGGCACCACCCGGTTTTTCACTTGGGAGGCTGTCGGGAAGTACGTTCGCGAAGAACGCGAGCGGCACCTTTCGCGATTTCAAGATTATGTTAGTCCGGAGTCCTGGTGTCATGACTGGAGGCCGGCGTGGCGGTTGGTTTACCGGATGTGGGGGTGAGTCATGCACCCGCACGAGTTTGAGGAAGTCGCGCTGGCGTTGGTTGAGCGTGGCTTTAGTCCGCTGCCCCTCAGGCCAACGATTCAGGCCGAAGCGTGATGGCAACCGACCTCGCCCCTATCCGCGCTGCGCTGTCGGCCGGCATGAACGATCTTGCGCGCTTCCTTTGCGGTGAGCCGAACCGGCGTATGTCGAACCGCCGAGAATTGCGGTTTGGTAGGAAGGGAAGTCTCGCCGTCGCGATTGCCGGACCGAAAGCCGGCTCATGGTGTGACCACGAAACCAACGAAGGCGGCGGGCCGCTCGACCTGATCATGGTTGCGCGCGAATGCAGCTTCCGTGATGCGCTGGACACCGCGCGGGACTTCCTTGGTGCGGCGCTGCCGGACGCGGCCCAGAGCCTCCGGAGATCGTTCTGCGCGCCACCGACGACGAGGACGAGGGGGAGCGCATCGCGCGTGCGCTGTCGTACTGGAAGCGGTCGCACGACCCGCGCGGGACGGTCGTCGAGACATATCTCGCTTCTCGCTGCATCGCGCTGCCGGACGGCGTCGCAGGCGAGACCATCCGCTTTTGCCCAGGCCCGCGCTCAATGGTGGCGCTGCTGCGCGACATTCACACTAACGAGCCCTGCGGTATTCATCGGACCTTTTTGACGGCTGAAGGCACGAAGATCGAAAAGAAGATGCTCGGTCGCGCGAAGGGCGCTGCGATCAAGCTGAGCCCGGACGAGGATGTGAGCTCACGGCCTGCATATCGGCGAGGGCCTTGAGACGTGCTTGTCAGGAATGTACCTCGACCTTGCGCCAGGTTGGGCGATCGGTTCGGCCGGAGCCATCGCGACGTTCCCCGTACTGGCCGGCATCGAGTCGCTGACGATCTTCCGCGAGCGCAAGGACACGGGCGAGCTAGACAAGGCAAACGTGCGCGCCTCTATGTCGTGCGCGGGGCGGTGGCTTGAGGCCGGCCGCGAAGTCCTGTTCGCAACGCCGGAGCACGGTGACCTTAACGACGTATTGCAGGCCGCGTCATGACAGACGCACGGAAGGAACGGGCCAAGCGGCTGATCAAGATCGAGCCCGCGACGCTCGCGCCGGTCGAGACCTCTGTCGCGCCGGTGGTGCTGCCGACGTACAATGTCGAGCGCAAGGCGGTCGAGGAGGCGGAGCGCAAGCTTGCCGATGTCTTCCTCGCTTTCTTCGGCGACGGACTGACGCACGGTGCCGTGGCCGAATATCGGCTCGCGATGAACGCCTTCGAGTCCGCCTCCTGGAACTG
This sequence comes from uncultured archaeon, assembly GCA_963807355.1. Lineage (GTDB taxonomy): Bacteria > Pseudomonadota > Alphaproteobacteria > Rhizobiales > Xanthobacteraceae > Nitrobacter. The sequence continues at coordinate 102,468 of CAWEBX010000033.1, forward strand.
CACGTCGTTAATCCTTCCGGAGCAGCCCGCGCCGCCCGCGTGGCTCGTGCGCGTGGAGACGGGACTCGGCAAGTCGCACGTTGGGAAGGCCATGATCGCGGCAGTGCTCAAGGCGAATCCTGTCCTGCAAATCGACTACATCGTGCCGAGGCACGAGCTCGCCGAGGATGTGGTCGCGGACCTTGCCAAGCTGGGCGTGGATGCGGAAGTCTATCGCGGGTACAAGCAGCCTGACCGCCGCCCAGGCGCACCGCCAGAGGCCAAGATGTGTCTGGACATCGCGGCCTACGAGGATGCGCTGAAGTGCGGCGCCAACGTCCGGCAGTCGATTTGCGATTTGTTAGGGGAATGGCGCTGCGCGCTTGCCGACAAGTGCGGCCGCGAGGCGCAGCGGCTCAAGCGCTCGCGGGTTTGGGTGTATCCGTCGCAAACGCTGTATCACAAGCGGCCGGACTTCATCCCGGAGGCGGACCTTCTGGTGGCTGACGAGAAGTTTCACAGCGGTGCCGTTGATAGCAAGGTGACCGAGATTCTGCTGTCCGATATCGCGGCCGTGGCGGGGGATTACAACGGCGCCTTGATCGACATCCTACAGGAAAGCTCCGGACGCCGGCCGCTGACCCGCTCGGCGCTAGAGGCTAAGGGGATCACGGCCGATGGCGCGCGGCGTATGAGCAAGATCGAACTTGGCCGCGCGGACGTTCTCGTGATCCAGCCGGGCATGACCAAAGAGCAGCGCGCGGCCGTGGTCCGGGATCGTGGTCGCTCCATCAAGCACGCCCGCCATATGGTGGATTTCTGGAGTGAGGTGGCCGCGTTCCTCGACGCCGGGCACGAAGAGTCCGGCCGTATCTGGATCGCCGACTCCGAGACCTTTGGGTTTCGGCCGCTGAAGACGGTTCATGAAAGCTGGCGAACGGCGACGCTGATCCTTGATGCGACTGCGCCGAGCACCGAGTTGCTATCGACCGTGCTCGGCCTGCGCGTCGAGGAGAAGGCGGACATCGTCGCGCACTGGTCGCCATACGTGCAGACGCGGCAAATCACCGGTGCGCCGGTGAGCATGAGAGCGCTTGGCATCCGCAGCCGACGAAAAGACCGGCAAGAGCGTGATCGTTGACGAGGGCAAGCGGAACCGGGCCGACATCCTGCGATTCATTCAGGCGCGCGCCGGACTGATCCATGGCGACGTTTGCGTCATCACGTACAAGGCGCTCGTGCAGGAATTGGAGCGGGCCGGTGGTCTGCCCGACAACGTGCGGCTCGCTTACTTCGGCAATCTGTCCGGCCTGAACGAGTTCGAGAACGTCGCAGGCCTGATCGTGATCGGCCGGTTGCTGCCGCCCGTCCTTGAGATGGAGGCACTGGCAGCCGTGTTCTCCGGCACTCCGGTTCCTGAGTTTGACCGGACGTGGATTGAGCGAAAGGACGGCACGAGGCAATTGGGGTACGCCAAGGTCGACGGTGGCATCCTGACTGCGTCGGGCGCGGCGGTTGCCACGAAGATGTCCATCACAAAAACCCCACCGTCGAAGCCCTGCGCAAGCAGGTGACCGAGGCCGAGCTTGTCCAAGCGATCGGACGGGCCAGAGCGCACCGGCGCACGCGTGGCGCGACGTGCCGGATTGATATTGTCTGTGACATTCCGTTGCCGATTGTGGTCGACACGGTCGCGTCATGGGACAGCGTCGAGAGGGGTGCGCTCGGTGACATGGCGGATTTGGGTGTGTGGCTGGCCAGCCGGCGCGACATCAAACGGGTGTTCGCCCGGGTGTCGGAACGTCAGGCCAAGGACGCGGTGAAGCAGATGGGGACGAATCCTTTTAAGAATTTATTCTTAAAAGGGAAACGTCCCCTTCTGCTCCAACCCCCTAGTCGCCCTACCGCGCCGCGTGGACTACCAGAAGACAGGCGAGCGCCAGCACACCAATACTGCCTTCGTACTCCCGCACGGCCCGCAAGACGAAGCAACCATGCGCGAGTGGCTGGAAGACCGGCTAGGCCCGATGGCACATGTCGAGGTGGAGCGACTGCAGGCGAAGCACAGCGCGCCTGCGCTGCGATGCTCGCGAAGGCGTGGCGAGACTCGCCCATCAACAAGATGATGCAGACCTGCAGCCGAGCTTGTCGCTCAACTGACCCGGCCGCTGTCGGGCTTTCAGTCGCTTATGAAGATGATCGAAACGGACGATGCGGCACTGGCCGAAGCAGACGAAGACGCAGAGCGCGAGGAAGCTGGGCCAACGGCAACTATCTCCCCGCCATCATCGATCAACCATCGGCGCTGCGGGCTTGGCTTGAAACCAAACTCGCCCCGCTGGTAGCCCTTGAGATCGAACATCCCACGAGTTGGCCGAATGGCAACCGGAGACAACGCCGCTCGGTGAGTTGGTGCGCGTCTTTGGAGGTTGGCTGGGTGAGTCGTGAGGGATAGCTTTACCGACCGTGGTCGCAGGATGGCGCGCGGCTCGGACCATGGCCCGAACGAACCTTTTTGCTGTGCCGGCGTCACCAGCATATCGTGAGCGGTTACGTCGCGAGCTCATCAGGCTTATCAGCCGATCGGAGGACGCTACGCATCTCCTCCAAAGCCTTGCCGGTGTGGCGGGCAGCTTTTCGGTGACCAAAACTCTCGATCTCTTCGAGCGCCCAGGTCAGATATTGGATGGCCGATTGAGCATCAGCTGGACGGCGAGCGGGCATTGCTATCCGTACTCCCTGCACGCGATGCTTCAATCGAAGTGAGGAAATTGTTTGACTGGATATATTTCAATGTCGAACGCTTCAAGCCGCGCTGCACTGCTTGCGAGTAGCGCTCTGGCATTCTCGATCGTGGACGCGTTAAGGAGCGCGAAGAATCCCGGTTCGTCGCCAACCTTGTACAGGATGTTGGTCAACTCACCGTGCCGGATCAGATCCCAGGTTTCCGGATGTACTTGGCGCGTGAGGCGCTCGATGAGTTGCTCACGTGTCATTCCTTGCTTGGGCCGGCTAACTAGCATGAATAGCATAGTTCGGTTCTCTCTCCCGAAATGACTTGCCGGGGATTGGACAGAATCTCCGCTACGTTTTTGTGACACGGCAATTTTACGCCTCGGTGCATTGGTCCACTCTTGGCCATTGCGACTCTCGTGCAGCCCCCTTCATTGCTAGTTCTGCGCCGGTTGACCGGGCCACCGGGCCGAAAGACGTCTCGGTGGAGCGTCTAGATCGTTAAGCGCATCTGACCACCGCTGCTCGCGAAACAGAGCCCACAAGCGAAGCGCGATCGATTGTCTCGAATGAACGCAAGCGCGACGAACGAATGCGCGCACGGTGGCGCGCTTTGACTGATCAAGATCAGAAGCGACGCGGATCGAAGGCGATCGAAAGCGAAGCGTTATTAAATCGCTCGATCTTCAATCGACCGCGCCATGCAGAGCCAGCGAACCTGTCCGCAGCCATGATCGGCGACCACGCGGCGACGGTCGTGCGCAGCCTTCATCAACCTGAACGCATCTGAATATAATTCTCTCAAACGAACGATTGAAAGAAATTTATTCTATTATTGCGATGCACAAAGGTAAAAAGGTACTTCCAGACGGTACCCAGGTAGCGGGTAACGGACGACCCCGACATCTGGCTAGGTGAAAACTCCTAAAGGTAGGTTGTTGTTCTCAACATGAGCTTCGGTGGCGGTGGCCGGTTTGAATTTCGAGATACCGGAACAGGCTCCATTCTGATCGCGCCATGGGCGACCCTGCGCGCAGATTCATCAACGCAGTTTTCTAAAAATGCCTCGCTACCATCCTTACAGCCGCGATCAAGGTCCTCTGTACCTTCGACCGCCCAACCCTCGGGCGCAGCGCGCATTGACGGTTCCGACGAACGCAGTGTCGGTGGCCAGATTGCTGTTCTCTCTGCTGAAGGCGAATGGCCGATCCTATGACGAAGTTGCCGAAGCGTCAGGAATTTTGCGTCCAACTCTAAAATCTTGGCGGCACCGCACGGCACCAACTTACTCCTCAATCGAAGCGTGCTTCAATGCACTCGGCTGGCACTTTTTTCCGTGCCCGAAGGTAGAGACTCTGCCCGGTGAAATCGCGGCAGACCTCGCGCGCTCGCCGCGAAGATGAAAGCCGACCTCCCTGAAGTGTGGTCAGCACTGGGAGAACTTGCGGCTGATCAAGCTTCCTTAGCGAACGCGCCAAGGAGCGCATTGAGGCGCGCGAGACCGAGCGCCAGGCGTTGCGAAATGCCCGCATCGCCAGCCGCGCCGCCAACGACAATGTGAAGCGCCGCCGCCGCAAGAGCGCCGCTTAAGGGTATCTCAAACCACCCCGACAAGCGTCTCAGATTTTCCCATACTCCGACCGTTGCTTGGTTCACCTCATCACCAAGTAACGCCAGTGAAAAGACTGGGCCGGTGTGTTTCATCTGCGATGCACCGGCCATTTTTCGGAATGGACACGATGACTCGCTTTCTTTCTCGCACCCAAGCGGCTCGGCGCTGCGGGCGCTGCCACCGCACCATGCGAAATCTGGCCAAGCGTGGCGAAGGTCCTCCGTTTTTTCTGATCGGAAATCGCCCGGCTTATCCCGCAGACGCGCTCGACCGGTGGTTCGCCGACAATATGCAGGGAGGTCACAATGATGGCTATCCGTATGATCGGCTTTGGACCGAACATCAGCGCCGACTCATGCCCGGAAGTTGACCTCATCATCGCACGCCATCGCATGGTCTTCACAGGCTCAGCGCCTCGCTGCCGAAGCCGAACGGCGCAACCCCATCAAGGTATTTTTGTCATGACTCGAGAAAACCTCCTCACCGAAGCGACGGCTGCCATAGCGAGCTTACCATATGCCGCAACTCTGTCAGGCGTTGACCGACCTGCACAAGGGGCGGTTGCAGAACGTCGCAGACTGCACACGCTAGGGCTTCTGCAATCGAACTACTGGCCCGCCTCACCATTAGCGATGATAGCGCAACTTCAAGAGTGGGCCACCAATGGGCATCAATTTCATCTCCAAGGTCTTCGGCAAGAAGACTCCAAACTCCACCACCATCGCCGCTGAAATCGATCGCAGCACGAAAGAGCGCGACGATATCTTGCAGAAGCTGCAAGACACGCATGCCGACCTCGCCGTAATGAGCGACGACGATCATCGTCACGCCGACGAACGTGCTGCCGCATGCGGCGGTCGGTGGCTCGACTCGATGCCGGCATTGCAGAGCTCCAGAAGACTCACGACGACGCCATTATCGCCGAAGCGGAAGCCGAACGGCTGCAGCGCTCGACGAGGCTTCGCACCCGTGCCGAAGCTGGCCGCAAGTCCGTGAATGTTGGGGCGAAGGTGTTGCTTAACGAATATGATTCTCTTGCCGAGCAGATGGCCACCGTCATCTCAAGAGTTACTGAGATCGAGATTGAGGTCACCGAGGTAAATAAGGCCCTTCGAGCGAACCGCGTTGCGGAAGATGTTCAGTCTGTTGCACAAACGTGGCGCACCACCCCCGGCACCGAAGCCACCGAACAGCGCGCGAAGGTGCCGTGCTGGGTCTACCGCTATCCCGGTAGTCCCGCCGACACGGGCGAGGTGAAGTATCAGTATGAAGCACCGCGCGAGGAAGTGCGGCGCGCGACCATTGGCTCCGGATGGCAAGCCAGTCCCCGGTGCTACTGAGATTCATCATTACTACGGTCGCGAGATCGTCATCACGCCGACGTTGGAGAAGCGCGAAGTCGTCGTCTCCCGAACCCGAGCCCAACCCCCTCGTTACGAGCATCCGCTTGATGATGTTCGGTTGCCGCCCGGCATTCGCGGGCGGAAAGTGGCACTGGCCCCGGTCGTGAGTGGACAATTTAAAGTCCCCTCGATCATCCGATCGAGGGGACGATATTCGCCAGGAAGCGCTCCGCCAATCACGGCTAATCGATGATCTCGACGACGCGACGCGTCCTCGGATCAACCAGCACGGTTTGGTCATTCACAACCGTATATCTGTAGTTGGGCGCACCGTATTGGTCTGGAACATCATAGTAGGTAATGCCCGTATTCGGCAGAACTACGCCCGACCTGAACCGGCTCTCCATAATGAAATGAACGATGGTGCTGCTCGACGACATAATGCTGAAAACGCGGACGCTGATCGATGCCCAGCACGCCGGCTACACCGCCAGTGACCGCTCCAACGGTTCCTCCCACTACGGCACCGACGGGCCCCGCCGCTCGGTCACCTTCGCGCGCGCCATGTTCCATACCTCCAATGACACCCTGGGCCATGGCTGATGCCGGCAAAGTCAAAGCGATAGAAATCGCGGCGGCCTTGATGAAAGAGCGGACCATATTTTTTCTCCGATCAATTTTACACGCACCGGTAAGTCGGAGACGTGGCTTTAGTTCCGCCCTTAGTTCTTACACCTGCGTCGCAACACGACAGCGGGCGAGCCGCGCGGACTTGAAACAATGTTGAGACCTTAGCGTTGCTTCGCGTAGCACGGGAGGCGACGATGGTTTCAACGACACGCATTTTCTTCGCGGGAGTGGCGACCTCAGCATTATTAGTAGGAGTTGGATTTGGCGGCGGCATATTACTTGGGCGAGCGGCGAGTCGAACCGGTTCATCCGACGAAGATGGATCAATTCAGGATAGCGAAGAGATCGCTTCCCACAGCAAGAGTAATTTTGCCAGCACCTATGGAAATAGCGCTTGATCCGCCCGCAACATCATCGGCTCCCTTCGTACAGGCAGCAAATCCAATAGCGTCTGAGCCACAAAAGACGTCCCCTGAGGACCAGCCTCGCGTCGCGTCCGAAAAGGCCAACCAAGCTCGCATGCAGGATATGAAGAACGCAGAGCAGGCAGAGCAGGTGGCCAAAGTTGAAAGGAAGAAGGCTGAGGCTACCGACCAACGAAGAAAGGCCACTGAACGCGACCGCCATCGGCGATATGCAGAGAGGAAGGCGCGGCAGGAAGCAGCGCTGGAGCAGCAAGCACAGGAACAACGTCATCAAGAACAACGTCAAGCGCTTCATAAGCAGGCTGGACCATTTGGTCTGCTAGCGTTTGGAGACGGTAGCGAAGTGCCGAGGCAGAGCTAGCTTCTTCGGTAACTAACCTATGCTGATTTTAGTATTGAGAGGGGAGCGGAACGTGGTGCGTGATCATTATTGGATTGGGCTTTGTTGCCGCGTCCAGCGTAATGCTCGGGGAAACGGCTAACTGGACATCGTGATCGACCGACTTATGAACGGCGGTGATCCGCGCAGGATTGCCGGCGGGTGTGCTCCTAGAGAGAGTGGGCACGCGCGAACCGCGTCCTACATCCGATTGCGATTTTGTCGCTGCGACCGACGCAGATGACGGTCGGGATGCGGGAGGTCGAGGAGAAGCGCCGACGCTGGCGCGCGCAGGAGTCCGACAAGAAGCGCGCCGAGTTGCTTGGCCAGCGTATGATCCCGGTGGTGCGCGACCCCAACCGAGGTGTGAGTAAACGCTTATCTCGGCCGACTATCGCGGGAATCTGCCTGCGACGTCTTGCCCGCCTTCATGGCCTGCATCCCCATCTCTGCTTCTGACCGGGTCTTGAAGTATATTTCGTCATCGACAGTACGAACCGTGCTCTTCGGCCTTTGGTCGACGATCGAGCATTTGTTCGTGGTGCAATCAAGAACGACGAGTAATGGGCAGCTGCTGCCGCCTGCGCAAAGCATGCGCGGCTCCGCATGCGAACGCGCATAAGGCAGCTTCTCATGTTCGCCTCGATTTCGCGCAGATCAAGAGCGAACGCGGCCGTGACGCCGATCGTTCCTCCGTGCGCGCGCCTCGCCGCTCACCGAAACGGCGGATCGCCTTTGCAAATGAATGCATAAAAAAGCCCCGCGGAGCGAACCGGCAGGGCGAGTATGGCGCGATTGGATCAGTCGTCGTGTACGTCCGTGCAGACCTTCATCGTTTTCATGCCGGTCTCAGCTTCGGACCGGGTCTTAAAGATGCCGTGGTCGACGATGGTGGTCGTGACGGTCGGCTTCTGGTCGACGATGGTGCACCTCTTCGTCGCGGGGTCACGGACGACATAGTATTCCTCGTGAACCACGGCCTGAGCCAATGCCGATGTAGCTGCGAACGCAATGACCGCGCTCAAAACAACTTTCTTCATTGATGCGTTTCCTCCGTTCGTTGCTCAACGGAGAGCCAAACGCGGTTGGCTTTGGGTTTGTTCCTTACTCGAAACTGCGAACTCCAACCCTCTGACGTGCCAACCTTGCGGCCGAATATGCGATCAGGCGGCCAAAGAAGGCCCGCAACACCGAGCCCTGGCAGCGGGCCGCCAAGGGGCTGCAGTTGGCAGCGCAACACGGCGGACCATTCATATTTAGAGCACAGATCTACTTTTGCCAGGCCGTGCACGGCGCAATTCCGCGCGACCGATCTTTGCCAGGAACAACTCCCGATTACAGAAGTTATTGCGTCCCGCACTCGTGTCCTGAGCAACCCAATGAACAGCTTCTCGATCGATCAAGCTAGACAGGCATCTCTCGCTTGTTCCCTTACGCATCTCGCCAGTCAACAGCACAATCTCGAGCTTGAAATGGCCGCTATCCAACAGATGAGGCTTAAACTCCGCGACGCGTTTAATGCGGCGACGCCTTACCAACCAATAGACCCCATAACCAACAGCGAGAACCGGAAGGCCAGCCGCGCCGACAATTGATCCAGGCGCTCCATGCACCCCATTTTTTTTAAGTTGGCCGGGTGCGTTTTCGCAATTGCCCCCGCCGTTGCAGGCCAGAGCAGGTGAAGCAATGACGGCGACTAAGGCTGCTGCCGATAAGTCTGAAGTGCGGCTTTCATTCGATTACTCCAATTTCCAAAAGGATCGGGTTCGGTGAAATTTACGAATTTAATTTTAGCGGTATTTAATGTTCGACGCTTATTAAATCGAAACTATCCTCTCCGCGCCAAATTTCAATTTCGGTTCAATGTGTTCCCATCCATGTCCGGCTGATTTTACCACGGGTGCAGCACCGACAGATCGCGAAGCTCTTGAGGTTTGCGGTTTTTCTTCCCAGTCGGCAGCAAGGGGAGCAACGATTTCGCAGACGACGCCGGAATGTTTCATAAGTGATCCGGACATCGCCGCTGAGTTCGAGCGCCAGCACACGTTCGATTAATCGCGAACCGAATCCCTTTCGACCGGGTTGTGAGACAGAGGGGCCATCCTGCTCCTGCCAACGAAAGGTAAACCATGGGACGCCACGCTGCTCGATTTCCCACCTGATCGTGACTCTGCCAGTCGGGACGGATAGTGCGCCATATTTGGCCGCGTTCGTCGCTAACTCGTGCAGTGCCAACGTCAACGCCAATGCGGATTTTGGTGAGAGCTGGAGGTCAGAGCCTTCGATTTGAAATCGCCGCCGGCGTCCATGCACAGTGATGATCTGCGCAACGATATCCCTCAGTTCTGCGCTATCCCATTCCTCGCGAGTAATCAGATCATGACCGTTCGACAACGCCAGCAAACGTGCCTCGAATTTCCGAAAGTTCTCACTTTCACTCTCATGACCGCCGAAGCTTTGTCGTGCGATGGCGAGCACAGTCGACAGATTATTCTTGAGCCTGTGCTTCATCTCACGAAGCAAAGTGAAATGAGAGGCGAGAGACTTCCCCGAGGCCGCTCTTCTCAAAGCGGGCTATTTTGCCGTGTGGGAAGGACAAAAGTCGTGGAACGGCGTCGCCATTTTTTCGAAACGGTCGCAACCGATCGTTACCCGCCGGCGGCTCCCCGGCGATCCCGCTGATCGCGAGGCCAGATACATCGAAGCTGCAGTCGACGGCCTGCTGATTGGCTGCCTATATCTTCCGAATGGAAATCCTCAACCGGGACCGAAGTTCGATTACAAGATGAAGTGGTTTTCGCGACTGGCTCGTCATGCGGCTCAGTTGCAGAAGCAAGGCCACCCCGCTCTCCTGGTTGGCGACTACAACGTTGCACCGACCGACCTTGATATCTACCCCACGAAGTCATGGACTAAGGATGCGCTGGTTCAGCCCACGTCACGCAAGGCGTTTGCCTCGCTCCTTGCGAACGGATGGACTGACGCTCTCCGCGATGTTTTCGGTGACGAGCGCATCTATACTTTCTGGACCTACTGGCGAGATCGCTATGAAAAGGACCATGGTCTCAGGCTTGACCACTTTCTTCTCAGCCATTCCGTTGCTTCCCGCTTAGTAGAAGCGGGCGTGGATAGCGACGTAAGAGGCGAAGATAACGCCAGCGATCACGCGCCGGTCTGGATCAAGCTGGAAAGTGCTCGCTAGAGAGTGGGCCAGTTGCGGAGTGCTCTTGTAGCGCGGCAATCCCGTCGCTGACAGCGTCGTCAGCTATGACACTCTCCACCGAAAGCATCCCGGCAACTGCAAGCGCGTTTCCTTCCGCGCCGGTCACTATGAGGAGTTGCTCGAAACGCGGTGTGCTTGCCGCCGGCGCTTCGTCGGGACCTACATCTGGCCCCGATCGTGAGGGTCTGTGCGCCCCGTCGAAAATCGGGGGTGATGCATGACAAGGTCGCGGTGGTGTTGGTAACGCTCTGTAGCGCTCCGAACACGCGCTGAGAACTCAGGCTGTCTGCGACTTCGGCATTTCTGGAAGTGGGTCTCGCACGACCAAGATGATCGTATTCAAGACATCCGCCACTTTCGCTGGAGTTGATTTGCTACGCATCCAGTTCCGATGAACGAATGTGGGATCGTGCGCTTTAGCGTTTTTGTAGGCCATAACAACTCCGGCCTTGGCATCCCGAAAGACCTGAGAGTAAATCTTGCCTCGGCCTCCCTCTCCCAGTTCCCAGTCACCTTTGTAGGTTTTCGCAAGCTCCGCTTTCCAACGGCCACGATAATAGTGCTGAATAACCGTTCGGGCGGCGCTCAAGAGTATCCATTTGCGCTCAAGGGCTGCTCGGGTGTCAGCATCTGTCTCCAGCTTTCGTTCCTCTTTCAAGCGCTGACTGAACTCCTTGGAAAGCCAATAAACGGCAGCACGAAGCCGAAATTCATCTTCTGGCATTTGCTCCCAAACACTGTCGCCGTCGCCAAATATTTTATTGTACCCACCGGCCTGTTCGTCGAGTAGGAAAGCGGTGGCTCCGGAAAAATCTATCGGGTCCTCTAAAAATGCATAAACAGTTTTTGCAAACTCTTCGAGACTTCTGCGTTTCGTACCGTCCGGTCTGTTCTCTTCGGCTGATAGTCAACTTGTTTTCCTCGATACTTAATCTTAGCGAACTGTTGTTTCAGACCCGTCTGAACAGGATCGTTACTCCGAAAATCCGAAACCTTGATGACGTTTTGTGTATTGTTAAACTGAGTAATGCTCTCGCATCTGCCCAGCTTGTCCATAACCGCCCGGAATCTTGTGATGCGGACTAATACGATCGGCGGCGTTTCATTCCATTCCGGCGGCGTTGATCTTGATGCGCGCGCCACGTTGACTAGCGCTTTCACGGTTTGAGCACCATTGATAACCTGAAGGCCGGTAACTTCGATGCGGTCGGCGTGGTCCTTCAAGGACGTGCAAAGACACGAGATGCCATTGTTGAAAAGGAAGAACGAAAGTGGGTTCTCTTTCGCGGTCCGCATTATTCGTTTGTTGGTGACCGTGTTGCCAATAAAATTGCGGATGTTGAGGGAGAAAATGGATTCACTCCCGAGAGACTTGTAGGCGTTTATAATCTGCTTGGCGTCGAGCATTCAACGCGGCTTAATCCCGGCAATGGTTGCGGCGAAGGTGACGAGACCGGCGCTTGACGATCACTCCCGACCAAAACGGGACGATGAGGGCAAGCCCGTCCTTGATGTTGCCTAAAAGCTCGATATTGCCGCGACCATTCGGAAACACCAACCAAAGCCGTCCATCCTGAGGCAAAATACAGCGGCATGCACACGCTCCGGCACTTTTACGCATCGTTCTCCCATCAACCGCAAAGCCGATGGTGGTCTCGAACTGCCGGCGAAGATCGTGCAGGAGCGTTTAGGCCACTCAACGATCGCCATCACGCTCGACACCTATTCGCATCTGTTTCCCTCGGGTGACGATACGAGCCATGATGCCGCCGTCGACGCGCTGCTTGGGCCTTAACGCAGCTGAACCGAGAGAGCGTATGATCCCGACGTTGGTTATTTTTTTAACGACAGCTCTAGCCATTCCCAAGAACGGACCATGCCCCTCCGGCTATTCGTCATCCGCTAAATTTTGCGTTCCGAATAAAGGCGCGGGTACTGCTGTACGCGTCGACCACATGGAGGCATGTCCCTCCGGTATGTCGCGATCAGGAAGCTACTGCATCTCAGGGTCTACACGCTAAAGACGCCAAGCCAGATAGCCGAAGTTCGCTCGAATGTAGATCCATCGGCGTACAGCACAGCCCGGATCTCTCCCAAATTCGGAGAAGCGACTGATCATATCCAATTCAAAAGCGCACGTCACGGAGTCGCTGAGCACCCTTGCCCTTGCTAGATATTGCGTGAATGCTCTTAGTGGCATTCGAGCTTGGCTCGAAGCTGGCGCGCGATCTTGTCGACGAGATTCTCGACACCTTCAGAATAACACCGATTTTACATCTTTTCCCTTCCGCCATCCACTGCAGGATAACCATTTCTCGCGGAGTAGGTTCCGGGGGCTGGTTTTACTTTTGAGCGACGGCTCGCGCGAATGCGTGCATTTCGATCAGTCTTCGGGGGAACTTCAGCACGTTCACTTGCCAGGGAAAAACCGGCGGTTTGACCATCCAGGGTATCATCGGAACAGTGAACCCGCACCCCAGATCAAAACTCGCGTGATTTTCCGATGATGCGCTTCGGCGCTGGTGTGCTTCGTTAGTTTGGCTCGATCAGACCATAGAAATGGTTCCGTGGAGGTATTACCCAGAGGATAGTCGGATCGTCGAAGAGGTAACCTTGCGTGAAATAGCGCTCACCTCCACGCTTCTCTTGCGATTTGAAAAGTACCTTGTAAGCATTACCTTGAGCGGAGATACCGTATTTATCATCGTGGAAAATCTGCTGTACCGTTTATCCTGGACTCCACAAGTAAGCTTCCGCTGCGCTTTCGTGCTCTATATCGAGCGACGGCTGCGAGCGAACTACGTTTGGTGGCAAAGGAGGATCAGGAAACGGCTGTCCCTTTATTACTTCCCTAAGGAATTCTTAGGAGCCGGGCGCTGCCGAAGCTCATGCCGGCTCCAGCATGACCGCGCCGGATCCTGCGAACGCCGGCGCGATATCTATGCGATCTACCAGGGGGGGGCCGTTCCTGACCGTCAAAATTTAAAGTTACTTGGCGGTCCAGGCGGCGCGCTCCGATGGTGGCAGCCGAAAGAGTTCTTACAAAAGCCCCGCCTTAGAGGCGCGCGGATGATTTGTGCCATCGTCTGGCACGCGCTCTCACTTCGGCCTTCCGCACTTGCCTTCGAAGATCGTGAAGTTCAGTAAGACGTTCGGCCATCTCGTGAACGCTTCGTAGCAAAGCCTCAGCAGAAAAACTTTGACTACAATTACTCACAGAGAACTCCTCGCAACAATCAATATAGATTTCGGAAGGCGCCATAGTGTTGGTTGCTCCTGCTGGCCTCGATGTGAGCTGGTAACAGTGATGCCCAGGTACAGCCGAACCCGCTCCGGGGAAACCGGAGCGGGCGCCGACACTAAGAACGGTACGCAATACCCCGTTCAGGTGTACAGTGGAATTAATACTCATTTAGCCATCGACGCAAGCGGAATCTCTGGAGCCCTTTTCGCCCTCATTCAGAGCCAGAACCGATGTGATCAAGGCTCGTACTTCCCGAGGCTGCTGTTGCCGTGGTGCGCAAATGCGCAGAGTCAGTGGGGAACGAGAGTGGCTGTCGCTTGTGACGCTGGTTTTGTTTGTGATTTACGTTCTCCGAAGCTCAGTTCGCTCGGGTCAAGCCGCTTCTGCCTAACGATCACGCGCGGCGAGCCACTGGTCGATGATCGTCGGCCATCAGCGGCATCACCGGGTGATGAAGTTCGGTGGGCGCTGGATCGATGCGCCGGAGGTCTATGGTGCATGCAATAACACTCTCCGATCGCTTCATCCGCTGGGCAGAAAGGGGCGTATGGGTAGCCATATTCCGGGCACGCGCGTCGGCCGGCGGACCTCCTGCAGGACCTAATCGATAGCTCGGCCGTGAAGGCGCATCGATGCCCATCTGACGGCAAAGAGCAGAACCATCCAGACGCGCAATCGGCTATCTGGCCCCCATCAGCAAGAACGCGACGGGACGACACTCGGCGTCGTTCAGAGCATGGATGTTCAGGGTCCGCCGGCCGCGCGATCGGCCGATAGCCTGCTATCCTGCACGGCGATAAGGGTTATGACAGCTATGCCATCCGCCAACATGCCGAGGGAAAGCGTGGCCTGCCGGCTGCGACTTACGCGCTGTTGTTGTTGCAGCGTTTGCGTGCTGATCAACAACGTCTTTCGAGCGGCTTCGGACGCCCGGCTTGCGGCCTGGACAGAGTTTGCCACTGGCGATCTGATCAAGGCGGTTGGTCTTATTCCTCGTAATTAAAATCAAACTGCACAACCTGGGCGGGACAGATCTTCGCTTTTCACATCGGTATTCTCACGCAGAGAAATTCAGGCGGCATGGAATTTACAATTAGTACCAAAAACACTATACACGGTTGATAGTTCCGCATTTCATTGGTGGAGTGATGTATTCAAACCAGCAGCACCTTTCATCGCCAGAGGTTGTCGAATTGCGTAAAGAAGCAGGTCTCTGGCTCAAAGAGCTCAGGGAAAAGCGGGGGTTGTCGCAGCGCCAGATGGCTGAGAAGGTAGGGGGGAATTATTACACCTTCATTTCTCAATTGGAGTCAGGGTCGCGGCCGGATACCCCCCGATCGATATTTGGTATGGGCCGAGGTTTTGGGCGTGGAGCCGAAGTTTTTCGTCAAAAATCTCCTAAGAAGCTATGATCCGGTCACTTATTCGATCTTGTTCGGAAAAGAGCAACCCTCATAACTAGGGAAACACGTTAATAGGGGAACACTTTCGAACGATTGTACTTTCCGGTCTGGGGAGTCCGGTGGGCTTGGCCGCGTCGACCATAAGCGGCTGTTGTCACCTAGGAAGTTCACCATTGGGTAGAGTGCTTTCATGTTGCAAAGTAGTCAGGTTCTTTCCTTCTTTCAGGCTCGCGAGCGAGGCGATTGGAGTCAGCGAGAGCTGGCGGAATTCTACAGGGTAGAAGATGCCCTAACAAAATCCGGAGTTGGTATTTCAACAGACCGCGGGCTCACTGACGAGGGCGAGCCCTGGTTTATTTTCTTGAGGCAAGACAACGAAGAGGTGATCGTTCACTTTGCCCGCATCGGCGGCGAGTACGTCATCGCTTCAAATTTCACCGAAGCAGTGGTTCGCGGCCGAAACTTCCAAGCTCTGGTGCGGGAGTTGCTGAATTCCTACCCGTACTTTTTGCCAAAGCAGAACTCGTCGGGATCGACTGTTTTTTTGCATCCCGCCACAATGTTGGCGGCCTTGGTGGTCACGGGCTACGTCAAGGGCAATGAACTGAGTGCGACTGCTGACGACGGCAGTCGGCCGGCAAAGTCGTTCGGGTGGTTTCTCGATCGTCACGATCTCGCGGCGACATATTCCGCAATCGTAATCGCCTCAGTTTGGGACAGGCTTGCGATAGACAGTTCGGTTAGCAAGCCGTTTGATGACCTCGCGTCATTCGATCATGCACAGTCGGCTCACGGCGAGCACGGTGCATATATCGAGCCAGCTGTCGCAAGCGACAGCAGGCTGCAAAATATTCACGCGTTTCACGGCACGGATGATCGGTCCGTCTTGACGGCGGCGCTCAATCTAGATGGGCACGACGCCCTTCACGACGTCAACGAGCGGGCGCTTGCCGGCCTGGTGGCCAACCCGTCGGGTTTCCATCCCGAGTTATCTCATCAGGACAATGCGGCTGCCTCTTCCACGCATGACGTATTCCATGCGGAGAATTGCCTCGTTTCGAAGCTGGCCGATTTTCGTCCGCAGCAGGGTGACGACTTCTCGATTGCCGCCAACGAACAGGTTGAACGAAGCGTCACCAACAAACCTGTCAGTTCCTCTGCCCCGTCAAGTCCGACGCCGGACCATTCTGCTTCGCACCATGTTTCGACGGCGCCGGCGATTGCAAATTCGGATACGACCATCAGGCCCGATAATCTCCCCAGCACCTCACATGTGGAAGACACCATTCATCCTTTGAACCTTCAAGCGACTGGCGCGACCCAGGCGCCGGTGTTGGCTCTACAGCCCGAGGTCACGATCCTGGCGTCGGTGTTGGATCCACAGCCTGAGGTCACGAATCCAGGCGCCGATTCGCGGTGGATCCACAGCCCGAGGTCACGATTCAGGCGCCGTTGGCGGATCCACAGCCTGAGGTCACGATTCAGGCGCCGTTGGCGGATCCACAGCCCGAGGTCACGATCCAGGCGCCGATGTTGAATCCACAGCCCGAGGTCACGTCGACCCGCGAGCCGGCCGCTCAGGTGAACTACGCCGCTCTGCCGGGTAATGTGACCGCAAACGCTTTGGAACTGAGCGGCCCTATGCAGGCTTTTGACCAAGCGGCGGATAGCTCAACGCTCAGCATCGTCGGAATTGATTTGCACCACACCGCAACTGCCCTGGGGTGAAATCGACAGCTGTTATGACTTGCCTGATATTAGCGGTCGATCTGCTGCGGCCGGCCGTCGAAGCAGCAAGCCGTGCAGAGCTTCGAAGTATTTGCAATGAGGCATGGAGATTACCAGTCTAAGTCTTCAGGAAGTTAGTCCCTCATGTCTCAACGTCCATCTTTTCTGGTCGACGCTTCCAAGGCCATTCGCCCTGGCTTCGCAACGGCCATTGTGTTCAGCTTCTTCATAAATCTGCTGGCGTTCGTGGGGCCCCTGTACATGCTCCAGGTGTACGATCGGGTTTTGGGCAGTCGAAACATGGGCACGCTGGTTGCGCTGACCCTCATCGCGGGCTTTCTCCTGATCGTGTATGCGGCTCTGGAGAAGATCCGATCTTCCATCCTTGTCAGGCTTGGTCTTCTGTTTGCCGACAAGGCAAAGAATCCGTTGTTTGATACGGTCCTGCGCGGCACGATTGTTCAGCAAGGCACAAGCCAGGCGCAGGCTTTAAGAGACCTCGACACAATTCGCGAGTTCTTGACTGGCACAGGCCTCATAGCATTCTGCGACGCGCCCTGGGTTCCTGTGTTCGTTGGTGGATGTTTCATTATGCATCCCTGGTTCGGTTACGTGGCCGGCGTGGGGGCGTTGCTCATTTTTGCGTTAGCGTTGGCCAACGAGCTATTGACGCGTAATCAATTGAAGGACGCGTCTCGCAGTTCGGTCCTGGCCCATTCGTACGCAGCAGCTACGTTCCGGAACGCTGACGTGCTTTATGCCATGGGCATGTTGAAGGGCTTACGGGACCGTTGGTCCGATCTACATAGGGAAGGCTTGCAATTGCAGGCAGGCGCCAGTGATCGGGCCGGTTTTCTTGTGGCATTCAGCAAGTTCGTTCGAGCTTTTCTTCAAATTGCGATACTCGGAATTGGTGCGTATCTGACGGTCAATCAGGAGACCTCGGCAGGGGCGATGGTCGCGGCCTCGATCATTATGGGGCGCGCACTTGCCCCGGTCGAAATAGTCGTCGGTCAATGGAAGACATTTTTGGCAGCTCGCTCTGCCTACGAGCGTATAAGCAAGCTCGTGAAAATGCTTCCGGAGGAAGGTGAGAAGATCGCTCTTCGTCCGCCCCAAGGATTGATCTCAGTCGAGAATATTGTCGTAATTCCCCCCGGCGGAAAGGAGCCCGTTATCCGGGAAGTCTCCTTCGCTCTGCAGCCTGGTGAGGTCTTGGGAATTATAGGTCCGAACGCAGCAGGTAAGTCCAGCTTGGCACGAGCGTTGGTTGGGGTGTGGCGACCCGCCATTGGGAAAGTCAGAATTGACGGATCTGAGTTGGCTCATTGGAATCGCGATCAGCTTGGCCCCTTTATCGGATATCTTCCGCAAGACATTGAGTTGTTTTCCGGTACGCTTGCAGAAAACATTTCCCGGTTCGGCGAGCATGACGAAGAGAAGCTGTTTGCTGCGGCCGAAATGGGTGGAGTTCACGAGTTGATTCAAGGCTTGCCCGATGGTTACAACACCAAGGTAGGTGAAGGAGGACTTGCCCTGTCGGGTGGGCAGCGGCAGCGTATAGGCTTGGCTCGCGCGCTGTATGGAAAGCCACCGCTCGTGATACTCGATGAACCAAATGCGAGCCTCGACTCGGAAGGCGAAGCTGCCCTGATGCAGGCGATCCAGGCGCTGAAGCGAGCACGCTCGACCGTTGTCGTTGTATCGCACAAGACCGCCATGCTGGCTGCGGTGGACAAGTTGCTAGTGCTTGAGGCGGGACGGGTATCGGCGTTCGGCGGTCGTGTTGAGGTGCTTTCTAGATTGATGGGCGGGTCGAAAATCGGGGTGGTCGCCAATGGTGCAACAGCCGTCCGATAGGTGGGACGATGCAGAAGAACTCCGTTCCGGACTGGAGAGTCCCGGCCACCGCTGGCTACGTCGTCATAGTCGGCACTTTTCTCGTGCTGGGTGGATGGTCCGCCTTTGCTCGGCTGGATAGTGCGGTCACCGCCCCGGGAGTTGTGTCCGCGGAAACCAACCGCAAGACTGTCCAGCATCTGGAGGGTGGTATCGTTCGCGAAATCCACGTTCGCGAGGGACAACACGTGCAAGCCGGGCAGGTCTTGTTCCGACTGGATCTTACCCAGCCAAAGGCTGGATATGAGCTGCAGCGAAACCAACTGGATTCAGCGATCGCCCAGGAAGCGCGTTTGATCGCCGAACGGGATGGCCAGGACCAAATAACATTTCATCAGGAACTGCTTGATCGTGCCGACGATCCAAACGTCAAGCGGGCGATTGCCGACCAAGTGGCTCAGTTTGAGGGGAGGAAGGACTCTCTCAAAGGTCAGGTCCAAATACTTGACGCCAGGATCGATCAATATCGATCGGAGATCGAAGGTTTAAAGCAGGAGCGAAGCGGAACGGCCAATCAGCTTAAGTTTGTGAATGAGGAATTGGTTGACGTCCATTATCTATTTGAAAAGCAGCTAACTCAGAAAAGCCGATTGATGGCGCTTGAGCGCGAAAGGAGCCGCCTGGAAGGCTTGATTGGGCGCTCAACTGCGGATGAATCAAAGGCCCGGAACGGCATCGAAGAAGCGCGTCTGCAGATCCGACAACTCCGCCAAAAGTTCCAGGAGGATGTCGCCAACTCCATGCTCGAAACTCGACAGAAGATCAATGATCTTAGTGAGAAAGTAAGAGTTCGCGCAGGACGTTCTGTCTCGAGTGGCCATCTTGTCTCCCAGCTCAGGCGTTGCACAAAATCTGCGGGTCTTTACCATTGGCGGAGTAGTCAAAGCGGGTGAGCCCATGGTCGACGTGGTCCCCGAGCACGACGACCTCATTGTGCAGGCGCACGTGCAACCCCAGGATACGGAAAACCTTCGGCCTGGTATGCCAGCGGAAGTGAGGTTCTCATCATTTCAAACGCGTATCCTTCCGATCATTGTGGGGAAGGTAGAGAGTGTCTCACGCGATCGCATGATAGACGAACAGACCAAACAACCATACTTTCTTGCTCAGATTGTCGTGGAAGACACACCACCGTTCGTGAAAGATCATTTGTCAGCTGGAATGCCCGCGGACGTGATATTTCCCACCGGCGAACGAACGGTCCTTGATTATTTGGTCCGCCCGCTCAAAGACCGTCTGCGAGGCGTAATGCGTGAGAAGTGATTGGAGCAAGCGCCATAGGAGCGCCTAAATTTGCCTATGGGCTAGCGCCGGTCCATGTTCACGACTTGCCTGGCTCGCGACCACGCCCATTATCCCTTTGATGAGGGAAAATTCGGCCAGCAGATCGCGGGCGCGGATCAATAAGTCCGGCCGCGGCCAGTCGGCGTCGGGCGTACGTTGCATGAGTCTGTTGCACGAGCGAGCGGAGGATCATCTGATCAAGACTGATCAACGCCAGTTTGACCACGTCGTAGTCGGTTGGCTTCGTTGTACTTGTTCCACTTACAATAACCGGCGCGGAGTCACCGGAGTGGCGGTTCGTGACGCGCATCCGACTGTTTCGATGTCCCGGTCTTCGTACTCGAAAAATTTCTTGTAAGCCCACCTCGCATCGCGTCGCCAGATTTTTCCGGAAGCGAGCTGATCGATCGTCTGGGATGATCACCGTCAAGCCGCTCGTTTTAGCGTTTGTCGCCACTCGTCCGTTTGATTGTTCGATCGGGCAGTCATTCGCGATCATTGCCGATACCATACCCACACTTTTCTCACGTACAGTAAACTTAATGCTTCCTTAACAACGGCCGCCCGTACAGCTTGAAATTATTATTAAATAGCCGTATTTTTGTCACCAATCCATCGTGCTTCTTTCACTTTGAAAGGACCGTCATGATCTTTGACTTTGAAGGATTAACTATCGACGACCTGTTTAAGCTGCACACTGAACTGTCTGCGGTGCTAACCGAAAAACTGATCGCCAAAAAGGCTGCGCTTGATAAGCGACTGCGGCGACTGCATCCGCTCGATGATCGCGAGATCACGCGAGCACGTCGGCCTTACCCTTCGGTGAAAGCAAAATTTCGGAATCCGGATCAACCGTTAGAAACTTGGTCAGGACGGGGCAGGCGCCCATGCTGGCTAATTGCGCAACTGAAGTCGGGCAAGCGGATCGACGACCTTCGCATCGCGGGTTAGGTGACTTGGCTGAAGCGAGCGGTTTTATGTTGGAGAAAGATGCTGCTCGAAATTAAGGCGTCCCAACCGCCGCATTCGTGCCCTGGCACCACTGGACCCAATATTCGTGCTCCTCGCAGAAAGCGGCAGCGTCGGTAGTTCGCGCAGCTTTGCCGCTGAGGTTGGAATTGTTGGCCCCGTCTGCCACAAAACCCCGTCAAGAGCAAAAGCAATGGGTTCCACCCGCTCGTTTGACCGATGTGAAGCCCACCCTGCTTTAAACTCACGCTTAGGCAGCTCGTTCGAATTCCTGCCGTGGGAGCCGGAATGCCTCACTTGACCTGGCGGCTTTCGGGTGGATACCGTTTGCGAGCATGTGAGTGGCTGTGCATGGAACCGTAGCCGGGCGAGGGCAGTCTTACGATCCAGCGTGCCCATTGTGCTGGGAAACATAGATTGTCGTACCACCGGCATGTGACAGCACCAGATCATCGACCTACGCCCGGCCTGAGCGAAGTTTCCTTTGTCCCCAAGCCAGCGGTCAGCGAACGTACCGGAGAGATTGAGACACCCAAGTTCGTCCCTTCGGCGAAGTCTCAAAAGGTTATACTCACTTCCGGACTGGCGACGTGATTTTTGCGAAGGTCACGCCGTGCATGGAGAACGGCAAGATCGCAGTAGCGCGGGAAAGCTTGCGAACGATCTGGCCTGCGCTTCAACTGAATTTCATGTCCTCCGGCCACCCCGCGTCCCGACAGGATACCGCGCCTCGAAGGCGGCAATGTCGTCCTCATTCCAAGTACGAAAGCCATCGGTCTTGCCGGACAGGTTTTGATAGCGATCCGGCGGTGAGGGTGGCGTGAGGCCGCGCTAGATCGTGCCGCCCGGTCAAACGACCCTGTTACTTTAGCAGCCGCCGCGGCCGAAGCCAGATCACCTCGGGACAACCACGTTGCTCGTAATGCGCTGCCTCGACCAGGTGTGGCGCGTGGCTATGCGGAAGAACACCAGCGGATTATGGCCCATGTCTGTCGTAGCGTACAGCTCGGCATACTGGCGCCAGATCGGCGAACGTGCCGCTGTCTCTTTCCGCCTTTCGCTCGACAGGGTCTTTGCCTTCCGCGACGTCGAGCATCACGCTTGCCGCGAGCCGACGCGCGTCGGCTAACCCGATCATGCGCGCGTCACCGACATGAAGCCATGGCGGCCTGCCGCTGCGACGATAGATTACTTTCCACGCCTTCTTGCCTGTCGGTCGAACGCATAACGCGAGCTCCGGACATCGCTCGTCCCCAGATCATCTCCTCCAGTATTCTCTTAGTCTGGGGCGGCGTGGCATGCCTTAGTCACATTGTTTTTGGAACAATAGCCGCGCCGGTGGTGAAAGCGATCCCAAGATGCAAAAAAAACCCCGCCGCCGGATGAAGTAGAGCTGCTCTCGGCTTTCCCCTGTCAATCGGCGCCGAAGTTTGACCCCGTATTGGAGTGGGCCCCTGGTGCCGGACGGGTAAGCAGAGTTGGATTGACCGGGTGGCCGGGCTTTTGGAGAAAAGCCCATGCCGAGACACCGATCCCACAGCGTTGAGTTTAAGCGCCAGGTCGCTCAGGAGTTTCTGAGTGGCGAGACGCTTCACGGCCTGGCCAAGCGCCACGACCTTTCGCGTAACCTGATCCGCATCTGGGTCGAAAAGTACGAGACCGGCGCGCTGGACGACGACGCGCGCGCTGCAGATCTGGTCCAGGAATACGAAGCGCGGATCGCCGCGCTCGAGCGGTTGGTCGGCCGTCAGGCGCTCGAGCTGGAGTTTTTAAAAGGGGCTCTGAAAAGCGCACCCCGGCAGAGAAGCGCGACTACATCCGTGATCACCGGCCCCGCGGTCTGTCCATCGCTGAAGGATGCCGGCTGATGGGCATCGCGCGATCAACCTATTATGATGCGCCTGCGGCGCGCATGGGCGATATCGAGCTATTGAACGCAATCACCGCGATCTGCGACGAGTTCGAAGCCTATGGCTGGCGCCGCGTGCAGGCGGCGCTTCGCCATCGCGGCGTGATCGCCAACCACAAGCGGATCAAGCGCCTGATACGCGAGCACAATCTGCAGCCGCGCCGCCGCAGGCGTTATATCGCCACCACCGACAGTGACCATGATCAGCCCATCTTCCCGGATCGTTCGAAGGGTACCGTCCTTGATGGCCCGGACCAGCTCTGGGTAGCGGACCTGACCTACATCGCCGTCATCGGCGGCTTTGCCTATGTGGCGATCATCCTCGACGCCTGGTCACGCCGCGTCGTCGGCTATGCGATCGGCAGGTCGATCGACGCGCGGCTCGCGCTCGCGGCGCTGAAGGTGGCGATCGAGCGACGGCGCCCGCGACCAGGATGCATTCAGTCATTCGGACCGCGGATCGCAATACGCGTCTGGTATCTATCAAGCATTGCTGGCGGCCCATGACTTGGTCGGCTCGATGAGCCGGCGCGGAAACCCGTACGACAACGCCAAGGCGGAGAGCTTCATGAAGACACTCAAGGTCGAAGCGGGTCTATCCGATGGCGT
>CAWEBX010000034.1:0-37634 GCA_963807355.1 uncultured archaeon
GATGTATTGCTGCGACGGCGTCCGCGAGGGTTTCCAGGGCGATGACATTCGCCGCGATCCAGGAACCGTCCGGGCGCAATTCGAGCGTATCGCCTCTAGATGTGACCGCCAATTGGGGTGCCATTGCCAAACGTAAATCTCCTACTCACCGTCCCCTCCGTATAAACTGTGGCCGGGGCTCGGCGTGACTTGCCTCAACCACCACTACGCAGCTCGTCGAAATAGACATTTGATGCAAGTCAACGGCACAAACCACTCGCCCGTATAGACTTCCGTCCGGCTCAAAAAGGCGGAATCTAGGCTGGCTCACTCGTCGAAAGCCCATCAGACGCAAGGACTATGATCATGCATCTCAAACCGATCCTGAATACGTCTCTACCGCCGCAATTCCGGCAAATTCGCCTTGAGCTAGCGCGAGAGCCCGGTCACCCCGAAGGAGCCAGCGATGTCGGCTACATCGTTATCGCCCCGCTCGCCCCCGATGGCCGCATCGAACATGAAGTCATGGAAGGAGAATCGCGAAGCATGTCGCGTGACACGTTTACGGCCAGACCAGAACGACGATGTCGGTCATCTCGTTCGCCGTCCCGGCGGCAGCTGGGCATTCCATTACGAGGACGAGACCAACCTGCCCGACGAGGCCGGCTATCACTTCGCGGATGAGCGTTTCGTGCCTGGTGAATACGTTTCAATCAATGAAGGTGGTACGATGCACACCTATCGTGTCAGGTCAGTTGCTCGCCTGTGACGCAATGATCGATCGGACGTTACGGATATGCTCGCTAAAGCACAAGCCTGACATGGCAAATGTCGCGCTCGACGAGATCGTCCGCGATCTCGAAGCCGAGATCCCGGCACATCGCCAGCATCACCGTGTTCTCCGCTAGAACATCGCCGGCAATGTACTTTAACCTCTCGGATCTGGCATACTCGATAATCAATTGCATCAACGTCCAACCGAGCCCCCTGCCCTTCAAATCCGAGCGAAGCAATATGGCGTACTCACCGGATTCATAAATCGAATCCGAGTGAATGCGGACCACGCCTACCATCTCGTGGGTAGTCTCATCGAAGGCCACGAAAGCCATTGCGCGCGCGTAATCGAGCTGCGTCAACCGCGCAATAAACTCGTGGCTGAACTGCTTCATGGCCGCAAAGAACCGGAGCCTCAGGTCCTCCTTGGTGACGTGGCGCAAGAATTCGTGAATCAACGGCTCATCGTCAGGCCGGATCGGCCGGACCATGATCCGCCAATTATCCCTCAGCTCAAGATGCCGCAGCCATTGCGATGGATACGGCCGAACAGCAAAGTTGGCGTTGCCGGGACCGACAAACTTTCGCACCGGAGACCCCACCGCGATACGGGCATCCACCGTAAGAACCCCGGTCTCATCGGCGAGCAGCGGATTGAGGTCCAGTTCGTTGATCTCGGGAATATCTGCCGCGAGTTGCCCCAGCTTCACCAATGTCAATGGTATTTCGTCCTGTTTGACGGGAGGCACATCGCGATAGGCGCGCAACAGCCGGGAAACGCGGGTGCGCTCGACAAGATCGCGGGCGAGCTTGAGATCGAGCGGCGGCAGCGCCAGCGCCTTGTCGTTGATCACCTCCACGGCGGTGCCGCCGTGACCAAAAACGATGACGGAGCCGAAAGTCGGATCGGTGGCGATTCCCAGGATGAGTTCACGAGCCTTCGGCCGCAGGATCATCGGCTGCACCATGAAACCATCAATCCTTGCATCCGGTCGTTTCGCTTTGGCATTCGCCAGGATGCTGAGGGCCGCGGCGCGAACCGCATCGACGCTGGTAAGATTGAGCACCACGCCGCCGACATCGGATTTGTGCGAGATGTCGCGCGAAAGCACCTTGAGAACGACGGTCGCGCCCTGCGCGATCAGAGCTTGTGCATGAGCAACGGCCTCTTCGGCAGTGGCAGCCGCCCGCGTCGGAACGCTGGCAATCCCGTAGGCATCCAGGACTCCCATGACTTCCATCGGATCGAGCCACTCTCTGCCCGCCGCCACCGCCAACTCGACAATCCGCCGCGCCGCCTCAGCATCTGGCGCGAATTGCGGCAGGCTCGGTGGAACAGCGGCCAGCCATTCGATCACCTCGCGATGATGAACGAGATGCATGAATCCGCGCACGGCGTCGTCTTCCGTCGGAAAATCGGGAATGCCTGCATCGGTAAACGTTCTCGAGATCTTTTCGTCGGCGCCGACCCAAACCGCCAGCACGGGTTTGGCGGAAACGGTGTGCTTCCGCCGATCGGCGTCAACCACGCGGGTGACCGCCGTGGCGATTGCGCCTAAATCGGCAATCGCGGTTTGCACATTCACGACAAGGACGGCGTCACTATCGTCATCCTCCAGGAGAATCTCCAGCGCGCTGATATAACGCGCCGGATCTGCGTCACCAATGATATCAACCGGATTGGAGCCCGACCACGTCGCCGGCAAAACGGCGTCGAGCTGTTGTTTGACGACAGGATTGAGTGCCGCCAGAATACCTCCCAATTCGACAAGCCGGTCCACGGCGAGGATGCCGACCCCGCCCCCGTTGGTGAGAATGGCCAACCGCTTTCCAAACGCGAATTTGACTCGACTCAAAGTCTCCGCACAATCGAACAACTCCCGGAGATCGAAAACCCGTAGTATGCCTGCGCGACGAAACGCTGCATCATAGACGGCATCGGAACCAGCCAGCGCTCCGGTATGGGTTGCCGCCGCCTTAGCTCCTTGCGCCATCCGTCCCGATTTGACGACGACGACCGGCTTGACTCGCGCCGCCGCCCGCGCCGCCGACATGAATTTGCGGGCATCCTTGACCGCCTCGATGTACATCAGGATCGCCTTGGTCTCGGTATCGAGCGCAAAAAAATCCAGCAGATCGGCGATGTCGACATCAAGCTGGTCACCGATCGATACGATTCCGGAAAATCCCACGTTACGACGCGCCGCCCAATCCACCATTCCGGTCGCTATTGCACCGGATTGTGAGATCAAGGCCAGACTACCCGCTCGCGGCATATGAGCCGCGAAGCTCGCGTTCAGATTTATCGTTGGCATTAATATGCCGAGGCAATTAGGACCGATCAGCCTCATATGATGCGCGCGTGCTGCGCGCTCGGCGGCTTCCGCCAATGAGCCCGCTCCGTGGCCGAGGCCCGCGCTGATAATGACGGCTCCAGCGGAACCGAGCCGTCCGGCTTCGGCGACGATCTCAGGAACCGTTGGCGCCGGCGTGGTGACAATGACCAGTTCCGGGACAAACGGCAGCTCAGCTAAACGCTTGACCGTCGATATGCCTTCAATTTCCCGATAGTGCGAATTGACGACGCCAAATGGATTTTCAAACCTGGATGTACGGATGTTTTTTATAATCGCCCGCCCGACCGAGCCGCTGCGCGTGCTCGCACCTACCAACGCCACCGAATTCGGGGCAAGCAGACTATTCAATCGATAAGTTGACATGGAGAGTTCATACCGAAAGATGTTTGCGCCGCAATCTCGAATGGCTTCTTGCGGCGCACGACAAGATAACGCCTAATCGCGAGGTTCGAGTTGATTCTATTCTGAGAGTGCGCACACCGACAGTCTTGCGATAGCAACCTCAGATGCCAGAAGCGCTGACGAGCAGTTTCAGACGTTACACGGCACGCGGCTCGCCACGCGTGCAGTCTCGCAAGGCTCGCATGACATCCTCGCGCGAAATGATGCCGACCAGATGCTGTCCCGTACCCATAACGGGAATGCTGCGGAGCCGATGCTCGACCATCAACTGCAACACACGCACCAACTTCGTCGTTGCGTTCACATAGATAAATTCGTGAATCATCACATCGGATACCGTTCGCTTCATCAGCTCGTCATAGTGCGGAACCATTGAGCTCAGCGTAAGAGCAAAGCATTTGAGGAAGTCGAACTTTGTCACCAAGCCTACGGCTTCCCCCTCGTCGTCGACGACCGGGTACGCATTGAAATCATCGCTGGCGAACAGATCATTGAGTTCATCCATCGTGACGTCGCACGATACCGTCTTGACTTTTCGTGTCATGTAACGGTCGACGGTCTGTTCGAGAAATTGATACAAGATATCACCCAATTTTGTTGCATCTGGCTATAGCGACCCCGGACGCGCGCAGGACATGCCGCGCGCCCTCACCATTCAAATCAGGCTGCCGTTTTGACTTCGATCGTTTTGGCCTGCGCGGGTGCCGGCTTCGGCACCGTGACCTTTAGGACACCTTTTGACATCACGGCCTTGATGCTGTCGATGTTCACGCCCGGCGGCAGGTCGACAGTTCGCACAAAGGAACCGTAGCTTCGCTCGACAAGGTGGTAGTCCTTTTCTTTTTCCTCTCGTTGGTTCTTTTTCTCACCGCGAATTGTCAAATGGTTATCCACGACGTTCAACTGCACGTCTTTCTCTTCCATGCCGGGCAGTTCCGCGGTTAATTCGATCTCCTTATCGGTCTCGGCAAGATCCATGCTGGGCATCAGAGCCCGTGAGGTCAGACCGGTAAAGCTTCTGCTGAAGCCATCGAACAACCGGTCCATTTCTTGCTGCAACATCGCCAACGGATTTGCATCAGTACGCGTCAGGGAATTATCCCGTCCTACCGGGATGAGCGGCTTCATCATGATGATCCTCCAAACAATGGGCTTTGAGCGGCGTCATCTCAGCACGTGTCAGTAAGAAGGTTTTGATCGAGGTCAAACCGGGGTAACTATTGCGGTGCAATGAATACCCGCGTTACGTTCCAAGCTGATCGGACGTACGGCGCCGCCGGCTTGCTAGGAGGCATTCCATGCGCGCGATGGTGCTCTCGGCTCCAGGCACACCGCTCCAGTTGCAGGAGCGCGACGATCCAATCCCTGGGGACGGAGAGATCCGGGTCAAAATTGGTGCGTGCGGAGTTTGCCGTACCGACCTCCATGTCGTCGATTCGGAACTTCCCGATATCCGCTATCCCATCATTCCTGGCCATGAAATCGTTGGCCGCATCGATCTGATGGGTACCGGCGTAACCGGTCATCAGATTGGTGATCGCGTTGGGATTCCCTGGCTTGGATCCACCTGCGGCCTGTGCCGCTATTGCCGCCTCGGCATGGAAAATTTGTGTGACCGCCCATCGTTCACCGGCTACACCCGCGATGGCGGCTTCGCTACCCACACCATCGCCGACGCACGCTATACTTTCGGGATCGGCAGAACCGGCGACGACGTATCGGTCGCGCCGCTATTATGCGCCGGCCTGATAGGCTGGCGGTCGCTGGTCATGGCGGACAATGCCAAACGGCTCGGCCTCTACGGATTTGGTGCAGCAGCTCATATCGTCGCTCAAGTCGCGATCTGGCAGGGTCGCTCGGTATTTGCCTTCACTCGCACTGGCGATGTCGCAGCACAAGAATTCGCCATACAACTTGGCGCTGTCTGGGCCGGTGCATCCGATCAGCGTCCGCCGGATGAACTAGATGCTGCCATCATCTATGCCCCGGCCGGCGAATTAGTCCCGCTCGCCCTGCGCGCGGTTCGCAAAGGTGGCCGGGTTGTATGCGCTGGAATCCATATGAGCGATATTCCTTCTTTTCCATACAGTCTTCTTTGGGAGGAGCGGCAGCTGCTGTCCGTTGCCAATCTGACGAGACGGGACGGCATCGAATTCTTCAAGATCGTTCCTCAGGCCGGAATTCAGATCCACACGACGACCTTTCCCCTCGATAAGGCAAACGACGCCCTTGCCGTGCTGAGGGCAGGACAACTGCTGGGGGCAGCCGTTCTTCAACCCTAACCAAAGCCGGACATGACAAGCCCGACCACCCAGGACACGGTCAATCAGCAGGAGGTTTTTGACTTCCTGGCCGCCCCAGCGACACATGGCGATGCCGACGTTCGCCGCATCGACACCCACGCCGCCGTGGTCTTTCTCGCAGGCGACAGGGCGCTAAAGGTCAAGCGCGCAATCCGGTTTCCATTTCTCGACTATTCAACACTGGCCAAACGAAAGGCGTCCTGCGAAGAAGAGATCAAGATTAACCGTCCATCCGCACCACAGATTTACCGCCGCGTTGTTGCCATCACCCAAGGCCATGACGGCTCGCTCAGCATCGACGGTGACGGGCGGCCGGTCGAATATGCCGTCGAGATGACGCGCTTCGATGAGCGGCTGACGCTGGATCATCTCGCGCAAGCCGGCGCATTGAATGCCGCTCTGGTCGTTGATCTTGCTGACGCCATCGCAACATCGCATCGAACAGCATCCGTTGCCGAAGCCGACGGATGGATGTGTTCCCTTCCTTCAATTATCGCGGACAATACGTCCGCATTCCACGCTTCAGGCTGCTTGCCTGCGAACACGGTCGATAAGCTTGATGCGAGAAGCCGGACCGAGCTCTCGCAGAGTTCGAGCGCGTTTGAGAGAGCGCGGCCGGCTCGGGCTCGTTCGGCGCTGCCACGGCGACCTACATCTCGCCAACATCGTTCTAATCGGGCACAAGCCAGTTCTGTTCGATGCGATCGAGTTTGATCCTGTGATCGCCTCAATCGACATTCTTTACGATCTGTCGTTCACCTTGATGGACCTTCTGCGCTACGGACGCCGTCTCGATGCCAATATTCTTTTCAACAGATACCTGACCACAACATTTGAAGACAATCTCGACGGAATCACGGCACTCCCGCTGTTCATGTCGATGCGCGCTGCCATTCGCGCCAACGTCATGCTGGTACGCCTCGGCGGCCCCAACACCGATGAAGCGACCATACGGCTTGCGGCCCGCTCTTATTTTGCTTTGGCACGCCAACTGATTTCCCCTGCCTCACCAACGCTTGTCGCTATTGGTGGCCTGTCCGGAACTGGAAAAACCGTGCTGGCCCGCGCGCTCGCCGACGCCATTGAACCTCCGCCTGGAGCCTCGATTTTGCGTTCAGATGTCATGCGCAAACAGTATTTCCACACTCATGAGACGCAACGGCTGCCTCCAACTGCCTACCAGCCGGAGGCTACCTCGATCATTTATCAAATCCTGACCGAACGAGCCGGACGAATTCTCTCGCAAGGGCACTCAGTCATCCTCGACGCGGTCTTTGCCAAGCCCGCCGAGCGGCTTGCGATTACTGCTATCGCTCGAAAGCTTCACCTGCCATTTGTCGGCCTCTTTCTCGTGAGCGATCTGGCAAGCCGAATGAAGTCGAGTTGAACAGCGCGCCGGCGATGCATCCGATGCCACGCTCGATCTCGTCAAACGTCAGGAGAACTACGATGTCGGCCCGCTTGATTGGCACGTGATCGACGCCTCCGGAACACCCGAGCAGACTTTGCAACGCAGCAAGGCGAAGCTTGGCACGCCTGAGCCCCATTTCTCACCGAACGCACCAGAGCCTGCCGTGACTGGCCCTCGAAACTCTCGCCTGGACGGCTCACGCTCCAAACAGCGACGGCAACGGCATCGCCGCTATAAACTACCGCGACTGACCGCAACGCTGACATGCCAAGAAGCATTTTGCGCGATCGCGCGCGGTTGTCTCGACGATCTGGCAGCAAATCAACAGGCAACGTGCGAGGGAGACCGAGAAGCGCTGCATCAGATGCGCATTGCGCTCACCCGTTTACGGGCTGTTCGATCCTTTTTCTCCTCTTTCATTCCATCTTCAGAATGGTCACCCTTGAAGGGTGAAATAAAATGGTTGAACAAACACCTGAGCCGGGCCCGCGATGTGGATGTCGCGCTTGAACGGCTTTCCTCAGCTGATGACAAGAGTTCGAGAACAATCGCTTGGCCGAGCTTGGCGGAAAACATGGAGCACCAGCCATCGAGAACTAAGCCTGTGCGCTTCACTCAAGGCGATACCGGATATTGCTGCGCGATATGTCAATCTGGATTGAGAATGAGAGAAAGTCGCTCAGACGACCCGCAATTTATCAAGCTCGCTCGCGACCTATTCTGCCCGCCGACTTGATCGGTGGTACAAGAAGCTCATCAAGAAGAGCCGTGTCACTGGAGGATATGAATGCAAATCAGCGCCATCGACTTAGGATAAAAAGCAAACGACTTCGTTACGTCGCTTGAGACCTCGAGCAACTTCTCCCAAGTCAGTCTCACGCGAGAGTGACAAGAATTTCTAAAGTCTTTACGCAAGTTTCAGAAATACCTGGGACGCTAAACGACGCTGAGCAAGGCCGCGTTATCGCAACCACTCTTCGCAAAGCCGATGCGGAACACCGGAAAGAGATTGCGCTCGCTGTTTCTGACAGACAGAAAAGCCAGCAAACGGACGATCAAGGCCGCTGCACTCACTGTCCGACAGATGGCGGAGTTGAAGCCATTCAAACTGGGTCGTCCTAACGTGGGTCCGTCTCTTCGGAAATTGATAACTTACGAATGTAGCGCGTTTGAGAAACTTACGTGACTGCGCGGACTGACATGACACTATCACGACGAGGGCCGCTTCTCACATCGACAGAGACAAGCTCACATTCGGTGCTGATTAGCGTGATAGCAACACGCAACGCGTCGATTCCGACGCAAGATGCTGCGTCACGCCACCGAGTACCCACTCGCGCAGTCGCGAATGTCCGTAGCCTCCCGCCACAACCACGCCTGCTCCGACACTGGACGCAATTCTATCCAGTGCAACAGCACCATCCGCAGTCGAACTCTCTTCCGAAACAAGTGCATTTGCTGTAATGCCATGATGCGATAGCCACGAAACCACATCACTGGTACGGTTCATTGCGGCCTCGCGGCTGCCGCCGTCCTCGACAATCTCGGCGATCGTGACGTCTTCGGCTTTGCGAAGTAACGGAAGCGAATCGACGATCGCCCGTCGTGCCTCGGGGGTGTCTTTCCAGGCGACCAGCACACTTCGTAAATCGAGCCATCGAGCTGCTTCCGGAACAACGAGCAGTGGCCTGCCCGCCTGCATCACCAGATCGCTCGGATTGACCCTGGCAAATGGATCTGTAAGACGCACTGTCTCGACTTTGCCCGATCACGATAATATCGGCAGTACGTGCTTCTCGTCGCAACGAACCGAATAGGCATCTCCATGTTGGAGCGCCATTCGACGTATTTCGTGCCCCTATCCATGACCTTTCGGAACTCGAACTCAAGCTCAGACAATCGCGTCTTGACGGCGTTCCGACCTTGCTCGATCAGCTTATCGGCTTGCTCACCCGAAGTGAAATAGAGCGGCGGACTGAACTCCGCAGCCGCGATTCCGACAACTCTCGCGTTAAATCGTTCGACCATTTCGCCGGCAATGGCGAGACATCGCTCGTTCGACTGATCGGACACAAGGCTAACCATGATCGTCGCGTAGGTCATTCTTTTCTCCCGATGCAGGTCAATTTTAGAAGTCTCAATAGTTTATCAGTTCATCCACCGATATGCACATGGGGCCGAAATGACGAAGCGCGAATGATCCAGATCAAGTACCTACAGACTGATGTGCTGCGAACGATGGAGCCTGATGCAGCATCGAAGCGTTCACATTCTGATGTAGGCCGTGCGTTTGACTTAAGTCAATCCGTTTCGATACTTCGGCGATAGCATTCAAATATGCTCATCCAAACACGAGGAGCTTCAGCATGCGCGCTCATCAGATCATGACCAGGCGGGTTATCACAGTCGCGCCCTGACACGACCATTGTTGATGCTGCCAATACCATGCTCAGACAGCACATCAGCGGCCTACCAGTGGTCGACGCAGCAGGAAGGTTGGTCGGTATCATTTCGGAAGGCGATTTTATTCGCCGCGCCGAAATCGGCACGCAGCGCAGGAGGACGCGATGGTTGAAATTCCTGCTCGGATGCAGGCAAGGATGCAGTCGGATTTCGTTCGTGAGCAAGGCCGCAAGGTCGGTGAAATCATGACACCGGATCCATGCACTGTTTCAGAGGATACGTTGCTAGAAGATATCGTGAGAACGATGGAAAAGAACAGCGTCAAGCGCTTACCGGTGATGCGGGGGAGCCAGATTGTCGGAATCGTCACACGATCCAATCTACTCCAGGCTGTCGCAGGACTTGCCCGCGAGATTCCCGATCCGACCGCGGATGATGACCGTATTCGCGACCGCGTCATTACCTCCATCGAGAAGAACGACTGGCGTCCATTTGAACTTAGCGTCATTGTACACGACGGAATCGTTCATCTCAGCGGGATCATTACCGACGAACGGGCTCGACAGGCTGCCGTGGTCGCGGCAGAGAATGTCGCCGGCGTGAAGGAAGTGGACGATCATCTTTGTTGGGTGGATCCCATGTCTGGGCTCTGGTTGATTTCTCCGGAAGATGAACAATTAGCAGCGACGGGTTGATTGCTCCTGAAAGTGCAAAGATGCAGGTCACACTATCGCTGTCGGTTGTGGGACGGATTGATTATTGGCTCACGACCGCTGCCGAACCGCGCTCCGATGCAGTCAAGGGGGCGAACTGGATGAACTCGGCTCTTGCACCAGTCTCGAAGAGTAAGGCTGCGGATCCACTGGTGCTACCGCAAGGCGACGATACAAATCGCGTCGTCGCGCGATCGGCCACCAATCATAAAGAAAGATTTCCAGCGGACGCCAGTTTGCGACCCATCCCAGTATTAGGAAACTTTCTCGAGCTACAGTTTTTAACTGCATATCAGTTAGATAGTCCGTCAGCGAAATGCGCGGAACCAAGACACAATATAAGCATAGCGATTCCAATTCCAAGCGATCGTCGTCCAATCCGAAAGAGTTCGTTCAGTTCATGCTGAAGAACGACTGCACGGCCACTCGAAGTAACGATTGAATGCTTCGCTGATGTCTTCGAGCAGTCGCTCGTTTTGAATTCAGCATTCGGGAGATAAATAATAATTCTGATCGGCTCGTTGCCGGTTAGCTCCCGAGCCCAGCTCACGATATAATTTTCGACGTCCTGGTCGAGATCCTTTTCTCGAAATGGAAATGGGTCGAGTGTGTGAAAGAGCTGCGCAATCCTGTCGACGCGCACCTCAATGCGACCTTCACGATTATCTGATGTCATGGCAACACCGAGCACACTCGAAATTTCCTGTTCTCGTCCTCGTTCGAACCTACTGAAATGTCTTGGCCGGAGGTCGCGTCATGACGATAGTTGCCACAAGCAGATTGACTCTAAGCGTCCTCCGTTTGTCGCGTACTTGATCTACCGCAAGGGGCGATCAAGGAAAGTCATCATGGTCGGGGTGACTGAAGACATTCGCGAAGGGAAACCTCAATGAAATACTACTTCAGTAAAACCTTGCCAGTCGGGTTTGACGAGGCCATACAGAAAACAACGGACGCCCTTAAGAACAACGGCTTCGGCATCATTACCGAGATCGATGTCAAGAAGACCTTCAAGGAAAAACTCGGAGTGGAATTCCGCAACTACCGCATTCTGGGGGCGTGCAATCCCAAGCTAGCTTATGAGGCGCTTCAACTTGAGGATAAGGTCGACGCCTCAAAGCCAATGCCTCGCCCCTGCCTATCATCATCATGACCGGACATGGAGATATCCCGCTCGCGGTCGAAGCAATAAAGTTGGGAGCGCTCGATTTCATCGAAAAGCCGTTCGAAGACCAGCGACTGATGGAGATGATCGAGGCGGCTCTCCAGCAGAACCAGGATCACACGAAGAGTGATGCCGCCTCGGCAGAGATCGCATCAAGGATCGCCACTCTCAGTCAGCGCGAACGGCAGGTCATGGACGGGCTCATCGTAGGGCTGTCCAATAAGCTGATCGCCCGCGAACACAATATCAGTCCCAGGACGATCGAAGTTTACCGAGCAAATGTCATGACCAAAATGCAGGCTCATAACCTGTCCGAGCTGATCCGGCTTGCACTGCGCGCCGGCGTTTTGAAAGATTGAGGCAAATCAAACCGTCGCATTCCCACGGTCGTATCATTGAGATTGATTATCCGGGATTCGCGACGTCAGATGATAGAACTCACAATCACAACGCACAAAATCTGGGTTCTCGATGACGATCCTGCTGTGCTTCAGTCATTGCGATTTCTTCTCGAAACCCATGGGTTCAGGGTTCGCACCTTCAGCACCGCCGTGACGCTGCTGACTTCCATTGACCCGGACGACGTTGATTGCCTGGTAATCGATTACAAATTGTCCCACATGGATGGACTGGATGTGGCTGTTCATCTCCGTCAATGCAACGTCGCGACGCCGATTGTCCTCATTACCGGCTATCCCGATCAACAAATTGCCGAGAAGACCGCGGCCGCCGGCATAGATTTTGTTTTATTTAAACCTCATCTGGAGGATTGCCTCGTGACACGCGTTCGGGAGGCCATCTCTCGCCAATATCCAAGCCGTTAGAACCTTCGGAGGAACCAAAGGCCAAGCTCCTTGCCACCTCCTAACCTACTCAAGACGCGGCTCGAAGGGGTCAGTCGCAATACTCCTAGCGGGGGACGCATCTGACACGCCGTTGTCCCGACCTAGGCGCCCCGGTCGTATTTCAATCCAGATCAAAACGATGATGTCGATCAACATAGCCGACCACGTCAGGCTAGGCAGCCACCATAAGACCTCCGGCAAGCGCAACAGCGCTAATTCCCCCCACCAGAAGCCCGACTCTCTTGCTTCCCACCCAACCGGCCATAATGGCCTTGGAGACAGTGTTGATTGCAATCGCGACCATGATGGCACGAGCCGCTGTATTTAAATCTAGATCGCCTCCAGCCATGCGGGCGATCGAGATCGTGAGAGCGTCGACGTCCACGATTCCGGAAAGAGCGGCCACAACAAAGATACCGACGCCGCCGAATATTCGACGCACTAGTTCTGCGGCCAGCATCACGGCTGCAAGCACCGTTGTCAGCTTAATTGCAGTTCCGATGGCGAGAGGATTGCTGATTTGAAGTTCAGGTGTCTCCTGCTGAACATTTCTGAACAACAAGATGGCGGCTCCGATGCTGAGCACCGCAGCGGCGATCAAGAGCGGGGGTAAAAGCGATGTCAGCAACGCACCATGGAGCGCGACTGCGATGGCGCTCGCACGCAGCATCATCACGGCACCCGCGACCAAAATGCCTGCACTCAACAATCCGGATGATGACGGATGTACGCGAGCCAGCTTCGCCAGAGCGAGTGTAGTGGCTGTGGATGATGCCAGCCCTCCTGCGACGGCCGCCATGAAGACCCCAAGCCGATTTCCGAATGCCTTCACCGCCACGTATCCGGCGAATGAAATTGCCGCAATCATGATCGCTAAAAGCCATATCTGATAAGGATTGATCGCCTTCCAGGGATCGATCGGTCAATTCGGCAATAGCGGCAAGAGCAGGAATGACATCGCCAGCAAGCTCAGCACGGCGCGGATTTCTTGCCAGCTCAACGAACTGATCCACCGATGCAGCGGCTCACGCAACGCCAGAAGAACTGTCATGGCGACGGCGCACGCAATGGCAAGTTGCAGATCTCCAACGACAGCCATCGTCCCGAGCAGGAACGTGAGCATTCCCGCGACAACTGACGTCACACTGGCATGGCCTTCGTTCCTGGCTTCCAGCCAATGAAAGACCGTGAATGCTGCTGTGTAACTAAGAAAGACCCACCCAATAGCCGAAGCGGTCGTTCGAAGCGCGATGAGGCCGGTGACGCCACCCAATAGTCCGGAAAGCGCGAAAGTACGAAAGCCCGCGGCTCGCCGATTGTCCTCCGCATCGCGCGTTTGCCAGCCGCGTTCCAGGCCGACAAGAAGCCCAATGGCCAGGGCGACCATAAGGCGACTCAGAGCTTCACCATTCATGCCGGTCACCTTTCGCTCTTGATCACCCCGCCATCAAATAACTTTGCTAGCCACCACCGATCACCGCTGTCGCAATCTTGCGATGGCTCCGAGTGACATCACCCGCCAATGGCTCGACGCTTCGACCGCGTCGGTCTGCGGGATTTCCTGTCGTGTGCATCAACGGCCTCCGGACGAAGCACCCTACTCACTCGCGACACCCCTTGACTTTCGATATCAACACTGCAGTCGACGTGCCTGTTTTAGATCAATGTGAGTTCCGGGATGCACGTTAGGCTGAACAATTGTCAGTCTGCCAGACGGATGACGTCGGTAGTCAATGCCTCTTCATCCGCTCGGCCTTGCGGCGTCTTGCGTCGGGTCGAGCGATGCTGGCGTAGAACCTTGCAGACAAAGCGCTCCGAGAGAGAACTTCACCATGACATCCTCGGAATTAGCGGCGACGGCGGGAGGGCCTCAGAAGTTTCCCGAGGCGCTTTTTTCAAAATCAGCTTCTCCAGCTTCAGGTTCGACACAGCCTTGCGCAGCCGGTCGTTCTCTTTCTGAAGATTTTTGGGGCGTTTCACACCTGATTGCGCTTCAGGCCACCAAATTCCTTGTGCCAGCGGCAATACGGGAACTGCGTCACGCCGTCGGACGAGCCGCTTCACCAACCGTTCTGCCTTGTAAAACATCGCTCTGGCGCAGCTTCGCGACAATCTCTTCCGCTTTGTGCTTCTTCTGGGGCATTCAAATGTCCTCTCTAATGGCTAATACCTTAGTCATGGAGGACCACTTTCGAGGGGCAGACCAATATTACCGGTCGCAGTCGTTTCCGGCGGCTGGATTGTAACGCTAATTGACTACGCTCAACAAAATTTTGGAATTTAGGCATTCTGCTTCCTTCGGCAAAGAGAAAGATTTGAATTATGAAATACGCAAAGTTGAAGTCAGGCAGCGGCACAAAGGTCTCCGGCAAGGGTAGCCGTCCGCAAGAGGTGAGTTCCGTCCGCGAGCACGGGATCCAAGACGCCTTAGAGGACGACGATGGTCGTGAAGCGCTAAAACTCAATGCGCTTGACCGAAATAACAATGCTCGGCCCACCCGGGGGAAGTAAGCTTGCGCGCGATCAGCGAACCAAGCCTACAGGCCTAAAGCGCTAATATCGTGGGAAACAGCGAAGCTCTGGTCATACTTAGCACCGTGGCATCCTGGCCAATCCGACCTTCAACGGCAGCCTTGGTGAGTGCTGGAGATTTCGGAATGGTCTCTTTTGACCTGCGCGGAAAAGTTCGCTGTGCATCCGCCTCCAATCGGCGATCATGCTTTCTTAGGCGTCGGAATCCCATTTCTCGCTTCTGCTAACTGGTCATAGAGGCTCTTCCAATCGGCCGCTTGAACACCACGTTTTTCGATAGCCTGGATCAATTCAGGCGGACCGCGATGTCCGTTCGCTTTTCCCAAGCCAGGAAAATGCCCGGGAGCACCTATTGAAAAGCTGATTCCAAGCCACGGCACGTAATGCGAGGTTGCGGCGGCGGGCATATTGCACGACGAAGGGCCCAGTTTAACGACCCATGCTGGTTCGATTTATCCGAGGGACAATTTCAGGCGCTCTTGCGAAGGAAAGTGCAATTGCTTCGTCTAACTTCCAATGCGCCGCCTCGAACTCATGGTAACGGGCAACCCCACACAGAGTCGGGTTCGAAAGAGCCACAAGATTGCTCAAGAAAGCACTGGCATTGCCGGGCGATTGGAGCGTTACTGTCGGCGCGTTCGGTGCCTCCTTCCGTCCACTGAATCGCTCTGCCCCGCCGGTGTGTTTACCGTGACGGGGCTTCGGTGGTGAGAGCGATGATGCTGCAACAACCGGAGGTGTCGGCGGCACCCCGGCGCGCAAAATCAGCGCGCCGTGCGTCGACCAAGGCCGCCAAGGTTGCAGCCGTCAAGAAGAGCAGCTCAGCACCAGCTCGATCGTTGGTTCAATGGGTGCGGCATCGCGCCGGCAGCAAGCAAGCTCGGGTGATCGAGATGCTGATGAAAGCCTGAGGCGAAGATTGGAGATATCATCCAGGCCGCGGATTGGCAGCAGCGTTCCGTGCGTGGCTTCCTCGCAGGTGTCATACGAAAGAACCTCAAGATGCCGTTGATATCGGAAGCTGATGAAGCCGGTCGGATCTTCAAAGTCACTTGCAACGCCACGTCGATCGATTCGAAGCCTGGCAAGGCCGCGGCATGATGCCATGGCAGGAAGGTCAGGATCACGAATGTCTGTCAGGACAAGCTTGTCGATGGAGGATGAGATCGCGCGTCTTCGCAGTCTCGATCTGCTCGGCCTACAGTCCCGCTGGCGGAGTGTTGTGGGGCGGCCAGGCCCGGAACACCTGCCCAAACATCTGCTATTCGGCACCCTCGCCTATCGCATACAGGCCGACGCGCTTGGGGATCTCGATGCTGGGAAGGTTCAACTTCTGAAGCGTGCCTACCCTGCAGTCTTTGGGCGAGGTTTTGCCGCTTGTATCGGCCCAAAATCAGCGCAAGCACGCGATGGCGGTCGGCACCGTTCTAACGCGGGAGTGGAATAGGCAGCTTCATCTGGTGATGGTCGTTGAAGGCGGCTTCGCTTTCGAGGGGAAGACCTTCGACAGCCTGTCCAGGATTGCATTCGCCACCACCGGCAGGAATTGGAATGGGCCTCGATTCTTTGGCCGGGAGCGGCAAGGGGCTGAGAATATGAAGCCGGCCGGCAAAGCTGATGCTGGAGCATGGCGGTAGCCTGCGAGCGCAGGTCGTGCGGGTCGAGGGCGAAGCGCTTACAAAGCGTGGCCAACAGCATTGATACTGCCACTACGGCCAACTCAGGGCGCTCCTAACGGGGTTCACCGATGAGCAGCGCACCGAGTGCTGGAAGTGCAACATTGGTTGTCACCCTCCCTCGGCCGAGCCCAGTGGGTCGTCCGGTGCGGTATCTGTACCCGGTCTCGACCGACAACGGCCTCGACCAGGACTTCAATTCGCTCGATGACCAGTATGACGTGTGCCAGGCGCGATATGATGATCGACGCTGAACGTCCTTTTGTCCTTTGCTCAATTTGAGAGGGAAGTCACCTCGGAGCGCATCCGCGACAAGATCGCAGCCTCAAAACGCAAGGGGCTATGGGTCGGCGGCATGGTTCCACTAGGTTACATCCTCAAGGATGGCAGCTCCACATTCAGGAGGAAGATGCCAGTATCGTTCGGCTGATTTTCCGGCGCTATCTTGAACTCGGCAGCGTCAACCGTCTCGTCAAGGATTTAAAGGAGCGAGGTTTCAGGTCCAAGGTCCGGCAGTTGGCGTCAGGCGGAACGCGAGGAGGTGTGCCGTTCACACAGGGACCATTGTTCTACATGCTGCGGAACCGGTTTTATCTCGGCGAAGTCAAGTTTAAGGGCGAGACTCTGCCTGGACCTCAGCCGGCCTTGCTCGACCGCACACTGTTTGAGGCCGTTCAGCAAAGGCTTACCTAACAGCGGTCCCATCGCACGACGACCCGTATCCGAACCCGTGCTCTCCTTGCGGGACTGCCGTTTGATGACGCAGGTCATCTCATGATCTTGACCTACTCCAGTCGGGACCGCGTTCGGCATCGCTATTATGTCTCTGCCCCTATCCGGGATCTCAAATTGATATCGCTCACATTTTCAGGACTTGTGCCGTCCTACCCCGATATTATCCCCCCGACGAGGCGGGGGGAATCAGCTTGCCTCGCAAAGTTGTGGCTGGCAGCGCAGAGCGTTGCCAAGGGTTTGGACTCAGTTGCTTGCAAGGGTATACCTCGGAGTCCTTGTCCTGCGGTGGCTCTGCGATACGCGAGCTAGTGCTTAGGGACTGAGCTTGCGGCAGTACGCTCCGCCTCACCAGGCAGTGAGGTATGCAAGATACTCCTGAGCGCGATCCCAATGCGCCGTTGCTGTGAACGTTCGGCGAGGTGTCGCCCTCGGCAAACAATCGCGGGTTGCTTGCGCTTTTCAGTTCTAAGGCAATTATTCTTGTCTTTGGGAGAGAGAATATGGCGCATCCCAGTGAAATGAAAAGCCTAGTCCGCTCAGCAAGTGGAAAATACACATTGGGCGACCTTGGATTGGCTTTCCCTTATTGATCCCAGCAACAGTTTGATCCTTGGCACCAACCAAGACGATGTCCTCAGCGCACAGGCTGACGGAGACATTGTCTCAGGCCTTGCTGGCAATGATCATTTAAACAGCGTATTCAACCGGACGGCGTTGATCGGCGATAGCGGCGACGACACATTGAACACCAATGCGCTTGTGCTGCAGGGCGATTCGCCTGTGCACGGCCTTTCCATCCAATCCGGCGGAAGAGGAAACGACAGCCTCGATGCCACTGTCACTGTTCAGGGCGGCAGCCTGTCGTCGCCGCCCCTAAGCACTGACCTAAGAGGCGATGTGCTACTCGATGGCGGCAGTGGCAACGATGTTATCAACGCGACTGCAACTGGGGCTCTTCCGACCAACGCAGGTCTGATTGTCAGCACCGACGTGAGCGGCGGAAGCGGCAACGATATCATCAATGTCCTTGCAGACGGAGATGGTCCGGTGTTCAGAAGCAGTATCGCCACGAACAAGGTTGACGCCGGTTCCGGCAACGATCACGTGACAGCTCATGCCGAAACGGGATTCAATGCAGGGCTTGGCATAGCGAGCAACGTAATCTTCGGTGGCACCGGCAACGATATCTTGGACGCCTCCGCTCTGGGTCGATCCAATTTCACAGACACCGCTACAAATGAGCTTCACGGAGGCCGAGGCAACGACACCTTGCACGCTTTCAACCTTACAAACTCCAATTCGAGTAGTCCGGTAGGTGTCAACAAGTTATGGGGCGACGAAGGGAACGACACGCTAGAGGCAGTTCATTCCACAGATGGGGAGAACAACGTTACCGATGTCACCAGTTATCTCGATGGCGTGTCCTATGCCGTCACCGCCCATGGCGAGTGTTATGCCCTCGCAACTTGCGCCGCACAATGGACGCCTACTGACCGTCACACTGTTGCATCAAGTGTTTGATCCTCGGCATCGATGCTCTCCTCAGTCGGATGTGTTGCAGCCGGCGATGATCAGCTTACTCGTCCTGTTGAACAGGCGTGTCATACTGAGCAACGACACCTATGTTCTGGCGACGTCGTGCCGGAGATACGTTGGTCTTGCGCCGCTCAGAAATGGCGCATGACACGGCCGACGTTTGAACCAGGGCGAGACTAACATCGACCTCACCGCTTTGGCTAGCGCAATAATATCCACTGACTTTGACGGACCGTGAACATCGAGGTGGCGAGGCGCAAGATACGCGTCATACGACTTTGACGCAAGTAATGACCTGACGGATAGGTTGGCATCCAACAATCTCGCGTGCAGGTGATGTTACTTGTTCGACGTAGGGATAAAAATGCGACGTCATGCTTGCCGGCCTAACCGCGGTCTCTGATGCCAACTCGATGTTTCGATCAGATGTGCCGCACAATAACTAAGCCGGCAGTCCCCAGGCGTTCGAGCTTCCGATTTCACGGCGAACGATATGCATCACGCGTCGTGAATGAGCCGGATGGCTGCCGGTTCTTGACGCTCGATCGACCTATCGCACCTGCCCTCGATACGACATCAACGTGATTAGACATCATGAACTTAGGTGTACACGCTGAACTAACGCACGTTCCAGTTTACCCCCGCATTGGATTTGCAGGAGGCAAAAATGGCGAACGGTTCCGCGACCCTCGATTGGCTTTCCCTTATTGACCCCAGCAACAGTTTGATCGTTGGCACTGGACACGATGATGTCCTCAGCGCACAGGCTGACGGGGATATTGTCTTGGGCTTTGCTGGCAATGATCGTTTGAACAGCGCATTCAACAGGACGGCATTGATCGGCGACAGCGGCAACGACACGTTGACGACTAATGTGGTTGTCCCGCTCAGGGCGATTGCCTGTGCACGGACTTGCCATTCAGTTCGGCGGAGCAGGCAACGACCACCTCGATGCGACTGTCACGCTGCAGGGCGGGAACCCACTTCCTGGCACTAGCACGGACGCCACGGCAGATGTGCTACTCGATGGCGGCAGCGGCAACGATATTATCAACGCCACGGCAACTTGGCGCTGGGTCTACGAAGTGCGACCGTCAGCACCGACGTGAGCGGCGGAAGCGGCAACGATACCATCGATGTCCTTGCAGGGGGCAACCGCACCGGTGCCGTATCGCCATGAACACCGTCGACGGCGGTTCCGGCGACGACCACGTCACGGCTCACGCCGAAACGGAATTCCGTGCGAAGGTGGCATAGCCAGCAACGTACTCTTCGGTGGTGACGGCAACGATGTCTTGGATGCGTCCGCTGTGGGTCGATCCATGGCCGCGAGGGATGGCAACAAATGAGCTTCACGGTGGCTCAGGGCAACGACGTGTTGCACGCATTCAACCGTGACAGACTCCAATAGTGCCGGTCGTCCGGTTGGTATCAACCAGCTGTGGGGCGATGATGGCAACGACACCCTCGAGGCGATTCATTCCACTGATGGGAGGAACGCCGTTACGGATGTCACCAGCTATCTGGATGGCGGGAAAGGTAATGACAACCTGACTGCGGACATCCACCGCGCTTGGTGGATTTGTTCGCTGCCCTCAATCAACTCGAAGGCGGCGATGGAAAAGACATCCTCACGGCAAATCTCCACGCTGAAGCTCCGGCGGGGGCTCGTCGGGTTGGATTTCTACAATGTCGCGAATGTCCTGAATGGCGGGGCCGGAGATGACCAGCTCACTGCGTTTCTTTCGGCTATCCAACACGGTTCCGATCAGGCCTACACAGACAACTCGATTGCCGAAAATCGTCTGGATGGCGGCGCTGGAAACGATGTCCTGACGGCAACGGTTGCGTCAGGATCGCTCGGATCGAGCTTCCTCAGCG
This sequence comes from uncultured archaeon, assembly GCA_963807355.1. Taxonomy (GTDB): domain Bacteria; phylum Pseudomonadota; class Alphaproteobacteria; order Rhizobiales; family Xanthobacteraceae; genus Nitrobacter. The sequence continues at coordinate 20,713 of CAWEBX010000034.1, forward strand.
GTGGTGCAGGCAATGATCAGCTCACCGTGTTTGGCGGATCGGCGAACGTGCTGGATGGCGGCGATGGCAAGGACACGTTAACGAGCGGAATTGGCAACGACAGCATGTTTGGCGGCGACGGCGCGGATACGTTAGTCTTCGCCGCTCAGAATGGCCATGACACGGCCGAGTTTGAACCAGGGCGAGATATCATCGACCTCACCGCTTTGGCAGCGAATAACATCCACGACTTTGGCGACCTGAATATCAAGCCGGCTGGCGCAAATACCGTCATTCAGCAATGATCCCCGGCGCTCGAATGAGGCTTGGCTTTTGCACCATGCCGGCCTCGAATATCGACACGTTGTGCGGATCGACACCGTTGAACGGCGCGATGATGCCTTCGATAAAATCGAAGAAGCCGCCGACATCAAGTTCGGTGAGCTGGGCGGCTATGATCGTGGTATTGCCTTCCGACCGCCAGTGAATAATCTCCAGCTCGAAGCCAAGTTCGAGCAATTTTGCAGTGACGGCGGCACCGTCGCCGTCCGCAACGATACTCGCGCAAGCACGATGCTACATGTCAGGAACTAGAGATGTTTGTCCGTCGTTAAAGCGCGACAAATTGCTCGCGAAGATCCAGAAGGCCGAGAGCGCTGCAGAGATCGAGGGATGGGCGAACAGTCGAGGATCGTAACGCCGCTCACTGAAATCCTGCTGGCCGAAGTTTCGCTCGTCGATCGGCCTGCTCATCCCGAGGCGGCGATTACGATGTGGAAAATAGACGTCGTGGGCTCAGCGACCGCTGCGCTCGACCGCATTGATAGAACTCTTCAGCCGCACGGCGCCGATATCATCGCGAAAGCTCTTCAGGCGAGGACTGCGAGATAGAACGGCTCGAGAAACGGATTGTCGATTTGCTCGCCGAGCCCATGCCGCCGAAGACTGCTGGGTCCTTTGGGTTGTCGCCCATGTCCAAGGAACAGGACTCCGGCGGTGCCCAATCGTTCGGCAAGGCGGCGCCTTCACAGGACGACATTGCCAAGGCGCTGTCTGAAATGACGGAAGAAGACCGCGCGATGCTTTTGATCAAGGCCGCGCAGCGGTTGCCCAGGCCGGCGACGATGGCAAGGTCCACAGATTGAACATCGAGCTCGCGATAGACGCTGCGTTGAAGCCATTCGACGATCTCGACGTCAGGTTCATTCCTAGTAACCTAAAAACACCGACCAGCGCCAATGGAAACCTGCGCGGTCAACGTCGCTTATCGCCGACATCATTGAAGCCGTTTCGGACATCATCCGCGTCCATACGCGCTGGGCGGATCTAGGGCTCGCCTGGCTTGAGGCATTCGACAAGATCAATCTGGCCCCGATTAGGCGGGCAGCGAAAGCCACTGGCGCAGCGCCGCTGCATAGCGCTGTCATGGTGTTGCTGTGCGCAGAGCTCGAGCGCCTCCTCGGGTTCTAGCACGCTACCGAAACCGGCGGACGCTCCGAGGGTCAGGCGCGAACCAAAACCGCCGGCCTCCCTTGTCCGCGTTCCTGGCGTCGAGCGGAATATCGACCTCGAACTATTCTCCTCGCGCTGCGCTCCACGATCAGTTCGAACTACGCTTTCGGCCGCGCCGTCCACCGGCAATTCGATATCGATGGCCAGCACGCTTGCGAGGTCATGAGGGTCGCCAAAAAGGGGGTGTACGGCACCCGGCCTGAAATCTATTCGCGGTTGTCCTGGAACGCGCTGCTGCACCTTGGTCGCCTGCGCTCCCCGCGGCCGCTCCTGGAGGCGCTGGAGCGGCGCATACTTATTGGCGGAAGAGGGATCCCGCGCCCGAAATCCGACGCGCCTGTGAGGCGCTCAAGGCCGCAAGCGTGGTCCCCTACCGGAGCCGTCAGGGCAGCGAATGGCGGCCCTGACCGCAGTAGCCCATTAATTTGAGACATAGCGAGAACTGCCGGCAAGATGCGGCGGAGCGCGGTTCACGGTGCTTGAACTCAAACCTCCAGCGTGCATGTCTAGGTCATGACACGACACAGCTACGCCGGCGGATGTCGGCGTAGCTGCGGCTGGAGGTGGACGTGCAGAATACGGCGTTTCTAATTCTCGTTGTCGAAGACGAACAGGGTATTCGAGAACTCGTTGACGATGCTCTTTCGGAAGGCGGTTTCGATGCCCAGATTGCGTCGGCAATCTCGCTTTTGCAAACAGAAAAAAGTCACTATTCCGCGATCACACGGACATTCATTTAGGAGGCGAGATCACGGGATGGGTAGTCGCCAAGCGCGCCAGAGAAGTCAATCCAGAAATCCCGGTGGTCTATATCACCGGCACGGGTGCCGCTGAGTGGCCTTCTCTCGGTGTGCCGAACAGCGTACTTTTGAACAAGCCGTTCGCGCCTGCGCAGGTCGTCACGGCCGTGTCTCAGCTGCTCAACCACATGCGTCCGCCGCACGATTAAGGCCGCCATTTCGCGACGCCGTGCACTACGGCGTGGCCAAAGTGCAATGGTTTTCCGCCGTCGATCCGGCGGGGTCTTAGTCGGCAGCGCAAGGCACTAGGTGGAGACCCGCCCCGGCGGCGGGTTTTCTAAAGGGGGAGCTCGATTTCTAGAGAGGAGGCGGGCGAGGCAAATGATAACCGGCCTTGCTTCCGCGGATAAGTAATCTTCAATTTCAAAACATTATCATTCCAACTTCGTTCTAATTTGCCCTGGAGCGAGCGCTCGACTGTCGCGTTAATGAAAATGCTCCCGAAGCCGCTTTCTGATGTTTGCAGAATGGGGTTGCCAATTCCATACTCGCTCCACACAAAGCACATTGCGTTTTCAGTTTCACCGCATTCGACATGTATCCGGCCACCCGATTTTGACAGCGCGCCGTGCTTCGCCGAATTCGTCACAAACTCATAAAACAACAAAGCAAAACTAGTCACTTCTGAAGCGCTTATTGTCCAGTTCAAACCGGAGATCGTTACATTTTCCTCGGCCCTGGCTTTGTCGTGGTACGGTGCCACGATCTCCCTGATCAGCGAGTGCAGATTAATTTCCTTCCGATTTGACAGATCTTCGCCGTCCAATGTCAGTGAATGGGCGCGGGCCAGCGATGAAAATCGCCCCAGAAGATCTTCCGCCAAGGCGTCAGCCGAATTAGCGTGCTGCGCGCTCAGCCTCACGAAACTGGCAGAAATTGCGAAGAGATTTTTAATTCTGTGATCCATTTCTCGGAGCAACAGGCTCCTTTGCTCTTCAGCCCGACGTTGGTCCGAGGTGTCGCGGGCGATTTTAGAGGCCCCAATAACCTCTCCCTTGCGGTTCAAAATAGGGGACACAGTGAGTGCGATACAAATCCGGCCTCCGCATTTATGCTGGCGGATGGTTTCATAGGGTTCGATACGTTCCCCCCCACGGATGCGAGCTAGAATTCCGGGTTCTTCATCAACTCGATCGTCCGGAATTAGCATCCTTACCGAGCGGCCAATCGTTTCTTCGGCAGCGTATCCGAAGAGCTTCCGCGCCCTTCATTCCAATCAGTGATAATGCCGTTCAGGTTTTCGGCAAAAATAGCGTCGCTTGAAGATTCGATGATTGCCGCGAGCCTTCTGGCCGCGTGGCGGATGCGGATAGGCCGTCTGCTGGTAGTCATCGAGAGTCCTGCGGTCGCAGCGCCTTCGATATCGTCAGCAGCAATTCTAAGTCACGCCGCATGACGTCAGTCTCTTGAGCGGCGCGAACCAGCGCCGGGCTGTTATCTGTCGGCCGTGTCAACTAGCAATCCGGTTACCTTACCGGACCTCGACGCCGCTGAATATTACCGGGAATGCGGCTGATACAGAGCCATTCATCGCACCTCGAGGCTACTTGACCGCCGCCGCCCCAGACGAGGCATGGCGACGACCTACTACAAGCCGGGTAGCGCACCGGACCGCAGTAGGGTGTAAAGTTCAAAGAACCACCCAAACACCAAGGCGTGGATACTGTTTGATTTCCAGCGCCCGGCGTGAACGGTGTGAGGGGGCCCTGTGCATATGCAATGGAAGTGGTGAAGCTCGCGATACTCAAAATCACCAGGGCGGTGAGGCGGCGCATTGCAATCTCCATCGTAGCTTATGAGTTTGAAAGGTAGCTTGGCCAAAGATCCTTTGTAAAGATTAGATCATATTGCTTTTGGTGCGCGTCGTCATCGGTCTTAGTTTACTCCTAACTCGAGGAGCCTCCGTATTGCCTCCGGCCTGCCGGCATTAGCTGACCTTCCTTTTCAGCTCCGCCTTTTTCTTCTTCGGCGGCGGAGTGGCGCCTGCCTCACGCGCTAGCCGCTCCGCCTTTAGACGCTCGCGGTTTTTGGCGAATGCCTCGGCTGCGTTCTCGTGCTCGGCCATTGCCACTTTTGCCTCGGTTGCCCGGAGCTCTTTACGAGCTTGCTTCTGCTCTTTCGAAAGTGGCTTACGTGGTTCGTATTTGTCGAACTCGTTCATTTCATTTGCCCTTCTTCAGCCCGATCTCGACCACGCGGCGGTTGGCCTCGAAACGTTCGGCACCGGCTTCTGCTTTGATCGCTTCGGCGGCAGCCATCATCGCGTCCATGCGCAGAGAAATAGCTGGTGCCATCAACAGCCGTCTTACGGGTTCAAGGTGATGGGGATCTTGGGTTTTTCTCAGAATTATTTTCCGGTGGAGAATCCGATCGCAGGCCCCTCCATGGGGCGTCTCCGGGAAGCGCAACAGGATCAGCTTCGTCCTCCTTGTTTCGGCGCAACACTAAGCCAACGACGCCCCCCACCACCAGCAAGGCTCCAGCTATCATCAGCCCATAACCTAATTCTATCGACGACATGGCAGTCTCCTTAGAGACGATCGCGGGCTGTTTCTTCGTTTTCAGCCATCTCGGTCAGCCGGCGAGATTGCCGAGAATATCATTCTCCCCGTGGCCCAGTCATCATCTCGCATCACCGTCGCCGCCCGTACGCGCGGAGCGAGGCACCGCCCGGGATCACGACTTTTGCTTCGCGTTCAGCCCAGCTTTGTCGGTGGCCTCGCCAGCCTCTCGAGCCAGCCGCTCCGCCCTAAGACGCTCACGACTTCTGGCAAATTCCTCTGCTGCCTTCGCGTTCTCAGCCGTCGCCATTCTAGCCTCGGCTTCCCGGCGCTCTTTACGAGCTTGCTTCTCCTCTTTGGAAAGGGGCTCGCGTCGTTCGAACTTGTCCGATGTCTTCATTGTTTTGCCCTTCTTCAAAACCAATCACCGCTCTATCGAGGGTAGCTAATCCCGTGACACTCGGACGAAAGCGATAGAACGGCGGAACTTTGCTGCCGGGGGTGCGTCATGTTGTCCATAGGAAAGCGAAAGAGGGTTCCCTATGTCGATGAGGACGCGCGCAGAGGACACCGAGCCGGTGGATCCGAAGCGCAGCAGAAGTTCGCGACTATTCGCGGAGATCGCGAACAGCACCTCGCGGGCAGCCGGCCGCGCTCCGACATTTGTGGCGGCCGGCGCCGTCGTTTTAATCTGGGCAATTACGGGTCCGCTGTTTGGCTATTCCGACACGTGGCAGCTCGTCATCAACACCGGCACCACCATCGTCACCTTCTTGATGGTGTTTTTGATCCAAAATTCTCAGAACCGGGATGGCGCGGCCATTCAGGCCAAATTGGACGAGTTGATCCGCGTGAGTAAGGCTCGGAATTCGTTCGTCGGGATTGAGCGTCTGACCGATGAGGAGCTCGACGAAATCCGAACAAGATGTGAGCGTCTGGCGAAAGCAGAGAAGATCAGCGAAAACGCTGTCCGACTGACCGGGCAAAAGGCCGGGAAGGCTGCTGACCGGGTAACCGATTGAGCCGATAGCCGGACCTTTTTTTCTCCAAGGTTGATTTATCAGCTCTCTGGCTGCTTAGGCTCTTCTGGCGTTTGCCCTAAGAGCTTTGAGATCTCGGAGATACCGTCGGCCGGGTTGTCATCTCTGCCGAGCAGGCCGAGCAGACGCTTGTCGCGTTCCTCATCCAAGATCGCATTCGGCGACCGACATGCGGCCGCACCGAGGTTGGGCCAGGACAGCCGCCGTGTGCCATGAGCATCGTTGTGGCTCGACAACCCGGCCCGGCGATGAGCGGCGCGCGGGGCTGGCTCAAATTAATCGGTTGATGATTTATGGCCCGCAAGACGGTGGCTGGAAGAAAGCCGCCGCAACGATCTGTCCGGTAGGCGACATACGGTCGTTCGGGGCAGCGGAAGCAGAGGGATCAACGAAACGCAAGGGGATCCGCACGGGGGTAGTGGAGAAGTTGGGACGACATAATTTGGGTATAATTCGCGTCAAAGTGACGTTAAAATTTACGCGCTTTTACACCCGACAAAATTGTGAGTTCTTATGTTATTTCCTCAGCCCAGAAGGTCCCTCCTGGCTTTTCCACTCGGTCGAACCGCTATCGAACGCAGCAAACTGGGATATCTTCTGGTTGCCATTACCGCCGTTATTGCCGCGGACACCCTGCTCGCGGCCGGAGCGTGGTACGCTGTCGGCTTCATCATCGGAAATTAGATGGGCGGTCGGAGCAAAGATCTGAACGATCATGTAGGCCGCTTGGTTCAAGACCAGACACGCGACTATGGTGGCAATCCCACTCTCGGTTCGGAAATCGTTTATATGTAGGACGGCGGCAGAGCCCAGTGCGATCAATAGTGCGATGGGCACAAGGACAAAGACTTTATAGCGCAGGCCTGCGGCTGCACCTATCAGTGCGCTGGTAATCAGCAAAACAGGAACGGTAATATCCATGCTTGTTGCTGCGCGCCGGTCGTCGAACTAACTCTCGATTACGGGGGTTTTCGCAAGCTTCCCGTCCCAGTTCATCGAGAAAGACATTGTGACGTTAATATTAGGCGAGCAAGTACGCGAATCCATACCTTGAACTATTGGATAAAATTGTTTCTGATCGCCAGCGAGAAGGCGTGGCACAACTTCCCATTGCGTGAATTAATCGGCCTGAACGGGCCCTGGCCGGGTGCCGTTCTCCCTAGACCAAACTTGGCCCGCCTCACGGCGGGCATTCTTTTGGCCGGAACCCGCCCCCCATCTGCGAGTTATCGAGCCAGACGGTAACGATCCGCACCTCATCTCGAACCTGAACTGGCCCGCTGCCTGATCCATTCGGCGGGCCTTTAATTGTCCATTGTGATCCGAAAATCATGAACGAGCCTCCTCACCCGGCGCATTCGCCCTAGGAATCCCCCGCCTTGCATGCGCTCCCCGCGGCAAAAGACCTTTTCAGCCGAACTGAGGCGTTGCGGCAAGTGTACGTCACCGCGAAGCCGTGGCCCCACGTCGTCGTCGAAAACGGCTTCCCTGAAGATCTCTTAGATGCGATCGCGTCTGAAATCACCAAGATCGATCAAGCGCACATCATCTCAAGCCTCGATGATCGTCAGATCAAGCAAGAAGCATCAGACGGCTTCGGACCAGCTACCCGGCACTTTCTGGAACTTGTCGATAGCGAAAGCTTTCGCGACTTTATCTCGACGGTGACTGGAGTTGAGAACCTGTTATCCGATCCAACCCACAAACTTGCGGGGGCGCATAGAACCCCACCAGGCGGATACACCAAAATTCATCGCGATTTCGAGGTCCACCCCGACACAGGTCTATTTCACCGGGTGAACTTACTTGTCTACTTAAATCGTGACTGGCCAGACTTCGTATGGAGGCAGTCTCGAATTGTGGCCATCGGACATGTCAGCTGTCGGCCGCCGCGTCTTTCCGCGGTTTAACACGATGGTCTTATGGGAAACGCATGGCGGGACACTACATGGGCTGCCCGATCCCGTGACTTGCCCTCCCGACCGAATGCGCCTCTCGGTGGTGTCGTATTACTACACCAAGGAACGTCGGCAAGCAGCAACAGGTGAACGCCGAGCTCGCTATTGGGCAGCCCGTCCGCAGGACGATCGGTCTATAGAGCGGGTGGGTTGGTTCGATCGTATGCGGGCGGTCACGCCCGAGCCTTTGAAACACTTGATTAGAGCAGCGCGCGATAAACTTGTGCGAAGATATTGAGGTATCGGTTTTATAAGGCGGCCGTTCTTTTTGGGCCTTACCTCGGTGAAAATCGGCCGTTTAGCGGCTCACTCGCGCTCCGACTTATCTCAGCCGTTGACAGCGCAGTCGGCAACTTCGCGCGTGGAGATCGCAGGCCCGCCGCTGCGGACTGCACAGCCTGCGGTTGCCGGCTCGGCAGGTCATTCATCGCCGGATGCAGGCGCTGCGTCTGTGCAGGGCAGGCGGGGAGTAGAGATGCGCGAGCCCGCCAGCGAGGGGAACGCCGACGGGCTCTGCGGCTGAACGGAAACATGGGGGCCGTCCCCGTCCATGAGGCCAATGCCTTGGGCTCGAGATGTGTTCCCCGAATTTTGGTTACGGTATTGCAAGCTATGCCCGAGGCCTGCTGATTGGAGTTTCAGCGGGCCTGATGAGATAGGCCGGGCAGAGGGGATGGACCACACGACGATCCCGCTCATGGATAGGAAGCGGTGAGGCTTGGCTTAGGGACATTTGTCCCCAAATGTTTGTGCAAACAGCAGCGAGCTCGCGGTCGAGCCAAGAACAGCCGGGCGTCTATGAAAAGGCGCACCAACCGCGTCGGCAATAAACGTGGGGAACCAAAAGGACTCTTCGGGCTTTTGCGGTGAAGGAGGTTCGTCCAGTGCCGCGCTATTTCTTTAATGTTTTAGGTGAGAAAGATCATGCAGACCGCGTCGGCGAGGAGCTAGCCGACAAGCACGCAGCCTGGAAAGAAGCGACGATAATGGCCGGCCAAATTCTTCAGGATATGGATGGCGACTTCGAACCGGGCCAAACGTGGCAGCTGGAAGTCACCGACGAGTTTGCCAATCCATTGTTTCATATCCAGGTGCATGCGGAGAAAAGGAAATAGTATCGACGCCTGTCGGTAGGGGAAGGACCGCGATGGCCCGTACTCCGAGACATCTAGCCGATCGGATGGCGGCCCGGCGCCGGCAGACCAAAGTCGATGATGGGTTCGCGCGCGAGACCTTCATTCAACCGCGAGAGCAAGCTCGCCAGACGGCGAGGGCGTTCCTAAATCGCTGGCCGGTGGCGGCTTACATGACCGAAGTTGAGAGTTGGCGCGAGCTTCCCGCTGGCGAGATCGAGTTTACGATGAAGCGGCTGCGGAGCGCGGATTGAAGTTGGCGCGGCGCAAAGTGAACGGCCGCGGGAAATACCGACCCGGACCCAGCCTAAAAATGGCTACCTGAGGTTAATTCCGTCGTCGCCGTCTTACTGCCGAATATTGGAGAGATGGAAGAGCCCGCCAGGGCTTTCACCGACGAGATCCAGGAGATGGACGGTCGGCAAAGCCGTCCGAAGGAATAATACTTTGCGCTTGGGAAGTGTTGGATTGCAGATCACAAACGGTTGTTGCCGAACACCAAAAAGGCCCGCCGGAGTTGCGAGTACACGGACGGGATCGATCGGCGAAAGTTCTGGCTGTACGCCGAAGGTATGGCGTTACAGGGGAAGCAGGTATCCATGACGCGCCTTCTGGATAAGTTAAAGAGCCTCGTGCAAAAGTACGAGTTTCCAGTTTTCCCCGGATACGGGGGGCTGGTCCCCGCCGTGCAGATGCGGATAGGTTCGCGAAAGGGCAACTGGAGTTATTTAAGAAGCAGGGGCGTTATGCAGTGAAGCGCTCAGCTTGATCTGCAATTTCGCACGCACCCAAAACCCGCTCCGGCGGGCTCTTATCTGAACGGCGTCGCGACGTCCGGCAAGTAGGCCAGCAGCCCGACCAAAGTAATAAATCCGACGGCGATGAAGAGCATAAAGAGCTTCTGAAGACCGCTAATACTCCAACTCAGGATTAGTCTGACCTACCCCGGGCTCACCGATAATTGGATCCAACATATGCACTCCCCGTGTAGGCGGGAGCGCCACGTGCGTTCTCATCACCGATGGATGCCAAAGGTCCGAGCGGTGATGCGGGCTAAGGGTCGGCAGAAAGACGTTTCTCAGTAGATGCCTCGCGCGAGCGGGCTTGGACCTAAAACGAGGGCCAGGAGCGTTCAAGAATTTGAGCGAGATGTGTCCACTAGTGCTCAGAACTCAACAGCCGGAAAAAGCTAGAAGAGCCCATGACCGCGCGGTACGCGGCTGATTACGCTACCGCCTTCCTCAAACGAAGAGGAGCGCGCCATGCAAAAGCGCCGACGTTTCAAACAGACCACATCGCTCCAAGACCGCCTCTCGGAGTTCGTCAACACCGAGCGCGCCAAGGTTGAAAGCATGCCCGAAAGCGGCCAATACGAGCTGCAGAAGAAAATTCGGCAGGCCGAGACCGCCGCGAACATCGAGAGATGGGCGGCTTCGCCCGAATTGCAGCCGCCGAAATTGATGCGACCTCACGGCCGAGGCGCACGAGCAACTAACGGCCCGCGCGTGCGTTAGCGCGTATGCATCAAATTTACGTCTTCGCCGTCACGGCCGGACTTGTCGTGCTGATCGCACTGCTGGTGGGAGTTCTCTTCTTCCCAGTCGCAGCTTGAACGCTGCGACTACCAAAAAGGCCCGCCGGACGGACGTCACAGCGGGCCAATTCGGGTTCCGGTATCTTGAGGGTGCGGATTCGATCCGGATCCAGCCCATCTAATGCTGCATGCAGGAGCGCGTTCCTCAACCCCTCAATAGTGAGAACGTTTGGGCGGCCGTCCTTCAAATTTTTCGTCACCAGACTATGAAGGGCGCATCAGCTCTCTGGATGCTCAGGCTCATCTGGTGCTCGTCCCAAGAGCTTGGCGATCTCGGTGATGCTGTCGGCTGGGCTGTCGTCTTTGCCGAGGAGTCCGAGCAGCCGTTTGTCGCGCTCTTCATCCAAGATCGCGTTCGTCGCAATGACTGTTTCGAGATCCTTTGCAAGCTTTTGATAGGTCGCTGCAAGCATCTCAAAGACCTCGCGCTTCTTATCGTTGAGAGTGGTCTGGCTGATCGTGATGCAATGCTCGGAATCGGCGCGAAGCTTGGCCAGATATAGCTGCAGGTCCTTCATCGGCTTAGCTTTCGGATCCTCGTTAATGGAACACGAAACGTATCCTTCTTCACGCGCATGCAAAAGCCTCCGTGCAGCTTTCCCGATCCCTTGCCACGCTTCCGCTTCCCCCAATAATAACCCTTCTTGCCTTCCGGGTTTCCGATCGGCGGCCGTGTCTCGCCGTGCACCGCCTTGTAGAAGACGATACGCCATAAAGACGAACGGGCCTCCGTGCTTCTGCGGCATCGCGCCAGCACCCTCGCAGCGCGCTGCCATGGCTCGGTGTTGCCGGTCGTCCTTGGCAGACTTGTCGCATATTTCGCCGCCTCGCCAATGGTCCGGATCGTGCTTCCGTCCGGCATCGGTACAGGGTCATCGAAGCGGCGTGTCCAGTTCACCCCATCACTCCGTCCTCTTTTTTGCCAGTCGCAACGATCCGGAGGGATCCGTCCGGCAGTGGCCTTTGCAGCGCCTTCGCTTCGTCCCACGGCGCGCGTATCCAGACCTCATGCTCCTCGGTTGTGGTCAGGATCACTGGCATCGCCTTCGGATGGACCTTGCCGACCTCCATGTTCGGCTGGCAGGTCAGGAAGCCGTAGACGTCCGCTGTGATCTCGCCTTCCTTGGCTTTGCGGACGCACGTCCACCTGGTCCAGATGCCGGCGAAGGCGAGCAGCGGCCGGAGCTCATCGATCGCAAACCAGACCGGCACCTTTTTGCCTTGGATCATGTCGTATTCCGAAAACGACGTGAAGGGCACCAGGCACCGGTTTGCGGGACCGAGCCATCGCTGCCAGTGCTTGCTCGACGTGTTGCGGATGTTCGTCACGCCGCTGTCCGGCTCTGAGTCGCAGCAACTCCTTAAAGTCGACCGGCGTGGCCCTTCGCCTCGAGCTTGGCGGCGCGCTTCTTGGCCGACTCCATCAGGGCCAATTGTGATGACGGCATACCCCAGCGCGCCATGACGATCTCGCGCTCGCCGGCGGCGTTGCGCACGATCGGGGCAGGGTAGTCGGGAAAGATGCCGGGCAGGGACGGTAGATTGCCGACATGGCTGTTCATCGCCCCGAATAGCCGCCGGATAGCGTCAACGTTCTTCGTCATAGAATAGAGATTGCACATCAAGCGTCCTGAGCAGCGGAAGGGCAATTGTGTCGTGAAACCGTCGCCTAGAATCGGCCAGATTCGTAGGCATGTTAAGGGGATGGCAGATGTAGCAAGATATGAAATCCAGATCGGCAACCTTCTAACCGAGGGCTTTGATGCAGCCAGCGACGAGGAGGCAAATGCGATAATTGCGGACATTTGTATGAGCCGGGCAAGTATTTCTAGCTTGCCGCCAGACACGGAAATAATCGTCACGCTGCCTGACGGCAGTTCAAGGACGACTACCCTTGAATTCAGCAAGCGGGTCCGATGAGGACTCACCGCAAGCGTCGTTAGGGCCACTACCTGCGTAACTCACGCTTACAGAGATTGCCCCTGTTTACCGCTCATCCGGCCACCATACTGACGGCGGTTCGTTCGCCGAGATCGGTGTCTGTCGCAAGGCGACGAGCTGCCCGCGCTTGTACCGATAGCCGCGGACCTGCGAACAGTCCTTGCACGCCATATGGCGCTCGAGCTCATGGATGGGCGTGGTCTTGGGTCGGCGCACGGTCGTCAGATCAACGCGGACTGCAGGTCCTTCATGGGCCCCAGCTTTCCCTCTCGGTTAATGGAACACGGAACCTAACCCGCTTCGGGCGCGGCGCGAAAGTTCCCTTGTGTGAGATTAGCCCTTCGCCTTCAGCCCGAGCTCGACAAGGCGGCGGATGGCTTCGGAACGGCCCGGCTGATCTTCTTGGCGTGCGGCCCAGGCATCAACATTCGCCATGAACTCGTCGGTCAGACGCAGCGTACGTGTAGGCGCTTTTCCAGTCGCCGGTCGACCGCGCTTTTTAGGTGTCGCATTTTTTATTGACCTCATCATAATAAATGCGGTACATTAATCCGGCTTGAAAAACAAGCGGCCCGCCGAAGTGTTAGAGCACTTGCGACGGGCCTAACCCGGCCAAGGAGGTATCCAATGGCGCAGGCTAAGACGATTCCTAACACGACGAGACAGGGCATTCTATCAGCGGCGGTCGGCAAAGCCGGTGATGTCATTATCGCAAACGCAACTCCGGTACGAACCGGAAGACCGGATTATCGCGGCAGGCCGGAAATTTGAGGAGCTGTTCTCGCGATATATGCCGGCATGGTCCGAATGGGCTCGGCTTGCTCGCGAAGCGCGTGCCGAGACAGACGCAAAGTTCGGAAATGACTACAGCAGCCCTGCGTGGCGTGAACCGAGCCCAGCCCAATGCCAAGCTTTCAAATTCCTTTCAAAGGTACTCAGTAGCAACGGCGCGGACAGGGCTAACGACGTTATGGACGCCTTGCACAATGAAATGGACCCGATCGCCGGGTTTGTTCGGGATGAGGAGATAAGGAGCGTGGCAGGTCTACGCGCAAAAGCGCTCGTAGCGATATGGGATAGTCGTCCGACCGGCGCGTATCATAACGGCTGCATCGAACTAGATGACGAGTGGAGCCTCCACTCTTTGTTGACCGGCGTGGCTGCAGTTACCGGACTTTCAGATTTGTTCGGTGCTTTCGTCGAGCGGATTGAGAAGGACGCCACCGTGAGACTAGATGCTTAGCCGATCTGGCCCGCCGGTTCACGCCAGCGGGATTTTCTTGCATTCAACATCACTTAGCGCTGTAATGCGTCTCAACGTTTAGGGGATGACTAACGTGGCTACAGGTACTGTGAAGTGGTTCAACGCGACAAAGGGCTTCGGCTTTATTCAGCCCGACGATGGCGGGCAGGATATCTTCGTTCATATCAGCGCCGTCGAACGCGCTGGCTTGAGCTCCCTCAACGAGGGTCAGAAGGTTTCGTTCGAAGCCAAACCGACAGCATGCGCGGCAAGACAAGCGCTGAAAACCTGCGCGTCGGTTGAGGATTTCAGCGAGCTGAGCCGGATGTACGCTCGCTCGCGATGTGGATGGCCCGGAGTAAGCTTCGGGTCATTTGCTTTTCCACGTTGCCTACCCCTTGATGACCTCGAAATAGCAATAGCCTTTAACAGCTATGTCTAACCTTGCCTCGGAATGCACCGTGGAGCTCTCACGCTCGCTAATTAAGACCCAATCTTTTGCCGGAAACTGGGGAGGCAGCTTAGCGCGAGGTCTGATTGCCAAGCGTACCGAGGGGCAGCTCTTCTTGCGGTAAACGTCAAAAGACTTTTTGGGCGTCGGATCCATCCACCAAAAATATGGGCGGGAGAGGTAACGTCCAACTCGCATCCGTCCTTAACGTTACCCGCTACGCGGCGGCTATTTACTCGCTTCATAGGGCAGAAAGTACACACCCTCGCGAGTGCCCAGGCGCTCCTGTTCCCTAGCCTTACGCTCCTCGTCCGTAGCCGGGATGAATGCAAAGCAACTCTCAGCGCCCACTGTTTCGCCGGCTGCCGTTAGCGTCTCCTGGACCAGGCCATACACTTTTGGGGTCCCGATCAACGCTCCATCCTGATCTGTCGCGGTGACATCGGCCTCCGTGACTGTTCCTATCGGGCGATAAATAACCGGAGCTATAACGATTCTCCGGTCGCACAATGATGCCGATCCAGGAAAGTGGTGCGAAAGCCGCTCTTGAGCCTGAGCCCGAGATCGTTGTTGGAACGCGCGAACAGCTGCTTCACCTGCTTGCGGAGGCTGCAGAGATCGAGCACACCCTCATGTGCAGCTACCTCTATGCCGCATTCAGCCTCAAGCGAGCCGGAGAGCCGGGTGTGAGCGAGGCGCAGGGCGAAGCGCTCGAACGATGGCGTAAGGAAATTGTCGATGTGGCGGTCCAGGAGATGGGCCATCTTTTGATCGTGGCGAACCTCACTGTTGCGGTTGGCGGGCAGCCGCACTTCAGCCGACCCAACTTTCCGGTTTCGCCTGGCTATTTCCCTTCCGGTGTCACTGCACGGTTGACCGCATTCAACACGGAGACCGCTGGAACACTTTATCTTCCTCGAACGACCGAAAGGCATGGAGGAGGAGGATAGCCAAGCGTTCGAGCAGCAGGATTACAGCCGCGAGCAGGCTGAGACCGGACTTATGCCAACCGCTCAGGACTACGAGACTATCGGACACCTGTACGAGGCTATTCGCACAAATCTTTCCGCGTTGGATCGACAACTCGGGGGCAGCACGCTCTTTCTCGGCGACGAAGGCGCCCAGATAGGCGGCGATATCGTCGATCTGCCAGGCGTGTGCCCGATCCGCGATCTTAGGTCCGCTATGGATGCCATCGACGTCGTGATCGAACAGGGCGAGGGATCCTCTTCGGACCGGGAGGACTCGCATTACCGCAGCTTCATTGCGATTCGTGACGAACTTGCCGGACAGATCCGCAACGATCCCAGCTTCGCGCCGGCTTGGCCTGCCGCGGATAGCCCGGTCCTGCGCCGCCCTGCCGAACCGAATGGGACGCAGTTCGTGGACAATCCGGAGGCAGCTCAGCTGCTCGATTTTGCGTGCTCCGCTACGGACTGCTGCTGCGCTGTCTCGTCCAGTGCTTT
Source organism: uncultured archaeon (assembly GCA_963807355.1). Classification (GTDB taxonomy): domain Bacteria; phylum Pseudomonadota; class Alphaproteobacteria; order Rhizobiales; family Xanthobacteraceae; genus Nitrobacter. The sequence goes on from CAWEBX010000034.1 coordinate 36,331, forward strand.
GGCCGGCCTGCCGCCAAGACGCCAAGAAGAGCAGAAGCTGCTGATGAGGGCAGCGATCGAATTGATGCATGTTGTTGGCGAGGCATCCACGCTGCTTGCCCGTCTTCCGGCTACACCGACCGACCCCGATACCCATGCCGGAATGACCTTTACGATGCTGCGCGGGGTCGAGCCCCTGCTGCCCGGCGAGGCCGAGCGCCGGCTGCTCGTAGAGCGTGCCGCCGATTTGGCTCGACGTAGGTGAGCGGGTCATTCCACGCGTAAGCGGCCAGCTGAGCAAGGCGCGAGACGCACTTGCCAAACTGTAAAATGACCGGTTTATCCTAGGCTCAGGACCTATTAAATTTGTTGCGGGCTGGTTGGCAGCTTGATTCTAATGGTGATGCTGGGAGGCGTCGCCATGACTGATCTTTTGCTGCTATCGGAGGCACAGATGCGCCGGATCGAACCGTATTTTCCATTGTCACTGGGATTGCGAGGGTTGACGACCGGCGGGTCATCAGCGGCATCATCTTCGTCATCAGAAATGGTTTGCGCTGGCGCGATGCGCCGCTCGGCTATGGTCCGCACAAGACAATCTATAACCGGTTCGTGCGCTGGAGCCGCCTCGGTGTGTTCAACAAGATATTTGCCGAACTGGCGCGCAAGGCCGGCAAGCCATCTCGCCTGATGATTGATGCGACGCATCTGAAGGCGCATCGCACCGCTGCCAGCCTTTTAAAAAAGGGCCTGTTTCCGACGTATCGGGCGTACGAAAGGCGGGCTGAACTCGAAGCTCCATGCTGTCTGCGACGGTCAGGGGCGTCCCGTCATCATGCTGCTCAGCGAAGGCCAGATGAGCGATTACAAGGGCGCGGCGCGTGATGGATTGCTAGCTGCCGCCCGCCGGGCAGTTGCTCGCCGACAAGGGGTACGATGCCGACTGGTTTCGCCGGGCTCTCGCTGAACGCGGCATTACTGGCCGTGCATCCCTTCGAAGTCGAACCGCGAAAAGCCCGATCGAACATGACCGCGAACTCTATCGTCACCGCCACAAGATCGAGAACATGTTCGGCAGGCTCAAGGATTGGCGGCGCATCCACACCCGCTACGACAGATGTGCACACACGTTCATGTCCGCCATCTGCATCGCTGCTAGCGTTATCTTCTGGCTCTGATCAATCCAGTCCTGGAGCCTAGGATGCAAGGAAGCCGGCTTATGTTGTCCTGCCAGCGGGATTGCAGGAGCAGGGGCTACTCATGCCGAAGATTTCAAGGGTTCTAGAAACGGCGCTTCCACGCCTGTTCGCGTCAGACGGCGACTC
>CAWEBX010000035.1:0-50362 GCA_963807355.1 uncultured archaeon
AACTGACGGAGGCGTGTGGCTGGAAGCAAATCCCAAGTTACCTGATCCGGGACCGCGATGGCGCCTACGGCGAGATATTCATCCGCCGGGTTCGATCCATCGGTATTCGAGATCGTCCGACGTCTCCTCGCTCACCCTGGCAAATGCGTACGCTGAACGGCTGATCGGGTCGATCCGCAGGGAATGCATTGATCATATCGTCATATTTGGCGAACGCCATCTGCGTCACGTACTGCTGTCGTACATGACCTACTACAACGACGCGCGAACTCACCTGTCATTGAACAAGGATGCACCTGTACCACGCGCCGCTGATACAGCCGGGCGTATTATCTGCCAACCAATCCTGGGCGGACTGCATCATCAATATACCCGGATTTGATTTGCGATACGGACAACTTAAGCGCTCGCGCGCGCTACTTCCAAACGGTTTGAGATATTGGCGCGTTAAGCTCGGCAATTGGCGCTCGAGATCGGAAGCCATTGAAAGCTCTTCCTCTAAGCTGCGCTCGCAAACCGCTTGTGTTTGCGTATCGCCCACGGCTTCGGCAGCCGCAATCAACATGTTCCTAAAGGTGGCTCCGAGATCAGGGCCCTTTGTACGCGCCAGGTCCAATCCAATTAAATTCGGCGGACCGGGCCCTAGGAGCGGTAGGGTTTTATGCGATGGTTCTCAACACCCCATCTCGCCGGAAATAGGGCAATTTCCCTCATGGCGGCGCGTCGCGCGTCATGTACTTGCGCTTTTGTTCTTTCAGAAGCTCCTGCTTGGCCCGTTCTGCGAACTCCTCATCCCGGCCTTTCGGGAAGCCTGCCTGCTGCCATAGCTCATACACGCGGCGCTCGATCTGCCTTTCGAGAGGCTTGCTAATGCGCGTGCTCCCGATTGTGCGCGGCCCCGAGCCATACTTTGAGGGAGACGGTGCGGGACCTTTCGGGTCCGCGGACGGCCATGGCCGATGCGTATAACCAGCGATTAAACGGGCCATTTTCGTAAATGCGGACGCTCGTAGAGACCTATCCATCGGGACGCCTCCGCAGCGCATCCTCGGCGAGCGAGCTCCAGTCGGCCGCGAGCTTCAGCCATGCTTCCTTGTCGATCGCGAGCCTCGCCTTCCGGGCGTGAGTTTGGCACTCGTCTGCTGTCGCGCGGTATCTTTCAACGTTCTGCTCGGACATCCATTTGGGATTGTCCGCGTCGCGCATGGGTCAGAGGAATTCGGAGCCCGTTGCGGGGCTTTCAATGTTTTGGAGACTGGCGTAGGCCCCGATCCGGTGAAGCTCTCGCAATTCTCTCGCTAACTGGCGAAGGTCGTTTCTCGCCGCCCCCACGGGAAGCTTGCGTGCTCGGCGAAGCGCATCGGCAGCATGCCGAATGATCGGGGACTTGGATGTGCCGCCCATCTCGGCTGCGCTAACTTGAGATACCAAATTCATATCGTGCTTGTTGTGAAGCTGCTTCATGACACTGTTTCCGGTGAGAGATGTTTCAGCGGGAGGAAGGCGTCGAGCGTAGTTGATAGCACTGTCGAAATTTTCGACAGCATCAAAAAAGTATGATCCTAAAAATGAAGTAGATCGAGTTGTATATTTTAGCGTTGTCGTCGGAACAAATCGCTTCTTTGCGCAGTCACAAATCAGTCTCTCTTTTTCAGCCCCCCTTGTAAGGAGCTTTGCCGCAGCGACGGGCGCGAAAGCAAGGAGGCGAGGGTTCGACAGGTTAGAAACACCCTTGAAGCCTACCTGGAGAACGGGCCGGTGCGCGCGAAGAGCGGCAGCAGGCCGTTCTCGGAAAGGTTCGCGAAATAGATGCTCCGTTCAAGGCCCTTCGGGGTGTCTGTCGTCAGGTAATTCGAGCGGTGTGATCAGGTCACGCGCCATCCTTGGACGGACTCGACATCGGACAGACCAGCGTGGCCAAGTATATGGCCAAGCGGAGAGGCCCGCCATCCCAGGGTTGGAAGGCGTTCCTCCGCAATCATGCCGACGGCATCGCGGCGATAGATCTGTTCGTCGTACCGACGATCTCATTTCGCTTGCTCTATGGCTTGTTAATCATGGGGCATGGTCGACGGCAGGTTTTATGGTTTGGCGTTACAGCGCATCCGACCGCAGAATGGATCGCAAATCAGATCACGCACGCGTGCGACTGGAAGCAGGCCCCTCGCTATCTGATCCGCGACCGGGACGGAGCCTATGGCGAAGTCTTTATTCGAAGAGTTCGATCCATGGGCATTCGTGATCGACCGACGTCGCCGCGCTCGCCATGGCAAAAAGCATATGCTGAATGGCTGATCGGTTCGATCCGGCGGGAATGCCTTGACCATGTTGCTGTATTCGGCGAGTGGCATCTTCGTCACGTGCTGCTGTCTTACATGAACTACTATAATGAGACGCGCACGCACCTATCGTTGGACAAGGATGGCCCCTATCGCGCACGGTTCAGAGAGCAGGGCGTGTTCTTCGCCTTCCAATCCTGGGCGAGCTGCATCACCAATATGTTCGGATTTGATTTGCGACAGGCACAGGGCGAAGTGTTGTTGATCGAAAGACCTCATCTCGCGGCTTTCCTTTTCCGCTGGCGAAACAGTCGCTGGCGGCAGACGTTGCCACAGGTTCGCGCGGTTGACTGCTTGGGAACAAACATCGTCCCGCACACCACGCACGCCAGCGACTCGTGACGCACGCGGCGACGCCGGTTGTTGCGCGCCCGCACGGGCCCTCTGTAGGCAGTCGCCGCAGCAGCAGCGCGCCCACAACGGCGGCTGGGGCACAAGCACGTGGTTTCGGATTGGGGCCGCCCCATCTTTCCGGCGAACCATCAACGGCTGCGTCGGGCGCTGCTGCAGGAAGTGGATCATTGAGCGGCTCGATGCGGAGACTGCAGGCCGCGCTGAACACCGGAAGGCCGCTTCACCCCTCGTTGAGGTATGTCAAGGCGGCCGCCAAGCCGGTCCGGTATCGTGCATGCTCTTCTAGCTGGAGCCGTACACATGACGATTCCCGCCAAGTCGGTGATGACAACGGATATAGTTACGGTATCGCCTGAGACCACCGTGGTTGAGACCGCCCGGCGCATGCTGATCCATCACGTCTCCGCCGTACCGGTGGTGGACCCCGATTACCGGCCGCTTGGATTGGTCAGCGAAGGCGACGTGATGCGCCACTTTAGTGCGCAGTTTCAAAATAAGCGAGCGCAGTGGCTACGCATGCTGGCGGAAGGCGAGACACTCGCCCCGGAGTTCCTCGCCGAGATCCGCCTCAACCAGCAGCACGCCCGCGGGATTATGCACACCGCCATCATCTCCGCTGATGAAGAAGCCTCGCTTGCGGAGTTGGCTGATCTGATGCTGAAACATGGGATCAAGCGCGTTCCTATCCTGCGTGACGGCGTGTTGGTTGGCATTGTCAGCCGCGCCGATGTCGTTCGGGCCGTGGTCGAAAACCTAGACAATTTGCTTGAGCCGACGGACTAGCGCCGGAAGCAAGTCGGCCGGAGCGGACGGCCGCCAGTCCGCGCAGCAGATCGCGAAGGTACTGCAGGCGGCGCTTACTCTAGCCTGAGGTCGTACCAGTCTGGCATTCCCTCGGTCGAGAACCTTTCGTGTGAGTATGGGCAATGCCCAATTGGGTAGCCGTGCAGATTCAAGTTGATCCCAGACGAGTATTCCCGTCAGTGGATAGCGACTTTCACATGACCAGCCCTGTTTCGTTTCTTCTGCCGTGAAGATTCCGTCGCTGTGTGTACCGAAAACTTAAACACGGGCGTAGCGATGATGAAGTCCGCCCAGGATGGCGCGCGAACTGATCACACCGGTTCGCTGAACCGGGCGAGAAACCGGCGCATCCTTGTTCAGGGATCGATGCGTTCGGACGCCGTTGTAATAGTCAGCATAAGATTTGAGTATCCGGCGCAGATGCGCCTCGCCCAAGACAATGATGTGGTCCACACACTCACGCCGGATCGATCCGATCAGCCGTTCAGCAAAGCCATTTTGCCAGGGTGAATCCGGTGTCCCTGTCGGAAACCTAATCCGGCTGGCAACTGAGGCCGAATCGCGCAATGCTTCGGCCTTATGAGAGAAGCTTGCAGCCTGGTCTGGTTGGCGCTGGTCGGATTGTTCCGGTCGCGGGCCTCGCTGGAAGCCGAGATACTGATCCTTCGTCATCAGCTTAACATCCAGCGACGTCAATCACCGAAGCGGCTGAATTTCAGCACTTTGGATCGGTTGATATTTGCTGGGCTGTATCGTTTGGCGCCAAGTGTTCTAGGGGCTCTGGCGATTTTGAAGCCTGAGACGGTGATTCGTTGGCATCGTGCCGGTTTCAGATCGTATTGGCGTTGGAAATCGAGGCATCGCGGCGGCCGGCCGACGGTGCCGCTGGAAATACGCGAGCTGATCCGCGAGATGAGTATCGCCAATCCACTCTGGGGAGCGCCACGAATTCATGGCGAGCTTCTCAAGCTCGGCATCGAAATCGGACAGACCAGCGTGGCCAAGTATATGGCCAGGCGGAGAGGCCCGCCATCCCAGGGTTGGAAGACGTTCCTCCGCAATCATGCCGACGGCATCGCGGCGATGGATCTGTTCGTCGTACCGACGATCTCATTTCGCTTGCTCTATGGCTTGTTAATCATGGGGCATGGTCGACGACAGGTTTTATGGTTTGGCGTTACCGCGCATCCGACCGCAGAATGGATCGCAAATCAGATCACGCAAGCGTGCGGCTGGAAGCAGGCCCCTCGCTATCTGATCCGCGACCGGGACGGGGCCTATGGCGAAGTCTTTATTCGAAGAGTTCGATCCATGGGCATTCGTGATCGACCGACGTCGCCGCGCTCGCCATGGCAAAACGCATATGCTGAACGGCTGATCGGTTCGATCCGGCGGGAATGCCTTGACCATGTTGTTGTATTCGGCGAGCGGCATCTTCGTCACGTGCTGCTGTCTTACATGAACTACTATAATGAGACGCGCACGCACCTATCGTTGGACAAGGATGCGCCCCTATCGCGCACGGTTCAGAGGGCAGGGCGTATTCTTCGCCTTCCAATCCTGGGCGGGCTGCATCACCAATATATTCGGATTTGATTTGCGACAGGCACAGCGGGTTTTCTATTCCGGCCGCAAATGCGCCTCGATCAACTCCCGAGCTGTTTCGTAGACATGTTGCACAGCAGGATCGGCACCCTGTTGCATTTCAAGCAACATCAGGGCGTTCTCATAAATCTCAGTGGCGTCTTGCTGTGTCAGGACGCCGCGATTGACCAGCGCAGGAATGAGCGACGCAAGAAGCGATGACGAAACCAATTCGGACGGCGACGACGGATTCGAGCGGGTCTAGGTCAGTCATCCAGTGGCCCCATGGGGTAGCAGTCGCGGAAGGAGGTGCCTGTCAGCTCGTTTTCTTCGCAAGCGCGTCCCGCTCGTGGCGGTAAGTCGCTCCAGTTCTTCCGTTTGTTGAGCGATCCTATCTGACACCAAGGCTTCGCTTTCAGCTCCTGATGTCGCTGTCGCCTGTTCGATCAATTGCCGGATATTGTCCCGGATGATGCCGATCCGGGCATCAATCTCTGAGAAAGTCCGTGTTCCAGCCATCGGCACTTCTCCGTATTTCGGCAAATCGTAGCTCAGTCTTTGGAGGTAAAATCCATGAGGCGCCGTTAACAAGGCCTCCACCTTCAAGATTAGGTTTGCCGCGGGGTTCCAGATTGCACAAGGTTCTCCACGAATTCTCTAGCTGTCCCTGTCGGAAACCTAATCCGGCTGGCAACTGAGGCCGAATCGCGCAATGCTTCGGCCTTATGAGAGAAGCTTGCAGCCTGGTCTGGTTGGCGCTGGTCGGATTGTTCCGGTCGCGGGCCTCGCTGGAAGCCGAGATACTGATCCTTCGTCATCAGCTTAACATCCAGCGACGTCAATCACCGAAGCGGCTGAATTTCAGCACTTTGGATCGGTTGATATTTGCTGGGCTGTATCGTTTGGCGCAAAGTGTTCTAGGGGCTCTGGCGATTTTGAAGCCTGAGACGGTGATCCGTTGGCATCGTGCCGGTTTCAGATCGTATTGGCGCTGGAAATCGAGGCATCGCGGCGGCCGGCCGACGGTGCCGCTGGAAATACGCGAGCTGATCCGCGAGATGAGTATCGCCAATCCACTCTGGGGAGCGCCACGAATTCATGGCGAGCTTCTCAAGCTCGGCATCGAAATCGGACAGACCAGCGTGGCCAAGTATAGCGCACGTTCATAGAGTGCATCAACATCGGTGACGTAGAAGATAACGCGGCCCCACCAGGACCAGCGCCGCTCGGCAGGCTGCGCGATGAGGTTCAGATAGCCCGCCCCCGCCCGAAAGCTAGTGAATGACGACTCTTCGCCGCCATGCAGGACTTCAAATCCCAGCGCGCGGGTAGAACCGAACAGCTCGCGGCATTTCGTGTGTGGCCAGCGTGATTGCGCTGATCCCCTCGATCATGGATAAGGCTCTCCTGTTTCTTCCTGTGCGTCATTGTAGTCGACTTCTCCGCCGGTCTGATTAGCCGAGCGCACACCGTAGACACTTCACCCTGCCAATCCACTGGTGCAAAATGCTCCCGGCGCGGTGCACATCACCGACACGCACTCGGGACACAACATCATGATCGACAACGCCCCCAGAATTAACGGACATCCTAGAGCGCTCGAGTGATGTCCACTCTTGGCGCAAAGCCCGCCGATGCTAAACATCGGCGGCGTGGCATCCCGCGCCAGCTTGATCCACTCACCCGTGACCCGCAGCCACGCCTCTTTATCGAGCGGGCTGACTGCTCTCCGCCTTCGCGAGCTCGCGTTGCCCGATTGACCCAGATCAACGCATTTTCACTACACAGATATGTATCGTTAAATTTGGCCATCGTCGATGCCTGCGGGGCCAAGGCTGCGCCGAATCCCCTTCGGGCCCCTCAAGGAGCAGGTGCAATGGAAACAAAGATCAGCGAGATTGCGGACGGCGTCTATCGGATCTCCACCCACGTGCCGGAGATCGTTCCGCCGGCGGGGCTCACCTTCAATCAGTTCCTGGTGCTGGCCGACGAGCCCATGATGTTTCACACCGGGCTCCGCAAGATGTTCGGACTCAACCTGGATGCGTTGGGCCGCATCATTTCGCCGGAGCGCTTGCGGTGGATCGCGTTCGGCCACTTCGAGGCGGACGAATGCGGCGCTATGAATGAGTGGCTCGCCGCCTCGCCTCACGCCACACCGGCCCACGGACAGACCGGCTGCAACATCTCGCTCAACGATTTCGCCGACCGTACGCCGCGTGTCCTGTGTGACGGCGAGGCGATCGACCTTGGCGGCAAGCGCGTCCGCTTCATCGACACACCGCACACGCCGCATGGTTGGGATGCGGGCGTTCTGTATGAGGAGACGACCGGCACGCTGATGTGCGGCGATCTCTTTACCCAGCTCGGCAACGACCACGCGCTCACCCATGGCGACATCGTCGGCCCCGCAATCGCGGCAGAGGACATCTTCCAATATTCGAGCCTCAACCCGGCAATGGGGTCGACCATCCGCCGCCTTGCCGCACTCAAGCCGCAAACTCTCGCGCTGATGCACGGGCCGTCATTCGCCGGTGATGGCGCCGCCGCACTTCATGGGCTGGCCGACGATTATGACCGGCGTGTCTCGGGGCCGATGCGCATTGCGTGACCTGCATGGCCGATGCCTGGGTGTATAGGTGGGTGAGGCCGTTTGGCGGAGTCTCAAGGACTTCCCGATCCGGATGATGTGGTTTACTCCTGTGCGTGCCGAAAACCTCATCCGAGTTGATGATGCGACGGAATCGCCTAAACTGGTAGAATGATGTCGCGCCGGCCTTGAACGGGCCGATGAACTTCGATCTAGCACCGCGCGAGATGTCGACGTAGCGACCGAGTAGTTCCTGCTTTTCCTTCGCCCCCGGGCCGACTTCTTCTGCCGGCAGTCCGTCATCGCCGTCGACCAGTTTCCCCATTGCGACCTCCCGCGTCGAGGCTATCTGCTAGAATGGGCAGGATGCAACCGGTGACGGAATAAGAGTCGGATGGCCTATCGTACCCCGAAAGACCTGGCCGATCGGATGGCGGCTCGGCGCCGGCAGGCCAAGGCCGATGACGGGTTCGAGCGCGAGACCTTCACCCAACCCCGGGAGCAAGCGCGTCGGACGGCGAGGGCGTTTCTGGATCGTTGGCCGGCGGCGCCTTACATGACAGAGGTCGAATCCTGGCACGAGCTGCCGGGCGTCGAGATAGAATTCACGATGAGGCGCGTGAAGAGCGCGGACTAGCTCTCCCGTATGCTCCAATGCTGGCTAGCCTTTGCTATGACAGAACGCCGAGAACTGTATCGAAGCCCGACTGGCGATTCCTGGTACTTGGGTCGCGAGCCCACAGACGGGCATGCCTTTATCATTCACCAGCCGAATTCCCCATCCGGCGGACGGTTGTCGCATATTGATCTGGGAGAGTTCCTCCGGAGTGGAAAAGGTCCAGAACAGCAGGCGTTGCTCCGGCTTATTGGCATGCTCGTCGAAGTGCCACCATTTTCGTGATCGGAAGGTCGGGATCTGTCCCGATGAAGCGGCCGCGCAGTGCCGATTGACGCGCGAAGCCCGCCGGCGAGGGGTGCGCCGACGGGCTGCAGGGGTTAGACGAAGGAAAACGTGGGGGGCGTTCTCCGTCCGTGTGGGACTAATGCACGAACGGGAAGGGCGTTCCTTTCGGATCTTTGGCCGGCACAAAAAAACCGCCAGTTTCGCGGCGGGTCAAGTCACGCGCCCCAAGTAGACGGGCTGCTCAGCCGTCCTGGGCGGGGTTAATGCTACGGGAAATGACCACAGTCAGACCAAACTGTGTGCAAAATGCCCGCTGAAAATGGCGAGGTGGGGAGCAGCACCTGGCCAAGGGACCGTCCCGGCCTCAAGGAAGTTGCCGACTGCTTTCGATCGAGCCGAAGGCGGGGCGACACCGCTGAGCGAAGCCCGCGAAACGGCCCGCCGGAGTTGTAGGGTGACAGCGGGCCAATTCGGGTTCGGGGACCACGGAGTGGGGATCAACCCGTTCCGTTGATTTAATGCGGTTGGATGTTAGTTGTTTCCCATTGGTGCTGCTGGAGTTGGTGATGGAGTGATCCGAGATTGATCTAGCGCAAATCATTAATCTGGAAGTGATGTTAGGTTAAATTTCGGATGTCTCAGGCCCGCTTATTCCGGGCCTGTTTCCCCCCAATAACTTGCCCGGCTGCTTTAATTGGCGGCCGGGTCTTTTTGCTGTTTCACCGATCCCTCGCCAGCTTCCGCTTCCCCACCTTTGGCTCTTCTTGCGTTACGGCAGACAAACCCGCTCCGCTATACGTAAAAGCCGCCCAACGGGCGGCCTTTACGTAAGGTGGGACTGCGCGGCTCCATCAGGTGCCGCCGCTGTACCCCACTTTTTCCTGGCCCTGAGATTTGTTGTCCGGATTATCTTCCTCCGCCGCCTTCTTTAGTTCGGCCTTTCTAACTTTTTCGTCCTGCTCAAACTCCACGTGCGGCCTCTCGCCTCGGTTCTGCTGCTGGTCAGGATTATTCTGGTTCATGGCCGCCTGGCCGGGATATCCAGGGTCCGGATTCGGCGCATCGCCCGGAACACGGTTGCTGTAGGAACGCATATTATCGGGAGCCGGCGGCGGATGGTGCACATCTTTACCCACGCTGGGTCGAGTTTCGGGATCGGTCATAATGGCGCTCCTTTGCACATGTGAGAGACCAATTCGCCGACCAGCCCGTCGTTCCTTTGCGCGGCGCGGTATGATGCTTCCGTCGAGGGTTTCTATAAGCGGCCGGTCCGCAGGAAGACCATCGTCAGACGAGACGCAAGGGCAGCGGCAGTTGGACATTCCGATATCGGCCTTCGTAGCGATCGGTGAAGTCCTGAAGGAAAAACGGGATATCTCTGTCCTGGAGGTCGCACCTACGTCGCAGTTCGTGCGCCACATCCGCGGACACGTCCTGCGACCAATGCTCCGCAGTGGGCTCTGGCGATTTTGAAGCCTGAGACGGTGATTCGTCGGCATCGTGCCGGTTTCAGATCGTATTGGCGCTGGAAATCGAGGCATCGCGGCGGCCGGCCGACGGTGCCGCTGGAAATTGGCGAGCTTCTCAAGCTCGGCATGAATTCGTGGCGCTCCCCAGAGTGGATTGGCGTTTCCGAGTGGCCTTCTTACGCCCGCCCGAATTGCCTGCCTTGAATTGATGTTCGACAGGCGGCTTCTTGTAACCGACGGAATACTCACGGGGCATGGATTGCTCCTCGATTTGGAGTCGGCATAAAAAAAGCGCGGTTCCGGTGAAAACCGAAAACCACGCAATCTGCCCATGCAGCGTCGAGGTACCTTAAGAATAGCTCCGACCCATGCCGGCTCTCATTCACAACGGGGCGGCGCAACGACCCATGCCGCATCATCGACACCCGTCTCAGGCCCTCGGAAAATAGAATGATTTGCCGCGTCGATCAAGTTCTGCGGCAAGCCGATCAATCGAGCGCTACTGGTGCGGCAATGCTGCTGCCGGTCTTCGCGCTGGCTCGCTTTAATTTCACGCAGGTCCCGTCGCAAATTCCCGCCCAGCTTTCGCGGGAATTTATAGCGTAAGTCCCTAAAAATACGCCGTTGTCTGCCATGTCATATGCGCGAAAACCGCCAAATTTGCGATTTTGCCCTGTTAATTCCCGTAAAGCTGGAAAGACCGGCTCGCATCCGACTGCGTCCGCCACCAACAAAATCAATCACTTAAAGTATAATCTACCCTATCAGAAGGCGTCGTTTCCAGTTACGGGTACGGGTCGGGGTACGGGCATTCATCCGTTGCTATCCGTTGCTATCCGTTACTGTCCGCTACTATCCGTTACAGCAGAAGGTCACAGAGAGTAGAATCAGACCTATCGGGCTCGTGCCGGTGGGCGGGTATTTTATCCGAGCGATGTCGGCTTGTGGATGAGCCGCACTAGCTTGGCCTGTCACGCTCCAATGCAGTCCATGAACCCGCTGGTCTAACGGACGGCCCACGTTGCGCAGTTCTTCCCATGGCCCAAAGTCGTAAAGTCCTGTCGTTAGGGTTCTGATGAGCAAACCGAATATCCGCGAAATCGCAGCGGCACTTCTGATCGATGCTAACGGCAATCTGCTTTTGCAGCGGCGCGATAATGTCCCTCATATCGTTCAACCCGGAAAAGTTGGCCTCTTCGGAGGGCACCGGGAAGGCGAGGAAACATTCTTAGAGTGTGTTGTCCGAGAGATCACTGAAGAGATCAGCCATCATATTCCTGCCGACCGATTTCAACATCTATTCAGCTTGGACGGTGCTGATCCGGAAAAACCTGGCGGTCACCTGAGGGGGGAGTTTTTCGTTGCTTATGATGTTCCTACCGATGCCTTGGTGATTACCGAAGGCAAGCTTTTGGTAGTTCCTTCAGACGCCATTTTGGAAATGCAAGCGGAGCTGACTCCATCAACTCTACTAGCGTTGAACGCCCTCATGAGCCGACAGATCGCTCCAGCTTAATCCAGGCCGGCGCGTGATCGCTGGCATTGTCTTCGCCTCTTACGTCGCCATCCACGCCCGCTTCCACTAAGCGGGAAGCGACTGATTTGCTGAGCAGGAAGTGGTCAAGCCTGAGACCATGATCCTTTTCATAGCGATCTCGCCAGTACGTCCAGAAGGTATAGACCCGCTCGTCGCCGAAGACATCGCGCAGAGCGTCTGTCCAGCCGTTCGCAAGGAGCGAGGCGAACGCCTTGCGTGGCGCAGGCTGAACCAGGGCATCCTTCGCCCATGATTTCGTCGGGTAGATGTCGAGGTCTGTTGGCGCGACGTTATAGTCGCCGACCAAGAGGGTAGGGTGGCCTTGCTTCTGCACCTGAGCCGCATGCCGAGCCAACCGCGAAAACCATTTCATCTTGTAATCGAACTTCGGTCCCGGCTGAGGATTTCCATTCGGAAGATAAAGGCAGCCAATCAGCAGGCCGTCGACTGCAGCTTCGATGTATCTGGACTCGCGATCAGCGGAATCGCCGGGGAGCCGCCGGCGAGTAACAATCGGTTGCGATCGTCGCGACAGAATGGCGACGCCATTCCACGACTTTTGTCCCTCCCACACGGCAAAATAGCCCACTTTGAGAAGAGCGGCCTCGGGGAAGTCTCTCGCCTCGCATTTTAGTTCTTGCAGACAAACAATATCGGGCTTGCTCTGCTTCAGCCATTGCAGGAGATTTGGCAGATGCTTGTTAACGTTGTTGATGTTGAAGGTGGCGATCTTCATGCGGGCTCGCCGGCGGACGCCGCATCTTCCTTTTCGATCTGGAGCGTACCGTCTGCTAAGGGCGGGGTTGCTGTAAAAAAGCCCGCATCGCTGCGGGCTTTTTTTTATCACCAACCACCGTATCCGCCTCTGCCGCCCCCGCCGTAACCCGGCCCACCATAGCCAACCGACCACGCCCCCGCCGTAACCGGGGCCATATCCTCCTCCGCCGTAACCTGGGCCACCGTAGCCGCCCCCTTGGCCATAGCCGCCCCCGCCATAACCTGAGCCACCATAGCCGCCGCCATGCGGAGCGTGACCATAGCTTCCTTGCTCACGGTAATAACCATGGCCAGATTGGCCATAGTGCCGGTTATGGCGGTGGCCATAGTGCTGACGACCATGAGAGTGTCGATAGTGCCGATGTTGAGATTTACTGCCTGTCGACGACTGGGTGACGTCGGTCCGGCCCTTTTGATTGGCTGCGTTTGTAGCGGAAACACTGAACAGTGCAGCGGCGCCAACCGCCATCGCTATAATCAACTTATTCATAAAACAAACTCCCATTAACGTGTGGAGAGCTAATCAGCACGGACGTTTCGCGTTCCTCCGTGTGACCAAAATTTCCGCTAAGTGGCTGAACAACCGTTCATATTGGTTAAAGGAGGCGTACCGGGCGGCTACCTTCTTAAAGGACCTAGTTAGGCTTCCGGATGCTAGCCGATGGCTTGTTTACTGCCGGCTTTAAGCTAGTCTTTGATTTTTAATCTACGTGTCCGCTTTCATCGGGCGGAACGCATGTTTTTGCGCAGCGAAAAGTTTATCGAAGCTCTCATCAAGAGGTTTAGCCAATGAATTTCCGAGGAGTAGTCGCAAAAGTTTCTAAAGGTGACATTCATTACGCGCTGGGCCGATTTCGAACTGTACGTTTAGCTTATAGTGGCATCAGGCGACTGACGGACAGTCGCGTTTTGGTTCAGCAGAACGGATCTTCAACTCTGTTTCCGAATGCCAACATCGACGGGATTGTTAAAGACATCTCGAAGGATGCCGTATTCCTGGGCTTGAATCTTCCCGCAAATATTGTCGCCGAAATTAACGCCTTTGCGCGCTCCGAACCGCTTCACACCAATTACGACCCGCATGGCCCTACTTTCCAATATGCAGACGTCCGCCGAGGCAAAACCCCGGACGGAAGATCAGTTTCGATAGGTGGCATTCGCGAGCCGACCCGATGCCCTGCTGTTCAGGCCGTCGTAAATGATCCCGTACTAAGGTCTATTGTCCGAAATTATCTCGGGCACGAGCCGCGTGAGGTGATGACGATTATCAATTGGAGCTTTGCGTCTGACTTTTCGGACGAGGAGCGGCGACGATTAAGGCATCACGTTATCGATTACCATTATGACGTTGGCGGATATAATTTTGTTTATGCTAACTTCTACATCACCGATACCGACCGCAATTCCGGAGCGCATGTCATGATGAAGCGCTCACACAATCGAAAGCCGCTTCGGATGCTTCTCGGCTCGGCGTCAGCAAGCGAAGCACGTGTTCATAAGCAATTTGGAATCGAGAACGAAATCATCATCGAGGGTCCAGCGGGCACCGGCTTTGTTCAAGATACATCATGTTATCACCGTGCGACTCCACCAACCCATGGTGACCGTCTTATGCTTGCCATCCGTTTCATCAATTAAGGTTTCGATCTTTGACGGCGTTCACATTGAATATTTTGAACTTTAACCAAAATAATTGCTGGGGTTCATGTCAAACAAAAGAGCATTCTGGATCAACACCATTCCTGGAGTGCTTGCCGTTCTGGCTTCTGGGCACTCCGCTTTCGCCCAATCAAATGAGGCGGCGGAAGCTGTCGCAAAGTGCGCGGCGCTTGCCGCTTCAAATGCTGAGGCTGGCGTTACATCCTTTGTTGCAGCTAAGGACCTCCGTCCCTCGGTAGCCTTGGAGCCTTGCAGACTTGCCGTTGAGAAAAGCCCCAACGAATCAAAAACGCGATACCGGCTAAGTCGTGCTCAATACGCGGACCACGATATGAAAGCTGCCTTCGAGTTTGCCCGAACTGCGGCTGAAGGTGGTTATGGGCCTGCAATGTACAACCTTGCCGTAATGTACTTGAACGGCGAGGGCACCGTTAAAACAGTCGGAAGCGATGAGATGGATGTTGGGTGCGGCAGAGCGTCAACAGGAGTTCACGCCGCCATTCTTGATCCAACTCTACACAACGCTTGCTGAAAACTATGTCGCAGGCTCTGGGACCTCGAAAGATATGTCCGCCGCCGTCAAATGGTACGAGCGCGCGGCAGCGCTAAATGACCCCAGCGCCATGGCGCAGCTAGGTTACTATTACAAGATGGGCATCGGCGGAACGAAAGACGAAAAGCGCGCCGCAGGTTACACGCTGCGCGCCGCCCAAGCCGGCTCTTGCACGGCAGCATACAATGCGGGAGTAAACTACTACAACGGTCAGGGCGTTCCTACTGACAAACCGGAAGCCAAACGCTGGTTTTTAAAGGCCAAAGAATGTCCGTCCGCGACGGACGATCGGATCAGGTCATCCAGTCAGATGAGTGATCGGATAAACAAAGAGACCACGCCACAGGAATTAACCACGGGCGAAAAGCTGGCGGTGGGCGCTGGGGCCGTTATTGGCGGAATCCTCCTCTACAATAAGCTCAAAGGGCCGGAGACGGCCGCCATTTACCTCGAAAATTCCTGCACCGATTCCGCGCGATTTATGGTTCGCTATTTCGACCGTCAATGGAAATTTGCTTCGTTGAATTTGAAACCTGGCCAACGGGATTATGTGGTCGACGGCGCCGGCAAAAGGATTTCGCACGAGATCGATCATACGTTCTTCACATCTGGCGATGGAGGCAAACATCACTGGGGCGGAAAGCTCGCTTTTCAGAACGCTAACAGCACACTCTACATGGAGGAGAATAAAGCAAAACCCGACAAGGATGGAGCTTTGGTCGTGGAGTTCCTCTGTTCAAATAGTAGTTCGAGCGATGAGGGGTGGCCATTCTAGTAGGAGGCTGCCGACCCGCAAAGTGGCCGGCGGCTTGGCCGAATGGGCTGCCCCGTAGCTTTGCGAGTTCTCCGAGCCTCAGGCTGGATGGCGTAGCTATCAATTGTCTTCAGTCGGACAACGCGTCTGCTGTGAGGGAAGACGGATGACGATGCATAACTTGGTGCGACTTTCCTGTGTAGTAGCGATCGTAGCCGTTTGTAGCCAAGCTGCGGCAACCGAAATTCAAATGCCGATCGACTTTGTTGGCGAGTGGTGCAGTCCCTCCACATTCGAGGGGAAAACTAAGTACACGCTTCCAAGTTGGACGGACGAAGGCAAATGCACCGACATTCTCTCCATCGAAAAATGGGGCTTCACATTTAATGCGAAGGAAGGGGGAAAAACCTGTATACCGACAACTATTCGGACTAAGGCGGCGACAGCCTCGTCCGGCACCGCCTACTCGGCGACGATCAACGCTCGCTGCCTCAAGGATGGTGTCATGACTTCAGGATCAGGCACGCCCCAGACGTTCGACTTTCAGCGCTACAAGGGCAGCCTTACGATTAACGCTCCTCTCGACGGACCTAAAGTTGGCTTTGATAAGCAACACCCTTCCATCAAACAACTATCTCGCAACGAGATTTTTGAACTTCAGTTTCGGTTGAACCAACTTGGCTTTGACGTTGGCGAACCAGATGGCCAGATGACTTCGCGAACGCGACGAGCTTCCTCGGCATTTATGCGAAAAGCTGGACTGGAGGCTGAGCCCGATTCCGCTCTCCTTGAAAGAGCTCGAACCAAAAGCGCTGATGTTCAAGGTTTTGTTCGCAAGGACGGGCACGTTGATCTGTTGGTATTCACCGATGAGGGCTTCGCTCAGATAACAAGGGTCGAAGACTGGGGTCTCATTCATAAATCCAACAGTAAGACCTATGTCCGAGACCACGACAGGGATGGTCGACCTCTGTATGCCGAACACTTTGATGTTTCGAGCATGGAACGCCGCAATGACGTTCCTTTGGGTAAATGGGTATCTTTTGGCTACAAGATGTATTTTCCGACGCCACCAACGGGTCAGCGTCTAGAAATTGAACAAACCATTATTCGACCGAGAGTGCGCGAAGACGGTTCGGTCGAGCGAGCTACCATTGTAATAAAGAATCCGCTTCTTAAAGCTCCGCCTCCCGGGCGCGACATCATGAGACCGAAGCTGTTTTTCCTGCGTTCATCGTCAATGATGTTTTCAATGGCGACCAGCGCGCCGCCGGTAGGCAATGCGCGGTAGGCCTTGGCGATCAGCATTTTCTTGTTCTCGAGACTTCCAGTCGTGAAGTATCATTCCCATTGTGATGACGTCCGCCTTGGGAAATTCATCCGCTAAGAAATCGATAGTTTCGGCGGTGACGCGACCGCCGAGTTTCCGTTCGCTCAAACGCCGTTCGGATAGGCTTCACGTCAGGGAGATCGCACGACTGGCATTGCATGTCCAATCGAGCAGAATGTGCGAGTTGCTTTTCTCCAGTCGATAGCAACTTTCCTGGCTTGAACCTAACCCGGGCGGCAGTTTTCCTCCTGCCGTCCGGGGGCGGGTTCGAAAGGATCGCTTCAATGCGCTCCTTCGCGCGTTCACGAAGGAATGTTTGATCGGCCGCAAGTTCTCCCAGTGCTGACCACACTTCAGGGAGGTCGGCTTTCATCTTCGCGGCGAGTCGCGCGAGGTCTGCCGCGATTTCACTTGGCAGAGTCTCTACCTTCGGGCACGGAAAAAAGTGCCAGCCGATTGCATTGAAGCACGCTTCGATTGAGGAGTAAGTTGGTGCCGTGCGGTGCCGCCAAGATTTTAGAGTCGAACGCAAAATTCCTGACGCTTCGGCAACTTCGTCATAGGATCGGCCATTCGCCTTCAGCAGAGAGAACAGCAATCTGGCCACCGACACTGCGTTCGTCGGAACGGTCAATGCGCGCTGCGCCCGAGGGTTGGGCGGTCGAAGGTACAGAGGACCTTGATCGCGGCTGTAAGGATGGTAGCGAGGCATTTTTAGAAAACTACGTTGATGAATTTGAGCGCAGGGTCGCCTGTGAGGCGATTAAAATGGAGTCGGTTCGGGTCGCTCGAAATTCAACCGACCACCGCCGCCAAAGCTCAAGTTAAGAACAACAACCTACTTTTAGGATTTTTCACCTAGCCAGATGTCGGGGTCGTCCGTCACCCTCCCCGCCGGACCCCAAAGACAGTACCTTTTTACCTTTGCGCATCGCGCTCGGGCCTTGCGATGTCCGCTTGTTGGTCAATATCTGAGCAATGGAGGATGTTGCGTGAGGTCGCAGTTGGACTAACAGGCGACATAAGTCGACCCCTGAGTGCGAGCCGCTTAATGCTTCAACTCATCTCGGTATGTGGAACGGCGATCGTGCGGTCGGATCAACTTTGACTTTTGCGCACCTTGGATTTCACACTATTTAAAGTGGGCGGGGACCCCCACGCATATGGAGTCTGCCGATGGCCACTTGCACCGAGAAACACCATGAGAGCCATCCTCATCGCCATGGCCCCAATTGCGGACACACCGCGGTTCGCCATGCCGGCCATGTGGACTATCTTCACGATGGTCATCTTCACCATATGCACGAGGATCATGTGGACGAACATGTCATCCCGATCGATGCCGCAAATCCCGTGAACTGCACCCCTCAGGTCCACTGCTCGCATACTCACGGTCCAGGCTGCGGACATGCACAGGTGCCGCATGGCGATCATGTCGATTACCTCGTAGACGGCCGGCTGCACCATCCGCACGGTGATCATTGCGATGATCATGGGCCTCTGCAGTTAGCCTGAGGGCGCCTACCTATCGAGCCGAATGAGGGGAATCAGAGATCCGCCCCCAGACTTATTTCTTTAGGTGCGCGGCAAAGAATTTGTCAGCTTCGGCCTTCAATTCCTGATCCGCCTTCGCGTCGTACCTGAGCGGCAGGTTGAATTTATTGCCAAGCTCGGTCGCTTCAGGGTTTGTGAACGCGTGCACCGCGCCGGGATACTGGATGACCCGATAATCGACCTTTGCTGCGTCGAAATCCTTCTTCAGCGCATCGTACTGCTCACGCTCGAGGAACGGGTCGTCCGCGCTGTTCAGGATGAGTATTTTCGCTTTAACGGCTCCCGGCCTGGGCGCGTATTGAGACCAAGTGATGCGTGAAAGCCCGCGACAGCGGCGAGGTCCGCGCCGGTGCGTGCCATGTTCAGCACGACCGTGCCACCGAAGCAATAACCAACGGCGCCGATCCGCTGGGAATTGACCGACGGTTGCTTGGCGAGTTCATCCCGAGCTGCGTTGAAGCGCGACTCCATCACCGTCGGGTTTTTCATCACCGACGACGAGAGCGCGCCGGCGTCCTTCGGGTTGTCGGCGGTCTTGGCTTCTCCGTACATATCAGAAATCAAGACCGTGTAGCCCTGCTTCGCGAAGTTTCGGGCCTCGTTATGGATGTGCTTGGTGATGCCCCACCATTCATGCACCATCACGATCCCGGGCCGTTTGGCTTGGGTTGTATCGTCGTATACGACGAACCCCTTCATGGTCGTCACGCCGTCCATATAGGTGACCGGCTCCTCCTTGATCGCAGCGTTTGCGCTCCCGACCATCGCGACGGCGCAAAGTGCTCCCACTATGTTCGTTAAATTCATTCGCATGCTGACCTCCGTCGGTTTTGTGCAACTACGATGGCATCGCCGCGATTTTACGTCAGGCTGCGAAAGCGGTACAGGCGCTCTCGCAGGCTGCGAGTAATGCTTCAGGTGCTACGGACGTGAAGAGGCCGGGTGTGTCAATATCGCTTGGCTCCTGTTGCGTTAGCGATGAACTGGCTAAAAGCATCTAACCATCCTGCTGTACCAACTCGACGGTGATGCCCTCGGACCCTCGAAAAGCCGCAGCTTTCGGTTGATGTGGTCCATCTCGTCGCTGAGCACCGTCACGCCATTTGCCACAAGGTGTGCAGTGGTTGCCTCAAGGTCGTCGACGCGGAAGGCGAGATGATTGAAGCCTCGTCGTCGCAGGTTCGTTGGGTGCGCACCCGGATCGGCCCCTGGGGTCGGTACGAACCAAGTAGCTGAATCTCGAAATGGGGTTCGTTCCTTCGAGAGCAAGAGTGATGTGCTGCGCCTTCATGTCCGGCATGCCCATGTACCGGGCGGGAAGTCCGCCGTCGATCGTTGCGACGTGATCCTTTCTGAAACCAAGGAGGGCGAAGAAGTCGATCGTTGGGCCGGCGTCTGCTACCGCAATAGTAATGTTCACTGGCGTGCATCCCCGCAGGAACGAGAACACAATGCTAACGTTATTGGAACGGCCGGGAGATGTGTGACTGCACGTCGAGTGCTCGTCTTGGGCGGATCGCACTGGGCCATTAGAATCTGACGCAGTCAAAGTCCGGCTGATGGAAGTGCGAAACGCCCAACCTGAAGGAGTGTGCAATGCGCAAGCGTGCGTTGGCCATCCTGAGTGGCGTGGCAATCGTCGCATCGACTCTTACGCTGGTGCCGGATGACGCGGCGGCGAGGTTCGGAGGAGGAGGAGGCTTCAGGGGCGGCGGCGGATTTGGAGGCGGATTTGGAGGCGGTGGTTTCCGGGGCGGCGGATTCGGCGGTGGAGGATTTAGAGCCGGGATGCCCGGAGGATTCAGAGGCGGTTTCGCCGCTGGCGGGTTCAGGGGCGGGATGCCCGGTGGATTCAGAGCCGGGATGCCTGCCGGTGGATTTAGGAACGTTGGCTGGGCGGGTGGACGTTGGGCCAACGCAAGTGGACGCTGGGCCGGAGGACGCTGGGGAGGGCGCGGCTGGGGATGGGGCTTTCCTGTTGCGGTAGGCTTCGGCGGCTTGGGATGGGGCGGCGGCTGGGGCTATCCATATGGTGGCTGGGGCTGGGGTGGAGGCTATGGTGGCTGGGGCGGGGGCTATCCGTATTCCTATGCGAACTATGACAGCTGTTGGGTGTGGAACGGATACCAGTATGCGGACGTCTGCTACTAGTCCTTGATACTGATGCGGAGCATGAGAGCCGGCAAATCGCGGTAGCCAACGGATCAGCGCGAAACGTTCGCCCATAACAGGGTCAGCGAAAACCTGCCGGCTCACGTTCGTCACCTCGCTGCAGACCGACAGAAGCTTAGCAGAGCCGGTGCACTCGGAGCGTTTTTCGGCGAAAATCCAGTGGACAGGTGGACAGGACTCCTAAGGAAATGTCCTGTCGGTCCACCCCCAACACCCCATTAGGGGTGTGTTGGGTGGCCAGTGAAGACAAGTGGACAAGCTGGACATTGTCCACCATGTCCACGTGTCGACCATTATCGAATGCGCCACATCAATTCGAGGTCGCTGCGGATAGCAGTCGTACCAATGATCAGTTCTTCCTTGGCGTTCTTAAAAGCCCGCTGCCACGCCTTATCTCTAGCGGCCGTTGAGTTGCCGGGCTTTCCGGTGGTGTAGCGCTTATGAAATTCCCCTCGCACCGCCGTAACGTCCATAGCCTTGACGACGGGACCACTGGGGATTTGATAGTCTTTCGCGCCACCAGAAAGCAGGACTTCATCCAAGGCGTCGGTGAACTCGCGGGGCACCTTGCTGGCCGCGACCTTTGGAGTAGTGGCAATATTGTCGTTATCATGATGTTCGATGAAGCAAGAGCCGATCGGGGAGCGATGCTCCTCGTCCACGCACAACTCATGAAATACCAGGGTGAATACGCCCAGCGCCCCAGTGCTGCCCCGACGTGACTTGGTAAGCACCAACGTCCTCTTCGAGACTTCACCAGTCATCGAATTGCCTGCGGTCAAGATTGATAAGATAGCGTCAGCTCCAGCTCCATATGCACTCGCACCACGGACACCGGATTCGGCGTTTTTGCCAAGGTGTGCCACCGGCATGATCAACACGTCATACCTATTCCCAAGGTCCGCCAGCCGCCGCATGATCCGGGCTGCTTCGGCGTTGCCGTTCTCATCCTCGACGCCAATAGCAGCGGCAAGCGTGTCGATGACCACAAGCCGCAAATCGGTTTCAAACTGCTTAGTGCAGTCTGCTTGGGCCTGTTGAATGGCGTTCTCCAGCCAGATAAGAAAGCCTCCCTGTTCGGCGACTGGTGGTTCGTCCGCGACCAGGAACGGAATTTCTCCCTCCGCCTCGTCGTGAAACTTACCCCTGCGGCAGCCGCAATGCGAAGATCAATTTCTCCAGCCCCCCGACCAAAAGCGCCACGCCAGATGCCGGGAGCAGATTTTTTAACCAGCCACTTTGGTGCTGGCGGCAGGTCGCTACCGATAGCACGTAGCTTGACGTGGCGCATTGGGTTGTTGCTCATCACGCAATCACCTTCCTGGCGGCTTCCCGCAAGCGAATCCTCTCAATAGTTTTTGGTCCATTGATCAATTCGGCTTCGGAAAAATCGTAGCCAAGCCTTTCGCCTAGCCATTCAACTGCCGGGTCAAGTTCGAGGCGCAGTGCGGCCATTACCACGTCAAGCGGCGAGTATCCCCGTCCATCGCCAAAGTCTCGAATGCCACGGGACGAAAATGACAAGTTCGGCTTGCGCAAAGCAAAAGCGCGGCCGGCGCTAGAGCTTCGCCACTCGCAAACGGCCTTAAAGCCGCTTCCGGCGCGGTAGCAACGCCGCAGATTCCAGTGCGGTACCCATAGGTGCAAATTTGCCAGCCCAAGATCGTTGATCGTGCGATAGATGTTATCGTCGCCAGACCTGGGTGCGTTGTCGACAACGAGGGCAACGGCGATCTCGGCGCGGTCTCGATCAGGATCATACCCTGAACGGCTTCAGGACTTCGGCGATGCGATCGGCGATGTCGTCCGGAAGCTCGGGAAGCTCAGACAATGGCGTGTCGCAGAGCGTCGCGTCCGTCCACCAGAAGTAGGGCTCATTGGTGTCGGGGTGGATTGAAGGAGGCAGGATCGTCTGCTTGCCTTCCGCGAGCAGATCGAGCAGGCCGACGCGCTCTTCGGTGCGATAGTTGCGAGACCTGATCTTCTCGGTGTTGCCGCGATAGAACAGAGAGACGCCTTTGCGGCCCTTCTTCTGTACCGGAGACGGCGGCAAGATCGCGAGCACAGGATCAAGAAGATACTCTTGATCAATGTCGATGCAGATCAGCCCGCGACCGCAGGCTACGCCGATTCCGACCTCGCTATCGCCGATCATCCTTAGCCATGCATCTACGCGAGTCACTGGTACCGGCTCGCAACACCACTTTTGCTATCGGGACATTGAGCGCCAACTGCCATCGGGACTGCGCTCACCGGGTGACTTTGAGCCAGGCATGATCGGGATTGGTGAATAGCCGCTGCCGATCAGTGTAAGCGCGACTTCCTCAAACTCAGCGACATTCATTGATGCGTGCCCTGACGCGCACGCGCCGTGCGGAAATAATTGTCACAGGGCATCCATTGCTCAAATGACATGCCGCGCCACTTCTTTCCCCCGAGAAAGCGAAAGAGTTGCCGCGCGAGAATGGATGCCAACGCCGGAAGCGGATCGCCCTGGATACTCGTTAGGTCATGCTTCAGGTACCAACGAAGCCCTTTGGCACCGAGAGTGAACGTGGCCCCGTTGCGGAACGTGAAACGAAGGGCTTGATCATCCTCCCTCGTAATCATGACCATCTCGTCAGACGTGCTGCGGAGATAGGCCACACCATCCAGGTAAGGGGCGCGATGTGCGGATGAGCTATTAGAAGGCGTTGCGCTGGCCGAAGATTCGACATACATCTTGTGAGCTTTCAGAGATAAGTGTTTTCGCAAAGAGCCCGCCGTCTCACCGGCGGGTTTTTGCGTTATGCGGCGGACCTGCCGCCGGGGCGGATGCGCTGCGCTTGCATCCAATTTGAGATGTCGCTGCGCGAATATTTCGGCGTCGGCCAATGTAGGTCACCACCGGAGACCTGCCGGCGTATCTCAGCTTGCGAGCCCAGATTTCGCTCTTGCCAACGAACTCGCCAAACTCGCGCTCGGAAAAAAGAAGAAACTCATTATCCATGGCATGGACCTCGTTTGATTGCGACTGACTGCGATTGGATCAAAAGATATCAGGTGCTGCCAGACTGATCCAATAGCCCCAAGTGACGCTTGCGCCGCAGCGACTTCTCGTGCTCTCGTTGATAAGTTTGTTACTTCTGTCTCAAAAAATTTTGCTAAGAAAGAGGGCCCCGAAGGGCCCTCGTTGATCACGCCGCCAGAGCTGGTGCGGGTGGTTCGTCGAGAGCGTTGACATGCCATTCTAGTGCCCGCGCCAGAAATTCGGCGTCGGTCGGGCCTACAGCCTGTATCCTGAGCGATCGAATGTCGTCTGCCATCTCGTCCGCATAGATCGCGAGGATGGCACGCGGGATGTCGCCGAGGTCAGTGAAAGCCATCCCTTCAGGGATGGCCCCTGCAAGACCGGTGAGCGCGTCTCCGTAAAGTTTGCATCGCCCTGGGATAAGAGCCCGGGCGCATCCGGGAGCTTGAGTTCTCGCGAGAGGTTGCGGGCCCGTTCGACTTTGTATTTGATATCGTCACTCATGTTTGCTTCTCCTTGCGGTGTGGTGAGCCGATCCAATTGTCGGCACGCTGCCAATGAATCGATTGTTGGAGTTCACATGCCCGTTGACGGAGCAAGGACGTGGGAGGAGTCAGTCGTGAGTTGCTGCAAATAAGCGGTCAACGCCCGTCTAGCCACGCGGGGCTGACAATGCTCGCACTCGCAGGCCTCGGTGGCGTCCACGTCGGCGATAAGATCGCGCACAACGGCCGCTTCTTTCTTCAAGAACTTCGCGCGGCTCATAGTAGTCCTTTCTTCGGTCATAGGCCGGCCGTTGGCGCTGAACCATTTCAGCGCACTGTGATAATTTGAATTGTCTGGAAGATTGCCCGCCGGAGCAGGCAGGGCAGGGGCGTTAGGTGGTAGTGTCGCCCATCAGATCAGTCTCCTTTAAGCCTTGAACGTGACTCGCTCCCGCGCCTTGCGAGCAATGAAGTCTGAAATCTCACGTTCAATGAAGTATCGTCGCTTTCCACCGCCCAACATCACAGGGCGCGGTAATCCGATGCGCGGATCGGCAAGCCAACGATCGAGCGTGCGAACGCTGAATGGCGGGTTGAAATGGCTCAGCACGGCCTTGGCGGAAATCAGCACGTCTGCAGAGTTAGTGTCGGTCATGTCGTCCTCTTAGTGTTGATAAGCGTCAGGTAACGACACGCCGATCAAGAAAGAGACCTAATGATGTCGTGGGCATCGTCAGGGTTCGCGGCATGCGAGGTTTTTGAGCGGATCACCGTCGCCGTACTGCTTGAAAAATCGAGTTATGACGCCTTCGATCGTTTTTGGTGACTTGCTCCACTTCGAAACAAGCTTGCAGACCAAGTCCCCGTGCGACAGTTTGGGGACATCAATCCATCCCGCAAAATCCATTTTTGAAAGCCGCAACGCAATTCTCCGAACGCCGGCAAGTATCGATATGATGGCGGGTCGCGGCACCAGCGGCTATCACCACACACCCTATCGAAATTACCGCATTCAGAATTCACAGCGGACAGTTCAACGGACCAGCATTTGATAACGGCCAGGCGGCGATAAATTGGGAGTCATGTTCATTCGTCAAAGTGTTCGGGACCGAAATTTACGGCATTCAATATGGCATCAAAAACGGCGGACCAAATTCAGTCGGTGCCTTTTACAATGATTATTACGGTGTCGATATTAGCAGCGTGATCATCGCGGTCAGCAATGGCACCCTTGGCAACCATATCAATTTCTTTTGGTGGCCGGTGTAACGACATGCTCATCGGGCCCGAGGATTACGACGATGCCGATAATTCCTATGGGGGATTTGCAACGGAAGGATATACCAACTGCGGTGCACGCTGTCTCATACCGGGCAAGCCTCGCAACGTATCCGCTTCATGGGTGGGCGCTATGAGAACGTTGCGCCGGGAGCGACTGCGGGTATTTCCGTCCACGCCGCTGCGCAAAACACGGTAATCAATGCGCCCATTTTCATCAATGCTGGCTCGTACGACATATCCGATTCCGGCACGAGCACGGTAGTCACGGCGCCGTATACTTAGGCGGGGAGTAGTCAGAAATGGCTGACGATACCGAACAACTTGTAATTTCGATATCTGCGGATACCACGCACATCAATCGCGCTATTAGCCGTCTGCTTGGGACGGTCAACAGCTCGACGCGTGGTATCGAGACAGCATTCACTAGAACCGGCGCAGCTATGGATGGCGTCGGTACGAGTGCGACAAAGCTGCAACAGCAAATCAATGCTCTGACTGGTGTAAACACCAGCATGAAGTGTCGCGCGGATGATATTGCGGCTTATGGCGCGCAACTTGATGCGGTGCGCGCTAAGTACAATCCGCTATTTGCGGCACAGCAGCAGTACAAGCAATCTCTGGTAGATATCAATAGTGCTGCAAAGGCAGGCGCTCTTAGTGAAAAGGAACGGGCTGTTGCACTCGCTCAAACGAAGGCGGCGTTTGCAGATCACGTTAAGTCGCTAAAGGGCATAAACAGTGGGAATAACGAGCTTGCTAAGTCTGGCAAGCTGGCCACCTATGAGCTAGTAAATCTTAGTCGTCAGGTGCAAGACGTCGGTGTGCAGTTGGTTGGCGGGCAAGGCCTGTTTACCATTATTGCGCAGCAAGGCCCGCAGATCGCTGATATCTTTAGTTCGTCCAAGACCGCAACCGTTGGTGGCGCGGGTAAGCAGATCGGCAGCGGTATTACGTCGGTTATCACGCCGATGCGGCTACTTGGTGTAACCACGGCGGCTACTGGTGCCATAGCTCTGGCAAGCCTTGCGAGTTGGAAGTCGCATACGCTTTAGCTTGACGATACAGCGCGGACGGTTGGGACGACGGCTGGTGATTTATCCATGCTGCAGGCTGCGGCCTCATTTAAGGGCATCGGCTCTGACGGGTTTACGAAGGGTATCTCAGCTTTCGGCAAGGGCGTTTATGACGCCAAAAACAATATGGGGGAGTTGGCCGAGGTATTCCGCGCGAACAATGTTCATGCGACAGAATTTGGTGACGCGCTCAGTAAAGCGGCTGACATTATCAAGAATGCGCGGGACGATCAGCAGCGACTTGTTCTGTTGCAGCAGATGGGCCTACCCGCCACGATGCAGTGGGTACGGTATCTCGAAGGAGGTTCGGAAGGATTAAAGGTCGCGAAAGACGCCGCTGTTGATTTCGGTGGTGCGGTCGATGACAGCATGGTTAAAAAGGCGCGGGATTTCGATGAAGCATGGAAACGCACGACGACCAATTTCAGCCTTGGATGGCGGTCTGAACCGTAACAGTTGGAGGGTGGCTAAAGGACTTGGTTGATAAAGCACCAAAGATTGGTGCTTTTGAGTACAATCCTTCCGCTTCAAGTGAAGAACGGGCTTCTGCTGAGCGGGCAGGGATCGACGCTCGCGGCCGACACAACCGTCGACAGGTTCTACAAAGGGCTTGGCTCCAATGCACCGGGCAATGCTCTGATTGGTGGCTCCGTCGATAAAGTAGCTGAGAAGAATAGAAATGCGCAGGCGCAGCCTGCGCTTGGTTTGCTCGGCACCACGAGAGCAACACGCGTTTTTCCACCTGCCGCAACCGCAAAAACGGTCGAGGCACGAGTAGAGCCGCGCCCAACGACCAAACCTACCATTTCAAAAGATGAGAAAATTTATGACCGCGATTTGCTGTGTATCCCAACCTGATCAGGGACTTATCCACCTTGCAACGGACGCTGCCTTCTACTCGTTCGATGGTGAGGTGTGTAATTTCGGAAATAAAGTGACGACGATTCCGCACTGGCCAGGCGCGATCGTGGTCTCGGCAACTCCGCGATGACTGTGCGTTTCGCTTGGTCCCTCTCTGAGGAGTTTTCAAGCTTTGACAATTTTGTTGAACGTGGTGAGCTTCACCTGCCGTTGATGATGAAATCATGGGGCGTCGACATTCCGAGCGAAGCTCACATCATTGTAGCGGGCATCTCTCAATTGCGCGGACCAGAAGCGTATGCGTTTAAAACTGGTGATTGCATTCCTGCGACAAGTACGGCCGCCGACGTCAAGGCATCAGATTGCCACGATGAGCCTTTCAGGTTGGTGAAGTTGCCGAATGTTGTGATGTCCCCAATGGCGGACGATCAGGTCGAGGCCGCCGGCTACGACGGCATTGACCCTACCGATCGGCCGTCCGCGGTCGTTTGGGCGATGCGGAAGATGTTGGAAATGCAACGGCACACGGCCTTGCCGGATGACATCGGTGGAATCGGCGGGTGGGGTCAGCTAGTGACCATCTCGAAGTTTGCTATCCGGCAAAGGATTGTGGCCCGCTGGCCGAGGATCAGGTTGGCGGGGCGTTGCGCCCGCCGCCAGTGGATTGGGATGCGTGGCATAGGGAGAATCCGAGGCCGTCGTAATCGGGGGGTTGAGAGTAGGGTGTTGTCAGCAACTCATTTTCCATGAAAAGCCGCCTTGAGAATATCAGTCAACTTTTCACGCCTTATTACAGCATAGCTTATGAAGGCAGCAGTGTCGCCCGTAGCACCACCAAATTGGTGAAGCACGTAACTGGCTGTGCAGACGACTGCTAATTTCAGAAGTCCATCAACGAGTTCAGCATGATTTTCGCATAACTTCGCGAGACCTTCTCGTAGTTCTGCGATCGCTTTGGCCGCCCTGTCGAAGTATCCGATTTCTTCGCTTTGGATTTCAGCAGCGACCGTTTCAAATCCCGTCTGTAATCTAATGAGTTCGCCTTTGATTATTTCGGAGCTATTGCCTTGATCTAGTTGCGCTTCACACTGGGCGATTTGTTGCTTCAACTCTTCGGCGGCGAATAGCGCTAGCCTTCTATAATATTTAGGATTAGTTCTGAGGCGCTCCGCCGTGCCAGGCTCGCTAAATGGCGCCCGAGTGATCGTCAATTCAACGTCCGCGGCTGTGCCTAGGTGATAATTTCCGCCTTCGGCTTCGAGACGACGATTTATCACGACCGCTGGCGCTTCTTCGCGAATAGTTTCTGCTTTTGCTGCAGCACCACTTAAATCAGGTTGCCGCCCTGATAAGTCACCTGCTTCCGCCTGACCTCAGCCATCTGGCTCCAATTGCTAAAGTGTCCAGGACTCGCTGAAACTTTAAACGTCTGGACTTGTGGAACGCAACGCGTCACGCGCTCCACCCCGGCCAACAGCATCCTGTTGATGCTGGCCCGGTGCAATACTGACAACATCACAACGTGCTCAAATCATCCGGGACATTTCCAAACGCCTTCAACACAACCGCGTCGGAAAATTCGCCAATGCCCGGATCCCCAGTACGACTGAACGCGACCGCGCCCACATTTCCGGCGATGCGTGATAATTGCTCGGCACTTCGTATCGCTACGTTCGCGTTGGTGCATTCGCTGGCCTCGCGAGGCTCGGGGCCATCGTCGCCAATGGCGAAGGGCAGGGCGACATGATAAGTGACGTCAGCCATGATCGCGTCACCCGGAGTTCGCGCAGACAAAAAGCGCGAATAGAAGAGCGAGAATAGCCGCCCAATACGCGCCGTGCGCTAGATGCTTGAAGCGATCATGCCGGTGCCTGCGCTTGAATTCGCGCCCTTGCTTTAGGTCGCGTTGTTCTTCGCCGTGCCAGCCCATAGTGCTATCCATTATAGCAACTAAACCGCCCGTACGCCGCGCAAATATCCGGCTGATACTTTCGTCGCTAATTCCCATTCCAAAAATTCGTTTGCCAAGATCAGCGCGCGAACAGCGCTTTTCATGTCGCCACCGGAGGCCGCAATGGCTGCGTCCGCCGCAGCTTCCAGCCTTTCGCTTTCAGACTGCGGATTCTCTTCAGGCTGAGCGAGCATTGGCAATTTTCCAGCTTGACGGCGTAGGACAATGTTCTCATTTTGTTCTCATGGAGTCAAGCCTTCCCAAACGGCGTTTTCCGCGGCCTTGGAGCGTACACAGGGAGGGCGAAGGGCCTTTCGTCGTCAGTGATGCGAAAGGTGTGCCGGTCGCTTACGTGCCTTGCCGAGACGATCTTCAAGGCATCGGCTTTGCGCACAACCATCTGACATCCGATGAAGCGCGGCGCATCGCGAACGGCATCGCGCGGCTGCCCGAGTTTATGATGCAGCGGAAAGACTTTCACCAACGCGGCGGTGGACATTACCGATGGCGAAGTGCGCGGCCCTACCATGTGGCGCTTGAAGACAGCTACATTCGCGCCCACTGGGGATTTATCGACGCGGTTTGCAAAATGAATAGTATCCCGTTTGACGGGACAGGCGAGCACGTCGAACGCGAAGGCTCATGGCGCGTCTATGAGTTTGCGGTGCAGTTAGACGCGATTCAATTTTGGGATCGCTTCGACGGCCGATGGCTACGCGGCGAAGAGTTCATTTATCCCGATCGGCCGAAAGGCTTACCGCAGCTTCGCGAGCCGGTTGATATGTATAAATTCGGACGGCGGCCATCAGGTAGATAATTAGCGATCCCGCGCCAGCTTCCGCTTACCCCACTGATGGCCCTTCTTGCCTTCCGGGTTACCGATCGGCGGCGGTGTCTCTCCGAATACGGCCCGGCAGAAGACAATCCGCGCCATGAGGATGAACGGACCACCGTGCTCCGCGAACCGCTCGGGATTGCCGGGCTATCAGAGTAGACGCCAATCCTCTAAATGGCGAAGCGGCATCAATGCTCCCATGCCTATTCGAATGCCACACCAATTCGGTTTTGCTTGATCCAGAGAATTCGGCAGTTGAGCACGACGCGGCCATGCTCGGTCACAAGCTGAAACCGTTGGAGAACGTGGTACGAATTAGGTATGTCGATAGCGGCCCCATAAGCAGATATATTTGCGATGCTACAGTCGATGCTCTCCCCATTGCTGTGTATTTGCGAGGGATGATCGAGTGTTCTCTTCCGATCCTCGGCCATATAAGCCTCCTCCGCGAGCCGCCGCCGAATTGGGGCAAGGAGAGCTGAATTAGGGCAGAAGGGAAGGCGGCGAACAAGTACGGGAATCCGTACCTTGACCTATCGGATAAGGTTATGTCTGAGCGCGGTCGCGACGGTCTGGGTGCGGTTCGTGGCGTTCAGTTTGGCGCGAAGCTGACGTGCGATCTTGTCGACGAAGTGTTTTGAAATCTTCAAAATAACATGGATTTCCCAATCACTTTTTCCCTCCGCCATCCACTGCAAGATATCCATTTCTCGCGGAGTCAAATTCACTGGGACTGGTCTAATTCTTGCGCGATCCATCGCACAAAAGTGTCTAGCGTTCTCCAGACATCGCCCCTCCGGCCTCCCGTCATCGCGGGAAACATTGGGTGCGCGGGTTCCGTTCCTAGGCTTCAATGGCATTGACTGGAAAGTCGTTCCAGCAAGACAAGCCCGCAAGGGGCAACGAAGCGACTTCCAAAATATGAAAACCAAACCGTTACTGCGCCTTGTTGTTTTAATTTAATCTGGTCGAGGAAATTACGTTAAACCGCACGGCGCTGCCATGCCTCGGTGTTGGCTGTCCTGCTTGGCAGGCCGGTGGCGTATCCGCAGCCTCGCCGATAGTGCGGATGATCCGGCCATTAGGCATCGTGATCGGATCCTGAAAGCGGCGGGACCAGTTCACAAGGCTGCCGCCCTTCCTGTCGGCCGCCTGGCGGGGCGTTCGATCGTCACTCTGATGCAGCGCATGAATGCGTGCGCATCGCGTCGTATGCATGAGCGATGGATACGACGACGCTGACTAAAAGCAGTGCGGCGACTGCGGCTTCCAACATGACGCTTCCCCTTCATCGTTTTGGGAGACGTCGCCGCTCAATTCAGATTGATTTCATGAGGCTAGTAAAGTGGTTTCGTCGCAGTCGCGGCAGACTGGAAGCTGAACAGCGTGGATTGTTAAATGAGTAGGGCTATTGCGGCGGAGCTTTCATTGTAGGAGCATGGCCTTTTCCAATCGTTCAGTAGGAAACGTTATGCGCTTTCTTTGTCTTTCTGCGATTGCATCGATCGTTTTTTTGTCTGCCCCCGCCAGGGCGTGGAGCCATCTTGATCGCATGAAGCTGTCAACGGCCCTCGGGGATGTTCTCTCTTCAGAAGAGCCATGAGGGCTTACATACAAGCAAGAGGCCATTAGTAAATTCATCGACTCCAAAGTTCCCGCGACCGACATGGACTTCACAAGCGCTCTGGATATGCAGACGCAAGGACGCGCAATCATGCTCAAGGATATGAGCGAGTCTCGAAAACTGCACATTTTCGGCAAATCGAACGGGTCGCGAAGTCTTACGGTTTTATCTAGACCACCGGCCGCCGCGTACTAGCCCAGCAGGTTACGCAGCCGGCGCTGAAGTTCCCCGATCGGGACGGCACTCATTTACTTCCGCAATCAAGCAATCCGGATCCTCGCCAAGTTCTGCCAGCCTTACGATAGCAGCGGTCTCATCGAGGTACTTGCCTTCATCTGTGTAGAGGCTTTTGCTCTTGCGCACGGCCGTCACGTAGTAGCGATTGCTCACTGAGGTTTCCGTCGCGCGCCGCTGGTTGGAATCTTTGCCTTCATCGCTGCTAAGCCTGCCGCTGTAATGCGAAACGTAGAGGCCGCTGGGACTTCGATCCAGCCTTTTGCGATCATTCTGTTGATTGTTACCGCCGCGGGTTGGAACTGCCTTGTATGTAGCTCGCCCCCGCGCTCGTGAAGAATTTGTAAGATGCTCCGCTCTCGATGAGTGGGTATGTGACTAGCTCTGGCCGGCATTAGCTGCCCTTCGTCTTCAGTCCCGCCTTTTTCCTCTTCGGTGGCGGGGGTGGCTCTATAGCCTCACGAGCCAGCCGCTCAGCCCTTAGACGCTCGCGATTTTTGCTGAATGCCTCTGCTGCGTTCGCGTGCTCGATCAATGCCGATTGTGCGTCAGCGTCGCGAAGCACTTTGCGAGCTTAACGCTCCTCTTTCGAAATGGGCTTTCGTGGTTCGTATTCCCCGGGCGTCTGACTCATTTCGATTTCACCTTCAACCCCAACTCCACCAGTCTTCGAATCGCCTCAGGCCGGCCGGGGAGGTCGTCTTGCTTCCGGCGCCAGTCGTCGATCTCAGAAACAGAATCCATAGAAAGGCGGACGTTAACCGCCATGGTATCCACAGCTGGCCGACCACTTTTCGGTTTGTTAGCGCTATTACTGCGTGATTTCATTGTTTTATGATGCCATTAATTTGCGGGTTGAGCAATATCGCTCGACGTTACCTGACACGGGAAAACGACCATAATGACTGATTCTGATACCGGCACTGCCGAAATCGCCTTTGCGCCGCACAGCTTCAACGGCCTGAGTGCCGAATGCGAGACGATGGACTTGTTTACCGGGTTCGACATGCTGTTTCGGCATCTGGACGAGATTGGCTCAAACATCACAAATGAAACGAACGATCTTGACCCGTCGCGCTCCGTTTACAAAACGACGCCAAACGAATCCTCGGCAGGATTAGAGAGGAGGAGGACGCGCACCGGGAAGAGTTAAAGTTGGCTAAGGCTGCCGCGTCAGCCGACAAGACCTACCAAAAGCGTGAGGCGGCTCATGTGTGAATTCAAGGCACTCGCGATGAAAACGGGGGTAGACCCAATTCCCCGGCCCATTCCACCCGACACCTATTTCTCATCGAAATTGCGCATCGTGCCAATTGATACCGACGGGATGGAGCCGACTTTCATGCGGGGTGATTGCGCGGTCATTCTGCCAGTGACGCGGTTCGACCAAGATGGTCTCTACGCCGTCAGCCCGCGCGACGGCGCAATCACGGTGATACGGGCAACCTATCAATACGACACAAAGAATGTGCGCATCCGGAGAGACAACGAACTATACAATCGGCACGGCGATCAATTCGTGGATATTGATTGGTTCAACAAACACATTGTCGGACTTGTGGTGGCCGACATTAAGGTGAGAGAAGCAGGCGTGCTGCAGACGATATCAGCGTAAACATCAACGCCCGCCTCACCAATCGGGCCGGGCTACTTTCCGCTGATAGCCTTTGCTATTTCCCACCCGATCGCATCAACCGCGCGCTGTGATGCTTCGTCGGCAACATGGGCGTATCGTTTCGTGGTGCTTGCGTTCGCGTGGCCGAGGAGGGCGCCAACGGCCGGGAGACCATGCCCTTGCCCAGCGCCTACTGCTGCGAATGAGTGTCGCAGATCGTGCAAACGAGCCTCTTTCACGCCAGCGCGCTTGATAATGGCTTGCCAAGGTCTCTTCAGGTCGGCGCGTGGTTTCTCCTTCTTGGTGCCGGCTGACTCCCCTGCGATCACAAATACGCCAATGCGTGGAAGGTTAGTTAGAATGTCGGTCGCCGCACTTGGCAGGAATACCACCTTCTTTCCTGTCTTCGAGTTTGCCAGGCGCAACACGCCTCGATTGAGGTCGACCTCGTTCCATCGAAGATCCAAAATCTCCCGCAGCCTGCATCCAGTCAGCATCAGCAATCTTATTGCGGCGGTGACGTGAGGTGACATTATATCCTCTGGTCTCTTGGTGAGTGCTTTGCGTCGCCAGCATTAACCGGCAGGCCGACCGTTTCGGCTTCGTGCATGGCCTCACCGATCGCGCGCATTTCGTTGGCGCTAAGGAAGTGCTCCCGCGATTTCTCGCGGTTCATGTCGATCCCGGACGCAGGGTTTACGACCGCGGCAAGATGGCCTTGCCTTGCTGCCCAGCTATATGCCGCCTTCAACAACACTACCGAACGATTGGCTGCATACTTCGCTCCACTGACCTTCGAGTGCATGCGTTGAACGTCTATGCGCGTAACCGTGACGGCTTTCATCTTTCCGATTTGCGGAATGATGTTGGTTTGTGCGAGCGAGGTATATCCATTTGCCGTACGCTCCTTTCGCTTCTCACGCGAGCGCTTGATGTAGAGGTCTAGTAGGGCCTCGACCGTTAGACTGGCCCTCTCGTCTGAGCGCTCGCCAGCGAGATCGCGGCCAAGAGCTGCATTGGCGATAGCCTTCCGCGCGGCCTCGCGGGGGGCGTTTGCCTTGAGCGTTCCGACTCGGCCGAGCTTTAGCCGTTTCTTTGATCCGCCAGCGACGGGGCGGAACTCGGCGAAATAGGTGCCAGTGCCGGTGGTCGTCCGATAGAGGCCAA
This sequence comes from uncultured archaeon, assembly GCA_963807355.1. Classification (GTDB taxonomy): domain Bacteria; phylum Pseudomonadota; class Alphaproteobacteria; order Rhizobiales; family Xanthobacteraceae; genus Nitrobacter. The sequence continues at coordinate 34,517 of CAWEBX010000035.1, forward strand.
AACCGGCCAGTTCGTCGTCGAAATAATAGGTTGTGCGGTTCGGCACCGCCGACTTCATAGGGCGTCGACAGCCGGTCCCGTGATCTTGATCTGAGCCATGCCTTGCCAACTTTATAGCCAGAATATAGCCAGCATTCTGGCTACCGACCGAGAAAAATCAAGCGGACCTAGGTTAGATAGCATTGGATTTAGGCAATTGTAGCTACGCTATCCAACACCAGGAATGGCTATAAAACAGGACATTTCTGACTCTTAATCAGCGGGTCGTAGGTTCGAGCCCTACATCGCCCACCACCCAGTTCGTAGGGATCGAACTCGGTGACACATCCGTCAATTTGTCGCGCAAATTGCGGGGTTTTGGCGAGGCGCCGGGTCTCTGCGCGCGTCTCTGGCCTCAAAAACATCGCCAAACGGCGCTCCGTCTCTGCATCGAAAAATCCCGTTCCTGGCCGAGCGGCGGAGACCGGTTCGCTGACTGGGTAGGCAGCGAATTCGGCGCCTGCAACCAATCGGTTCGTAGGGACATAGCCGGCGTCTGTACTAATTGATGATAGATCGGGACGGCGGTGATCTGCCCGTCTGCGCGAAAACCTGCTCTCGGGGAAATGCCAGAAACGCTTCCGTCGCGACGTCGAAATGGCAAAAGCCAAGAGCGCGGTGACGCTCTCAGATCGGACTGAGACCTAGCGCTTCGAACTGACGATCCCATCCAAGCGGGAGCTCGCGAAGTTGTTCGAGACCGATGCCACGTGGCAACCGACCTTCGACGGCAGCCTTGGTGAGTGCGGGAGAGAGGAAGGCCAACGACAGCGTCATGTTGACGTGTCGCAGGCTGCATCGCTCGCGCGTTGCGATTGCTTGGGCATCTGTCGCTGAATCCGTGATGAGTTCGTCGAGCCAGCGCCGGCCGCGGGCAATCGCTGCGACGAGCGTGGCGCGTCGCTCCAGCTTCATCGGGCGGAGCGGAAGTTTTGCGGAGGTCGGGCGCAGGATTGACCGCGCTCGTTTGGAGGGTGGCTTGATCCAGGGGATGACGATGGTGGAGTGGTCTTCTTCCGGCGGGATTGTCCGGATCCTGCTTCAGCTGCACGACGAGGCGGTTTTGCTGGACCTCGATCCGTTCGATCAGCAAGGAGGCGTAGGTGTTGTCGATCGGGCTCGTGCTTTTGTTTCGCGGCTTCAGGACAACCTTGCGAACCTTCTCGTCGATGTCAGGGGCTGGGACCCGAGAGATCGAACCAACTGTGGCTGTAGCTGCATTCCCGAACAGAAGCGGCCGCGAGACATAGTAGCTGTAGTGCCGGCCCTTCTTCTGGGCCTGAGTCGGCGCCATGCGATGGCCGGCGTCGTCAAAAATCAGACCGGTCAGGAGATGACTGAAGGAGGTCCGGGTTCTGGTCTGATGACTCCGCTGGTCCGTGAGCATCGTCTGGACGCGCTCGAACAGGTCGCGATCCAGGATCGGGGACTGCTCGCCCGGATAGATCTGGCCTTTGTAGTTGACCTCGCCAATGTAGAAGCGATTGCGCAGTAGGTAGAATAAAGCTCCACAGCCGAACGGAACTCCACCTCGTGTCGCCCCAGTTTTAAGAACGCGCTGCCGGCTGACGATGTTGCGGTCCCTGAGGTCTCGCATCAGGGCACGGACACTGCCGAGTTCGAGATGGCGGCTGAAGATGTGACGGACCCGTTCGGCTTCTTCGGGGACGACGGCCACCTTACCGTTCTCCATGGCATAGCCGAGGGGGAGGGGACCTCCGACCCAGATGCCCTTCTTCTTGGAGGCTGCAACCTTGTCCCGGATACGCTCCGAGGTGACCTCCCGTTCGAACTGGGCAAAGGACAAGAGAACGTTGAGGGTCAGGCGTCCCATGGACGTTGTGGTATTGAACTGCTGGGTCACCGAGACAAACGACACGCCATGGGCATCGAACAGCTCGACCAGTTTGGCGAAGTCGGCGAGCGAGCGGGTCAGACGGTCGACCTTGTAGACCACGATGACATCGATCTTGCGGGCCCGGATATCCTCGAGCAGGCGCTGCAGCGCCGGCCGGTCGGTTGATCCGCCGGAGAAGCCGCCATCGTCATAGCGAGTCTTGACCTGCACCCAACCGGCATGGGCCTGGCTTTTGATATAGGCGCTGGAAGCCTCATACTGGGCATCCAGCGAGTTGAACTCCTGGTCGAGACCATTCTCGGTCGAGACCCGGGTATAGATCGCGCACCGGACGATCTCTCGGGACACCGCTTTTCCCGCCCTCACGGCCCATCCTCCCCACCGACCGTGCTATCCCGCAGGCCAAAGAAGCGGGGGCCGTTCCAGCGGGTGCCGGTGATGGCGAAGGCGATCGCCGAGAGGCTGTCGTACCGTGTCCCCTCCCACAGGAAGCCATCATCAACCACGATGGCCCGCTGGGTGATGCCGTTCCATTCACGCGACAGGATGGTGCCGGCCTTCAACTCGACCTGTCCCCGGTCGAAGGCGACGAGCTTGGCCATGACGGATTCGGGTGTCTCCTTCTCGACGATACGATCAAGGAACTGGCGAATCGCCGGATCGAGGTCGCCCGACTGATCTGCCTGTCGCCGATAGCTTACGATGGCTGTCTGTAGATGCTTCCGAAGATGCGCCAGCGTGGACCAGCTTGACCGACGACCACGAGACTGCGGTCGCCGACCACCGAGATCGCGCTTGCGATTGATCCCATCCTTCGAGGCTTCAGCCATCGTCAGGCCTGCTTCGCTGCAATGACGCGGTAGATGCGCTGATCAGTTTCAACGGCTGAGACCAACTCGAGCCCGAGCTTCTTGCGGACCACGCCGGCCAAAAATCCGCGCACGGAATGCTGCTGCCAACCGGAGGCGTTTGAGAGTGCGGCAATGGTGGCACCAGCCGGGCGCCTCAGCAGATCGAGCAGTTTGGGTTGTTTATTCGCCGGTTTGTTTGCTTCAGCAGCCGCGCTGACCACGCCGCCCGCTCGAGCCGGGCTTGAAGGAAGCGTTGCACGTCGTTTCGTCGGCTCTCTCACAGGACGAGGTGCTGTTCTTGCTGCCTTCGTTGTGGTGAGGGCCTTACCGCGTCCACGGCGGTTCGATGGTGGCTTCCGATTGCGGGATGACTTCTGCATGGGACCCTCCAAAAATGATGCGACATCAGCGTCGCACCACCCGAGGCCCCGTCAGCGATGTTGCGCTGCGGGGCCGATCCGAGGGCCATCTCACGCCACAGCAATGCTCGCTTTGCCCACGAATGCCAGTCCTTTCTGCAAGAATCTCAACAATGCTAATGTCGAACATCTAATGGGAGCAGGCGCTCCGACAATCCAATCGAGCCCCAAAATGTATCCGGGCGCCGCCACTTTCTGCGGCTCGACCAAAGTAGACGTGAGGGACGAAGTTCATGGCGATGTCAAGAAGACGAGGCAAGGCAGTATTTCAAAGCGCTCATCACGACGGCCGAGCAGATTATCAAACTAGCCGGCTCGACTGGCGGGTCGCGGCAACAGCCTTGGACAGCTAGCCTGCATATAGCGGCTGTCGTGGCATGCTGATCAAGCTTGATGGGATTGATAGCAGTGATGTCGCGCCTTCGCGGGCCCGCACATTTGGCGCTCGCTCCTGCACATGTTCGGTCCTGAAACCCAGCCCTACCAGGCGACCCGCGAGATGAGCAAGAATAGGCCACCGCGCGATGCGCCGCATGAAGGAGGGCGGCCCGTTTTGTTGTCCGTTGTCCGTTGCTTCACGTCTGCTCCGGGCGCGCTGCACCGAGCGAAGGGGAAGACTTCAGGCGCTTGAGGGCAGCCTATTGGGTGCAGGCAATGGGTGTGGCGAATGACAACGCCAGGACTAGTATAGATCGGATGGGTGTAGGAGGGCGCCATAGCTTTGATGAGGCGTGGTCAAATGCTGGCCTTTATCCCGCCTGCCGGATCCCCCGGCACGTTACCGCGATTGCCAAAGGTGCCGAGTTCATGGCGTATCGCGTTCACTCGAACCCGCGCGCGATGCAGGGTGGCGCGGAGGGCGGCCGCGATCTGGTCGAGCGGCAAATTGTCGAGACGATCGATGCGCCGCGGGTTGAAGCAGCTCTCGACGCACATGCCACAGTGTTAGAAATGAGTACTGCCGGCATGACAGCGCGCGAGATCTCCAGAGAGTTTGGCTTAGGTGATACAAAGCATGGAGAGCGTAAGGCTGTGGCCGCGCAGGATCTCGCTCTAGAGAAGTTGGCTGAAGTGAAAGCGAAGTTGGCGGCCTGATTCTATCTGCTCAGAATGAGCACCTCGCTTGCCACATTTGCGGCGAAAATCGGCAATCAACTGGTCTCCGTGATTCGCAATAATTTTGCGCGGCACGTGGGGGCGGGTATGGCAAAGGAACGGGTCAGCGTCCAGCAGGGACACATTCTTTGGGATGGAACGTCCCTGCGGTGCAAGGTCCGTCACCTAACGGCCACGTCTGCGACGGTGCAAACGTGGGACGCGCCCGCGTTACCAGCAGCGTTTGCCTTGCGCGTACCAAACGCAGATCTTGATGCGCGGTGTCAGGTCATCTGGCGCGACGAACGTCGGCTTGGTGTAACTTTTGTCTAAACCCCGTCCCTCGTCCGGGTGCTGGACCGTATTCTATTGAAGGCGTTCGTTGCCTTCCGACTTGATGTGCAAACTAGCGGCGCCGCGGACGTAACGGCCCCGCACTTTTTCGCACCTATCTAACAATTGTTTCTCAAAATATGAGGCTCCAATGGTTCGATCCACCGCGATCGAGATCATCGCCAGGCACCTACACCTCAACGCGGGTAGGTTGGCGGCACTCGCGCAACGTGCCGCGGAAGCGGGTGAGTTGCCGAGGGAGTGCGGGCGGTCGGTGCCGGATCTGTCGCCTGCCGGCCTTGGAAAGCTGCTGCTCTGCGCGGTCGCTGACCGCAACTGAGAGTGGTGCAAGGTTGAGCGATTTGCTGAAGGGATTGATGAGCGGAGCCGTTACGACCGAGTCGCTGCACTCCATGATCGTGCAACTCGAACCTGCTGCCGTAACCGTCGTCAACTCCGCGGGTCGCTTGCATTACGGTCCAGAGCGCTCGCGCGACATTGCTGCGCGAGTCGGTACCAGGCGATGCATTGACTGCAATCATTGCCGAACTACGCGACGTCACCTCGGTGATCGATCGGGCGACCACACCCGTTCTCGCTTTGGCAGCCAACCCGTCTGGTTGTCCCTGTCGCAAACGCCATCCGGCTGGCGGTTGATCGGGAATCGGGCCATGCTGCTGCTCGATTTTGGATTTGTGCAGACTGATCTTTGGAATGGTGATCGACCTGCTTCGGTCACGAGTAGCGCTTGAGGCAGAAATTCTGATCTTGAGGCAACAAATCAATGTGCTACGGCGTCCCAAAAGACCTCCCTTCATCTCGATTGACAGACTGATATTGGGAGGTGTCTGCCGCCTGTTTCTCAAGATGTATGATGCACTGGAGATCGTCCGACCGGACACCGTGATCCGTTGGCATCGTGCTGGTTTCCGATCGTATTGGCGCTGGAAATCGAGGCATCGCTGCGGTCGACCGGCTGTGCCGTTGGAAATTCGGGGGCTGATCCGCGAGATGAGCATCGCCAATCCGTTGTGGGGAGCGCCGCGAATCCATGGTGAGTTGCTCAAGCTTGGCATCGATATCGGCCAGACCAGCGTGGCCAAGTATATGGTGCGGAGGAGGGCCCCTCCGTCGCAGGGGTGGAAGACGTTCCTTCGTAACCACGCTGACGGTATCGCCGCGATGGACGTGTTCGTGGTGCCGACAATCGCCTTTCGTCCGCTCTACGGCCTGCTGATCATGGGCCATGGCCGGCGGCAGATCCTGTGGTTTGGAGTGACCGCGCATCCGACGGCCGAATGGATCGCCAACCAACTGACGGAGGCGTGTGGCTGGGAGCAGGCCCCTCGTTACCAGATCCGGGACCGCGATCGAGCCTACGGTGAGATATTTACCCGCCGGGTTCGGTCGATCGGCATCCGAGACCGCCCGACGTCTCCTCGCTCACCGTGGCAAAATGCGTATGCGGAACGGCTGATCGGATCGATCCGCAGGGAATGCATTGATCATGTCGTGGTCTTCGGCGAACGCCATCTGCGCCACGTGCTGCTGTCGTACATGAGCTATTACAACAGCATGCGCACCCATTTGTCATTGAACAAGGACGCGCCGATGTCACGCGCCGCCGAGATAGCCGGACGCATCCTCTGTCGTCCGATTCTGGGCGGACTGCACCATCAATATGCCCGGATTTGATATGCGGTAGGCACAGGTGGATTTTCCTCGCTCGGCCTGTCATGCCGCAAGGCCTTGTGGGCGATCAAAGGCTTTCGCAATGACGCTCTTCCTCTCTTCGAGGCAGCCGGACGACGCGCGAAATATTTACAGCCCGGACCTTCACCTCGACGCGCTCAACGTGAAGGCGCGGAATTTCCGCTAACCTTCGCGGCAGCTGTCCTTTCAACGTTTCGGGCTTCTTGTCGCGAAAGTGGGTGATCTCGCGTAGAGACCGTTATCGGCCACGGATTTCGACCTGTTCGGTAAGCGTTAGCTTCTCGAAATCAGTGATCAGAATGTCGACTTGCATGTTCCAGCGTCCCCCAGCTGGTATCGGAAGCTGCGAGATCCGCCAGACATTGTCGCTCCCTTTGGTCGCTGGCCGGGAGATGGCCTCAATATCAGCCGTCTTGTTGTCCAGGGTCAAACGCACCTCCTTGGCGTCGAGACCGCCAAAGTCACCTCGCATGATGACAATGCTCGCCTGCACCATTCCGGCCCGGGCCGGTTCGAAAGTTACGTCCGCCATTGCAGCGGCGGTGTGTATGTGGACGAGTGCTGATTTCGCTGAGGCGATGACCAATACGCGAGGGGGCGGTGTGAAGCGCCAAGCGGCAACCATCCCCAGAATTGCAATAACGATTGCGACTTCAACCCCGATCAAACGCGCCAGCATGCGGCGCGGCTTTATGGATCCGGCGATCACCGCGCTCGTCAGACGAAACCAATTCCACGCTGCGATCGCAAGAAGAGCGGCAACGAGACACAGCTTCGCTGACAGGATCACACCGTATGCGGTCGTCAGCAAGGCGCCGGGCTCTGCCACCTGCACCACCGCAAGAATTGCGCCGGCCACGACGAGCGCAACGACGGCCCAAGGTATCGCGCGCGAGAACCGTGCGAGGACGGCCTCAGGCGCTGGCTCTCTCAGTATCGCCGCACCAAGCGGAACAAGGGCGCCGATCCAGATCGACACCGAGATGACGTGTACGAACACAGCGGGCGGGGTTAGCCATTGCGGCGCAGCCGAGCTGGCATGACCGCTCAGCGCCAACGCGAGACCGGCTGTTGCGATACCGAACAGCGAAAGCGCGCGGGCGCCTCGCGTTTGAAGTGCAGCAAGACCTGTGAGGAGTGCACAAGCAGCGGCGATCGCTGTTGCTCCGAATGAAGTTGCAAGTCCCGCCTGCCATGACGTCCTGTCTGCCAGTCCCGATAGCGGCAACTCCAGCGCATCCGCACCCTGTAGACCGACCAGCACCGGCGTTGCGGCAAGACCCGCCAGCAAGAAGATCTTGATCGCCGTTCGCCCGCTGCCTCGAACATCCCTGGCAAGCCAGGCAAGAAAGAAGCTGCCCCCAGTTCCGGCGAACAGCCCCACGTAGAAGACGACTTTGAGCGCCCATAGAGCGGCAGAGACGGCCGGTTGCGCTGAGCTTTGCGCCGCAGGTCGTGGACCCACGCTTGGCGCGCCAATCGAGAACACGACAGTCCCGCCGATCGGATGGCCATCGAGAGAGACCACACGCCAACTCAGGACATGCGTGCCGTTGTGTAACTCCGAAGGTAAGGCGATTGCGAGCGACGTCTCGCGTTTCACCGTCGCCTGCACCACTGTAGATGAGCTATCTGGCGCCACGAGCCGCAGCGCCAGCGGCGACACCGGCTCGTTGAAAGTGAGGATGAGACGCGGCGGTGGGGCCGGAATGACGGCGCCTTCCGCCGGTTCGCTTGAGACCAGGGTTGCGTGCGCGTGCGCAGGCCCTGCTAGCACGACCGGCATCGCCATCGTTACCAGAAATGCCGCAATGACCAAGACGCGCATCGCTGGTTCCACCTATTTCTTCGGCAGGAGCTTAACTCCCGGCGCGGGCTCCTTGTAGTCGGCCCCGGTCGTGCCATCGGCTGGAATCTCGATCCAGCGATTCACGCCGCTCTCGCATTCCTGGACTACGGGGAAATAGAGCGTCTGACCAGGCACGAGATCGTCGGTCAGATAAACTGACAGAATCATTTCGTCGTAGTGCTCATCCGGGAGACGCCCGGTCCATGTCACTTCCTTAACACCTTCGCTAACCGTGCTGTGGTACATCGTGTACGATTTGCCATACTGGCCTCTGACGGACTCTAGCTGCCAACCAGGCTTTGGCATCGGCTTGACTCCGATCACACCATCGGGAATGTGCACCCTCACTTTGAGCGTCGGTGATGAACCGCACCCGTGTGGCACCCGGAAGACGGCTTTGTACGAAGCACCTATCGGAGCTTCCTGATGTTCAAGCGTGACGTGCGCGTGAGCAGCGCCAGTGGCGATGGCACAGATTGAGAGAGCCAATGAAGCGGATCGCATGCTGATCTCCGGCAGAATGAATTTTCTCATCATGGTTAGGCCTTACATCCGGTACCGCAAACCGCCGTAGATCGCTCGTCCATAGCCGGGGTTGAAGAGTGCCGATACGGGTGTGGCGGTTTCAGCGGTAATTGTGGACGAGATATAGCGGGTATCGAACAGATTGCGCGCTTCGAGATAACCGGACCAGCCTGGCGCGCCCGTGTCATAACCCACCTTGAAGTTCAGAAGCGCGTAGGGGTCGATCGTGAGGCTGTTGGCGTTATCGGCGGAGTAGGACTTCGGCATCCATTCGACGTTTGGCCCCGCATAGAATCCGCTTGGATGCTTATAGAGAACTTCGGCACGGATGAGGCGTGGGGGTGCGCCGGGCAACTGGTTGTCGCCCCATCGTGCATCGTTGTCAAAGTGGAAATTACTGTAGGTGTAGGCCAGATTAAACCAAACGCGATCCTCCGAAGCAAAGACGGATTTGAGGAATGCTACTCCGAACCCGGCCTCAACGCCTTGATGCACCGTTCGGCCCGCATTCACCACTGTGCACAGGCTGAACGGCGACGTCCTCTAACACTGCAATTCGTTCTTGATGTCAGCGTGGTAGATCGAAAAGTCCCACGTGAAATCGGGCTTGCGGCCGCGAGCCCCGATTTCGTAGGGGGTAGCGGTCTGCGCATCGACGGTCGAGCTTATCGGAGACGTGAACGTATTGCCGTCAAAGGTCGGCACCTCGGCGCTTCGCGAGATATTTCCGTACACCTGCGACGTAGCATCGACATCCCAAAGCGCGCCTACCCTGGGGCTGAAGATGTCCCAGGTGCGGCGGCCGTTCTGAGGATCATATCCCGTGAACACCCGCCGGTCATGGTTAATGTCGGCGAGGTGCCGGCATGATGCGGCGGACTGGGGCGATCGTCGACGCTCTCATCGTCTTTGAACTGTTCGCAGTGATATCTTGCTCCAGTGCTCTGGCTTCCTGTTGTGGCACTCCGGCCTGCCTTAGCGCCTCCCATGACATGATACTGTCACCGGTGCAGAGGGTCAGCGTCCAGGTTCCTTGTTTACGCCGGAGCAAGGCCGCCCGCCAATCTCGCCTTGGGTCCAGTCCGCGATTGCAAAATCGCCAGCAACCACGATAGGGGAGACCTTCAGCGTCGCCTCTGGCTTGTCGAACATGTCATGCAGGAGCGCGTCGATTTGAATCTCTATCGTGGCTTCCGCGAGGGCCACCCCGCTGGTTAACAGAGCGAGCAGAACTGAAAAGAAGAAGGCTCTCCTCGTGCGGCCGGCCAACACAACCGTAAATGCCCCTCGATCTGAAGTTGACGCCTTCACCATCGGTACCTCACACCAGCATAGACTGCTCTGCCAAAACCAGGTTCGAACAGCGGTGATGTAGGCGTCGCCTGGTTGATGATGCTTGCGCTTGCGATATAGGCCTTGTTTGCTATGTTACGTGCCTCGATGTAGCCCGTGAATGGGCCGCCATTATCGAAACCTGACTTGACGCCCCAGATAGCGTAGGCTGATGTTATCAGCGTGTTGGCGCTGTCTACAAAATAGGCTTGCGGTACCCATTCCAGATTGGGGCCAAGATAGAAGCCGGTTGGGTGCTTATACAACAGCTCGGCCCTGAGGTAGTGCCGCGGCGCCCCGGGCAAAATGTTGTTGCCGAACATTGGATCCCTGTCGAAACGGAAATCATTCAATGTATAGGCGAGGTTCAACCAAATCTTGTCCGGTGCTGGCCCGCCGACGAAGATGTCACGAAAGATAGCAGCGCCTGCGCCGGCTTCGATGCCCTGATGAAAGGTGCGATCAGCGTTGGTGACGTTACAGTTGCCGAACGTGCTGAAGAGACATTGCAGTTCGTTTCGGATGTTGGCGCGATAGAGGGCAACCTCCCATGCGTAATCGGGCCGTTTCATGCGTGTTCCGATTTCGTAGGTTGTGGCAGTTTGTGGCTTGATCAAGAAGAATGGAATGGTAGGCAGCGTTGGGCTTAGGAAGTTCGGGCTAACACTTTCACCGAAGCTAGGCACCTCTGCGCTTCGCGAGATGTTGCCGAATACCTGCCAGGTCGGATCGATCTGCCATAGCAGGCCGACATTGGGATTCCACAGGCTGAAAGTACTGCGCCCATTGACGTCGCCGTTCGTGGAGAAGTTCACTTTCTGATCGCGTACCGCGAACAGATATTGTGTGCCCGCCACGAACGCGACATTTGGCAGGAAGTAGAACGAATTTTCGGCATAGGCCGAATAATTTTCGGGTTTCTGCAGCAGTGACGACGTGGGCGTCGATTTGAAGCCGCCAACATTGACGAATTGCTGTGCGTCGGTTGTGCCATTCAAGACGTTGAAGCCGGCAACTAGTCTGTTGCGGAATCTACCGATAAAGCGGTCATCCGTGACCTTTGCGAAACCGCCATAGTCCTTGTACCGGTAATCGAGCCATTGGAAAATCGGATGCATTAGGTGCCGGTCAACTCCGAACGCCCCAAACTCAACTTGGGTATTCTCGAGGCGTATGGTTGTCTTGTTTGCCAACCGCACGGTGTCAATGTTGCGCTGCCAATCATTGGCAACGTTGACGGGAGCCGCCGAAGTGGGTGAAGTGAGCGCGGTCGTTCTGCCCAGGCTGCCCGGGATGCGCTGGCGCACCTCGTTAGCGTTGAAATAAAACCGCGTTTCGATGTCTGGCGATATCTGATAGCCGACGTTGCCGTTGAGGCGGTTGCTTGAACCGAAGCTGTGGTCCCGAAAACCGTTGGATGCTTGCGTGGCGGCCGTGACAAAGCCATCGTCGCGTCCGGCTCACGAACGATGATCGTTGGTTCTTTATCCAGCTGTATCGCTGGTTTCCATCAATCCTGCAGGTTCTCACCATCATCCGGCCCGAGACGCTCGTGCGTTGGCACAGAGCCGGCTTTCGCTGCTACTGGCGTTGGAAGTCGCGCCCGCAGGGAGGGCGCCCGCGGATCGACGCGGAGCTACGCGTATTGATCCGGCAGATGAGCGTCGAAAATCCGCTTTGGGGCGCGCCCCGCATCCACGGCGAACTGCTCAAGCTCGGGTTTGAGGTCGCGCAGTCGAGCATCGCCAAGTACATGCTCAAACGACGCGGGCCGCCCAGCCAGGGATGGCGAACCTTCCTGCGTAATCACGCGCCGGATATTGCCGCCATGGACCTGTTCGTCGTTCCAACGATCGGTTTCGACCTGCTCTATGCCTTCGTCATCGTCCGGGTCGACCGCAGAGACCTCGTCTGGATCAACGTCACGGCAAATCCGACAGCCGAATGGGTTGCGCGTCAGATCACGGAGGCGTTTCCTTGGGATGAAGCTCCGCACTACCTCATCCGCGATTGCGACCGGATCTACGGCAGCGTCGTCACCCGCCGATTGCGCGCCATGGGCAGCATCCGGGACAAGCCCACCGCACCGGCCTCGCCCTGGCAGAATGGCTTTGCCGAACGGCTGATCGGATCGATCCGGCGCGAATGTTTGGATCACATCATTGTTTTGGGCGAAGCGCATCTGCGCCGGATACTCAAATCTTATGCCGAATATTACAACCGTGTCAGAACCCATCGATCCCTGAACACGGATGCGCCGGTTTCTCGTCCGGTTCAGCGAACCGGTGGGATCAGTTCACGCGCCATGCTGGGCGGACTTCATCACCGCTACGCCCGTGTTTAAGTTTTCGGTACACACAGGCATGGCAAAGAGATGTTGCAAGAGCTGTGCGCCCGCTGTCACTCCGTTGGCAGGACTGGCGCGAGCCCCAACAGACTAGCGCCCCCCTTTCGCACCTTTAGCGAAACCAAACTCTACGACAGCGACTTCATGCAACGACTGCAGGACGGTCTTACCAGCATCCATCCCTTCATGCCGACCTTCCGCTTCAGCAGGGATAATGCGGCGGAGGTCCTCAACTACATAAAGTCAATTCAGGAACCACCCAAGCCGAAATAACCTCCAGTTCGCGGCACGGAAGCGCTGACAAATTTTCCGTTACGGGTAACGGCTATGGCCTGCAGGGCGTGCCATCATGCTGCCAGCTCTAAGAATCTTCGTTCGCCACCCCAAAAACGCTTTGCAACAATATCTGCCAGGAGTGGATTACGCGATCTTCTCGTTCGCTCTGGCGTCTGCGAAGCAGCGCCCAAGGACATCAATCGGCGGTTTTCACCCCGCGGCCAAATCCCCATAGCGTCCGCTGCACCGCCGCCGCCCACCTCCCGCGATTTCGTGCCTTAGCGCTTCTCGGACGCCGGCCGCCACAGCCCGTGGAGGCCTCGTCATGCCGGCGTCCGAGAAACCTGCACAACAACGGAAGTGATCATTTCGGTGTCCTCGGGTCGCGAGTAGCAGCCGCAAGTTGTCATTCCGGTAAGCAGGAACAGACTTCGAAACGAAGTGTCAGGCAGCGTTGCCATTCTCCCCGTCACCGGTGCCATAGGGCCGGTTTAGAAGGAAGTCTCGGTTGCCGAGCGCTGCCTCGGGTGTTGGGGTATTCTTCGTCGGCGAGCTACTTCTCTCCCAACTCTTGTTTCAGGCTCATGTACGTGATGAACCGTATTAGGTCAGCGTCAGCCGCGGCGTAAATGGTGCAAGGTAATTTCCGGCGGGCAATTGAGGCGCACGGGAACGACGCTCGAGCCCGCACCAACGGAAGTATAGCCGGTCATATCGCTGTACTGCCAAGGCCCAGCCCCCATCCGTCTTGGCAGCACCGCCTCGAGCTTGATGGGAATGGATCCGGGGAGACAAATCTGACCGCCGTGGGTGTGTCCGCTCAGCATCAGATCAAAGTTGGCATGGGCAGCCTGACGATAGACCTCCGGTGTGTGAGACAACAAGATCGAGAACTCACCGCGGGGTATCGCGAGAGCGGCTTTTTCGATGTTGTCCACTCTGAAGAAATGTGCATCGTCGATTCCCGCCAGATAGATCCGTTGGTCCTTGCGAACGATTGTTTCGCATTCATTGAGCAGCACGCGAATGCCCATAGCTTCGAGCCCGGGAACCATCTGAATCGTATCGTGGTTGCCGAGCACGGCATAGATTGGCTGTTTCAGATGAGTTCCCACTCGCGCGACACCATCCAGCGCGGGCTGGAACGGCCCAAAAGTCCGACCCCGATAATCGCCAGTTAGGACACACACATCGTACTGCATGCTGCCAACCAGCTCGATGAGTGTGTTCATGGCAACTTCATTCATATCCACGTGAAGGTCGCTAATGTGGAGAATGGTGAAGCCCTCAAAGAGGGGCGGTAATGACTTGAACCTCATGTCGTTTCGTTTGACGAGAATGCGTTCTGCATTCTGTCGTGCACGCCAGTAGAGCCCCGTTGCCTTCAGAACATTTCGAATGATCCACTCGGCCCAAGATGAGTTTTCAAGGTGAAAGAATGTGAGGCCCTGACCAAATACCTGAGCTTCGTGATCTCGCTCAATCCCCAATCGCTGCCGGGCATGGAGCGGCCCGAGACGGATCTCGAGTTTGCGTAGAATGTCTTCGTCCACCAGCTAGCCCTCTTGAACGGCCTTCGGGTAGATATAGCGTATTCTCATGAGGCCAAGGTCAACCCGACGGTGGCTAATTCCCACGCTTCCACGATGTCGCGTTGGGTCATTTGACTCGTGCACTGCAACAAACTGTATCGCTATTCGATCACGTCGGCGCAGCCGAGCAGCGACAGCGGCGGCGATAATCCGAGCGCCTTCGCCGTCTTCAGGTTGATGGATCAGCTCGACCGTGGTGCCTTGGATGACCGGCGCAAGACGTTCCACTGAAAGGCGCTCACAATAGTCCATAGAAGATCGAACTAACGTCGGATGCAACTATAAGCTAAGCTGAAGAAATGCAACTTCTGCATATTCTGCAATTATTGGTTTTAATAACGTTGGCGAACGGCATACCGATCGTTGCGAAGAAGATTTTTGGCCCACGTTTTTCCTTTCCGCTGGATGCCGGCACCATATTTTTTGATGGACGGCCGTTGTTTGGGCCATCGAAAACCATCCGCGGCATTTTGATTTCAGTCCTCATCACGACAGCAAGCGCCCCACTTATCGGCCTGGATCTGACGATCGGTGCAGTCGTAGCGGGCGCGGCTATGGCGGGCGATTTGTTCTCCAGTTTCGTGAAGCGCCGCCTAAACTATCCGCCGAGCAGCCAGGCACTCGGGTTCGATCAGGTTCCCGAATCCCTATTTCCGATGCTGGCATGCCGCGACGCACTTTCATTGACGATCGCAGACATAGCGCTTGGCGTCGGGATCTTTTTTATTGGCGCGCTAATTCTGTCTCGTTTTCTATTCCGGGCCCACCTGCGCGACGAACCATATTAGCCCGCCGTTAGCCCGAACGAAGGCAGTGCAGGGTGATTTCTGGTGGACAGTTGAGACGAACAGGAACGACGCTCGATCCAGCACCCACAGAGGTGTAGCCAGCCATGTCGTGATACTGCCAAGCTCCCGCGCCCATCCGTCGAGGCAATACTGCATCAAGTATGATCGGAATAGATCCTGGCAGACAGATCTGCCCACCGTGCGTATGCCCGCTCAGCAACAAATTAAAATCGGCATGAGCCGCCTGACGATAGATCTCCGGTGTGTGTGACAATAAGATGGAGAACTCGCCATACGGTATCTGCAACGCAGCCTTTTCGATATCGTCGACCTTGAAGCAGTGGGCCTCATCGATTCCGGCTAGATAAATTTGCTGATCGCCGCGCACGATCACCTCGCTCTCGTTGAGCAGCATACGTATTCCCATGGCTTCCAGCCCCGGAACCATTTGGATGGTATCGTGGTCGCCCAGAACCCCATAAACGGGCTCCTTTAGATGAGCTCGCACTCGTGCGACGCCGTTCAAGGTTGCCTCGAACGGTCCAAAATTCTTCCCCCGATAGTCGCCGGTTAGAACACATAGATCGTAGCGCATGTCGCCGACGAGTTCGATCAGGCGCTGCATGGCAGCTTCATTCATGTCCACATGCATGTCGCTAAGGTGGAGTATGGTGAAGCCGTCGAAAAGCGGTGGCACGACGTGGCCTTACGATCCGTTTCGTAGGTGGCGGGCGGT
This sequence comes from uncultured archaeon, assembly GCA_963807355.1. GTDB lineage: Bacteria > Pseudomonadota > Alphaproteobacteria > Rhizobiales > Xanthobacteraceae > Nitrobacter. Next base: position 50,270 of record CAWEBX010000035.1, read on the forward strand.
GAGAACCCGTTCTCGGAGATCGCCAAGTCCTTTACCGCGCTGCCGCTCCAGCCGCGGCGCTCGATCGGCCCTGAGATCGCGTCATCCGGGTGA
>CAWEBX010000036.1:0-83370 GCA_963807355.1 uncultured archaeon
CGGCATCACCAGCGCCGAGATCACCGGCATCGCCAGCAGGTTCGCAACCATGCCGTATGGCGTCACCCGATGGAAATGGAACGCGACATACGGCGTGGTCGCGAAGTCCGGCCACGAGTGACGCCAGCGCCAGCATGGCGATTTCGCGTCCACCCCACAGAGCGGCCCTCGCCGTCGGCGAGTGATCGGGGGTTGCAAGCATCTTCGGCATCCCGACCTGAACTAGCGCCACCAACCCGAGCGTCGCCGCGAACGACATTTGAAAGCTCGGATGGATCAATAACTACCCGGCGCAATCGCAAGCACGATCATCGCCGCGACCGCGAGTGTGCGAAACGTAATAGCGCGCCTGTCCACCATGATCGCAATCAGCACCACCGCCGTCATAAAGAACGAGCGTTGGGTCGCGACCTCAGCGTCCGACAGCAGAAGATAAAAAGCGGCTGCAACGAGCGCCGCCGACGCCGACCACTTCGTAATCGGATATGTTACCGCGCTTTCCTAATCGTCGTAACACCATGAAAAATATTATTTTCCAGGCATCAGCTTGTCCTGATTACTCTCCGGTAAGCGCCAGGTCAGAGAGTGCGGCGATGGGTGTTGCCGAAGCCGCTGATCGACGTCGGAAAATATTAGCTCGTCATCGCACCGGAAAGGGTGCGTGGTACGCATCGATTCAACTGACCTATTGGGATGTCACTGGGAATTCAGGCCGCTGTGGAGGAATTATCGTTCACGAAAAATGCAACTCGAAGAAAGAAGCGGAAGTCGCTGCGCGAAGACTGTTAGCAGAGAACGCGAAGTACTTCAGCGCCTCGACCTCCGTCGAGGCTGACGTTGTATGCGACCTCGAATGGGACAATACAGCTAATGATGCCCCTGAGGATCCGCCGGCACGAACCGGCGGGCCTGTTATATTATGAATTCGCAAGTCTGCGGGAAATCACGCTACATCTTGTTGAGCAACGCCAACCGGCGGGCCTGCTTATCGATTCGCCAGCGGCGGATGGCGCAGGATGCCTGGATGTGTTCCTCCCTGGCGTCGTCGAGATGCTCCCGCATTACATGCACAAGCCGGTGAAGGCCGGGGCATTCTTCCTCGAGGTCAGGCACGGTCAGCAGAAGGCAGACCAGGTTCATGAAATCCTCAATCGCGTCCAGGCTATCGCCCATACCTGAAATCGAGTTTTCTGCCTCTCGGATTAGCTCATGAGGGGTGTTCATTGCAGCACCGAGATAGAGACGGCCACACCGATCTCCCTCCCGCGCAGGATGCCCAAGACGATATCCTGGGTTTCCTGATCCGCCCGTTGCAGGCAGCGACCGTTCCAACGGTGCTCTTCCGTCCATCGCTTCCGACGCTATCGCCCATCGAATGGGTCCATCTGTTCTTCCGTCATAGCTCTTACCCCATCACCGTGTACGTCCAGTCCGCGAGCCCACCTGCTCAAGCAGGCCCTCAAAGTCGGCAATCCCGCTTTCGGCGGCGCCTGCTCCCGATCGTCGGCCGCACCGGCGGCCCATAGCGTCTGATCGACCCACACCGAGACCTCGTGAGGGTTGGCGCTCGATGGACGGCTCGCCATCGACCTCCCCAGCACCGTCTAGCTCGTCATCGTCACACGGAACATCGTCAACGGCCTCCTCCCGCTCGTCCATGGTGTAGCCGTCGCTGGCATCAAGGAATGCGATCAGCCGCTGAGGCGACCGCGCCGATAGCCGCGCTCAATCGAGGATCAATCGAGCCAGATGGGATAGAAGTTTGCCCATGGGAGCGGCAACCGATGGCACGCCCGCGCCCGCGAAGCCTGGATAGCTCGCAATCAGATCATTTGTGTTCTGCTCAAGAGCCTGGTCGCGCCGATCCTCTTGCTGGAGCTGATAGCCACCAACCAAAGCCTGCGCTACGCGGTTCAGGCCTTGCGTCCAGCTCTGAATAGGCGTGCCGCTACTGCCTTCCTGCATGAGGGCTTGGGCTAGCCGCCGACGAGCGCGGGTAGATGTCGTCTCAATCTGTCCACCATCGCCCCAAACATATGCGCTGTTCATTAGTTCATGCTCCCCGACCGCGCCGCGCTGGCCACCGTGGCTACAAAGCCCGCCTCAACCGCTGTAAAATTTCCTATGACGACCATGTCTCTAAGGACAGTCGCGATCAGTTGCGGCAGATCAAACTCCCTGGAGACCGCTAAGGCCAATCGTGCAAAGCATTCGCCTTTATCGATATCGGCAGACTGATCCCCGGTCGGTTCTACGCTCCAGAAACACACGTCTTCCCCGCCCACTTCCTGAACGAACGGAAGATCAAGGATGGCTTCACCCGGTAATGTTGCTGCGTACGTCAAATGACTACCCTTCCTTGGGACCGCAGGGCGGCGGTCTTCCTGTCACAAAGTTCTTTCGCGCGCTGGAAGTCCTTGGGAGACACAAAGGTCGTGGTGATAGCAACATCCGCATCCGCATCCGCATCCTCAGGATGCTCTGCTTTGTGTCGCTCCACCGAAGCATCAGGCAACTCGTCATCCGCACAAGTAACGAAAATAACCTTGAACCTGCGATTGGCCTGATACTGCTGCTCTAGAGCGTCAATCTGACCCGCAAGGCGTTTGATGGCTGCGCTAGTGACCACGGCGCGCCTCCACGCTGGCACTGAGCGCGGCAAGTCTTGCCTGCACCCCATCCAGAACCTCAGCCTCGATGCAGGCGCGGATTTCCTTCAGCGCGTAGATAAATTTGGTCATCTCGTCAGGCTGGACCGTTCCCTTGAGAGCCAAGCGGTACAATCGAGCCATTTCCCCGCGAACGCCGACTAACGTATCGAGGGCATCCATGTCTCCGCAGTAGACCATCACTAGAAAGGACAATGCGCGACTTTGCCATCAATGCGGGAAGGTCCGCTGTTCTCATTCAAGTCTGAGGTTTTCGAGTTCGGCATAGACGAGGACGGCGATCCGATCACGGTCAACATCATCAGCGATGAGCAGATTGCGACTTCGGAAAGCAAACTAGCGGCCCATCGAAGACTATCTGCCCGCCAACAGCTTGCGCTCGATGCCCTATGCGAGGCCGTGCTGTCATCAGGACAGAGGGCACCGGCATCGCTCGGCTTGCCAGGGTCTATCAATGTCGTGGCGATCGATAAGTGGCGGGATGAACTTTATAGCCGCCACGTCCTACAAGTTCTGACGACTCCAACCCTAGGCAAGAGTTTAAGCGGCTTCAGGAGGCGCTAGCTATGCGGAGTCGCATTGGAAGAAAGGACGGCTTCGTATGGATCGCAGCATGAAGCCCGTAGCATGTAGCAGACGTAGCACCCCTATAGGGTGGTGCTACGCTACGCTACAGCAGGGTGGTGTAGCAGTTGCTACGGACTTGCTACGGAGTAGCTACACGCTACAGGCCCCAATCATAGTCAGATGACGGACAAGTCAGCTATGCAAAGGCGTTGCCCTTCAAGATGTTGGAATGTTTTTGGTGAGCGCTTCCAGTCGGACAAGTTAACGATGCAAAGAAGGCCATTGAGCACAACATCCTCCCTGGTTTGCAGGACGACAAGATCGCCGAGACAGTAGCGATGGTTCTCACCCACATGCCTAGAACAGACGATCGGTTTGCTGATCTGCGGACGGCCTATGGGATGGTCGTGAACATGTCCGCTCAGGTGGCATCGAAGCAGACAACGCAGTCAGATGCAGGGCAGAAATCAGTTCACGACGGGCCCACCGAACCCGCCTTCAGGTGGAGGACGCCGTAAGGGCGGAGGTAATTCGTTAGACGATGCAATCAGCAGAGCTTTTGGGAGACTTTGAGCATGACCGATACCGACATCGCACCGCCGCGCACCAAGATCGATGAAGAAAAGTTTATGGCTGTTTGGCCCCGAATCGATGCAACTCAAATCTGAATGCTTGAGGATGGAAAAGGAGATCCTTCGAGGGCAAGCGATCCTGAAAGACCGTGCCCTGGGCCATCCTAAGTATGATCAGTCGGGTTTCTATGGGTTGGAGCTTGCGACAGAGGATGTCTATCGCCTGGAGCAGGTGCCGCGTAAGGCGGCTCAGTTGGCAAAGGCGAGAACCATTTCTCGGAGCTGAAATCGTCCCTCGCTGAAGACGAGGAGCAATGGCAGAGACATACAGAGATGCACGAGGCATTAGAGCCTGCCCGCGAACATGCGGCTGCACAAAGGATGACGCTTTTCGAATACCTCACCAAGTGCCGGACCATTGAACTGGCGCTTTACCGTGGTTTGGCGGCTCGCGAAGCTGGCAATCTGAAGCAGTGCTCGAATGAGGTGTTTGATGCCATTTGCCAGATAGCCAGGGATTGGATTGGTTTTGATCCCCATTCGAAATGCTGATGAAGGTGGCTAATAGCCCCGATCCTCGGGTGGCCGCAATGTCATTAGCTTTGGCGACAGTGGCGGTTTTAGAGCGCGTTGGAGCCTCTAGCCCTCTTGTTTCATCCTTGCCGGTATGCCCGACCAGCGCAACGTGTGGCCGGCCGGTCATTTCCTTGAACCGCTCAATCCCGGTAAAGAGCCGCCCCTGATCTTTAGCCTTGTCCTCGTCACCGCCGGCGGCTGCGATCAGCTTTGCATGTGTGTCGAAGATGACGAGGCCGATCATATCCCCTGTGAACGATTCCACGTTCTTAACGGTCGTTGCGGCCTTCTTGACGCTCTCAGGCGCGGACAGATCGATGATGCCAGGGACGACAACAATAGAACTCCCCGTCTCAAGCTCGATACCGAGAGTTTTAGCCTGCGCTTCCAGCCTGCGCTTTACGAGATCGGCGCGTTCAAAGGCAAAATACAGCACCCCAACGCCTTGGCCTTGGGCTTTATATTTTTGGCCGTGCCAACTCCGATTGTATGCCACCGAAATAGCAAGGTCGGACATCAGCGCGGACTTCAGACTGCCGGGAGGACCTATCCAAGCGGTAGTTTCTCCCCAAGCTACAACCCCCTTGATAATCCAGTTTTTGGCGTGCTCATCACACTCGAAAAACTCCCCGAGCGCTTCAAAGTCGTAGCCTGTGCCGTACTCATCGCGCCTGCGTATGTCATGCAGCACAGAATAGGCTTTTTGCACTACTTCGGGTGAGCCCATTATGCGCGCCTCCCGCAATTCAGCCCTTCTGCGATTATTTGCCGGATGCATAGTTCGCTGCGTTCGCGCAGCAGCCCGGTAGCTTGGGCCGCGTCCATCAAGATTTCGACCGCAACGTCGCGTGGCAGCAAACCGGGAGCGACGTAGTAGTCGCCCATCCGATAAGCCTGCGCTTCAAACTCCCTGATCTTAGCAAAGTCGATTGACCACTCCAGTTCATCGATAATGTCGGCGTAATCGGGGGATGCCTGGATCATCGACCGCCCTCCCCAAACACGAGAGGAGCAACGACGGCAGCAAGTGCTGCGCTGATCGCATATCGGCGCGTCAGCAATGACTCTTGAAGAGGACGAACGGAGGAGCTAAATTCCGAAACGATCACGCTTGCCAGCACATCAGAGTTCGGAACGCCCCGTGCCGCCAGCGCGGGGTTTTCCTTTTGGAGGTGCATGGCTATGCGACCTCCGTCGTACGAGATTTTGCCCAGGCGAGACCGGCCTCAGGCTGATACAAGGGGCGTCCGAGCCACCGCTTTGCCGGTGCCGGTCCTTCTTTACGTGCCGGAGCGCAGAGCTTGTCCAGCGTACTTTTAGAATCGGATAACCGTTCGCAGTCAGATACTGAGCCAGTTCGCCACGCGTCAGATACAGTTTTTCTGATGGCATTATTTGAATTCTCCGCATACAGCCGGAAGATTCCGGCGATGCGAAGAAACTATTTGTAACCTGGTACTGAAAAAGTGGGGGTGCCTAATTCTGTACTGAGCGCCGCTCGGCGTCTAACTCTGCGGATATTTCTTTTACCATCGCCCGTCTAGCGGCTTCCGATTTAAAAGCTGAGTATCTCGCCTCCAGCGAATCCGCGCTGTACCTCCACCATTTGCGGGCTTTGTCTCTTTGCAAAAGCTCTGCCGCCTTGTTGGCGTTGCAACCGTGAGCTTTCATCGCTTCATCAAAATCACGGATCAAAGATGCCTTATCATCGGGGCCCCACGTAATTTTCCGGCCAACCCTGCTCCGCTTGCCTAATAGCCTCATCCGGTTAGCTAATACGACAGCGAGCAATTCCCAACTATCAGGCCGGTCTATGTCAATACCGGCCTCCACCATGAGATCTAGGAATTGCGGATAGTGTTTGCGCGACATTTCTTTTAGTTCAGCAGCAGTTCTTTTCGCAGCCATCACGCGCCGCCTCGTAAAGTGAAGACGTTTGCAACAGGTGGATCGAGGATCATCCGAATTTGCTTCGCGAGAGCCTCGAAGGCGAACTTCTTTTCCTCAAAAAACTCGTGCCGGTCATAAATGCCTCGGATGCCACCGATGACATGCGCTAACGCTCGCTCGGCATGATCTGGAGAAACTCCGGCCCGGCTCATCAAAGACCGAGCCGTCCGCCTCAAATCATGGATGGTCCAGCCGGATACCCCGCATCGCTCATCGAACGTCTTTTTGGGCCGGTTGTAATTAGAAAGCCCGTTAGCACCGCTATGGGTGAACACCGGTCCAGCCTTCGGATTGAACACCGGCAAGGCTCCAAGCACTTCCTGAGCCAGTGGTGACAAGGGAACCACGTGATCCAGCTTGCCCTTCATCCGCGCCGCCAGGATTGTCCAGACGGAGCCATCAAGCTCTGATCGGTCCATGTTTGCCGCTTCAGTCCTACGGACCGCAGTAACGAGGATAAACTGGAGCATGCGGGCAAATGGGCTGGCGATAGCATCCGCTGTCTGCCAAACCGCTCGAATCTCATCGTCGGTAAGTATTCGAGTCCGCGCCCGCTCTGAGGCATTACTACGAGACATTCCACGCACAATCGGAGACCGGAACTCATCATCGCGCGTCGCATGCCAATTCATGATCCGGCGCAGGACCATCAGAACATGATCAGCCATTGGTGCGCCGCGCTGATCCTCGATCTCGTCCAACAGCTTCACGATATCGCTGCGCTTGATTAGATCGATCGCCTTGTTCCCGATTGCGGGATAGATCAGTCGCTGTAGCGCCTGCTCGCGCTGCTTTTTCGACCGGAGTTTTCCGCCTTCCCGCTTCAGGTAGTCCTCCGCTATCGTCCGGAAGGTTGAACGGGCTGCAAGAGCACGCTTCTGGCCGATCGGGTCCTTCCCCTTGGCAACGTCGCCTTGAAGAATACGGGCCTGTTTGCGGGCCTCAGAAAGGCTCAGGCCGGCTTTCAGATGCGCGCGCCGGGAAATTGTCCGTCCTCATTCCGGTACTGAATGACGAAGCTCCGGTGGCCCGTTGCGGTGACCATCAGCCCGAACCCGGGCCGAGCCTCATCCCAATAGATAACGCGGTCCCGCCCGCCAGCGGGCTTGGCTGCATCCAAAACGAACCTAGGGGTCAGATTTACGCGCATATTCAGCCCGGTAAGCAATCAGGTAAGCATATGCCGGGTCAACTTGCGGAAATCAACGGCTACCGAATGAAGATAAATGCTATCCACTACAATAAGTTATGGAGATCCGAGGCAACTCCTGGATAGGAGCGGCAATCGGAGCATAAGCTTGTCACTTTTAATCGGGAACGTCGCCGTCAACGCTGGAACCAGCGCCAACAACGCACGCACCGCGAAGAAGACCACGCCAGCGACGACGGCCATGTGATAGCCGGAAATCGAAAGCACATGGCCCAATCCCGAAATGAACATCGCCTCATTAACCGGCGTCGTGATGGCGTCGCGCCGTCCGGTCAGAAGCGCGGTGGCAATGGCCCGCGAGTCATCGCTGAGAACAAGACGGATGCGGACGTCGATGGCGTCTCGCAACTCCTGCATCAGCGCGGCATAGCGCAACGCGAGCCCACCACCATGCGGAGAGCTCACGGTCTTGATGGCGCCCATGACGAAGCCGGACGCGCCAATGCCATGGAAATACATATCGCGGGCGAAGTCATAGCTTCCGGGCCGCACGGGCGTAAGCGGCGGCTGCAGCCGCACAAATACAATATAACTTATTGAGATACTTATATTATAAAAACTACAGCCTTATACCCCACAAGACTATCCACAATAGCGCTAGGAGCCCACAGCTTACGCGGCGGCGTTCGAAGCACAGGATTCTTCGCGGGACGAACGGCTGCCTATCGCGATGCGATTTTGATAATCCACTTTTTCGGCGTGCTCGACACATCCTCCAGGACGGAGTGAACAATTCCAGTCACGGTCAGGCCGGACAGGGTCACCTCGCCTGCCTTCCGCTGAGCTGGGCAAAGCGAAAACGCCTTGCTTCAATGAATTCTGTTGTTTCGAACGTCTGCATGAATTGCTCCGGTATCGCGGCAAGACGCGCGAGACATAGCGGACAAGCGTTAAAGAGAGATTCAAAACGAAATTCGCTCGCCGAGAGACCGGCGGGGACCGTCCGATGGAAAAGCCACCCGGCATTGCACCGCGTGGCTCCCGGTGAGGACTGTGCCGCTACCTCGGCTTTCAGATTTAGCGCGCTCCAAAATTCTCTGCTCGGCCAAATTGTCCACCATGTGCAGCCAATTCGGATCGATCTCCGTGTCATTGTGAGCGGCTTGGGATAACCCTGTGCACAGCCTGTGGAAAACTGCCTAAATTACGACTAATTTTATGAGCTAAGCTGCTGTTATTGTGTCTTTTTATTTTCCTTTGTTGCGTGGTGCTCAAAAATGAAAAGATTTCAATTGCTTGTTCTCGCGGGTTCCATCGTCGGAATTTCGCCACCTGCATTCTTCTTATCGGCAATGCCTGCGCAGGCGACCCAATGCGTTACAGAACGACCGCCAAACGCGCGATCGCATTGGTCCTATCGGCTAATAGACAGCCGAAAATGCTGGTATGCGGGCAAACCGATGTTGTCGAAATCAATGTTGCAATGGTCGCCGACCCGAACGACACAAGCGCGCAAAACGAAATATGGTGGTCTGTCCGAAGCCGCTCAGCTTAGGGTTTTGACCGACGAGAATACAAAGCTGAAGAAACTGCTGGCCGACGCGCAACCCTACCGAAAACTAAACGGGCTTCCAGCAAATTACACTCTCCTGGACGCACAGGCTTCAATTCAGGACGATTCTTTAATTCAGGACGAATCTTTCGAAGCGCTTTGGCGCGTACGCTTCCTAGAAGCGATCGAAAAATAGCAATCGTAAGCCGCCGGCGAACCGGCGGGCTGTTCGTGATGAATGACCCTCGTCGGAAGTGTTAGCCCCTTTCCTGGTGACGTTGCGTCCGCCCCTTCTCGGCCCAGCCATCGACCCGGTCGATCCAGAGCGGGTAAGTTTCATCGCTGGCGCCGTAGATCTTCAGAAGCGATCGGACCGTGGGATCTAGCTCGGTGTGAAGGGATTGCCTGGTCCCGCGTATTGCCGATCGAAGCCGACGATCAAGCTCGCCTTCGTTCTCGCGAAAGATATCGCGGATGGTGTCCAGCGCGAGAGCCAGTTGAATTAAAGCACCTTCGAGGCTCGCCGCTTGGGAAAAGCTGATGATCGTTTCGATCGCGTCGCGCCATTCGCCAAACTCCACTTGAGTGTCAACTTTGACGGACGCGGAGGCTTTATCGTGCAGCGAGAATTCCCGCTGAGCGCTATCGTCGGCGTCCCACAAGCGGAGCAACTCGCGAGCGAGCTCCACCACCGGATCGCCGGTAGTCGTCTGTGAGTGGCCTTCCTGAGGCGCTGCGGCGGCTTTCGTGGTATGTCGTGAATCAGCCATGGCGAAGAAGACCTTTTCTCGCTGGGGTGAGAGCCGGGGCGGAAGTTGCTGCTTCCCCTCGGCTTGCTAATTTGATATATGCGAAATATGCGAAAGTCAATTAGGCATATGCGAAATGATTGGACGGCCTAAGAGTCACCCAGTCAAAAAGGTCATCGGGTTTACAGAAGAGATGATCGCTGCCGTCGAAGCGTGGCGATCAAAACAGAAGCCAGTACCAAACGTTTCCGAGGCCATCCGCCGCCTTGTAGAGATCGGGCTAAAGGCGAAGCTGAAATAAGTCATCTCGCTTTTGCGTCCTAAGCGTTGGCGCTTTGAAGGATTCCCGCCGCGAAGTTGTGAACTTTTAAGAGCGAAGGCCAGATACCACTTTCGAATGGTTCTAAGCGTGCCTAATACGGAGCTATGATCACACCCGACCAAATCCGCGGCGCGCGAGCCATGCTGAACCTGAAGCAAGCTGATTTGGCGGAAGCGGCGGATATTTCCGCGGCAGCTTTGCATAGCATTGAGCGCGGAGCGTCGGTCCCCAGGGCGTCAACCTTGGCCTCCATCCAACGCGCTCTCGAAGATGCGGGCGCGCAATTCATCCCCGAAAATGGCGGCGGCGCCGGCGTACGGCTCCGGAAACGGAAACGTCCGCTGACTAGCCAAAGTAGGGCTCGAAAAGGGCAATTGAAATGAGGAAGCCCAACAAGTCCGAACGACGTAAGCTCCCTTCGAAAGAGGAGCGTCAGGCCCGTAAAGAGTGCCGGGAAGCCGACGCAAGGGTTGCAACGGCTGAGAATGCGAAAGCTGCAGAGGAATTCGCCAGAAACCGCGAGCGTCTTAAAGCGGAGCGGCTGGCTCGAGAGGCTGGCGAGGCCACCGACGAAGCTGGGCTGAACGCGAAGCAAAAGTCGTGACCCGGGGCGTTTCGTGCCTCACGGCATTTGGCGGTTGCCCGCCGATCTGCTTGAGCAATTCCCGGGCGCGGCCGTATGGTGGCGCCATGACTACAGCAAAAGAGTTCGTCGACTTCTGGCTCGACGTTAGCGTTCACGCGGACGAGCAAGAGGGCCCGCGTCAGAACCACGCCGCCGTTCAGCACTTGGCCGACAACCTGCTAAATGCTGCGCGCGAACAGGGTTTCTCAAAGGAGCAGGTCGAATCCGAACTGGGAGACGACCTCGAGGCTTACATCCGTGCCAGCATTGATCGCCAGAACGTTGCTGAAGAGACCCGTCTTCGCAATGAGACGGATCTGCTAGAGGTGAAATAGCTCGTGACGGAAAATAATCGCAACTAGGGGTGTAAAAAGCGGCTGCCCGAACGTCTCACTATAGAGCGGCTGGCTGCTATGCCCCCGGGGTGAAATGGAAAACCCGCCGGAGCGCTTTCGCCAGACGAAGCTCTTGCCGTAAGGTCGCCAGATGAACGATTCTGCGACTGCACCAAGCTTCATCATTCCTACGCGGTTCGAAGGCGCCACTCTTTCGACCTTGGCCGAGTCGATCGCCGCGGGCTGCCCCGGCGGGCTTTCCTCAAAGCTCGTACTGGACTTCCAGAAGCTCAGCTTCATAGAACCGGCAGGGGTCGTCTTTCTCAGCAACTTGATCTGGTGGCTTCACCAAAATGGGACTGTAGTGAACCTGACAAGCATCGACAAAGACGTAGAGGCCCTACGCTATCTCGATGATTCTCGCTTTTTCGAACAACACTGCGGCGCGAAAGTTCGAGAGAATTCGTCTCCCCGAGGAACCACTATCCCCTTGCAGCCAAAAGCTCCCAACCAAAGCCCGACTGGTTGGAGCATACGTTCCTGCCGTGGCTGTCGCGTAGGTTGGGAAAGACACAAGCCTCGTTCTGTGACCTCAAAACTTGTCTATCCGAGCTGTTCAACAACATTCGGGAACATACCCGGTTGGAGATCGGCAGCATCTTCGTGCAGCACTATCCCAAACGAAACCGGATCACCATTTCGTTGGCGGATTTGGGCTGGGCATACCTGCGAAGGTCCGGGAGGTGCGGCCAGGGCTTGCTGACCCCGAAACCGTTCTTTTGGCCGTTCAGGAAGGGTTTACCACTAAGTCTATCCCTGGGAACGCAGGCTTGGGCCTTGACCTGCTGCTAAAAGTCGTCATTGGAACCAACGCTGGAGTGGTGACTATATACACTGGCTGTGCGATGGTGACCTTCTACCGTAACGGATCAGGTAAAATTGAACATCGGGCTAAAACTGCAGGTTTTAATCCGGGAACGGCCATAGATATTAACCTGCGTACGGATTTAATCGAGGAACTTCCGGAAGAGAGAGGAGCTGGAATGGTAACAATTCAGATTCACGATCTCGTGGCCGGCGCCAACGCCGCCGACCAAGGGGCCGACGTGTTGCCCCACCTCCGATCAGCCATGGCGGCCGGAGATCCCTTCGTCGTGTCGTTCAGTAACGTTCAGACCGCGACCTCGTCGTTCGTTAACGCCGCGTTTGTGCCTTTGCTCAAACAGTTTTCGCTCACGGCGATCAAGCGCAGATGCGGGTCACTGACTCAACACGACAAATCAACCAGATGATTAAGGCCCGTCTCGATCGTGTGGCTTTGGTAGACGCCTAGCTGGCGTCTGCCCTCAAATATTAGGCGTCATCGCTTCCGGTCCGTAAGTGGGATAGTCGTAAGCCCCATGCCGTGAAACCGAGGCGGCTTGCTTATCCGATAGACCGCGCCCGTCCGGAGTTGCCGACGGTCCAGGGGTGGAACGCTCATCTGCCTTCTGCATTGAATCGCCCGGAACGGGCTCATGCCCAACCCATGATCCGTTCCGATCAGGCCCGCCGTGACTCCATGCGGCGGACCTTTTTGATGGTGCGCCAATTCATGGTCGTACCGGTCAAACTGGCGATGATTGCATGGATGAAACGGTGAGGCATTCCCGACAACGCTGACGCGGCACGTTAGTTTCTATAGCAGCAGCGTCGCCCTAGATCGAAACAGGTCATGAATGACTCGCCTTCAGAAATTCGTTGAGCAAGGTGCGCACGGCGTTGAGCCCGGACGCACCGCGTACGCCTTCAGTCAGGCTAAATTGCCGCCGCCGGGCGAACACCTCGAATGGAAGGCTGTGCCCTCGTTCAATGCCGCCGATGAGGTGATGCGGGATCCTGGCCTGAAGGACCTTTTCATGAAGGCTATGGAAGAAGGTTGCGCTATCGCGGCGCCGCCGCCGTCGGCAGATTGATCGCCACGATCTGGCAATCGCCATCGGAACGATAGTGCCGCGGACGGCTTATTGCTCGCCAACAGGAGCAACTATCATGGTTGATCGTAACACGAGCACGGAAGCCGAGGGCGCACTTCAAAACGCCGCAGACAAAGTCAAAGACGCCGCACGAGGCATGGCTGGCAACGTGGCCACTGCGAGCTCAGCCGCTTATGACGAGGGCTCCGAGCTTGTCGTCAAAGCCCCCGGAAGCGCCCTTCTGCTCGCGGGAATTGTAGGCTTCGCGCTGGGCGTGATCTTGACCAGAGGGTCTCAGCCGCCGCGCAACACCCTCCAAAAATATTACGATCGATATACCCGGTAGTTTTAGGCCGGGTGTCGGACCCATCATTGCTCGCAAGGTTGGTTCAGGAGATCGATCTCATGTACGCACTGTTTGACGTCCACAAGCAAATTGGACAGCCATTCCCGACCGAAATGGAAGTCTGGGAACATGCTGTGAAAGAAGGCTTGGTAGAAGATATCCCTGTTGCGGATGAAGCGGGCGGCCGGGTCCTGCCCAGGGGATACCACGTCGCGAAGATAGAAGAACAAACCCGCCGGCCTTAACCGGCGGGCAGACGGATCAACCGACCCGAAGGTTTTCCGCTGAGGTCTTTCCCTTATTCGGTACTTCCTCGTAGGACACCTTGTCGCCTTCGTTGAGCGAGCCAAGGCCAGCCTTCTCAACCGCCGAGATATGGACGAAAACGTCCTTGCCGCCGTTATCGGGCTGAATGAAACCATAGCCCTTTTGCTCGTTGAACCACTTCACGGTACCGATTGCCACGTTAGTCTTCCCCAAAACATTGAGACGCGATTACAGCCCAAGCCGTGACGAATGCAAGACAGGCCGCCGGCGGAAGCAGCAAAACTGGCGATTGGCAGCCCCGGATAATAACCGCCGGTGCTGAAGTGCCGAGGCAGCGGGATGCAGGCGCCGTTAAGCAATGGCTATGACCGATGCGCGGTCGCTAGTGGTTCATCTGCCATTATTGTATTTTGGAACGGTCGCCATCGTAGCCATTTGCATTTGTATCGGTCGACGCCGTCGCCCCCCGCGACAAAGGAGGGTTTGATGAACAAGCGTAAGGACTTGTCTCACGTCCGAACACTGATAAGGGCGCGTAGGCAGGAAGTCCCCTTCCGACAGGGGGATAAAGAGCTTTCCCTCGATCCCAGGGAGGCCTTGGCGGATATCCGAACACTGGCCCGTGTCGCCTTAGAGAGTGAGGACACCGCCGTCATGACGCGCGATTTAGAGATGATCCTGACAATCGTGGATAAGGCTTTGAGGAGCGGGCCAGAAAACCCCTCCGAAGCGATCTTCGGAGCGTAATTCTAAACGGCCAGCCCGCCCGTGAGCTGGTACTTGATCGATCTTGCCTGCTTCTCGCTGATCTCGGCCGTGAGCAAGTCGCCGACGATGCGCTGAGGTTCATGCTGGCGTTTGATGGCGGTCACCATGATCTCGTCGAAGGCGGCCTTCATTCCGTAGAGTTTGAGCTCACCCATGAGATCGAAGATTTGGGCTCGTTCCATCAGTTGGTCCTCCGAAGGTTGTCGTAGCGGGCACAATCAGCGATCGGCGCATGGCGAAGCGTCAGCGCGGCCGGCGTCATGATGTTGGCTGGTGGCGCCGGCTCACGTTGCCGAGCCAAGATGTTGAGCACGACATCAGCGGAATGGACGCCGTGAGCGACCGCTTCGGCGCAGGCGGCCTCAACTGCTGGCAGACCGTCTGTCAGCACCGCGTTGAGGATATCGACCATCTGCCGATTGCCGTCATCGGCGCCGGCAAGCTTCCGCCGCACACGCTCGATCGCAGCCGGCAGCACCCAGTCCTTGAAGGGCCGTTGCGCAAGGCGCCGGGCTTGCGCATCAGGACAGGTACATAGTGCCAGGGATCGTAGACCGTCTCGCCGCGGCCAAATGATCGTTGATGCTCGGCAACAATCCGGCCGTCTTGGCGGATTACGATACGGTCCGCATAGGCCTGGACTTCAACGGGCCGCCCAACGGCGCTCGCCGCCACCGAGTATTTGTTGTTGTCGAAGCGCACCAGGCAGGTCTTGGAGATCGAGGCGGGCACGGCATGGAAGCCGTCAAAGCGACCGGCATAGGGGACGAGCCTCGGTCGCTCAGCTTCGAAGACTTCCCAGATGGTTCGGTCCGCGAACTCCGGATGTCGGTGCGCTTTGGCGTAAGCAATGCATTTATCGAGCAGCCAGGCGTTCAGCTCATCCAGCGTCTTGAAGCGCAGCCGCGGGGTGAAGAAACGTTCGCGGACCAGCCCGACCTGGTTCTCAACCTGGCCCTTCTCCCAGCCCGACGCTGGCGTGCAGGCAACCGGGTCCACCAGATAGTGGCTGCACATCTGCAGGAAGCTGCGATTGTAAAGGCGTCCCTTGCCGACGAAGATCGTCTCGACCGCCGTCTTCATATTGTCGTAGATGCCGCGCCTGCAGGCCCCCTTGAACAGTGCGAACGCCCGATCATGGGCGTCGAACACCATCTCCTGCGTCTCGCGCGGATAGGCCCGCACGAACAGCATCCGACTGTGGCAGAGCCGGACGTGAGCCACCTTCATGATCACCGTGACCCCGCTCAGCAGGATCACTTCGTGGCTCCAGTCAAACTGGTAGGCTTCCCCCGGTGAAAAGCTCAGTGGCACATAGGCCGAGGTGGTCGAAGCGCCACGCTCTTGGCTCCAGCGCCGCGCATACCGACGAACCGCATCGTAACCCCCGACATAGCCCAGACCGCGAAGCTCTTCGAACAACCGGATCAGCGTCAGCCGTTCTCGCGCCGCCTTGCTCTCGTTTGCCAACAGCAACCGGTCAAGCTCGGCATTCCAAGGGCCCATCTTCGGCTGAGGCTGCGTCTCTCGCTCGTACCGAAACTCCGTCGCTTGAGATCGGATGACCTTGCCAACCACCTTCCGCGACACGCCGAGTTCTCGGCAAATCGCCTTGATCGGACGACCATCCACAAAATAGGCGCGACGGATCTTGGCAATCCACCACCAGCATTCCAACCTCGGCTTCCGTGACTCGATGGAAGCCACTGTGGACCCTTGCCCCGGGGTCCCGATTGGATGCCGATCACCCCGAAAACGGGGTCCTTATTCCACGCCAAAACACAGCTTGCCGCGTCGGTCACGTTCCTGCATACCCTCCCCTCCGATCGCGAGCCCTGCCCCGCTCCGCCATCCGGCTGCCCCTTCACGCCCTCGCGGCGATGCTAGCGGAAGAGGCTGCACGGCGAACAGTGGAACGGATACGGAATACCGGCGAAATCAGGAGC
Organism: uncultured archaeon; assembly: GCA_963807355.1. GTDB lineage: Bacteria > Pseudomonadota > Alphaproteobacteria > Rhizobiales > Xanthobacteraceae > Nitrobacter. The sequence goes on from CAWEBX010000036.1 coordinate 16,350, forward strand.
CGGTCGCCGCGACCTTGGCCCAGGTGTCGCGCAGGCCGACCGTCCGGTTGAACACAAGGCTGCCGGGAGACGAATCCTTATCCCGGCAGAAATAGCCCTGCCGTTCGAACTGCACTGAATCTCCGTCATCCTCTCGGGCGAGAGCGGGCTCAACCATGCAGCCGGACAGAGTTTGAAGCGATTGCGGATTGAGTTGGGATACGAAGTTCGCCGCGTCGGGCTGCTCGGTATCGAACAGATGACCGTGAAGTCTGATCTCGGCCGGCACGGCGTCCGCCGCGTTCACCCAATGCATTGTGGCCTTTACCTTTCGGCCGTCAGGCGCATTGCCACCTTTGGTCGCCGGATCGTAGGTGCAGCGAAGTTCGAGCACTTCACCCGCGGAGTTCTTCACCACATCGCGGCATGTGATGAAATACGCATATCGCAGCCGCACTTCCTTGCCCGGCGACAAGCGGAAGAACTTCTTCGGCGGGTTTTCCATGAAGTCTTCCTGCTCGATATAAATCTCGCGCCCGAACCGCATCCATCGGGTGCCCTGCGAGGGATCATCGGGATGGTTCACTGCCTCAAGCTCCTCACTCTGGCCTTCCGGATAATTCTCGATAACGACCTTGAGTGGACGCAAGACGGCCATGCGACGCGGCGCGTTCCTGTTGAGAGCCTCTCGAACGGCGAAATCGAACATTCCGACATCGACGGTACTGTTCGCTTTCGCAACGCCAATCCTCTTGATGAACTCTCGCAGCGCCTCAGCCGGCACACCGCGCCGCTGAAGGCCCGCAAGGGTGGGCATGCGAGGATCGTCCCAGCCCGCAACGTGACCACCGCGAACAAGTTCGGTCAGCACCCGCTTCGACAAAAGCGTATACGTGACGTTGAGCCGTGCGAATTCGTACTGATGCGGTCGCGACGGCACCGGAAGATTGTCGAGAAACCAGTCATAGAGTGGCCGATGATCTTCGAACTCCAGCGTGCAGACGGAATGCGTGATGTGTTCGATCGAGTCGGACTGCCCATGGGCGAAATCGTAGCTCGGATAGATGTTCCACGTGTTTCCCGTGCGCGGATGATGGGCGTGTAGAATCCGGTAGAGCACGGGATCGCGCAGGTTGATGTTGCCGGACGCCATGTCGATTTTCGCACGCAGTACCCGCGCGCCATTGGGAAATTCTCCGGCCCGCATCCGCGCGAACAGGTCAAGATTCTCATCAACCGGCCGGTCGCGGAACGGGCTGTGTCTGCCAGATTCGGTCAGCGTACCGCGAGCCAGGCGGATCTCCTCCTGTGTCTGATCGTCGACATAGGCCTTTCCTGCGCGAATGAGGTGTTGCGCCCAGGCGTAGAGCTGTTCGAAATAGTCCGAGGTATAATAGAGGTGTGTTCCCCAATTGAAGCCCAACCAGCGGACGTCGCGCTGGATCGCGTCGATGTATTCCTGCTCCTCCTTGGTCGGATTGGTGTCGTCGAAACGGAGATGGCAACGTCCGCCGAAATCATCGGCAATGCCGAAATTCAGGCAGATCGATTTGGCGTGCCCGAGATGTAAATAGCCATTCGGCTCCGGCGGAAACCGGGTGACGATGCTCTTGTGCTTTCCGGACGCAAGGTCAGCGGCCACGATATCGCGTATGAAATCCCGGCCCGCTTCCGCAGTCGATTCGTCGGTCATTGTGTGCCTTTCACTCCGAGCCTATGTGCCAAATCCACGCGCAGCCGCCAAGGGCTGAGATACCGGCAAACTGGGAAACGGCGCCGTCCCGGCGTTCCGCGTAGAGATAGAAACGGACAAAATATCCCTTCACTACATTGACGCCGCGAAGCAGGCCAGTTAGCCGTTCATGCGAATCCCGATACCCTCTTCCGAAGTGTCAGATCCACCAAAAATGACAGCACCCGTCGTTACACGCTTTGCGCCATCCCCGACCGGTTTTCTTCACATCGGCGGCGGCCGGACCGCGCTCTTTAATTGGCTCTATGCGCGCAAGCACGGAGGCAAGATGCTGCTCCGGATCGAGGATACCGATCGCGCGCGTTCCACGCCGGCGGCCATCGATGCGATCCTTGACGGGCTGAAGTGGCTGGGTATCGAGTGGGACGACGAAGTCGTGTACCAGTTTTCCCGCGTTGCGCGCCATCGCGAGATCGCTGAGCAGTTGCTCGCCGAAGGCAAGGCTTACCGATGTTATGCAACGCCGGAAGAGCTGTCCGAGATGCGCGAGAAGGCGCGGGCCGAAGGTCGTGCCAAGCTTTACGACGGCCGTTGGCGCGATCGCCACGAGTCCGAAGCACCGCCAGGCGTCAAGCCAACCATTCGCCTCAAGGCGCCTCTGACCGGTGAAACCGTGATCGAGGATCAAGTTCAGGGACGCATTGTTTGGCAGAACGAGAACCTCGATGACCTCGTGCTGCTGCGCGGCGATGGCACGCCGACCTACATGCTCGCCGTCGTTGTCGATGACCGCGACATGGGAGTGACACACATCATTCGCGGCGACGACCACCTCATCAATGCAGCCCGCCAGAAGCAGATATACGATACCCTTGGATGGTCTCTCCCGACGATGGCCCACATTCCGCTTATCCATGGCCCAGACGGCTCGAAGCTTTCCAAGCGTCACGGCGCCCTGGGAGTCGATGCCTATCGCGCGATGGGATATTTACCGGTGGCACTTCGCAACTATCTGGTTCGGCTCGGCTGGAGCCATGGCGATCAGGAGATCTTCTCCACACAGGAAATGATCGATGCGTTCGATCTGTTTGCTATTGGACGCTCCGCCGCGCGCTTCGACTTTGCCAAACTTGAAAACCTCAACGGCCATTATATTCACAGTTGTGACGATCGTGCTCTGGTGACCCTGTTCGAGAATGCGCTTGATTACGTTCCGCGCGGAGCGGACATCAAGCCGAAACTTAACGAGGTCACACGAGCGCAGCTCCTGCGCGCGATGCCTGGACTTAAAGAGCGGGCCAAAACCCTGATCGAATTAATCGAGGGCGCTCGATTTATCTTCGCAGATCGACCTTTGACGATGGAATCCAAAGCCGCCGCATTGCTGACGCCTGAGATACGCACTCTGATCGGAAGGCTTCGCGCGGTCCTTGAATCGGTTACTTCGTGGAGCGCGGAGACGACCGAAGCCGCGATGCGAACTTTTGCTGAACAAAACAATCTCAAACTCGGCGCTATCGCGCAGCCGCTTCGAATTGCGTTGACCGGTCGAACGACATCGCCCGGCATATTCGACGTCCTCGCTACGCTCGGAAAAGAGACGTGTTTGGCCCGGCTTGGCGATCAAAGTTCACCGTAACGCCCACCATCCGATTTTTGGCGATCTTGCGGTGCACATAGCAATACGATACCCCTTTGCGCGGCGCTTTGTAACGGCCGACTAGTCTCCTCATCGAGAGACCAGGCGATCCGCAACGATCTCATCGGGGGGGCTTCACGATGAACGCAACGAGCACAAAAACCGCAACGTTGACGGTCGAGAATAAGAGTTACGAGTTCCCCGTACTGAGTGGCACGGTCGGACCGGATGTCATCGACATCGCCAAGCTTTACGCGCAGGCCGGCCTGTTTACTTATGACCCGGGATTCACGTCCACCGGCAGCTGCCAATCCAAGATCACCTATATCGACGGTGACGAAGGCGTACTCGAATATCGCGGTTATCCGATCGAGCAACTCGCGGAAAAAGGCGATTTCCTTGAGACCTGCTATCTGCTGCTCTACGGTGAGCTGCCCACGACGTCGCAGAAGAGCGATTTCGACAAGCGTGTCATCCACCACACCATGGTCCATGAGCAGATGAAGCGGTTCTTCCAAAGCTTCCGCCGCGATGCTCATCCCATGGCGGTCATGGTGGCTGCGGTCGGTGCACTTGCCGCTTTTTATCACGACTCCACTGACATCAACGATCCCAAGCAGCGCATGGTCGCGTCCATGCGCATGATCGCGAAAATGCCGACACTGGCTGCGATGGCCTACAAATATACTATCGGCCAGCCGTTCATCTATCCGAAGAACTCCCTGAGCTTTGCCGAAAACTTCCTCCATATGTGCTTCGCCGTGCCGTGCGAGGACTACAACATAAACCCTGTTCTGGCGAACGCGCTCGACAAGATCTTCATTCTGCATGCTGACCACGAGCAGAACGCATCGACATCGACCGTGCGCATCGCAGGCTCCTCAGGTTCGAATCCATTCGCGTGCATTGCCGCCGGCATCGCCTGCCTGTGGGGACCCGCACACGGCGGCGCCAACGAGGCGGCGCTAACCATGCTTTCTGAAATCGGAACCGTGGACAGGATTCCGGAATTCATCGACAGGGTGAAGGACAAGAACAGCGACGTCCGGCTGATGGGATTCGGACATCGGGTCTACAAGAACTACGATCCCCGCGCGAAGATCATGCAAAAAATGTGTCACGCGGTGCTCAACGAGACCGGCCACGGCGATGATCCCATGCTCAAGGTGGCGCTGGAGCTCGAAAAGATCGCTTTGAACGATGAATATTTTATCGATCGCAAACTGTATCCCAACGTCGACTTCTATTCGGGCCTCACCCTGAAAGCGATGGGCTTTCCGACCTCGATGTTCACGGTGCTGTTCGCGGTCGCGCGCACCGTCGGCTGGATCAGCCAGTGGAGCGAGATGATCGAGGATCCGCAGCAGAAGATCGGTCGCCCGCGGCAGCTGTATACCGGCGCGACCCGGCGCGATTACATCGACATGGCCAACCGCAGGTAATGTCGCGGAACTATAGCGTTTTCGAGCGGAAGATACCGCTTCGCGTGAAGAAGAAAATGCGACAAATTAAAATCATAGGGTTTGCTTCTGATTCCATCAGAAGCGAAAAGGCTCTCGTTGTGTCGGACCCAATCACGCGTAACTGTCTCTTACCTTTCTCGTCTATGTCCGTCCGCGCGACTCCCGCATGACCTCGAGCACGATATCGGCCGCGCGCTCACTCGGCGAACGCTGCCCTGTGGACATGATCGTATCGAGCTTGGCAAAAGCCTTGAGCTGAAACTGCCGCATCGGTGAATCCGTCAGAACCTCCCGCAGCGCCGGTGCAAGATTTCGGGCTGTACAATTTTCCTGGAGGAATTCCGGGATGACATTCTCACCGATCACGAGATTGGCCAAGATGACCGATGATACGCGAACGACGCGCTGCGCGATCCAAGCCTCCACCCTCCCCCCTTTGTAGGCAGCAACCATTGGCACGCCCGCCAAGGCAAGCTCGAGCGTCACGGTGCCTGACTTGGCGAGTGCCGCGCGCGCCGCGCGGAACGCGGCGCGCTTGTCATCGTCGCCGACCACGATCCTTGGCCGACGCGGCCAGTTCGCGACGGCTATTGTGATCTCGTCGACGAGATGCGGCATTGTGGGCAAAATTACATCTATCTCGGGGGCGCTCTGTCGCAACACCTCGATGGTCTCGCCGAAGGCGGAGAGGTGATGGCGGATTTCACTACGCCGGCTCCCGGGCAATACCAGAAGCGTCGGAGCTGACGCATCGCGCCGCTGACGTTCCTGGGCGTCCGGCCGCAGCACTCCAACCTGCTCTAGTAGCGGGTGGCCGACATAGGTGCAGGGCGGACCTTCAAGCCTGCGATACGCTTCCGGTTCGAATGGCAGCAGCGCCAATACGTGATCGACATAGCTACGCATGGCCCGCGCCCGGCCGGGCCGCCAGGCCCACACCGAGGGGGAGACGTAATCCACGATCGGCAAGACGCGCCGCCGGGCGCGCACGCGTCGCGCCACGCGGTGGGTGAAGTCGGGACTGTCGATAATGACGAGCATGTCCGGCGCAGCCGCGAGAACGGCATCCGCTGTCTCGCGAATCCGCCGCAGGATCATGGGAAGCTGCTTCACCACGGCCGCGAATCCCATGATCGACAGACCTTCGATCGGAAACAACGACACGAGACCTTCGCGCGCCATTGACTGACCGCCGACGCCTTCGAACCGCACTGTATCTCCGAGCCGCCGCCGCAGAGCTTTCATCAGGCTGGAGCCGAGGCGGTCGCCGGACTCTTCCGTTGCAATGAGGAATATTTTTCGGGAGTGATCTGCTAACGCCTCGTCCGGCATTATGCAGACAGCCCGACAACGAACAGGTTTGATGCGTCCGCCTCGCCGACCAGCGCCTGTGGTTCTGCGACGAGCGTATTCCCGGCGACAACGGCCAGTCCGGCTAGCCCGGCGGCAGCCGCATTTTCGATGGTTTGCGGACCTAGCGTCGGCAGATCGTAGCGCAAGTCCTGTCCGTGCTTTGGTGCCTTTACGAGCACGCCGCGCTGGGCCTTGGCACGGATTCGTCCGTCGGCGCGCAATTGGGCGATACGAGCCAAAAGCGCGTCCGTTCCTTCAATTCCCTCCACGCCGACCACATGACCGTCGATTACAACGACAGCCTGCCCGACGTCGAAGGGACTGAGGGCGCGCAGCATGTCCAGCCCCTTAGCTATGTCACTGGCCGCGGATTGATCCGGCGTTTTCCGGGTCAGGCATCCGGCAGGCATCAGCAGATCCGGCGCGATGTCCTTGATCCCCACCATTCGAAAACCGTCGCGTTCCAGAATGCGACCGATCCCCGACAGCAAATGGTCATCGCCACCCCGAAACGCCGCCAAAACGTGTCCCATCACCCGGACGGTTCCCCAGTCCAGGCAAATCTCCGACAGCGCCGGGCGAACCAGCGTCCCGATGAAAACCAGATCTCGGCAGTTTTCCGCGCGCAACAGCCGCACAACCTTTCCGATCTGGCCGACCGCGATCCAGTGATGTGTGAAATGCGACACCTTTTCTGGGTCGCATACGCCCTTCAACGCGAAGAAGACGGGTTTGAGACCTCGCGCGGTCAGCAAATCGGCAACCGCGAACGGCAACACTCCACCGCCGGCAATCAAGCCGATCGGCGAGGAAATACCCGAAACACGATCAGTCATGACTAACACGCCGGCTCCGCTATGCGGATTTGTTTGCGCCGCCCTCCGGCAGACAGAGAGGACGATGTTTATCCTCGCCAATAAACGTCAGTATCTCCGCAATAGCAGGATCGTCTGACGCATGTGATTGGACACGCTGGAGACGGTCTGCAAAGAGACCCGGCCCGTAAAACAGTTCCTGATAGAACGACCTGACCTTGACGAGACGCTCGCGGGTAAACTTGCGGCGTCTCATGCCGACAACGTTAAGGCCCTCAAGATGCCCATGCTGGCCATTGACGAAGCCGTAGGGAATGACATCGCCACGGATGCCCGTGAGGCCGCCGATCATAGCCTGCCTGCCGATGCGCGCGAATTGATGCACGGCAGAAAGACCGCCGATATAGACGAAATCCCCGACTTTGCAGTGTCCGCCCAGCGTTGCCGAATTGGCAAAAATCACGTCATCGCCGACCTGGCAGTCGTGGCCGACATGGCTGTAACTCATGAAGAACCCACGCGCACCGATGCGTGTAACGCCGACATCCTTGGGTGTGCCGACGTTCATCGTCACACTTTCACGGATCGTGCAGCCATCGCCAATCTCAAGGCGCGTCGGCTCGTTCCCATAACCCATATCCTGTGGCGCGCCACCAAGCGCCGCGAACGGATAGATCGTGCAATTGGCCCCGATAGTTGTGTGTCCTGTGATGGACACATGCGAGATCAGGCGGCAGTTCGGACCGAGGACGACATGGGGACCAACCGTGCAGAACGGCCCGATCTCGGTCAATTCTCCGATCACGGCGCCAGCTTCAATCCGGGCGGTAGGATCGATCCTGCTCATCAGTCGGTCAGCATCGCGCCGACGTCCGCCTCGGCGACGACCACGCCGTTCACCTTGGCATCGCCGTGAAACCACCACATCGTCTTACGGCGCCCGATGCTGCGCATGTGATACTCGACAATATCGCCGGGCATGACTGGTTTGCGAAACTTGCATTTATCGATCGTCAGAAAATAAACCGCGCGCGGCTTTTCCGTGCCCTCCACCGACATGATGCCGATGACGCCCGCCGTCTGCGCCATCCCCTCGATCATAAGCACTCCCGGATAAACCGGTCGTTCCGGAAAATGCCCCTGGAACGCAGGCTCATTGACCGTGACGTTCTTCACGCCGATCCCGCTATGGTCGGCCCGAATATTGAGGACCCGGTCGATCAGCAGAAACGGATAACGATGAGGAAGGGTCTTGAGAATGGTGGCAATGTCCACATGCTCGAACCTGACCGGCAACTCCATTACTCAGCACCTCGATCCTTCATTCCGTAATTCGATCCTTCGGAGCGGCTTTGGCCGATCCGGCATTAGAAGCACCGTTGCGCGCCAAGCGCTCCACTGCAAAGAGTTCGCGGTACCATTGCTTGGTCGGTTTCGCGAAATAACCGCCCCAGCGACCGTTCGGGGGGATATCGTCCTTGACCCCGCTCATGGCAGTGACCTGCGCGCCGTCACCGATGTGAAGGTGGTTGTTGATCCCGACCTTGGCGCCCAGCGCCACGTTGTCGCCGATCGTCAGGCTGCCCGCCAGGCCGATCTGCGCCGCCAGCAGACAACGCCGGCCGATCGTCACGTTGTGCCCGACCTGAACCTGATTATCGATTTTTGTTCCTTCTCCGATAACGGTGTCACGCAGGCTGCCGCGGTCAATGGTCGTACCCGCGCCGATTTCGACATCATTCTGGATCAGCACACGTCCGGTCTGCGGGACCTTCACATGACCTTCCGAGGCAAAGAAAATGAAACCGTAACCGTCCTGCCCGATATGGCAGCCCGGGTGGATGAGAACATTGTTGCCGATAAAGGCAGCTTAAATCGTCGTTCCTGCACCGACGTTGCAGTTTCTGCCGATCCGGACGCCTGGGCCAATCACAGCACCAGAACCGATAACCGAACCAGTCCCGATCTGCACTTCCGGACCGATCACCGCCAACGGATCGATCACGACTTCGTCTTCAAGATGCGCAGACGGATGTACGACGGCGGATGCAGCGATAGCCGCGTTATCAAACCAGGACTGCGGTCGCAACAAATCGTCATGAAAATCACGAGCAATGCTTACGAACGCACGAAACGGAGCTTTCGAGCGCAGAACCGCCACACGAGCCGGAACATCGGCTTCGAAACGCGGGTCGACCAGACAGGCGCCGGCCTTCGTCGCCGCAAGTTGCGCGGCATATTTGTGGTTGTCGAAAAACGCGAGATGCATGGGGCCGGCCTCATCGAGCGAGGCCAAGCCGATAATCCGAAGGTCGCTCCGGGACGCATCGACCAACTGCGCTCCCGTCGATGAGGCTATCTCCGCCAAAGTCAACGGCGGCGGCCGCTTAAAGAATGCCGGTTGCGTCATTCCATCCGTCGCGGTTCGCGCCGTGGTCACCCTCAGAACGTGGTTCCGCCGCCAAACCTGAATTCCTGCACGCGGTCGTACTGGCCCTTCGTGATCGGCACGGCGTAGTCGAAGCGAAGCGGGCCAAACGGAGACTGCCAGATCAAGCCGACGCCGACCGAGCTTCGGACCACATTGGTGTCGTCAAATTGAAGACCCGCGCAGGTACCCGGACTGGTGCTTGACGTGCTTCGCACACAGCCGGGCGCATTGATTTCATTGGTCAGTGCGTACGACGTCGGTCCCTGGTAACCCCAGAGCGAGCCGGCATCCGCGTAAACGGCGCCCTTCAAGCCCACTTCCTTCGGCATGAACCAGAACGGCATCTGCAACTCGACCGACGCGCCCCAGTACTTGGTGCCGCCCAAAGCATCCCTCGTGCTCAGGAAATTGATATCGCGCGGACCGATGCCGTACGGCGCGAAGCCTCGCACGAGATTTGGTCCCATCTGAAAGTTATCCAGCATGCGGATTCCGTTCTGTCCGGCATAGGCGCCGACATTGTTCAGAATACCGCCTTGCAGATGGATCAGGCCGACAATGTCGGAGACCAGCGGTTGATAATACTTCGCGTCGAGCGCCGTCTTCAGGTATTTGACGTCGCCGCCGACGCCGGCGAAATCCTGCCTGAAATCGATTAGCAGACCAGCGGTCGGGTTCTTGTTGTTATCGAGGGTGTTGTAGGTCAGCGTGTAGCCGAGCATCGAGGTCAGCGTCCGGCCGCGCTCCAGCTCCCGACGGATCGGCAGAGAGGCCTCGCCATCGGAGTAGCAGCCGAGGCTCGAACCATCCCAGATATTGTTGGCATTCATGAACGCTGGCGAGGGATTGTAGTTCGGATCGCCGAAGTTGTTGTTACAATTCCGCAGAGCGCTCGGCAGGCCGATCTCCTGCTGGAAGATCGAATAACGCAGTTGCAGCGTCAGATCCTCCCGCAGGCCGAAGCCCAGCCGCGGGCTGAATCCGAGCGTCTTCATGTTATATGAAATCCATTGATTGGCGAGCTGTTCGCGCTGGTAAAGGTCGAGCCCGAGCGCGACGCGATAATCCAGCAGGAACGGCTCGACAAACGACAGCGAGTATCCCCTCGCCCACTGCCCGTATTGGACCGAGGCTTTCGCATACAGACCGCGACCGAGCAGATTACGCTCGGAGACGCTGACTTCCGCAAGCGCGCCTTGGGTCGTGGAAAAGCCGCCGGACACCGAGAAATCGCCGGTTGATTTGTCTTCGACCTCGACGTCGAGAATCACGCGATCGCTTGAAGAGCCGGGCTCGGTCGTGATCTTGACCGTCTTGAAGAAGTCGAGATTTTTCAGGCGGCGCTCCGCACGATCCACCAGCGACCTATTGTAGGCATCGCCCTCCGAAATATCGAACTCACGCCGGATCACATAGTCTCGCGTCCGTGTGTTGCCCCTGACGTTGATGCGCTCGATATAGGTTCGCGGACCCTCGTCGATCGCGAATACGATTGAGACGGTATGGGCATCGAAGTTGCGATCGCCTCGCGGACGCACGACGGCGAAAGCAAACCCGCGCCGCGACGCTTCGACTTGCATCTCCTCGACGGACTTCTCCAGTGCTTCGGCGTTGTAGAGCGATCCGACGTGGACACGAGAAAAACTGCGCATCGAATTTCCGTCGAATGTCGGAATCGACAACTCGAACGCCACCGATCCGACGCGGTACTGCTGGCCTTCGTCAATCTTGAAGGTCACGAGGAATCCGTGGCGACCGGGATCGTATTCGGTCAGGGCGGCGATAATCTGAACATCGGCATAGCCATGCTTCAGATAATAGCGGCGCAGCAAGTCGCGGTCGGCCTCGACGCGGTCGGGATCATACGTGTCCCCTCCGCCGAGGAAGCTGAGGAAATTCGATTCGTGCGTCTTGATGACGTCCTTCAGCCGGTAGGACGAAAAGGCTTGGTTGCCGATAAACTCAATCGAGGAGATGCCGGTCTTGTCTCCTTCAGTGATCGTGAAAATGAGATCGACGCGGTTGTTGGGCTGCTCAATGAACTCGGGGGTGACATGCACATCGTAACGGCCGGAATGGCGATAGATTTCGACAATTCGCCGGACGTCGGACTGAACCGTCGGCCGGGAAAACGTACCGCGCGGCTTGGACTGGATTTCCGACTTCAGTTGATCGTCCTTCACCTTCTTGTTGCCCTCGAAGGCAACCCGATTGATGACCGGATTCTCGATGACCGAGACCACCAGCCCGTTCCCCACCCGGTTGATCCTGACATCCTGAAACAGGCCGGTTTCGATCAGCGCTTTCAAGGCGTCATCGATGCTGGCCTGGTCAAGGCGCCCGCTGGCATCCGGCTTGAAATAGGAACGGACCGTATCCAACTCGACGCGGCGGTTCCCCTCGACGGAGATCGACGACAACGTCTGGGCGGCAGCGGGAGACGACACGAGTGGGACGGTCATCACAGTGGCGACCGGCACGCCAATGGAAATCAGGGCGGCGAGCAATGTCCCCCTTAACACTCGCATTCCAACATTCATGCGCAACGCGCCCTTATCAATTCTGATGCCGCCCAGTTCCCCTCAGGCGGCAGATTCCCATTCGCGCTGTTTGTAGCCAATTTTCCTTCAGTGGCAAACGGCCATTCGCAGTGCAATTCTAATTTAATTCCAAGACGTTGCCCATAAGTCACGCCCGAATCACGACGATCCTGGACTAAGCCTGAGCCAGAATCGAACGTGATCGATTCCAAGAAATTTCAGAGCGGCGTGCGGGCGGAAAACCGCGAAGAATTTTTCCTCATCCCGCCCTGGAGCGAACAACTCACGATCCAGCCAGATGCAGAATATCGTTGTAGGTGGCGAAAACCATTAACATCAGCACTAAACCCAGCCCGATTCGAAAACCCACTTCCTGCGCACGCTCGGATATCGGCCGACCTCGCACGGCTTCCGCCGCGTAAAACAAAAGGTGCCCGCCATCCAGCAACGGAACCGGAAACAGGTTCAGCAGACCAATCGATACGGAAAGAACGGCGGCAAGATGGATCAACTCAGCGAAGCCGATCGTGGCTACCTGCCCGGAAATCTGAGCAATCCGCAGCGGTCCTCCAACCTGGTCGGCGGCCTCGCGTCCGGTGAAAATCCCACCGATATAAGCCATCGTGCGGTCGACCACGAACCATGTTTCCTTAACTCCCAACCATAGTGCCACCGCAGGGTTCACATATTCCCTGGTGACGTCTCCTGGCGACATCGCGCGCGTGATTCCGAGAACGCCGATCCGGTAAATGTTTCCGAACCGGTCCTTGATCTCCTTGAGCTCCGGCACTCCTTTGAGATCAACGATAGAATCGCCTCGCTTCACTGCGAATGTCAGCGTCTCGCCGGCACTGGTACCGACGATCCGCTGCATGTCAGAAAAGCTGTCGATCTTGCCGCCATTGATCGCGGTCACGATATCGCCGGCCTTGAAACCGGCGGCTTCAGCGGCGCTGCCGGCCTGTATCCCGTCTACGCGAGCTGTCGTGCTGGGCTTACCCAGAAACATCAACAGGCTAGCGAAAATAACAATCGCGAGGATGAAGTTGGCGATGGGGCCGGCAGCAACGATCGCGGCGCGCGGACCAACCTTCTTGTGATGAAAGCTGCTCTCGCGCTCCTCCGCCGTCATGGAGGCAAGGGTTGCGTTCGAGGGATTGCTGGCTTCGAAATCATCGCCAAAGAACCTGACGTATCCGCCCAGGGGAATCGCGGAGAGCTTCCAGCGCGTTCCGTGCCTGTCGTTGAAGCCCGCCAGCTCGGGTCCGAAGCCCACGGAAAACGTCAGCACCTTCACGCCCGCCCAGCGCGCAACGAGAAAGTGGCCAAGTTCGTGAAAAAAAACAACGATGGTGAGGACAAACAGGAACGGAACGATGTAGCCAATCAAACCTAAGCTTAACATATTGAAACTATTAAGAAAAAAATCGGCCATTCCGTTTCCCTCGCCCAGTGCCGGTGGCCCTGTTCCCGTCCACGCCTAAGATGCCTTTGCGGCAATTTGAGGCAATAGTGAAGCAGCCATATTTCGCGCGTTATGGTCAACGACGATGGCGTCATCAGCCGAGGTCAAGGGCGCGAGATTTCCTGCCCGGACCCAGCCATTCAGGGTGGCTTCGACCAGGCGTGCGATGGCGCCGAACCTGATCTTCTCAGCGATGAACGCCGCAACGGCAATCTCGTTTGCGGCGTTGTAGACCGTGGTTGCGCCATTTCCGGTCCGCAGCGCATCATAAGCGAGCCGCAAAGCGGGGAAACGGGCGAAATCCGGCGCCTCGAAAGTCAGTTGTCCGATTTTAGCGAGATCGAGCTTCGCCGCCGGTCCCGCAATGCGTTCCGGCCAACCGAGGCAATGTGCGATCGGCGTCCGCATGTCGGGGGTGCCAAGTTGAGCGACGACGGATCGGTCTGAGAACTCGACCATGCCGTGGACGATCGATTGCGGGTGAACCAGGACGTCGATCTCGTCCGACGTCAGCGCAAACAGGCAGGCGGCCTCAATGACTTCGAGCCCCTTGTTCATCATCGACGCTGAAATCGATGGTGATCTTCTGTCCCATGCTCCAGTTCGGGTGCTTCAATGCCTGCGCCAACGTCGCTTTCTCGATGTCAGCCGCCGCCCAGGTGCGAAACGGTCCTCCTGACGCGGTGATGATGACGCGCGTGAGTTCATCGCGATTTCCCGAACTCAGAGCCTGAAACAGGGCATTGTGTTCGGAGTCCGCTGGCAGGATGCAAGCTCCCGCCTTCGCGGCGCGCTGCATGAAGAAATCGCCGGCGCAGACCAGGCATTCCTTGTTCGCAAGCGCAATCGTCGTCCCTCGATCGACGGCTGCAAGCGCGGGCTTCAGTCCAGCCGCGCCGCTCACCGCGGCCATCAGCCAGTCGGCTGGACGCGAAGCGGCCTCGATGATCGCGCTTTCGCCGACACCACACTCGATACCGCTACCAGCAAGCGCATCCTTTAATTCGCCAAAGCGAGCGGTATCCGCGACCGCCACAAACCGCGCGTCGAATTCGCGCGCCAGCTTGGCAAGGCCTTCAACATTGGAGTTCGCGGTTAGGGCCTCGACCCGATAGCGGCCGGGCGCGCCGCGCAACAAATCCATGGTGCTGTCGCCGATCGATCCGGTCGCTCCCAGAACCGTCACGGTCCTGACGCCAGCCTCAACCGGCTTGTCGTTTTTCAACGGAACAGCACTCATACCTCACCAACCCATAAGAGCGTGACCGATGCCATTGGCATCGCCAAGCAGAAATCCGAAAAACATGGCGAACACGATCGCCGCGACAAAGCCGTCGAGACGATCGAGCAAGCCGCCGTGACCGGGAATGATCTGACTGGAATCCTTGACCCCGAATCGCCTTTTGACCGCAGATTCAAACAAATCGCCCGATTGCGACACGATTGACAGAACCGCCCCAAGGAAAAGCAAAGACGTCAGATTTCCAAAACCAAAAGCCGAAAATCCGGCGGCAACTGCAAGGCTCGCGACGAAACCGCCTGCCGCACCCGCCCATGTCTTCTTCGGACTGACGCGAGGCCACAATTTGGGTCCGCCGATTCCGCGGCCGGCGAAATATCCCCCGATGTCCGTCACCCACACCACCAGAAGCACAAACATCAACGCGACAAATCCGTATTTGCCATCGAGGCGAACCTGAACCGCCGCAAATGCGGCAGCCGCCGCATAACAGAATCCAGCGACTGACCAGAGCCGCAACTGTTGCGACATCGCTGCGACCGCCGCGGCGCCGATCAGGAGAACAACCAGCGAAAATGCGCCGTATCCGAGCGCCAGGCACAGACTGGAGACAACGAGGGCTGCGATCCCTGCGGCAACCGTCCGCCTTTCCTGCGCGGTGCCGACGATCGTCAGCCATTCGACGTACATGCCGATGGCCGCGAGGGTCACAAGACCTATCCATAGCGGTCCGCCAGCCCATGCGATCGCAATCGCAGCTGGCGCAAGCACCAATGCCGCAATGATACGCGTCCGGAGATTTCGCGATCCGCTTGCAGCAACCGGCGCGAGTTGATCCTGATTCACGCTAATGTCCCGAGTCCAAGTTCGAATGTCCGTAGCTAGCAACCTTTGATACGAACTTCGGAATCAAAGGCAAACTAACATTTTATAGTTCTAGAATCTTTCCGCTTCTGATGGATCAGGCGGACTCTATGACTTTGATTGGCGCGCTTCTTCACGCGACCGATAACCATTTCGTTCGAAAAGCTATGATCACGATCCGGCTTTCGCAGCCAGCCCGCCGAAGCGTCGTTCGCGTCTGGCATATTCGGCGATCGCGCCTTCGAGCGCCGTTCTATCGAAATCCGGCCAGTGAATCGGGACAAAAACAAACTCACTGTAAGCCGCTTGCCACATCAGGAAATTCGACAGCCGCTGCTCGCCGCTCGTGCGAATGATCAAGTCAGGATCGGGAATGTCCGGAGCGTCGAGATATCGACCCAGCGTATCGGCGTCGACCGTGGCCGGGTCGCGCTTGCCGTCAGCGACTTCACGAGCAAGACGCTGGGCGGCTTTCGCGATTTCCTGTCGCGAGCCATAGTTGAATGCAACGACAAGATTAAGCCGGTTGTTGTTCTTCGTCAGGTCTTCAGCCTCTGTCAGCAGGGCGCAGATATCCGGCTCCAACCCGGCACGCTCGCCGATAACTCGCACCCGCACTCCGTCGCGGTGCAGCGTTGCCAGATCATTACGGACGAACCTTCGCAGCAAGCCGAAGAGATCGCCGATCTCGCTCGGAGGCCGCGACCAGTTCTCGGAGCTGAATGAAAAAATGGTCAGATAAAGGATGTTCAATTCGCTTGCAGCACGGACCACGCGCCTCAACGCCTCGACGCCGCGGCGATGCCCCTCCGCGCGCGGCAATCCTCGAGCGGCCGCCCATCGGCCGTTGCCATCCATGATGATCGCAACGTGCAACGGTGTATCGGATTGGTCCGATCCCTCGATTGCAGGCGCAACAGCATTCGACATCAGGCCAGTCCAATCCTGCTAAACGGTAAGGATTTCCTTTTCCTTGCCCGCCAGCAACTGATCGATTTCGGAGATTACGCCGTCCGTAGCCTTCTGAACATCGTTCGCCAGGCGCTTCTCGTCGTCCTCTGAAATCTCGTGATTCTTTTCGAGCTTCTTGAGCGTATCCAAGCCATCGCGGCGCACATGACGAGCCGCCACCTTGGCCGCCTCCGCATATTTGTGCGCGACCTTTACCAATTCCTTGCGCCGCTCTTCGTTAAGTTCGGGGATACGCAGTCGCAATACCTGTCCCTCGGTAGCCGGGCTCAGTCCGAGGTTAGAATCGACGATCGCCTTCTCGACAGCCTTCACCATCGATCTGTCCCATACCTGTACCGACAGCAGGCGCGGCTCGGGGACACTGATCGTTGCAACCTGATTCAACGGCATGTGGCTGCCATAGGCATCGACTTGCACCGGGTCGAGCATTGACGGCGACGCCCGACCGGTGCGCAAGCCTCCCAGTTCATGTTTGAGGGACTGTATCGCTCCCTGCATTCGCCGCTTCAAGTCGCCGATATCGAAGTTTTCCGACGCCATGTGCCCTCCATCTGGAACTTGCCTGAACTACATCCGATCCGACGCCACGGATCAACTTGCGACGATCGTCCCGCGGCCGGTCCCCCTCAGGATAGCGCCGATAGAATCCGGTTCGGCGATCGAGAACACAATGATAGGCAGCGAAGTCTCGCGAGCAAGCGCGAAAGCCGTCGCATCCATGACCTTATAGCCGCCTTCGAGCGCCTGCGAGTGACTTAACCGTTCGAACCGTTTCGCCGACGGGTCCTTCTTCGGATCGGCACTATATACGCCATCCACGTTGGTCGCCTTGAGCACGGCTTGCGCGCCGATCTCGGCGGCACGAAGCACCGCCGTCGTATCGGTCGTGAAATAAGGATTGCCGGTTCCGCCCGCAAGCAAAACAATTCGGTTCTCTGCAAGATATTTGTGCGCCGCACGGCGGGTGAAGAGCTCACAAACTTCGGGCATTACAAACGAAGAGAGCGCGCGCGCCGACTGCCCGCGGCGTTCGAGGGCGGCCTCGAGCGCAAGGCAATTCATGACGGTTGCAAGCATTCCCATCGTATCGCCGGTCGGACGCGAGACGCCGCGGGACGATACCTCGACGCCCCGGAATATATTTCCTCCGCCGACAACGACCGCGATTTCAGCTCCCAGCGCGCGGGCCGCGGCCAGATCGCCGGCGATACGATCGATGGTGGGCTGATCGATGCCGAAAGATTGCGAACCCGCCAGATATTCCCCCGACAGCTTCACGACAACACGACGGTAGGCCGGCTGATTCATGATGCGTTAGCTCCGTCGCGAGTTCAGACTGTCCCGCCTTAGATCCGGCGTCAGCCCTGTCCGGCCGCCGCAGCAACCTCGGCCGCAAAATCGGAATCGGCCTTCTCGATTCCCTCACCAAGAGCATAGCGCACAAAGCCCGTAATCTTCACGGGCGCCCCAACCCTGCCCTCGGCTTCCTTGAGCGCCTGGCCAACACTCTTCTTGTCGTCGAAGATAAACGGCTGTTCCAGCAGCGTCTGTTCCTTGAAAAAGGTCTTCAGGCCGGACTCGGTGATCTTCTCGATCATCGCTTCCGGCTTGCCTTGTTGCCGAAACTTGTCAGCGAGGACGTCCTTCTCGCGCTTGACGACATCCGGGTCAACTCCCGAGGGATCGATGGCCAGCGGATTCGTGGACGCGACATGCATCGCAATCTGGCGGCCAAGCGCTGCGAGCTCGTCGGCATTGCCGGCGGACTCAAGCGCGACGATCACCCCCAATTTGCCTGCACCGTCGATCACGGCATTGTGGACATAGCTCGCGACGACCCCCTTGGCGACCTCCAGCGAATCCGCGCGACGCAACGTCATGTTCTCGCCGATGGTAGCGATGGCATCCGAGATCGCCGTCTCCACGGTGGCGCTACCAACCTTGGCGGCCTTGATCACCTCGACATTGGCACCGACGCTAAGGGCGACCTGCGCCACCATTTTGACCAATCCTTGAAACTGCTCATTGCGCGCAACGAAGTCGGTTTCCGAATTGACTTCAACGACGACACCCTTGTTGCCGCTGGTGACGACGCCGATCAGGCCCTCGGCTGCCACACGCCCCGCCTTTTTGGCAGCCTTGGAAAGTCCCTTCTTGCGCAGCCAGTCAATCGCAGCCTGCATGTCACCGTTGTTTTCGGTCAACGCCTGCTTGCAATCCATCATGCCGACGCCAGTGGTTTCGCGCAGCTCCTTGACCATCGCCGCGGTGATTGTCGCCATTGCTGTAATGTCCTTTGCCTGTCGGGAGATTGCGGTACGGCTTACTGCCCCCGCCACCTCTATTCAGGGATCAAGTCAGAAAATCAGGTGTGAAGCGGCCGGCCGCAACACCGCCCGCGCGTCACGTTATTCGGCCTCGGCGGTCATTGCCTTAGCCTGGGCAACCCAGCCGTCGGCCCGGCTTGGAAGGCCAACTTCTTCGCCAATCCTGTGCGCGGTATCGTGATCGAGCTCGGCAAGCTGCCAATAGTGAAAGATGCCGAGATCGTTGAATTTTTTCTCTATCGCCCCTGAGACGCCCGTGAGCTTCTTGAGATCGTCGGCGACGCCTCGCGGCCCGGCGAGCCCCTGGAAGCCGGCAGGCTGCGCGGCATCCGGAAGCTGTTCCTGCACCGGCGCAACCGAGGCGCCGACGTCGATGCCGGAATCACCCTGAGCCCGCGAAATGCCGTCGATTGCCGCACGGGCAATGAGGTCGCAATACAGGCTGATGGCGCGGCCCGCATCGTCGTTGCCGGGCACGATATACGTGATGCCTTTCGGATCGCAGTTGGTGTCCACGATCGCCGCGACCGGAATGTTCAGCCGCTGGGCTTCCTGGATCGCGATGTCTTCCTTGTTGGTATCGATCACGAAGATCAAATCGGGGAGACCGCCCATGTCCTTGATACCGCCGAGCGAACGATCGAGCTTGTCGCGCTCGCGCTGTAGCGTCAGCCGTTCCTTCTTGGTGTAGGCATTGGCATCGCCGGAATTGAGCACCTCGTCGAGATGGCGCAACCGCTTGATCGAACCGGAAATCGTTTTCCAGTTGGTCAGCGTGCCGCCCAGCCATCGCGAGTTGACGAAATACTGCGCCGAGCGCTTCGCCGACTCGGCGACGCCGTCCTGCGCCTGCCTCTTGGTGCCGACGAACAGGATGCGGCCGCCCTTGGCGACGGTATCGCTGACGGCCTGCAACGCGCGGTGCAGCATGGGCACGGTCTGCGCGAGGTCGATGATATGGATGTTGTTACGCGCACCGAAAATGTACTCCGCCATCTTCGGATTCCAGCGGTGCGATTGGTGGCCGAAATGAACGCCAGCCTCAAGCAGCTGACGCATGGTGAATTCAGGTAGCGCCATGGTTAAAATTCTCCGGTTGGTTCCTCCGGAAACGTGTGAGCAGACCGAACCGTCAAACCAAAAGGAATGCGGTCCGGCAGCCACCGGACGGCCTTTTAGGCCATGTTTCCGTGTGAGATGCGGCCTGTATAGCGAGGGTACCCGCTATACGCAAGGCAATCCGACCCCGCCGGCTGCGCTGCCCGGGCCGGTCAGACAGCCTGAACGTCCACGACCCCCGACACCGCCTTGATCGCGCCGGCGATCTGAGGCGAAACCCGAAAGCGGCCCGGAAGCTTTATCTCCACCTCCGTTTCAAGGTCCAGCAACATCACCAGCGAGACATCGCCGTCGCCGGCTTGCCTTGACGCTGGAACTCCGGCGGCCCCGGCCGGGTCACCGGTTTCGTTTGCCAAGAGACGCCTTTCGATCAACTCGAGCGGTTTGGAATCGCGCAGGAAAATCCGCAGACCCTTCTGTGTCTTGGCCGCGGCATCGTCGAGCGGCTCGGCACGGGACACCCGCGCCCGCACATCCTCTCCCTGCAACTCCGCGTCGAGTTGCAACAGCACTGCTGCTCCTGGCTCTAGTACGTCCCGAAATAGCGCCAGACCTTCTGAAAACAGCACCGCCTCGAAATGGCCGGTCGGATCGGACAGGCCGATGATGCCCATCTTATTACCGGTCTTGGTTCGCCGCTCCGTCCGCGAAAGCACCGTCGCGGCTACCTTGCCGGCGGTCGCACCAGCCTTCACCGCGCGGGAAAATTCGATCCAGGACTGGACGCGCAGCCGCTTTAGCGCTGTCGCATAGTCATCGAGCGGATGTCCCGAGAGGAAAAATCCAACCGCCTCATATTCGCGCCTCAGCCGATCAGCAGGCAGCCAAGCCTCCGCCCGAGGCAGCATGATGTCGGGCGCGTCCGCCATGCCGCCGAACATGTCATTCTGGCCGAGCATCGTTGCCTCGTTACTGCGCTGGCACGCGGCAAGGATCGCCTCGGCGCCGGCGAACACGCGGGCGCGGTTGGGCTCGAGCGCATCGAACGCTCCGGCGGCTGCGAGGCTTTCGATCACGCGCTTGTTGATGGCGCGTGGCGGCACCCTTGCGGCGAAGTCGGGCAGCGAGGTGAAAAAGCCGCTCTTGCGGGCTTCGACGATCAGCTCGACCGCGTGCGCGCCAACCCCTTTCAGCGCGGCCAGCGCATAACAGATGACGCCTTCGTTCACCTCGAAGGTCGCGCCAGAACGGTTGATCGACGGCGCTTCAACCTTGATGCCCAGGCGGTGGGCTTCCGCGCGAAATTCCGAAAGCTTGTCGGTGTTGCTCATATCGAGCGTCATTGACGCCGCCAGAAACTCGACGGGGAAATGCGCTTTCATATACGCCGTCTGATAGGAGACGAGCGCATAGGCCGCCGCATGGCTTTTGTTAAAGCCGTAATCAGCGAATTTCGCCAGCAGCTCAAAGATCGTTTCCGCTTGGCCTTTGGGAACGCCGCTTTTTACGGAGCCGGCAACGAAGATCGCGCGTTGCTTTTCCATTTCCGCGCGGATTTTCTTGCCCATCGCCCGCCGCAACAGGTCGGCGTCTCCGAGCGAGTAGCCGGCCATAACTTGGGCGATCTGCATCACCTGTTCCTGATAGATGATGACGCCGAAGGTTTCCTTCAGGATCGGCTCAAGCATTGGATGAAGAAATTCCGCCTCTTCCTCGCCATGCTTGCGCGCGCAATAGGTCGGAATATTTGCCATCGGCCCCGGCCGATACAGCGCGACCAGCGCGATGATGTCCTCGAAACGGTCCGGGCGCATGTCCACCAGCGCTCGCCGCATACCCTGGCTTTCAACCTGAAACACGCCGACCACGTCGCCTTGCGCCAGCATCTGGTAGCTGGGTGCATCATCGAGCGGCAGTGTAGCGAGATCGACGTGGATATTGCGCTGCTTTAGCAACTTCACCGCAACGTCAAGAACGGTCAGCGTCTTCAGGCCGAGAAAGTCGAACTTCACGAGGCCTGCCGGCTCCACCCACTTCATATTGAACTGAGTCACCGGCATGTCAGACTTTGGATCGCGATACAGCGGCACGAGTTCGCTCAAGGGGCGATCGCCGATCACGATGCCCGCCGCATGGGTCGAGGCGTGACGTGTCAGCCCCTCGAGGCGCTGGGCGATATCGAACGCGCGCGCCACCACAGGATCCTCATCGCGAAACGCTTGAAGCTTCGGCTCCCCTTCGATCGCCTGCTTCAACGAGACCGGCGCTGCGGGATTTTGCGGCACCAGCTTGGTCAGCTTATCCACCTGACCGTAAGGCATCTGCAGGACGCGGCCGACGTCGCGCAGCACGCCGCGCGCCTGTAGCGTGCCAAAGGTGATAATTTGCGCGACCTGATCGCGACCGTAGCGCTTCTGCACGTAATCGATGACTTCTCCGCGCCGTTCCTGGCAGAAATCGATATCGAAGTCCGGCATCGATACGCGTTCGGGATTGAGGAAACGCTCGAAGAGCAGGCCGAACCGGATCGGATCGAGATCAGTGATAGTGAGCGCATAGGCTACCAATGAGCCGGCGCCGGAACCGCGCCCGGGCCCGACCGGAATTCCCTCGGACTTGGCGTACTTGATGAAGTCCGCAACGATCAGGAAGTAGCCCGCATAATTCATGCGAGTGATGACGTCGAGTTCAAAACCAAGGCGCGCGTCGTAGTCGTTCTCCGTCATTCCAGTCGAGACGCCGTGCACCGCCAGCCGCTTCGCAAGCCCCTCTTCAGCCTGCCGCCGCAATTCAGCGGCTTCATCGTTTTTCCTATCCGCCGCGGCGGCGTCGGAGGCCACCGTAAAGTGCGGAAGGATCGGCTTGCGTGTCATGGGCCGGAACGCACAACGTTCTGCGATTTCAACCGTGGACGACAACGCTTCGGGGATGTCGGCAAACAGGACAGCCATTTCCGCGCGGGTTTTGAAGCGATGTTCGGGAGTCAATTGATCACGTTCGGTCTCCGCAACCAGGCGGCCGCCGGCGATACACAGCAAGGCGTCATGGGCTTCATAATCATCGGAGGTGGCAAAATACGGCTCGTTGGTTGCAACCAGCGGAAGACCCTTCGCATAAGCGAGATCGATCAGCGCACCTTCGACTCGCCGTTCCTTGTCCAGGCCATGACGCTGCAACTCCACGTAGAGCCGGTCGCCGAAAATCCTGGCGAGTTGATCGCAGCGGGCAATCGCAAGCGCTGAATGATCGGCGTTGAACGCCAACGCCACAGGGCCCTCCGGCCCGCCGGTCAAGGCGATCAAACCTTCGTTCTCATCCCGAAGCCACTCCCAACTGATGTGCGGGCTGTAATGCACCGGCGTTTCGAGGAACGCTCGAGAGTTCAGTCTCATCAAGTTACGATAACCGGCCTCGCGCGTTGCTAGCAGGACGATTCGGGCGAATGGAAGCGCATTCCGGGCATTGGCGTCCTGATCTCCGAAATCCACTGCCAGTTCACAGCCGACGATCGGCTGAATGCCCTGGCCCGCGACCTTGTCGGAGAATTCCAGCGCACCGAACATATTGTCGGTATCAGTGAGCGCCAATGCCGGTTGGTGATCCGCCCTGGCGAGCTCCGCCAGCTTCTGGATCTTGATCGAGCCCTTCAACAACGAATAGGCCGAATGGACATGCAGGTGAATGAAACCTGCGTTAGCTGCGACGGTTTTTTGGATCATGGCTTGAGCAATCATCGGGGCGAATCGGCACAGGTCGACCCGCGGCGAATGAATGGTGAGGGCTTGCACCTGGTGAGTCCATTCGAAACCCCCACACCCACGCGGCTGTTCTCACTTTCGCCAGTCCGCCGGACCTCGTTCACGAAAGTTGAGGAATAAGCTGCGCCCAGACGGCAACCATTCCAACGAACAGCACGATCGACGCCAGCGCCGACGCCTCCTCCACAAACATTCTCAACATGGTTAGGCCCTCCTCTGACCAGAACATAATAAGAACTTTGTTCTCTTTATGTTCTAAAAGTCAAGTAAGGACGACCTTGGAACAAATCCCTTGGTTAATAGCGCGTGGTTTTGCCGACCACGATCACTTGCGTGGCCGCTTGGTCAATTTGTACGACCACCACGCCGTTGCGTGGTTCCAGCTTTTGATGGGTAGGCTACAGACGTCACAATCCGCATGCCCCGTGTCCTTAAACGGACTAGTGTAGACCGTCACTGCGTAGACGGCGCCGCAACCAGAACAGGTATATTCACCGCCGTCGCGACTTCGCACGCCAGGTTTGAGTTTTTGAGCCATAAGGGGCCGATAGCGCTCCTTGGTCCACTCCGCAAGTCGTTTCGTTCGCCGCGAAGAGACAAACTACCAAAGGTTCAGGCACGGCTTAGTTGAGAAGAAATGACCTGCCGTATCTCGCGTGGTTACCGCCGAACGGGAAAAACCGGGTCAGGATTCCTAAGCCTTTCGTGAGATAAGCCTTAATCCGGGCGCAACGCATCCGCCATTTCCTGAATGATCGCTTGCGCGGCGGCTTTTGGATTATCCGCGGCGTAGATCGGCCTGCCCAACACCAGATAATCCGCCCCCGCACGCATGGCTTCAAACGGTGTGGCCACCCGCTTCTGATCATGCTTGGCGCCGCCGCTCGGGCGGATACCAGGCGACACGATCATCAGCTTGTTGCTGGTCTGCTTGCGAAGCTCGGCGACTTCCAAGGCCGACGCGATGACGCCATCGACTCCAACCTCAAGCGCCCTCTTCGCGCGTGCAACGACCAGGTCTTCGACGCTGCACTCGAATCCCATTTCCTTGATATCCTCGGCATCCATGCTTGTGAGCACAGTGACGCCGAGAACCTTCATGTCGGAGTTGCCGCGACCAGCGACGGCAGCTTTCATGATGCTCGCAACACCATGCACGGTCAGGAAGGTGATCTTCAACTCGGCTGCCTGGGCGACCGCGCGTTGAACGGTCTCTGCGATGTCGTAATACTTGTAATCTAGGAAAACCCGCTTGCCCTCCGCAATGAGTTCCCTGGCAAATTCGTTTCCGCCGACGAGTTGCAGCCCTAAACCGACCTTGTAAAAGGAGACTTCGTCGTCCAGCTCCCGAACGAGCTTCCTTGCATCCTCGATATTCCAGTAATCGAGAGCGACAATCAGCTTCTCGCGGGCGAGGTCGAGATAGTGTGAGCCGGTCATGCCGCAGGCCACCTCAATGCTTGTCACAGGACCTCGAAAGTTCGAGGATTGGTTAGCCTGACACCGAACTTTTGAAGTTTTGCGTTTAGCGAGATGGAACTACTTCAGGCGAGGATATATATCAATATGCGGGGCAGTCACACGCCCACCTGCAAGCTTTGCGACTTGATAACTTGATACGCGGCCAAAAAGCGAAAGTGCTTATCAGTTCATTCATTCAGGACTCATTTGATGCGCGGAACCTTCATCGCTCTGGCTCTGATTTTCTCGTGCGCCACGGCTCACGCCCAGGCCTGGGACCACCGCTATCCGGTCTGCCAGATGCTCTATTCACCGGTCACGATGAGTGACTGCCGCTTTGAAACAATGGAGCAATGTAGGGCGTCAACAAGGGGCTTGTACGCCCAATGCATGGAGAACCCCTATTTCGCCGGCACGCCGGATGATCGGAGGCGGCCACGACGACGACACCACTACCAATGATTGAGACGAAAGTCGGCGCCGTCGGGCCAAATCCCCCTCAGTCCAGTTCGACGACGTGACCGTTCTCAAGCGATACTCGCCGGTCCATCCGATCTGCGAGTTTCAAGTTGTGCGTCGCGATCAGCATTGCCACCTGAGTCGCTTTCACAAGCTGCATCAGTGCATTGAACACATGATCTGCTGTTTGGGGATCGAGGTTGCCGGTCGGTTCATCCGCAAACAGCACCCGCGGCGCGTTGGCAACGGCTCGTGCGATCGCAACCCGCTGCTGTTCTCCGCCGGATAACTCTGCCGGACGATGGGTGACGCGGTCCTCGAGCCCGAGATAGGCGAGAATTTCGTGTGCGCGCTTGACCGTCTCTGCGCGTTTGAGACCGCGGATCATCTGCGGCAGCATAACGTTTTCGAGCGCGGTGAACTCCGGAAGAAGACGGTGCGACTGATAGACGAACCCGATATCGGTGCGCCTTATCTGCGTACGCTCCACATCCGAGAGGCCGGACGTCGCAGTTCCCCCGATATAGACCTCCCCTGCATCAGGACTTTCGAGCAGCCCGGCAATATGCAGCAGGGTTGACTTGCCCGATCCCGACGGGGCCACCAGCGCAACGGACTGGCCCGCCCACAAGGCAAGCTTCGTGCTGTCCAGAATGGTCAGTCTCGTTTCACCCTGCGTATATTGACGCCTGATATCGTGAAGATAAACAACCGGTACTTCCTTCGTCTCTTGCTCCATGTCGGGCTCACTCGTACCGCAGGGCATCGACGGGATCGAGCCGCGCCGCGCGCCATGACGGATAAAGAGTCGCGAGAAACGACAGCGTCAGCGCCATGATCACAACGGCGCTGGTCTCCCGAACATCGATTTCGGCCGGCAGTTTGGACAGGAAGTAAAGCTCAGGTGAGAACAGCTCCGTGCTGGTAAGCCATGAGAGAAATTCGCGGATCGACTCGATATTGAGACAGATCACGAGCCCCACCACAAAGCCGGTAAGCGTGCCGACCACGCCGATTGCCGCCCCCGTGATCAGGAAGATGCGCATGATCGCTCCCTGAGAAGCCCCCATGGTGCGCAAAATGGCGATATCGCTCCCCTTGTCCTTGACCAGCATGATCAGCCCTGAAACGATATTCAGCGCCGCGACCAGGACAATCAGCGTCAGGATCAGAAACATCACATTGCGTTCGACCTGGAGCGCATTGAAAAACGTCGAATTCCGTTGCCGCCAGTCGACCAAAAACACCGGCCGGCCCGCGGATTCCGTTACCGATTTGCGGAAGTCATCAATCTTGTCCGGATTGTCCGTATAGACTTCAATCGCGGTGACATCATTGGCGCGATTGAAATAAGCCTGCGCTTCCGCCAACGGCATGAACACGAAGGTGGAATCGTATTCGGACATCCCGATCTCGAACACCGCCGCGATCTTGTAGGGCTTGATGCGCGGAGTCGTGCCCATCGGAGTTACGGCCCCGCGCGGTGCGACCAGCGTCACGCTGTCGCCTGCGTGCAGCGAGAGCTGATCGGCAAGACGCCGGCCGATGGCCACGCCTTGTCCGTCGTCGAACCCGTCGAGCGTACCCTGTTTGATATTCTGGGCGATGGAGGTGAGATTATTGAGGTCATTAGCCCGGATGCCCCGGACGAAAACACCGGCGGCATTATACGGCGAAGACGCGAGCGCCTGACCGTCGACGACAGGCGCGGCAAGCCGTATCCCCTGCACTTGACTGACACGGTCCGCAACGTCCTTCCAGTCGGTGAGTGGCGACTCCAGCGGCTGAACCAAAAGGTGCCCGTTCAGGCCAAGGATCTTGCTAAGCAGTTCCGTGCGAAAGCCATTCATGACGGCCATCACGATAATCAGCGTGGCCACGCCGAGCATGATGCCGAGGAACGAGAAGCCGGCTATGACGGAGATGAACCCTTCCTTCCGCCGCGCTCGCAGGTAGCGCCCGGACAGCATCCATTCAAAGGCGGCAAACGGCTTGGTTCGGAGCGTCTCGTTCATGGTCTCATCCATCTTTCGATAATCCCATGATTCGCGGCCAATTGTGGCCGGAATGGCATTGAATGCCGCGCGCGGTGGATAATCGCTACATCATCAACCGCGCAATCGCATCCTCCAACGCAACATGCTCTCGCGTCCCGTCGCTCCGTCGCTTGATCTCGACCTTGCCTTCGGCGAGCCCCTTGGGACCTACCATCACCTGCCAGGGAATGCCGATCAGGTCGGCGGTTGCGAACTTCGCGCCTGCCCGCTGGTCGGTGTCATCGTAAAGCACGTCAACTCCCCTGGCGGAGAGTTCGCGATAGATCCGTTCACATGCCGCATCAGTATCACTGGCGCCTTGTTTCAGATTCAGGATCGCCACCGCGAACGGCGCCACGGCGTCCGGCCATTTGATGCCCGTCTCATCATGACAGGCCTCGATGATCGCGCCGACGAGACGAGAGACCCCCACTCCATAGGAGCCGCCATGGATCGGCTGTTCAATGCCGTCGGGGCCAGCCACCAGTGCCTTCATCGAGTTGGAATACTTGGTGCCGAAATAGAAGATCTGGCCGACCTCAATGCCGCGGGTATGAACGCGTCTCTCTTCCGAAACCTCGCGCTCATAGCGCGACCCATCATGAACGTCCTCTGTCGCGGCATAGGCTGTGGTCCATTGCTTGACGATCGGCGTCAGATCGCCATCGTAATCCACATCCATGTCAGGTACCGGAAGATCGAGAACATCCTTGTCGATATAGACGCCGGATTCTCCGGTCTCGGCGAGAACGATGAATTCATGACTGAGATCGCCCCCGATCGGGCCGGTTTCCGCCCGCATCGGAATCGCCTTCAATCCCATGCGCGCGAATGTGCGCAAGTAAGCGACGAACATCCTGTTGTAGGATCGCCGCGCGCCAGCTTCATCGATATCGAAGGAATAGGCATCCTTCATAAGGAATTCGCGGCCGCGCATGACGCCAAAACGGGGACGCTGCTCGTCACGGAACTTCCACTGGATATGGTAGAGGTTGAGCGGCAGGCTTTTATAGGAACGAATATAGCCGCGGAAGATCTCGGTGATCATTTCCTCGTTGGTCGGACCGAACAGCAGCTCGCGCTTGTGGCGATCCTGAATCCGCAACATCTCCGGCCCATAGGCATCGTAACGCCCGCTCTCGCGCCAGAGATCCGCGAGTTGCAGCGTCGGCATCAATAGCTCGATCGCGCCGGCGCGGTTCTGCTCCTCGCGCACGATCGCCTCGATCTTCTTGAGCACCCGAAGACCCAGTGGCAGCCAGGCATA
Organism: uncultured archaeon; assembly: GCA_963807355.1. Lineage (GTDB taxonomy): Bacteria > Pseudomonadota > Alphaproteobacteria > Rhizobiales > Xanthobacteraceae > Nitrobacter. Next base: position 45,171 of record CAWEBX010000036.1, read on the forward strand.
AATGCCGGCCGCCTCCTGGCGTATCATGCCCGCCCGCAGCATCAGCCGGTGCGAGACGATCTCGGCTTCCTTCGGGGTCTCCTTCAGAATCGGCAAAAAGAAGCGCGACAATCGCATGGGCAGGCCTGGAATCGCTTGGGGACACGGACGCTAGCAGTGAAACCGGATCGGCCAGCAAAATACAAGGTCTGCAAGACGACAAGCCGCGCAAAAGCGACGGAATTTCACGTTTTCGGAGTCAGTCGAAAGAATAAAGCAGAGTTTGATTCAACGCAGTTGAAACGGACTCTAATGGATCTGAATCTCTGCCTCGGCATGAAATTGATCGAAATCCGAGATCAGCACATCGAGTGCGAGAGTCCATCGCCCGGCGACCGGGATCGCCATCGAAACCTGCCATTGTCCTTCGCCGGAGGACCTCGCTTCAGCAATCGAGGCCTCGACACCGTTCTCCTGACTGGACAGCGTCACGGAAACGGCCTTGGCGGCAAGCACCTGCTCGTCCGGTGTCCGCAACTGGATGGCAATACTGACAGGACCGGACCGGCCACGTGACACCGGTAATGTCCGCCATCAAGCGTTCGGTATGAACGTGCGTAAACAGGGGTTGGGCGGCGAGAAGGGCGCGAGGCGGAGGTGTGAAACGCCAAAGTCCGACGACGCCGAGGATGCCGACCACCAGGACCAGTTCGGCAATGATCGTCCGTCGCATGAGACGGCGAGACTTGTCCCGGCCCTCCCCGACCTGCGGAGTAAGAGACAGCCGATTCCAGAGCGCTATCGCCAGCAGCAGTGCTATCAGCATGAGCTTGATCGCGAGAACGCGGCCATAGCTCGTCGTCCACAACGCGTCCGGCCGCTCGAGTTGCACGACGGCGAGCAGCAGCCCGCTCGCCAGCAGCGCTGCGACAGCGAAGGGGATGACCCACGAAAACCGCTTCAGGACCTCAATCGCGGCCTGGCGAGGCCCGCGCATCGCCAGCGCGAGCGGAGCCAGCGACCCGACCCAGAATGCCAGAGCAATGCCGTGCACAAACACCGCGGGCGCGGTGAGCCATCGCGGCGAAGCCGTGGCAGCATGACCGGTCGTCGCCAGCGCCAATCCGACACCCAACAGAGCGCCGAGCGACATCACCCTGGCGCAGGTCCCGCCGACCCGATGCGATAGCGAGGCCAGCAGCAAGGCCGCGGCCGCGATCACGGCCGACAACCCGAACGAGCCGTGAGCGCCTACGATCCACACCTCCGGGTCCGGTAACGACGATAACGGCAACGCCAGGGCATCGAGCCCTCGCAGCCCTACACCAATTGCCAAACTGCCCAATGCGACCAGATCGATGACGTTACCGATGACGCGCACGGCAGGCGCGGACGGTGCTTGCATCCATGCGACGAAGAACGCGCCGCCAACGCCGACGAACAAGCCGAGATAGACGGTTACCCGCGTCAGCCAGATCGCGCCGCGAAGCAGCGCGTCGTCCGAGCGCATCGCTTGCGGTGCATTCGCGCCACGCTGGCCAATCCAAAATGTCGTGGAGCCGCCCACCGGATGACCATCGGCCGAAACCACACGCCAGCTGATGACGTGCGCGCCGTTGTCCAGCTTCGCCGGCGTGAGGATAAGCTGCGCGCCGTCGCGGCGAATCCGCGTGACGCTCTCAGCCGCTCCGCTCTCATCAACGATCCGGATCGTCAGCGGCTCGACGGGCTCGTTGAACGTCAGCGTCAGGGCCGCCGGCGAACGTGCCAACAGAGCGCCTTCCGCGGGATCACTGGCTATCAGGCTGGCGTGGGCCCAAGCCGCCGACGACAAAAGCACTGTCATCAACAGCCAGCACCACACCACCTTCGCGAAACGTCTCACCGACGATGAGTCTCAGCGCTTGGCTTTCAGCCGAACCACCGGCGCAGGCTTGTGCAGTCCGTCGGGGACCTGTCCGGCCTGTGGGATTTCGATCCAGCGCTCGACCCCCTCTTCGCACTCCTGCACGGCGGAAAAATAGAGGTTCTGCCCCGCCTGGCCCGGAAGTCGGACGACCAGACCGAACGTATCATAGAGGCTGTCCGGCAATGGACCCCCACGCCAGGCGACCTCATCCACGACATCTGTGATGGTATTTCCGTGTGGTCCTTGCGCCGGCGTTTCGAGCTTTCTGCTCTTGATTTCGACATTCCAGCCCGTCTTCATCTGCGGCTTCGCCGACAGAATGCCTTCCGGCAGCTTGATCCGCAGCGCTGTGGTCGCGCTGCCGTTGCAGCCGTGCGGCACGGTAAAGGTGAGATGTGCATAGCTGTCCGCGGGTGCATCCGCCGGCTGGACCGTGACATGCGCCAGCGCTGCGTTACACGAGATGATTGCGGCAGCCGCCGCAACGGCCGAACCTATCCACGATCCTAACGCGCGCGTCACTTCTCGCCTCCATCCTGTGAATGATCCGGCATCTTTTTCATCATCGCTCCACCGGCCGGCACGCCCGGCGCTCGCGCGCCGATGCCTTCCACATCGAGCGTGACCGCGACGTTGCCGGCCTTTTCGAATTCGAGCGTCACCGGCACCTTTTCACCCTTTTTGAAGGGATGCTTGAGATCGACCAACATCAGGTGATAGCCGCCCGGCTCCAGCTTGACCGTCTTGCCCGGCTCGACGGTGAGGCCACCCTCGACCTGATGCATTTTCATCACGCCGTTGCTCATGCTCATTTGATGAACTTCGAGCTTGCCGGCTGCATCGGTCGAACCGCCGACAAGTTTATCGGCAACCGCACCTTTGTTCTCGATGGTGAGATATCCGGTACCGACCTTGGCGCCGCCCGCCGTGGCACGAGTTCAGGGCTGAGAAATCACCAGATCGCCGACGCTGGCGGATTCAGCGTGGACCGGCATCACCAGGCCAAGCGCAGCGACCGCCACGGCGCCGATGATGCCGCGAAGCGCCAAACATGATTTCATCACATTCTCCTTTTGGTTCTGTCACAATAGGACCGTTCGATCATAAGCACTGGTCGAAAAATGCAGATGTGCGCGTACAGGCGCTCACCATCGCACCTTGAACCCAGCATAGACCGCACGCCCAAATCCAGGTTCAAACAATGGTGAGTTGGCGTTAGCGCGATCGATGATCGAGCTGGAAGCGATGTAGGCCTTGTTGCCGATGTTGCGTGCCTCGACGTAGCCAGAATACCTGCCGCCATCGTCAAAACCGGTTTTCAGTCCATAAATCGCATAGCCGTCCGTGCTCAGCGTGTTCGCGCTGTCCACATAATAGCCTTGCGGCACCCATTCGATATTCGGACCGATGTAGTACCCGTTCGGATGCTTGTAGAGCAGTTCGCCTCGGACGAAGTGGCGCGGCGCTCCAGGCAGCAGATTGTTGCCGAACACCGGATCATTGTTGAAACGGAAATCGCTGAAGGTATAGGCAATGTTGAGCCAGAGCCGGTCCGGCCGATCGCCGCGCACGAAAAGATTGCGGAAGATCGCCGCGCCTGCGCCGGCCTCGATGCCCTGATGCATCGTGCGATCAGCGTTGGTGACGTTGCAGTTACCGAACGCGCTGAATAGACAAAGCAGTTCGTTGTCGATCTGCGCCCGGTAGTACGTCAGCTCCCAAGTGGCGTCAGGCCGCCCCGCGCGCGTGCCGATCTCGTAGGTCGTCGCGCGCTGCGGCCGAATGCTGGTAAAAGGAATGGTCGGAATGATCCCGGGACCGATTGCACTCTCGCCGTAGCTCGGCACCTCCGCGCTGCGCGAGATGTTGGCAAAAGCCTGCCAGGTCGGGTCGATCTGCCACAATAACCCGCCTTTCGGGCTCCACAGGCTGAACTCCGTCCGCCCCGATTGATCGCCGTCGCTCAGGAGGCGGTCTTGCCTGTCGCGCGTCGCGTAAAGAAACTGCGTGCCCGCGACCGCGGCGACGTTCGGCAGGAAATAGAACGAATCCTCGGCATAGACCGAAGTGTTCTTCGAGCGATCGATCGACGACCACAGCAGCGCACCCCTCTGGCCGGCGAGATTGGCGAACTGTTGATTGTCGATCCGGCCATTGATCACGTTGACGCCCGCCACCAGCCGGTTGCGGAAGCCATTGATCACGCGGTCATCGACCGCTCGCACGAACGCGCCATAGTCCTGATAGTGATAATCAAGCCATTGGAAGATCGGGTGCATCAGATGGCGATCGATCCCGAACGCACCGAACTCCACCGTCGTATTATCGAACCGCATGGTGGTCTTGTTACCTATACGCACGGAATCGATATTTCGCTGCCAGTCGCCGAGTTCCAGCGGCGGTCTCAGGTGACGTCAGCGCCGAAAACTTGCTGACGCTGCCGGGGATGCGTTGCCGCACACTGTTGGCGTTAAGATAAAACCGCGTCTCGAAATCCGGCGAGAATTGATAGCCGACGTTGCCGCTGAGGCGCGTCGCCTGGCCGAAGCTGTGATCGCGAAATCCATCGCTGCTCTGCGTCGCAGCCGTGATAAAGCCATCCCACGGACCGTTGTTGCCCCCGGCTTTGGCCTGCAGCCGCCGGAAGCCGAAAGCACCGGCATCGACGCTGACGCCGTTGATGAAGGGATCGCGGCCGGACGGCGTCACAAAATTGATGGCGCCGCCGAGGGAATTGGCGCCGAAGCGCAGCGCATTGCCACCCTTGAAGACTTCGACATACTTATAGGCGGTCGGATCGATTTCCTGGAAATCACCATAGCCGTCGGCCGTGTTGATCGGGATTCCGTCCATATAGAGCTGCACGCCACGTAGATGGAAGTTACGCGACAAGCCCGAACCTCGGATCGACAGCCGGGTGTCGTCGCCCCATTTCGGCTGGACGAACACGCCGGGCACGTATTCCAGCACGTCCTTGATAGTGTTGGCGACGGTCGAGTTCTTGTAGGAATCGGCCGTCACTAGCGCGACGCCGCCGGGCGTCTGTTGGATTTCCCGCAGCGCCTGCTGCGCGGTTAGGGACCGCCAACGATCCGGGGACGGCTGCCGGAGCAGCGGCCTGCGAAGGGGTCTGTGCATGACGAACGGCCTGATTTGACCGCGGCGTGCTTCGCATGGCGCGCTTCAACTGAGGTTTGTCGGGCTGGGCCGCCATGACTGTTACCGCCGGCAGCGTTACTCCGGATTGCGCGAAAGCCGCGGCAGGCAACATGATCGCAACGGACGTCGCGAGCACACGGCGAAGCTCGCTGCCTCCGACGGAGGCAAGGCAATTGAACATGATAATTTACCTGATGCCGGACATTCGCCCGGAGCGTTCGAACGGATTCGGATCGCTGCAAGATCGCAGCAATCGTTCAAAATTCACCGATCAGGAAATAACGGGAGGGCCACGCGCTTGCGCGTTGGAGCCGACCGCCGATGGCGGCAGGACGAAGGTCAGATCGCGCCAGCGGACCGCGTTGGCAATCCGTTCGACCTCGACAATGGAGGCTTGCGGGTCAGCAGTCGGGGTCGCGCTACTGCCGACGCAGCATAATGTACAGCACGCGCCGCTTGCCTTTTGATGGTCCGCCTGACCGTCTTGCGAAATGCTGCCGTCAGTGGCGTGGGAACAGATGGCGCCCGCAGTCGGATCACCCGTCGTGTTGCTCAACGCCCGGCAGGCGGCGATTGGTGCGAAAATCTGCACCAGCATCGCAAACATGACGATCGGAAGAAGCCTTCCCAGCCGCCGTCGCATGATCCCCTCAGCCGTTCGCGTTGAGAGCTACCATGGCCGGAGTTGAGTGTCGAGCCGATATCCTACAGGTCGGCGGACGGGTGTACGAGCGAATACAAGACCACAACGCTCTGCGGTTTCGTATTCTAACGCTGGCCCGGCCTTTCTCTTGAATGCACCAGTATCCGACGCCGCGCTGGGACAGCGCGCACAGTGCTTCGCGAAAGCTAATCCGAAAAACCCATCAGTCGCGACAACCGCGCCACATTCAGCAGGCCTGAATAATACGCCCAGGCCGCGATACCATAGAGCGTCAGTGAAATAATCGTGGTCCAGATCACTTTGCGCAGCATCAACGCCCTCACAGGGGCTCCGGGATCGGTGCCCGGAGCATGCTCGCCGTCTTCATGCTGGCTTCGCACACCGAACGGCAGCATCAGAAACAGCGTTATCCACCAGAAGACAAAATAGATCGCAACACCGGAGAAAATTGCGGAAACCATCAGGATTGCTCGATCTCGACAAGCGCGCCGGAAAAGTCTTTCGGATGGAAGAAAAGCACCGGCTTGCCATGCGCACCAATCTTGGGCTCGCCGTCGCCGAGAACGCGCGCGCCCTCTGCTATTAGAATATCACGAGTCGCGACGATGTCAGGAACCTCATAGCAGACATGGTGAATACCGCCATCCGCATTACGCTCGACAAACTTCGCAATCGGAGACGTCTCGCCGAGCGGCTGAATGAACTCGATCTTCGTATTTGGCAGAACCGCGAACACTGTGATCACCCCATGCTCGGGCAACGGCAGCGCGGCAGAAATTTCCGCGCCGAAGGCGACGCCGTAAATCTTTGCCGCCTTTTCGGCATCTCTGACGGCGATAGCCACATGATTGAGCCTACCCAGCATGTCATCCCGCAATGCAATGGTTGGATTTAGTTTCGGCACCTGCACCACATCCACCTTCACGTCCGGGAAAACACCGTCAAGGGGCGGCGCTAATCCACTGCACTAAATCACCAGAACGTGAATATAGCAGAGCGGCTTCTTGCCCCACTCTTCCGCGACTGCTGCCCGCACCGCGCGGCGCACTGACTCGGCCATCGCATCCGGATCGCGCCGCCGCGTCCGCGGCAACTCTTTCACCGTCGAGACCACCGTGTCGAAAACGATGTCGTCGAGTACCTCGCCGGCCATGTTCTTCTCCGGTATTCCGACGAGATCAACTTCGGGGTCCTCAACCAGTTCACCTTTATCCGTGACAGCAATTGCCACGAACACGCAGCCGGCAAATGCCATGCGCCGCCGCTCGACGACCGCGCGCGACTTTGAATCCTCCAGGATGGCGCCATCCTTGTAAAGCCGCCCTGACGGCAATTCATCGATGATGCCTGGGTCTCCTGGCCCAAGCCGGACCAGATCGCCATTCTTGCAGATTAGAACTTTCGGCACGCCTGAAGCACGCGCCAACTGCGCATGCTCGGAGAGATGCAAAGCCTCGCCGTGCACCGGGATCAGCAGACGTGGGCGAACCCAGGAAATCATGTCCCGCAGCTCGTCGCAGCGTGGATGGCCAGAGACATGAACAAGTCGGGTGCGATCGGTAATGACCTTGATGCCCTGCGCCACAAGCCCGTTGATGATAGCGCCGACGGCTTTCTCATTGCCGGGAATGGTGCGTGAGGAAAAGATCACGGTGTCGCCACCGTTCAGCGTGACCTCCGGATGATCGTCCCGGGCGATGCGGGCAAGTGCCGCCCTGGGTTCGCCCTGACTGCCCGTGCATAGCGCCAACACTTTGTCCGCTGGAAGGTGGCCATAGACTTCGGCACTACGGAAATCCTGCACGCCGTCCATATGCCCGGTCTCGCGCGCGACTTGCACCACACGCGCCATTGCACGGCCGACCACCACGACCTCGCGTCCTGCCTCACGCGCGGCATCGGCCACCGCGCGCAGCCGTCCGACGTTGGACGCAAACGTTGTCACCGCAACTCGGCCCTTGGCGGCCTTCACCAATTCCGCGATGGTTTTGGCGACTTCGATTTCAGACGGCGAACGCCCATCCCGCACCGCGTTGGTCGAATCGCCGATCAGCGCCAGCACGCCCTCGTCGCCTAGTTCGCGAAAGCGCCGTTCGTCGGTCGGCGGGCCGATGATGGGCGTCGGATCGATCTTCCAATCGCCGGTATGCACAACAATTCCAGCTTCCGTGTGGATCGCAAGGGCATGGGATTCCGGAATCGAGTGCGCCACCGGAATGAATTCCACGCCAAAGGGACCGATCTCGATACGCGCTCCTGAAGGTACGACAGTCACAGGGATGTCGGGCGAATTGCGTTCAGCGGCGCATTTGGCCTCGAATAAAGCTGCGCTGAATTTGGTCGCGTAGATCGGGCATCTCAGACGCGGCCACAAATCGATGATTGCGCCGAAGTGATCCTCATGGGCGTGCGTCAGCACCAGACCGACGAGGTTCTTTCGTTCCTGTTCGAGAAACCGGATGTCCGGCATGATGAGATCTATGCCCGGCAAATGTTCCTCGTCGCCGAAGGATACACCGAGATCGACCGCCAGCCAGCTGCGCTGATGACGATTGCCGAGCCCGTAGATCGACAGGTTCATGCCGATCTCACCCACGCCGCCGAGCGGGGCGAACATCAACTCATCAGGCCGCGCTATCATGTTGCTCCGACCGAGGCTGCCGTGCCGAAATGCACATCACCGGCGGAGACGGCAACTCGCTTACCGTCGGAGGTCGCAACGATCAAACAACCGTTTTTGTCGATGGTATCAAACAGGCCGGATACCGTTGACGGGCCGGACTGGACCGAGACCTGTTGGCCGACGCCGGCCGCCCGATCGAGCCACAGGCGCCTGATCTCGCCAAAGCCACGACCCATGTCCCAGATCGCGCGAAATTCAGCCCAAGCCTCGGTCAGCGCGCGAAATAAATCCTCCGCGCCGATGTCGATGCCGAGGTCCCTCAGCGCAACCGCCGGATACGGCATTCCCTCAGGCGCAGCAACCACGTTGGTGCCTATGCCGACAACAACGGCCAGACGGTCATGTGCGACCATCTCGGCCTCCAGCAGGATTCCCGCGAGTTTCCTCCCACCTGCCAAAACGTCATTCGGCCATTTCAAATGAAACGTCACCTTCTCCGAAACTGGAGATCTCATGCGCGCTTCAAGGCTGACTGCTTGAAGCGCAGCTTCGAGCGCCAACCCTGCCGCAAAGCTTAGGGTCGCCGCTACGGCGGGCGAGGTCTCGATAACCTCAAGTACGCTGCTGGCCAGATTGCCCCGAGGGGAGATCCAGCTACGCTGCCGGCGACCGCGTCCCGCGGTTTGTTCCGCCGTTACCAGCCAGATCGGACCGGTCTCGCCCGTTCGCGCGCGCACCAGCGCTTCGGTGTTAGTCGAGCCGATGCGATCGAAAACCGCAAGTCGGTAACCAGCCGATGCAGCTCGTGGACCGAGCGAGAATGCCATTAGAACAATGATTTCGCAGCCGCCGTGGCTGCGCTGACCAAGGGTCCCGGATACACGAAGAACAGCATGTTAAAAAGCGCCGTCGCTGCCACCACCGAACGCAATTCGATGTGCACCGCGTCTGTCGCCTCGGCCTGCTCGTCGAAATACATCATCTTGATCACGTTGAGATAGTAGAACGCACCGACGACGCTGGTGATGACGCCGATCACGGATAGGGCAAACAGTCCTGCCTTGATGGCCGCGCTGAAAACATAGAATTTGGCAAAGAAACCGGCCAACGGCGGGATTCCGGCGAGCGAAAACAGCAGCATTGCAAAGAAAAAAGCCAGCAGCGGATTGGTTCGCGATAGCCCCGCGAAATCGCTGATCTGCTCCAGGGCCTGACCGTTACGGCTCATGGCGAGAATGACAGTAAAGGCCCCGAACGTCATCACGGTATAGATGACCAGATACAGCACGACGCCCTGCGCGCCTTCGACCGTGCCGGCAGCAAGACCGACCAGTGCAAAACCCATGTGGCCGATCGACGAATAAGCCATCAGGCGTTTGATGTTGCGTTGTCCGATCGCGCCGAACGACCCAAGCGCCATGGACGCGATCGCCACGAAAACCACGATCTGCTGCCACTCGGCGACGACCCCGGAGAATGCCGTCAGCACCACGCGCGTAAACACAGCCATCGCCGCGATCTTCGGCGCCGAGGCGAAGAAGGCCGTGACCGGCGTTGGTGCTCCTTCATAGACATCAGGCGTCCACATGTGGAACGGCACCACTGACACCTTGAAACAAAGGCCCGCCAGCAGAAAGACGAGGCCGAATACAACGCCGATGCTACCGGTCTTCGCAGCGGCTGCAATGCCGACAAAGCTGACCGTTCCCGTGAAGCCATAGATCAGCGAAGCGCCATACAGCAACATCCCGGACGCCAGAGCGCCAAGAACGAAGTATTTCAAACCCGCTTCGGTTGACTTGACGTTGTCACGGTTGCTCGCCGCTACCACGTAAAGCGCAAGGCTCATCAATTCGAGCCCGAGATACAGCATGATCAGGTCGGCTGCCGAAATCAGCACCATCATGCCGACCGTCGAAAGCATCACCAGAATTGCGAACTCGAACATCCGACGGGACTGGTCCTCGAGAAACTCCCGGGACAGAACGAGCGTCGCCGCAGAGCCGAGCAAGGCAAGTATCTTCAGAAACCGAGCGAACTCATCGACGATGAAGCTGCCGCCGAACGTCATCAGCCTGCCGTGCGGCAACAGATACTCAATCACGCCGGTCCCGATCAGAAAACAGATCGCAAGACCGGTCACGAGGCCGGCTGCACGCTGGCCACACCATGCCCCTATCAACAGCAACACCATCGCGCCGACCGCCAGAACAATTTCCGGCAATACGGGAAGCAGTTGATATCCAGCGGCCTCAAACATCATAGCTGGCGTCCCTGACCTGCCGCGATCATGGCAGCGCCGCAGCCTTGATGGCGGCGGTCGCGCTTGCGTAATTATTGACAAGATTTTGTACGGAAGCCGCCGAGAAATCGAGCACCGGCTTCGGATAAACGCCGAACAGGATCGTCAGCACCACAAGCGGCGCCAGCGTCAAGCCCTCGCGGAAAGTAAGATCCTTAATGGTCGCAAGCGACGGTTTGACCAGCGCCCCGAACACGATCTTGCGATAGAGCCACAAAGCGTAGGCGGCTGACAGGATCACGCCGAGCGTTGCCGCAACCGCTGTGGGAATGTTGACCTTGAAGGTGCCGATCAGCGCAAGGAATTCCCCGACAAATCCGGACGTTCCGGGCAGTCCGACATTGGCCATCGTGAAGACGAGAAACACCATCGCATAAAGTGGCATCCGGTTGACGAGCCCGCCATAGGACGCGATCTCGCGCGTGTGCATTCGGTCATAAACCACACCGACACAGAGAAACAGCGCGCCCGACACGATCCCGTGCGACACCATCTGGAATACGCCGCCGTGAACTCCTTGCATGGTGCCGGCAAAAATTCCCATGGTCACGAAGCCCATGTGAGCCACCGACGAATAGGCAATCAGCTTTTTCATGTCCTCCTGCATGAGGGCCACCAGCGAGGTGTAGACGATCGCGACAGCGGAGAGGACGAAGACCAGCGGCGCGAAGTCATGCGACGCAAGCGGAAACATCGGCAGCGAAAAGCGCAGGAAGCCGTAACCCCCCATCTTCAGCAAAATAGCTGCAAGGATCACCGATCCCGCCGTGGGTGCTTCGACATGTGCATCCGGAAGCCAGGTGTGCACGGGCCACATCGGCATCTTGACCGCGAACGATGCAAAGAAGGCAAACCACGCCCACATCTGCAGATTATACGGAACGGAGGTGCGCATCAGCGTCGGAATGTCGGTCGTTCCGGCATTCCAGTAGAGCGCCATGATGGCCAGTAGCATCAGAACCGAGCCGAGCAGCGTATAAAGGAAGAACTTGAAGGTGGCATAGACCCGGCGCGGACCGCCCCAGATCCCGATGATCAGGAACATCGGGATCAGGCCGCCTTCAAAGAATACGTAGAACAGCAGCAGGTCGAGCGCCGAGAACGTGCCGGTCATCAGCGTTTCCAGAAGCAGAAACGCCATCATGTAGGCAGGCACACGACGGGTAATCGATTTCCAGCTTGCGATGATGCATAGCGGCATCAGCGCCGTGGTGAGAATGACGAACGGCAGCGAGATGCCATCGACGCCTATGTGATAGCGAATGCCGGTGGCAAGCCAGGTCGCCTGCTCGACGAACTGGAATCCCGTATTGGTTGGATCGAAGCGCGCAACCAGGATCAGCGACACCGCGAGGGTGACGATCGTAGTCCACAGCGCAATCCAACGCGCGGTCCGGTTGGCGGCTTCGTCGCTGCCACGAGCCATCACGTAAATCAGAACTGCGCCGACCGCCGGCAGAAAGGTCGTGACAGACAGAATGGGCCAGGTCGTCATTCTTACCGGCCTCCCGAGAACATGAACCAGGTGATCAGGCCGGCGACGCCCATCAGCATTGCGAACGCATAATGATAAAGGTAGCCGGTCTGTAGCCTGACGACATTGCGGGTGACATCAAGCACCCCCGCCGAGACGCCATCGGGGCCAAATCCGTCAATGACGAAGCCGTCGCCCTTCTTCCACAGAAAGCGACCAAGCCACTTCGCCGGACGCACGAAGATCACCTCATAGAGCTCGTCGAAGTACCACTTATTGAGCAGAAACTGGTAGAGCATCGGGTGTTCACGGGCGAGTTGGACCGGCACGTCGGGGCGACGGATATAGAACAGCCACGCCACCGCAAACCCCAAAATCATCATCGCCGTCGGCAGGTAGGCGATTGCCTTTGGAATATGGTGCATTTCCTCAAGGATGTGCGGATGCATCTTCACGGATTCCCGGAAGAACTCTTCGACCCCGTGCCCGGTGAATAGTTCCTTGAAGGGAAAGCCTGCGAGGATCGAGCCCGCTGCAAGAATGCCGATCGGAATTAGCATCCAGATCGGGCTTTCATGCGCAGCCTTATAGTGCGCCTGATCGTGAGGCCGGCCGTGGAAGGTCTTGAAGATCAACCTCCACGAATAGAAAGAGGTCAGGCCGGCAGCAACCACGGTCATGAGGAAACCGTAGTACGCGAAGGGGTTGTGAGACACATAGGCGGATTCGATAATCGCGTCCTTGGAAAAATAACCCGCCGTCAGCGGAAATCCTGTCAGCGCCAGCGTACCGATCACCATCACGAAGTAGGTATAAGGAATGCGATCCTTCAGGCCACCCATATTGCGGATGTCCTGCTCGTGATGCATCGCATAAATCACCGATCCCGAACCCAAGAACAGCAGCGCCTTGAAGAAGGCGTGAGTGAATAGGTGGAACATTCCAACGGTGTAGGCTCCTGCTCCCATTGCCACGAACATGTAGCCGAGCTGCGAGCAGGTCGAATACGCCACGATGCGCTTGATGTCGTTCTGCACGAGACCGACCGTCGCCGCGAAGATCGCCGTAGTCGCGCCGATGAACATCACGAAAGCCTGTGCATCCGGCGCCAGTTCAAACAGGGGCGATAGCCGCGCCACCATGAACACCCCCGCCGTCACCATGGTCGCTGCGTGAATCAGTGCCGATACTGGTGTTGGTCCTTCCATGGCGTCGGGCAGCCAGGTGTGCAACAGGAACTGGGCCGACTTGCCCATGGCGCCCATGAACAGCAACAGGCAGATTAAAGTCAGGGCGTTGACGTCCCAGGCGAGGAAGTGAACCTTCGTCCCGGCCAAGCCCGGCGCCGCGCTGAAGATGGTGTCGAAATCGGTCGAACCGATCAGCATGAACACCGCGAAAATGCCGAGCGAAAAGCCGAAGTCTCCGACACGGTTGACCACGAACGCCTTGATTGCCGCCGCATTAGCCGACGGCTTCTGATACCAGAATCCGATCAGCAGATAGCTAGCGAGACCGACGCCTTCCCAACCGAAGAACAGTTGGACCAGGTTGTCCGACGTCACCAGCATCAGCATCGCGAAGGTGAACAGCGACAGATAGCCGAAAAATCGCGGCCGGTTGGGATCCTCGTCCATGTAGCCGATGGAATAGAAGTGCACCAGCGACGACACCGTGGTGACGACAACGAGCATCACCGCCGTCAGCGTATCCACCCGTAACGACCAACCAACCTGAAGATCGCCCGAGGAAATCCAAGAGAAGAGCGCAATCCGTGCGTCGTGATGCATGAAGCCGACGTCGACCAGCGTCACCCATGACAGGATTGCCGATGCAATCAGAAACGCGGTCGTGATCAGTTCGGCGGCGCGCGATCCAGCAGCCGGAGGCTCGCTGACATGATGGTCGTCGTGACCGTGGGCGTCACCGTGCCCATGTTCATCATGCGCAGCCGCCGCGTGAGCATGGCCATGGTCGTCGTGATGAACGACCGCATCACCGCTGGGATTGCGCCCATGCGCGCCCACCAATGCAATCAGCGCGGCGAGGATCGCGCCGATCAGCGGCAAGAAGACGATTGCCTCGATCATGCATCCACCTCACGAAGCATGATCTCGCAACCAATGCATCCATTGGCCGGAGAAAGCCGGTCCTCACTTTTCCGGATCATGCTTCAGCCCTTCATCAGATTGACGTCCTCAACCGCGATCGAACCGCGGTTGCGGTAATACGCAACGAGAACAGCAAGGCCGATCGCCGCCTCGGCCGCGGCAACCGTGAGCACTAGTAGCGTAAACACCTGTCCGACGATGTCGCCCAAAAACGCCGAAAAAGCCACCAGGTTGATATTGACGGCCAGCAGGATCAATTCCACCGACATCAGGATGATGATGATGTTCTTGCGGTTGAGAAAGATGCCGAGGGTCCCCAGCGTGAAAAGGATCGCGCCAACCGCCAGATAGTGTCCGAGGCCGATTGTCATTTCACCCACTCCGCTGAGTCAGCGTCCTGCAATCCCTGCCCCGAGGCAACCTGGCGCACGCCCATGGCCATCTCAGGAGTCCGCGCGTTCTGGACATTGATATCCTGACGCTTAACGCTGGCCCTGTGTCGCAGCGTCAGTACGATGGCGCCGATCATGGCCACCAGCAACACCATGCCGGCGAGCTGGAAATAATGAATGTACTTCGTGTAGAGCACGAGGCCGAGCGCCTCGGTGTTGCTGACATCGCCCGGAATGGCCGCCGTGATCGATTTCGTAACCGTCGGATTGAGGGTCCAGCCCCCGACAACGAGCAGCAGTTCCAGCAAAAAGATCGCTGCGATCACCAAACCGAACGGCAAATATTCAAGAAAGCCCTCTCGTAATTCGGCGAAGTCGACGTCCAGCATCATGATGACGAAGAGGAACAACACCGCGACCGCGCCGACATAGACCACGATGAGGATCATCGCGATAAATTCTGCACCCAACAGGATGAACAGACCGGCAGCATTGACGAACGCCAGAATGAGGAACAGCACCGAGTGCACGGGATTGCGCGACGAAATAACCATCGCGGCGGATGCAACGCACACGCCGGCGAACAGATAGAAGAACAGCGCTGGAAGGATCATGCGATACCTCCGCCAGTTAGCTGCAACCTTGCCGCGCGCAGAACACACCCTCTCCCCCCTTTTCGGGGCGGGAGAATGGAAGCAACGCCCCACACTACAATGCGATTGAACATACCCACCTTACCGATACGGCGCGTCAAGTTCGATCGCTTTCGCGATCTCCCGCTCCCAACGGTCGCCGTTGGCGAGCAGCTTGGCCTTGTCATAATAAAGCTCCTCGCGGGTCTCGGTCGCGAATTCGAAATTCGGCCCTTCGACGATCGCATCGACCGGACAGGCCTCCTGGCACAATCCGCAATAGATGCATTTCACCATATCGATGTCGTACCGCACTGTGCGGCGGGTGCCGTCGTTTCGGCGCGGACCGGCCTCGATGGTAATGGCCTGCGCAGGGCAGATCGCCTCGCACAGCTTGCAGGCGATGCAACGCTCCTCGCCGTTTGGATAACGGCGCAGCGCGTGCTCACCGCGGAAGCGGGGCGAGATCGGATTCTTCTCGAAGGGGTAGTTGATGGTCGGCTTCGGTTTGAAAAAATACCTCATAGCGAGGAAGAACGCCGAGATGAATTCGGTCAGTAGGAGCGAACGGGCTGTTGCATTGATACTCATGACAAATCTCAATTCGGCGCGATGCCAGCGAACTGCAACACGCCAGCCACGATCACGACCATCGCCAGCGACAGCGGCAGAAATACCTTCCAGCCGAGCCGCATCAGTTGATCATAGCGGTAGCGCGGCACGATCGCCTTCGCCATCGCGAACAGGAAGAACATAAAAAACAGTTTCAGCGAGAACCAGACGACGCCAGGCACCCAGTTGAACGGTGGCAAGTCGACCGGCGGCAGCCAGCCGCCCATGAAAAGGATCGCACCCATCGCGCACATGGTGGTGATCGCGACGTACTCGCCGAGCATGAACAACAGATACGGCGTCGAGCCGTACTCGACCATGAAGCCCGCGACGAGTTCGGATTCCGCCTCGACGAGATCGAACGGCGGGCGATTGGTCTCGGCCAGAGCCGAAACATAAAACACTACAAACATCGGCAGCAGCGGCAGCCAGTACCAGTTCAGAAACGTCAGCCACGGCAATCCGATCAGGCTGGCCAACCCGCGGGTATGCTGCGCCTCGACAATGGCAGAGAGGTTCAGTGAACCTGCGCAAAGCAAAACCGTGATGATGACGAAACCGATCGACACCTCGTAGGAGACCATCTGCGCCGCCGAACGCAAAGCGGCGAGAAACGGATATTTCGAGTTGGACGCCCAGCCGCCCATGATGATGCCGTAAATCGACAGCGACGAGATCGCGAAGATGTAGAGAATCCCGACATTGATGTCGGAGATGACCCAGTTCAGACTGACCGGGATCACCGCCCATGCGGCCAGCGCCAGCACGCAGGAGACCAGCGGCGCCAGAAGGAACACGCCCTTGTTGGCACCGGAGGGAATAATCGGTTCCTTCAGCACAAATTTCAGAAGATCGGCGAACGACTGAAACAGACCCCACGGTCCGACAACATTGGGACCTCGCCGGATCTGCACCGCGGCCCAGATTTTTCGGTCGGCGAGAAGAATGTAGGCGATTGCTATCAGCAGAACGACGAGCAACAGCAGGCTCTGCGCCACCATCACGATTAGGGGCCAGAGAAAGTCCGTCACTAATGGCATTGCGAAGAAATCGGCCATCACGCTTACTCCGCTGCCGTCAACATACGACCCGACGCAAGCCGCGAGCATTCGGCCATCACGGCCGAGGCCCGCGCGATCGGGTTGGTCAGATAATAGTCGTCAATCGCTGGCTTGAACGGCGACTTCTCGATACTGCCGCCCTTGCCCACCAGATCTTTGATCGCGCGGATATCGCCGGCCTCGATCTGGTCGATCCGCATCAGATGCGGCACTGTCTTGAACATCGCCTGCCGCAGGGCGGCCAGCGAGTCATAACCCAGGGTCTTGCCTAGCATTTCGGATAGCGCACGAATGATCGCCCAGTCCTCTCGCGCCTCGCCGGGCGGGAAGCTCGCCCGGTTCGCCATCTGAACCCGGCCTTCCGTGTTGACATAAATGCCGGTCTTTTCGGTGTAGGCTGCGCCCGGCAAAATGACGTCCGCGCGGTGAGCGCCGGCATCGCCGTGTGTTCCGATATAGACGACGAATACCCCGTCCGGCACCTTGATCTCGTCTGCGCCGAGCGAAAACAAAACGTCGAGCCCGCCCGGCGCGGTCATCCGCCCTGCGTTCAAACCACCCTTCCCCGGCACGAAGCCGAGGTCCAGCGCGCCTACCCTCGACGCTGCATCGTGAAGCACTGCAAATCCGTTCCAGTCGTCGTTCAGCCCGCCGAAATCAATGGCAAGTTTGGCCGCTGCCGCGAGAATTGCCGCGCCGTCAGGCCGGGACGTTGCAGCACCGCCGACCAGTATGATCGGATAATTGGCGCCCTTTAGTGCATCGAGGAACTTGTTCTTGCCCGCAGCGAGGTCCGCAAGCGAATCCGCGCCGGCGCCGAGATAGTCATACTCGTAGGTCAGATCGGCTCGCTCTCCGATCACACCGATCTTGAGCTGACCCGTCCGCCAGCGCTTGCGGATGCGCGCGTTGAGGATCGCCGCTTCCTTGCGCGGGTTGGACCCGACGATCAGCAGCGCGTCGGCCTGCTCGATGCCGGCGATGGTCGGGTTAAAGATGTAGGACGCCCGCCCCCGCGCGGGATTGAAAGCATCGCCTTCCTGCACCGCCATGTTGACCGAGCCGAGTTTTGACAGCAGATCCTTAAGCGCGAATAATTCCTCAACGGCAGCAAGATCGCCGGCGAGCGCGCCGATCCGCTTTCCGTCGGTCCCTTTCACCTTCGCAGCAATCGCCGCGAACGCTTCCGACCACGAGGCCGCGCGCAACGCGCCGTTCTCGCGAATGTAGGGACGATCGAGCCGCTGGGTGCGGAGCCCGTCAACGATGTGGCGGGTTTTATCCGAGATCCACTCTTCGTTCACGGCGCCGTTGAAGCGCGGCAGAATGCGCATCACCTCGCGTCCGCGCGTATCGACACGGATGGCTGAGCCAACCGCGTCCATGACGTCGATGGATTGAGTCTTTCCGAGCTCCCATGGCCGCGCGGCGAATGCGTAGGGCTTCGATGTCAATGCGCCGACCGGACAGATATCGACGAGGTTGCCTTGCAATTCCGACGTGAGCGCACTTTCGAGGTAGGTCGTGATCTCCATGTCCTCGCCGCGGCCGGTCGCGCCCATTTCCGGCGCGCCGCATATCTCGGCGGAGAAGCGGACGCAGCGCGTACACTGGATGCAACGGTTCATCGAAGTCTTGACCAGTGCACCGAGATACTTGTCTTCGACCGCGCGTTTGTTCTCGGCGAAACGCGAAGTATCGACGCCGTACCCCATCGCTTGATCCTGCAAATCGCACTCGCCGCCCTGATCGCAGATCGGACAGTCAAGCGGATGGTTGATCAGCAGGAACTCCATCACGCCTTCGCGCGCCTTCTTCACCATCGGTGAGCGCGTGGAGATTTGCGGCGGTTCACCGTTGGGACCGGGACGGCAATCGCGTACGCCCCAGGCGCAGCTCGCGACCGGCTTCGGACCACCCTTCACCTCGACAAGGCACATCCGGCAGTTGCCGGCGATCGACAGCCGCTCATGGTAGCAGAAGCGCGGAATCTCGGCGCCGGCGGCCTCGCACGCCTGCAAGAGCGTATACTCTGCCGGCACGTCGATCTCTTTGCCGTCGATGATAAGTTTCGTCATGGCCCTACTCCGCCGCAACCATATGGGCGGGATCGAGGATGCCCTGATCGTCGCGGTCGGCCTTGTGAGAATACTGGTCGATGCGCGCCTCGATCTCGTGCCGGAAATGCGCGATTAGACCCTGAATCGGCCAGGCCGCCGCGTCGCCGAGCGCGCAGATGGTGTGGCCCTCGACCTGCTTGGTGACTTCGAGCAGCATGTCGATCTCGCGCTTGTGGGCGCGGCCTTCGGCCATCCGGGTCAACACCCGCCACATCCAGCCGGTCCCTTCCCGGCACGGCGTACACTGGCCGCAGCTCTCGTGCTTGTAGAAATAGGAAATGCGCGCGATCGCCCGGATCAGGTCGGTCGACTTGTCCATGACGATGACCGCCGCGGTGCCGAGACCGGAGCGCAGCTTGCTGAGGCTGTCGAAATCCATCGGCGTATCGATGATCTGCTCAGCCGGCACCATGCGCACCGACGAGCCGCCCGGAATGACCGCCTTGAGATTGTTCCAGCCGCCGCGGATGCCACCGCAATGGGTATCGATCAATTCGCGGAACGTGATCCCCATCGCCTCTTCGACATTGCAGGGGCGCTCGACGTGGCCCGAAACACAAAACAGCTTGGTGCCGACATTGTTGGGTCGGCCGATGGCGGCGAACCAGGCCGCGCCGCGGCGCAGGATGTCCGGCGCCACCGCGATCGACTCGACGTTGTTCACCGTGGTTGGGCAACCGTAAAGACCGACATTGGCCGGGAACGGCGGCTTCAGCCGCGGCTGGCCCTTCTTGCCTTCCAGGCTCTCCAGCAGCGCCGTCTCCTCGCCGCAGATGTAGGCCCCCGCGCCATGTGCGACGTAGAGATCGAACGGGAAGCCATGAATGTTATCCTTGCCGATCAGCCGGGCCTCGTAGGCCTCGTCGATGGCGGCCTGAAGATGTTCGCGCTCGCGGATGAATTCGCCGCGAATGTAGATATAGCCGGCATGGGCGCCCATGCCGACGCCGGCCAACAGGCACCCCTCGATCAGCAGATGCGGATCGTGCCGCATGATCTCGCGGTCCTTGCAGGTGCCGGGCTCGGACTCGTCGGCATTGACGACGAGATAGCTCGGGCGGCCGTCGGCGTTGTCTTTCGGCATGAAGGACCATTTCATGCCGGTCGGGAATCCGGCCCCGCCGCGGCCACGCAGGCCCGAGGCCTTCATCTCACTGATGATCCAGTCGCGGCCCTTGTCGACGATCGCTTTGGTGCCGTCCCACGCGCCACGGCGGCGCGCGCCGGCGAGCCGCCAGTCATCGAGACCGTAGAGATTTCGGAAGATGCGATCCTTGTCGTCGAGCATCAGGTCTTGCCCTTTTTGGTCGCGTCATCGGCGGGCGGCTTCGGCGCAGGGCTTTCCCGCCGGCTCGCGGAATTGGTCGGCTTCTTGGCGTCCGCATCCGTCAATGCCGGCTGAATACCGCCGCGCGATCTTCCCTCGCCTTTCGCAGCCGCCGTATTCAATGTGGTCGGACCGCCGACCGGCGCGGAAAACTGGCGGTCGATCTGAGGACCGGGCTTCGGCGGCTGGCCCGAGGCAAACCCATCCAGCACCTTGCCGAAGTTCTCCTTCGTCAAATCTTCGTAAGTGTCCTTCCAGATCAACACCATCGGCGCGTTGACGCAGGCGCCGAGGCACTCGACCTCTTCCCACGAGAAGTCGCCATCCTTCGAAAGATGAAACGGCTCGTGATGGATGCGACTTTTGCAGACGGCGAGTATGTCCTCAGCGCCCCGCAGCCGGCAAGGCGTGGTGCCGCAGACCTGGATGTGAGCCTTTTTGCCGACCGGTTGCAACTGGAACATCGTGTAGAAGGTCGCGATTTCCAGCATCCGGATGTAGGGCATGTCGAGCATGTCAGCGACGACGCGGATCGCTGCCTCGGAGATCCAGCCGCCATGCTGTTCCTGCGCGCGCCACAAGATAGCGATGGAAGCGGACGCCTGGCGACCCGCCGGATATTGCGCGATCTGCTTGTTGGCCCATGCGAGGTTTTCCTCGCTGAAGGCGAAACTCTCGGGCTGTTGTTCTTTCGGTGCCAGGCGGCGAACGGACATCGTACTCTAGTCTCTCAATGAACACGTTGCGACGCGGTCGCGTTCAGGCGACGAAAACGATCTTGCCAGAATGCGCTCGAGGTTCCGAACACGTTGTATCCAACGTGGGAGGCAACCTTGATGCGGTCCAAAATGGAAAGTTCGGTTAACGTCTCGAAACGATCACTGGCCGGATCGTGCACGATCAGATCTAACGGCGTCTGCTCAAGAATATAGCGCGATACGGTGTGATTTCGGTCGTTGCCGTGTTCCTCGCATAGGATCACGGCATCACCCTGCAGCACGCGGGTGCCGCCCTTGATGGCTTCGATCTCAACGCCTTCGACGTCAAGCTTGATGAGGTACTTGCCGTCAGGTGAAATCTTGCCGTCATCGAGTAGATTATCTAGCGCCACCACTGGCACAACTTCGCCGCCGGCATCGGCGCCGCCGGCGATGCTAAAGGCCTCGTGCTTGGTGCCGGACAGGCGCGCGATGCCGCGCGTCGCGCCAATGGCGCTCTGCATCACCTCGAAGCGACTGCCATTGATCTTTGCATTGTTCGAAAGCCTGGCGAAATTCTTGGACGACGGCTCAATCGCGATCGCCTTGCGTAATCCGAACGGCTTGCTGGACACCAGCACCGACCAGTAACCGTAGTTAGCGCCGCAATCGAGCAGCGTGTAATCGACGTCGGCGGAATCGCGAAACAGCAACTCAAGTTCGTCTTCATACTTGAAGGAGCGATTGAGCAGCTTGCTCCAATAGCCGTCGCCATAGGGAAACGCGAACGTAGCATCGGGATTGAGCCTGACGGCGATATCCCGCTCTGGCAAGGTTTTGCGCAGCAGGTTGGCGCAACTGTTGTAGCCGCGATGCGAGAACAGCGACGACACCTTGGAGCCAGCCACCAGCGCCAGCGCAGCCGCGCGCTCCCAGGCATTTGCTCCCTGAAGAACGCCGGAGGTCCGGTCGAATTGGATCGGCGGCGATATGGATGAGAGTTGCTGAGCGGGCATCATACCACCGTTCAATTCGAACTGTGGCTTGGATGACAAGCCCATCCGCGGAAAGAGAGGCAAACAAATTCGCCCTCGTCTCCCTTCAACCGCTTGAATGATCCGTAGATCGCTTGTCCGCTCGAACAAGTATAGCCGGAATGGATCTCCGCTACCGTGATGCCGGCGAATTGCGGATCGCATCGAAAGCCGGACATCAGCTTTCCCTCAGCGAGGAGTTTAAATCCATGGTCGAGCAAGTTCTGCATGTCTCGCGAAGGCTCGCGCTCGCTGGCAACGGCGCTTGTGGCCATCAGCGCACATAAGCTAACAGCAATCGGGCTCAAGCCGTTCACCGGTCAACCTCTCCGAACACGATGTCAAGCGACCCCAGAATGGCGGACACATCCGCAAGCAGGTGCCCCCTGCAGATGAAATCCATCGCTTGCAGATGCGCAAAACCCGGCGCGCGGATCTTGCACTTGTAGGGCTTGTTGCTGCCGTCGGATACGAGATAGACGCCGAACTCTCCCTTGGGCGCTTCCACGGCCGCATAGATCTCACCCGCCGGAACGTGGAAACCCTCGGTGTAAAGCTTGAAGTGATGGATCAAAGCTTCCATCGAGCGCTTCATCTCGCCGCGACGGGGCGGGAAAATCTTATTGTCTTCGACCGCTACCGGTCCCTGCCCGTCGGGAGCGCGCAGCTTGGCGATACACTGCTTCATGATGCGAACCGACTGCCGCATCTCTTCCATGCGAATGAGATAGCGATCGTAGCAGTCGCCGTTCTTGCCGATCGGAATATCGAAGTCCATTTCGGCGTAGCACTCGTAGGGCTGCGCCTTGCGCAAATCCCACGCCGCGCCGGAGCCGCGAACCATGACGCCGGAAAAGCCCCATTCCCAGGCCTGCTTCAACGTAACCACGCCGATATCGACGTTGCGCTGCTTGAAGATGCGATTGGCGGTCAACAGCCTATCGAGGTCGGCGACAACCTGAAGGAACGGATCGCACCAGGCGTCGATGTCATCGATCAGCTTTGGCGGCAGATCCTGATGCACCCCGCCAATGCGGAAATACGCGGCATGCATCCGCGAGCCGGACGCGCGCTCGTAGAAGAGCATGAGCTTCTCGCGTTCCTCAAACCCCCACAGTGGCGGGGTCAGCGCGCCGACATCCATCGCCTGCGTGGTGACGTTGAGGAGATGCGAAAGAATGCGTCCGATCTCGCAATAGAGCACCCGGATCAACTGGCCGCGTCGCGGCACCGCGATCCCAAGCAGTCTCTCGGCCGCGAGACAGAACGCGTGCTCCTGATTCATCGGCGCGACATAATCGAGCCGATCGAAATACGGGATCGCCTGAAGATAGGTCTTTTGCTCGATCAGCTTCTCGGTGCCGCGGTGAAGCAGGCCGATGTGCGGATCGACGCGCTCGACCACCTCGCCATCCAACTCCAGCACCAAGCGCAAAACGCCGTGGGCCGCCGGATGCTGCGGGCCGAAATTGATGGTGAAGTTACGCATACCGGGAGTTACGGCACCAAGTGCTTCCGTCATCAGCTACCCGCCTTGCCGCCCGTCGCCTTCTCATCACCCGGCAACTGATAGTCAGCGCCCTCCCAAGGTGACATGAAATCGAACTTGCGAAATTCTTGGTCGAGACGCACGGGCTCGTATACGACCCGTTTCTCGGCGTCGTCGTAACGCACCTCGACGAAGCCCGTCAGCGGAAAATCCTTTCGCAGCGGATGTCCGTCGAATCCATAATCGGTCAACAAACGCCGCATGTCGGGATGGCCAGTGAAGATCACGCCGTAAAGGTCGTAGGCCTCCCGTTCGAACCAGTCCGCGCCGGGAAACACGTCGATCAACGAGGGAACCTGGGTGGTCTCCGAAGCGTGAGCACGCAAACGGATGCGCGCGTTCAGCGTCGGCGACAGGAAATGATAGACCACATCAAAGCGCTTCTCACGGCCGGGATAGTCAACCGCGGTCACGTCGATGAAGTTGACGAAGCGGCAGCGCTGGTCGTCGCGGATGAAGCGGGCAACCTCGACAATCTTCGCGGCCTCGACCGTCACGGTCAGTTGACCAAACGACACGGAATGACCCGTGGCCGCGCCCGGAAGCGTGGCGACGATCATCTGGCCCAAGGCATCGAGCCTGCTCTCGTCCATCCCTTTAAACCTCAGCGTTCAATAGTTCCAACTCTCCGGATCTTCTTCTGCAGGAGAAGAATACCGTAGAGAAGTGCTTCGGCCGTCGGCGGACAGCCCGGCACGTAGATATCAACCGGCACGATGCGATCGCAACCCCGCACCACCGAATAGGAATAATGATAGTAACCGCCGCCGTTGGCGCACGATCCCATCGAGATAACATAACGCGGTTCCGGCATCTGGTCGTAGACCTTACGCAGCGCGGGCGCCATCTTGTTGGTCAGCGTTCCGGCGACGATCATCACGTCCGATTGCCGCGGCGATGCACGCGGCGCGAAGCCAAAGCGCTCGACGTCATAACGCGGCATCGAGACCTGCATCATCTCGACCGCGCAGCAGGCCAAGCCGAAGGTCATCCACATCAGCGAACCGGTACGCGCCCAGGTGATGAGGCCGTCGGCCGCGGCGACAAAGAAACCTTTGTCCGACAATTCGTGATTAACCTCGAGAAAATACGGATCGCTCGCACCGACGGGCCGGCCGGTGCTGGGGTCCAAAATCGAGCCTCCCGACGGAGCCGAGAGAGGGCTGCCGGCGTAGGCGACCTTTGCCGTGGGAGAGTTCAATCCCATTCGAGAGCGCCTTTCTTCCATTCGTAGGCAAAACCGACCGTCAGCACCCCTAGAAACACGATCATCGACCAGAAGCCTGTCACGCCGAGCTTGCCGAACGTGACCGCCCAAGGAAAGAGAAACGCGACTTCAAGGTCAAAAATGATGAAAAGAATAGCGACCAAATAAAACCTGACGTCGAACTTCATCCGGGCATCGTCGAATGCGTTAAATCCGCACTCATAAGCGGAAAGCTTTTCCGGGTCCGGCTGCTTGTATGCGACGATAAATGGAGCGATCAGGAGCACGGCGCCGATCACACCCGCTATCCCGATAAACACCACAAGCGGAAGATAGTTCTGCAAAATGCCGCTCATGGGCGCTTCCCCTTGCTGCGATGCTCTACCCGCAGATTTGTTTAGATATTGGAACTTTTGAGAGGCTTTAGCCTAGCAAAACAGGGGTGGCAAGATAGCCTAATTTGACGCACCCGGGACGGAGATTTTGCGACTTGACATCGGAGCATGGACCGCGGCCGGGCGGTCAACCCGCTGCTCGCTCACCCCGTCGAACCACTGCCCGAAAAATCAGGCCCAATGAAGCCATTTCGGGAGTGCCGCGAAGCCGGGCTGAAACAAACTGGTTCTATTGCTCGAGCCTACGGACCACGAGTTGCCGCGAGGCGGGAGGCGAACCATGAACCATTCGATCCAGAGCGCAGATCGCGCCACCCACCTGAAGATCGTGATTGTCGCGCTTGTCGCAGGTGCCGTATTGACAACTTTCGGGACTTCGCTTCGCCCAAGCACCGACTTCGTCCAGACTGTTCACGTGATCAAGGCCGGACAACCAACGATGGTATCCAGTTCGGAATCATCGCTCGTAAGATGATCCTGATTTCTCGCCGGTGGCCGAAGCGCCATCTGGCGGCGCTCATTGAGGCAACCTCTGGCTGGAACCGGCCCGAGCTGTGAGCCCTCGTCAAAACCCGAAGCTGAGACGCTAAATGGCGCGAGAGACGGGACTCGAACCCGCGGCCTCCGCCGTGACAGGGCGGCGCTCTAACCAACTGAGCTACTCCCGCGGAAGCCGTTTATCCGCGCATAGGGGTGACGGCTTAAAGGGGGGGCCTTTCCAAGTCAAGGCAGTTGCAGATCTCCTTTGCTATCAGGCTTTTTGAGGGGTCGGTGCAAAAAATCAGCTATTTGCAGGCAAAATGGCGCGATCGGCATCTCCCCGAATCAAACAAGGGCTGATACGCCTTGCTTTTCGACGCTGGCAATGACGAGGAGAGCTATATTATGGCGAAGAAGGCAGCGACCCCGAGCACCGTGACCCTAAAACATCTCGCGGCAGCATTGGCCGAGGACCATGAATTGTCCAAGAAGGCCTCCGAGGCCATCCTGACCGACATGGTTACCCGCATCACCAAACACCTCAAGAAAGGCGATCGTATCCGCATCGTCGGCCTCGGCATCCTCCAGGTCCGCAAACGCGCCGCCCGCAAGGGACGCAACCCGGCCACGGGCGAGGAAATTCAGATCAAAGCATCCAAGAAAGTCGCGTTCCGAGCCGCCAAAGAGCTCAAGGAAGCCATCTGACCAGAATGCCGGGTCCAGGACACTCCGTTCAAACGCCCGAGGATTTGCCGCAACGAACCGGTTGCCCACGCAAAGCCCAATCGTGGATTTGGCGAGGTTGATTTCTTACTGCTCAGCCCTGCCCTGGATTCCCGATGGCTGTTCCCATGACATTCAATCACACGGTGACGGAGCGCTTTCTTCGCTATGTCACCATTGATACCCAGTCCGATCCGACGTCTTCCAGTTGTCCCTCCACCGGGAAGCAGAAGGATCTTGGACGGCTGCTGGTGAAGGAGTTGCAGGAGATCGGCGCCGCAACGAACCGGTTGCCCCACGCAAAGCCCAATCGTGGATTTGGCGAGGTTGATTTCTTACTGTCGCCGCCGATGCTCATCTTGACCCGCACGGTTACGTGTACGCGACCATTCCGGAATTATCGCGGCGACGACATCGTTCTATGCGGCGATCCGTCGCAGATCATCCGCGTGGCGGATAATCCGGCACTGGCTGATCAGGTCGGCAACGACATTATCACGTCGGACGGGACCACGCTGCTTGGCGCCGACAACCAAGCCGGCGTTGCCGAAATCATGGATACAGTCCAGGTTCTGCTTGCCAACCGAGACATCAGGCATGGCGTGATCAAAATCCTGTTCACGCCCGATGAGGAAATCGGACGCGGCGTCGACAAAGTCGATCTGAAAAAACTCGGCGCGGACTTCGCCTACACCGTCGACGGCGAGACCGCAGGTCATATCGAGGACGAGACGTTCTCGGCCGATGCTGCGGTTATTACCATCAAGCGAGTTAGCGCCCATCCCGGATTCGCCAAGGGAAAGATGGAACATGCGATCAAGATCGCATCTCGCATTGTGGAGCGGCTTCCAAAAAATACTTGCTCGCCCGAGACTACCGAGAACCGCGAAGGTTTTCTTCATCCGACCGGAATCAGCGGCGTACTCGAACACGCGACGCTAAACTTCATCGTGCGCGATTTCACGGAAACAGGTCTTACGGAGAAGGAAGCCTTGCTGGAGGGCATCATCCGCGATGTCATGACGGACTTCCCACATTCGACGTATCGGCTGGACATACAGCCCCAGTATCGCAACATGAAGCAGATTGTGGATCGTCACCCGGAGGTTGTCGACAACGCGATGGAGGCAATCCGCCGCGCCGGTCTCAAGCCAGCCAAAGGCAGCATTCGCGGCGGCACGGACGGCTCGCGGCTGTCATTCATGGGGCTTCCCTGCCCTAACATCTTCGCCGGTGAACATGCTTTCCACTCACGCACCGAGTGGGTCAGCGTACAGGACATGGAAGCCGCTGTACGCACCATCGTCCATCTCGCTGCGATCTGGGAAGAACATGCCTGACGTTTCTGATATCGCGAGCAAGAGATCGCAGGTCCGGATGCCGCGCGGTCATACGACCGCGCAAACATCGTTAATCTTTCCTAAACATCAGAAGATATGATCCTCGAATTACCGGGGATTTAAGAATGCTACGCACCATCTCGCTTGCGGTCATCGGAGTTGCAATGATGGGAGCGACGGGATCAGCCGCTGACCTTCCAGCGCATAGCCGCATCGGCAAAATCTTCGCGGAGCCAGCACCTCCGCCGGTCCGTGTCGCGCAGGAGAAGGACTACCCCGAGAGCGTACTCTACCGTTTTCGGATTCCGCCGCCGGTGCCGGGCTATTACGGAAGGCCAAACGATTTCTACTATCGCCCGTATTACGAGGAACGGCCGGTGATCTCGCTCTATTTCGACCGATTGCCGTACGCTTGCGGACTTTACGGATATTGCTAGGCATGATCTGAAAAGGTGGAACCAAGTTAAATCAAACAAAGATAATTTGGATTCAACTCGGCGAGTTGACGAACTCAGGGCCTGCGCCGCGATCAAAGGTTGCGCGCGGTTACGATCCAGATCGATGCCGGAAGAACCACTGTTTGCCCACTGGCGAACGGAGCAAGAGCTTCCCGGATCGAGTTCGCCGCAGCAGCAATAACTTCAACAGGCTGGCCTTCAATCGCGCGGCTGGCGGGACCGAGCTGAAGCGCGAACTTGACCGCGGCTTCAATTCCGCCGCCGACCGAAATATCCAATGTGAGGTCATAGGCCTCCATTGCGACATCGGAAAAACCGGCAGCACCGAGAATACGATGGACACGCGCTTCGGACGCGAACGCGAACGGACCGGGGTCTTCCGGCCCGACCTCGGGAAGCTTCGGAACATGGTTGTAGACCGCCTGGAGCGGGGCCATGAGCCAGGGATTTAGGCGAGGCTCTCTCCAGCAAATGAATGCTAAGCGGCCACCGGGTCGCAACGCCTGACGCAGATTGGCAAACGACACGACCGGTTCGTCGAAGAACATCACGCCGAACCGGGAGGCCACCAGATCGAAACGCGCTGGCTCAAATGGATATACGGTGGCGTCGGCGAGCAGGAATTCCACCGACGCGCTCTTCGGCGCA
The DNA here is from genome assembly GCA_963807355.1 of uncultured archaeon. Lineage (GTDB taxonomy): Bacteria > Pseudomonadota > Alphaproteobacteria > Rhizobiales > Xanthobacteraceae > Nitrobacter. The sequence continues at coordinate 74,068 of CAWEBX010000036.1, forward strand.
ACCTGCCTTGCCCGTTCCAGCATCGGTGCAGAAATATCGATTCCCAGGACGTAGCCGGAAGCGCCGACCTTCTCCGCGAATGCCCGCGTAGTTGCACCGCAGCCGCAGCCGACATCTATGATGCGTTCGCCGGGCATAGCTTTGGCACAATCCGGCAGGAAGGTGGAGACCGGCTGCAGCAGTTCATCCTGCATACGCTGACGATCAGCCCAACGCTGGCCGCCGGGTCCATTCCAATAGGCGATCTGGTCCGCGTTTTGCGTCTGAGAAACCCCTGCCATCACCGCTCCCGGCAATTCGAGCGATTGCCCTTCACAAAATCGGTGACGCCGCTTATGGAGGAAACCACTCGATCTAGCGGCTTGGTAACAAGCCGAGGTCAAAACGTACCACACCCTAGCAGAGGGCGATATCCCGCCGCAGCAGGACAAGGAGAGGCCGCCTGCAGTTCGGACGAGAATGGAGAGATGAGATGGCAGATGAGGAAGACAAGACGATCGTCGAGCAAGGCCCTTCCATCGGTGAGTATCGCCGAGAATCGATCCCCGAATACATCGTCGATTCGAGCGGCGTCCGGTTTGAGTTTGATCGCATCGCTCTCGAAGGCGACGGCGGGCTCGAGCCATCGCAGCTAGCCCGGAATGAATGCCTTATCGCCCCCGGTTTGATCTATCGTAAAGTTTCGTCATGACCGACCCGAGTATGCGTCTGCGGCTTCCGTTTGCATCGGGTCAACGGGCAAAGCCGTATGATAGGCCTAGGACTGCGACAGCGGCTTGCATGCTGGGATGCGTCGGGGCTAAACAAGGAGCGGAGGGCGGCTAGCTCAGCTGGTTAGAGCATCTCGTTTACACCGACAAGATACAGATAACAAAAGCAATAACTTAGTTGAATAAATGCGCCCCGGGGCAACCTCAGGGGCAACAGTTTGGGGGGCGGTTAGCTCAGTTGGTTAGAGCGCCTGCTTTACACGCAGGATGTCGGCGGTTCGAATCCGTCACCGCCTACCATTCCCATCTCGCACCGGAGGCGGTGCGCCAAATGGCAGATAAAGGCAGACGGCAGATTGAAGCTGGCGAGCAGCCCAAAGCCAATTTAGTTGAATTTCTCTGGAACCGTGACTGCTGACGAGCTTGTCAGATCGATACGGTCCGTTGCCCGCGGAGATTTATCCCGAGCGTTGGGACTTCACCTAGCGACACCGACGAGCATACCCGCGACCATTCGCGCCAGCAGCGGAAGTATTGGTTGGAGAATTCGGATACGACGGTAATGACGTCCCTTATTATACACATAAAGCTTACTCCAACAGTCCCACCCCGTCCTAACTATTCCTCCGCCGGCCGTACTCTATGAACCTTTGGGAAAACATAGACTTAACTGAAGCGGGCGGATGCGCGGGCTTGTGCGGCGGCTTTCCGAGCTAGATGGAGCCTTGACAGCCGCTAGCGCCCTGCTTCGCGGATTTGGCCGGCATCGAGATAGTCCGAAACATCGCCGCCCTTCGGTTTCGGATGCGGGTTCTGAATCACGTCTGCCGCACCATGGGCATTGCACGTTGCCGGGATGTCAGCCGCTCACAGCCGGTCGCAATCTTTTCGCCTTCCACGATCAGGACCGTGCGATCCAGCGCCGTGGCCTCGACCACGTCCGCCAGCCGCTAGGTCAAGCTGGTGGCGACGCCGCCCTTGATCCAGCCGCCACGACCGTCTGGACGACGTAGACACAAGTTTTTCGTGCCGCTTTGATCATAGGCGCGGACCTTCTGGAATGTAGCCTCCAGAAAACACATGGAGGCCGCGATGCGGCTCGCGATGGCACAGCTCGATATGTTCTCCTCGCCGTTGGCCGCACTCGTTGCTTGAATGCAACAACTCATCAATTCTTGGCAATCAACTGCAGGTAGCATTGACCTCCTCAGCAATCCTGTTCACCATCGATGATGGGAGAATCCAATGAGCGACAGTATCATTTGTCCGGCAAAGCCACGCATTCTCCTTCGCGTCGGCATATCACTGGTTGCTTTATCGCTGGCGGTGCCTTCACTCGCTGCCGATATGGTCCTGAAGGCACCGGCCCTGATCGCCGATCCTGGCGAGTGGCGGACATTCGTTGAGGGCGGCACGTTCTGGACCGGAGGCGACCCGATTCCATACACGGCGCGCGGGTTCGGCATCTTAGGTGCGTTTCCCACGTTCCCTTCACCAGGGGGCAGCAACAACGCAGGTTTGCGCCCGAACATGGGTTGGGACGCCGCGGCGGGCTGGGACCATCGCTTTGCCGGCACCCCCTGGCACGTCAATATGCAAGCCCGCTGGGGTGAGGCGCAAGGCGGTGCTGCCACACGCGCACCGTTTAGCGCGTCGAGTCTCCAACTCGAACCATGCTGTAACCCGCCAAATGGTATATTCTCCTCAGATAGCAGAAGTACCCGGGGGATCAGCACCACCTCAGCGGAACTCAACGAAAGCCACTGGCAAGCCGATTTTGGCATGGGGTATGATTACCTCCCTCGTTTGATGCAGGTCAATTTTGGTGTCCGTGTCGCCGGGGTAACGGCAACAACTACTGCCACTACGAATGCCTCAGCGACCACAACCCGTGTTTTTCAGTTGAACTCGGCCGAGCCTCTTGCCTTCGTTGACACGGATACTTCGGTCACGACGGCTTTGGACGTCACTAGCGTGCGTCGATCCTTCTTCGGGGCAGGCCCCCGTGTCGGCCTCCAGGGATGGGTGCCCCTCATTGGCCCGCTGACGTTCGATTATTCCGGGGACGCCGCGCTGCTGTTTGGCAACACCAAAATCAGCAGCGCGTCGAGCAGCGCCTCGAGCAGCAGCTCTACCCTGACAACGGTGGTGGGAGGAGCGGTGGTATCCACGGCGACGTCGCCTCCCACGCAATCCAGTCTCTCGAACGGGACAAATTGGTCGTCGTCGGCCACGGTTTACAATTTCGACGTCCAGGCCGGCCTCTCCTGGTGGTTCACCCCGGCGTTGAAGCTCGGCCTCAGCTACCGGCTGGACGCGTTCATCGATCCGCTGCGGTCTGGCCCTGATGGTGATCGCCTTTCCCGCCTCTACCACGGGCCTAAGCTCACGTTGTCCGGCAAATTCTGAGGCGGCCGGCCTCGGCAATTCGGTGCAAAGAGGGGTCATGCTTATGATCAGCGAGAACAATCCAACGAAAGGGTGGTGCAAGGTGCATCTCGACGCCAGCCGCGCCTCCAGTACTGTCCCTTGTATTGTCTGACAGCGACCCATTGTTCCATGACATAGATATGGACTTGTCCCATGCCAGCTCCCAACTCCTTGAACGACAACTACACCGTCATCGAGGGCCAATCTCTGATTGGCCTGGCCAATGGGTTTCTCAGCAATGATTCCGATCCGGATGGCGATCTGTTGTCGATCACACGCATCAACGGCCTGCCGTTTTCCTTCGGCACCCCGGTCACCTTGGCTTCAGGCGCAAATCTGACGATCAACGCGGATGGAAGCTTTCACTACAATCAGAACGGAAGCTTCACGCAGTTAAGTGCAGGTCAGACCGTAAATGACATCTTCACCTACAGCATCTCGGACGGCCACGGCGGGACCGATACCGCTGCAGTATGTTTCACGATCGTCGGACAGAATTCCGCCGGAGCCTCCGGTGCCCCCGCAGCTGACCATCACCGGTGCGGTCACCGGCGTGGTCGAGGAGGAGCAAGGCCTCCTGGGCGGCATCGAGGACACCACCGACGTCGCGGGCCTTGATACTGACGAGAACGGGCCGAACACAGTCACCAACGATAGCACAGGCAGCTTCGCCTCGCTGATCACCGGCGGGGTCGACGGTACGCTGAGCTTTGCCTTTGCGCCGCTCGGCGGCAATCCGGCGGTGCAGACTGTGTCCACCGGGCCGCTCACCTCGGACGGCAAGCAGGTCTATTTCGACACGGAGGGCCCGAACCTCATCGGCTATTACAACGCCAACGGCGATAGCAGCGACTACGACGCCGCCACCGACACCAAAGTTTTCACCGTGACGCTCGCTTCGACGGGCGCCTACACTTTCATCCTGCAGGCCCCGGTCCATCAACCGATTGGCGGCGAAGACAGCATCGCCATAAACCTTGACGGCCGCGTCACGGTGACCAACTCCGGCGGCCCAGGGGCCGACACGAACCTGCCGCTCAACGCTTCGATCACGATAATCGACGACACGCCGGATGCGGTGGTTGTCAACCCGGCGGCGGCGCCGATCGTGCTCGACGAGAGCGAGCTTTCGCCGGCCGGCGACGGTATCGGGTCGTCGACGGCCAACTTCTCGGCCAACTTCGCGGCGGTGGCTTTCGGCAGCGACGGACCTGGCAGCGCGACCTATTCGCTGGTTCTGACCGGTTCGAACGTGGCGTCCGGGCTGTTTGCGCTGGAGGCGGCCGACACCACTGCGGGCGACGGCGACGGCATCGGCCAGGGCGCGCAGATTTTGCTCAACCAGGACGGCAACACCATCACCGGCTCGGCGGGCGGCACCAACTACGTCACGATCACGCCGGCGAACGGCGCCGTGACGTTCACGCAGCTAAACAACATCTGGCACGCCAGCACCGCCAGCGACGACGACACCGCTACGCTGACATTGGCGAACGCCAACCTGCTGACGCTGGTGCAGACGGTGACGGACGCCGACGGCGACGTTGACACGGCGGCGATCAATCTGGGCACCGGCGTGTTCCAAATTGAGGACGATGGTCCGGATGCGGTTGTGGGCAATGCGACGGCTGCGGCGATTGTGCTGGACGAGAGCGCGACTCCTCCGGGTGGCGACGGCATTGTGTCTGCGACAGCGGACTTCTCGGTCAACTTCTCGGCGGCGAACTTCGGTACCGACGGACCCGGCAGCGCACGCTATGCGCTGGTTCTGACCGGTTCGAACGTGGCGTCCGGGCTGTTTGCGCTGGATCCGGCGGACACGAGCCCGGGTGACGGTGACGGCATTGGTCAGGGCGCGCAGATCGTGCTGAACAAGGTCAGTAACGACATTTTAGGCCAGGTCGACGGTACGACCTACTTAACGATCAGCGTTGACGGCAGCGGTGTGGTGACCTTCGCGCAATTGCTCAACATTTGGCACGGCAACGCTGGTAGCGATGACGACACCTCGACGCTGACGTTGTCTGATCCTGGCCTTCTGCAACTCACGGTGATGGATGCCGACGGCGACACCGCCTCCGCGGCGCTCAACCTGGGGGCGGGTGTGTTCACGATCGAGGACGACGGCCCCGACGCGGTTGTCGTGATCAATACGCCTGACACGCTGGTTCTGGACGAGAGCCCGGTGGGTCAGGACGAGGGCGGGGACTTTAACCCAGCCGGCCGGAACACCATCACGGCGAACTTTGCCGACAACTTCGCGGCCGTGCCGGACTTTGGCAGCGACGGACCTGGCAGCGCGACCTATTCGCTGGTCCTGACCGGTTCGAACGTGACGTCGGGTCTGTTTGCGCTTGGTGTTGGCGGAGCAGCGGGTGCGTCGATCGTTCTCAACCAGGCGGCGCCTGGTACCGACATCATCGGCACGGTGGGAGGCACCGAATACTTCCGCATCAGCATCACCCCGGTCACCGGGGTCGTGACTTTCAATCAGAGCGTCAGTGTCGGCATTCCGACAGCACCAGCGACGATGACACCTCGACGCTGACGCTGGCGAATGCCGCCGCTCTGCAGGTGGTGCAGACGGTGACGGACGCCGACGGCGACACGGACTCGGCGGCGCTTAATCTGGGCATTGGTGTGTTCCAGATCGAGGACGATGGTCCTGCGGTGAGCGGTGCGGTCTCGTCTGGCACAGTTGACGAGGATGGTGTGCTCGAGGGCGCTGCCAACGCGGGCCCTGGTGACGGCACCATCGGCGGGCCTGGCGACTTTGTCGACCCGAACACGGATGGCGGACGACGACGAGTTCGACAACGACGGGGACGGTCGCGAACCTGTTCCAGTCGGGCGCGGACGAGCCGCCGACCTATGGGTTCACCGGCACTGCGGTTACGACCTTGCAGGCGTTAGGCCTGACCTCGGGCAGGCGTTGCGCTGAGCTATGCGATTGCTGCCGACACGGTCACGGCGTCTGCGCCGGCCGGCAACCCGGTGTTCACGTTCCAGCTGACCGCGGCGGGAAACTGGACCTTCACGTTGGTTGATCAGCTCGACCATGCGGCGGGCAATGATGAGAACGACCTGATTATCAATATTGGCGGGATCGTTCAGGGCAACCGACCAGGACGGCGACTTGGTAGTCGGCAATGCCAACGGTCTGGCGATCACGGTCAACGACGACACGCCGATGCGCGATCCGCCGGACGTCGACCAGCGACGGTCGACGAGGCACGTGCGTCTGTTGAAGGCGTAGCGCATCTTGGCGCGGGCGACGGCATTGCCGGCGGTGTCGGCGACGTTCGCGGCCAGGCCACGGTTGCGACCGGCTCGGTGACGGGGCTGTTCCAGTCGGGCGCGGACGAGCCGCTGACCTATGGGTTCACCGGCACTGCGGTTACGACCTTACAGGCGTTAGGCCTGACCTCGGGCGGCGTTGCGCTGAGCTATGCGATTGCTGCCGACACGGTCACGGCGTCTGCGCCGGCCGGCAACCCGGTGTTCACGTTCCAGCTGACCGCGGCGGGAAACTGGACCTTCACGTTGGTTGATCAGCTCGACCATGCGGCGGGCAATGATGAGAACGACCTGATTATCAATATTGGCGGGATCGTTCAGGCAACCGACCGGGACGGCGACTTGGTAGTCGGCAATGCCAACGGTCTGGCGATCACGGTCAACGACGACACGCCGATTGCGACCGCCGGCACGTCGACTGGCACGGTTGACGAGGACGGCGTTGTTGAAGGCGTAGCGGACTTTGGCGCGGGCGACGGCATTGCCGGCGGTGTCGGCGACGTTGCCGGCCAGGCCACGGTTGCGACCGGCTCGGTGACGGGGCTGTTCCAGTCGGGCGCGGACGAGCCGCTGACCTATGGGTTCACCGGCACTGCGGTTACGACCTTACAGGCGTTAGGCCTGACCTCGGGCGGCGTTGCGCTGAGCTATGCGATTGCTGCCGACACGGTCACGGCGTCTGCGCCGGCCGGCAACCCGGTGTTCACGTTCCAGCTGACCGCGGCGGGAAACTGGACCTTCACGTTGGTTGATCAGCTCGACCATGCGGCGGGCAATGATGAGAACGACCTGATTATCAATATTGGCGGGATCGTTCAGGCAACCGACCGGGACGGCGACTCGGTAGTCGGCAATGCCAACGGTCTGGCGATCACGGTCAACGACGACACGCCGATTGCGACCGCCGGCACGTCGACTGGGACGGTTGACGAGGACGGCGTTGTTGAAGGCGTAGCGGACTCGGCGCGGGCGACGGCATTGCCGGCGGTGTCGGCGACGTTGCCGGCCAGGCCACGGTTGCGACCGGCTCGGTGACGGGGCTGTTCCAGTCGGGCGCGGACGAGCCGCTGACCTATGGGTTCACCGGCACTGCGGTTACGACCTTACAGGCGTTAGGCCTGACCTCGGGCGGCGTTGCGCTGAGCTATGCGATTGCTGCCGACACGGTCACGGCGTCTGCGCCGGCCGGCAACCCGGTGTTCACGTTCCAGCTGACCGCGGCGGGAAACTGGACCTTCACGTTGGTTGATCAGCTCGACCATGCGGCGGGCAATGATGAGAACGACCTGATTATCAATATTGGCGGGATCGTTCAGGCAACCGACCGGGACGGCGACTTGGTAGTCGGCAATGCCAACGGTCTGGCGATCACGGTCAACGACGACACGCCGATTGCGACCGCCGGCACGTCGACTGGCACGGTTGACGAGGACGGCGTTGTTGAAGGCGTAGCGGACTTGGCGCGGGCGACGGCATTGCCGGCGGTGTGGGCGACGTTGCCGGCCAGGCCACGGTTGCGGCCGGCTCGGTGACGGGGCTGTTCCAGTCGGGCGCGGACGAGCCGCTGACCTATGGGTTCACCGGCACTGCGGTTACGACCTTACAGGCGTTAGGCCTGACCTCGGGCGGCGTTGCGCTGAGCTATGCGATTGCTGCCGACACGGTCACGGCGTCTGCGCCGGCCGGCAACCCGGTGTTCACGTTCCAGCTGACCGCGGCGGGAAACTGGACCTTCACGTTGGTTGATCAGCTCGACCATGCGGCGGGCAATGATGAGAACGACCTGATTATCAATATTGGCGGGATCGTTCAGGCAACCGACCGGGACGGCGACTTGGTAGTCGGCAATGCCAACGGTCTGGCGATCACGGTCAACGACGACACGCCGATTGCGACCGCCGGCACGTCGACTGGGACGGTTGACGAGGACGGCGTTGTTGAAGGCGTAGCGGACTTGGCGCGGGCGACGGCATTGCCGGCGGTGTGGGCGACGTTGCCGGCCAGGCCACGGTTGCGGCCGGCTCGGTGACGGGGCTGTTCCAGTCGGGCGCGGACGAGCCGCTGACCTATGGGTTCACCGGCACTGCGGTTACGACCTTACAGGCGTTAGGCCTGACCTCGGGCGGCGTTGCGCTGAGCTATGCGATTGCTGCCGACACGGTCACGGCGTCTGCGCCGGCCGGCAACCCGGTGTTCACGTTCCAGCTGACCGCGGCGGGAAACTGGACCTTCACGTTGGTTGATCAGCTCGACCATGCGGCGGGCAATGATGAGAACGACCTGATTATCAATATTGGCGGGATCGTTCAGGCAACCGACCGGGACGGCGACTTGGTAGTCGGCAATGCCAACGGTCTGGCGATCACGGTCAACGACGACACGCCGATTGCGACCGCCGGCACGTCGACCGGGACGGTTGACGAGGACGGCGTTGTTGAAGGCGTAGCGGACTTGGCGCGGGCGACGGCATTGCCGGCGGTGTGGGCGACGTTGCCGGCCAGGCCACGGTTGCGGCCGGCTCGGTGACGGGGCTGTTCCAGTCGGGCGCGGACGAGCCGCTGACCTATGGGTTCACCGGCACTGCGGTTACGACCTTACAGGCGTTAGGCCTGACCTCGGGCGGCGTTGCGCTGAGCTATGCGATTGCTGCCGACACGGTCACGGCGTCTGCGCCGGCCGGCAACCCGGTGTTCACGTTCCAGCTGACCGCGGCGGGAAACTGGACCTTCACGTTGGTTGATCAGCTCGACCATGCGGCGGGCAATGATGAGAACGACCTGATTATCAATATTGGCGGGATCGTTCAGGCAACCGACCGGGACGGCGACTTGGTAGTCGGCAATGCCAACGGTCTGGCGATCACGGT
>CAWEBX010000037.1:0-23659 GCA_963807355.1 uncultured archaeon
ATGTTGTGCATCTTACTTTTGAGCGTACGTATTGCTAGAACCAACGCGGGAGGCTAATCATGGAGCTTCTGCTCGCGCTTATCTACGTTTCCTTCTGCGTCGTCATCTTCAAGCTCTTCAAAATCCCGGTGAACCAGTGGTCGCTTTCGACCGCTGTGCTGGGCGGGATTATAGGTATTTTTGTTCTCCTACTCGTTATGAACTACAATCATCCATTCACGACCAATGCCAGAATTTACTTTCCCGTGACCCCGATATTGGCGACCGTCAAAGGGCGCGTCGTTGAAGTGCCAGTGCGGTCGAACACTCCCCTGAAAGAAGGAGACGTCCTTTTCCGTATTGATCCGCAGCCTTTCGAGTATGTGGTTGACGAGAAGAAAGCTGCGCTTGCGGAAGCCGAGCAGAACGTCAGCCAGTTGAAAGCATCACTTGATCAAGCAACTGCGGCCGCGGAAAGAGTGAATGCGCAGCTTAGTTTGGCGCAGCAGAATTATGATCGCCAAGCCTATCTGTTCAAAAAAAACGTTGTCGCCCAGGCTGCCCTCGATACGGCAACCCGAAATCTCGATGCTGCCAAACAAGGCTATACGGGAGCCAAGGCCGAAGAAGAACGCGCGCGGCTCGCCTACACATCGAACATCGGGGGTGTCAGTACATCTGTCGCGAGGGCGCGTGCGCAGCTTGCTGATGCCCAGTTCGATCTCGATCAAACGACGACACGAGCGGCGGGTCCTGGGTTCGTGACACAGGTGTCTTTGCGACCTGGAATGTACGTCATCCCGACGCAACTTAGGACCGCGATGCTTTTCGTCAATACCGGGAGACGTGATCACGAATTGGGGGCAGCCTTCCAGCAAAATTCTCTGCAGCGCGTCGACGCTGGCGATGATGCCGAGGTCGCTTTTGACGCGGTACCGGGTCGCGTATTCAGTGCCAAGGTGCGCTCGCTCGTTGACGCCATCGCAGCAGGACAGTTGGCGACTACCGCGACACTCGTAGAGCCTGCAACCTTAACGACCGCTGGCCGGGCTGTTGCCATCATCGATGTCAGCGAGGAGATGTACAACTATCAGATACCGCTCGGTTCTACAGCGCAGGTCGCAATCTATACGAAGCACTGGCATCATCTTTCGCTATTGCGCAAAATTCTGCTCCGAATGCGCAGTTGGGAGAACTACGTATTCTTAGAGGGGCACTAGTCGTCGCTCCTCTTTGGCTAAATGTCGTCGTTGGGTCATTCGCGTTATGTTGGCCGTCTGCGCGCACTTCCGGTCTCCCCCTGTAAACAGACGTAGTCAGGGAGCCACGAGTAGACATGCCATCACGAAAGATCGCTTTTGGCCTTGATGGCTTGGTTATGCTGGATGGCGTAATATTGAGCGTACGTAGGCTCATGTACGCCGCCATTCGCGGTGGCCGGCCCGGTGACTGACGTTGGCATAGCAACTAGCCATTGGAAACTTGGCGACAGTCTTGACAGATAAGCTACCGATACTCAGGTAAGTCTGCCCTCATGAAGGGCAGCAGGCCGACGAGCGCAGTGCGTTGGCCGTGAAACTTTGGAGGTTCTTGAATGACGCCACCGGGTAGAACTGCCGCACTAACCGCTGCTGCATCTGTTCGGGCACCAGCGTAGCGGCTCTTTGCGAACAACACGCTGGGAGCGGCCTATGGGCCTCATCAGTAGGCTTGGACCAACTTGGCCCCTCCCGGCGCGATGTCGCCACCGGGGCCGACATTTTCCCTGTGGATGTTGACCTCCTCACGTGTCGTCACGGACCGGTTCGCATGAAATCTGCGCCAAAAAAAAGGACGGCATATCATGTGCGAGTGCGCGCAATTGCTCCGGCAATGATTTGCATCGTCAGGCCAACTACCCATCCGCAGCATTGTAATTATTGTCCAAAAGATGTGTGGATTTTCACGAAGCACAATCACACCGACCGATACAAAAACCGTCAATGTAGCGAGAAATGTGCCTACGGTGCTGAGAATTTCGCAGTATCAATCCTTTGACCGGAGCCGCCTTCTGACGGCCCGCCATTTGGTCCGTGAAAAACCAAAGGCGGAGTATCAATTCCCGAAGTCAACCCAATTGCGCCACCAATCATCATGACGCGCGGAGTAGAAACGGGTCGGGGTTCAGCCCGGCCTTTGTCTTCGCCGCGTACTCGGCCAGCACGTTGGCCTTGGTCGGCTCCAGCACGCAATCCAGCCGCCGCAGCACCGTGAAGGGCAGGATCACCTTGCCGTAGTCGGACTGCTTGAAATCGCCGCGCAGCAGATCGGCCACGGACCAGATGAAGGACGACAGACTTTGGTGATTTACGATTGCAGAGCCCCGCATAGCAGACAGAGGTTGATCCTGTGTGTCCGACGCAATGTCGGCGAGTCAGCCCCAATACGATTGTCAGTTTGGCAACTGCACGACCAGGACACAACCTAGATAAACGGAATGGTCGGCTCACGATTGAATTTTAGGGCGGGCGCGGCGTTGCTGGAACGCACGGCGCTCTGTGAGACCGCTGCCATGGTGCAACACTCGAATGTCCGACCCTGCCACCTTGCTATCGACCAATCATGGGGCACGTGACATAGCACTGTGCTAAGAACGCCGGTAGACCTTCGAACTGTCGATAAGGCTGTGAGTGACCATGGTCTTGGGATTCTCGCGAGGACTGAGCGTGTTTTTCTGGATCGTGATCAGTGCGGCCGGGCTGCTCATTCTGATCAACGCCATCGCATTTTGGATGTTTGCTTGGGACAAATGGTGTGCCGAGAATCACCGTTGGCGCATTCCCGAGGCGAACCTGCTTTTTATTTCGTTGATCGGCGGGTCAATTGGAGCGATCACGGCTCAGCAGTGGCTCCGGCACAAGACCCGCAAGGAGCCGTTCGCGACGTTGCTGTTCAGCATCGCCGTCGGGCAGGTGCTCTTGTTGTTCGGATTGCTTTATTCGCCGACCCGGCAAATGTTTCTTCAAGAAACTATCGGATCGTATCGGCGCAACTGCCTCACTCAGGTCCTTCAGGGCGATACATCGTTGGCGCAGTTCGCTTCGTATTGGAAGCGAGCCTAGACGGCGTGTTTCCTTGAACCGTGACACAGGAGCAGTCATTCTGCGACGCAGGAGGAGTGGCGTTTGAGGTCGAAATCGATTTGACATACATAGGCGGCATTGAGCGCGGAAGGCGAAACCCCACCCTTCTAGTGCTAGGATCGCCGATGCGCTATCGGTACCGCTTACGAAGCTATTGAGCGATTGAGCCGGTTGAATAAAGCCAACGGCTTTCACATGAATTGCTGCGGCTATGCCGGTTCGGATTGAAGGCGAATGTCGACCCCTCGAATTTCAAACGTTAGTAAAAAGTTAATAGGGTTTAAGCCTCATAGATAATTTTCGCTCCCCTCTTCGCGCGCGCGAGGCCCCCGGCCTGTCCATGGTACCCCCGGATAGATTTTGCGCCCATCAGCCTGACTGAACTGAGAGGCCTTGCCCGACGCGGCATATGCACGCCGCCAATCCCGGCCGCGCATTCCCGTCATAGGCAAGGCAAGTCATGAAACGCGATCTCTACGCGGACGTATCCGCGCGCATTGTTGCCGAGTTAGAAGCCGGCGCCGCCCCTTGGATTAAGCCATGGTCGGCAACGCCGGGCGCGAATACCCCCTGCAATGCGGTGAGCAACCGGCCCTACTCCGGATGCAACGTTGTTCTGTTGTGGATGGCACAGGCGGCCGGCTATCGCACGCCGCGCTTTCTCACCTTCAAGCAGGCCTTGGAGTTGGGTGGCAACGTCCGCAAGGGCGAGCACGGCACCAAAGTCTATTTCGTGAAGCAACTGCAGGTCCGCGACCAAGACGCGGGCGATAACTCGTCAACGCGCCTGATCCCGATGATGCGCGAGTACACGGTTTTCAACGTCGATCAGTGCGACAACCTTCCCGATAGCGTCAACACGGGAAAGCCAATTCGCGTTCGCAATCCCGACACGCGCGACGAACTTGCCGACGCTTTCCTGCACTCAACCGGCGCAGACATCCGCGAGGGCCACGGCGAAGCTTACTACGTGCCGAGCCGAGATTTTATCTCGATGCCGGCCTTCGCTGGGTTCAAGGGCGCGGATCACTTCTACAACGTGGCCTTCCACGAGCTGACGCACTGGACGGGACACAAGTCCCGCCTTGATCGCGACCTGCGGCACCGCTTTGGCAACGCGGCCTATGCGGCCGAGGAACTCATTGCAGAGCTGGGCGCCGCGTTCCTGTGCGCAGAGTTTGGCTTTGACGGCGACGTCCGGAATGCGGGCTACATCGCCTCATGGATTGAGCTTCTGAAGGCGGACAAACGGGCGTTCTTTACCGCCTGCAGCCAAGCCTCCAAGGCTGCGGACTACCTGCGCGGCTTAGCCCTTGCTGAACCGGCGGAGAGGGCAGCGTGATGGCTTCCGCACCCAACCGCAAACAGCGAGCGTGCCGTGAGCCGCTCTACGACATCCACCCGCTGACCGGCATCAGCATCGAGGTGTTCTATTCGACCGCACGCTGGAGACATTCGGCAGGGGCGGCGCTGGCTGGTTTTGGTGGTCGCGCCGCCGCGGTTTTTCGCCAGACGGCCCGCCGACTGGCCCATTTGCAACGAGCTACGCCGCGTATCGGCACGCGATGACAACGACGTCGCGGACTTGGTGACCGGACACGCCGCCATAGAGCCGCTATTTGCCTGAAGATCCCGGGTTGCAATACGGTTGCAATGGCATATGTGCCCGAAATGCCAGACGATGAATTTATGTTTTGAAAGGAAGATCAGTCAATTAAGTGGTGCCCAGGGGCGGGATCGAACCACCGACACTGCGATTTTCAAAACCAGCGGTGTCGCAACGACTCTGTCAATCACCTGACGGCGCGCTGTGTAGCACCGACGTGGGGCACTGACAATAACCCGACGTGCCGCTCGCTACCACTGCGCTCCTCCACCACTAGCGTGGAGCAGAAAAGCGAGTCGCTCAAAGCAACGCGGGCTGGACTGGGTTTTAGGAACGCTCGGCTATACTGGCGATCTGGATGCCGAAATACCACACCAGAAGCGTTACGTGGTTTTCGGCAAAGGTGAGCTGAAGCGGTCTATTCTCAACGAGTTGCGCGATGCAGTCGGACCGACGGGAGTCGGGAAATCGCAAAGGCGATTGTTGCGGTTAGTGGTGAAGACGCTCGCGACCGGCTGGCGGCGACATGTGGTTGGTTGACTCGAAGGGCAATGTTATGCGGGACTCTGCCCCTGTAGTTGTTGAGACTTCGTCGAATCGGCGTGATGTGCTGCCCAAGCAGACGTATGCTTGCACATCCAACCAATTGCCTCGATAGTTTCGGTATGCAGTTGTAGCAGCGGCTTATGGAAAATTGGCTCATGGTGAGCAACGCGATTGCGTAAGCGACGCACTGCATTGAACCTCCCGTGAACATCTGATCTTTTCTTTCCGCCCCCCGATGCCCTGAAGCCTTTGTGTAAGGTATGCCGCCATAGTGTGGCGTCGTAAGGTTTACCCAAAAGGCTGACCCAAAAGCCGAAATTGAGTTCGGCAACAATGTAATCCGTGTTGGCCTCGTAGCCGTCCTTCTCTAGAGCGGCGATGGTTTTGTGATATTTTCGGAAGCTCCCGACTGGAATGGGGGATTTCCGTTCGTCGGCCAGTCCACGCCACTGTCGCGACACAGGATGCTGCGATGCTGCGTCCGCCGCCATCAATTGCTCACCGTTACCCACGCGCCGGCTCCATGCCATGTCACCCGCGTAGGCTGACAAGTCATTCACGGACGAGCGCGATAAGAGGGCTTCACGCGGCGCTTCCGCGAGTTCTCTTCGGGTGACCGACGAGCCGAAGTTGTTATGTCATTTCGAGCGCCCACCTACCGGTCTACTTCAGCAAATCATCGACGAAGCACTGGAAGGGCCGGCCCTGCACCGAACCCAGCGCGCCAGCCGAATATGCAAATGGCCCGAAGCATTGCCCGGGCCATCCACATCGCGAGCAAGCGTACATCCGGCTCAGCTCACCTAAATCAAATCATCAACCGACCCGAAGGTTCTCGGCGCTTTCTTTGCCGCGGTTCTGGACGACTTCGTAGCTCACCTTGTCGCCCTCATTGAGCGAGCCAAGGCCTGCTCGCTCGACCGCCGAGATATGGACGAACACGTCGTTGCCGCCGTTGTCGGGCTGAATGAATCCGTAGCCCTTTTGCCCATTGAACCACTTCACAGTACCAGTAGCCACGTTAGTCATCCCCAAAACATTGAGACACGATTACAGCCTTTAGCTGTGACGAATGCAAGACAGGCCCGTCCGGCGGTGGGGCCGGCTGCAAGCTTATATTCCGTCTCAGCAGCACACTTTTGACTTAAGTGAGGCCGGGTTGCTCATCGCGTGTTCACATGAGACTCGCCATCTTATGGGACGATCGGAATGCCACAGGAGGAGTCCATGAAGCTTAAATTTGCAATTGTCGGATTGGCGGCGCTCTTCGGCCTTGCTGCGGCGGGAAGCGCATTGGGGCCCGGCTAAGTCGATGGCCGGGGGCTCGTGGTAAAAACCGCTGGCACTCGCTTTGCTGTGGACGGAACGTTCAATGAGATCACAACGCAAAGTGCCTTGTTATGACCCAAACACTGTCTCACCAAGACGCAACACGCGCGCTCTTCAAGCAAGAATGGTACAGTAGCCATCGCAGAATACGCCGCACGCTAATTTCTTGGCGAAAGAAAAAGCCGGGATGGGGGCGATTTCTGATTGCCGTGATCGTCATCGACACCCTGCTTGCGGTCGGGGGCTGGTTCGCCGTCGGTTACTTCATCAAATGATAGGACTGAACAGGGCCTAAGGCTGATCTGAATAAGGACGTAGGCTGCCTGGTTCACGACCAGACACGCGACTATGATGACAATCCCATTCCCGGGTCCAAAACCGTGCATATGGAGAGCAGCGGCCGAGACGAGGGCAATCAGCACTGCGATGGGTACAAGGACGAAGACTTTTAAACGCAAGCCTGCGGTTGCACCTATCAGTGCGCTGGTAGACAGCAGAACAGGAACGATAATATCCATGGCTTGACGCTGCGCCCCGCCCGTCGTCGAACTAGCACTTTGACCATCGGGCTTTCTCAGGCTCTCCCATCCCAGTCGTCAACAAAGACATTGTGACGCAACATTAGGGCAAAAGGGAAAGCGGCCAACAAGTACGCGAACCCGTACCTAGACATAGCGGATAAAGACGTGTGTAGGGGGCCATCGCCATGGTCCGGGTTTGGTTGGTGGCGTTTAGCTGGCGCAAGGCTGGTGTGCGATCTCGACCCGCCGGTGACACTTCCACGTCGGCGGTTTTCGCTTGGGCGGCTACGGTGGCGCTGCTAACGCCACAAAACACACAACGCCGCACGGCGGAGTATGCTCGCCGACGGCGCGTCTTTACGCACTGGGCCCTGAAATCCCCCAGCGATGATTAGACGATCGAACCCGACAAAAGGTTCAAGGCTACACACGCAGGCGCGCAAGACCGCAGCAAAAGGCAAAGGCATTGCATTGCGCGTTGTCAAACTGCGACAACCAAACGGCCGGCACAGCGGCTTCTTGTTGAGGTCAGATGTAATTGCTATGATCGTCGCAGGATTTCTGAGTGCGAGGGGGCACTACCCATGTACGCTCACATTCTCATTGCCACTGACGGCTCCGAACTGGCAAAGAAAGGTGTCGATCATGGCTTGTCGCTGGCCGACGAAAACGGCAGCAAGGTTACAATCATCACTGTGACGGAGGAGTATCCAGTTCCCTCCATTGCCGCAAGCGGATGGGGTATGGCGGGAATGGACCCGGATCGGCTTAAAGATGCCAACACACGGCATGCACAAGCTATCCTTTCCGCAGCGAAAGCGGCGGCAGAAGAAATGGGACTGACGGTCGAGACACTCCATATCCCGAATGCCTTACCGGCAGCAGCTATCGTTGATGCGGCGAAGAAGCATGATTGTGATCTGATCGTCATCGCCTCCCATGGGTACCGCGGGATCAAGAGGGCCCTTTTGGGCAGCCAGACTGCCGAGGTTATTGCTACTGCGCATATTCCGGTTCTTGTGGTCCACTAGATCGGACGGCCGACGACGCATCACCCCGCCGATTTTCGACGGGGTGTGCAGGTCATCCCATCACGACCGGGGCCAATGAGCCTTGCCGCCGGAGAAAGCGGCGGGGATCACCATCGCGGAAAACGGGAACTCATGGTGACCGGCTGAATGCTTGCGGTACAAAGTATCTCGGCAAAGCACGCCGTCAGCGACGGGGTTGCGAACTCAAGGCGGTATTAACGACGGCGGTCTCCGTGGTGATCTCGTCGAGGCGCGCGAGAATATCGCCGATCTTCGCGGCAGCGGCGGAAATCCGGAACGGTACTGGTGCCCGCGTCAATGGACCCTACACCCGACATCGTGCACTCTCACCTGTGCACAGCATCTATCGCGCATCAGCCCAGCTTGATCCAGGCCGGCGCGTGATCGCTGGCGTTGTCTTCGCCTCTGACGTCGCCATCCACGCCCGCTTCCACTAAGCGGGAAGCAACGGAATGGCTGAGAAGAAAGTGGTCAAGCCTGAGACCGTGATCCTTTTCATAGCGATCTCGCCAGTAGGTCCAGAAGGTATAGATGCGCTCGTCACCGAAAACATCGCGGAGAGCGTCAGTCCATCCGTTCGCAAGGAGCGAGGCAAACGCCTTGCGCGGCGCGGGCTGAACCAGCGCATCCTTAGTCCATGACTTCGTGGGGTAGATATCAAGGTCGGTTGGCGCAACGTTGTAGTCGCCAACCAGGAGAGTGGGGTGGTCTTGCTTCTGCAACTGAGCCGCATGACGAGCCAGCCGCGAAAACCATTTCATCTTGTAATCGAACTTCGGTCCCGGTTGAGGATTTCCATTCGGAAGATATAGGCAGCCGATCAGCAGGCCGTCGACTGCAGCTTCGATGTATCTGGCCTCGCGATCAGCGGGATCGCCGGGAAGCCGCCGGCGGGTAACGATCGGTTGCGACCGTTTCGACAAAATGGCGACGCCGTTCCACGACTTTTGCCCCTCCCACACGGCAGAATAGCCGCGCTTTGAGAAGAGCGGCCTCCGGAAAGTCACTCGCCTCGCATTTTAATTCTTGAAGACAAACAATGTCGGGCCTGCTCTGCTTTAGCCAGTGCAGAAGGTTCGCCAGACGCTTGTTGACGTTGTTGATGTTGAAGGTGGCAATCTTCATGAGGGCTCGTCGGCGGACGTCGCGTCGACATTCTTGGTCATCGAATAGAGATTACATATGCCACGCTCGCCCGGCCACCATACTGAACGCGGATCGGCGCATCCTCATGTAGAGGTCCTGAGGGGGGCACCCTAGCTGCCCGAGCACCAAAGCCAGTCCTCGAAACCTTTGCGTGGCTAAATCCGTTCTGCCACCAGGGGCGAGTGGAACCGGGCATAGTATGAAACGTTGCCGCAGAGGTTTATGCGCAGCTGGAGTAAATAATATGTCACGCGGGATGCCATCGATGACAGCGTTACTCGGCTTGCTCGCGTTGGCAGGCTACCAGAACAGGGACAAGCTCGCAGACCTCTTACATGGCGCAAGCGGCAAGACCCCTCGGTTTGAGGCCGGAAATCAACAGGGTCAGCCCTTGGGTGGCCTGCTCGGCAATCTAAGTGGAGCCCTCTCGGGTGGCGGCGTGGGTGGTCTCCTTAGCGGGGGACTGAGCGAATTGCTCGAGCGGTTTAAGGAAAATGGTCAGGGAGATGCTGCCGATTCCTGGGTGAGCAAAGGGCCTAATCAGGAGCTTCCTGCGCCGCGATTGAAGGAGGCTATTGGAGCGGATGTCTTGGCCGCCTTGGAACAGCAGACGGGCCTGTCTCAGGAGGAATTGCTGGCAAGACTTTCGCGCGAACTCCCTGCTGCCGTGGACAAGTATACGCCGGACGGACGCATTCCGAGCTGATGGTCGAACTACTGAAGAGGATTGGTGATATGGGTATTATCTGGACGATTATCATTGGGTTCGTAGCTGGAGTGATTGCGAAGTTCATCATGCCGGGTGACAATGAACCAGCCGGCTTTATCCTTACGGCAGTGCTCGGTATTGTCGGAGCTTTCGTCGCAACTTATCTTGGTCAGCAACTCGGCTGGTATCAACCTGGAGAGGGCGCTGGCTTGATCGGCGCTATAGTGGGCGCTGTTATCGTACTGTTCGTTTACAGCTTCTTTGCCGGCCGTCGACGCTCGATCTAAGCGCGAGAGAAGCTTCTGTAAGCGCTACCTATGAAGCTCAATAGCCGAGCGCGCGTCGGGCTCCATTAGAGGCGCACGCGATCGGAGCCACCTGCCCCAGGCAGCCCCCGCATTCTTTTCTGTCACGATCCTGAGTCCCGCACCAAGAAATTTTCTTGGTAAGGTACGGGAAATTACATTGGGCGAGCCATCACCTCGCTTATTGCCGACATCACCTGATTAGTTGCAGTTTGGTGGATCATATGACCGTGTTCGGCAATTCGGTGAAATCTGCTCTGCCGTACATCGGAATGCAGGCGAGCCGATTGTGTGTCGATATCGATTAACCGGTCTTGCTCTCCGGCGATGATGGCGACGGACATCTTCAAATCCGCATACTGATTGCGCAGCCTAAAGGCGTCCGGGATCATCAGCGCCGATTCGGCCGCCGATGCCCGAACCTGCGAGGGACGCACGGCCAACTCCTTTGGAAACGCTGCGAACTTTTTAGGCACAGATCGAGGACCGAAGATTTTCGCCATCATCAACGGCCATATAGCGCGGCTAATAAGTGGCGACACGGTATAACTGAGGATATCGCCAATGAGCGGCAAGGCCGGAGTACCCATCGCGACGACGTCGGGTCTTGCGGTCGGGTAATAATACCCTGAGGCGAGAACCAGTCCGCGAACAAAATCGGGAAACTTCAGAGCTAGCGACACCGCAACCGACGCCCCCCATGAGTGTCCGAGGACGACGGCGTTTGAAATGTTGAGCCGATCCAGGGCGTGTTTAATGAGTGCGGCTTGGGCGTCCGGCGTCCATATGACGTTGCGCGGGCGGTCGCTGTGGCCGAATCCGGGTCGGTCGAAAACAATGACCCGGTAATCCTTGGCAGCGAGATGAATCAGACCGCTGGATTCGAAATCCTCGATCATGCTGCCGTTGCCGTGAAGGAGAACCAGCGGATCGCCTGAACCCCGCTCAATGTAGTGCAGCCGAACGCCATCGACGTGCAAGAAACTGCCAGCAGCCGGATTGTTACGCTCCGCCTTCTTCGCAAGATTTCGATTGACCAAAGCCATTGCAGCTAGCGCGCCAATTACGACCGCCGAAGCTATCGCCAAAGAAGGCGTCTTTCCGCTGCGACGCGGCACTGAGATGGAGGAACGCAGGCGTTCAACACGGCGGGCTGGGGTCATCGATGGCACTCCGGAAACGCTTGCACGAAATCCGGATGATCCCGGCAAATGCTGCAGCCCTACCTGAACCGGCGGAAACGCGGATCGTTCCCCGGCTGCTTCTAAGCTCTATTTAGGCCGACCTGCCGCCTCATCCGAAGACGCGCTAGGCCGCCGCCATTCCTGATGCAAGCCCTGTAGTCCCACGGCCCAACGTAACTACCGCACCAAACACCTCGCTCATACTTGCCCCTCTGAATACGCAGGCCAATCAAGCCCGAACCCTGCACGTACCATCCGATCCCCAAGATCAACGCCGCCAACAGAGCAAGTCGCGCCCGCGCGCCGATATCGATCAACGTGCATGCCTTGCAGCTAACCGGCCTGCCAGCAATGAAGCGAGCTAGCTCGTTCGCAGCCTTAGCACCGGAGCGATATTGTAAGCTACCGCCGCCACGGCAAAGCGTTTCGGACTCGGGCGTTTTTACGCCTGACAGACGAACGCGTTGCCCGCGAATTTCGAGCATGTCGCCGTCAATGAACGATGCTTGGCCGATGATTGTTTGTGCGAGTGCAGACGATGAAACGAGCTTGGCAAGCGACGCTGCGATAAAGTGACGCTTAAGTCCTGAACTTCCACTTGCCGTCGCAGATTACCAGCATGACCTGAGCCGGGCGGCCCGATCAATGAACACAGTGGCATCGTCTTTCAATTTAGATCGCGGTATTGACCGTTTGACGGCTTTGCACTCTTGAGCCTAGCTGAAAACTTGAAACGCGACGCACGCAATAATGACTGTATGGCGAAACGTGTCCATTCCCAGATTACATGCGAAGCGTATCCTTCCCCTTTGCGCTCTTTTTCTGTTGGCGTTCGTTGAACTCGTCATACCTGTCGGCAAGGTCATAGATGTACTCTATGATTGCGAAGACGAATGTCTTCAAGTCCTCAGCGTCCTGACGAGATATCGGATCAGTGTCGCCGTCCGGATGAGCCGCAAGATTTCGGAAGGCATGCAGTTGTTGGCTCCAATTGAAAAGACGTTCATCAATTACATTTTGATCACGTAGCGTCCGGATGCCTTCTGCGAGCATCAATCTTTTGGGTTTGCTCGCCTCGGAGGGGTTTGGCTCGCGCGCCATGATGATATCTCGGCACACTGACTCCAGTGCGCGGCCGAACATCAAGCACGCTGCCATCGGCAAATTGGCTTGTAACTCGAACGCGAACAAAAAGGAGGAGACAATGGAATCGAAGATGGTGCAACGTCGGACGGTTCTCAAGGGAAGCGCAGCGGCGGTCGGTATGTTGGGGAGCGGCGCGTCCGCTTCGCTGGTTGCGGGCGTAAAACAGGCAGCCGCCGACGTGCCGCCATCGTCGGTTCCGGATAAAAGTCTGGATGCGTTTCAACGTTTCCGCGAAACCATTCCAGCAAACTTCGATCATGAGTATGTCGAGAAGGCCGTCAAGCCGTTTTTTCTGACGAGTTTCTATGAAGGCGAGCGCCCAATGCTACCCTTGATCGACGTCACGTTCAGCAAGGAAAATGCACTACCCTATGACCTATGGGGACTTATTACCCAGGACTGGCGACCGACTCCTGAAGATGGCGTCACGGTCTTTTTGCAGGGCCTTGAGAAGCGCGGCCCCAATAATCTCCGTAAGAGGATTTACTTCTCGGGGGTGACGCCGGACCTTTACAAGCCAATGTATGGGCCGAAGGTCGCCGCCTTCTTCGACAAGCTGATGGACAAGCAATTCGCCAACAAGCCGTTCATGCGGCATTACCTCGATTATTATTTCGACCTCTATTGGGACCTTCACCTTGGAGTGACTGGGGACGCCATTCCCTTCGAGATTCGGCAGATTGGTGAAGCATTCAACACGGTTCTTGCGTTCCGGAATCCTCTCCTGCCCATCACGTATGATAACTACATGATAGTTTGTGAGCGCCTCAACTTTCTGAAATCATGGATCGATGATCGGATCGCCGACATTCAAAATGGCAAAACCAAGAATCCTGAAAGGACGATGGCTTGGTATTGGCTGAATAACGCCGGCGACGGCAAGCATTTTGCGAAGAAGGACGTCGTGTTCGAATGCTTCCACAATTTTGTGGCGCTCAGCCAGTGGGGCAACTCGATCTTCGGGATTATGACGCGTTTGTCCGAAGATGGTGGCGATCCGGCCGTGCGAGCGTCTTTTCAGACGACGATGAGCGGAAATTTCGATAACGCCAACGGCGCTCCCTTCACACCACTCGAATTGTTGGTCATGGAATTATTCCGCGTCATATCGCCAAACGGCGGCAGCATCTCAGCTATCAAGGATGCCAGGACAAGCGCTTATGGCGCATCTCCGCAGCAAAGATTTGGGTTACCCGTGGAACGCCATAGCTACATCAGCACACCCCACACAAGTACCAGCCTGGACCCAGTCCACTGGAAGGACCCGAAGGCGTTCGATCCATCTAGGTATCTTGGCGTTCCGACCAGCGCCCAGATCAATGAAGCTAAATGCCAGAAGATCGGCTTCGCGCGATGCCCGTTTGAGATCACAAATTTCGAGGTCAAGGATGGACGCAAGGCAAACATGACGAATAGTGGTTTTGGGACGGTTTTCGGCGTTGTCGACGGGAAGAGCATGCCGGTTTGTGACTATGCTGGGTTCGCACCATTTGGCTTCGGATACCGACGGTGTCCAGGCGAGCAGTTGACGATTCAGGTGTTCGAAGATTTCCTCCGCAAGGTCTGGCGCGACAAGATCGCCTTCCGCAAACTCGATCTAGCCAATCCAGGCCGGGTGCCGGTCGGACCGAACGCCGTGATAGATGACAATCTTGGATTCACCAGGTCGGCCTAATATCGTCGCGGCAATCCGTTCATAGGCGCCGCATCGGCGCTCACGTCGATGCGGCCACGACAGGCGGTGAAGATTGCCTTCCAGCCTTCCCGCCTATACCAGCCCCCGCGTCCCCGCCCAATCTCTAGCGAAAGAGCGACTTCCGTTATTGGCCCTTTTCGGACTTCAAGCGTTGTTCGCTTTAAGTCCCAAAACGCGGGATAGCGGACATAGATCAAGCGGTGCTCGAAAAGTGAAAAGCACCTCACAGGCCCTTTAAGCTATGACGACGGCACCGAACACTTTGCCTAGCCTGCAAAAAAGCTGCTCGGACAGCCCTGGCACAGTGAGCATTACGGCTTCGCCCTATTGACGATAACAGACAGGCCGATGTGACTTATTGCGCAGCGCTACCGTTCGGTGCTGGCGACGATGGACCGGAGCCACGCGAAGCTGTCGAATGCACGAGCGCAATGCTACGATACGAAGTGCTGAGCGAATGACACGGACTGAGGGACATATCGGTGCGGTGGCATTCAGCCGTACAGGCGATCCTGCCAGCGGTGAGTTTGCAGATGCCGATTTTGCTGAAAGCGTTTGGCGAAGTGCCGAGTGATTTGAGCGCGCTTTAATCCAAATTATGGGTTCGCGACGAATTTATTTCTTGAAGTTCCGCAGCTTCAGCCGGATAATTGATCAAGGTCCTTGGCTATTAGCAATCCGAGGAGGACGATCATGGCAATCCAGATCGTGATGGACCGCACCGGCGACAGCCGGCACTCTTTCGATCCGAATAACGCACAGGAACTGGCAAAGGCGGAGCAGCGGTTCTGCGAGCTGACGAAGGTCGGCTTCACCGCAGCGGTCCGGGCCGGTGCGGGTCAGGTCTCGCAAATCCGATCGTTCGACCCGGACGCGGAAGAAACCGTGTTCTTCCCCAGGCTGGTCGGCGGGTAGAAACGGTCAGCGCCATGTCGCGCCTTCCGCCATGCGAGCGCTCGCGAATAAGAGCCGTAAGGACGCTATTCATCAGCCTTGGGTTCGAGCGAACTGCGGAGGGCCGGTCCTTGCGGCTTCTGCGGGAGTGGCTGTCCCCGGTGCAACGGATGCAGTTCGCGAAAAAGGAATACTTCGAAGTCGTCGGTGGCGACACGGGCAGGCGGTATAGGATTTATCCCGGCACCATGTCGAACGTCTGCGAGATCGACGAAACAGGCCACCCGAGGCTAGGGCTGTGTTTTAGAACGACGGGTGAGCTGCCGATCGGGGACGTGATGCTTGCCCAGAAGATCGGGTTGGAAAACTGCGAGAGTAGCGTTCTCGCGGTCGCCAAAAGCTTCGTGCCCGGCATTTTTATGTTCCGGCGAGGCAGGCTTCTCGGTTGAGAGCAGTCTAATTGAACTTTCGTACCTGCGCCGGGAGCGCAGCCGTCCACCGGGAGCACCTAAGTCAAAGGAGACTCCACAATAAATCGACATACCCTTCTCAATGTTGCTGCGACAACGGCTATCGGACTCACAACACTGGCTGGCAGTGCCGTTGGTCAAGAGGCAGGCGAGCACAAGTTTTTCGCGCCACAGGACATCGTCTGGGGACCAGCGCCACCATCCCTCCCACCGGGTGCGCAGGCGGCGGTGCTGTACGGCGATCCGGGCAAGGAAGGCCTGTTTGCTCTTCGGCTGAAGGTGCCGAAGGGCTATCACATTCCGCCGCACACCCATCCCAAGCCAGAGATCGTCACCGTGCTCTCGGGAACAGCGCGGCTGGGGATGGGAACTGCGGACGATCACGATAAAGCCCAGGTTCTTCCCGCAGGTGGTTTCTTCGCGATGCCCGCCCGTTCGGTGCACTCTTTCTTCGCCGACGGCGCCACGGTTATTCAGCTGAACAGTTCCGGTCCATGGGGCATCAACTACATCAATCCTAAGGACGATCCGCGTCCAAGATGTAACAGCGGGATCAACGCCGAAGGCTGGCCTTGCTGGCGGAGAAGCTTGGTAAGAGCGCAACCTTGTTGCGTCTGCTCCGCGCGTCGCGGTCGTGACCTGCTACCCGTCACCGCGACGTTGCCGTCCAGCGGTCAACCAGCGGACGTGTCGCCGCGCTCACCGACAAGGTTACGGCTGGGCGTGCGGAGCCTAACGGATCGGCAGTCCATGTTCAGCGGAGATTAGCTTAATGAACGAACGCCAGCACTGGTCTCTATCAAGAAGATGAGATGATAAGGCGGCGAGCGACCTCGATGATAACGAAGCCGTTCGAGATCAACTCCAAACCATGCTCTTAGTCGCGAACTATGCGATCCTCCGGTTCAGCGCAAGCCGACGAAGAAATAAATAACGACTGCCGAGGAGCGGTGTGGCGGTGAGCACTTTTCGCCGCCGTCGTTGTTCAGATGGCCATGGGCGTCTGTTGGATCGTTGCTCTGATATAGAATCACTGATCGGGACTGCCGGCCAGGTAAACCAACATTGGAGAGTAGACCGGCAGTCCCTAGCCGGACGCTCCCGGCCCTCTGATCATATTCGGTAGATCACCGGAGAAACCCTACGACGATCTATCATCTCGGCGGCATTGGCTCGGCGCGCGCCGCCCCACGATCCGCCGCCCTCCGGGCGGCAGGAACGAAGGGGCGTTCGCAAAGATATGAAAGTCACGCGAGCCGATTAACATCATCGCAAGTGGGATAAGATGGCAGCGGATGATGACCCGACGAAATCAAAAAATCGCCGAGAAAGTACATAAGAACCAAATTGCGTTTGCAAGCGCTGCGAACTTAGCCGCCGTCAGTACCGGCACCGAGACCGTAAAAGCAATATTGCTTATCAATGGCGGTGCGTGCGTGGCGATGCTAGCTTTTTCGGCAGCCTTGCATCCAAGGGGCAAGTCGTTACCACTTGCTGGCTCGCTGGTAGGTTCTCAGTCGGTGCTGTGTTCGTTGCACACTATCTTTGAATAACGACACGATACGCGATCGTAATTAGACCGCCCCACCACGACGGTCATTGGGCGCAGCTCACGATTGCGGCGGTTTATTACTTGGAAGGGTTTTTCTACGACGGCGTCCTCCCCAGAGTTAGTCGGTTGAATCCCCCGGCGGGTCTCGCACGTCGTTGCGGGCATCTCTTTATCGGAAAGCCGTCGTCTAGGCTGGGCTTCGATTTCCGCATGGGTGGCAGTTGATGTCCTCACCAAATGCCACGCAGTTAACGAGTGCAACAGGTGTTATCGCGCATTCGATTGATTAATGCAGCGAGGCGTTATCTCGCATGATTTGGTGCCGTCGCCCTGGGGCCTCGATTGGGCGCGTGCCATGGGGAAACTATCGAGACTTTCAGGAGAATATCAGATGGCAGCCATTCCTCTCAGTTGGAATGACCCGATGTTTAGCAGCGTTACCAGTTCTGGTTCTGTCACCCTGGGAAACGGGGCAACAATTTCGAACAAGAGTATCACCGATAGCGGCGACATTGCATCCGTGGTCGGTAATGGCTCGTTTACTGTAAACCAGGTCCGCATTGATTCGAGAGAAGGTGTGCGTCTCGGGGGAGATGGCGACATCGTCATCAATAATTCATACATCGAAACAACCGGCGCTGGTGCCGATCACGCCGACGGCATTCAGGCTTACAGCCCTGGCTCAGTTGGCAACCTGACTATCACGAACTCGTCAATCGTATCGCATAATACCGCCGCAAATGCTGGGCTTTTCATCGCCGACAATTACGGCGGCTCGGTCACCCTGAACAACGTGGTGTTCCAAGGAGGGCCAACTGGTCTGAAGATTTAGGCAGATGATCAGCCCATCACTGTAGCCCTCAAAGACGTTTATTTTGTTGGGCCGTTCATGTTTGACCCGTTGGTTATTGAGGAAATCAGGTCGGACATACACATCACCCAATGGGATAATGTGCGTTATGCGACGATCGTGAACGGTGAACTCGTTCCGGGTGCTCTTATTAATTCTCCCTATGCGGTGGAGGGTGGAACGCCGGCACCAACGCCGCCACCTGCGCCGACGCCGGATTCGACACCAGCCGCGCCCCATATCGTTTCCTACTCGACCGACAGCGGGAAAATCGGCGACGGGATCACCAACGACAATACCTTGGCGCTGACGGGTTCAGCTCCTGCCAATAGTACCGTGAATTTGTTCGATGGCGCGAGCAAGGTAGGCACCGCACAAGTGAACAGCAGCGGTCAGTGGAGCCTGACCACGTCGGCACTGAGTGACGGCCTCCATAAGCTAACGGCGACGGATACGAACTCTGTCGGTAAGACCAGTGCGGCCTCGGAAGCCATCTCCGTCACAATCGACACTCATGCGCCTACCGCACCCAAGATGGGAATCTACTCGACGAGCGGCGCTGCGGTCAGTGGCACGACAGCGAATAACGACTTCATCCTGAAAGGGACCGCTGAAGCATCTAGCACAGTCAAGGTTTTCGACGCTGATAAACAGATCGGCACCGCTACAGCTAACAGCAGCGGCGCCTGGAGCTTTGAGGCGACCGATCTGGCCAATGGCGGCCACAACTTCACCTCCAAGGCAATGGACGTCGCCGGCAATACCAGCTCTGCCTCCGCAGCCAGCGGGATAACAGTGTCGGCACCAACGACGGCGACGCCAACGACAGCGTCGATCGACTTCACGAATGTTTATGAGGGGTGGAACGATACGGCCACCATCAAGGGTACGGCCAATCCCTACACCCAGATTAAGCTCCTTGACGAACCCAATCGCTCGGGTCAGTAAAGGCGGGTTCGGACGGTTCTTGGACCTTCAAAACATCCGCTTTGTCGGACACAGTCCATACCTTTTCGGCCCAGCAGATTGATAGCACCGGCCGAGTGGTCGCAACGAGTCCGGACAAAGCCATCCTGGGCTCGACCCGGAGCGACACTGTGACGAGCACGACTGGCGATGACTTCTTCGTTGGCAACGGCGGTTCCGATACATTTGTGTTCGCTGACAATTTCGGTAACGATACCATCAAAGACTTCGGTGCATCCGGATCGAGACATGATACGATCGAGTTCAGCAAAAGCGTGTTCGACAGTTTTGCGAATGTCCTTTCCCACGCCAGCCAAGTTGGTCAAGACGTTGTCATTTCCACTGGAGACAACTCGCTAACGCTGAAGAATGTCAAGCTGAGCGGTCTCGATCATAGTGATTTTCACTTCGCGTAAGCGTGCTTGGTTGCGAAAGTCGGGCCTACCGGTGCATCTCATCGCTGGCGGGTTAATAACAGGTGGCTCTCGACCTAGCGTGAATTTAGCCTGATCCGCCACGCATGATCAGGGTCGGACAGGTTTCGCAATCCCCCTTGTCCCATCCCAAACCCGTCGGCGATTCTCCGCGTCGGCGGGTTTGTTCAGCTTCGGCCACAAAAAAAAGCATAACGCCGCGCAGCGGAGTATGTTCGCTGCCGGCGTTGGCTAATACGCACTGGGCCCTGAAATCTCCAGCAATGATGAGGCGCTCGAACCCGTCAGAAGGTTCAGGTTAAGCTCGCGAAAAGCTGGAGCCACTGGAAGCCTCTGGTTACAGAACCGGGCAGCTTGTTGAGATGAGATGTGATGCTATGATCGTCGCAGAATTTCTGAGTGCGAAGGGTGCTACCCATGTACGCTCACATTCTCATTTCCACTGACGGCTCCGAACTGGCGCAGAAAGGTGTCGACCATGGCTTGTCGCTGGCCGACGAAAACGCCAGCAAGGTTACAATCATCACTGTGACGGAGCCATTTCCAGTTCCTTCTATCAGCGCATGGGGTATGGAGGGTATGGACCCGGATCGGCTTAAAGATGTCAACACACGGCATGCACAAGCTATCCTTTCCGCAGCGAAAGCGGCGGCAGAAGACATGGGACTGACGGTCGAGACCCTTCATATCTCGAATGCCTCACCGGCCGCAGCTATCGTTGATGCGGCGAAAACGCAGGGGTGTGACCTGATCGTCATGGCCTCCCATGGGTACCGTGGGATCAAGAGGGTCCTTTTGGGCAGCCAGACTGCCGAGGTGATTGCTACTGCGCATATTCCGGTTCTTGTGGTCCACTAGATCGGGGGGCAGCGACGCACCACCCCGCCGCTTTCGACGGGGTGCGCAAGTCCGCTCATGAGCGGGGCCAATGAGCCTTGCCCCCCGCAAAGGCAGTGGGGAGGATGATCTCGGAAAACGGGAACTCGTAGTATCCGGCCGGGCGCTGGCGGTACAAATTCTCGTAGCAAATGATGCTGTCGGCGACCGGGTTGGCATGCAACGCCTTATTGACGCTCATCGTCTCGTCGGCAATCTCTTTGATGCGCACGAGAACATCGCCCATCTGTGATGCCAGTTTGTCAAACTCGGTCAAAAGCTTCTTACCTTCGACGGCGTTCGCCTTCCGGCAATCTTCGGCGCGCTTGCGAAGAGCTTCGTCTTTGGCTGCGGCTTGAGCCGCTTTTTCGGCTTCGACAATAGCCGGAAGCTCGGACTGCAGGTGCGCAATGCGCGCATCGAGTCGCTTGATAGCGCGCTTCGTTGCCGCAATGTCAGTTTCCATTTTTACATGTTCGGCATCAGTCATCGTGGCGATCGACGCGAGCTTGGGGCTGATCTCCGCCTGGAGGCGCTTGATTTCGAACTCGCTGCAATCGATTTCAGCCTTGATGGTTGCCGACGTGATGGCGGTCTTGCTGCCCAGCAGCCTGTCGAGGATACCCATGGTGTTTTCTTTCTGTGTGTTAGGTGTTGAGCGCGGTGATTGCGCGACGCCAAATTTGATTTGCGGGATACTCGTTCGCGGCAGCGGCTACCGTGTCGCTTTGGAGCGCTGTTGCCTCAATGAGTTGCTTTCTCGCGCGAGCATAGGATTGCGATGCAAGCTGGGCTTCACGAAGCGCATTCTTGCGGGCCATGCCTTTAGTCCCGGCACGCCTGGAATGCTTCGCTGGCTTTGAGCCAGGCATGGAACGCTCCGGCTTCGATATGTAGTGCGAACACGATAGGCCCGTCGCCGGTCATGCAGGTGCGCGAGAGGAGTTTTGCATCCTCAAGGGATTGCCTTGCGGACGCAAGTCGCGCCGTGGTAGTGGCGACCGCCTGAAAGAGGGCTTGCTTCCGGGTAGACATAACCGGGACTTCCTTTGGAGTATGCCGCTGGGCTGGCATAGGCGCTGGCGCGGTGATGGGTTTCGGCTGAGACGGCCGCGTAGCGATCGATCGCATGGCGACAGATGCGTTGCGCGGCGCTCAGCTTCGACTGCACGCTGCTCAGCAGCGGCCGCGCGTCGTTCGGCATTGGCAACTTCTTCGGCCCGGCGTTCGGCGGCGCTACAATTGGCTACTCGGCGGTTAGCTTCGGCTACGCGGCGTTCAGCTTCTGCTACGCGGTGCCTCTGATCGGCTTCGGTGAGGGTCATTGTGCGCCCTCTACCGTTCGTGCAGCGAACCAGGCGTCAAGGTCGTCAACATCGAAGTGGCGGATGCCATGCAGGTTAACGTGCCGTGGGGCGATGCCTCGTCGGCAGTAGCTCGATAGCGTGCTGGCAGCGATGCCCAGGTGCTTGGCCGCGCGGTGCTGAGAAAGTTTGGTCATTAAGTCTGATCCTGTTTCGACCCTCCCCGGACGGCAGGGAGGAAAACCGCCGCCCGGGTTTGGTTCACAAACTTGCTGTCGAGGGCCAGCAAGTGAGTGCGAAACTATCGGACCTTTCGGATCGTGTCGGGACCGATCCGGTAGCCTTCTAAGCAGCGCTCTCGGAGCGCTTACTGTTGTCGTTCGCAGGCCTGGACTTGCGGCGATAGCGGGGCTGTTGTCGTTCGCTGCCGCACGCTCAGCATCAAGCGCGGCAAGGATGCGTTCGCCTTCTGCGGTTGAAGCAAGCTGAAGCGCGGCAATCTGTACGGCGGCGACGAAAGCCTCACTCATTTCCATCCGTGCCAGCGCTGCTACTTCGGCAGCCTTTGCCGCAACGGTCGGCGGGAGCATCTCGACGTGGGCAGGCACGGCGATGAGGTGAAAGCCAAGGCTGTTCAGCACCGCTTCGAGTGAAATCAAGGCTGGGTGCGTTCTTACGCGTCCATTGTTTGATAGTTGGCCTGCGCACCCCACTGGCGGCCTCAACCTCGTCATAGGTCCGCTGCTGGCGCATCATCTCTGCGAAGACCAGCTTCACATGAGGGCTGACGCGATCCGGAATCGAGACAGAGCGTCGGTAGCCGGGCCGCCTGTTCGTGTAACGGTGCAACGGTCCGTCTTCGCGAAAGTCATAAGGTCGGTGGCGACGGCGCATTTTTCAAAAACCTGCGTTGAAGAATCTGTACGCAGGATCGCGCGTAGGGCTATTGCTCTACAGCCCAAAGGAATCGCCTATGAGCGCACCGCCCGCATACACCTTATTCTCAAATCGAGAACAACAACCCACCTCAAAAACCCTGCACCTGCCACGATCTCGGGATCGTCGGTCACCCGCTACCTGGGTACTGTCTCGAAGTACCTTTTTACCTTTGTGCAGCGCAATAATAGAATAAATCTTTCTAAATTGTGCGTTTGAGAGAATGATGTTCAGT
Organism: uncultured archaeon; assembly: GCA_963807355.1. Taxonomy (GTDB): domain Bacteria; phylum Pseudomonadota; class Alphaproteobacteria; order Rhizobiales; family Xanthobacteraceae; genus Nitrobacter. The sequence continues at coordinate 22,859 of CAWEBX010000037.1, forward strand.
GGCGTTCAGGTTGATGAAGGCTGCGCACGACCGTCGCCGCGTGGTCGCCGATCATGGCTGCGGACAGGTTCGCTGGCTCTGCATGGCGCGGTCGATGGAAGATCGAGCGATTTAATAACGCTTCGCTTTCGATCCCTTCGATCCGCGCTGCTCTTGGTCGTGATCGGCTTCAACGTGCTGTCGCTCGACGTTCGTTCGCGGCGTTCGCTAACCATCGCGATCGCGTTTCGTTTTGCCGCGAACGCAGGCGGCACCCCAGCCAAGCCCGAGTATCGCAGCTACCGAAGAGCCCAACAGCACGCCGAGCTTCGCCCCAGCCAGTAGGTTCTCGTCGGCAAAGGCAAGCATGGCGATGAAGATGGACATGGTGAAGCCGATCCCGGCGAGCAGGCCGACAAGGGCGATCCCTTCCCAGGTCACGCCGGGTGGTAACCTGCACCAACCCAACCGCACCATGAACCATGTGATGGCGATGATGCCGAGCGGCTTACCCGCGACGAGGGCGACGCCGACGCCGATCATGACCTGTTGCGCGCCGCCGGTGCTGAGGTCAATTCCATCAAGGCTGACGCCCGCGTTTGCTAGCGCAAAGATCGGCATGATGCCGTAGGCGACCCAGGGATGCAGTGCTGTCTGCACGCGCACCACCGGCGGTAACATCTCCCTATTGGCGAGGCGCAACTGCCGCCGGGGGTGGGCCAGACGGCGCGCGTCTTTCGCGGGTACCGCGTCATGGCCACGCAGTTCTGCGGCAATGCGGGACAATACGTCGATCGGCTGCTCGCGCATGGGAATGGAAAT
>CAWEBX010000038.1:0-43289 GCA_963807355.1 uncultured archaeon
AGAATAGCCACAGAAGTAGGATTACGGGTATCGGCACGCCGACAAGCCAGAGCAGGATTCCGCGTCCCATTAATGCACGCCTCCGAAATACACCATGTAGACGATCACGAAGGCCGTTATGACTAGGCCGGTCCCTGCCACGAGCACGTTGCGCACCGTGGGACCGCGCTCCGCGCCGCGCGCTTCCGTCGCCGTTTCTACGATGCGTCCGTTTTCCATTTTTGCCATCGCGATTCTCCTGAGTTGGTCTGCCGAATTCGGCTTTTCGCTACGGTGGTTCTTCCGTTCGCGCGCAATAAAACGGATCTCTAGGGAGATGGTTCCGAGCCGGCTCCTGGGGACCTCTGATGCCGCATCAACATCGAAGGCTTAGCGCGTAAGTCCGATGCGTCTCCGATCGGGCGCGTCTTCGTTCCGCAATTCTTTCTCGGCCTGATAATAAAATTCCTGGTCCCGGCCCTGGGGGCGTCCCGCCTTCTCCCACAGCTCGTAGGCGCGTCGAGCGATCTGGGTCTCCTGCGTATCCTCCACGGGATGCTTCCTGACTTCTCCGAATCGCGAGGGTGCACGGTCCCCGCGAACTCCAGGATGCAGAGAGATGCGGGACCGTGCCGGCCAGCGGGAGGAGACAGAAACCGCGGCTGCCGGAATAATTTTATTCCGGGCGTCCCGTTCCAAAAGCGCGAGCTACCTACCGGCGGGATGGTGCATCGCTATCGCGCGGGCCAGGTTTTCTTCGAGCGTTTTAAGGTCGGCCTTGTTGAGGACGATGCTGGACAGGTCCGTTAGATCAGGCGAAAGCATGCGAGTGGCGGCAATTTCCCAACGTAGGTTTTCGCATTTCTTGCACATCGCTCGCTCCGCATTGGGCGGGAGAGCGCGTTACTCTCAGTCATCTGCCATAGGGTCGCTCGATGATCACGCTAACGGCCCGAGTTGTGTACGGTTCCGGACACAGCGGATTAATTACGGAGCCGAACCATGCCGCCGACCCATAGCCCCTGGACCGTTTTGCGGCGATCTATGTCTTCGGCGGATCGTCCGCAAGGGGCAAGAGCAGCCTAAGAATAAGAAGCGCGCACAACAGTCCGGCGTGCTAGAATAGAAGGACGCTGCCAAGCAGCCTTAGTTACCGGGACAGCCAGCGGGCTGGGAATAGTGTGCCCTGGTCTTTGCTCTGTGCCATGCCAGACAAGCTGCTAATCGCCTGGACGTTCCTGAGACGCGTCTTGTAAAGAGTCCTACCAGGGTACGCCTTCATACCACGCCAACAAAACGGACCGCCAAATGGGCGGCCTGCCGCGTATGGTACCGGGCCGGTGTAGCGAATTGGGGGAAAGAATGTCGCGCCGGTTAATCGATAAGTCTCTCTCATTTCCGGACGAACAAAACCCGCCCGCGACGCCACCGACGGGTTCGGCCGCGCGAACGGCTCTGGGACCGTTCGAGAGCTTTTGAGATGCGGTGCTCAGTGTAAAAGCCCGAGGCTGCCGCCACAATTAGTCCTACCCCAACGAGAATTACTAAAAGTCCACCGCCGCCGAGACATAGAATATCGAGACATAGAATATATTGTCAGTCGGTCCCCTGGGCATTCGGCCTCCGTCTTCAGCCATGCTAACCTCCTATTCGGAGATTTACACATTGGCTTCGGAATAACGCGCGGGCGGGGCGCGCTGGCAGTGATACAGTGCGACCGGGCCGGAAGGCGCTCTCAACGCCCCGGCCCGGACTGACCCGCAAGCCAATGGATCGCAGCCATGGGCATGAAGGCTAAGAACCATCTTACACCCGAACCGCGCGCCGAGATGGCGCGGATGCAGGTACGACTTCGCAAATCGCCATTGCAGACCGAAGATGAGCGCAAGCGGCTGCGGCTGATCGGCGAACGCTTTGGCATTTCCCCACTACGCAAGACAGGGACGGCGCCGCCAGAGCCGGGAGCCGCAAGCGCAGACGCCCCGCAAGTCGTGCAGGCCCGGTGGCGGCAACAAGCCAAAGCTGACCAAGGACGAGGTCGAGCACGGGAAACAGACCTTCCGCGACCTGCTCGATGAAGACCCGACATGGGCAACAACCAAGAGGCAGCGGCGAAGCACTTGCTCAAAACGCTGAAGCTCGGCGGCCGCGTTAGCTGGCATACCGTCAAGCGCCGGATCGTTGTTCCGGTGCTTAAGGCGCGTCGCGCAAAATAAGTTGTGCCACGCTCAAGATAAGCTCGCGGCTTATTTTGCGCGCTTGTTCTGGCCCCGCTTTTTTGAATTTGCGCGCGGTTTTCTTCCGCAGGAGACGCTGATCTGCATTCATTCAAGTGAAATGCAATGAAGCCAGGAAGCGGAGAAAGACAATGCGTGAAGCCGCAACCAAGAGGCAGCACCGGAGACGTCTGGGCCTCGGCGGATGCTCAATCAAGAGCAGGTTTTGCAGATCGTGCCGGTCAGTCCTGTAACGCTCTGGCGGATGGAGAAGGCAGGCCGATTTCCGAAATCGACCTACATCAGCCCGAACCGCAGGGTCTGGTTCGCGGACGAAATCATTCGTTGGCAAGATGAGGTTAACGGACGCCGCCGTCGCCGCGCAAACCACCTCAGCGAGACAACATAGAAAAGCCGGGCGCTGCAGTAACAGCGCTCCGGCTCATATGATGGCACTCGAACCGCCCTCATATGGACCAGCGCGCGACCCGCTTCAAGCCCCGGCCTCCGCCCCCTAGGGAGGCCAACATGTCGAGCGAGTATTCTGGAACAGGTACCAAAATAGGTCGGGGCATGGCGAAAGGCTCGCGCGATCTGATCGAGGCGATGCGCGCCATAGCAGAAGTGGCGGAGCCAATCACGGGACGCGGCGTCGGCTACAAGCTGTTCACCCAAGGTCTGATCCCATCGATGGAGCGCAACGAGATGCGGCGCGTCTATCGGCTGCTGCTGAAGGCGCGCGAGCAGGGCATCATCCCATGGGACTGGATCGTTGACGAGACCCGAGCTTTCGAGCGCGTGCCAACATGGGCTGATCCCGATGAGTACGCTCGCGTTACGGTTCGGGACTATCGCCGTGACTTCTGGGACCAGCAGCCGGTGCGTTGCGAGGTCTGGAGCGAGAAAGGCACCGTGCGGGGTGTGCTCCAGCCCGTGCTTGACGAGTACCCGGTCGGCTTTCGCGTGATGCATGGGTTCAGCGGCGCCACCACCGTCTATGACGTTGCTCAGGATGACGATGGCCGCGAACTGATCGTCATCTATGTCGGCGATTTGGACCCGAGCGGGATGTACATGTCCGAGAAGGACTTGCCCGACCGGCTCTCCAAGTACGACGGCGATCACGTCAAGCTAAGGCGAATTGCTCTGACGCGGGCACAGGCGCACGGGCTGCCCCCTTTTCCAGCCACGGATAAGCGCAACGACCCGCGCTTCAAGTGGTTCGTCGCCATCCATGGGCATCAGTGCTGGGAGCTTGACGCCATGGACCCGAACGCGCTCCGCGATTGCGTCGAACGGGCGATCCTCGATTTGATCGAGCCGGTTGCGTGGGAACGGTGTGAGGTCGTCAATAGGGCCGAGCAGGCATCGCTCAAAGACGTTCTTGACCAATGGCCGCGCAAATATTGAGCGCTGGACAACCAGTCTCCGGTCACAAGGGCCGCGACCAATGGATGCGCGCGTTGGCCGCCGCCGCCGACCTTTCAACAATGACAGTCCGGCTCGCCCTCCGGCTTTGTGTATCCTTCAACTGCAAAACTGGTCAGTGCGATCCCGGCTACGACACGCTCGCAGAAGACATGGCAGTTTCGGAGCGCTCGGTGTTCCGGGCTGTCGCTGAGCTTAAAGCGGGCGGCTGGATTGCGGTTGATCGAACCGGCGGCGACAACACCCGCAAGAACCAATTCGCTCTGCTCATACCCAGCGCTCAGGTGACAACTGTTGTCACCCGATCAGGTGACAACATGGTGTCACCTGAGGAGGCGGTTCAGGTGTCTCACCGGTTGCTGCATCTACGGCATATCCGCGTGGAATCTAAAACTAGAGCAAACCAAACAGCAGAACTTGGTCATCACACATTGGAACGAGCCCAAGATCACCGTCGATAATATCGAGGTCGCCCAGTTCATCTATCTCATGCTTCATAACCAGAAACTTCGCGACGTGATCGACACCATTACTTCCAAAGCGGTGCTGATCCTCGGTCGCTTCACCGCTGAGCGTAAATCAGTTCTCGACGCTATCCGCGAGGAGCTGCGTCGGCGCGACTATCTTCCAATCCTTTTTGATTTCGATAAGTTAGCCAATCGGGACATCACGGAAACTATCTCCCTGCTGGCACGCATGGTGCGCTTCGTTGTGGCTGACATCACAGATGCTAAAGCCGTCCCACAAGAACTCAATGTCATCGTGCCAGATTTGCCATCCGTTCCCGTGCAACCTCTCCTGTTGAGAGAGAACAGTGAGTACGTGATGTTTGAGCACTATGCACGTTATCCTTGGGTATTGCCGCTCTATCGTTATGAGACACCGGATCAACTCATCGCTGCACTCGGCGAGCAAGTGATTGAGCCTGCTGCGCGTAAGGCATCGGAGTTGCGTTCAGGAGCCAAATTAATTCCACCGATAATCTAGTTTACTCACCAGTGTGCTCCGGTCGCCCAGTCGTCATTCCCGCCAGTCTGGCTTCCAGCAACAAATTCCAAAACAAATTGCGCGCTTGCGATCCGCAACGCTGACCAATAGCGAAGGGCATCGCGTCATCACCACGTCGCGATACCGTCGCGCGCGTCACCGTCACGTCAGCATCGAGGCCATAGTAGGCCGTACAGCCCGCCGCTTCGGCAGGGCTACAGGAACACCGGGCAAGCCGCGCCAGCGCACGGACGGCCACGCTCCGCGATCTGCCCGACCGCCGGGCGCAGCCCGACCGGATCAAGCTTTGCCGGGCGCAGCCGAATTCTCGCTCAAAACGGCAGCATGTGAAACTAGGGCCTAATAGGGCCCGGCTCGTTCCGCCAGCATCCCGGCGCGCGCCGCCAATCCACAGAAGCCCTTATTTGGAAGGGGTTTTTTGAGTTTTCCCCAAGGGCAGAAAACGGCTGGACGACAGGACCACACGACTTGGGCCGCCGCGCAAAGGCGATGCAAATGGGGTGCATCTCCACCCCGGTCCGCATCGCCCAACGTCGCCGTCAGCCGGGCCTCCGATCGCTCACGCGCATCCGAAGTTCGAATGCCCCTCCAGAGAGGAAAACATCCTTGCTCCGGGCTTGCGCCCTGTGACCTGAGCCCCTGAACTTCCTCCAAAAATGGGTAGAGTCCGTCACCTTGAGGGAGACGGAGATGAAGCAGTCGAGGTTCACGGAAGAGCGGATCATTGCGATCCTGCGGGAACATGAAGCGGGTTCGAAGACGGGGGATGTCTGCCGCAAGCATGGGATCAGCAGCGCGACGTTCTACAAATGGAAGGCCAAGTATGGTGGCCTGGACGTATCAGAAGCTCGACGCCTCAAGGTCCTGGCCGACGAGAATGCGAAGCTGAAGAAGCTGTTGGCCGAGGCGATGCTCGACAACGCCATGCTGAAGGACCTCAATTCAAAAAAATGGTGACGCCCGTCGCAAGGCGGCAGGCTGTGGCTCACCTTTGTACGAGTTTTGAGGTCAGTCAGCGGCGGGCGTGTGAAGTGATTGGGGCTGATCGGTCCTCGGTGCGTTATCTCAGCCTTCGGCCTGACGACGCGATCATTCGTGTCCGGCTGCGTGAGCTGGCGTCGGTACGCCGGCGCTTTGGCTATCGCCGTCTGCTTCTCATGATCCGCAGCGAAGGCGTGCTGATCAACCACAAGAAGCTGAGGCGGCTGTATGCCGAGGAGCGGCTGCAGGTTCGCCGGCGAGGTGGACGTAAAAGAGCTCTGGGAACACGGGCTCCGATGGCGTTGCCGCAGGGACCGAACCAGCGCTGGTCACTGGATTTCGTCAGCGACACGCTGACCGACAGCCGACGCTTCCGTATCCTGGCTGTCGTGGATGACTTCACCCGGGAATGCATCGCATTGGTCGCCGACACGTCGTTGTCGGGGATCCGGGTCGGTCGTGAGCTCGATGCCGCGATCGCCCGACGAGGTCGACCAACGATGATCGTCAGTGACAACGGGACCGAGCTCACCAGCATGGCCATCCTGCGCTGGTCGCAGCTCACACGGATCGAGTGGCACTACATCGCACCGGGCAAGCCGCAGCAGAATGCCTTCGTGGAAAGCTTCAATGGACGACTGCGCGACGAGTTGTTGAACGAGACGTTGTTCTCGTCACTCGATCATGCTCGCGAACTGCTTGCCGAATGGCAGGATGATTACAACACCGTTCGTCCGCACAGCGGGATCGGCAACCTGCCGCCATCAACCTATGCCAGGCTAACAGCGTCCGACATGCAACGGGACGGGACGCTGCGCTGTGTCGAGGGCTCCGCGCCCCGTCCCGTTGCATCACCGAGCCACTCAGGCTCAAATGACCAAAGGATTCTTCCCATCGCTGGATGATCTTTGGGGCTCAGGTCATAGCCAAGATCAGTCGTCGGACGAGGGAGCTTCTCTGCCCCCTCCCTCGCCGGGTTCAGCGAGATCGATCATTCACGTTAACGTCACGATTGACTCTTCTTTGGATACGGAAAAATTGGAGCGACAATTGTCGCTCCTAAGGAAATATGGCGCGCTCTAGCCGAACTCTCCCCGCAAGCCAAAGAGGGAGCGCACTTTCATCAATTGAGATCCGCCACGGCCTCTCAAAGCGCTTCTGTCAACAAACGAATCCGCTAATCTCCCCGCATGATCACGCTAGACTCCGCCCCCGCCTGGCCTCTACCGCCTACGACCTCTGCTATCTGCAGAACGGCAAGCGCTTCTTCTGGCGCAATCCGAACCATGGCGTGACGCTGATCGACGATCGGCGCGACTCCGCTATTCTTTGGCGGCCCGAAAAAGGCGAAGCGGTCCGCAGGCTTTGGACCGACATCGTCTCGGTGAACATGACGTCCATGACCACAGGCAAGAACATCGTCAACAATTGCCGCATCAATTTTCGCGATGGCCGCTTTCTCGTCATCACCGATGGCGGCCCCTCCGGCGAGGTGGATCACGACCGCACACCGATCTATCGCGACTTCGTGCAGGCCTTGCACCTGCGGCTGGCGCAGGCGCCTGCGGGCACCATCGCCTTCAATGCCGGCGCATCCGCAGGACGCCACACCGTCATGGTGGTGACGGGCGTCATCGCCGCGCTGTTCTTCGTCGGCACGCCGGCTGGTGCTGGCGTTCATCGTGCGGGATTGGGCGCGTGCTGCTCACGCTCGCGGCAGGCGTGGCCTTCATCTGGCCGTTCTGGAAGGTGATCGAGGCTAACCGGCCGCGAAGCTACGACCCGCGCGAGCCGCCGGGAGAATTGATGGACTAATAGCGTTTTCCAGCGGAGTGGGATCCGGTTCGCGTCAAGAAAGCGCTATTGAAGCAGGCCCTGGGTTTCGATTCTGGAACCCGACGCCGCTGCGCTCGCGCCCGCCACTCGTTGCGCCGCAGCGTGAAAACCAGCCTCGACGTCGCGCGAGAATCCGCTATGCTCTGCACATGATCGAGCCAGCACCCGTCATGGCCTCGATGGTCTATGACCTATATTACCTGGTGAACGGCGAACGCTTGTTCTGGCGCAGCGCGGGCCATGGCGTGTCGCTGATCGACGCGGGCAACGACTCCGCCATCGCTTGGCGCAATCAGGCCGGCGAGGCAGGCCGTCAGCTCTGGACCAACATCGTCTCCGTGAATATGCCCGACACCGACAGCAAGGATGCCGTCGACAAATGCCGCATCGATTTTCGCGGCGGCCGCTTTCTCGTCGTCACCGACGCGGGCATTAACGGCAAGGTCGACCGCGTCCGCGCGCCGGTCTATCGCGATTTCATCCGCGCGCTGCACGAGCGCCTTGCAGACGCGCCGGAAGGCGACATCCGTTTCACCGTTGGCGTCTCGCAGACGTATCGCAACGCTATGCTGGCGCTCGGCGTCATCGCGTTGCTGCTGTTCGTCGTAGCACCGGCGGTGCTGGTGGTGGACTTTCACGAATGGCGCGCGATCGGCCCGCTGACGGCCGGCGCCACGTTCATCTGGCCGTTCTGGAAGAAGATCGGCACCAACCGGCCGCATGCCTACGACCCGCATCATCCGCCAGGCGACTTGATGGACTGAGAATACACGCGGACGGCGTTACGCCGCGTGGCGCTTGGGCGGCCTTCGCGCATATGCTCGACGATCTTGGCGCAGAACGGCGTTGATCACGTCGGTGGATTGGAATGATAGGCACCGGCGGACCTTGCGGCCCGCCGTTTCATCCGAAAACCGTTCCTGCTTTTACGCAGCGGTTGTTAGTTATCGAGGAAGCTCCGCAGCTTGCGCGAGCGCGAAGGGTGCTTGAGCTTGCGCAGCGCCTTGGCCTCGATCTGGCGGATGCGTTCGCGCGTCACCGAGAACTGCTGGCCGACTTCTTCCAGCGTGTGGTCGGTATTCATGCCGATGCCGAAGCGCATGCGCAGCACGCGCTCTTCGCGCGGGGTCAACGACGCCAGAACGCGCGTCGTTGTTTCGCGAAGATTGCTCTGAATCGCAGCATCAATGGGAAGCACCGCGTTCTTGTCTTCAATGAAATCGCCGAGGTGTGAGTCTTCCTCATCACCCACCGGTGTTTCCAGTGACAGCGGCTCTTTCGCAATCTTGAGAACTTTTCGCACCTTCTCCAGCGGCATGCCGAGCTTTTCGGCGAGTTCCTCCGGAGTCGGCTCGCGGCCGATCTCGTTCAGCATCTGGCGCGAGGTCCGCACGATCTTGTTGATGGTCTCGATCATGTGAACGGGAATGCGGATGGTGCGGGCCTGGTCCGCGATCGAGCGGGTGATCGCCTGCCGAATCCACCAGGTCGCATAGGTCGAGAATTTATAACCGCGGCGATACTCGAACTTGTCCACCGCCTTCATCAGGCCGATATTGCCTTCCTGAATGAGGTCAAGGAACTGCAGGCCGCGGTTGGTGTATTTCTTGGCGATGGAGATGACGAGGCGCAGGTTCGCCTCCACCATTTCCTTCTTGGCCTGGCGCGCCTCGCGCTCGCCCTTCTGCACGCCCTGCACGATCTTGCGAAACTCGCCGATCTCAAGCCCGGTCAGCGCCGCGAGTTGCTGGATTTCTCCGCGCAATTCCTTGATGCGGTCCTTTTCGTGGTGAACGAAATTCTTCCAGCCTTTCGCGGAGAGTTTCGACACCCGGTTCAGCCAGCGGGGATCGAGCTCGGAGCCCTGGTAGTTCCTTAGGAAATCCTCTCGCGCCACGCCATGGCTGTCTCCGAGCCGCAACAGGCGACCTTCGAACGAGACCAGTCTTTTGTTGATGTCGTAAAGCTGCTCGACTAGAGAATCGATGCGCGCCTGATTCAGGCGCAGCGACTTCACCTCGACGATGATTTCATCCTTCAGCTTCTTGTAGCGGCGCTCCTGGTTCGGCGAGAGCGACTCGTTCTGAAGCTGGTTGGAGATGTCGGCTTCCTGCAGGCGGCGCAGCTTCTTGTAGTTGTCGGCGATCTTGTCGAATGTTTCGACCACCTTCGGCTTCAACTCGGCTTCAATGGCTGCAAGCGACATCTGGTTGTCGAAGTCGTCCTCCTCCATATCGCCTTCCGCCGCGGCCGCACCCGGATCCTTCTCGTCCAGGTCAGAGCCCCCGGCCGGCGCAGCGCGGGCGGCACGGAATGGGGTCGGTGACGGCGGTGCCGAAGGGGGGGCGGTCACCGTGGATCCAACGCCGTCCTCACCCGAGGCGGCATCGGAGGCGTCAGCCGACAATGGCTGGCCGTCGGGACCGGTCGGCGGCCCAAGCAATGCCGGGTTCATGCCGCTCTTGGCCTCGGGACCGGCATAGGTCGCCTCGAGGTCAATGATGTCGCGCAGGAAAATCTTTCCTTCGTTGAGTTCGTCGCGCCAGATGATGATGGCCTGAAAGGTCAGCGGACTTTCGCACAGCCCTGCGATCATCGCCTCGCGGCCGGCCTCGATGCGCTTGGCGATGGCGATCTCGCCCTCGCGTGACAAGAGCTCGACGGTGCCCATCTCCCGCAGATACATCCGCACGGGATCGTCGGTGCGTTCGCCGGGTTCCGACTTCTTGACCTCGGTGACGGCCTTCTGCGTGACCTCGACCAACTCGTTGTCGGTCTCCTCGTCAGCCTCTTCCTTGTTTTCCTCCTCACTGTCGGCATCCTCGGATTCCGACACGTTGATACCCATGTCGGAAAGCATCGACATGATATCCTCGATCTGCTCCGGCGAGGTGGTGTCGGACGGCAGCACTTCATTGAGCTGGTCGAAGGTGACGAAGCCGCGCTTTTTCGCCTGCTTGATCATCTTCTTGACGGCGGCGTCACTGAGGTCGAGCAACGGCGACGGCGCGTCCGCGACATCCTTTTCGGGAGCGTCGGCGGCCTTGTCGTCCTTTTCCTTTTCCCTGACCTGCAGCGTCTTTGCCTTGCTCGCCATTCACAGCTCCTGAAACGCACTCATGCGGAAACGCGCCCGCTTCCCCGTGAAATCCGCGCCGCGCCCGGCGCTCTTGATCTGCGCCGCTCACGACGCACAAAGGGCGGCGCAACCTCTCGCCACCCCGTCAACCCTCTCTCGAATGATCGTACCCGCGTTGGACTACGTGTCGGATGACTTAGCCTGCCAGCCCTTGACTTTTAATTAACCCTGTTTGCCGCCAAACCTCGGATTTGGCGAGTCTTTATCATGGTTCCGAGTGCCATCGTCCCAACATCATTTGTTTCAGACGATCCAAGCCCGGCGACGGATCCCATCCGCGCACAGGCGAATTCCCCTCCCACAGGTTCAGCGGCGTTCCAGCGCCATAGGGTCTTTCACCGCTTCACGTAAATCGGTGAAGGACCCTAACTTTTTGATTTGACGCGTTTTCTTCACGCGAACCGAATTCCACTTCGCTCGAAAACGCTATAAGAGTATTCCCTAAGTAAGAAGCGCTGCTGATGATACAAGCCGATCCGCTCGGTATCTGCGACCAAAATGGGCGGAGGTGACCGCGTTTTGTTCCCGACGGGCCGCAAACCCGCGGCAACCTGCTGTATTCTTTCATTATCTCTGTCCTTTTTCGGCGTCTCTTTTCGTGCAGGATTCGCCGATTGGCGCCGGACAGCTCACGCGGCGAGGTGCATCGTCCCGCCCTGGGGCGCCCAAATGCGGATGATGTCTTCCGCCCACTCCGACAACGCCACTCCCTCGGCGCTAATGCTTTCCTGTTCAGCGTGACCTTCCCGAACCAGATTCAGCAGGCGCGCGACGGCCGATTCGTCTCCTTCTCCGGCATCGAGCCTGGCCCGCTGGATGTCATCTTCCAGTTCATGCCAATGCAGGATTTTGATGAAGTGATCCGTGCATCCCGACACAAAATCGAGCGGCGGATCGCGACTTAAAATTGGAAAGCGCTCAACCAGCCGATGTCCGCGCGGTTTTCCGTTGCCCGCTTCGCCATGCACAGCTTGCAGCGTGTCATAAAATGCGGGTTTAAGTTTCGTCCAAATATCCGCGACAGACAGCTTTGCGTCGGTAACCAGCAGCTGAAAGAGACTCGTCAAAAAACCATCGAACTCCTCGGGAAAGTGCAAGCGCAGGACGGAATCCTGCTTGTCCTCGAGCAAATCAGGATACTGGACGAGCATCCCGAGAACGACCTTTTGCAGTCCCGACCGCTGCCCCTCGCCACGAAACTTGAGTTCGCTCCGAACGAATTTGGAGCTTGCTTCCTTGTGATTGCGGGTCGGCCCCCGATTGACTTGCCAGAACAGGTTGGCGAGCTGCATCCGTGACGTTCTGAAGAACGCCGTGTTGACGGCCGGGTCCTGGATCGTCCGGACCAGCGTATAGAGCTTCTGTTCCAGCGCAGCCTGTTTGTCGGGCGTTCGAACGTCCTGACCGTCCGTCTCGCGCTGCCAGAGCACGTCCCACAGCGGCAAGGAGCCTGATAAAACGCTTCTGAATGCCTCGACGCCCTTTTCCCGGATCAGGTCGTCGGGATCCTTTTGTTCGTCCATGAACACGAAGCGGAAGGTCTTGCCGACACGAAGCAATGGCAGGATGCGGTCAACGGAGCGATAAGCGGCCGAGACACCCGCGCGATCGGAATCGAAGCACACGACAGGCTCGGGAGACAGTCTCCACAGCGTAGCGATCTGCTCTTCCGTGAACGCGGTCCCCATGGTGGCGACCACGGCCTTGATCCCCGCCTGATAGACCGCGATGGCATCCATGTATCCTTCGACGGCAACGACCGAATTGGCCTCGTGCGCCGGCTGGCGCGCGCGATGAAAGTTAAAAACGATCGAGCCCTTGTGAAAGATCGAGGTTTCCGGCGAATTCAGATATTTGGGCTGTACGTCCTTCTTGAGAGCGCGGCCGCCGAATCCTACGACGCGACCCCGCTGGTCGTGAATCGGAATGATGATCCGGTCACGAAAGCGATCGTAAGGAACGGGGATATCGTCTCCGGCGACCAACAAGCCGACCTCGATCATGTCTTCGACAGGGACGCCTCGCGATCCCAGATATTCCTTCAATGCGAAACGATCGGCGGTCGCGTAACCGATCCTGAATTCGACGGTGCTTGAGGAGATGATGGCGCGATCCGACAGGTAACCGCGCGCCTGCGCGCCGACTCGCGACGCGAGATTTTGCTCAAAAAACTTGGTCGCAAACTCCATCACCTCGAACAGAGATTTCTGCCGCTGCTCCCGCTGCTCGTCTTCCCGTGAATTGCGCGGCAGCGGAAGTCCCGCCATCGACGCCAGCCGCTCGACCGCTTCGGGAAAGGAAACGCCTTCGGTCTCCATTATAAAGTCGAAGATGTTGCCGTGCTTGCCGGTGGAGAAGTCGTGGTAGAATTGCTTCTGATCGTTCACCGTGAACGACGGCGTCTTTTCCTGCTGGAACGGCGACAGCCCCTTGAATTCCCGTCCCGCCCGCTTCAGCTTCACGCGCCGGCCCACGACTTCCGAAACCGGAAGGCGCGCCTTGACCTCATCAATAAAGCTGGGCGGGAAACGCATACGCCGTCTCACTCAAAGCATTTTACATTTCAGATGCGAAGCCGTCGGACGGCCGGCGAGCCTCGCGAATCAGCGCAATCTTTGCCAGTATTGTACACTATTCGTTCTCGAGATATCCCCTCTTTCCCCAGAATGTCCACCAAGACCAGAAGTGAAATCATGTTCACAGTCTTCACCGCCGGCAACACCGGCACCTGGAATATCCTGTCAATTGCTCCCGTCATCGGCGAAAGCCTCGGACCAGCGTCTCATCTGGAGATCGCGCCGAGCGCCTCGCTGGGCGGCGCCTCCCCGGCGCCGTGGCAGTTTCGCGGCTTCACCAGCCACGTGCGCTACGTCGAACGCGCCGAAAAAACTGCGCTGACCTCGGCACAGGCTGGACTGGGACGCGCCGAGGCAACCCGAGCGGCGCTCATTCCCATCAGAAAGTCGACCGCGTGGTGGGATCTGACGCAGGAAGAACGGCGGAAAATCTTCGAGGATAAGTCGCACCATATCGCCGCCAGCCTCAAATACCTGCCCGCCATCGCGCGACAGCTCTATCACTGCCGCGATTTGGGCGAGCCATTCGATTTCTTGACTTGGTTCGAATACGCCCCTGAACATGCAACGATGTTCGAAGACCTCGTCGGCGTCCTGCGCGCGACCGAAGAATGGACTTATGTGGAGCGCGAGGTGGATATTCGATTGACGCGCGCAATATGACAGCACTTGAGGCGCGGACAATGGGCCAGGCGCTTGACGGGGCTGCTCCGCGATGTCGAAACGGCGCTGATAACAGCGCTATCGTCCTAAGCGTAGATTTCTTGGGCTCATCCTCTTCGACGCTGTCACCAGCGTCCGCGACGAAGCGATCCGATTTTCGGCGCACCGGACGGATTGCTTCGTTCGCATGACGGATTTAGTCTGTTGACGCATTAGCTATATGCGTCCCATCAGAATCAGAATCAGCAGGATGACGATCACCAGGCCGAGGCCACCACCTCCGTAATAGCCGGTGCCGTAAAACGGACCGCCGCCGATTCCGCTGAAGCCACCTAGCAGCGCAATAATAAGAATGATCAGAATGATTGTGCCAATGCTCATGTCGTCCCTCGCTCAGGCTCAGTTATGCATAAGAAACGCGATGAGGATGATCAGCGGGATCGGAATCCCGATTAGCCAGAGAAAGAAGTCCGCGTCCGATTCCCATGTTCGCCTCCGTTTTAGTGAGGCGACAACGCGGCGAGCGGAAGGTCGTTCCCGAGCAGGAACCGAACTAATATTGCCGCTGAAATGGAACCAATTCAGCAAGGGCGCTCGCCTCGAAGCTTCGAGGCGAGTAATAGCCCTTGGAGCGAAAGATCGGTTGGGAGTGAAAGATCGGCTTGAGCCGTCAGGTCGAAAAGAATGGAGTCGTTGTTTAGGTCAATCCGGCCTTCACGACGCCGCTGGCCTTGCCGAAATCCATCTGACCGGCGTATTTGGCCTTCAGTGCGCCGATCACCTTGCCCATGTCCTTGATGCCGCTCGCGCCGGTCTCAGAGATCACCGCGGCGACAGCTGCTTTTACATCGTCGTCGGACATCTGCTTCGGCAGGTAGGCCGAGATGACGGCGATCTCGGCGCGCTCCTGCGCCGCCAATTCCTCGCGGTTACCCTTTTCGTAGAGTTCGACCGACTCCTGGCGCTGCTTAATCATCTTCTGCAACACGCCGAGCAAATCGCCGTCCGCCAGCGGCGGCTTGCCCTGCCCGCGCGCCTCGATATCGGCGTTCTTGATGGTGGAGTTGACCATGCGCAGCGTGGAGAGCTTGCGCTCGTCCTTGGCCTTCATCGCCTCCTTGACGGCATTGTTGATGTCATCGCGCAGCATCGAAGTCTCCCCTAGTGGTCCAATGCTAACATTTGCATCCCGTTGCGGCCGGGTTCTCGCAAATGTTAGAACCAAAGGACCACTAGCAGCTATTAGGTTCCCAGTGGAGTTTTGAATTGGACATTCGCGTGCCCGGTTTCTGCAAAGTGGGCAGCGAATGTCAAATTCACTCCACTAGCGGCGTTGAACACCGCGAAATCACGTCGGAATCAGATGCAAGTCGCGCCCGAGTGCGAGACAACCGGAGTTTGACGCGGTGCAGTAGCCGGGCTATGTCATGCGCTCATGACCCCATCGGAAAATGCTTCAGCCTGGCCGGACCTTGAGCCGACCGCGCTTCTCGTGCTGGCCGACGGGACCGTGCTCGAAGGCTTCGGCCTCGGCGCGGAAGGCCAGGCGGTCGGAGAAGTCTGCTTCAACACCGCGATGACCGGTTACGAGGAAATTCTCACCGACCCCTCCTACGCCGGGCAACTCATCACCTTCACTTTTCCGCATATCGGCAACGTCGGCACCAACGACGAGGACATCGAAACCGTGAACATGGCGGCGACGCCCGGCGCGCGCGGCGTCATCCTGCGCAGCGCCATCACCTCGCCGTCGAACTACCGCGCCGCCAAACACCTCGACGCCTGGCTGAGGGCGCGCGGCATCATCGGCATCTCGGGCATCGACACCCGCGCGCTGACCGCTTTGATCCGCACCCGCGGCATGCCCAACGCGGTGGTCGCCCATGCGAAGAACGGACGGTTCGATCTGCATGGATTGAAAAAGGAGGCGCGCGAGTGGCCCGGCCTCGAGGGCATGGACCTCGTGCCGATGGTGACATCGAGCCAGCGCTACACCTGGGACGAAACGCCGTGGGAGTGGGATAAGGGCTTCGGCCGGCAGGACGGCCCAGAATTCAACGTCGTCGCCGTCGACTACGGCATCAAGAGAAACATCCTGCGCCTGCTCGCCGGTGAAGGCTGCAAGGTTACGGTGGTGCCGGCAACCACCTCGGCGGAAGACATCCTGGCGATGAAGCCGGACGGGGTCTTACTGTCGAACGGCCCCGGCGACCCGGCCGCGACCGGCAAGTATGCCGTGCCAATGATTCGAAAAGTGATCGAGTTGGGCACGCCGACCTTCGGCATCTGCCTCGGTCACCAGATGCTCGGCCTCGCGGTGGGCGCGAAAACCAAGAAGATGCATCAGGGTCATCACGGCGCCAATCATCCGGTCAGGGAGGAGACAACCGGCAGGGTGGAGATCACTTCCATGAACCACGGTTTTACCGTCGACGAGGCGACGCTGCCCAAAGGCGCGAAGCAGACTCACGTCTCGCTTTTCGACGGCTCCAACTGCGGCATCGAACTCGAAGGCAAGCCGGTATTCTCGGTCCAGTATCACCCGGAGGCTTCGCCGGGACCGCGGGACTCGCACTATTTATTCAAGCGCTTTGCCAGTCTGATGCGCGAGAACAAGTCGGCGTAGATTTACGCCGACATTGCGCAGCGCAGCAGCGAACGCCTGCTCGATCAGGCTTCGTTGCTGCCCTCCTGACGGCTCGCCTCGAACAGGAACCAGGTCCTTCGTTCGGCCGCGTCAATGAAATTCTCGAGCAGGCTTGCGGTCGCAACGTCCTCATACTTGTCGCAAATATCATGAGCCTTGCGCATGGCCGCGGCGACCTTCTTGTTGTCGTTCATCAGCTCGCGCAACATCTCCCGCGGTGGGACATAGCTCTCGTCGTTATCTTCGAGCGTCTGCAGTTTGGCGACTTGCCCGATCGAGCGCAGCGTGGTGCCGCCGATCTTGCGAACCCGCTCTGCTATTTCGTCGGTCGTGCCGAATATCTGCTCCGACTGCTCGTCGAGCAGCAGATGGTAGTCACGAAAATGCCGGCCGCTGACATGCCAATGGAAATTCTTGGTCTTGAGATAGAGCGCAAAGGTATCGGCGAGGATAGTATTCATGGCAGCCGATATCTTGTTGACGCCCTCCTGTGAGAGATCGGTCGGCGTGTCGAGTACGGGGTTTACTTTCCGCAAAGCGGAGCTTTTGGCTTGGGACACGATGCACCCTCCTATTATGAGATTGGAGAATTCGGCGAGGCCGGACAGTCGCTGCAGACTAACGCGCTATTCCGCGACAAGTGCGCTAACTCGCGAGCCGGCGGAGTGTTCCGGAGGCTGGCCGCAGCCCGGATGCCGAGGATAGACAGATGCTAGGTCGGCATTAACGTTAAGTGGCGGTAAGACTCGCCACCCGACGATTGTTGCGGAATATTGTGGTCGGCCCGGTGGCGGAAGTTCGACGCGGGAGCTGTGCAAAGCTTTTTATCCTGGTTCAAGTCCAGGCTGGGCCTCCAACCTTCTTTACGTACATAAGACGTGCATAAGCCTCCGACGTGACGCTGCAGCGCAGCTTCCGGAAAGTGCATACCCATCCTCACCAAGAAAGAGTTCGCGAGCGCGAGCTTGCCGGTTGCCTAAACCGCGATGCCCGCGACGATGATGCCAGTGACGGTGAAGTGCCCGTGAAAACGCGACGGGCCGTCGTAATCCCACCGCTATAAAAAGCGCCTGCTGTGAACGCAGCAGCCCCAGCCGCCGGCCAGGACCACAGCACCGGCCAACTTGCGTAACGTCACCGGCCGTGTCGTGCCGCGCTGCGACCTGCATCGCTTGATGCCGACGCCACGACCAACGGCGAAAGCGATAGAAGCACCTTGCTTTCCCCATCTATCGGAAAGCTGAATCTCAAGGGTAATTCCGCAAAATACAGGATGAAGGACTTCGTCGAATTTTCGTCGGCGCAACCGCTGCCGCTTACATTTCCGAAGCCTGCGTTTGAGCTTTCCGGGCCGGGACTACCCTGACAGCCGTCACATTCATGTCGAAGTCCGCTCCCGCGCTAAGCGAGATCGAAAGGCGATCACGCGAGGACGGACCCTGATGGTGACGGAGCGGATTCGATGAATCGAACATCGGTCTGCGACCTGGAAGCCGCTGCTTTGCCACTAAGCTAAATCCGCGCAACTACGAACATAGCATATCGCCGACACTCTTGCGCCGGAAGCTAGAATTAACGTTATATTGCAAACCGCTCAACCCGCAGGCGGCAGAAGTTCGACGCCGGAGCGACGCTTTTTGTTCTGTTCAGTCCAGCGGGGCCTCATTCTTGAGACTACCCGATCGCGGCATCGGTTGCCGCGGCCAGTTTGCTCTCAAGCCCCTTCGCGGCCGCATAGAGCTTGTCGCTATTCGCATCGAAACCGTGGCGGGCGAAAACAGCCGAAATGTAAGTTGCGTCGTTATAGCTGACGTAGACCTTGCCGGCCTGGTCCTGCCAGACCAGCATTTTTAGCGGTAAATCGATGGCCAACATGGGATGCTGAAGAAACAGCGGCGTTCCGCTTTGTGGGCTGCCCACCACCAGAACCGTCGCCGGACGCATCTCAAGACCGACAGCCTTGGCCGCGGCGGCGTGATCGAGGCGCGTAAAGACCTTCAGATCGTTATCCTTCACCGCCGTTTCGAGATGATCCAGCGTGATCTCGAAATGGTGCGAGCTTTGCTTTGTACAGTCGGTCGCAGCTTTTGCAAAACCTGCCATAAAAGACTCCGAAACTCGACTACGCGGTCGCTCGCCTGGGACGTAACATCGCGGATATTCGTCGGCGGCAGCTGAATTTTCGTACCCTGCCCGACCTGGGAATAGGCGCAAAGGATTTTTGCGTCCCCAAACCGAGAATTGCCGGTTGATGAAGCCCTTATAATCCTTCCCCACCCGGGAAATCTGGTCTAAAAACAGCCCGCGCGCGAAGATCGCGCTCTTGCTTAAGGGACGCGCGGCTCGCGCGCCCTTTTTTTGTGCCCGATTTCATCCTGGGACTTGATGCCTAAACGCACCGACATCTCGACCATTCTCATCATCGGTGCCGGTCCGATCGTCATCGGACAGGCCTGTGAATTCGACTATTCCGGCACCCAGGCGGTGAAGGCGCTGAAGGAGGAGGGTTACCGGGTCGTCCTGGTCAACTCCAACCCGGCGACGATCATGACCGATCCAGAACTGGCGGACGCGACCTACATCGAACCGATCACTCCCGAAATCGTCGGCAAGATCATCGAAAAGGAACGCCACGTCATTCCCGGCGGCTTCGCGCTGCTGCCGACCATGGGCGGTCAGACCGCGCTGAACTGCGCATTGTCGCTGCGACGGCAGGGCACGCTGGATGATTTCGACGTCGAGATGATTGGCGCGACAGCGGATGCCATCGACAAGGCCGAGGACCGGCAACTGTTCCGCGAGGCCATGACCAAGATTGGTCTGGAAACGCCGAAATCCCGCCTCGCCAATGCCTCGGCGCTGAAGAAGCAATACCGCGACGAATATCTGGCCAGAAAGGAAACCCTCTCCGGCGATGCACTGGCGGAGCATGAGCGGCAATGGACGCTCGGCGAGAACGAGCGACGCAAGCGCTATCAACAACAGGCGATGGCGGAAGCGCTGATGGCGCTGTCCGAGATCGGCCTGCCGGCGATCGTCCGCCCCTCTTTCACCATGGGGGGCAAGGGCGGCGGCATTGCCTACACGCGCGACGAATTCCTCGACATCATCGAACGCGGCCTTGATGCCTCGCCGACCAACGAGGTGCTGATCGAAGAAAGCGTACTCGGCTGGAAAGAGTACGAGATGGAGGTCGTTCGCGACAAGAAGGACAACTGCATCATCATCTGCTCGATCGAGAACCTCGATCCGATGGGCGTTCACACCGGCGACTCCATCACGGTGGCGCCAGCACTGACGCTGACCGACAAGGAATACCAGATCATGCGCGACGCCTCGCTGGCGGTGTTGCGAGAGATCGGCGTCGAAACCGGCGGCTCCAACGTGCAGTTCGGCGTCGATCCTGCCGACGGACGCATGGTCGTCATCGAGATGAATCCGCGGGTGTCGCGCTCCTCGGCGCTGGCATCAAAAGCGACCGGCTTCCCCATCGCCAAGGTCGCGGCGAAACTCGCGATCGGCTACACGCTCGACGAAATCGCCAACGACATCACCGGCGGCGCGACACCGGCATCATTCGAGCCCAGCATCGACTACGTCGTCACCAAAATTCCGCGCTTCGCGTTCGAGAAATTTCCGGGCGCTTCAACCACGTTGACGACCTCGATGAAATCGGTCGGCGAAGTGATGGCGATCGGCCGCACCTTTCAGGAAAGCCTTCAGAAGGCGCTGCGTGGCCTGGAGACCGGCCTTACCGGCCTCGACGAAATCGATATCGAGGGCATGGGCAGGGGCGACGACAAGAACGCGATCCGCGCGGCGCTCGGCACGCCAACTCCTGATCGCCTGTTGCAAGTCGCACAAGCGATGCGGCTCGGTTGGACTAACGAGGAAATCTTCAATTCCTGCAAGATCGACTCCTGGTTCCTCGCTGAGTTGCGCGGCATCGTCGAGATAGAGAACAGGGTCCGCGCCCACGGCCTGCCGGGCAACGCCTTCGGGATGCGCACGGTCAAGGCGATGGGTTTCTCGGACGCAGAGACTCGCGGTGCTCTCAGGCAGAACGGAAGCGGAGGTCAAAGCGCTCAGGCGCACCCTCGGCGTGCGCCCGGTCTACAAACGCATCGACACCTGCGCTGCGGAGTTCGCCTCACCTACCGCTTACATGTACTCGACCTATGAGTCGCCGTTCGCAGGCGCGGTCGCCGACGAAAGCGCGCCGTCGGACAAGACCAAGGTCGTTATCCTCGGCGGCGGCCCCAACCGCATCGGCCAGGGAATCGAGTTCGACTATTGTTGCTGCCATGCCTGCTTCGCGCTGTCGGATGCTGGCTATGAGACCATCATGGTCAACTGCAACCCGGAAACGGTCTCGACCGACTACGATACCGCTGACCGGCTTTACTTCGAGCCGCTAACGGCCGAGGACGTGCTGGAGATCATCGACACCGAACGGCAGAACGGGACGCTGCATGGCGTGATCGTGCAGTTCGGCGGCCAGACGCCGCTAAAACTTGCACGCGCACTGGAGGCGGCCGATGTGCCGATCCTCGGCACCTCGCCCGAAGCCATCGATCTTGCCGAAGACCGCGACCGATTCAAGCGGCATCCTCGACCGGCTGAAACTGAAGCAACCGAAAAACGGCATCGCCTATTCGGTGGAGCAGGCGCGGCTGGTGGCCGCCGATCTCGGCCTGCCGCTGGTGGTGCGCCCCTCCTATGTGTTGGGCGGCCGTGCCATGCAGATCATCCGCGAGGAAAGCCAGCTCGGCGACTATCTGCTCGGAACCCTGCCCGAGCTCGTGCCGGTCGACGTCAAGGCCCGTTATCCGAACGACAAGACCGGCCAGATCAACACCGTGCTCGGCACCAACCCGCTACTGTTCGATCGTTATCTTTCCGATGCCACGGAAATCGATGTCGATTGTCTCGGCGACGGCAAGGACACTTATGTCGTCGGTATCATGGAGCATATTGAGGAGGCCGGCATCCATTCCGGCGACTCGGCCTGCTCGTTGCCTCCCCGTTCGCTTGATGCAGCCACGATCGCCGAGCTGGAGCGGCAGACCCGCGAACTCGCGCTCGGCCTCGATGTCATCGGTCTGATGAACGTGCAATACGCCATCAAGGACGGCGAGATCTACGTGCTGGAAGTGAACCCCCGCGCCTCACGCACGGTGCCGTTCGTCGCCAAGGTAGTCGGCCTTCCGGTCGCCAAGATTGCGGCGCGGATCATGGCCGGCGAGAAACTCGCCGACTTCAAACTCGGGGCACAAAAGCTCGGCCATGTCGGCGTCAAGGAATCGGTCTTCCCCTTCGCGCGCTTCCCCGGCGTCGACACCGTGCTCGGTCCGGAAATGAAATCGACTGGCGAGGTGATGGGCATCGACCGCTCGTTCGAGATCGCCTTCGCCAAGAGCCAGCTCGGTAGCGGCACGCGTCTGCCGCGCAAGGGCACGGTGTTCGTCTCGGTCCGCGAGATCGACAAGATGCGTATCCTCGCGGCGGTGAAGCTGTTGGCATCTGTCGGCTTCAGGGTGATGGCCACGTCGGGAACACAACGCTACCTGACCGATAGCGGCGTTCCGGCCGAAAAGATCAACAAGGTTCTGGAAGGACGGCCGCACATCGTGGACGCCATCACTAACGGCGAGGTGCAATTGGTGTTCAACACCACTGACGGGACCGCAGGCACTGGCTGACAGCCGCTCGTTGCGGCGCGCTGCCCTCTTGCATAAAGTGCCGTATTACACCACTCTTTCGGGAGCCGTGGCGGCCGCGCAGGGTATCCGCGCCTATCTGGGCGGAGATCTTGAGGTTCGCACGTTGCAGAGCTACTTTTCCGAGACGTAGGCCTCAATCGGACTTGATCGGCCCGATAATCGGTCTGCAAGAGCCCTAAAGGAGTGGAACCTGCAGGCTGCGGGGATGTTTTGTTGCGGCAGCAGCCAGTCGGCTACTGTCGCGGTCAAGACGGTGCTCCATTGCTTCGACGGGTCCAAAGCGAGCTTCTGAACCCAATTGCATTGAAATCATAGAGTTTCGAATTCCCTTAAGAGTTTGCACTAAAGGGGCCGCAAAGACATGCGAGCGTCGGAGCCGAAACAATAGGCGAATGCGGACTTTACGGCCGGGAGCCCGGACGGAAAGCCGCTTCGCACAACGCGGCAACGCCGCCGATGAAGCGAAGGACGAAGTGAGATGATCGATAAGGTTCCGATGACCCGAGGGGGACATGCCGCCCTCGAAGTCGAACTGAAAAAGCGTCAGTCGGTGGACCGGCCGCGGATCATCGAGCAGATCGCCGAGGCGCGCGCGCATGGCGACCTGTCGGAGAATGCGGAGTATCACGCCGCAAAAGAAGAGCAATCGCACAACGAGGGCCGTATCGCCGAGCTCGAAGACAAGCTGGCACGCGCCGACATCATCGACGTCAGCAAGCTGTCCGGCGATACCATCAAGTTCGGCGCTACCGTGACGCTGATCGACGAGGACACCGACAAGAAGGCGGTGTGGCAGATCGTCGGCGAAGCCGAAGCTGACGCCAAGCAAGGCCGCATTTCAATCACCTCGCCGCTCGCGCGCGCTCTGATCGGCAAGAAGAAAGGCTCTTCCGTTGAAGTCGTCGCGCCAGGCGGCGCCAAGGCCTACGAGATTGCAAAGGTCGAGTGGCGATAGTCGAAGCCGTCTTTATGCTGTCCGATTAATCCCCGCCGGATTTCGTTTTCTTGATTTATTATTCGCAGAGCAGGACGCGGTATGCGGCTTTTCCGTTTACGTCTCGCACCCGCGATAGCTTTGGCGATCCTCGCCGGAGCCGCTCTCGCCGCCGATATGGATATCCCGCGACCTCCGCCGACGACGGATATCCCGGTGCAGAAAGGGCCGCCGAATTGCAGCCAATGGACCGACGACTGCGTGAATTGCGCACGCGGCTCCGACGGCTCGCCGCCACTTTGCTCGAATGCAGGTTTTTCCTGCCAACCCAAACCCGTGCGATGCCTGCGGCCTTAACGTTTCCCTGTGTTCCGGTCGCAGCCAGGGCACCAAGACCAAAGTTACGGAAATCAACTTGTTCCAGTTCTGGAACCGGCCGAGGGTCCGGGGTGTTAGAGTTCTGCGTCGGCCTGGACGACAGGGTGACGAGCGGGTATGTTCGGACGTCGTAACCGGGGGAAACCTGACACATGGACCAGATGTTCGCCAAATGGCAGCCGACTGTTCTCAGTTTGCTTCGCTTCATGAGCGGGCTCCTGCTCATGCAACACGGGACCGCCAAGCTCCTGGGCTTCCCGTCCCTGCCGATGTTCGCCGATCTGCAAATCGCGTCGATGGTCGGGGCTGCCGGAGTCATCGAACTGGTTGGCGGCGGGCTTCTGGTCGTCGGGTTGTTCACGCGGGCCGCGGCCTTCATCACGTCGGGCATGACGGCGGTCGCCTACTTTATGGTGCATGCGCCGCAGAACTTCATGCCGATCGTCAATCACGGCGAACTGGCCGCGCTTTACTGTTTTGTTTTCTTCTACTTAGTGTTCGCTGGCGGCGGCCCGATCAGCCTCGATACGATGCTGCGCAAGAAGGTCTGATCCCGGCGATAAAATTAGCCCGGCACCTTCAGCTCCAACGGCACCGCCGGGGAATATTTGGAATTGTGAAGCACCAGCGAGGTCCGCACGTTGCGCACATGCGGCGCAGCGGTGAGATGCGCGACGAAATCCTGAAATGTGGCCATGTCAGGCGCAACGCATTTCAGGATGAAGTCGACCTCGCCTGACAGCATCCAGCACTCACGCACGAGCGGCTCGCGACGCACGAACTCCTCAAACGCGCGAAGGTCGGCGTCCGCCTGACTCGACAGATGCACCGACGCAAACACCGTAACCTCGAAACCGAGCCGTTGGGGATCGAGCAGTCCGCGATATCCCTGAATATAACCATCTTCCTCCAGCGTCCGAACCCGGCGCAGGCACGGCGGCGGCGAAATGCCGACCCGTTTCGCCAGTTCGACGTTGGTGATCCGGCCGTCGGCCTGAATTTCGTTCAAAATCTTAAGATCGATCTGGTCCAGACTTTTCGACACACGCATCCAATCCCGAAAGCCGGGGCAAAGGTCGAATCCCCGGCAGGTCTTACTTAACGCAAATCGGGGCCACTTGCGTAATTTTATTGCGCCGGGTTCACTTTGGTGCTTAGAGGAATTGTTGCAGCGACGGGTTGCATTTTCCGCATAGCTAGCCAGATATCGGAGGCGTCGATCCCGACGCTTCTCACGCCTCTACGAGCCTTCGCGGGCCATTTTGTGCCTTGCGCGCAAAGCCATTTTCTTACGATAGGGATTCCAATTCCATGTCCGCCCCCACCCAAGCCAAGGTCGTCATCATCGGCTCCGGGCCGGCGGGCTACACGGCGGCGATCTATGCGGCGCGCGCCATGCTGGAGCCGGTGCTAATCCAGGGCATCCAGCCGGGCGGCCAGCTCACCATTACGACCGATGTTGAAAATTACCCCGGCTTCGCCGACGTGATCCAGGGGCCGTGGCTGATGGAGCAGATGGAGAAGCAGGCGACGCATGTCGGTACCCGGATCGTAACCGATACGGTGAATTCCCTCGATGTGTCGCAGCGGCCGTTCCGGCTAACCTGCGACAGCGGCGAGGTCTATCTCGCCGAAACCGTAATCCTCGCAACAGGCGCGCAGGCGCGCTGGCTCGGGCTGCCATCCGAGGACAAGTTCAAGGGATTCGGTGTATCCGCATGCGCTACCTGCGATGGCTTTTTCTATCGTGGTAAAAACGTGATCGTGGTCGGCGGCGGCAACACAGCGGTCGAGGAAGCGCTCTTCCTTACCAATTTCGCCTCACAGGTCACCCTTGTGCATCGCCGCGATCACTTCCGCGCCGAACGCATTCTGCAGGATCGCGCGTTCAAGCATCCCAAGATCAAAGTCGTCTGGGACAGCGCCATCGACGAAATCTGTGGCGGCGAGGATCCTCCCAAGGTTACCCATGTGCGGCTGAGGGACGTCAAGACCGGCGCACTCACCGAAGTCGCAGCCGATGGCGTGTTCATTGCGATCGGCCACGCACCTGCGACTGAACTGGTTACCGGCAAGGTCAGGCTGAAGCCGTCGGGCTACGTCGAAGTCGCACCGAATTCGACCGCAACGTCTATGCCGGGGCTGTTCGCCGCCGGCGACGTCGCGGATGAGGTTTATCGCCAGGCCGTGACGGCGGCCGGCCTGGGCTGCATGGCCGCGCTGGAAGCCGAACGGTTTCTCGCTGCGCACGCGGGCGACCGCGCTGCGGCAGAATAACCGCGCAGTGTGCCGACATGGATTGGGACAAGCTAAAAGTGTTTCACGCCGCGGCAGAAGCTGGGAGCTTCACGCACGCCGGTGAACAGCTCGGGCTGTCACAATCTGCCGTATCGCGACAGGTCGGCGCGCTGGAGCAGGAACTCTCGGTACCGCTGTTTCATCGTCATGCGCGGGGGCTGATCCTGACCGAACAGGGTGACCTGCTGTTCCGCACCGCGCATGATGTCTTCATGCAATTACAGGCGGCGCGCGCCCAGCTCGCCGACAGCCGGGAAAGACCAAGCGGCGACCTCAAGGTGACGACCACGCCGGGAGTCGGCATCAACTGGTTGATACCGCGCCTTGGCGAATTCACCTCGCTGTATCCGGAGATCAGGATCTCCCTGCTTTTGACCGACGAAGAGCTCGATCTGTCGATGCGGGAAGCCGATATCGCGATCCGCACATACAAGCCGACCCAGCCCGACCTGATTCAGCGCAAGCTGTTTGCAATATGTTTCCATGCCTATTGTTCGACCGAATACGTCAAGCGTTTCGGCACCCCGCGAACGCTTGAGGAACTCAGTGGGCACCGTATCATCCTGCTCAACGAGACGCAGGCATCGCCCCATCTCCAGAACCGCAATTGGCTGATCGATGCCGCTCGCAACGGCTCAGGACCGCACGAACCCTACTTCACCGTCAACAGCATACTGGGCCTGTTCAGCGCCTGTCAGCAAGGTCTCGGCATAGCGGCGCTGCCGGATTATCTGGTCGGAGGGAATAACCTGCTGGTTCAGTTGTTCCGCGAATCCGATTTGATTCAACTCGATACTTATTTCGTGTATCCGGAAGAGCTGAAATCCGTGGCGCGGGTTCAAGCTTTCCGAGACTTCGTCGTCAGCAAAGCGCAACGCTGGCCGTCGTGATTGGATCAAACTCTGTTTGATCTGACGCGTTTTCTTCACGCGAACCGTATCCATCCTCGGGTCAAGCCCGAGGACATGCTTCGCTCGAAACGCGCTCGCACAAAAAGACAAAACGCGCGAAACCTGCGCGCTTTATCACCAGCACCGAGCGACGGTCAGGCGGCCTGCTTGTGCATGGTTCCGCCCGAGGACACAGCCCCGCGGATCGCCTTGACGGACCTTTCAATCGCTGCCCACAACCGTCCGATCTCTGAGGCAGCGCGGCCCTGGGAATTGTATTCGCGTGCCCCTTCGCCGTGTGCAAGCGCCAGCAGCAGGTCGGCGCGATTTGTAATCTGGCCACTCCAAACCGGAGCGCGGAATTTCGCCAGAGCCTCACGCGCAATGGTAACGATCGGACTTTCGGAGCCATCGCGCATCGCCGGCGCACCATTGATGACAACCGCGTAAGGCTTCCGTGCAGACCGGCAGCTCTGGATGGTGCCCTGAACGGCGTTGACGTCGAACACGCCGGGTCGCGCGGGAATCACAACCATGGTCGCATTCCGGATGGCGTCATCGACGACGGCCGTCAGATTCGGAGGCGTGTCGATAAAGACCCACTCGAAGCCGTCACGCTTCGCGGCGTTGATGATTTCGGTGACGGAGCGATTGGCTGTCCGGATCGGAGGCTCGTTGGTGCCGCGCAACTTGTGCCAAAGCGTCAGTGATCCCTGCGGATCGGCATCGACCAGCAGGCAGGGCCTCGAAGCCTTATGAACTTGTGCGGCAAGATGAGCGGCCAGGGTGCTTTTGCCTGAGCCGCCTTTACGCGATGCGAAAACAATAACGTTCATACCTTGGTCTCCCGATTGACCCAGGAGAATAAAATGAATCAGCATACTGATTCGTTAAAGACAATTTTTACCGTGTTTCACCGCCATGGGCCTGTTTTTCATGCTTTTTAGGGCATTTGAGCCGCGTCCCTGTCCGATATCGAGACGGTCTTGGCTCCAGAGAGCCCGAAATGGAATAGTCGTGCGAAGCCCTTACGAAATGCGTTTCGCGGCTTTTCGCACCAACCATTTGCGCTCGATCCACCCCAGCATCCGGGCCATCGGTCCCTGCAAGAACGGCAGATCTTGCGCGATCAAAATAAGACCGAGAGGCAACATCCACAGCCCGAGAACCGGTAGAAAACTGAAAATGCCGCCGATGATCAACGCCATCGCCAACGGAACGCGGACCAGCCGCGAGGAGGGCTTACGCACCCAACCCATAAATTTCGCAAATCGTAGCGGCATTTTACCTTCCAACCAGGCAAGATGCCGATCCAGTTCCGCACGGTGATCACTGCTCACGTCTCGCTCCATGACAAAAAGATGTTGATTTGTCACGGCGCCACAAGGGCGCGGGATGTCGCGCAGACGTCTCGCAAAAAAATGCCCCCAGATCGCTTCATCAAACTCAGAATCCGAACGTCCAAACGACGCTTACCACCGTCAGCGTCAGGAAAGCGCTGAGCGTCCAGCCGATGGCGTAGTTTTTCTCCTCCGGCACGATCCCGCGCATGTCCTCGACCCCTCCGTGGGTAGGACGCCAAAGGTGCAAATCGGTCATTACAACCTCCCATGCAGACATTGCCGCAATACTCCAATGGCGGGAGGGCAATACAAGTTCCCTTGCAAGTATCCGAATTATTACGGCTCGACTTGACGGAGCGGTGCACAGCGGTCATGCGTACCGCGTCAGTCAGCTGGACGGCCGCTCCCGCTCGGGCCGAAAGGCTTGCGGGGGAGGAAAGTCCGGGCTCCATCGACATACGGTGCCGGATAACATCCGGCGGGGGTGACCCTAGGGACAGTGCCACAGAGAACGAACCGCCGCTTCCACCGTCTCCCTCCGCTTGCCGGAAGAGGGAGGGCGAGAGCGGTAAGGGTGAAAAGGTGCGGTAAGAGCGCACCGCGTTTCCGGCAACGGGGACGGCATGGCAAACCCCACCGGGAGCAAAACCGAATAGGGACGGCGTCGCGAGAGGTTCGCCTTGGGCGATAACATCGCAGGGCTATGTCGGGCTCGCTGTCCGGGTAGGTTGCATGAGGCAACGTGCAAACGTTGTCCCAGAGGAATGGCCGTCACGTATCGTATGCGCAAGTGTGCGGTGCCCTACAGAACCCGGCTTACAGGCTGGCTGATATCCGCAAAGCGTTTTGAATCGAAGTGAACTTGCGGTTCACTTGAGGAAAGCGTGTTTCACTGTGAATGAGGGGTTCGGCGCGCCGGACCCCTCGCCAACGAAACTCCGTGGCAGGCGGAAAGACGACCAAGATTGAATCCGCCGAAAACAAACAGCAGTGAATAAGACAGCCAGCGCTCGACGCCACTATTCGTCGTAATCCGCCTCGCTGGCGTAACTGTGCGAATGGTTCTTCCGACCGCCAAACGATCCCGTGACAGCCGGCTCGCGGCTGGCATACGAACCGCGCGCCGCGGCGCGTGCGGCAATGTCCTCGCCCGATACCGCAGCAGGGTTGCAGACCATTCGGCGACTTGCGCGGCGCATCAGATCGACATGGATATGATTGTAGTGATGGACGTTGGAGCCGGGCGCCAGCACAGTGGCGAAGCGCTGACAGGCCGACGCTTCCACATCGCGGAGGAAACCCTGCTCTTCCGGCAGACCCTTCCAGCCGTGCTGCACTGAAACGTATCGTCCATCCGCCAGCGTGAAACCAGCGATATCCAGCGCATTCCCGAAGGCGTGCTCGGAAATATGCGCGCGCGGATTACCGTTCATGCCACGGCAGGAATAAGCCGAGATCTGCTTGATTTCGACCACGCGCGCGCCGAACCAACGCATCGACGCCGGCTGTACCGCATCCGCTAGCCAGCGATCGAGCGCCGAGACGATCGGGCATGCAAGCGTCGCGGAAGGCTTCACCACGACGGGACCGACCGCGCTGGTGACGGTCCCGCGCGCAGGTCCGAGACGCAGCGAGTTCTGTGACGAATCCAGCGCAGGCGTTGCCGGATACGCGGAGGACCGTGTGCCGCTATAGGACTGAGGCTGCGGCCGCGGATACGACTGTCCGTAATGGTCGTTCGGCGATGCGTGATTATCCTGCGGTCCGTCCGGCGGCAACTCGATCCGACCCTCGGCAGGATAGACGCCGGGCGCGGTCAGCGAGACCGGCCCGTTCGATCCGTCGCCGGAGGCGGGCTGAGGAGTTGGTGTTTCGGGGTAGGATGGCGGCGGCGTCCGGTAGGCGGGCTGCGCGATCGGCCAGCGCGGCTGGCGGCCGATTGACGCGGGGGGCCTGAGATCCTCGTCGGCAAAGCCGTACGCCGGGTTTTCACCGAGCGCCGAGACCTTCAGGGGAAATTCCGCGCCGCAAATGCCGGGGCCATTGATCGGACGGATGCGAACGAGATCGGCACTCTCCCTGACTTCGCCGGATTTCAGACATGCAGCTTCAGCCTCGGCCCGCCACGGTTCGCGCTCCGCAGTCTGAAAAAAACCGCGCCCGCAACCGGCCAACGATACGAGGACGAGGGAGCCGACAAAATACAAGGCAACTCTGCGCGTCATCCGCGCACGTTCAACGAATTTATTTAAAGCTTCTTCAATGTGTTGTTTTCAGTCATTTTTAACCACGCCGTTGCGCTGCACCATAGAAGATGGGTGGCGAGACTGGAACCGATTGCAGGACGCTGCGTTACGACGAACAAATGGCGTGAGGTCGCATGACTTTCGCGGGCCACATGAGCATCCTGACCGCCTACATCGCACTCGCCTTCGTGGGCGCGATCGTGCTGGGCGTTTTTTAGCCAAATTTCCCGCATCTGGTCCCCGCATCGGTGGGTGATTAAGTCGGGGAGCCAATGCGGCCTGGGTTTAACCTCAAGACCATCCTGCTCGGCATCGTGATCCTTGCGGTCTCGTTTCTTGTCCGGTCTCAAGGCCGTGGATTGGTTGTCGCCGCGCGACATCGACAAGCCTGCCCTAGCGACATTGCCACCGCTCCCCCCCGTCAACCGCAATTCGAGCATCGTCGCGCCGATCAAGATACCCCTGACGCTCATTCGCGACGCCGCCGAGCGCGCGGCTCCGCGTAACTTCGCTGGCAAGGCCGACAATCCGGCGGCGCAGATTCTCCAGAACGCGGACATCGGTTGGACCGCATCCCGCGGCGCGATCAGCGCCACGGGCGTCAACGGCGTGCTGTCGCTGTCGACGCCGTTGACCGGCGCTGTCAGGGTTACTGGATCGCTATCCGCCAACGCCCAGGATGCGGTCGGTAACGCGCTCGCGGGCGTACTCGGCGGCGACATCGCCAAACGTGTCGGCCGCGTGAACATCAAGAATCTGAATGCCAATGCCGAGATCAAGGGCAACGTCGTGATGACGGCACGGCCGGCGCTGGCCGAAAACTGGCGTATCGATCCCGGTATGACCGCGCAGGTCAATCTTGGGGACACCAACCTCTCGGTCGCGGGCGCGCGCCTCAATGTGCCGTCACAGGTCAAGCCCGTCATCGACAGGGCAGTCAACGAACAGATCGCAAGCCTGCAGCAGCGCATCCGCAACGATCCCGCTCTGGAACGCAACGCGCGGCGGCAGTGGACGCAGATGTGCCGCTCGATTCCATTACAGGGTGCAGCCGGGTTTCAGGATCTTTACCTCGAGCTGAAGCCGGTGCGCGCCATCGCGGCTCAACCGCGCATTGACACCAGCAACGTCACGTTGACACTTGGTGTCGAAGCCGAGACGCGGATCACGACCGCGGCGACCAAACCCGACTGTCCGTTTCCCCAGACGCTCGCCATCGTTCCGGCCACGACGGGAAAACTGAATATCGGCGTTCCGATCGACATGTCCTTCACCGACATTACCAAGATCCTCGAGGGCACAACTCGCCGGCAAGACATTCCCCGAAGATGATAGCGGCGCGGCTGAGGTCACTGTCAAACAGGTCAGCGTCGCGGCCGCGGGCGACCGCCTTCTGATCTCGCTTCTTGTTCATGCGAAAGAGAAGAAGAGCTGGTTCGGTTTCGGCGGCGAGGCCACAATCCACATCAGGGGTAGACCCGTTCTCGACCAGGCCCAGCAGATCGTACGTCTGACAGACATCCAGCTTGCGGTCGAATCCGAAGCCGCGTTCGGCCTGCTCGGCGCCGCCGCGCAAACGGCATTGCCCTATCTGCAACACGCCTTGGCCGAGAAGACAGTGCTCGACCTCAAACCGTTCGCATCGAATGCGCGAGAGAAGATCGCCGCGATGATCGCGGATCTTCAGAGAAGCGAGAACGGCGCCAGGGTCACGGCAGAGATCAGCAGTCTGAAGCTTGCGGGCATCGCCTTCGATTCAAAGACGCTGCGCGTGATCGCCGAAGCGGCAGGCACCGTGAACGTCGAGCTCAAGACATTGCCGGCGCTGTGAGGGTCCAAGTTCCTGATGCTCCCCGGCATTCATCGCGTCCCTCCTCCGTCCAAACGAAGCTAGGCACGAATAAACACGCCCGGTAAAAACCGGGCGCGTTGGTCGTTCTGCCGTCTATCTGGCGGCTCAGGTCGAGTACTTGAATTCAGGCATCGCCTCCAGCTGTTGCTTGGTCGCGCTGAAGACTGCGTGATCCGGATACCATGAACTCTTGTCCGCTTTCGTTGTATTGACCGTGGCCGGCGCGGATGTCGCAGAGCCCGTGGTGGTCCCCGTACCTGCGCCGCTTCCCGAGGCCGATGCCTGCGCAGGTGTGTCGACAAACTTTAGCTTGTCGAACGGTACCGCAACCAGACGCTCACCAACGCCTAGGAAGCCGCCCACGCCGATCACCGCAGCTTTGATCGCTCCATTCTTGTCCAACAGAAGATCGCTGATCGAGCCGAGCTTGTCGTTGGTATCGTTATAAACGTTAAGACCGACCAACTTCGACGAACGCCAAGTGCCATGATAGCCTGACACTGATGTGGTAGCGGCTGGAGCATTCATCGTCATGGTGTTTGGCGTCTGAGCAACCGCCGCCGTCGCCAACAGCGCGGAGCCAATTAACGCGACCGTCATATGTTTCGAGATCATCAGTGTGTTCTCCTTCAGTTTAAATGGAGTAGCGAGAACCCATGACGCCAAGAGTGGTTCCACGGAACACCTTCGATAAATCCCGTTCCAATCGGACAAAACAACACAAAGATGTGCGTAGATTTCGAACGACGCACGCAAGCTACGCCGACACGCAGCAGCGCGACCAATGACCGAGAGCGATGTGCCATCGCAAACAGCGACACCGTCGTTTCTCAAGATTTGCGTTTCTCAAGATTTACAGTGCAGCCGGTCGAAACGACGCCGCTAAGCCGCGTGTGCACGCGGCTCGTCGTTCGCCTCGCGAAAGAACGCGACGGTTTCGAACTGATAGCCACAGTGAACGCATTGCCAGAGATACGCTGTTCGGCGCGGTCCGTTTTCAAACCATACTGGCGCGGCAATCAGACGGCCACACTGCGCACAAGGATTTTGGTGGGGTAAATCATCAGATACGGCAGCGACCATGACGCTTCTCCCATCTGCTTTTTCTGTCTGCGAATTGTAGCGAGCGCAACTCATTGGCGCGATCGCGAGAATTCGCATTTGCTCGATCCTGACTCCGTCTCGCGACAAATTTGCGACATTCCGCAAGCGCCCCTCGTGTGGTTAAACGCCGCAACACAACGCCACACGATTCAAAGAGTTCCTTTGGCATTACGCCCTCGGCAGGCTGAATTCATGAGCTTCCTATTTCGTCCATTTTGCCATAGGAAAGGCAAGATTGAGGCGGTAAAAAAGGCGGATCGTGAAGGGGTGCCCGTGACAAATCTACGCAAATTCGGTCCGCTTCTTGTTTTTGTCGCGATGGCATGGCCGCAGCCATCGACCGCGCAACACGCGGACTACGCACCGATGGTGGCGGCACATGCGCAAGCCAACGGCGTTCCTGTCGAGCTGGTTCACCGCGTCATCATGCGTGAAAGTCGCTACAATCCACGCGTGGTTCATCGCGGAAACTATGGCATGATGCAGATCAAGCTCGAAACCGCTCGCGGCCTCGGCTACACCGGCACCGCTGAAGGCCTGCTCGATCCTGAAACCAACCTCACCTATGCAGTCAAATATCTCGCGGGCGCTTACCAGGCAGCTCACGGCAACCATGACCGCGCGGTGGCTTATTACGCCGGCGGTTACTACTACGTGGCGAAGCGGCAACGGCTTCAGCGCGCTACGCACGAGACCATGAGCGCTGACGCGCGAATCCCCGGTGCGCCGCTGTCGATCGCGCCGCACTGAACTGCCGGCGATACGGGGTCGAGTAGCGTCGCGTCGATGCGGTAGCTGTCGAGCAGCGATAGACGCGCGATTGCTCCGTCGCGGAGCGCCGCGAACCGCGCCGAGCGCGGCGACCGCGAAAACGTCCCGCAAAGCGAAAGCGCCAAGCATGGAACCGCCTCTATTATCGACGATTGCGTCTGCCGCGCGTTGACACCCCTGCCTTTCGGTCTAGATTAAGGGTTGTTCCGAGGGGTGCTCCGTCAGGGAGCTGAGATACCGCAAGCTCGTAGTCCGAAGACGGATTGCAGGGACCGCGGTGACCCTTTGAACCTGATCCGGGTCATGCCGGCGAAGGGACAGGGATGCTTCAGAAGACGCGGGAAAAACGGGGGGCGCCCCCGATCGCGGTGATCGGTGCAGGTATTGCCGGCGCGTGGCAGGCGTTGCTGTTCGCGAAGGCTGGACACGCGGTCACGCTCCACGAACGCGGCGACGACGCGATGGCGCATGCCACCAGCCACTGGGCCGGCGGCATGCTCGCGCCATGGTGCGAATCCGAGGTGTCCGAACCTCTCGTCTCGCGTCTCGGCCTTCGCTCGCTCGCGCTATGGCGCGAACATGCTCCCGATACGTCTTTCAACGGCTCTCTTGTGGTGGCGCATCCACGCGACCGCTCGGATTTCGAGCGTTTCGCGCGGATGACATCAGGACACCGACACCTTCAGCGCGACGACGTGAGCAAGCTCGAACCATCGCTCGATGGACGATTTCGTGAAGCATTGTTCTTTCCGGACGAAGGCCATGTCGAGCCGCGCCGCGTGTTGCCTGAACTGCACGCGCGCATCCGCGCGGCCGGTGGCCAGATCGAATTTGGCAGCGCGCCAGAACCAGCCGACATTGATCGGCTGGCGATCGATTGCCGCGGCCTCGCCGCGCGCGACACGTTTCCGGACCTGCGGGGCGTCAAGGGCGAGGAGATTATCGTCGAAACTGACGAGATCGTGCTGTCGCGCCCGGTGCGACTCCTGCATCCGCGATGGCCGCTCTACATCATTCCACGTGAACACCACCACTTCATGATCGGCGCCACCTCGATCGAATGCGAGGACGACGGCGTCAGCGTCCGTTCCGCGCTGGAACTGCTGAGCGCCGCTTACGCGGTGCATCCGGCGTTCGGCGAGGCGCGGATCGTGGAGATCGGCGCAGGCCTGCGGCCCGCCTTTCCCGACAACCTGCCGCGCATCGCGATCGACAAGAATCGGATCGCGGTCAACGGGCTTTACCGTCACGGCTTCCTGCTGGCTCCGGCGCTCGCGGAACTGACGCTCGGCTATGTCGCGCGCGGAGAGATCGACAACGAGGTGATGCAATGCAAGTGATCGTCAACGGCGAACGGCGCGAGATCGCAGCGCAGACCTTGGACGCTCTGCTGAGCGAGCTCGACTATGAAAGCACGCACGTCGCAATCGCTCTGAATCTTGACGTGCTGCCGAAAAGCCGATGGGCGGATACGACGCTAAAGAGCGGCGATGAGATCGAGATCATCACGCCGCGGCAAGGAGGGTGAGATCGCAATGAACAACGCGAATTTTACTGCCTTACCTTTACCGGTACGAGCCGAGCCATGCTGAAATTTTACGATCGCGAGTTCTCCTCCCGGCTGCTGATCGGCACGGCGCTGTATCCATCGCCCAGGATTATGCAGGGCGCCATCCGCGCGGCGGGCAGCCAGATCGTCACTGTGTCGCTGCGGCGGGAGACCGCAGGCGGCAAAACCGGCGACGCCTTCTGGTCGCTGATCCGCGAACTCAATGTCACGGTGCTACCGAACACCGCCGGGTGCAAAAGCGTACGCGAAGCCGTCACGACGGCGAAACTTGCTCGCGAACTATTCGACACGTCCTGGATCAAGCTTGAAGTCATCGCCGACGACGACACGCTGCAGCCTGATGTGGTTGGACTCGTCGAAGCCGCCGCCATCCTCATCAAGGATGGTTTTGACGTGTTTCCCTATTGCACCGAAGATCTCGGCGTCGCGATGCGGCTTGTTGAGGCGGGCTGCAAGGTGGTGATGCCGTGGGCCGCGCCGATCGGCAGCGCGAAAGGCATCACCAACCGCGACGCCTTGAAGCTGCTGCGCGAACGCTTGCCCGATATCACGCTCGTCGTCGATGCCGGACTCGGCGCGCCGAGCCACGCCGCGCAGGCCTGCGAACTCGGCTACGACGCCGTGCTACTCAACACAGCCGTCGCCAAGGCCGCCGATCCAGTTGTCATGGCTGGCGCTTTCAAGCTCGCGGTGGAAGCCGGCCGCAGCGCTTATGAGGCGGGCCTGATGGAGGCCCGCGACTTCGCCTCGCCATCCACCCCCGTTGTAGGGACACCGTTCTGGCATGCCGTATCCTGATCACTTCTATCCTGTCGTCGACACACTGGACTGGCTGAGCCGCCTGATCGGACTCGGTGTCGGCACGGTGCAGTTGCGCGCAAAAGACCTCAACGATGGCGAAGCACTGCAACTCGTCAGCGATGCGCTGGAGATCGTCAAGGGCACGCCGGTGCGGCTGGTTGTCAACGACTACTGGCGCGCCGCTATCGTCGCCGGAGCGGAGCACCTCCATCTCGGCCAGGAGGATCTGATGACGGCCGACGTTCACGAGATTCGCAAAGCCGGGCTCACGCTCGGCCTCTCCACCCATGACGACGCCGAACTCGAAGTCGCGCTCGCAGCCGAACCGGACTATATCGCGCTTGGTCCGATCTTTCCGACCACGCTGAAGGCGATGCGCTTTGCACCGCAAGGAATTCCGAAAATCACCGAATGGAAGAAGCGCGTCGGTAACGTCCCGCTGGTCGCGATCGGCGGTATCAAGCTGGAGCAGGCGCCAGAGATTTATGCCGCCGGCGCGGACTCGATCGCCGTGGTCAGCGACATCACGCAGAACCCCGATCCAGATGCGCGGGTAAAAGCCTGGCTCGAACAGGTGATTGAAACCGCATGAGGTGCCATCTTCTGCCTTCTCGGCTATTCGCATTGAATCCTAACGACTCGTCTCGAACCGGAGAAACGCCATGAACATTCGCCCTCAATCCGGACACCACTCGCCCCGCCGTCACCACCGGCGCCCTGCCGTCGTCCCGCAAGATTTTCTCCGCGCCCGATGCCGCGCCGGACCTGCGGGTGCCGTTGCGCGAGATCATTCTATCTGAGGGCGCAGGCGAGCCGAACCTGCCGGTCTACGACACGTCCGGACCTTACACCGACCCAAACGTCGTCATCGACGTTAACGCCGGCCTGCCGCGCACGCGCCTCGCCTGGGTGAAGGAACGCGGCGGCGTCGAGGAGTATGACGGCCGCGTCATCAAGCCCGAAGACAACGGCAATGTCGGAGCAAAGCACGCCGCAGCCGCGTTCACAGCACACCACAAGCCGTTGCGGGGTCTTGGCGATGCGCCGATCACCCAGTTCGAGTTCGCCCGCGCTGGTATCATCACCAAGGAGATGATTTACGTCGCCGAGCGAGAGAACCTCGGGCGCAAACAACAACTCGAACGCGCCGAAGCCGCGCTGGCCGACGGCGAATCCTTCGGCGCCTCCGTTCCCGCGTTTATTACGCCGGAATTCGTGCGCGAGGAGATCGCGCGCGGCCGCGCCATCATTCCGTCGAACATCAACCACGCCGAACTCGAGCCGATGATCATCGGCCGCAACTTTCTGGTGAAGATCAACGCCAACATCGGCAACAGCGCGGTGACTTCCTCGGTTGAGGAGGAAGTGGACAAAATGGTGTGGGCGATCCGCTGGGGCGCCGACACGGTGATGGATCTTTCGACGGGACGCAACATCCACACCACGCGCGAATGGATTTTGCGCAACTCGCCTGTACCCATCGGCACCGTGCCGATCTATCAGGCGCTGGAAAAGTGCGACGGCGATCCAGTCAAGCTCACCTGGGAGCTTTACCGCGACACGCTGGTGGAGCAGTGCGAACAGGGCGTGGATTATTTCACCATCCACGCCGGCGTGCGCCTGCCCTACATCCACCTCACCGCCGACCGCGTCACCGGCATCGTCTCTCGCGGCGGCTCGATCATGGCGAAGTGGTGCCTCGCCCACCATAAGGAGAGCTTCCTCTACACGCATTTCGACGAAATCTGCGACCTCATGCGCAAGTATGATGTCTCGTTCTCGCTCGGGGATGGTCTGCGCCCCGGCTCGATCGCTGATGCCAACGACCGCGCGCAGTTCGCCGAACTGGAAACGCTCGGCGAACTGACGCAGATCGCATGGAAGAAGGGCTGCCAGGTGATGATCGAAGGCCCCGGCCACGTGCCGATGCACAAGATCAAGATCAACATGGACAAGCAGCTCAAGGAGTGCGGCGAAGCGCCGTTCTACACGCTCGGGCCTTTGACCACCGACATCGCGCCGGGCTACGACCACATCACCTCGGGCATCGGCGCCGCCATGATCGGCTGGTTCGGCTGCGCGATGCTCTGCTACGTGACGCCGAAGGAGCACTTGGGGCTGCCGAACCGCGACGACGTGAAGGTCGGCGTGATTACGTACAAAATCGCGGCTCATGCCGCCGACCTCGCCAAGGGTCATCCGGCCGCGCAACTGCGCGATGACGCGTTGAGCCGCGCGCGGTTCGACTTCCGCTGGCAGGACCAGTTCAACCTCGGCCTTGATCCCGAGACGGCGGTGGCCTTCCACGACGAGACGCTGCCGAAGGACGCGCACAAGGTCGCGCATTTCTGTTCGATGTGCGGGCCGAAGTTCTGCTCGATGAAGATCACGCAGGACGTGCGCGACTACGCGGCGACGCTCGGCGACAACGAAAAGGCGGCGCTTTATCCGGACGCGGCACAGGCTGGCATGAAGGAGATGAGCGCGAAGTTTAGGGAGATGGGCTCGAGCGTGTATCTGGATGCGGAGAAGGTGAAGGCGAGTAATAAGGTGTTGTGAATATGTAGGGCGATTAGCGAAAGCATAACCCGCCAATTCCTTTCAGCAACCATAGGCGTAATACGCTGCAACTATTGCGCC
This sequence comes from uncultured archaeon, assembly GCA_963807355.1. Classification (GTDB taxonomy): domain Bacteria; phylum Pseudomonadota; class Alphaproteobacteria; order Rhizobiales; family Xanthobacteraceae; genus Nitrobacter. Next base: position 39,024 of record CAWEBX010000038.1, read on the forward strand.
TATGGGCCTACAATAGTTGCAGCGTCACCCTCGTGAAAGGTCATGCCCGGGCAGGTTTTGACCGAGACAGACATGTTGAGGTTTAAGACGGCGCGGTTGGCTGGAAAAAGTGACACGGCAACTTAGCTTTGCGCGATTCGAACCTGGTGTCGCAGTTTTGGGATTTGTGACACGCACATTGGGCATAGTTAGCAAACAGGCTTGCTCGCGCCTCCTGCAGTATGTTCATACGGGGTATTGAGATCATCGAACCATCTCGACTTGCATAAGAGGGATTGCATTTCCGCTCGAAATGGAGGTTCCTGATGAAGCTTTCCGCCATGACACTGAAGCTCGCAAGCTATTGGCTCGGTATGAAAAAATTCCCCTGCACACGGCATTGGACCGCTAGCACGCCATAAGGGTTTTGCAGGGTGGAGCCTGCTTTCCGCCCGAGCTGCAACATGTGCAACAGCGAGGAAATGCTGTCCCAGCTTTCGATGGCGATATGCTCTTGCTGGGAGCGCGGCCCGGACACGGAAAGACCCGCGGGGATTTGTCCTGCTCGATGCAATCCGTGACGGCAGGGAAGGTGCGTTCTTCACGCTCGAATATACTGAGCAAGAGAAGAGAGTATTCGATCACTGGAGGCGAAATCGGATCGGCAACCTTGGAGTGACCTCCGATGAGATTTGCGCGGACTATATCGTCCGCTATCTTGCCGATGCCTCCCGAGGGACGGTCGCCGTTATCGACTATCTGCAAATCCTTGACCAACGGCAAGAGCTTTGGCGCAAATTATCGCCCTCCAAATTCGCGCGACAACCGGCGGATTCTCGCTTTATTAGACAGATCAAATCCTGCGGATATGCAGGACATACGCTTGCAGCATGACGTGGGGCTTTTCTCGAGGCTTTACAGAAGAAGTTTCAGCGCGATCGAAGCGGATAGAATGCGCCACGAACGGGCGGCGGCTACGTCTATGCTAAACCCGACATGGCGGATTTAATTCCGCCACGAAGCCTAGCGGTTCGTAGGCCTATGCGAAACGCTGCGTGAACCTCCTCGCGATTTGTGCGACAAATGCGGGGATTGTCAGCATCGCGAGGAAGAGAACCATGACGCCGTTTCGGGCGATTGCCCTGTTGTCTGCCGCAGCCATCGGCATGTCCCTCACGCCCGCCTTCGCACAAGACAAGACGTCGCCTCCTCGCCCCTCCCGCTCGTCGAAAAGCTCAACGCCTATGTCGGTTGCATCAACCGCCTCTCGGAGCGGTCGTATGAGTTCGCGCAACCGTTACTCCTCATGGGCGAAAAAGACCGGACCGACCGGCAAGGAGCGCATCATCTACGGCACCTACACCATCTACGATACGATCGGACTGCAAGAAGAACGTCGAGAAGGCCAACGCGGCGGAGCCGCACGACGCCGAACTCGAATTTGCTGCTTCCGCTTATGCCGACGCCGTCGGCAAGCTCGAGCCGCTGTTGAAGGAGGCCGACGAGTATTACGAGCAGGAGAACTACAAGGACGACAAGATGGCCAAGGGCAAGGAGATGCATCCGCGCCTTGTCGCGGCGTGGGACGCCTTCGCGAGCGCCGACAAAAAGCTGCGCGCCGGTGTCGAGGCCATCAAGGATAAGCAGGCGGCGGAACAACTCGCCGCGATCGAGGCGAAGGAAGGCCGCAAAGCGCACTATTACGTCGAAGCGCTGATGGTCCAGGCCAAGCGCCTGTTACGCGCCGAAGACACCGACAAGCCCGACATCGCGGCGATCACGCAGGCGCTGACCGAGTATGAGACCACGGTGAAGGCGGCCGAAGAAGCATCGGGCAAGGACGGCGATGCAAAACTCGGCTCGTTTTTCGTGAGCAGCGCCAAATCATATCTGACCTCGGCGAAGCAACTGATGCGCCGCATCCGTGACAAGGTGCCCTACAGCCAGGGCGACCGCATGATGCTCGGCGGCGGTGGCGGCTGGATGGTCGAGGGCTCGCCGCCGCGGCTGCTCCGCGACTACAACCAGTTGATCGAGGGTTATAACCGCGGCGCTCATATCTAGAGTCTTTCGCCGCTTCACGGAAACGGTGCGGGCTCGCCTCACCCCGGACCGCTACTTCATCGAGATCGCAAGGCCGGAGAGATCGGCGTTGGCCATCAGGCCAACCTGACGGCCGGAAAGCTCCAGCACCGCGCCCTTCTGGTTGCTCAACACGATGGCGCGGGCGCCGCCGCCGATCGCCAGTCCTGCCCCGGCCGCGCCATAGACACCGGCGACATCGGACGGCCGGCTGATGCGGCTGACGTGGCCGCGCAGCACGGTCTTCGATCCGCCGAACACCAGGCCGTAATCCAATCCACCGACCGAAAGTGGATATCGCCGCCCGTGGAAGGTGAGCGTGCCACCGCCGGCGGAGGCGCCGATGATCCAGCCGCCCTTGTAGATGGTCAGCGTCACCGTGCCGCTGTCAGCGCTGGCAGAAGAGGACAGGCCGAAGCACACGGCCAGCGCGAGCAAGGCGGCGCCAAACAGCGACGATGACGACATGCGGAAGTCTCCTGAGCGTGAGAAGGGCGGGAGGCGATTCGGGACTGTCGAGCGTAAGAGGCAGTCGCGGCGGGTGCAATCCTGCACGTCGCTCGCGGCCGGGACTGATCTGTTCGCGGGCCAACCGAGCGAATCGATTCCATCCCTTGCGGGCACGGCGCAATCGGCAATTGCGCCGGCAGGAAACACAATTCGCGTTAGCATCGCCTCAGACTTAACATTCAACTGTTACGCGCATTTTTAGCGCGCAATCGGTCATTTTCCCGCTGTTTTACGAGGAATTCCGGGGATTTCCGGATTGTTAATGATCTGGTAACCATATCACTACAGCCTTGTCGCCGGGATGGGGGTCTCAATCCGTCGGCTGGACGCCAGCCGCACTTCGGGGAGGGACCGATGAACCAGGAATTCCAGATCAAAGACCAGGGTTCGATACAGGATCAGGCTGCGCTCACTCCGGACGCAGTGATTCCGTTGCTGGTCGGCTCCACGGTCGACGAAATCGAACGGGAGCTTGTGCTGCAAACGCTGGCACGTTGCGACGGCAACCGCACCCGCGCAGCAAGAGTACTGGGCGTATCGGTACGTACGCTGCGCAACAAGATACGGCAGTACACGACCATGGGACTCGACGTGCCCGATCACGGCTAACCTTGGCGGAATGATAGACGCGTCCGGTTGCGAACGCCGCATCAAATCGGACTTTCGAGACACACCGGCTTGCCGTTGCGCGCGCGCCCTCCTATGAACGAAACATCACGTTCAGTTCTCGCGCACGCTCAGCCTGCGCTTCGACCAGGCGCCTTTTTTCATGACATCAACACCGACACCTCCGAAAGCCGACCGCCGCTCACATAACTATACGCACCACGGCATCACCCTGACGGATGACTACGCCTGGCTGAAAGATGCGAACTGGCAGCAGGTGCTTCGCGAACCTTCGTTGCTTGTGCCGGAGATCCGCGCCTACCTTGAGGCTGAGAATGCCTATTCGAACGCCGTGCTGGTGCAGACCGAGCCGTTGCAAAAGCAGCTCGTCGCTGAAATGCGCGGCCGCATCAAGGAGGACGATTCCACTGTCCCCTCCCCCGACGGGCCATTTGCCTATTTCACGAAATACCGGGAGGGCGGCCAGCACCGGATGATCGGCCGGCAGCCGCGCCACGGCGGCGACGCCCGTTTTCTGATCGATGGCACCGATCCGCGCGTCACCTATTGGGAGCCGGCGAAATGGATCGCAAGGTTGCGCGCCACCATGACGTCAGGCGGGCCTGTTCTGTTGCGAACTAACATGGGCGCGGGACACGGCGGCGCATCCGGCCGCTTTAACCGGCTCGACGAGATCGCCCTCGCCTACGCCTTCGCTCTGTGGGCGGTCAAGCATGATCCGGCTGGCTAGCTAGCGAGAGCTATTATCTAGGGACCTCTTCGTGTGAGGAACGCCTCGATCAGAATTGTAAAGGCCCGCTTCAAGATCCCTCAAGCGGAAAAGCTCTTGCGCATCCATAGAAATGCAAAAAGCCGGCGCGCAACGACGCCGACTTTTGCGATGGAGAACCGAATGAGGATCAGTCGTGATCCATTTCGCCGATGTGCTTCTGCGAATAGAGCTCGACGCCGATCTTCTTGATGAGATCGATCTGGGTTTCGAGGAAGTCGATATGGCTTTCCTCGTCCTTCATCAGCTTCTCGAAGATGTCGCGGGTGACGTAGTCCTTCACGGCGTGGCAATGTGTC
>CAWEBX010000039.1:0-43707 GCA_963807355.1 uncultured archaeon
TCACGACATTTCGCAAGCACCCTCTTGTGGTTAAACGCCGCAACACAACGCCACACGATTGAAGAGTTCCTTTGGCATTATGCCCTCGGCAGGCTGAATTCGCATGAGCTTCCGATTTCGCCTATTTTGCCATATGAAAGGCAAGATTGAGGCGATAAAAAGGCAGATCATGAAGAGGTGTTCGTCGCGGAGCCGCAAGTTCGGTCCGCTTCTAATTTTTGTCGCGATGACATGGCCGCAGCCATCGACCGCGCAACGTGCGCATACGCCCCGATGGTGGCGGCGCATGCGCAAGCCAACGGCCTTCCTGTCGACCTGGTCCACCGCGTCATCATGCGTGAGAGCCGCTACAATCCACGCGCGGTTCATCGCGGCAATTACGGCATGATGCAGATCAAGCTCGCGACCGCTCGCGGCCTCGGCTACACCGGCACCGCTGAGGGCCTGCTCGATCCCGAAACCAACCTCACCTATGCGGTCAAATATCTCGCGGCACTTATCACGCCGCCCACGGCAACCACGATCGCGCGGTGGCCTATTATGCCGGCGGTTACTACTACGCCGCAAAACGGCGGCGGTTGCATCGCGCCACACACGATACCATGAGCGCTGACGCGCTGTCCTCGGTGCACCGCTGTTCATCGCTCGCGAAATGCGCGGGTTTCTCTCAGTCCGCGCCGGCCGGACTTCGGGGCGGTGTTCGCAAGCCGCAGTCCACCACCGTTTCGTCGTTCCGTAGATCCTCCTCCATCCGTCGAGACGGTCCATCAGCCGCACCGCGGGCGATGCCGGGTCAGTAGCGTCGCGTCGATACGGTAGCGGTCGAGCAGCGCTAGAAATCGGCCCTCGTCTCGTAGCGAATCGCGTCGTAGTGGTCGATCCCAAATCGCTCGCCGTAGAGTTCAGTTCGGCCGTCGATGAAGGGCGGCCATCCGCGGCGATCATCGCACCGCCAAAGAAGTAGTCATTCAGGACGCGTCGAGCGCCGCGGTCCTTCAGCGCCTGAGTAGCCGCCCGTCGGAGACTTCCCGCCGGGGAACGTAGCATGGCGCCGGCGAACGCGGCCGAATACCCGCCGAGCCTGACGCGACTACGGCAACCGGCCGTTGGCAGGGGCAGCCGCGCGATCTCCGTCGCCCGCCGCGAACTGGCCGACAGCGGCTCTGCCACCACGAGCGGCGTGAGGAATGCGAAGACTCTCGACGTTGCGGATATGGCCGACGCCATCTGCAGCAGGCCGACCGTAGCAGGATCCGCGGCGGCGACAGCCGCACGCCGCGACAGCGCGGCGCCGATAAGGCCAACATCAGCATGCCTCGAACAGCGCCGGCTTGCGTGAAGAATCCACCGGCGCGCCATTCGGCGATATGCGACAATGCACTCACCGAGCTCGAGGATATCTTGCGCCGCCGCGAGCGAGCCGCCAACCATAGGGCGTGAGGCAGGACTCGCGCCGAGTGCCGGCCGACCACGAACCAGCGTCGCGCCGCGAACCACCGCGTCCGGCGGCGCGACGTTCCAAAGGCATCAAGCGCGACAGCACCGATCAGCACCAGTCCGAGCACGAAGCCACCGTGGAGATTCGCCCACAGCGTCATCAGCGGCAACAGCGCACGGTGACGGCACTTGCCGCGCCGCTGGCCGCCATCAATCCGCCGTCCACGCTACCATCACCGGCATCGCCAGCACATGGGGACGCGCCAGGAGTGCGGCTCGGGCCGCGAGCAACCGCGCTACGACGACCACACCCAATTGAGCGATGGCAGATCACGACAGAGCCCACGCGCAAATAGCGCGAACGCCGCCGCCGTCGCGGCGGCCAGGATCACGACCCCGGCCCAGCCGCCGAGATCGTACGCCTTCGCGAACAGCATCTGCGACAGCCATGAGGACGAGATCCACGGTGCGCCGGCGGGTGAACGAATAGATGTCGGTGTAGGGCACCGCGTGGTTCGCGGCGATCCATTGCCCGATCTTGATCTGCCAGAACATCTCGGGGTCGTTCAGAGGCTCGTGCCGCGGATCAGCAGAAGCAGATAGATCCCGCGCCTCCCACAGCCATGCCGGAGCGCACGCGATGCTGCTGCGCCGGTCGATCCGCTCGGTGTCGGCAATGCTCATCCGGATGCTACGATCCCGGCCTGTTACCCCCCTGCGGGGCGGAACACCTCCGCACATAAGGCATAATTTCGGGTAAACGCCTGGCGACGGTTCCATTGTCGGCAGACTGCGGTTTGCCGCGTTGACAGTCTGCACCCTTCGGTCTACATTAGAGACGTTCCGAGGGGTGCTCCGACGGGGAGCTGAGATACCGCAAGCTCGCAATCCGGAGACGGATGCAGGACCGCGGTGACCCTTTGAACCTGATCCGGGTCATGCCGGCGAAGGGACAGGGATGCTACAGACGACGCGGACGCTACGCGGGGGCGCCCCGGTCTCGGTCATCGGTGCGGGTATTGCCCGCGCTTGGCAGGCGTTGCTGTTCGCCAAGGCCGGTCACGCGGTCACGCTCCACGAACGCGGCGACGACGCGATGGCGCATGCCACCAGCCACTGGGCCGGCGGCATGCTCCGCGCCGTGGTGCGATCCGGAGGCGTCCGAACCTCTCGTCTCACGCTCTCGGCCTTCGCTCGCTCGCGCTATGGCGCGAACGTGCTCCCCGATACGTCTTTCAACGGCTCTCTCGTGGTAGCGCATCCACGCGACCGCTGCGATTTGAGCGCTTCGCGCGGATGACATCGGGACACCGGCACCTTGCGCGATGACGTCAGCAAGCTCGAACCATCGCTCGATGGACGATTTCGTGAAGCACTGTTCTTTCCGGACGAAGGCCAAGTCGAGCCGCGCCGCGTGTTGCCTGAACTGCACGCGCGCATCCGCGCCGCCGGCGGCATGATCGAATTCGGCACCGCGCCAGAGACCAGCCGACATTGTGGGTCTGCCGATCGATTGCCGCGGCCTCGCCGCACGCGACACGTTTCCGGACCTGCGGGGCGTCAAGGGCGAGGAGATTATCGTCGAGACCGACGAGATCGTGCTGTCGCGCCCGGTGCAACTCCCTCATCCCCGATGGCCGCTCTCATCATTCCACGTGAACACCACCAGTTCCGTGGTCGGCCCCTCGATCGAATGCGAGGACGACGGCGTCAGCGTACGTTCCGCGCTGGAACTGCTCAGCGCCGCTTACGCGGTGCATCCGGCGTTCGGCGAGGCGCGGATCGTGGAGATCGGCGCAGGCCTGCGGCCCGGCTCTTCCCGACGACCTCCCGCGTCGCGATCGACAAGAATCGGATCGCGGTCGACGGGCTTTACCGTCACGGCTTCCTGCTGGCTCCGGCGCTCGCGGAACTGACGCTCGGCTTATGTGGGCGCGGGAGATGGACAACGAGGTCGGTGATGCAATGCAAGTGATCGTCGATGGCGACGGCGCGAGATCACAGCGCAGACCGTGGATGCTCTGCTGAGCGAGCTCGACTATGAAGGCACGCACCTCGCAATCGCCGTAAACATCGACGTGCTGCCGAAAAGCCGATCGGCGGTTACGGTCGCTCAAGGCGGCGATGAGATCGAGATCATCACGCCACGGCCGGGGGGGTGAGGATCGCGCAACGCGATATGCTTGGTACGAGCCGAGCCCTGCGTGAAGTTTTACGATCGCGAGTTCTCCTCCCGGCTGCTGATCGGCACGGCGCTGTATCCGTCGCCAAGGATTATGCAGGGCGCCATTCGTCCCCGCCGGCAGCCAGATCGTCTCTGTGTCGCTGCGGCGGGAACCGAGGCGGCAAAACCGGCGACACCTTTGGTGCTGATCCGCGAACTCGATGTCACGGTGCTACCGAACACCGCCGGGTGCAACAGCTTACGCGAAGCCGTCACGACGGCGAAACTTCTCACGAACTGTTCGGCACGTCCTGGATCAAGCTCGAAGTCATCGCCGACGCGCACGCTGCAGCCGATGTCGTGCGACTCGTCGAAGCCGCCGCCATCCTCATCAGGGACGGCTTTGACGTGTTCGCCTATTGCACCGAAGATCTCGGCGTCGCGATGCGGCTTGTTGAGGCGGGCTGCGGAAGGGGTGGTGATGCCGTGGGCCGCGCCGATCGGCAGCGCGAAAGGCATCACCAACCGCGACGCCTTGAAGCTGTTGCGCGAACGCTTGCCCGATATCACGCTCGTCGTCGATGCCGGAACTCGGCGCGCCGAGCCACGCCGCGCAGGCCTGCGAACTCGGCTACGACGCCGTGCTACTCAACACAGCCGTCGCCAAGGCCGCCGATCCAGTTGTCATGGCTGGCGCTTTCAAGCTGGCGGTGGAAGCCGGCCGCAGCGCTTATGAGGCGGGCCTGATGGAGGCCCGCGACTTCGCCTCGCCATCAACCCCCATTGTAGGGACACCGTTCTGGCATGCCGTATCCTGATCGCTTCTTATCCTGTCGTCGACACGCTGGACTGGCTGCGCCGCCTGATCGGACTCGGCGTCGGCACAGTGCAGTTGCGCGCAAAAGACCTCAACGATGGCGAAGCACTGCAACTCGTCAGCGATGCGCTGGAGATCGTCAAGGGCACGCCGGTGCGGCTCGTTGTCAACGACTACTGGCGTGCCGCCATCGTCGCCGGGGCGAAGCACCTTCATCTCGGCCAGGAGGATCTGGCGACGGCCGACGTCACGAGATCCGCAAAGCCGGGCTGACGCTCGGCCTCTCCACCCATGACGACGCCGAACTCGAAGTCGCGCTCGCAGCCGAACCGGATTATATCGCGCTTGGTCCGATCTTTCGACGACGCTGAAGGCGATGCGCTTTGCGCCGCAAGGAATCTCCGAAGATCACCGAATGGAAGAAGCGCGTCGGCAACGTCCCGCTGGTCGCGATCGGCGGCATCAAGCTGGAGCAGGCGGCCGAGGGTGTCTGCCGCCGGCGCGGACTCGATCGCCGTGGTGGCGACATCACGCAAACCCCGCCCCGATCCACGGGTCAAAGCCTGGCTCGAACAGGTGATTGAAACCGCATGAGATGCCGTCATGCAGACATCCATCTTCATCGCGCGGCTGATCGGCCCGGTCATGATCGTAGCGGGGCTATCCGTGCTGTTCGACAGACAGCGTTCCCGTTCGATGGCCGAGGAGTTCCTGGCCAGCCGCGCTCTGATGTTCCTCGGCGGCATGATGGTGATGCTGGGCGGCCTATCCATCGTGCTGCACAACGTCTGGACCTCCGACTGGCGCGTGATCGTGACGCTGTTCAGGCTGGCTGCTGGTTATCTCCGGCGCGATCCGAATCATCGAGCCGCCGTTTATATGCGGGCGCGCGCGCGTTCCTGCGCCGCCCCGCTATGCCGATCGTCGCCGGCTGCATCTGGCTCACGATCGGCGCCGGTGCTTCTGCCTTCTCGGCTATTCGCATTAACCCGCAACGACCCGTCTCGAACCGGAGAAACGCCATGAACATTCGCCCCATCCGGACACCACGCGCCCCGCCGTCACCACCGGCGCCCTGCCCTCGTCTCGTAAGATTTTCTCCGCGCCCGATGCCGCGCCGGACCTGCGGGTGCCGCTGCGCGAGATCGTCTCTGAGGGCGCGGGCGAGCCGAACCTGCCGGTCTACGACACCTCCGGACCTTACACCGACCCGAACGTCGTCATCGACGTTAACGCCGGCCTGCCGCGCACGCGCCTCGCCTGGGTGAAGGAACGCGGCGGCGTCGAGGAATATGACGGCCGCGTCATCAAGCCCGAAGACAACGGCAATGTCGGAGCAAAGCACGCCGCAGCCGCGTTCACAGCGCACCACAAGCCGTTGCGGGGTGTCGGCGACGCACCGATCACCCAGTTCGAATTCGCTCGCGCGGGTATCATCACCAAGGAGATGATTTACGTCGCCGAGCGCGAGAACACTCGGGCGCAAGAAACAACTCGAACGCGCCGAAGCCGCGCTGGCCGACGGTGAATCCTTCGGCGCCTCCGTCCCCGCATTCATCACGCCGGAATTCGTGCGCGAGGAGATCGCGCTCGGCCGCGCCATCATTCCGTGCGAACATCAACCACGCCGAACTCGAGCCGATGATCATCGGCCGTAATTTCCTGGTGAAGATCAACGCCAATATCGGCAACAGCGCGGTGACCTCCTCGGTTGAAGAGGAAGTGGACAAGATGGTGTGGGCGATCCGCTGGGGCGCCGACACGGTGATGGACCTTTCGACGGGGCGCAACATCCACACCACGCGCGAATGGATTTTGCGCAACTCGCCCGTTCCCATCGGGACGGTGCCGATCTATCAGGCGCTGGAGAAGTGCGACGGCGATCCGGTCAAGCTGACCTGGGAGCTTTACCGCGACACGCTGGTGGAGCAGTGCGAACAGGGCGTGGATTATTTCACCATCCACGCCGGTGTGCGCCTGCCCTACATCCACCTCACCGCCGACCGCGTCACCGGCATCGTCTCTCGAGGCGGCTCGATCATGGCGAAGTGGTGCCTCGCCCATCACAAGGAGAGTTTCCTCTATACGCACTTCGAGGAAATCTGCGACCTCATGCGCAAGTATGATGTTTCCTTTTCATTGGGCGACGGTCTGCGCCCCGGCTCGATCGCCGACGCCAACGATCGCGCGCAGTTCGCCGAATTGGAAACGCTCGGCGAACTCACGCAGATCGCGTGGAAGAAGGGCTGTCAGGTGATGATCGAAGGCCCCGGCCACGTGCCGATGCACAAGATCAAGATCAACATGGACAAGCAGCTGAAAGAGTGCGGCGAAGCGCCGTTTTATACGCTTAGGCCCGCTGACCACCGACATCGCGCCGGGCTACGACCACATCACCTCGGGCATCGGTGCGGCCATGATCGGCTGGTTCGGTTGCGCGATGCTGTGTTACGTGACGCCGAAGGAGCATCTCGGGCTGCCGAACCGCGACGACGTCAAGATCGGCGTGATTACGTACAAAATCGCAGCACACGCCGCCGACCTCGCCAAGGGTCATCCGGCCGCGCAACTACGCGATGACGCACTATCGCGCGCGCGGTTCGACTTCCGCTGGCAGGACCAGTTCAACCTCGGCCTCGATCCCGAGACGGCTGTGGCCTTCCACGACGAGACGCTACCGAAGGACGCGCACAAGGTCGCGCACTTCTGCTCGATGTGCGGGCCGAAGTTCTGCTCGATGAAGATCACACAGGACGTGCGCGACTACGCAGCGACGCTCGGCGACAACGAGAAGGCTGCGCTCGGACTTCGGACCAGCCTGTCGATCAAGGGCACCATCGAAGCGGGCATGGACGCAGATGAGCACGAAGTTCAAGGAGATGGGCTCGAACGTTTATCTCGATGCGGAGAAGGTGAAGGCGAGTAATAAGGTGTTGTGAACCTTTGTAGGGCGGATTAGCGAAACGCTCAAATCCGCCCGGCGTTCCTTTGGCCTGCCCCTATGAGGTGGTCCGGTTTCAGTCTTAATGCATAATCGGCTTTTCGGCCATTGCTTGCGCTGCTGGCGGAAGCGATCCGGCTGGCTTTGAAGGCCAGGCGATGGCCTCTGGCGCCGGCGGTTTATATCCGAGCGATGAGTGTGGTCGCTCGGTGTTGTAGTAGCGCCGCCATGCCTCGATGATGACCTTGGCCTCGGCGAGGCTGTAGAAGATCTCACTGTTGAGCAGTTCGTCGCGAAGCTTCGAGTTGAAGCTCTCGCAGTAGCCGTTCTCCCAAGGGCTTCCGGGCTCGATGAACGCGGTCTTGGCGCCGACAGCTGCAATCCACTCTCGCACTGCCTTGGCGATGAACTCCGGCCCGTTATCAGAACGAACGTGGCCGGGCACGCCGCGTAGGATGAACAGGTCCGACAAGACGTCGATGACGTCGGTCGAGTTGAGCTTGCGATCAATCCGGATCGCCAGACATTCTCGGGTGAACTCGTCGATGATGTTGAGCATGCGGAACTTCCTGCCATTGTGGGTCCGGCCCTCGACGAAGTCATAGGACCAAACATGGTTTGGATGCTCGGGCCGAAGCCGGACGCACGATCCGTCATTCAGCCAGAGCCGGCCTCTCTTCGGTTGTTTCTGAGGAACCTTCAGCCCCTCCCGCCGCCAGATACGCTCGACACGCTTGGCATTCACCGTCCAACCCTCGGACCGCAGCATCGCCGTGATCCGGCGATAGCCATAGCGGCCGTAGCGTGAGGCCAGACGGATGATGTCGGTCGTCAATGCCTCTTCATCCGGTCGGCTTTGCGGCTTCTTGCGCTGGGTCGAGCGATGCTGACCCAGAACCTTGCAGGCAAAGCGTTCCGAGACGGAGAACTTCACCATGACATGGTCGACGCAGCGGCGACGGCGGGAGGGGCTCAGAAGTTTCCCGAGGCAGCCTCTTTCAGGATCAGCTTCTCCAGCGTCAGCTCCGACACAGCCTTGCGCAGCCGGTCGTTCTCTTTCTCAAGCTCCTTGAGGCGTTTCACCTGGTCGCCCTTCAGGCCACCAAACTCCTTGCGCCACCGGTAATACGTGAACTGCGTCACGCCGATCGAACGAACCGCTTCGCCAACCGATCTGCCTTGTGAAAGAAAAACATCGACCTGGCGCAGCTTCGCGACAATCTCTTCCGGCTTGTGCTTCTTCTGGGGCATTCCAATGTCCTCTCTAACGGCTAATAGCCTAATTCAGGGAGGACCACTTTTCAGGGGGCAGACCAGAAGCTAAGTAAAATATGGAATAGTAAGGCGATGGCAGATCAGCCAGATTTCGAAAATTACCGCACGTGCATGGCGGAAATTAAGCGTCGACGATCGCTATTGATGAGATCAGCAATCAAACGCGAACGAAATCTTATAGATACACCAATGCTGAATTTGTGGCTTTGCAGTATCGAAAGGTATTCGAATTGACTGTTCTCGCCACACTGGCCTCGCACCAGCAATTCTTCGACGGGCTTGTACGAAAGCTATCCAAGGAGTGGCAGATATCATAAATCGTTGCGATGGTGAGAAACCCGAATTTTTATCCTATTCCGGTCAATCGAGTTCCCACCGCAGCTCTTGGTATTGAAGATGAAATCATCCACATCAAAACAGATTCCTTACATTGGATGAGTTGGTTGAGGCGCATGGCAAGCTCGGTAATTTACTTCACGCCAACAACCCTTATAGAGAGAAAATACTCATCGAAGAATTTGAAAATTTATTTCCCGTCTGGCGCGAAACGGCTAATCCGCTTATTAGACAATCATATCGTGCGGTTTCCAGACAACGAAACCTTCTTGTATGTCGGCATGAAAAGCATTGAGACGGGCAACGTTCACTTTGCTTTCTTTCAGAAAATTTCAGGCAAACAAGCGGATGAACGCGCCTACGTGGACACGGGCTCAGCCCATAGCCCGTAGGGGCAGGTTAGGCGAAGCCAACCCACCGTGCCGCATGAGGTAATTCGTGAACCTCCTCGCGATTTGTGCGACAAATGCGGGGATTGTCAGCATCGCGAGGGAAGAGAACCATGACGCCGTTTCGGGCGATTGCCCTGTTGTCTGCCGCAGCCTTCGGCATGTCCCTCACGCCCGCCTTCGCACAAGACAAGACGTCTCCCTCCCCGCTCGTCGAAAAGCTCAACGCCTATGTCGGTTGCATCAACCGCCTCTCGGAGCGGTCGTATGAGTTCGCGCAACCGTTACTCCTCATGGGCGAAGAAGACCGGACCGACCGGCAAGGAGCGGATCATCTACGGCACCTACACCATCTACGACACGACCGACTGCAAGAAGAACGTCGAGAAGGCCAACGCGGCGGAGCCGCACGACGCCGAACTCGAATCTGCTGCTTCCGCTTACGCCGACGCCGTCGGCAAGCTCGAGCCGCTGTTGAAGGAGGCCGACGAGTATTACGAGCAGGAGAACTACAAGGACGACAAGATGGCCAAGGGCAAGGAGATGCATCCGCGCCTTGTCGCGGCGTGGGACGCCTTCGCGAGCGCCGACAAAAAGCTGCGCGCCGGCGTCGAGGCCATCAAGGACAAGCAGGCGGCGGAACAACTCGCCGCGATCGAGGCGAAGGAAGGCCGCAAAACGCACTATTACGTCGAAGCGCTGATGGTCCAGGCCAAGCGCCTGTTACGCGCCGAAGACACCGACAAGCCCGACATCGCGGCGATCACGCAGGCGCTGACCGAGTATGAGACCACGGTGAAGGCGGCCGAAGAAGCATCGGGCAAGGACGGCGATGCAAAACTCGGCTCGTTTTTCGTGAGCAGCGCCAAATCATATCTGACCTCGGCGAAGCAACTGATGCGCCGCATCCGTGACAAGGTGCCCTACAGCCAGGGCGACCGCATGATGCTCGGCGGCGGTGGCGGCTGGATGGTCGAGGGCTCGCCGCCGCGGCTGCTCCGCGACTACAACCAGTTGATCGAGGGTTATAACCGCGGCGCTCATATCTAGAGTCTTTCGCCGCTTCACGGAAACGGTGCGGGCTCGCCTCACCCCGGACCGCTACTTCATCGAGATCGCAAGGCCGGAGAGATCGGCGTTGGCCATCAGGCCAACCTGACGGCCGGAAAGCTCCAGCACCGCGCCCTTCTGGTTGCTCAACACGATGGCGCGGGCGCCGCCGCCGATCGCCAGTCCTGCCCCGGCCGCGCCATAGACACCGGCGACATCGGACGGCCGGCTGATGCGGCTGACGTGGCCGCGCAGCACGGTCTTCGATCCGCCGAACACCAGGCCGTAATCCAATCCACCGACCGAAAGTGGATATCGCCGCCCGTGGAAGGTGAGCGTGCCACCGCCGGCGGAGGCGCCGATGATCCAGCCGCCCTTGTAGATGGTCAGCGTCACCGTGCCGCTGTCAGCGCTGGCAGAAGAGGACAGGCCGAAGCACACGGCCAGCGCGAGCAAGGCGGCGCGAAACAGCGACGATGACGACATGCGGAAGTCTCCTAGCATGAGAAGGGCGGGAGGCGATTCGGGACTGTCGAGCGTAAGAGGCAGTCGCGGCGGGTGCAATCCTGCACGTCGCTCGCGGCCGGGACTGATCTGTTCGCGGGCCAACCGAGCGAATCGATTCCATCCCTTGCGGGGCACGGCGCAATCGGCAATTGCGCCGGTAGGAAACACAATTCGCGTTACCATCGCCTCAGACTTAACATTCAACTGTTACGCGCATTTTTAGCGCGCAATCGGTCATTTTCCCGCTGTTTTACGAGGAATTCCGGCGATTCCGGATTGTTAATGATCTGGTAACCATATCACTACAGCCTTGTCGCCGGGATGGGGGTCTCAATCCGTCGGCTGGACGCCAGCCGCACTTCGGGGAGGGACCGATGAACCAGGAATTTCAGATCAAAGACCAGGGTTCGATACAGGATCAGGCTGCGCTCACTCCGGACGCAGTGATTCCGCTGCTGGTCGGCTCCACGGTCGACGAAATCGAACGGGAGCTTGTGCTGCAAACGCTGGCACGTTGCGACGGCAACCGCACCCGCGCAGCAAGAGTACTGGGCGTATCGGTACGTACGCTGCGCAACAAGATACGGCAGTACACGACCATGGGACTCGACGTGCCCGATCACGGCTAACCTTGGCGGAATGATAGACGCGTCCGGTTGCGAACGCCGCATCAAATCGGACTTTCGAGACACACCGGCTTGCCGTTGCGCGCGCGCCCTCCTATGAACGAAACATCACGTTCAGTTCTCGCGCACGCTCAGCCTGCGCTTCGACCAGGCGCCTTTTTTCATGACATCAACACCGACACCTCCGAAAGCCGACCGCCGCTCACATAACTATACGCACCACGGCATCACCCTGACGGATGACTACGCCTGGCTGAAAGATGCGAACTGGCAGCAGGTGCTTCGCGAACCTTCGTTGCTTGTGCCGGAGATCCGCGCCTACCTTGAGGCTGAGAATGCCTATTCGAACGCCGTGCTGGCGCAGACCGAGCCGTTGCAAAAGCAGCTCGTCGCCGAAATGCGCGGCCGCATCAAGGAGGACAATTCCACTGTCCCCTCCCCCGACGGGCCATTTGCCTATTTCACGAAATACCGGGAGGGCGGCCAGCACCGGATGATCGGCCGGCAGCCGCGCCACGGCGGCGACGCCCGTTTTCTGATCGATGGCGATGCGCTTGCAGAAAACAAAAAATTTTTTCAGCTCGGCGAAGCCCGTCATTCTCCGGATCATCGCCTGGAAGCGTGGAGCGCCGACGATCGCGGCTCGGAATATTTTACGATCCGTATCCGCGACTGGGACAGCGGCGCCGATCTCGCCGATGTCATCGAGGAAACCGACGGCGGCGTGGTGTGGAGCGCGGACTCACGCGCGTTCTACTACGTCAAGCTCGACGACAACCATCGTCCGATGCAGGTCTACCGCCACCGGCTCGGTACACCGCAATCCGATGACGTGCTGATTTACGAAGAACAGGACATCGGCTGGTTCACGCATATTCATGAGAGCGCGAGCGGCCGCTTCTGCGTGATTGCCGGCGGCGATCATGAAACGTCCGAACAGCGACTGATCGATCTCGCCGCGCCCCAGGCCGTACCGCGCGTGATCGCAGTGCGCGAGGTCGGCGTGCAGTATTCCGTCGCCGATCGCAACGACGAACTGTTCATCCTCACAAACGCCGACGGCGCGATTGACTTCAAGATCATGACCGCGCCGCTCTCAGAGCCGGACCGCGCGAACTGGCGCGACCTGATCCCGTATTGTCCCGGAACCTATGTGCTCGATCTCGAACTTTATTCCGGCCACATGGTGCGGCTCGAGCGCGCCAATGCGTTGCCGTCGATCGTCGTCCGCGATCTGGCGACCGGAAATGAGCACGCAATCGCCTTCGACGAGGCCGCCTATTCGCTCGATACCCATGGCGGCTACGAGTTCGACACCACAACCTTACGCTTCAGCTATTCGTCGATGACGACGCCTTCCGAGGTGTTCGATTACGACATGGCGAGCCGCTCGCGAACCTTACGCAAGCGCCAGGAGATTCCGTCAGGGCATGATCCCGCGGACTATGTCACCACCCGCATCATGGCCAAGGCGAACGACGGCGCCGAGGTGCCGGTCTCGATCCTGCATCGCAAGGATTTCGCGCAGGATGGCCGCGCGCCGCTGCTGCTCTACGGCTACGGCTCCTATGGTCACGCCATGCCCGCTTCGTTCTCGGCCAACCGGCTGTCGCTGGTTGACCGCGGTTTCGTCTATGCCATCGCGCACATCCGCGGCGGCGCGGACAAAGGCTGGGGCTGGTATCTCGACGGCAAGCGCGAGAAGAAAACCAACAGCTTCGACGATTTCGCCGCCTGTGCTCGCGCGGTGATCGCGGCGAACTATACGTCAGCCAAAAACATCGTCGGCCACGGCGGCAGCGCCGGGGGCATGCTGATGGGCGCGGTCGCCAACCGCGCAGGCGAGTTGTTCGCCGGCCTCGTCGCGGAAGTGCCGTTCGTCGACGTGCTCAACACCATGCTCGACGACACGCTGCCGCTGACCCCGCCGGAATGGCCGGAATGGGGCAACCCCATCGTGAGCGAGGAAGATTTCCGCACCATCCTGTCCTATTCGCCTTACGAGAACGTCGCGGCGAAGGACTATCCGGCGATTCTCGCTATGGGCGGGCTGACCGATCCGCGCGTCACCTATTGGGAGCCGGCGAAATGGATCGCAAGGTTGCGCGCCACCATGACGTCAGGCGGGCCTGTTCTGTTGCGAACTAACATGGGCGCGGGACACGGCGGCGCATCCGGCCGCTTTAACCGGCTCGACGAGATCGCCCTCGCCTACGCCTTCGCTCTGTGGGCGGTGAAGCATGATCCGGCTGGCTAGCTAGCGAGAGCTATTATCTAGGGACCTCTTCGCGTGAGGAACGCCTCGATCAGAATCGTAAAGGTCCGCTTCAAGATCCCTCAAGCGGAAAAGCTCTTGCGCATCCATAGAAACGCAAAAAGCCGGCGCGCAACGACGCCGACTTTTGCGATGGAGAACCGAATGAGGATCAGTCGTGATCCATTTCGCCGATGTGCTTCTGCGAATAGAGCTCGACGCCGATCTTCTTGATGAGATCGATCTGGGTTTCGAGGAAGTCGATATGGCTTTCCTCGTCCTTCATCAGCTTCTCGAAGATGTCGCGGGTGACGTAGTCCTTCACGGCGTGGCAATGTGTCGCCGCCTCTTCGTAGAGAGCACGGGCCGAATACTCCGCCTTGAGATCGCAATCCATCACCTCGCCGACGTTCTGGCCGATGTGCAGGGGATCAAGCACCTGCATGTTCGGGAAGCCGTCGAGGAAGATGATGCGGTCGATCAACTTGTCGGCATGCTCCATTTCCTCGATGGACTCCGCGCGCCATTTTTTCGCGAGATCCTTGATGCCCCAGTTATCCAGCAGCCGGTAATGCAACCAATACTGGTTGACCGCCGTTAGTTCGTGGCGGAGCGCTTTGTTCAGGTAGTCGATAACCTTCGGGTCGCCCTTCATGAAGCAGCTCCTGTTGTCTGTGCTTTAAGGCCGGCGGCCGACTATCGCCGGCTTTCACCTAATTTAGAATACTTCTAAATGAGATTCGGCCACGCGACAACCCCCAAAAAATGCTGGGCTGCTATCCAAATGCCGCTATCCAGAAGGTCAAAGAGTGATTTCGGTGTGACTTTGTTTGACTTCTGCTTCCATCGCAGAGTGGGGACACCCGTCGCAACATCGCCGGGCGCAGGCGCCGAGCGCTTCCTTGATGATGGTCTTGATAGTCCGGGCACACCGTCCGCATTCCGCGCTGCATCCGAGACATCCGTAAACCTGCTTCGGCGAGCGCCGCAGGTCGTCTGTTCCCGTCACGGCAGAGCGGACGTCGTGATCGGTTAGTACATTACAAGAACAAACAATCATGAAAACGGAACCCATTGCCACACGCGAACGGGCCGATATTGTTGGACCGCCTCGCGAAACGCAAAGGGAAAACCCGCTATTTCAAGCTATTCCAAGTTGCCCGAAAGCCGCCGCGGGCGGCAGCTCCAGAATCTACCATAACATTTTGATATTCATCATTTAATCGTCACACTTGGGTCCGCATCGTGGCGGGATTCAGTTACGTTCGTTCATTGATCGTTCAAGCCGGCTGTGGAAATCTTCGTTCGACAGACGCATTGCGGTATCGATTGATGAGGAAGGTGAGGCCATGAAAAGAACATTGATGGCATTGGCGACGGTTGCCATGGTCACAGCGGTGGCCGCACCTCAAGCAGCCGAGGCCGGCGGCGGCGGCATCGCAGCAGGGGTCGCCGGCGGACTGATCGGCGGCGCGATCGTCGGTGGAGCACTGGCCGGCCCGGGATATTATGGCCCCGGTTATTATGGCGGCCCGGGATACTATGGACCCGGCTACGGCTATTACGGTCCGGGATATGTCGCAACCCCCGGCTGCTATTGGCAAAGGCAGCGTTTTTGGGATGGCTACGGTTGGCGGCTCCGGAATGTCCGGGTGTGCGGCTGATCCCGTCTGATAAACGGCTCCGGTTCATATCGTTGGTGTTTTCCCGGAATGCCGCGCGCGATAACCTGAAAAAGCCGCTTTTTCCAGCGACCGACCTGCGAAGGTTGACCGGGTGAAACAGCCGGCTTGAACGACGGCATTGCGAGTAGCCTTGAACCCTGCGCCGACCGCGGCGCGACCCCTCAGGAGAGATTCCAAGATGAAGAAAACAGTTTTTGCCATCCTCGCGGCTGTCGACGGTTGCGGCTGGTTCAGTAGCGACGGCTCCGCAGGCAGAGGCTCGCGACGGGGGAGCGGTGGCAGCCGGCGTGCTCGGCGGTCTGGCGGCCGGCGCCATCATCGGCGGCGCAATTGCGAACAGCCCTCCGGCCTACGCCGCACCGGCTCCAGTCTACGCCGCGCCTCCACCGGCCTATGTGGACGGGCCGCCATGCCAAATGGTGCGGGAGAGGTTCTGGGACGGATATGGCTGGCGTTTCCGTCGCGTCCAGGTGTGCGACTGATCCGATTGTTCGGATAATCCGATCTGAGAAACCCGGCGGCGCGGCCGGGTTTCCGTTGGTGACGCGATGATTTCAGCGCGCCGCATTCATCGCGCGCAGCACCCCGTCGCTGGGCCAGCAGTCCACCTTGAGGCCAGCGGACTTCTGATAGGCGCCGAGCGCCGCTCGCGTCAGCATCCCGGCCTTGCCGTCGATCTTGTCCTTGTACAAACCGAGCCGCGTCAAATGGCGCTGCATCGCCTCGACGTCGCGGCTGCGCAGTTGCGTCGAGGCCGACCACGGTGTCGCAAAAGGCAACGGACTGGTCATGCGGTCGGCGAGATGGCCGACGAACAGGACATAGAGATCGGAGAAATTGTATTCCTTGATGACGAAGTAGTTCGTCGTGGTCAGGAACGACGGGCCATGGCTGCCCTCCGGTTGCAGCAACGACGCCGACTGTTCCCGCTCGACCGCGGTCAGCTTTTGTCCGCGCACTGGTAAGAACCCCTCGCGCAGCCATTTATCGATCGGCTTCTTCACCTCGGGCACGCCTTCCGTGCAATCGACGTTCGCCGGTGCGCGTACCTCGTAGGCCCAGCGCAGCCCCGGCTGCCAGCCCTTGTTGACAAGCTGCTGCGCGGCCGAGGCCAGCGCATCGGGCACCGAGGACCAGATGTCGATGCGGCCGTCGCCATCAAAATCGACGCCATGCTTAGCAAGCTCGGACGGCAGGAACTGGGTCAGCCCGGTGGCCCCGCCCCACGACGCGCGGAAATTCTTGCGCGAGACAGCACCGCGCTGCAGCAACAGCAGTCCTTCGATGAATTCGTTACGATACTGGTCCTTGCGGCGGCCGACATAAGCCTGGGTCGCCAGCACGCGCATCGCATCATAAGGCAGGGTGTAGCGACCGTAATCGGTTTCCCGACCCCAGATCGCAAGGATGATGGTCGCGGGTACGCCGAAACGCTTTTCGATCGCGTCCAACGTCGATTCGTTTTTCCGCATCAGCCGCTGCCCTTCAGCCGCCAGCCGCGCGATGCTGCTCTCCTTGAGATAATCCGCCGGCACCTGAACGAATTCCGCCTGCGACGGCGCACCGGTCGCGGGCCGACCGGGCAGAATGAGGTCGGGCAGCTTATAGTCGGGCTCGAGTCCGGCTGTGACGGAATCGAACGTCGCGCGCGAAACGCCTGCCTGCTGCGCCTCCGGCCAGACCGCGGCGAGGAAACGCGTGAAGCCGTCGTCCGCCGCGTGCACCGGCGACACGACGGCTCCGAAGAGTGAGCGACAACAGGATCACGATCGCGAATCTGCGACCGTCGCAGAGATGTCCAGGACGGTCGCCGCCATGCTAATGCTTCGCCTCGCCGTTCGATACATTCGCCTCACTCGCGATACGATCCGCGAGCGCAACGCCGATTGCCGAAAAGATGAACACGACGTGGATGATCGTCTGCCACATCACGCCGGTTTGCGTATAACTCATGGCGCGCTCGGTCCCAAGGTTTCCGGCCGCGATGAAGGTCCGCAGGAGATGGATCGACGAGATGCCGATGATCGCCATCGCGAGCTTGATCTTGAGAACGCTGGCGTTGACATGGCTTAGCCACTCCGGCTCGTCGGGATGGCCTTTGAGATTGAGCCGCGACACGAACGTCTCGTAGCCGCCGACAATGACCATCACCAGAAGATTCGAGATCATCACCACATCGATGAGGCCAAGCACCACCAGCATGATCTGCTGTTCGGAAAAGTCGAAGGAGTGCCCGATGAGATGCCACAGTTCCTTCAGAAACAGGACGACATAAACCCCTTGGGCAATGATCAGGCCAATATAAAGCGGAAGCTGAAGCCAGCGCGAGGAAAAGATCAACATCGGCAGCGGGCGAAGGGCAGTGAAAGCAGCCTTCGGGGCCGGAGATTCAGGCATCGGGGACATTATGGGTCTCGTCGTGACGGGAGAGCGTTTTATTCGATTCCCTGTGATGGAATCGAGACGTCCAGGCCGCGACAAAACGCATCGCGTCACGACGGCTCCGGCCTGACTTGCTCAAAACCACGACCTATCTGATCGCGACCACGAAAATGCGCGGGAACCGCAGCAGCACCTTGCCGTCCGCCTGCAGCGGATAAGCGGCAGCGATCCGCGCGGAATATTCACGCAGGAACTCCTTCCTTTCCATCGGCTCCAGCGGACCGAGGAACGGCCGTAGTCCCGTACCCTTGACCCATTCGACGATTGCCGTGGTGTCTTCAAGGATATGATTATAAATCGTGTGCCAGATCTCGATGCGTCCGCACAACGGCTGCAATGCGTCGTAGTAAGCTCCGGGCCGCGCCAGCAGGTCTTTCGCCCGCGCGGCGTCCGCAAGTCTTTCTCGCCACGGTCCCGAATGAGCCACCTCGCGCATCATCACATGACTTGGCTCATCGAGATTGTCGGGCATTTGCAAAGCTAACACGGCGCCTGCCGGAAGTACGCTCAACAGTCGCTGCAACTGAGACAGATGATCCGGCACCCACTGGAAGATCGCATTGGCAAACAGTAGGTCGGTGTTCGCCGGCGGGACCCAATGCGCGACGTTGGCTTCTATAAATGTATGTCCTGGCAGCCGGTTGCGCGCCTGCCGCAGCATGTCGGCGGATGTATCGATCCCGATGATCTCGGTCTGCGGCCAGCGCTCGACCAGCAATTCGGTGGAATTACCGGGACCGCAGCCGATATCGACGGCCTTGCGTGGCGCGCTAAGGGGAACCTGAGCTAACAGATCGCGGGATGGCCGCGTTCGCTCGTCCTCGAATTTCAGATATTGCTGGGCGCTCCAATCGTCCATCGCGTCTACAGGTCCTCCTTTCGACATCAACCAAGATCGGCGATCAACGCCGATCACGAGGGAAGATGTGCGTAGCGGAGAGCCCCGGCGATCGGCACTCCCGTCGGTCTGCTTTGACGGGATCTGCGGTCCAGACTCCCGCGAGGGTGCAGCATCCTTGTGTATAATATCGTGTGCGGCCGTTTGGTCGACCAGCGACAGACAATAAGCGGCGGCTTCCCCCAGATTGTCTGCGACCGCATCGGCCTTGAGGTGGTCTTTCGTCATTCCGCTGTTGGTGCATCCCCAGCAACACACGAGGATGCGCACCCGTGGCATCTTGCGGCGAAGCTTGCGCAGCAGATGACGCGTTTGCGCCGCGCCGCCGTCATCGAGCGTCGAGATGCACACGAGCATCACGCCCGAGGCGTCAAGCTGGAAAATCCCGCTCGGCGACGTCTCCTCTTTCCTGGCGGCTCGCGCCCCAAGACCGTGTTTCGACAAGATCTCAGCCAGAAACATCGCAGCCGCTTCGTCGAGATCCGTGCGCTGCGCGACGCAGAGCACGGGATGTTCGGCCTGCCACTCCGACGGCAGTCCTTCGCGGATGATGAACGGCAGCTCCGGCATCGGTGTACCCGCCGCCACGTCCGCTGCATCAGTGGGGGCTCCGTTCTTCGGCTGACGGCCCTCCATCGCGTCATCGAATTCCGAAGCCAGTCCGTCGATGACCTCGGCGACGCTATCCCTGATTTCGGCAAGGCGGTCCGGCGACAAGCGGTCGCGTTTAAGATCGGCCTGCGCCAGCATCAGGCCATTCAACGCGACGTTTTCATAATATTCGGCGAGCGAGCGCTCCTTCAAGAACTTCTCGGCCATCTCAACGGCCTCCGGCGGATCGTTGGCCAGCATGCGCTGATAGAATAGCTCCTGCGGCGACAGGGCCGGACGATCCCCCAGCAGAATGTCCAGAAACCTGAGTTGCTCGACATGGCGGCCGAGCACGACGAGGCAGATCGTCAGAGGGGTCGCGAGAACAAGTCCGATCGGTCCCCACAGCGCGGTCCAGAACGTCGCCGCGACCACGACGGCCACCGGCGACAATCCGCTGCTGTGTCCCACGAGCAAAGGCTCGACGGCCTGTCCGACCAGAAGCTCCGTCAGGAGAATGAGCGACCCGCTCCACAGCAACATCGACCAACCGGGATCGACCGCGATAGCCAGGGTCAGGGGAAAAAACGCCGCGATGAAAGGCCCGACATAGGGCACGAAACGCATGATCGCGGCCAGAATTCCCCAGAGGATGGCGCTGGGAACGCCGATCAATAGAAGTCCGGCGGCCACGATCACGCCGAATCCGGCGTTAAGCAGGACCTGCGTCAGGAAAAGACGGCTGAGGCGGCTGGCCGCGTCGTCGATCGCCGCGGTCGCGGACTGCAGATCATTCGATCCTGCGAGTTTGATGAAGCGGTTGCGTAGATCCTCTCGCTGGAACAGGATGAAGATCACGAATACGATCACGATGCCCACGGTTGCCAGCGGATGCAGCAACGGGCTGATGAGCGCCGAAATATTCTCAAGGGCGGACTGCGGGGGCGAACGCACCTCGACCGGTATAGGCTCGACGTGATCGACCGCTTTGGACGACAGCGAACCCGCCGCTGACGGCGCCGGCTGTGGTCCGCTGATTTGCTTGCCGAGATTCTGAAGCAGATCCGCCGCGCGATCCAGCGGCCCGGTCGTCGTCAGCGCCCGCAGCGATTGGATCTTTTGCTGCATGGTCTGCTGATACCGTGGCAGGCTCTCTGCGAGGTTTTTGACCTCCCTCACTATCAGGCCGCCGAGGGCGAAGATTGCGATAAAAGCAAGCAGAACCACGACGGGCACGCTGGCAGGGCGCGGGAAATGCCATCGCTCGAGAATGTCCACCAGCGGGGCGAGCACGAAGCTCAAGAGAACGGCCAGCACGATCGGAACGAAAATCTCGCGCCCCACATAGAGGCCGCAGATGACGAGCGCCGCGACGATGACCGCTGTGAGCGTCCGGTCGCCGAAGCCTCCCCTCGCCACCAGCGGCGCTACCCTCGCGTCCAGATCCAGACTCACCGCCGATGACCCCGATATTCCTGCCATCAATGATCGGCGGGCGGATTTGGTTCCATTGACGCCCGGGGGGATCGGTCCGAAAGGTCGTCCATCCCTACCACTTACGCCGCTGGCGCATCGGGGCTATTTTGACGCCCTCCTCTAAAAACCCGGAGAGTTGGCGGTGTCTGGGGTTGAGGCTGCAGGTGGAAAGCAGACGGTCACACAGCTTCGCCTGAACGGAGGTGCCTTGATGTCATTTGACGTCCGAGATGCTAGTCATGCTGATATCAACACGCTGATCTGGCTCAATGAGGTGGTTCAGAGTCTACATGCTGCGCTATATCCAGACGCTTTCAAAAGATTAGCTGATCCGCCTGCGGCGAGAGCTTTCTTTGCTGAGCGACTGGCTGACCCAAAGAGCTCGATAGCGATTGTCGAGACCGACCGTGCGCCAGTCGGCTATGTCTGGTTTGAAATACAGGAGCGGCCAGAAACGCCCTTTACTGTCCCCCAACCTCGCATCTATGTGCATCACATATCGGTCATGCCAGAAGCTCGTCGTCGTGGCGTAGCCACGATCCTGATGCGCCATATTGAACAGCGTGCTATTTCAGAAGGCATCGACGAAATTGCTTTGGACACTTGGACAGCCAATATCGACGCACAAAAATTCTTCAGCTCGCAAGGCTATGTCCCTTTCAACGTCATCCATCGCAAGAAGCTTGTCGGAGTGAGCTAAGGGGTCCAGGCCGCCAATGCGTTACCACTCTTCTTACCGCGTCAGCTTCTTGTATTTCACGCGGTGCGGGATGATGCTGTCCTGACCGAGCCGCCGCATCTTGTCCTTCTCGTAATCCTGGAAGTTGCCCTCGAACCATTCGACATGGCTATCGCCTTCGAAGGCCAGGATATGCGTGGCGATACGATCGAGAAACCAGCGGTCGTGGCTGATGATGACGGCGCAGCCGGCGAAATCCTCCAGCGCCTCTTCCAGCGCGCGCAGCGTATCGACGTCGAGATCGTTGGTCGGCTCGTCAAGCAGCAGCACGTTGGCGCCGGATTTCAGCATTTTTGCCAGATGCACGCGGTTGCGTTCGCCGCCCGACAAGCTGCCTACTTTCTTCTGCTGATCCGCGCCCTTGAAATTGAATGACGAACAATAGCCGCGCGAGTTCACCTCGCGCTTGCCGAGCAGGATCTGCTCGTTACCTCCGGAGATCTCCTCCCAGACATTCTTCTTCGCGTCGAGGCTGTCGCGCGACTGGTCGACATAACCAAGATGCACGCTCTCGCCGACCGTGATAGTGCCCTTGTCCGGCGTCTCCTGCTGGGTGATCATCCGGAACAGCGTAGTCTTGCCGGCGCCGTTGGCGCCAATCACGCCGACAATGCCGCCGGGCGGCAGCTTGAAGGTCAGATCGTCGATCAGTTCGCGGTCGCCAAACCCTTTGCTCAGGCCCTCGAAATCGACCACGTTCTGGCCGAGTCGCTCGGCGACGGGAATGGTGATCTGCGCGGTCTGGCTCTGCTTCTCGCTGGCCTGCTTGAGCAGATCCTCGTAGCGCTGGTAGCGCGCCTTGGATTTCGCCTGCCGCGCCTTGGGCGAGGCGGCGATCCATTCCTGCTCACGCGCCAGCGTCTTCTGATGCGCGGCGTCTTCGCGGCCTTCCTGTTCGAGGCGCTTCTGCTTCTGCTTCAGCCACGCCGAATAGTTACCCTCGTAGGGAATGCCCTTGCCGCGATCGAGTTCGAGGATCCATCCCGTCACGTTGTCGAGGAAGTAGCGATCGTGGGTGACGATCAGGATCGCGCCCGGATAATTGCGCAAATGACTTTCGAGCCACGACACCGACTCAGCATCGAGATGGTTGGTCGGTTCGTCCAGCAGCAAGAGGTCCGGCTGGTCGAGCAGCAGCTTGCATAGCGCGACGCGGCGGCGCTCGCCGCCGGAGAGTTTCGTCACGTCGGCATCGTCGGGAGGGCAGCGCAGTGCGTCCATCGCCTGATCGACCTTGCTGTCGAGATCCCACAACCCCGCAGCCTCGATCTCATCCTGCAGCCTGGTCATCTCGTCGGCGGTTTCGTCGGAGTAGTTCATCGCCAGTTCGTTGTAGCGATCGAGGATTGCCTTCTGCTTGGCGACGCCCTCCATGACGTTTTCACGCACGGTCTTGGCCGGATCGAGCTGCGGCTCCTGCTCGAGATAACCGACGCGGGCGCCTTCCGCGACCCAGGCCTCGCCGGTGTAGTCCTTGTCGAGCCCCGCCATGATCTTCAGCAGCGTCGATTTACCCGAGCCGTTGACGCCGAGCACACCGATCTTGGCGTCCGGATAGAACGACAGGTGGATGTTATCCAGCACCTTCCGGTTCGGCGGATAAGTTTTGGACAAGCCCTGCATGAAGTAGATGAACTGGCGCGCCATCGTGATTCCTAAAGGTGATTCCTGAAAGCGTCGCGGCGGTGTTCAGACGTTCTCTCCCGCCTTGCGGCGAAATCGTCAGGAGAACCTCTGAACCAGGCCACGCGCCGACCGAAGGTTGTATGCCTCTTTTGAATCCAAGTCGCTGAACAAGCCGGGGAGCCGAACTTCGGATTCAGGGGGGCTCTGGTTTCTGGAAAGTTTGCTGCCCGCTGATGTAGCCGCGCGGTGGCGAAAGGGCAACCTTGCCTTAACCACGCAGAAAGGTTGACGGAAGGAATACTTCGTTTCGTCTCATTCGAACCGCCTTTTAATTGAATCCGTGAAGGATAGCGAGACCAGCGCCACCGTGGGCCTCCCAACAGGAAGCTTGCGACCCAACAAGGCATAACACCATGGCGACCAGCGTATCGGCGTCAGCGTCAAACCGGACCGAAAGACAGGATCATCAGCGCGGAGGGCTTCACGGCATTCGCGCGTTATGGCGCGAATTCATCGCGATCGCGTTCAGCTCCTACCGGCCCGAGCTGCATTACATGCGCGGACCCGGACCCGCGTGGCGTGCCAAGCACGGCGAGCGCCCACCCAATGAATAGGCCGCGCATCCGCACTTGGCATCACGCAACATCGCGCACGACCGCGCCGATCGCCGAAGCGAAGACGAGGGAACGTTCGATCGCCGATCCCCGACCGAGTACCTTCTCGCAGAAAGCACTGCACCTCAATCATCCGCTACGCAGGCGCGATAGGCACTTAAGCACGCCTCATCCCGGCTGCGAGATCACGCAAAACTACGGGCATTATTACATCGAGATGGTCGGGAACATCGCCGCGTGGCTCAAGGGCGCACGGGTACGCGCGCTGCGGTGAGTTGAAGTGTTTTCGAGCGAAGATCAAAATCATAAAGCCACGCTTCTGACTCTGTCAGAAGCGGAAGGCTCTAAGAGAGCCGCGCAGGAAAACCGTTACGCAAGGCGCGGCTTAAGCGCTGCGCCTATCGGATCGTAACCGGCGCCGGCAGCGGCGGCACCGAGGTTGGCTGGGTTCCGGGCAAGCTCGCTGTCTGCGGCGGCTGCGGAGTTGGCGCCGCGCTCGATCCCGGGGCCGGCTGAGTGGAGGCCGTCGTATCGGTGTGCGGTGGACCGCCGGGCAGCACGACAACCCGCGTGCCGACCTTCACACGATCAAACAGATCCGACACATCTTCGTTGAGCATCCCGATGCAACCTGACGATACGAACTTGCCGATCGTCGAAGGCTGATTGGTGCCATGGATGCGAAATACTGTCGAACCGAGATACATGGCGCGCGCGCCCAACGGATTGCCGGGACCGCCTGCCATGAAGCGCGGCAGATAAGGCTGACGTTCGATCATTTCGGTCGGCGGATGCCAGTCCGGCCACTCAGCCTTGCGGCTGATCTTCTGCACGCCGGCCCAGGTGAAGCCGTCGCGGCCAACGCGCACGCCATAGCGGATCGCGCGATTATTACCGAGAATGTAATACAGGTGGGTATTTGACGTGTCGACCACGATGGTGCCCGCCGGCTCTTTGGTGGCGAACGTGACTTCCTTGCGGCGCAGTCTCGGCGCCAGCTGTTTCTCACCGCCCCGATCGGCCTCCGGCTGCTCGTCCGGCGGCAGCGCCGACATTGGGGCCGGCCTACCGTCCGCACCCACCGGAGCCGGCGGCGTGAGGCCGTCAGTCGCCCCGCCGGTCGAAGCGACCGTTTCCGGCGCACGCGTCGGAGTTTGATACTGCGTGGGGCCGGGCTGCCCGTAACGAGGATCCTCGGGCGACATCACCGGGCCGGGCGGCAGGTCGCGATTCGAATAGACCGGCGTGGAACTGGAACGACCGTAACGCGGATCATCCGGCGACATCACCGGCCCAGGCGGTGTCAGCGCCGCGGAATTGTCGCGCTGTGCCGATTGGTCGTCGACCGGATCGAAATCGGGAACCGCATCGGCTCCTCTTGGACGGTCGTCTTCATCCGGATAAGCGGAGGACGGCGTGGAATAGATCGGGCTCGGCGGGGGTGGATATCCCTGCGCCGAGGCTACCGAGGTTCCCGCTGCGCCAGCTACGATCGCCGCAAAAACCGTCAGAATGCGTTTGATCATCATCGCCCTTGTATAAATTCAACAAGACACCGGATCGTTAACGGCCACATCGCGCAGGATAGCGGCGCATTCAAGACGATACCGACAAAAGCCTCCCCGATTCGGTCATAATTCCATATCGTGTCGTGGCAAACTGTGGCCTCCAGGCATCACCGGTTCCTGCGAACTTTCGACGGGCGATTGTTGCGGTGGATTTTTGGAGCGCACGACCGCGTCTCTTGCGGTATTCTCGATAGGCCCTGATTCGGCGGATCTGCCGCTGCACCCTGTCGATCAGGCGTGTGTTCAATCGCGTTCTGATGGCCCGATCACCGTCGTAGACGCGCGGGGAAGGCGCAACCACACCCATGCTACCCGGCTTTCGTTCCCTATTCGTTGCGGTCGCGCTGGCGATCTCAATGCTGATCTTCGGCCTGGGGGCCGCAGCTTTGCTGCGAGCAACCCACGAGGAGTTCGCAAGTCTGCCTCTCAAGCCGATTCCCGAAGTCACGTTTGGATCGAAAGAGGCCGAACAGCCCACGTTGGCCGTGCTGCAGGTCGATACACCCGCCGCCGACCCTGCCACACCGGAATCAAACCAGGCCGAAGCACAGCACACGGTGACACCTTTATCGGATGCGCAGCCGGAAGCCGCGGCCGATGCGCCTCCTGCCACGGACGCACCTTCTGCTCCGGCCGACACTGACGAGCCGGCAGCTTCTCCGCCACAATCGGAGCCCGTCCCAGCGATAGCGGACACAACACCTCCCGCCAATACCGCCGCGCCAGAACCATCGGAGCCAGCGCGAGGCAGCGAGACGGCAGGCGAGGCCGTCAAACCCGCGGTCGCGAAAAGCGACGCATCCTCAACTGACGGAAAAACATCCGGTGTCACGGAAACGATGACATCGCCGTTCGGAGAGCATTCCAAGCCACCCCTGCCGGCAAGCCGTCCTGTACAGAAAACGCAGGTCGCCGATCCGGCGACGCCCACCACCAAACGATCGTCCACGAAACCACGGCGTGCTGCTAAGAAACATCACCATCGCAGTGTGATCCGGCAGTCAGATCGTTCATCGCAGCCCGTGCTTTCGGGGTCGCCGCTCGAATTGGAGTGAGCCTGTTCAGACAGGTCCGGTGGCGATCGGCGGACCCTCACTCGATCCCCACTCCGACCATGACCCGTCGTAGAGCGCCGAGCCCCGCACGCCCAGGCGGTAGAGCGCAAGCGTCAGCACCGCGGCCGAAACCCCCGAACCGCAGGTGGTGACGACGGGCTTTGCCAAATCCAACCCGACGCGAGCAAACGCGGCACGAATATCGTCCAGCGGTTTCATAACGCCGGTCCCAGGATCGAACAGCTCGTTGTACGGCAGGTTGCGGCTGCCGGGGATGTGACCCGAACGCAGCCCGGCTCTCGGCTCCGCTACGGCGCCGGTGAAGCGACCAGCCGCGCGCGCATCGACAAGCTGCTCGCGACCCGACGACAGGTTGCTCACGAGCTGAGCCTTACCGCGCACATAAAGCGGATCGAAGGTCGCGTTGAAATGGCCCGGCTTCGGCGAAACTTTACCGGATTCGACCGGGCGGCCTTCCGCGCGCCATTTTTTCAAGCCGCCGTCAAGTACCCGGACATCGGCGTGACCGAACGACAGGAACATCCACCACACCCGCGGCGCGGCAACCCAGCCTCCAAAGTCATAAACAACGACTGTATCTTTCGAGGAAATCCCCAGCGCGCCGACATCACGCGCGAACTGCGCAGCATCCGGATACATATGCGGAAGTGGCGACGCACGATCCGATACGGCATCGACATCGAAGAACACCGCGCCGGGAATGTGCGTGGCGTGAAAATCATCGACAGCCAGCGGTAGCACGCCGGGCATCTTGAACGAGGCATCGATGACCTTGACGTCACCAAGATGCGCGGCCAGCCATTCGGTGGAGACAAGAGGATCGTCGAGAATGGAGATCATTGTGATGCTCATTATATTCCCGTGCCGCAGTCGCTCACTCGGCGGGACGGCCGGGACTATCGACGCTTTTCATTGAGTTCGTAGGTGAGGTGCGCCTTCACCTTCGGCCACTCTCCGGGAAGGATGCTGTAGACGACGGTGTCGCGCACCGTCACGTTTGGCGACATTTGACGATCGCGCAGGGTGCCCTCCTGTTTGGCGCCGAGCCGCTCGATGCCACGCCGGCTGACATGATTGAAAACGTGAGTACGGAATTCCACGGCGATGCAGTTCAGCTTTTCGAACGCGTGGGTGAGCAGCAGCAGCTTGCACTGGGTATTGACTGCGGTGCGCTGGACACGCTTCGCATACCAGGTCGAGCCGATCTCGACGCGACAGCTCGCAGAGTCGACGTTCGTGTAGGTCGTCATACCGGCGATTCGTCCCTCGGCATCCCGCACCGTAAAGGGCAGCATGGTTCCGGCTGCTTGCAGCGAGAGCCGCCGCTCGATCTCGGCCCCCATTTTCTCCGGCGCCGGAACGAAAGTGTACCAGATCTTCCAGATCTCGCCGTCTTTTACCGCGTCAACAAGGGCTTCGCGGTGATCTTGCGACAACGGCTCGAGCCGCGCATGAGGTCCTTCGAGCGTGACCGGCTGCAGCCAGGGCATGGTGTACTCCGTTCCTTTACAGCCATTTGTGCGATCGAACCAAAATTTGCAAAAGCAATTTGCCTGACTTCACGTCTTGACAACGGGTACGGGACAGATGTCAGCGGCTGGAATGAAATCGGAGATAACGCCTGAACTACTTCCCCTCCTCCTTCGCTGGATGATTTCCGTCCTCCTTCGTCGGGGACTGCGGCTGTTTCTTGCTCGCCGCCTGAAGTTCAGCAACCGCCTTCCGCAGTTCCGCAACTGTGCTCTCAAGCACCTGCATCTGTCGGTTGGCCGCATCGATTTTCTGCCTGCTATCGGTGACATATCTGCTGAGGGTGGTTTGCAGAAAATTGATGTTGCTCTGCAAGCAACTCGTCCGCCTCTCCATCGTTTTTTCGACGGTGCAGATCTCAATGCCGGGAACGTCCTGCGCCAAGGCAGCGCAGAGGCCCAGCATATAAAGGGGCCCGATCATCAACATCAACGGAAGGCTTCGGTCGCTCATCGAAACTCTCATCTCACACAATGATTCCCTGAAGGCAGCTTTGCAGAACGCCGATCAAGGGGCGAGGATTATCACGCGACCTCAGACTGTGGCGGGCAAACCCACGCGGCCCGAACAGCTACGGTTGCGCACCCGGCAGTTCCTTGGATTAGATCTCGGGCAGCGCAATTAATTTCAAATCGCGTGCCGCCGCGTTAGGCGCCATTAACGCTGGCGACGAAAACCTTGCGATTGTGCAACCAGTTGTTCGCGAACCGGATTTAGTCTCATTCGGTATCATGGAACGGTGATGCACATCGACTGGCGAATAATGTTGGGTCCGGCTTTCGCGATTTTGATCGCAGGCGCGTCCATCTATGCCGATCGCACCGTTGCCGCGTTTGCGGACCTGTCAGCGCTATATATTTGTGTCGTCGCACTCGCCGGATCGCTTGGTGGCACAGTTTCCGGTCTGATCAGTGTCGGAATAGCCGTTTTAGCTTCCGCAGGAATTCTTAGCGACTACAATGCCACGGTCGCTGACGGTTCCATCGTTTTGCGTCTTGGATTGCTGACCCTGACCGCCGGCGGCACCGCCTTGATCACCGGATTGTTGCGGTTGCGGATGATGAATGCGCTCAGACGGGAGCGCGAGCGGCACGCGACAGCGGCACGGCTGTCCACCGCCCTCAATCAGACCGACATCGGGATCGTCTTGCTCGACGCGGACACCCGTGCCGAATTCATCAACCGCGCGTTCCGGAATTACTTCTCGCTGCCTGACACGAAGGCCGACAGCAAGCCGCCGTTTATCGCGCTGATGTATCATGGCCGCGATATCGGCGCGTATGAACTCCCGCAAGACGAGCTTAGCCATTTCATCGCTGAGCGCGTTGCGACGGTACGCGCGGGCGATCCGACCCCGATAAATATCAAACTCAGAAACGGCGAGGTGCTGCGCTTCATTTGCACGGCGCTTCCGGACGGCGGTCGAATGCTGAGCTATGCGCCGGTGACCGATCTCATTCGCCGCACCGACGATCCGGCGGATGCCGACT
Source organism: uncultured archaeon (assembly GCA_963807355.1). Classification (GTDB taxonomy): domain Bacteria; phylum Pseudomonadota; class Alphaproteobacteria; order Rhizobiales; family Xanthobacteraceae; genus Nitrobacter. The sequence continues at coordinate 29,532 of CAWEBX010000039.1, forward strand.
ACTACCTTTCACTGCGCGGAAGCGACCGCCGTCGTCAGATCCATCGCCTTCGCGCGGCGGAATAATCTCGCCCCTGAAAGAATGCGCGGGCAGGATTTCATCCGTATCGATCCGGAACTATGGTTGCGCATCGATCAACCCGGCCTGAGAGCACACCCGCCGCCATGACACGCCAGACCTGACAGCAAGCCATTCGCCGCCTCGCCTGTTCCGGATGCGGAACGGAATTCACTTGCGATCTGTCTGGGAACTGCTGGTACGCCGAGGAGGCTGGGCGGCTGCCAATGCCGACCGAAGGCGGCGATTGCCTGCGAAAGGCCGTATCGAGGTCATCATCGCCGAAGGCGTGATCACGGCATCAATGTGCATCCGTGTGATTCCGCTCTTTTTTGCGGGCTGGATTCGCTCCATATTGCCGGCATGGCGAAGCCTCCCAATCCTCCTAAACAACCCGGTAAACCGCCGAGCGCTCAGAGGTCTAAAGCCCCGAAGTCGAAGGCACATCGTCCCGAGGTGCAGCCGATCGGACCTGCGCTCGCTGAATTGCTCAATCCGGCGATTAACCGCGGCGACGCCGGGCTCGGGTCCGGCACCGGATTGCAACCGCCGCCGGACAATTCGTGGGACCGCCGCTCCGGCGGCGAGGCTGCGGCGCATCGCGCGCGAGCCTCCACGCGCGGCAAGGACGATGCGACGGCAAAACGGGATGCGTCTCTCTCCCCTCCCTACGCCAGCGAAGCGAGTGACAGGGAGAGAGAAAGGCAAGTCTCTCCCCTCAAGGGCGAAGTAAAGCAAAAGGGCTTCGACGAAGCGCCGCAAGCGGAATTCGCGACGCCGAACTACGGCACCTCCGCCACCATCCCGACGCTCGATCCGGAACTGGCGCGGCAGTTGGGCCTACCAACCGCCGAAGATGACGACGAGACGCTGGCGCGACCGCCCCGCAACAAGATGGAAGGCCTCGGCGTCAAGGCGACCGCTGAAGCGCTGGAGAATTCTGATACGCGACGGCCGCCCCGAATTTCGCGGCGACGACGGCGGGATGAAAGTGTGGACACCGCACCGGCCGCCGCGACCGGAGAAGAGCGAAGGCGGCGTGCGGTTCGAGATCAAGTCGGAGTATCAGCCCAAAGGCGACCAGCCACAGGCAATCCGCGAACTGGTGGAAGGCATCCAGCGCAACGACCGCACCCAGGTGCTGCTCGGCGTCACCGGCTCCGGAAAGACCTACACCATGGCCAAGGTGATCGAAGCCACGCAGCGCCCAGCCCTCATCCTCGCGCCAAACAAGACGCTGGCAGCGCAACTCTACGGTGAGTTCAAGAACTTCTTCCCCGACAACGCGGTGGAATACTTCGTCAGTTACTACGACTACTATCAGCCTGAAGCCTACGTACCGCGCACCGACACCTATATCGAAAAAGACTCCTCGATCAACGAGCAGATCGACCGCATGCGCCACGCGGCGACGCGCGCGCTGCTGGAGCGCGACGACGTCATCATCGTCGCCTCTGTGTCGTGCATCTATGGTATCGGCTCGGTCGAGACCTACACCGCGATGACCTTCGCCCTGAAGCGCGGCGAGCGCATCGACCAGCGTCAGCTCATCGCCGATCTCGTGGCGCTGCAATACAAACGCACCTCGGCCGACTTCACCCGCGGCACTTTCCGCGTGCGCGGCGACGTCATTGATATCTTCCCGGCGCACTACGAAGACCGCGCCTGGCGCGTGAACCTGTTCGGCGACGAGGTGGAGAGCATCGAGGAGTTCGATCCCCTCACCGGCCACAAGCAGGATGAACTGGATTTCATCAAGGTCTATTCCAATTCGCATTATGTGACGCCGCGTCCGACGCTGGTGCAGGCGATCAAGTCGATCAAATCCGAACTCAAGATGCGGCTCGACGAACTGCACGCGCAGGGGCGCTTGCTGGAAGCGCAGCGGCTGGAGCAACGCACCACCTTCGACCTCGAAATGATGGAGGCGACCGGAAGCTGCGCCGGCATCGAGAACTATTCACGCTATCTCACCGGACGCCGTCCCGGCGAGCCACCGCCGACGCTGTTCGAATACGTGCCCGATAACGCACTGGTGTTTGCCGACGAGAGCCACGTCAGCGTGCCGCAGATCGGCGGCATGTTCCGCGGCGACTTTCGCCGCAAGGCCACGCTCGCCGAATACGGCTTCCGCCTGCCCTCCTGCATGGACAACCGGCCGCTGCGTTTCGAGGAATGGGACATGATGCGCCCGCAATCGGTCGCGGTATCCGCCACGCCGGGCGCATGGGAGCTGAACGAGAGCGGCGGCGTGTTCGTCGAGCAGGTGATTCGTCCGACCGGGCTGATTGATCCGCCGGTCGACATCCGCCCTGCCCGCACGCAGGTCGACGACCTCGTGGGCGAGGTCCGCGCAACGGCTGCGAACGGCTATCGCTCGCTCATCACGGTGCTAACCAAACGCATGGCGGAGGACCTCACCGAATATCTGCACGAGCAGGGCATCCGTGTCCGCTACATGCACTCGGACATCGACACCATCGAGCGCATCGAGATCATCCGCGATCTCAGGCTTGGAGCTTTTGACGCGCTGGTCGGCATCAACCTGTTGCGTGAGGGCCTCGACATTCCAGAATGCGCGCTGGTCGCCATCCTCGACGCGGACAAGGAAGGATTTCCTGCGCAGCGAGACCTCGCTGATCCAGACCATCGGCCGCGCGGCCCGCAACGTCGACGGCCGGGTGATCCTCTATGCCGATCAGGTCACCGGATCGATGCAACGCGCCATCGCCGAGACCGACCGCCGTCGCGAAAAACAGGTGGAATACAACACCGCCAACGGCATCACGCCGGAAAGCGTCAAGAAGTCCATCGGCGACATCCTCAACAGCGTCTATGAGCGCGATCATGTGCTGGTGGAGATCGGCGACGGCGGCATGGCCGACGGCGCGATCGCGATCGGCCACAATTTCGAGGCCGTTCTCTCCGATCTGGAAACGCGGATGCGCGAGGCCGCCGCCGACCTGAACTTCGAGGAAGCCGCAAGGCTGCGCGATGAGGTCAAGCGGCTGCGCGCCACCGAGCTGGCCGTGGTGGATGATCCCACCATAAAGCAGCGCGGCGTCGCGGCAAAAGCAGGCAGCTACGCCGGCAACAAAAAATACGGCGACGCGGCGAACCTTCCGGCGCGGACCGCTGGCAAGTCTACGCAGCCAGCGGCATTAGAAAAACTCGACAAAGCAGCGCAAGGCAGGCCGTCCGGGAAGTTTGGCAAGCGCGGCTCCTCAACCTCAAAAATCCATAAACCCTCGCTCGACGAAATGGGTATCGCCACCTGGCACGAGGTCAAGCCGACCGGCACGCGTCCGAAGCCGCGCAAACCGACGCTGGACGAAATGGGTCCGGGGACCGAAAGCAAGATTTTTCAGCCAACCAATTCGCGCGAATCCGGACCTGAATTCGGTCCGCGCCCGCGCTCATCCGGCGGCGCGCCGGACCACAGGGGTGGATGGAAGAAGAAGTGAACAGGCGTCGCCGGTCAAACGATCAGGAAAAGCTCACCGTGCGCTCGACATGACGGATGCCGAACTTCGAAACGCCGCCGTAGCTGATCGCACTTGCCAAATCCCAAGCCTGTGCAATGATGCCAGCCTTCGGCAAAGGCCGGCTGTATACTTTTCAGTTGTTGTTTCTGGAATGGAAGACCGCTTGAGCGAGTTGCTTCATCCAAACGCCCCCCACGATCTTCCCTCGTTCATTACAGCGCCCGGTGACACGGATGTCTTGATGGTGGCTGTCGGCGTCATCCTGCTTGGAGCCGTGCTGGCGGTCGGCAATATCTATCTGCGGCTGCATACCCTGCCGGAGCGGATGGCGCACAGATCGCAGAAGCTGCAGTTCGAGATTGTCGCCGTTCTCGGCTTACTGGCGCTGTTCACCCACATGCATGTGTTCTGGGTGGCGGGACTGTTGCTGGCGATGATCGACCTGCCGGATTTCAGCACCCCGCTGCGCAGCATCGCGGGCTCCGTGGCGACGATCGCCGGCGTCCCGCCAGGCGCGGAGGCGCCCCGACCGCCGTACGATCTCGGCGATGCGCCGCCGAGGACCGGACTGGAAGGCGTCCGACAAAAAGGAACCGGCGAGGACGCAGGCGAGCGGGTGCAGGGTCATGCTTGAACTGCTGCTCTGTTCGCTGCTGACGATCGTCCCCGATTATCTTTACCGGCGCTACGCGCAGGGAAAGCGGCTCGGCCGCGAAATCACGCTCTATTCCGTCTGGTTCGAGCTGAGGTGGGGTATTACCGCCTGTTTGATGCTCACGGTCGCCCTGATCACGGTGATCTTCTATTTCCATCCCTCGACGACAACAGCGACCCTGTACTTCAGAACCGTCCCGATCATCCCCGAGACAATCGGGCGGGTATCCGAGGTTCCTGTCGATTTCAGCGCGCCCGTGAAAAAGAACGACGTGATCTTCAAGCTCGACAGCACGAAACAAGACGCAGCGCTGGAAACCGCTCGGCGCAAGATCGCTGAGGTGGATGCCGCGCTTGGCGCTGCACAGATCGATATCATCAAGGCGGATGCCCAGATCCAAGAAGCCAAAAGCGCATACCAGCAGGCGTCCGACGAGCTTAACGTGAAGCGCGAGCTGCAAAGGCGCAATCCGGGGATCGTCCCCCAGCGCGACATCGAGAAACTCGGGGTCCTGCTCGCGGGACGGGAGGGCACCGTGAATGCCGCAAATGCGGCCAAACAATCCGCGATGACCCGCGTGACATCGCTTCTTCCCGCGGAGAAGGCCAGCGCCGAGGCGGCGCTGGCACAGGCGCAGGTCGATCTCGACAAGACCTACATTCGCGCTGGCGTTGACGGACGCGTCGAGCAGTTTTTGTTACGGCCTGGCGATATCGTCAACCCGATGATGCGATCGGCGGGAATCCTGATCCCAGAGGGCGCCGGCAAACGGTCGCTGGCGGCGGGGTTCGGCCAGATCGAAGCGCAGGTGATGAGGGTCGGAATGGTGGCGGAGGCCACGTGCATTTCGAAGCCGTGGGCCATTATTCCGATGGTCGTCACGAGCGTACAGGACTACATCGCGGCCGGTCAGTTCCGTGGCGGCGAGCAGCTCGTCGAGGCGGGGCAGACTCTGCGTCCAGGCTCGATTCTTGTCCTCCTCGAGCCGCTCTACAAAGGCGGCCTGGAGGGCATCACACCGGGAAGCAGTTGCATCGTCAATGCCTACACCAGCAACCACGACCAGATCGCGTCAAAAGATACCGGCGCCTTCAAGCGTTTCGCGCTCCACGCCGTAGACGCCGTGGGGATCGTGCACGCCATGCTGCTGCGCATCCAGGCGCTCATGCTTCCCATCAAGACGCTGGTTTTAAGCGGGCATTGAGACTTTGCTTTTCGATCTCGTGAGCAACGACACGTCAGGGCGATCCGCGATTGCGACACTTCACGCCGCTTGCTGGCTTCTGATTCAACCGTCGTTGAATCAGAAGCCAGCATTATCTTTTTGATTGATCATGATCTTATCCGAAAAACGGTTTTCACTTTTCGGGATCATGCTCTAAGCATGAAGCGATTTTCTCTTCACATTGTGCGGGGCACCATCCATGGCGGATGCCGATCTCGACGTCATCATCCGGCAGCTTGCGAAGCAGCAACACAAAAGCCTGACGGCGGCTGTGAAGACTCGGCGCGACCGCTATCTCGCTCTTGCAGCGAAAGTGAAGGATGTTGCAGGCAAGCAGCGCTTGCGGCAAATGGCGAAACACACGTTCGAGGAAGGCACCGCCGCCGCAAGGCGGCTGCGGATGTCCGCCGACAACGCAGCCGACAGCTACGCACGCGCGATGCGGCGGGCGGCGGATACGTTCGCGGCGGAACAGACCGTCGCGCCGAAGAAAAAATCCGGAAAGACAGCGAAACCGAAAACGGTGAAGGCCTGACGCTTATAGCGTTTCGAGCGACGTGGATACCGGTTCGCGGGAAGAAACGCGTCAAATCAAAAAAGATGGATCACGATGATTTTGAATCGATGCGATCCGGAATCGAACGTGATCATACCAATATTTTAACGCGAGATGCGGCGGGAAACCGCTACACCTATTTCTCATCCCGCTCTAGATTTCGTGCGCCATCAGCTTTGCCGCCGCGGCCCGCGCCTGCTCGTCATCCGCTATCAGCAGGAATTCGTTGCGCGCCAGTGTCACGCCGCTCGCCGTCGTCACCGCGCGTTTGGGACAAATTCCGAAGCAGCCGGTCATCACCACACGCGGGCGCTTCTCGCCGCGCGCCCGACTTAAAGCCTTCAGTTCCGACTTCAGCGCGCGTTTAACCGCGTGGCCGTTCGCGGCGCGCTTGAGACATTTTCTGCAGATCAGTATCGGTGAAGGCCGGCGCGGCCGCGCGGTCGCGGGCGAGATTGAATTTACCATGATGAGCATATAGGCATCGCACCGATGCGTGCATGCTCGCGCGCCATAATTTCGAACACACGCGGCCGCAATGTGCGACTTCGGATTGGCGGACTGGCAGAACCCATGGCTTCGAGCATCATACGACGTGCGGGTTTACTGCTTCTGGCGGTTGCTGCCGGCTGGATAACCGGAACCTTATCGGCGCAATCGGGAGATGCCGACACTCCCGGCAACCCGGCGGAGCAGATCGCGCCCGATGGCGACCTACCCGCGGATTCTGAAATCGACTGGAGCCAACTCGAGGCCGACGGCTTTACCCTCTCAAAGGAAATGCCGCCGCAGGTTCGCCATTCACAGTCATCGTCGCAACCCGCATCCGACCCCGAACTTGCCTGGACCTCCCGCGATAATGCGGACGGCTCCGCCGCCCTTACCGCAAAACGTTCGGTTTCACCGCTCTGGGACACACGGATCGGGACCGACCTGACTGTCATAGGTCAACCGTCGCCGCTGATGGCGTCGGAACACGCAGCTAACAAACTTGCAACCGACGCCCGCTCATCGCAGTCCTCGGGTCAGGCATGGGCGGCCGCTACCGCGCCAGGCCTGGGGCGGATTTGGGACAAGACCGCGCTTGAAGCACGGATTGACCCCGCCCGGGCTCAAACCATGCTCGACACCTCGCTCAGCAAGTCGCTGCCTCTCAGCGACGGCCGTTACGCGGTTACCCTTCAGAACGGCTACAACGTCACTCAACACGACGCGCTGTCGATCCCGGGCATCAAAGGAACGCGACAGTATAAAACCGACCACTCGGCCAGGCTGAGCCTGACCGACACCGGCACCAGCCTGATCGCGGGACAGTCGCTTTCAACGAACGATAATAAATGGCTTCGCAGGATCGGTGCCGAGCAAAAGCTGTTCGACGACATCAGCGTCGCCGGCTCGGTCAGCGAAACGCCGCAAGGTCCCCCGAACGCGAGCCTGACCGCAGCGTTCAAGCGTAAGTGGTGAGCCCGCCAGCGCGGCTGATTTCGGGGATTGAACGCTGCTCGCCGCAGATCGGCCCCGATGTTGTCAAAATCGGCAGCCCTGATACCGTAGCTAGAAACTCGTCGTGCGGGGGGACAACCGCGCTCGCTCAACGCGAAACAGGGAACAAGCCGATGAATGCCACTCCATCTGAAAAAGAAGAACCAAGCGTGCCCGAAGCCGATACGAACCTCGCCGCCGTCTCGGAGGTAGAGGCGGGTATTCGCGATTTCGTGCGCAACGACATCGCCTATCTGCGCCGTCCCGCTGCCGGTCCCGCCGCGGGTGCTCCGAACGCCGACGAGAAGCTGGAGCCGAGCACGGAAGCGACGGTGAACAACGTCAACTCGCTGATCCAGCGTGTCGCCGGAACCTCGCTCGCCGAGATCGAGAACCTCGTCACCGAACTTGAAAGCCTCCGCGATCTGCTTCATGCGGAAGGACAGCGGGTCCAGCGCGAAATCTCGGGCTATGCCCAGTTGAGTCAGGCCGCAATGAAGTCGACCCGGATAATCGCGGACAACGTCGCGCAATGGAAACGCACAGCTGAGAACCTGCGCAACGAGTGAGCATACTGCTTTTACAGCGAGGACATTATAGTTTGATCCAGATCGGGTTTGGATCAGTCTTTAATGTCCTCACTTCGATCTGCCGCTCAGTCGAACAGGCTCGATACTGACTGTTCGGCAGCAGTGCGGTTGATCGCCTCGCCGATCAATCCGGCGATCGACAGTAGGCGGATGTTGCCGGTCTTGCTCACGGCGTCGGTTGGCTGGATCGAGTCGGTAATGACCAGCTCTTTCAGTTTTGAGCCGGCGATGCGCGCGGCGGCGCCGCCGGACAGCACGCCGTGAGTGATGTAGGCATAGACGTCCCGGGCGCCGTTGGCGAGAAGCGCGTCGGCGGCATTGACCAGGGTACCGCCGGAATCGACGATGTCGTCGATCAGAATGCACGTATAGCCCGCGACATCGCCGATCACGTTCATGACCTCGGATTCGCCGGCGCGCTCGCGGCGCTTGTCGATAATTGCCAGCGGAGCACTAATGCGCTTGGCAAGACCGCGCGCGCGCACCACGCCGCCGACGTCGGGCGATACCACCATCAGCTTGCCGAGTTCGAACCGTTCCTTGATATCGCGGACCATCACCGGAGACGCGTAGAGATTGTCGGTCGGAATATCGAAAAAGCCTTGAATTTGCCCCGCGTGCAGATCCAGCGTCAGCACTCGATCCGTCCCGGCGCGGGTGATCAGGTTGGCCACCAGCTTGGCCGAAATCGGTGAGCGCGAACCGACCTTTCGATCCTGCCGCGCATAGCCGAAATAGGGAATCACCGCGGTGATCCGGCGCGCAGAGGCGCGGCGCAGAGCGTCCGTGATGATTAAAAGCTCCATCAGGTGGTCATTGGTAGGATACGAAGTCGACTGGATTACGTAGACGTCCGAGCCGCGCACATTCTCCAGGACTTCGACGAAGATCTCGTTGTCGGCGAAGCGACGGACGCTGGCTTTCGTGAGTTCAAGCCCAAGCCATCTGCCGATTTCCCGCGCCAGCACCAGATTGGAGTTGCCGGCGACCAGCTTGACGGCGCCGTTCTTGGCGGACATCGACGCGTCTCCCCGCGATGTGGTGGATACAACGTTCAACATCCCGTCTCCCGAGAACCTCTCCGATCCCGCGGAGGCGGTGTATCAAGGAGTGGCCAAGTCTGGCAATACGCCGCCTGCGGAATCCGGCGTAGATCCAGCGGAATCGGACGTAAGTGACAGCTTAATGCGGCGAAGCCGACCACGCTCGCCGACATCGGCCGTCTGCGAAAAAGGGCCGTCCTGCGGTTGCCGGGTGGTAGCATGCGCCCGTTCCGCCCTGAGCGGAGCTTCGCCACACGGCATGAGCGATCGTCGACCGTCGGCATCCGGCGCGGTTAATCAACGTCCAGCACGATCGCGTGGACGTGGCGGCCGAAATCCGGTTCCTCGCGATGCACCGAGCGGCGATAGCTGAAGAAGCGTTCGTTTGAATAAGTATCGATGCCGGTATCGTCGATCGTCAGCACGCCAGCGCGTTTAAGCCGCATCCGGATGAAGCCGCCGAGATCGAACATGGCATGGCCGTCGCGCTCCGATCGAACGAAGAACCGCTCATTGTCCTGATCGGCCTCCATGAATCGCGCGACGAATTCGGCTCCAACCTCGTAGCTTTGCTGGCGGATCAGCGGACCAATGGCAACGGCCATGTCGCGGCGCCGGCCGCCAAGCGCTTCCATCGCTTCGATGGTCTTTTCCAGCACACCCGTCAGCGCGCCCTTCCAGCCGGCATGTGCCGCACCGATGACGCGGGCCTGCGGATCGGCGAACAGGATCGGGCCGCAGTCGGCCGCGGTCACGCCGATCGCAAGCCCGGGGGTTCGCGTGACGATGGCGTCCGCACGCGGCCGGGATGACACGTCCCAAGCCCTGTCGGCGACTACGGCATCGGACGAGTGGAACTGGTAGAGCGAGAGAAAATTCCCTGGCGCAACGCCCATTATCTCGGCCATGCGGCGCCGGTTCTCGGTGACATGCGCCGGGTCATCCTGCGAACCGATGCCAGCATTCAAACTCGCGTAAATGCTCTGCGAGACGCCGCCTTCACGGGTGAAAAAGGCGTGCCGCAACCCGGAAACCGTCGAAAGCAGGGTGGATGCCAGCGTCACGGCGCCCTCATCCCACCGCGACGCTCCCGATCGCTCAGTCCCACCAATTCGGTGAGGCTGGGATCGGACACGCCGATCACCTTGAACATCGACCCCATGCCGCCACGCCCCCCCTCGGTTAGACGCTTCAGCGCCGTCGCGATGCCGTCGGATATTTCAGGAGTTGCTTTCTCCATCAGGTTGACGGCGCGGGACTCGATGCCGAGCCGTCGCAAAAATTCTCCCTGCGTCACCGGCCCGTGCACGCGGGCACCGACATCCTCGGCTGCGCGGGCAAGCGCTTCGAAATCCACATGGGCTGTCACGTCCACCTGACCGGGATATTTCAGCGGATCGGCGAAGCTGTGCCTAGCGATGGCCTGAAAGGTATCGCCGGCGTCGCGGCGCACATGGCCGTAATCGATGATCAGCGCCGCGCCGCCGTGATCGCGAACGCGGGTTGCGATGGACATGATCTCGGCATCCGGGCGCCACTCGAAAATGGCCCCAACCGGCGCCGCGCGCACCAGCGGCGGCAGCAGCATGTCGAAGCGCGGCGTTGGCGCAGCGTTAGCGCCGAACACGAGTTGACCGCTGCCGTCGATATCGACAACCCGCTCGTGCCAGCCGTCGTCGCGCTTGACCATCTGATGGATCGGAAGCACGTCAAAGTATTCGTTGGCGAGAATGATCGCCGGCCCCTTCGGCACCTCGTCCAGGCTCGCGTGCCAATGGATGTTCGGCGCGCTAGACAGTGTCGCCTTCTGCTTTTCCCTCAGCTCCGGATTGATCTCGATCAGATGGACGCTGAGCGCATGATACATGGGTGGCAGCACCCGCAACGCGCGCAGCGCATCCGCCATCATGGTGCCGCGGCCGGGACCGAACTCAATCAGCCGCAGCGTGGCCGGAGAGCCGATCGACCGCCACACCGAGGCGCCCCACAACCCGAGCAGTTCGCCGAACATCTGGCTGACTTCGGGCGACGTGATGAAATCACCCTCGCGCCCCAATGGGTCGCGCGCGATATAGTAACCATGCTGGGGATGGGTCAGGCAAAGCTGCATGTAGCGCCAGACCGGCAGCGGACCGGACGTCTTGATCAGCTTCTTGATGTCGGCCAGCAGCGGAGAAGGTTCAGCCACGATCGACCTTGCCCGGATTCGGAATCGCTCGTGCGTCTGACGCCCGCGAACCGCGGGACCAGGCGGCATAGACAATAGCGAGTCCAGCGATAACCATCGGTATCGACAATAGCATTCCCATGGTCAATCCGCCCCACAGAAATCCGAGCTGTGGATCCGGCTCGCGAAAGAATTCGGCGACAATCCGCGCCAGCGCGTACAGCGTGATGAAGCTGCCAAGAATCAGGCCCGGCCGCTTGAGCGCGCCGAAGCGGATCATCAGCGCGAGGATCGTGAACAGTACCAGCCCCTCGAGCGTGGCCTCGTAAAGCTGGCTCGGGTGCCGCGGCAGCGGGCCGCCGTTAGGAAACACCATGGCCCAGGGCAGGCTCGGGTCAGCCGGACGCCCCCACAATTCGCTGTTGATGAAGTTGGCGATACGGCCAAGAAAAAGGCCGATCGGCCCAACCGCGGTGGCGACGTCCCCGAGCGACAGGATAGGCAGGCCGTGCCTGCGGCAGAACAGGATTACCACCGCGACGCAGCCCATGAAGCCGCCGTGAAACGACATGCCGCCGTTCCAGAGCTGAAAGATCTGGGCGGGATGGTGGATGAAGAAATCCAGATTGTAGAATAGCACATAGCCGACGCGGCCGCCGACGATGATGCCGATCGTCACCCACAGGATAAAATCGTCGAGCTGCACCACCGAGATCGGCGCCGGTCCCCCCAGAGCTTCTCGCTCCTGAGCAACGCCCGCGCATAAAGCCAGCCGAGCATGATACCGCCGATATAAGCCAGCGCATACCAGCGGATCGCGATCGGACCGAGCGAAATGGCAACGGGATCGAAGACAGGATAGGTGATGCGGAGAAACATCGGATTCGTTCTATCCAAGGCGTCATGCCCGCGCTTGCCGTGGGCATCCACCTCTCGAACGACCCCGTAACGATTGCAAGGGAAATCCGACCCCAACAAGGCTTGCGGCGGTTCGAAAGATCAAGCGGGCTTGAACTGCCGTGTCGGGATCGCCATTCTCTCTCGGTGACATGGCGATCTTGCCGCTAACCGGAGATAGTAGATGACCCAGACCAGCAACCGGTTTTTCGACGAGATTGGACGGCTTATGAACGATACCGCCGGGGTGGCTCAGGGGCTCAAGCGTGAGGTCGACGCGGTAGTCCGCCATCAGGCAGAGAAGATCCTGCGCGATCTCAATTTGGTCAAGCGCGAGGAGTTCGAGGCTGTGAAGGAGATGGCGCGGCTTGCGCGCGAGGACAATGAGACGCTGAAGGAACGTATCACCGCGCTTGAAGCCAGGCTTGGCCCGGCCGGCTGAACGGATGTTTCAGCAGGGGTCAGCGAGCGGGGATGTGCGCGACTGCAACACTGTCCAGCGAATATACGCCATCTGAGTAGCGCTTCACCACGGTCCACGTTGCGAGCGTTACGGCCAGCGTCACGCTCGCGAACAGCAAGCCGACGATCTTCAATCCAGCGCGATCTGCCATGGCGTCCCCCTGCCCCTTACCCTGACGCGTTTCGACAAGACTGTCTGAGGGTTCACAATTCCTTAAAAGAGGCTCGTTTTCGAATAAAATTCCTCCAAACTAGGTCAATCGTGCAACCCCTCAATCCTGCGGAAGCCGGCGCGGCACGAAAACTGAGCCCAAAAAGGAAAAGACCAGTTCGCCACGCTGGTTCGTGCCGGTGTTACGTATTTGCATAACGCCCCATTCCGGACGAGAGCGGGAGGCTCTCAGCCATTCGACTTCGCTGGCATAACTGACAGTATCCCCCGCCAGTACCGGTTTCAGCCAGCGCAGGTCGCGAAATCCGGGCGACGGCCCCCACATCCCCGGCTTTTCGCCGCGCGCGGCGGCTTCCGCCGCCTCACGCTGACTGTGCGCGACCATCAGCTTCATCCAAACCGAAACGACATGCCAGCCGGAGGCTGCCAGACCGCCGAACAGTGATTTGCGGCCCTCATCATCGTCGAGGTGAAACGGCTGCGGGTCGAATTGTGACGCGAATGTCTTGATGAGATCGCCGGTGAAGATAAACGAACCGAGATCACGACGCTGCCCGACCCCCATGTCTTCGAAATAACCCAAGGGTTCAGCTCCGCGCCGTCTGCTCCGCACGGCGCCGGATCATGATCCGAGACACCGCCTCGAGCAATACCTGGCCGGAAGCATTGCGCATGCGCATCGCGAAGGTCACAATTCCCATCTCCGGACGGCTGCGCGACGCCCGCGCCGCAGTCACATCGACGTCCAGCATCAGATCGTCGCCCGGCCGCAGCGGCGACAGCCAGCGGACTTCATCAACGCCGGGAGAGCCGAGCGAAGCGGTCCGTCCGATATAGCCGTCAAACATCATGCGCATCATAAGCGAACACAAATGCCAGCCCGAACCCGATAGCCCGCGCAGCATGGTATGCTTCGCCGCCGCCTCATCGAGATGCATGGGCTGCGGATCGAACTCGGATGCGAATGCGATGATTTCGTCACGACTGACATGCCGCGGCCCGAAAGTGCCGAAATGGCCGAGGGGGAAATCTTCAAATGTCAGGGTCATGGCGAGACCTGTCGAAGGACGCCCGATTGTGGCCGCTATTTGCAGCAATCTCAACCCGTACGTCAGCATGCCGCGGCGCGAGCTTGCCGGGAGCGGCCCTTGGGGTAAGTGCCCGCCCGGCTTATGACGGCCGCGCGACGCGCGAGGGAAACGGCAAATGTTTGAAATCCGGGATCTGTTTCAGTGGGATCGCTTCATCACGCCCACCATCATCAAGATATTTTATTGGCTGGTCATCGTCGTTATCGTTCTGTCGGGATTGTCCGGCATCTTCTCGGGCCTGACCTCGATGGCCGTCAGTCCCTTCGGGGGTTTCGTCACGATTCTTCTGAATGT
>CAWEBX010000040.1:0-30623 GCA_963807355.1 uncultured archaeon
CACCAATTGCCGTCGTAGGGGTGGACGAACTCTGCTCCTGTCTCTGCGACAACCTCGGCGAAGACGGCCTCGCGCGAGGTGGTGGAGGGCTCGCATTGACGACCTTGCCGCCATAGCCGCGAACCGCATTCTTAGTTGAGGCGCTGTGCGCGGCATCACAACCGTGCAGGGAATACCACGCCGGCCGGCCGCATAGGATAGACAGGTGCCGTGGTTGCCGGAGGAATGCGTTGCCACGCCCTTCGCGGCCTGCGCATCGTTCAGACCAAACACGGCGTTGGAGGCGCCGCGAGCCTTGAAGGCGCCACCCTTCTGGAGGGATTCTCCGCATTTGAAGAAGAGCTCAGCGCCAGAGAGCTCATTGATGACGCGCGAGGTAAGGACGGGCGTTCGGTGGATGTGAGACTTGATGCGCTCATGCGCGATCAGCATGTCCGCAAGCGATGGAATGTTCATCGTGGCCAACTCCTCACGCTGCGGCCTGGATCTCGGCAGCGGCGGTGCTGCGGTTGTGTTCCTGGGCGGCAGTCACACCGAGTGAGCCTGATGCCGAGGCCGAGATCGGCCATCACTCGATAGCACAGCCGGTCGCTTTGAAGAATTTTTTTGGAAAACTCTTTCATTCAAGCGATAAAGTGAAAAATAGATTTTGTATCAGTTACATAATGGTCTGGCCCCTGAAAAGTGGTCCTCCCTGAATTAGGCTATTAGCCGTTAGAGAGGACATTCGAATGCCCCAGAAGAAGCACAAGCCGGAAGAGATTGTCGCGAAGCTGCGCCAGGTCGATGTTTTTCTTTCACAAGGCAGATCGGTTGGCGAAGCGGTTCGTTCGATCGGCGTGACGCAGTTCACGTATTACTGGTGGCGCAAGGAGTTTGGTGGCCTGAAGGGCGACCAGGTGAAACGCCTCAAGGAGCTTGAGAAAGAGAACGACCGGCTGCGCAAGGCTGTGTCGGAGCTGACGCTGGAGAAGCTGATCCTGAAAGAGGCTGCCTCGGGAAACTTCTGAGCCCCTCCCGCCGTCGCCGCTGCGTCGACCATGTCATGGTGAAGTTCTCCGTCTCGGAACGCTTTGCCTGCAAGGTTCTGGGTCAGCATCGCTCGACCCAGCGCAAGAAGCCGCAAAGCCGACCGGATGAAGAGGCATTGACGACCGACATCATCCGTCTGGCCTCACGCTACGGCCTCTATGGCTATCGCCGGATCACGGCGATGCTGCGGTCCGAGGGTTGGACGGTGAATGCCAAGCGTGTCGAGCGTATCTGGCGGCGGGAGGGGCTGAAGGTTCCTCAGAAACAACCGAAGAGAGGCCGGCTCTGGCTGAATGACGGATCGTGCGTCCGGCTTCGGCCCGAGCATCCAAACCATGTTTGGTCCTATGACTTCGTCGAGGGCCGGACCCACAATGGCAGGAAGTTCCGCATGCTCAACATCATCGACGAGTTCACCCGAGAATGTCCGGCGATCCGGATTGATCGCAAGCTCAACTCGACCGACGTTATCGACGTCTTGTCGGACCTGTTCATCCTACGCGGCGTGCCCGGCCACGTTCGTTCTGATAACGGGCCGGAGTTCATCGCCAAGGCAGTGCGAGAGTGGATTGCAGCTGTCGGCGCCAAGACCGCGTTCATCGAGCCCGGAAGCCCTTGGGAGAACGGCTACTGCGAGAGCTTCAACTCGAGCTTCGCGACGAACTGCTCAACAGTGAGATCTTCTACAGCCTCGCCGAGGCCAAGGTCATCATCGAGGCATGGCGGCGCTACTACAACACCGAGCGACCACACTCATCGCTCGGATATAAACCGCCGGCGCCAGAGGCCATCGCCTGGCCTTCAAAGCCAGCCGGATCGCTTCCGCCAGCAGCGCAAGCAATGGCCGAAAAGCCGATTATGCATTAAGACTGAAACCGGACCACCTCATAGGGGCAGGCCAATAAGATTTTTTCATTGAGCGGAAAATATCTTCAATTAGATTTGACGAGGAGAATCCAGACTCCATGATGCTGCCGAACGTCGCCAGTCAGCATTTGCGACAACTCGCCAAGGCGCGCGCCGCTATAGGCCGCGAGATACGGCAACCAATAGCGCCAATCCCGAATCTTGACCTTGCCGGGTAGGTGTTCCGCCCTGTCGCCCCGATACGTCCCAAACAGCGGCGATGCAAAGATCGTTTTCAATTCGTTGCCAGACCACGGATAGACCGTCCGCTTTTTCTTATCGACGGCAAGGTGCATCCGCTGGCAGGCGTCTTGCTCGATATATTCGGCGTCGAATAGCCATTGGCAGAACGGGGCAATGGCACTGATATCTCTATTCGTCGTTCTGGCGCTGATGACCGGCTTGCCGACCGTCTTGTTAGCCTCTATCACCTTGCGGAACGACATGCCTTCAAATTGCTTGATGCTGGTCGCCTTGCGCCAAGAGGCGAGGGCGTGTTTCCAGTCCCGCACCGCCTTTCGCGTGATCGCGCTGACGTGCGAAGTCTCTCCGATAAACTCGAAGAATAGCGGGACGATCCCGGCGTTCTGATTCCAAGTGTCCTGCGTGACGCGGCCTGTTCGGCCTGATAGCGGGCGTAAAGCTCGGCAAGGGTTTCGCCGGGTGCGGCCTGCCGTTTCCCCATGGTCGGGTCGGCCGGCGCAATTATCGGATCGGCGGGCGTGCTGGTGAGTTTGCCTTGGTCCCGTTCGATTGTCCGCTGTAGCTTTTCGATTTCCGCTCAACGACCTCCCTTCATCTCGATTGACAGACTGATATTGGGAGATGTCTGCCGACTATTTCCCAAGGGAAATCGAGGCATCGCTGCGGTCGATCGGCTGTGCTGTTGGAAATTCGCTGGCTGATCCGCGAGATGAGCCTCGCCAACCCGTTGTGGGGAGCGCCGCGAATCCATGGAGAGTTGCTCAAGCTTGGTATCGAGATCGGCCAGACCAGCGTCGCCAAGTATATGGCGCGGAGGAGGACCCCTCCGTCACAAGGATGGAGGACTTTCCTTCGCAACCATGCTGACGGTATCGCGGCGATGGACCTTTTCGTGGTGCCGACAATCTTCTTTCGTCCGCGCTATGGCCTGCTGATCATGTGCCATGGCCGGCGGCAGATCCTGTGGTTTGGGGTCACCGCGCATCCGACGGCCGAATGGATCGCCACCCAACTGACGGAGACGTGTGGCTAGGCTCAAATCCCTCGTGACCTGATCCGGGACCGCGATGGCGCATACGGCGAGATATTCATGCGTCGGGTTCGGTCCATCGGTATTCGAGACCGCCTGACATTTCCTCTCTCACCCTGGTAAAACGCATAAGCCGAACGGCTGATCGGATCGATCCGCAGCGTCACGTGCTGCTCTCGTACATGAGCTACTCCAACAGCACGCGCACTCACTGTCATTGAACAAGGACGCGCCAATGTCACGCGCCGACGAGACAGTTGGACGCATTATCTGCCATCCGATCCTGGGCGGAATGCATCATCAATATACCCGGATTTGATTTGCGATAAGGACAGCAAACAGAGGCTATGCGGCGGGGGTTACGGAATGATCGCCTTTAGAGTTCGACGATGCGAGCGTACGTGGCTCGGGCACCATTCAAACGAACCCCGCTTTGGGGGAAGCTCCTCGATGCAGCAAAGGAAACGCCCGACCTAAGACCAAACACGGATTATCCCCCCAGCCAGAGCGCCCTTATGAATATCAAATTTTACTGCGCCATCTTCGCGCATCTTCAATAGCACCGATTGATAGTCTTCTTGATTCTTGATGTTGGTGCGCTTCATAATTTCGAATACTTTCATGGGCTTTTCGCCTAGAGCTTGTAGAATCTTCTGTCTATCAGTCTCCATATTCGTTTCCTTACTGAGCTGCACCCGGTTACGAAGACAAATTTTGCTTTGGCGGATTGGGATTCTCATCAGGGTTAGGATGAGGCTGTTCGTCGGGTAGTTTGCGCGGCGGTGGCTCCTTGATATCCCGGACCTGGTTGGGGTTAGGTATCGGAGGTGGTAACCATGTCGGGTCAACTGGATCTGGATTGACTGGTGCTGCTTGCATCGCGGTCTCCGTCATTGGGCAATCGGTGGATGTTCCGGGTTTTCGGCAGAGCCACGGAATTGTAATTACAGCAGCGAGATTTAGAACGGCGCCGAGATCGGCATTACGTAAACCCGCAACGACGAATTGGCAGACCCGCTCTGACGGGTGTGCTCCTCGCTAACTTTTGTCTTTGGGATCGTGAGAGTGATGTTTGTCGCGCTCACCACCGCCGCCAGACACGTGAGATGAGCGGCCGCTTGTTGGCTCCCCGGGTCGTGGCTTTTTCTCTTTGATGGACTTCTCGGGATGCTTCCTGTCCTGCTGTGAAGAGCCAGGCCCGCCAAAACGCTCCGCACTCTCGTTTTTGTGCGCCATCATCGATCCTGCTGGTAGCCTTGGTGTGTCATGTTTACCTTGATGTTGCCGTGTCGGCCTTGTTGATCAAAGTTCTCTCGATCAGGGATTTCATCGTCTCGCTTCACCTTTGGGTCGCTTCCTGTTCCCTTTGGGCTGCGCTGTTCAGGTGGCACCGGCGGCATCCTTGTCATTGCTAAACCCTCCACCGTTTTGGAGGGCCAATGCTCGTAGAGTTTGATTGTTCCGGCCGTTACTTGTGAAATATGGGAATGTTCGCGATCACGAGAGCTGGTACGCGAGCAAAGCCCGCCGACTTCGGACGCACATCGTGATCCTGCCGTAGCTCAGTAGCGGGGAGCGGTTCAGACCTGGTCGTAGAGGTTATTCGGCTATTTCTTGCGAGACTGCTTCCGAGCATTAGGCTCTTCATGCTTGGAGCCGCAGCGATTACTTTGGGTTTTTCTTTCTTCGGCTTCTTTGCTTCGCGGTTCCCGCGTTGCTCACCTTTACCCATGGTTTAGTCCTCCGGCCCCGGATCGGGTCATGGATAAAACTAACACGACAGGGAGAGCGGCGGTGTGGCATTCGGTATCAGCAGACTGATCGTGAGTAATCCTCTGCGCACCGATTACTCGACCCAAGAAAATCGGGCGGCCGATAGGATGCCGACGGGATCGGGGCGAAGTTGTCCGGACAGCGGGGAGTTTCACGTAGGGTCGGGCACTCCAATAGCTCGCCAAGCTCTTTGATGGGCTCAAGTGCCAGTCAACTCGTATTCTTTTTCTTTGCAAGCGCGTCCCGCTCGTTGGTTAGTCGCTCTAGTTCTTCCGTTTGTTGAGCAATCCTATCTGACACGAAGGCTTCGTTTTCAGCCCCTGACGCCGCCGCCGCCTGTTCAATCAATTGCCGGATATTGTCCTGAATGATGCAAATCCGGGCCTCGATCTCTGAGAGTCCGTATTCCGGCCATCGGCGCTTCTCCGCATTTCGGTAGATTTTAGCTCATTTTTGGAGGTAAAATCCATGGGTGAGATCGTTGTTCTGTCAGACGTTCGGCTTGAGCGGGGCGCGCCGAGCCAAAGTCCCTCAATCTGTCTCAAGGGCGCTGACGGCGAACAAAATCAGATCTGCTGTTCTGCATTCTGCACTAAGGAGCTGAGTTGCGTCCGTTCAGCTGGCCTTGCGCAGGAAGGCCGGGGTATCGAGAACGTTTTCATCGATAGAATTTCGCGCAGGAGAGGAGCGGCCGTACGGATCGAGGTCCTGCGGAGCCGCATGGCGCGCATATTCTGAATTGGGGTTTGCCGGCCGCCCTTCGGGGTGGTGGGCCGCTGGGAGGGCCGGCGGGCTCTCTAATTGCGGTAGCGGAGAACTACGCTCGAAGCGGCTGGCGACGGGACGGCTGACGTTGCGCAGCCTGCCGGCGAGTTCTGTGAGTAAGCTTTCCGCTGGTTGCGTCTGGCACGTCGGATCGAGATTATCGATGCCGGTCGCCACCACCGAGACGCGGACGATACCTTCCAGACCTTCATCGAAAGACGCGCCGACGATGATGTTGGCGTCCTGGTCTGCCTCTTCGCGAATGCGGGTGGCAGCTTCGTCGACCTCGAATAACGACAGGTCCTTGCCGCCGGTGATGGAGATTATGAGGCCACTGGCGCGCTTGATCGAGGGATTCTCGATCAATGGATTGGAGATCGCGGCGATAGCGGCGTTGAGCACACGCTTCTCGCCAGAGGCTTCGCCCCTGCCCATCATGGCCTTGCCCTTCTCGCGCATTACGGCGAGAACGTCGGCAAAATCCAGATTGATCAGACCTTCCTTGACTATAAGGTCGCTGATGCAGGCCACCCCCGAATAAAGCACCTGATCGGCCAGGGCGAAGGCATGGGTGAACGTGGTTTTCTCGTTGGTCACCCGAAACAGGTTTTGGTTTGGGATGATCAGCAGGGTGTCCACCACCTTCAGCAATTCCGCGATACCGGCTTCGGCAAAACGCGTCCGGCGCTGGCCCTCGAAGTGGAATGGCTTGGTGACCACACCGATGGTGAGAATGCCAAGCTCACGTGCGGTCTTGGCGATAATGGGCGCTGCCCCGGTACCGGTACCGCCGCCCATACCGGCAGTAACGAACACCATGTGTGCGCCTGCCAAATGATCGCGGATCACATCGATTGCTTCTTCCGCTGCGGCGCGCCCCACTTCGGGCTGTGAGCCAGCGCCAAGGCCTCCGGTCACCTGGGTGCCCATCTGGATGACGCGCTTGGCCATCGACATGCTGAGCGCTTGTGCGTCGGTATTGGCGACGATGAAGTCGACGCCTTGCAGCCCGGCCGTGATCATGTTGTTGATGGCGTTTCCGCCCGCGCCGCCGACCCCAAATACGACAATGCGCGCCTTCATCTCGCGAATATCGGTGATGTTGGTCATGTTTGCCTCACGGTGCTCCGGCAGGAATGAGGGCGCGATTTTGCTACCTGTATGCCTTGCGGTCTGCTTCCACTATCGTCGCGACTAGATGTTTCAGTCGGGTGCGGCTTTGTCCATGGGTGTCGGTCGAGCCGGCACTCGGCCTCGCATCCGGAATGATTGACGTGTGGCCTTCGCAATCCCATCCCTCGGCTCATCATTCTTATTGAGTGGTTAAGGATCGGCGGTCTTGGTTAACAGTTGGTGAATGCGTTGGCGGGCGATGCAAAGGTTCGGTTCTGTACGAGCAAAGACCGCACTTTCTGTCAGTCCCTTCGATAAACCGAAAAAGGTCGTATCGCCGTAAACGTCATCAATCACCTGGGCGATGAGGTGATGAAGGTGTTTCGCGTATGAAAGGCATCCCGTACCTTAATTTCTCAGCTTTTAGCGGATACCGTCGTTGCCTCATGCGGAGCCATGAAGGCACGGTCGGCGATGGTCCGAAGCGTTGTCTCGGTTCTGGCATTGGGCTTAGCCGTTTCAGAACGGTTGATCGGCTCGATCCGCAAGGAATGCGTTGATCATATCGTGGTGTTTGGCGACGCCATCTGCGTCACGTTACTGCTGTCGTACATGACTTACTAAAATGGCACGCGCACCCATTTGTCATTGAGTGTAAACTGGCGCTGAACAAAGTCCCTTTAAGCTACAGCGGTAACTCCTTGTGACAAGTAACGGAATCTACGTCGGCGTGGGATCGCGATCGGCGACGATCGTGACCCCACTCTGATCTACCGTAACCGCGTTCTGCACGATCGAGCTTGCCCTAGCGCCGATCTGAACGCGATCCTTTTTCAGGAAAGCATGTCTGCGAAGTACGTGTGTGTACCGAAAACCTTATCTGAGTTGATGACGTGACGGAATCGCCTAAGCTGGTGGAATGATCGGACTGTTCTGTTTCGTTCTGGCTTTCCTGGCCTTGCCATTCAAGTCGAAGTGGCGGCTTGAAGCTGAGAACGTGGTGCTTCGACATCAGTTGATCGTCTTGAGGCGCACACTGCATGGTCACGTCCGGCTCATGAACGATGATTCGTCGTGTTCTTTATCCAGCTGTATCGCTGGCTTTCGCATCAATCCTGAAGGTTCTCACCATCATCCGGCCAGAGACGCTCGTGCGTTGGCACAGAGCGGCTTTTCGTTGTGGACAAGGATGCGCCCCTATCGCACACGGTTCAGAGAGCAGGGCGTATTCTTCGCCTTCCAATCCTGGGCGGGCTGCATCACCAATATATTCGGATTTGATTTGCGATCGGCGCCGGTGTCCTCAACAGTCGGTGCGACCGCGGTGCGCAACTGCTCGGCTAGCCTCTCCATCAAATTGAAAGTTGGCTTCGTTTCGAGCGGACCCGCGCTATGAGCGATTCCGATTACCACCTGTAGGGCCTGTTTTAACCGGTTCTGCTTGGTCAGCACCACGCGTACTGACTCCCGCAAGTCTTCAATCAAGGGGCCGGTGCTCTCCGCGATGATCTCCGCGATCGCAGCCTCGATCGGCATTTTCAGGTCATTCGCGGCCAAATCTTCGGCATGGATTTCTGCGCCCAGCTGCGCGCTTGCCGATTTGGCCGCTGCCGCGTTTTCCGATGCAAGGGCATTTGCGGCAACGAGATCCTGGCGCTTGTTGCTATCGACGTTCGGCATTGCGCCGTTTTTCGGCTCGCCGCGGGCCCAGGCGGCCATTGCGTCCGCATTCTGCCTATCAAACTCAGAGACAGCAGCGGCCGCCCTCGCTGCCTCCTGAACCGGGCCGAGAAGCTGCTGCTGCGCTGTCCTCAACTGCTTTGCGCACTCTTCGCACGACGTCCTTTTGTCGAGAAGGTCTTGCAGGCGCTGGCGCGCCGGAGACAACGCGGCAGCTTTCGTTTCGAGTTTGTAGACTTTTGGCCATTTCGTTTCTACCTTCGTTAGACGGCGTTGCCATTATTCGGATCCCGCCAGGTCGCGCCGTCCCAAAAAATCAGCTTCGTTATTGTCGTGTCGAAGAATTCAACGTTCGGCGCCGCGACATACGGCGGGTTCGTGTTTGGATCTGGTCGTCGGTCGCTGCGCGGTGGTGCCGCTCGGGGCGCACGTGATCCCAGCCGTTCGCCGCGAGCGCCGTCGCGTCCATATCTGGGACGTCGACCGCCGCGCCCGGTGCTGCGGAGTAGCGGCGACCATTTACGGTTTGCGTCTGCTGGCCCACCGCGGGCGGCGGCAACATTCGAAAATCCAGAGGCATAAAACGGATCCCTTCATTGCGGCGGCCCTATTAGGCCTTGCTGCTGCAGACCGTGTTTCGAGCAATCGAACCCTGCCGGAGTTGAAGGCGGCCATCGAGTTCAGGTAAATCGCGCTGCGGTCGCGTTCGAGTGTTTGTGGTTTATTCCCTGGCGGGCAAAGCCATCAGTCACCCTGCCGCGGCGTACCGATCGCCGATCGTTTCACGAAGGCCGTATACCTTCAGCAGTGCCGCAATCGTCGTGGTAGCTTCAGTCGGATTGAACGGCGCTTTGACCTCAAGCAGATTATCGAGAACGGCGGCGTC
Source organism: uncultured archaeon (assembly GCA_963807355.1). Taxonomy (GTDB): domain Bacteria; phylum Pseudomonadota; class Alphaproteobacteria; order Rhizobiales; family Xanthobacteraceae; genus Nitrobacter. The sequence continues at coordinate 9,390 of CAWEBX010000040.1, forward strand.
CTTTTCCATGTGCGCGATCGCGCAGGTAAATGAGTCTCGCGCACCACCGCTCGGATCGCAGAAGCTGACATATCGGAAAGCTTTTTGCGGCGCGCGAACCGTAATGCCCTTATCGACCGCGGCGTCAATCACCTCCGAGGGGAGCCAGCCGCCGACGTCGTCACGAAAATCACCGAGCCATTCAGCTTTCGCGGCCGCGGGGTCATCTATCAGCGCTTGATCGATGATGGCTTGATCCAGCGTCGGGTTGAGCATCTTCGAGGCGGCTTTGACGACCAGCACGTCATCGGCACGGCCGAAATGATCCTTGTACTTTTGGTACAGCAACCCCGCGCGCCGGTAAGGCGATCTGATCCCAATAAGCATGGCGCCGGGCAACGTTGCGAGACCAGGCATCAAAGCGCGATAGGTTTCGACATCCGGCGAGGTGCTGCTTTCCGACTGATAGAAGGCGCATTCGTCCAAGATCGCGGCAAGCACTGCGCGGCCGCGGACCGCCCGAAAGTTGTTGGTCGCGATGGCGATATCGACACCATTTGCAAGTTCGAAGCCTGCGTTGGTCTCTCGCTCAACCAGGGCGCCCAGCATCGGGATGTTAGTGAAGAACGCCCTGACATAGTTCAGGCAGATCTTCGCCTGGTCGCGATCGGTAGCCAGGTTCAGCACCAGCGCCCGTTCGCCTGGCCTGAGCCGATCGGCGTTGCTAAAGAAGGCGGCGACGTGAGCGGCGACCACCGAGGCGATGCTGTCTTTGCCGGCACGACGCCCAGCGATGATCCAAAGTTCGCGGACCGGACGATCCGGTGGCGCTCGATCGCCAGCTAGAGCGTGAAACGTAGCGAGTTCGCTGTCGTCAAGCGGGACCGCGAATGCGGCTTTGAGGATCGTCCGCCAGGCGTTCCATGAGTCCCCTGGAAACCACGGCCGAAATAGAGTGGGATCATCGAAAGTATCGACGATGCTGAGCGCCGGCGCCGTCATGTTGCTCCACCTCGGGAAGCACCGCCGGCCTTCTCGGCGGCCTTGCGCGCCAAGTAGTCGCCGATCGTCGGGCCCGTAGCAGGCTTACGCTTGCCGGTTTTGGCGGCGATGATCGAGAGCAACCGCTTGCTGGTGCTGGAGACACGGATCAATAAATCGGAATCGACGGCTTCGCCGCGGACGATCATTTCCTGCAGCCGCTCCGCCTGAAGCTGCAGCGCAACGGCCTGCCGAACCAGGCTGCGTTCGGCTTCCGACAATTCGCCGCCGAGTTCGGCTTCATAGGAGCGGACAAGATCACGAAAGCGGCGAGCCGAGCTCGATCGCAGGTCTACATTCTTCAGCAGGCGACCGTTCGAGACTTTATCGCGAGAGGTGGATCGCGCTGGTGCGGTGTTGCGGCGAGTTGCGTGCATCATCGCGACGTGATGGCAGCAAACATGCAGAGTTAAAGTTCAGATTTCGCAGGAATAATGCAAGAGCGTGAGATCATTGCGAGATCGTGCAATATTCAACACCAGTCCTGTTGATCTTGTGTTGATCGTCGCGATCAAAAGCGCGCTGTTGGCGCCGCCAGATCATCTACATGGCTTTAGCAACTATTGCGGGACGACAGATCGCCTCGATCGATGCGAGCGAAAGGCCCGCCGGATTTGTAGCGTGACAGGGGTCAATTCGGGTTTGGGAGTCACGGGTGCAAGAGCTCCCCGTTCCGAGCGCTCAATGCCGAGCGCGGGAGGAGAGCCCCCAACCACAAGAGCCCGATTGAGGTGAAGGAGCGGTTGTGCGGCTCACAGCAAAAGGCCCGCCGGCGGATTAACAGCGGGCCTTTTGGGAACGGGAGATCGGGGATTCCGGCCGATCAACCGTTCCGGCTATTTAATGCAGGCGAAGTGATGTGGTTTCAAAGAAAAGCCCGCCGAGGGCGGGCTAGGTGGGAAGGCCCCCGCCAGGAACCGTCCGGGCTTTACAATGCACGTGGGTGGGAGGAGTTCCCCATTTGCGTTGACCGCGCCCACCGCGCCGCGCAAGCGCTTGCCGGCGTGGGGGCGCGGAGGCTGATGCTCGCTTTCTCTGGCCGCAGAGACACTGGCACTGTCGGCACTGGCCCGGCCGGGCACTGGCACTGTCGGCGCTGGTCGCTACGGAGTTGGTGGCGCGAGAGGCCGGTTCGATCAACCCACCGACGGCATAGTCCTGCACAGGCGGATCGGCAAGAGCGCGTGTTGTAAATCACGGTTCTGGGGCCGGAAGGCGTATCGAGGCCGCGAACAGAGCGGCAACCCGGCGCCCTCCGGCGGCCTGATGGTGCGTGGCTGACGTGGCAACTGCGGCCGATGTCGACGTTTGAGGCGACTCAGCACGATCCAAAATGCGCTGGATCGATTTCGCGTCGAACCTTGGCATCTGCAGCTCGGTGACCCACGCTTCGGAAATATGCCGATAGCTCTGCCGGCGGCGCGCAGCTTCCTGGAGGCGCGCTGCTGTGGTGCGTGAGGTAGGCTTGCCATCACCACCCCTTTGGCAACGGCACGCTCGCGGCCGTTGGAGGCGCTGGGTGCGAGCCTACGGATCCTCCCGTTCGAACTCGGCGACTGGCCACCGCGGACAGGACGGTCAACATCAACCTGCCATGCGGCGTGGTGGTAATCGGCCCAGATCAGTGATTTGAACCCGGCTCCCTTATCGGCAACAGCGTCCCAGGGTTAAGCAGGTCCTGGTCGGATCGCGCGATCGATCTAGGGAGTGACGACCAGGACATCGCCCTGCAACGGCCGATCAAAATGCGCCGACCTTCCGGCCGATCCGCCAGCGCACCGGCTGATCTTCTCCTGGAAGATCTCGTTGCAGCCGGCGGCCTTGAGTTCAGCAACTTACGCCGTCAGGGACTGCCGTCAGACGATACTCTTCCGTAGCCAAGAAGCGCCCTTGTGTGCCTCCACTTTCGCACCTGATTTCTGCACAGAATAACCCAAGCAAATTCAATACAATGATTTTGTGCACAATTCTTGATTTATGCACGCTGGGCGGAGGCAGGGCCACGACCGCTGCAATCGGCGGGCCGTGCAGGCGCCTTGGCGGACGACGGCCGCCGAGACCATCCAAAAAACTGCGGCCCGGGATGGCGCTCCCGGAACAACCTCCAGCGCAGCGAGTTTAATCACCCAGCCGGATCGACGTTTCCCCCAACGCACCATCCGGTATTTAACGGCCTCGGGTTACCCCGCCTGGGGCCGTTTTCTTTTGAAGGTTTTTATTACGCGCGCATCTGTGCTTAGGACCGGCAAAAACAACCTCTCCCGATCTCATGATCCAGTCGCGTTGCTCGAGGATCGCAGGCGCACAACAATTCGAAGCCGTAAGGGATCAGAACTTCTCTTGGGTATGTATGAACGCGCGCACTTCCTCATCGCGCCTGAATTCCCAGCCGCCCGACCTTCCTTTTCCTCTTTAAACACGCGGGAGAGAGGGGACTGGGGGTGTTATAGAGGCTGGGTATCGTTTTCTGCGCCTCAAGAATTTGCATCCCCTAAGTTTGGTTTGCAGTTTGCCCCCCAGCGATAGAGTGGATCAGTCGTTATGCTGCTTCCCGGTAAGAAATGGATGGCGGCTTTTGATTGGGCCGAATTATTTATCGACCTTGTAGGTTGCACCGATTGTCCATAGCTCCGCCCTTTCTCCCCACGCTATGCTCTCGCTACCACGGCTGCTGACCAAGCAGAGCCAAGGGTTTGACGCCAAGGCCGGATACTCGCTCCCCTTTGCCGTCGCCGGCACGCCGCGTTGTCCCCGCGACGTCTCCGAGAGATTTTTTCGGCTCTCTCACATCGGGCGCGATCCGGATGGTCATTCCGGCGGCGCGCTTCGATGCCCTCGACCGTTCTGCGGGTTGCGCAGATACCGTTTGGGTGCGGTCCCTATGGGCCACGGGATACCGCCTTGAATTCCGACCCGGCTGGCGGGTGTAGCGCTCGGCGCGCTGCCGCTTTGAGGTGCGGCGCCTTGCGGTCATTCATCATCGGCCGCTTGCGCGCTCCGGCGACAGGATCATGGCCGATCTCGACCTGTCGCTATTCTCGCGACGGTCGACCGTGTTTCGTTGATTGCGGCGGGAGCCACCGAGCAGACCCGCAATCGAGGACGCCACGGCTGACCGAACGCGGTGTTCGGTCAGTCGCGCGCGCCCTCGCTAAATGCTCGAGCTGCGGCAGTCCGTGTTTTGTGGGTGCCGAGGTCAGTGCCATCGGCGGATCGCACATAATGCAGTCCGTCGACCTGATCTATCGTGCCAAGAAAATTTCGGCCGAAGTAGACGTCGATACTTGTCTCAATTTCATCCGGGGAGTATTTTGAGACTTGTGGTGTCGAGCACTGCAATTTGCGATTGGCCCTGCCGTTTCCCGCGGCGGGGCTTCGCATTTGGGGGTCAGGAGGCCGGTGCATGTCGGCCCTCCCTGGTAGAAACGTCGACAACTCGCGGACCGCGGCCCGTGTCGACAACCTCGAACTCGACCAGATCGTCAGGACAAAGCCTTAGCTCGCCATCCACGCGACAGGATTCTTGCAAATCGACGCGATGGAAAAAGATTTCGCCCGCGCCGCCATCCTGGTGAAGGAAGCCGTAGCCCTTCTGCTCGTCGAAAAATTTCACCCTGCCGGAGCGCCTCATGCGGCACTCCCGGTGGCGACGGCAGCGGCGAACGCGCGGGACGGGAAGGGGCCAGGTGCGTCATCACCCCAGCCGAGAGCAAACCAGCCATCGTCGCGCTGTACGATTGGAAAGGTGCGACAATTGCGTGGGTTTACAAGGGTTTCCGCGCGGTCTCTGAGCCCCGGTATTGTGTCGCACCCATTGATATTGCTCGCTGGGGGTAGCCCGCCACTCCTGCCAGTCAATCGTGCATCTCCAATCGTCCCCAAGCATTGTTGCTTAGCAGGACTGCTGACCATCCCTTGACCTTTCCAGTCGCCAGCAGTAGATAGCGGCACCTGCTGTTGGCCCGGTTTTACGGACATCCGACGCAGCCCTGAATTCCCGGACAGTCGAGCCCGTTGGGCGACTACTCTCAAATAGAGGGTTGGGCGCTCGAGAGAGGCTGTCCGGATCTCCGAAACCAGACCGGCACAAACGAACGCGGATTATCAACGATGGCTTTCAGCCCGTTCAAATTCCTGCAGGAAGTGCGTACGGAAACCGCGAAGGTCACCTGGCCGTCGCGCCGCGAAACCACGGTTACAACGATCATGGTGTTCCTGATGGTGGCACTGGCGTCGATCTTCTTCTTCTTCACGGATCAAATTATCCGCGTTTTCATCACGTTCGTGCTAGGCCTTCATTAATGACACGAACGACGCGCACGGACTGAACCAATGAGCATGCGCTGGTATATCGTCCACGCCTATTCGAATTTCGAAAAAAAGGTCTCGGAGTCGATTCGGGAGCAGGCCAAGCAGCGGGGGCTTGAGGATCTCTTCGAGCAGGTGCTGGTGCCAACCGAGAAGGTCACGGAAGTCCGGCGCGGCCGCAAGGTCGATACCGAGCGCAAGTTCTTCCCGGGTTACGTCCTGGTAAAGATGAACCTCACCGACGAGGCGTTCCATCTCATCAAGAACACTCCGAAGGTCACAGGCTTCCTCGGCGCAGAAAACAAGCCGATGCCGATTTCGGAAGCCGAGGCCATGCGCATCATGCATCAGGTGCAGGAAGGCGTGGAGCGGCCCAAGGCGTCGGTGTCATTTGAGATCGGCGAGAACGTTCGCGTGGCCGACGGGCCGTTTGCATCGTTCTCCGGTGTGGTGGAGGAAATCGACGAGGCGCGCTCCCGCGTGAAGGTCGCGGTGTCGATTTTCGGTCGGGCGACGCCGGTCGAACTGGAGTTCGGCCAGGTCGAGAAGGTTTAGCCGTCTGCCCGGCGTTCCGCCGGGCGTCCACGTCTTTCGTCGTGGAACGGTTGTGAAGACGTGGATGGTCGGGACGAACCCGGCCATGACGTGCGGGAAGGGATTTCCGCGGAAGCCGTGGGAGGTGAGGGCGGTTGCCAGCCGTCTCAAGCCGTAACCACCAACAGGAGTGACGCATGGCAAAGAAAGTGACCGGATACCTGAAATTGCAGGTACCGGCCGGTGCGGCGAATCCGTCGCCACCGATCGGTCCCGCGCTTGGTCAGCGCGGTCTCAACATCATGGAATTCTGCAAGGCGTTCAACGCCCAGACGCAGAAGGAAGAAAAGAACACGCCGATTCCGGTGGTGATCACGATCTATGCCGATCGTTCCTTCACCTTCGAGATGAAGACCCCGCCGATGTCCTACTTCCTCAAGCAGGCGGCGAAAATCCAGTCCGGTTCAAAGGCGCCGGGCCGCGATTCCGCCGGCAAGGTGACCAAGGCGCAGGTGCGCGAGATCGCCGAGAAGAAGATGAAGGACCTCAATTGCGACACCGTCGAATCGGCCATGAGCATGGTCGAGGGCTCTGCCCGCTCGATGGGCCTTCAGGTGGCGGAGTAACGAACCATGGCAACCGGAAAACGTTTGAAGAAGGCTCGCGAAGGCATTGATCGGGAAAAACTTTACCCGATCGCCGAGGCGATCAAGCTGATCAAGGAACGCGCTAAGTCAAAATTCGACGAGACGATCGAGATCGCCATGAATCTCGGCGTCGATCCGCGTCACGCCGACCAGATGGTGCGCGGCGTCGTCAGTCTGCCGAACGGCACCGGCCGCACGCTGCGCGTGGGCGTGTTTGCGCGCGGTGCCAAGGCCGAGGAAGCCAAGGCAGCAGGCGCGGACGTCGTCGGTGCGGAAGATCTGGTTGAGACCGTGCAGGGCGGTACGATCGCATTCGATCGCTGCATCGCCACGCCGGACATGATGCCGCTGGTCGGCCGTCTCGGCAAGGTGCTCGGTCCGCGGGGCATGATGCCGAACCCGAAGATCGGTACGGTGACCATGGATGTCGTCGGCGCCGTGAAGGGTGCCAAGGGCGGTTCGGTGGAATTCCGCGTCGAGAAGGCCGGTATCGTGCAGGCCGGTGTCGGCAAGGCTTCGTTCTCGGAAGAGAAGCTCGTCGAGAACATCAAGGCGTTGGCGGATGCGGTAGCGAAGGCCAAGCCGGCTGGCGCCAAGGGCACCTACATCCAGCGCATTGCAGTGTCCTCGACCATGGGACCGGGCGTCAAGGTCGAGCCGGGAACCGTGCTCGGCTGAGGCCGAGAATCTTGCGACAAGCAAGGCGGGATCGGAGTTTTCCGGACCTGCCTTGATTTTTCTTGACCGCGCGGCAGGCGGTCCCGTTGACGTCGGTCGAGTGCGGTGCGAGCTTTTCTGAAGCTGGCCGGAAAATTGCATGATTTAGAACTTGGCAGCGTGGCAAAGATTCGTTAAACACCACGCTCCGGACGTGCTGGCTCTCGCTGGCACGGCGGTGTTCGCTTCCAAAAACCCAATGAGATTGGAGATCTTTCCTTTCCGCATGTCCATTCGGATGTTCGAGGACAGGATGCCAATTTGGCTGGGACGACGGGTGCGAACAGGGGTCTTCGATCGTCCCGTCAGGGACGGTGCTGTTGATCCCGTCCTGTCCGAGACTGCAGGCGCCGACGGCCGAACGCAAGTTTGTCCAATGGCTTAATTGCATAGCCTGCATAGACGGGTGAAGACCGGGTTTCGCTTTTCATCGCGGCAAGCGGTGACTGCGAATTGGGTTCGAACCTCGACACCCCGTGCCATCCGGCCGCCAGGCCGTCAGGCTCGGGAGGGCAGGCTACTGAATTGTCGTCGCGCCCGGCGTGTGTCTTGAGGCAGGTGTCTTGTGGGACAAGTGCTTTGGGATCAGGTTTTGGGCGGGACGATGGGTATAACCCGGCGGCCTCAGCCTTGAGACAAAGGTCGCCAAACGGAAAGAGCTTGCTGTGGAACGAGCGGCAAAAAAAGAGGCGGTCGAGGCGCTGAACGAGGTCTTCAAGACCACGGGCGTTGCGGTCGTCGCTCATTATTCCGGCCTTACCGTGGCCCAGATGCAGAAGCTGCGTATGCAGATGAAGCAGGCGGGTGCGTCGGTGAAGGTCTCGAAGAACCGTCTCGCCAAAATTGCTCTTGAAGGCACAGACGTCGTTGCCATCGGCTCCCTGCTGAAGGGGCCGACCGTGATCGCGACTTCCAACGATCCGGTGGCGGCGCCGAAGGTTGCCGTCGAATTCGCCAAGACGAATGAAAACTTCGTCATTCTCGGCGGTTCGATGGGTAAAACCGTTCTGAACGTCGACAGCGTCAAGGCCTTGGCCTCGCTGCCGTCACTCGATGAACTGCGCGGCAAGCTGGTTGGCCTCCTGGTGGCGCCGGCGACCAAGATCGCTCAGCTCTCGACTGCGCCCGCGGCCAAGCTCGCGCGCGTCGTTCAGGCCTATGCCTCAAAGAGCGAAGCGGCGTGAGGCCCTTCGCAAGTTAAATCTGGTTCGAACCAATACGTTAAAGGAACAGATCGATGGCTGATTTACAGAAGATCGTGGATGACCTCTCGGCGCTGACCGTGCTCGAGGCTGCGGAACTGGCGAAGCTGCTCGAAGAAAAGTGGGGCGTGTCGGCGGCTGCCGCGGTTGCGGTTGCGGCGGCGCCGGGTGCTGGCGGCGGTGCCGCTGCGGTTGAAGAGAAGACCGAGTTCTCGGTCGTGCTCGCGTCCGCCGGTGACAAGAAGATCGAGGTCATCAAGGAAGTTCGCGCCATCACGGGTCTCGGCCTCAAGGAAGCCAAGGACCTCGTCGAAGGTGCACCCAAACCCGTCAAGGACGGCGTTGAACAAGGACGAAGCCGAGAAAATCAAGGCGCAGCTCGAGAAGGCCGGCGCCAAGGTTGAATTAAGTAACCGCAGTCTTGAGCGAGATCCGGTTTCCTTCTCAGTTTGGCGAGCGTCAACGAGATCCGGGGATCGCTTCGCAAAGGCGTGGATGGCCGGGACGGCCTTGCCCAAAGGAGGCGGTAGGTTGTAACGAGATTTCCCGGATGGACGCGAGCGTGCTCCATCCGGCCACAACTGCCAAGCTTTGCTCTGGCCGGTTGTACACAGGAAAGTGTGGAAATTCAGGGGAGCGTCCCTCGAATCTCCATGATTGCCATCCCATATCGGGACGGCAGCACGAAAGCACAGCGTATGACGGGAACGGCGGCGTTCTCTCATAAGCTGTTGGGAGAGTAGCGATTTCGGGCTTTTTCGGTCCGTTGCGATATGGTTTTGACGGGCGGGTGCATCCCTGTACCTCGCACGTCGTTTTGCGTTCTGCGAGCCTGGCGTTCGAGTTCAGGATTTAAGTCCTGACATTTGCGTGCCGCTCTTGAAGAGCGTTCCGAGATTCAACCCGGAGGCGATGCAATCGCGCTTCGGAAGGTTCGCCCCTCACGGGCGACGACATGAGAGGCCACGATGGTGCAGCAGACGTTCACCGGTCGCAAGCGGGTTCGCAAGTTCTTCGGGCATATCCGGGAAGTTGCGGAGATGCCGAACCTGATCGAGGTTCAGAAGGCGTCCTACGACCAGTTCCTGATGGTCGATGAACCGGAGGGTGGCCGGCTCGACGAGGGCCTGCAGGCGGTTTTCAGGTCGGTGTTTCCGATTAACGGACTTTTCGAGCACCTCGATGCTCGAGTTCGTTCGCTACGAATTCGAAGCGCCGAAGTATGACGTCGACGAGTGCCGCCAGCGCGGCATGACCTATGCCGCGCCGCTGAAGGTGACGCTGCGCCTGATCGTGTTCGATATCGACGAGGAAACCGGCGCGAAGTTCGGTCAAGGACATCAAGGAGCAGGATGTCTACATGGGCGACATTCCGCTCATGACAATGAACGGCACCTTCGTCGTCAACGGCACCGAGCGCGTCATCGTCTCGCAGATGCATCGTTCGCCCGGCGTGTTCTTCGATCACGACAAGGGCAAGACCCATTCGTCCGGCAAGCTGCTGTTCGCCGCGCGCGTCATTCCCTATCGCGGCTCATGGCTCGACATCGAGTTCGACGCCAAGGATATCGTGTTCGCGCGCATCGACCGTCGCCGCAAGATTCCGGTGACGTCGCTGATGTTCGCCCTCGGCCTCGACGGCGAGGAGATCCTGAGCACGTTCTACAAGAAGATCATGTACAAGCGCGCCAAATCCGGAAGCAATTCGGACGGCTGGCGCGTGCCCTATGATCCGGTTCGCTTTCGTGGCTATTCCACGCTGAACGACCTGATCGATGCCGACTCCGGCAAGGTCGTGCTCGAGGCCGGCAAGAAGTTCACGGTTCGCGCCGCCCGCCAGCTCCAGGAGAAGGGGCTGAAGGCGCTGCGCATGAGCGACGAGGAACTGGTCGGCTCGTATCTTGCCGAGGATCTGGTCAACCCAAAGACCGGCGAAATCCACGCCGAAGCGGGCGAGGAGATCACCGAGAAGAGCCTCAAGGCGCTGAACGAGATCGGCTACAAGGAATTGCCGCTGCTCGACATCGACCATGTCAACGTCGGCCCCTACATCCGCAACACGCTCAGCGCTGACAAGAACATGACGCGGGAGGACGCGCTGTTCGACATCTATCGCGTGATGCGTCCGGGCGAGCCGCCGACGCTGGAGTCGGCGCAGAACATGTTCCAGTCGCTGTTCTTCGACAGCGAGCGCTACGACCTGTCCGCGGTCGGCCGCGTCAAGATGAACATGCGCCTCGAACTTGATGCGCCGGACACCTATCGCACGCTGCGCAAGGAAGACATTCTGGCGGTCATCAAGACGCTGGTCGACCTGCGCGACGGCAGGGGCGAGATCGACGACATCGACCATCTCGGCAACCGTCGCGTGCGTTCGGTCGGCGAGCTGATGGAAAATCAGTACCGCATCGGCCTGCTGCGCATGGAGCGCGCCATCAAGGAGCGGATGTCCTCGGTCGATATCGACACCGTGATGCCGCAGGATCTGATCAACGCGAAGCCCGCGGCTGCCGCGGTGCGCGAGTTCTTCGGCTCGTCGCAGCTCTCGCAGTTCATGGACCAGACCAACCCGCTTGTCGGAGATCACCCACAAGCGCCGCCTGTCGGCGCTCGGGCCGGGCGGTCTGACCCGCGAACGCGCCGGCTTCGAGGTGCGCGACGTGCATCCGACGCACTACGGCCGCATCTGCCCGATCGAGACGCCGGAAGGTCCGAACATCGGCCTCATCAACTCGCTCGCGACGTTTGCGCGCGTCAACAAATACGGCTTCGTCGAGACACCGTATCGCAAGGTGAAGGACGGCCGCGTCACCGACGAGGTGGTCTATCTCTCGGCGATGGAGGAGGGCCGCTATCACGTCGCGCAGGCCAACCTGCCGCTCGACAACCGCGGCCGTTTCACCGAGGACCTCGTGGTCTGCCGTCATGCCGGCGAGGTGCTGCCGGTGACGCCGGACAAGGTCGACTTCATGGACGTGTCGCCGAAGCAGCTCGTCTCGGTCGCTGCGGCGCTCATTCCGTTCCTTGAGAACGACGACGCCAACCGCGCGCTGATGGGCTCGAACATGCAGCGTCAGGCGGTGCCGCTGGTGCGCGCGGAGGCGCCTTTCGTCGGCACCGGCATGGAAGGCGTGGTCGCCCGCGACTCGGGCGCCGCGATCGCGGCGCGCCGTTCGGGCGTCATCGACCAGATCGACGCCACCCGCGTCGTTATCCGCGCCACCGAGGATCTCGATCCGACCAAGTCGGGTGTCGATATCTATCGTCTGATGAAGTACCAGCGCTCGAACCAGTCGACCTGCATCAACCAGCGTCCGTTGGTGAAGGTCGGCGATATCGTCAAAAAGGGCGACATCATCGCGGACGGTCCGTCCACCGATCTCGGCGAACTCGCGCTCGGCCGCAACGTGCTGGTCGCGTTCATGCCGTGGAATGGCTACAACTTCGAGGACTCGATCCTGCTCTCGGAGCGGATCGTCAAGGAAGACGTCTTCACCTCGATCCATATCGAGGAATTCGAAGTGATGGCCCGCGACACCAAGTTGGGTCCCGAGGAAATCACCCGCGACATTCCGAACGTGTCGGAAGAAGCTCTGAAGAACCTCGATGAAGCCGGCATTGTCTACATCGGCGCCGAGGTCCGCGCGGGCGACATCCTGGTCGGCAAGATCACGCCGAAGGGCGAAAGCCCGATGACTCCGGAAGAAAAGCTGTTGCGCGCGATCTTCGGCGAGAAGGCTTCCGACGTTCGCGATACCAGCTTGCGCGTGCCTCCGGGCGTGCAGGGCACGATTGTCGAGGTCCGCGTCTTTAACCGCCACGGTGTCGACAAGGATGAGCGTGCGCTGGCAATTGAGCGGGAAGAAATCGAGCGTCTTGCCAAGGACCGCGACGACGAGCAGGCGATTCTCGACCGCAACGTCTACGGTCGCCTCGCTGATCTGCTCGAAAACCGTCAGGGCATTGCCGGCCCGAAGGGCTTCAAGAAGGATACCAAGATCACCAGGTCGGTGCTGGAGGAATATCCGAAGTCGCAGTGGTGGCTGTTCGCATCGCCAAACGACAAGCTGATGGCCGAGATCGAGGCCATGCGGAAGCAGTACGACAAGTCGAAGAAGGGCCTCGAGCAGCGCTTTCTCGACAAGGTCGAAAAGTTGCAGCGCGGTGACGAGTTGCCGCCCGGCGTGATGAAGATGGTCAAGGTCTTCGTCGCCGTGAAGCGTAAGATTCAGCCTGGCGACAAGATGGCTGGTCGTCATGGCAACAAGGGTGTGGTGTCGAAGATCGTTCCGATCGAGGACATGCCGTTCCTCGAGGACGGCACCCACGCCGACATCGTGCTTAACCCGCTCGGCGTGCCCTCGCGCATGAACGTCGGTCAGATTCTCGAAACGCATCTCGGCTGGGCATGTGCCGGCCTTGGCAGGCGGATCGGACAGGCCGTCGATGCCTATCTCGCGAGCGCGAAGCAGGAAACCAAGCCGCTGAAGGAGACGCTCAAGAAGGTCTATGGCGACAACGAGACCATCAAATCGCTCAACGATCATGAACTCGTCGAGCTCGGCCGCAATCTGAGCCACGGCGTGCCGATCGCAACGCCGGTGTTCGACGGCGCCAAGGAAACCGATATCGAGCAGATGCTCGAGCTCGCTGGCATGGACAGGTCGGGCCAGTCGACCGTCTATGACGGACGGACCGGTGACTCGTTCGATCGCAAGGTAACGGTGGGCTACATCTACATGCTCAAGTTGCACCACCTTGTTGATGACAAGATCCACGCGCGCTCGATCGGACCTTACTCGCTCGTCACCCAGCAGCCGCTGGGCGGCAAGGCGCAGTTCGGCGGCCAGCGTTTCGGCGAAATGGAGGTGTGGGCGCTCGAGGCTTACGGCGCGGCGTACACGCTCCAGGAAATGCTGACGGTGAAGTCGGACGACGTCGCGGGCCGTACCAAGGTCTATGAGGCCATTGTGCGAGGCGACGATACTTTCGAGGCAGGCATTCCGGAATCGTTCAACGTGCTGGTCAAGGAAATGCGCTCACTGGGTCTGAATGTCGATCTGCACAACTCCAAGGTCGGCGGCATGTCCGAGGCGGCCGAGTAGCAGTTTGAGAACGCCTATTCCCGGCGCGGCGCATCGCACAGCGAGGCGTCGCAAAACCGGGACCGCAACGAATTCCGCGGACCGTGGAGGTTCCGGATCGGCAGCGCACCGGATCTCGGCTCGCGCAGCATCCGGAACGCGGCCGTCGAGGAGAAGACCATGAACCAAGAAATAATGAATTTATTCAATCCGACGACTCCGGCCCAGGTCTTCGACCAGATCCGGATTTCGATCGCGTCGCCGGAGAAAATTTTGTCGTGGTCCTACGGCGAGATCAAAAAGCCGGAGACGATCAACTACCGCACGTTCAAGCCGGAGCGTGACGGCCTGTTCTGCGCGCGCATCTTCGGTCCGATCAAGGACTACGAGTGCCTGTGCGGCAAGTACAAGCGGATGAAATACAAGGGCATCATCTGCGAGAAGTGCTCGGTCGAAGTGACGCTATCGCGCGTGCGCCGCGAGCGCATGGGTCATATCGAGCTGGCCGCACCCGTTGCCCACATATGGTTTCTGAAGTCGCTGCCCTCTCGCATCGGCCTTTTGCTCGACATGACGCTGAAGGATCTCGAGCGCATTCTCTACTTCGAATACTACGTCGTTCTGGAGCCCGGTCTTACTGCGCTCAAGGACCGTCAGTTGCTGTCGGAAGAGGAATACCTTCGCGCGCAGGACGAATACGGCCAGGACAGCTTCACCGCCATGATCGGCGCCGAAGCGATCCGGGAATTGCTGAAGGGCCTTGAACTCGAGAGGCTTGAGGCGGAACTGCGCGCGGAGATGCAGGCGACCGAGTCCGATATCAAGCACAAGAAGCTCGCCAAGCGCCTGAAGATCGTCGAAGCCTTCCGCTTCTCCGGTAACAAGCCGGAGTGGATGATTCTCACCGTGGTGCCGGTGATTCCGCCGGACTTGCGTCCACTGGTGCCGCTCGACGGCGGCCGCTTCGCCACGTCCGACCTCAACGATCTGTATCGCCGCGTCATCAACCGCAACAACCGTCTAAAGCGGCTGATGGAGCTGCGTGCGCCCGACATCATCATCCGTAACGAGAAGCGAATGCTTCAGGAAGCGGTTGATGCGCTGTTTGACAACGGCCGTCGCGGCCGCGTCATCACTGGCGCAAACAAGCGGCCGCTGAAGTCGCTCGCCGACATGCTGAAAGGCAAGCAGGGGCGCTTCCGCCAGAATCTGCTCGGCAAGCGGGTCGATTATTCCGGCCGCTCCGTCATTGTCGTCGGTCCCGAACTGAAGCTGCACCAGTGCGGCTTGCCGAAGAAGATGGCGCTGGAACTGTTCAAGCCGTTCATCTATTCGCGGCTCGATGCCAAGGGTCTGTCTACGACCGTGAAGCAGGCAAAGAAACTCGTTGAAAAGGAACGTCCCGAGGTCTGGGATATTCTCGATGAGGTCATTCGTGAGCACCCGGTGCTCCTGAATCGTGCGCCGACGCTTCACCGGCTCGGTATTCAGGCGTTCGAGCCGGTTCTGATCGAAGGCAAGGCCATTCAGCTTCATCCGCTGGTTTGCGCCGCCTTCAACGCCGACTTCGATGGCGACCAGATGGCCGTCCACGTTCCGCTTTCGCTCGAGGCGCAGCTAGAGGCGCGCGTGCTGATGATGTCGACCAACAACATCCTGCACCCGGCGAACGGTCAGCCGATCATCGTTCCCAGCCAGGACATCGTGCTCGGTCTTTACTATCTTTCGATCATGCGTGAGGGCTTGCCCGGTGAGGGCAAGGTGTTCGGCGATATGGCTGAGCTGGAGCACGCGCTGCATTCCAGCGTCATCCATCTTCACACTAAGATCAAGTATCGCTGGGATGTGATCGGCGAGGATGGCGAGCCGGTCAAGCGTCTGATCGAAACCACTGCCGGCCGCGTCATGCTCGGCCAGGTGCTGCCGAAGTCGCCGAAGATCTCGTTCGACGTCATCAACAAGCTGATGACCAAGCGCGAAATCTCCGGCGTGATCGATCAAGTCTATCGCCACTGTGGTCAGAAGGAGACGGTGATCTTCTGCGACCGGATCATGGCGCTTGGCTTCTACAATGCGTTCAAGGCCGGAATCTCCTTTGGTAAGGACGACATGGTGGTCCCGCATGGAAAGTGGAAGATCGTCGACACCACGCGTACGCTGGCGAAGGATTTCGAGCAGCAGTACAACGATGGTCTGATCACGCATGGCGAGAAGTACAACAAGGTCGTTGACGCATGGTCCAAGGCGACGGAGGAAATCGCCAAGGAGATGATGAAGGAAATTTCTTCGACCAAGAAGGACGCCAAGGGCGTCGAGGCCCAGATCAACTCGATCTACATGATGGCGCATTCCGGCGCGCGCGGATCGCCCGCCCAGATGCGTCAGCTCGCCGGCATGCGCGGCCTGATGGCGAAGCCGTCGGGCGAGATCATCGAGACGCCGATCATCTCCAACTTTAAGGAGGGGTTGTCGGTTCTCGAATATTTCAACTCGACCCATGGCGCCCGCAAGGGTCTCGCAGACACCGCGTTGAAGACCGCAAACTCGGGCTATTTGACCCGCCGTCTGGTCGACGTCGCGCAGGACTGCATCATCACCCAGGACGACTGCGGCACCAAGCTCGGCATCAAGATGCGCGCTATCGTCGATGCCGGCACGGTGGTGGCGTCACTAGGATCGCGCATCCTGGGCCGCACGGCCTGCGATGACATCCGTGATGCCGCGAATAACAAGGTGGTAGTCAAGCGTAACACCTTGATGGAAGAAAGCCATGTCGATCAGATCTCCCGGGCCGGTATCCAGGAAGTCAAGATCCGCTCGGCCCTGACTTGCGAACTGGTCAACGGCATCTGCGGCAAGTGCTATGGCCGTGATCTGGCTCGCGGCACGCCCGTCAATCACGGCGAGGCGGTCGGCGTCATCGCGGCGCAGTCGATTGGCGAGCCTGGTACGCAGCTCACGATGCGCACGTTCCATATCGGTGGCGCTGCGCAGATCAACGAGCAGTCGGTGATCGAGTCGAACTTCGACGGCAAGATCACGTTCAGGAACAGGGCGATCGCAAGAAACGGCGAAGGTAATCTGGTTGCGATGGTGCGTAATATGGTCGTCGCCGTTGTCGATGCGGACGGCACTGAACGCGCAACCCACCGCATCCAATACGGCGCGCGCATGCACGTTGACGAAGGTGACATGGTCAAGCGCGGCCAGCGTATCGCCGAGTGGGATCCCTACACCCGGCCGGTTTTGACAGAGCTTGAGGGTACTATCGGATTCGAAGATTTGGTCGAAGGTCAGTCGATCTCCGAAACGCTCGACAAATCCACCGGTATCGCCAAGCGCATCGTTATCGACTGGCGCTCGACGCGTGGGGGAGCCGACTTGCGTCCAGCCATCGTGATCAAGGGCAAGGACGGCAAGGTGCTGAAGCTGCCCCGTGGCGGCGACGCCCGCTACATGCTGTCGGTCGACGCCATTCTGTCGGTCGACGTTGGCGCCAAGGTGAAACCCGGCGACATCCTGGCGCGTATCTCGACCGAGAGCGCCAAGACCCGCGACATCACCGGCGGTCTGCCGCGAGTGGCCGAACTGTTCGAGGCTCGCAGGCCGAAGGACGCGGCAATCATCGCGGAAATCGCCGGCACTATCCGGTTCGGCCGCGATTACAAGAACAAGCGTCGCATCTCGATAGAGCCGGTCGACAAGGACGAGGAGACCCGCGAGTACCTTATTCCGAAAGGCAAGCACATCCATCTGCAGGATGGTGACATCGTCGAGAAGGGCGACTTTATCGTCGATGGCAATCCCGCGCCGCACGACATCCTGGCGATCAAGGGTATCGAGGAACTCGCTGCCTATCTGGTCAACGAAATCCAGGAAGTCTACCGCTTGCAAGGCGTGCTCATCAACGACAAGCACATCGAGGTGATTGTCCGTCAGATGCTTCAAAAGGTCGAGATTACCGATCAGGGCGAGACCGACATGATCTCGGGCGAGCAAATCGACAAGATCGAGTTCGACCGGCTCAATCTCAAGGCCAAGGAAGAGGGCAAGAAGATCGCCACGGGAACGCCGGTTCTGCTGGGCATCACCAAGGCCAGCCTGCAAACCCGCTCGTTCTTCTCGGCGGCGTCATTCCAGGAAACCACGCGTGTGCTCACCGAGGCGGCCGTCAACGGCAAGGTGGACCCGCTCGAGGGCCTGAAAGAAAACGTCATCGTGGGTCAACTCATTCCTGCAGGTACCGGCGCGTCGATGGCCAAGATCCGCGAAGTTGCGGTCAAGCGCGACAAGCTGATTCTCGACGAGCGCGAAAAACAGGCGACGATCGTGCCGTCCGCGCCGGAGGCCGAACCGCTGGCTCTACCGCCGGCAGAGTAGGCATCGGCTGATCTCAGATGAAAAGGGCCGGTGCAAGCCGGCCTTTTTTCGTTGTGCCGCGTCAGGCAATCCTTCGCGCAATCTCACTGCTTTTCCGAAATGGAAAAAGTCCATACGGTCAGCGTAAGGAAAAATTAGTATCAAGTTTAGCTAATCGATCTTTTTGCGAAGCATTTGTCCCTCCACGCAGGCGGGATGATATGTTCATAGCTCCGGTCGCAAGAACAGTCTGTGCGCTGGAGTGCAGGATGATGATCGCCGCAAGAAAACGGGTAGCCCGCAAGTCGGTCCGGCAATCGGCCTGGATCACTCTGGACGGCGGTTTTGCTGCAAGGCCTTGCGTCGTGCTCGACCTCTCGGCTGCGGGCGCCAAGATTACTGTCGATGACGCTGGCGCTGTACCAAGCGTTTTCCGGTTGGCTTCTCCCGCGACGCGAGAGAAGGGCACTCGTGCACGGTGGTGTGGCGACGCCCGGGGACGCTAGGCGTTAGGTTCATTCGCTGAAATTTCGAAGTCTCGCTCTCTACTCAAGGAGATGACCAGAGTCTGTCACCGCTTCATGGAAACGGTGAAACACTCTATCTTCTGATTTGACGCGTTTTCTTCACGCCGAACCGGATTCCAGATTCGCTCGAAAATGCTATAGCCCGGTCTAAGGCCTGACCTGAGCCCCTGAACTTCCTCCAAAAATGGGTAGAGTCCGTCACTGACCTGAGCCCGAAAGATCATCCAGCGATGGGAAGAATCCTTTGGTCATTTGAGCCTGAGTGGCTCGGTGATGCAACGGGACGGGGCGCGGAGCCCTCGACACAGCGCAGCGTTCCGTCCTGTTGCATGTCGGACGCTGTTAGCCTGGCATAGGTTGATGGCGGCAGGTTGCCGATCCCGCTGTGCGGACGAACGGTGTTGTATCATCCTGCCATTCGGCAAGCAGCTCGCGAGCATGCTGGAGTGACGAGAACAATGTCTCGTTCAACAACTCGTCGCGCGAGTCGCCCATGAAGCTTTCCACGAAGGCATTCTGCTGCGGCTTGCCGGGTGATGTCGTACCTCGATCCGTGTGAGCTGCGACCGCGGAGTGGCCATGCTGGTAAGCTCGGTCCCGTAGCACCTACGGAAGGAATGAGGAGAGGTCACTGAGCAGCGGTGTGCGCAGCCTTTCGCTGCAAGCGCGCACCGGCTGAGGTGGCCATGGCCGATCAAGGTTTCTCTAGAATGCGAATGTTCACAACCCATTCGGGAGAGACCGACCATGACCAGCCCAAATGCTATACCCGCCGATGCGGTGTTGGTAGCCATTGATATTGCCAAGGCTTGCAACGAAGTCCTGATCGAGGCCCCTAGCCGTAAACGTCGGCGCCGGCTGTCGGTCCTCAATAACCGTGCGGAGCATGATCGGCTGGTTGAGGTTCTGCAGACGTATGGCCGCTCCGTGATCTGCGCCTTTGAGGCGACCGGGAACTATGTCGCCGGCCCGTCGCATGGCGCCTGGCGGAAGCCGGCTTCGAGGTGCGGCTGGTGTCGTCGCTGGCGCTCGCCCGAACCCGGGAGGCATTGCACAACAGCTGGGACAAGAATGACCCCAAGGATGCGCAGGTAATTCTGCACATGCTCAAGATCCAGGCGACGCAGGTCTATCATGATCCGCTTCGCGCCGGCATCAACGACGTGCAGGAACTGTCGAAGACGCATGAAGCGATCGCCAGGGCCAAGACCGAGATTCGGCGCCCATATCTGACGCATTATCTGCCGCTGTATTTCCCCGAGATCGATCGTTTCCGGGGCAACAGCCGCAGCGATTGGTTCTTCGCTTTCCTCGATGCCTTTCCAACGCCGGCAAGTATCACGACGCTAACGAAGGAGGCGTTCTGGCCGGAGCCTGGGATGTCGTCGGTCGTAAAGTCAGCAAGACACAAATTCTAATGGATATTTATGAGACGGCGCGCACATCAATCGGATTGCCGTTGCCGCTGGAGGCACCTGCCATCCGCATGTTCCGGATGGTCATTGCCGAAGCACGTAGCCTGATCCGACAGCGTAATGAGATCGAGACGCAGGCGGACGAACTGCTGCGGCATAGCAAGGATTATCTGCTCCTGCGGCAAATCCCAGGTATCGGGCCGATCAATGCGCTGACGATCATTGCTGAGGCTGGAGATCTTCGCCGCTTCCATCATCATCGCCAGTTTCTTAAATTCTGCGGACTGGATCTTTCGACACATCAGTCAGGCCAGTATCGAGGCCAGACCCGCCTTTCCAAGTTCGGCAATGCGCGACTGCGCCGCACCCTGTGGCTCGCCGGACAGGTCGCCATCCGTCAGCGCGAGAACGGATTCCGGCACAAGTTCGAACGCTGGTCGGCGAGATCGCGACAATCCCGATCTGCGCCGCAAGGCGATGACCGCTATTACCGCCAAGATGGCGCGTGTCGTCCACGCCGTCGTCAAAGGCGATTCCGACTACCGGCCCTTCGTTGAGGGGAGGGTGCCAGGTGGAAGAACCTCTGTCAGTTAGGGCCGTGAGGGCATCGCTTCGATGACCCTGTAGATAATGTTTGGGTCTTCCACCTGGATCAGAAGCTCGTGTTGAGGACGGTGAGGGCCGCAATCGGCGTACTCTGTGTTTGCTATGGACGAGATCTTTTCCTTTACTCGTGGAAGCCGCCTGGTTCGACCTTGCAACTTGACGAGCGCTATGCTGCGAGAGCATGCTGGGCGTACAGAGAGACTTTGACTGCTTTCTCTATTTCCTTCCGCTCTTAGGACGTTGTCACTGACGATCATCGTTGGTCGACCTCGTCGGGCGATCGCGGCATCGAGCTCACGACCGACCCGGATCCCCGACAAGTGTCGGCGACCTGCGATGCATTCCCGGGTGAAGTCATCCACGACAGCCAGGATACGGAAGCGCCGGCTGTCGGTCAGCGTGTCGCTGACAAAATCCAGTGACCAACGCTGGTTCGGTCCCTGCGGCAACGCCATCGGGGCCCGTGTTCCCAGAGCTCTTTTACGTCCAACTCGCCGGCGAACCTGCAGCCGCTCCTCGGCATACAGCCGCCTCAGCTTCTTGTGGTTGATCAGCACGCCTTCGCTGCGGATCATGAGAAGCAGACGGCGATAGCCGAAGCGCCGGCGTACCGACGCCAGCTCACGCAGCCGGACACGATGATCGCGTCGTCAGGCCGAAGGCCGAGATAACGCACCGAGGATCGATCAGCCCCAATCACTTCACACGCCCGCCGCTGACTGACCTCAAAACTCGTACAAAGGTGAGCCACAGCCTGCCGCCTTGCGACGGGTCACCATTTTTTTGAATTGAGGTCCTTCAGCATGGCGTTGTCG
>CAWEBX010000041.1:0-63825 GCA_963807355.1 uncultured archaeon
TTTTTGCGAGGATTTTATGAGCTCATTGTACAAAGATACCGCTTTGAGCCAATTTGGTCTGGAAATACAGACTTGGCTATGGATGCTCCTGCGAAAAATTCGGACCTCGGATTCAGAGGCCGAAAACGACGGGCTAGTGCCGCACGCATGGCCGCACGCCGCGCCGGTTGAAAGGCTTGGCCTGAGCCCTTCAAGTGCCGCAGCGACGGCGTTAGCATTCACTGGCGCTTCGACGGGGGGATCGGCTGGCCTGCCGACAGCTGCGGCGGTCGAACAAGCGGCATCAAATCCCGTCGTCATCCTGGGCCGAGTTCCTTCCGCAAGCGTGATGCCGATGAACATCGGCTCTTCTGTCCATCCAGCGGTCGCTCAGATCTGTGGTTGCGGCTACTTCCTTGCTCCGACGCGCTTGCTTGATCAGAGACCAGCCACGCCGATGCAATTGAACGGCCAATTGTACGGTGATGGTGTGACGGGCAAAATGTTACCTGGCGGCGTTGAGACCGCCACCGACATTTCAACTGGCCAAGGGCCGACGCGCTTGCTCGATCGGAAAGCAGTCGACGGGACGCCGGTGCAGTTGAACGGCCAGTTTGCCAGAGCTGATCTGCTGAAACCGGCCATCATCGGAGCCTCTATCAGCGCCGACATATCACGGCAGAACGTGGCGCCGCTTACCGTTGCGCCGCTTAGAGGCTGGAACATGCGACGGGGCGGCATTGAGACCGCTACCGACAATTCAACAAACCCAATTGGAAAGCTCTCCGGCTCGGTGACAACGACGCGGACTTCACCTGTTGGGCGGCAGGCCAACACAACGGAGTCGGCGAGCACAACGGGCTCAACCCCTACAGCCTCGAACATGCTCCCGGGCGGCACCACAACGGATTCGACCAGCACAACGGGGTGGACCAGCACAACGCAGTCGACCAGCTCTCTCGCGGCGCCTGCAACTTCCACAAATCCAATTGTTCTCGAGAACCAGAAGCCCGGAAATCCGCAAAGCGAATGGGACATTGAGGGCGCCGGAAGTTCAAATATCGAAGGTTTTGCCACAGACATCAGCGTTAATCGGGGCAACCGGATCGACTTCAAGATCAATACGGGACTCGTCAAATTATCGGATCGACGTCTACCGCATGGGCTATTATGGCGGCATGGGGGCGCGAAAAGTCGCCACCATCCAGCACACCGGCGTGCAGAACCAGCCTGCGCCGCTGCGTGACGCCGCGACTGGGCTCGTCGATGCCGGCAATTGGTCGGTCTCGTCATCCTGGGACATTCCAGCTGATGCCGCCTCCGGTGTCTATATTGCAAAGCTCGTGCGCCAGGACGGAACAGCCGGTTCCAATCATATCCCTTTTATCGTCAGAGACGACACCAGCACCAGCGACGTCGTCTTTCAGACCTCGGACATGACCTGGCAAGCTTATAATGGATGGGGCGGCGCCAATTTCTATGGCGGCAACGGTCCGGCCACAGGTCAGGGTGCGGGACGAGCCTACGCCGTGAGCTACAACCGGCCAATCGCGACCCGCGGAGGCATCGGACAAGCTTCTGGTCCGCAGGACTATTGTTTGGCGCGGAATATTCTGCGATCTCCTGGCTGGAGCAGAACGGTTATGACGTCTCCTACATGGCGGGAGTGGATACAGACCGTTACGGCAGTCTGCTCCTCAACCACAAGCTCTTCGTCGACGCGGGCCACGATGAATATTGGTCAGGGCAGCAGCGCACCAACGTCCAGGCGGCTCGCGATGCAGGAGTGAATTTGGCTTTCTGGAGCGGCAACGAAATGTATTGGCGCACTCGCTGGGGCGACAGTATCAGCAGCGACGCTACGGACTACCGCACTTTGATATCGTACAAGGAGACCTGGTCTCCAGGAGCCTCAATTGATCCAAGTGATGAGTGGACCGGCACGTTCCGTGATCCGCGCCTGAGCCCGCCCGCGATCGGCGGAGGAAGCCCGGAAAATGCATTGATCGGACAGATGTTCCAGGTTGATGATGTCGGCGTCGGCCAACCCGACGCCCTCAAGGCAATCACAATACCCTACGACGACGCTAATATGCGCTTCTGGCGCAACACGAGCGTTGCTGATCTTCAGCCAGGGCAGACAGCCACGCTGACGAAGAACTATCTTGGCTACGAGTGGGATGAAGCGCCGGACAACGGATTCGATCCCGCCGGCCTGGTCCGGCTCTCATCGACAACGCTCCCCGTCAGTACTTATCTGCTTGACTACGGCAACACAGTTGGAAATGGCGTTTCTACACACAATCTGACGCTCTACCGCGCCCCGAGCGGCGCATTGGTCTTCGGCGCCGGGACGGTCTACTGGGCGTGGGGCCTGAGCGACAATCACGATCTGCAACCAACTCCCAGCGACCCGCGCGTGCAGCAGGCGATGATCAATCTGCTCGCGGATATGCACATTCAGCCGGGGACGCTGCAGTCCGGGCTAATTGCGGGTAGCGCCTCCACGGACTCTACTGCTCCAACTTCCACCGTTAATGCTCTGGCGAGTTTCAGTGCTGGAAGCGTGGTCACAGTTTCCGGCACCGCAGCGGATACCGGTGGCGGCGTGGTCGCGGGCGTCGAGGTTTCGACAGACGGCGGCCTCAATTGGTATAACGCGACCGGAGACGAGACGTGGAGCTATACCTGGTCGCCGCAGGTTGCCGGGACCTACACGATTAAGTCTCGCGCGGTGGATGACAGCATCAATCTTGAAGCACCCGCAGCGGGTCGCGAGGTGACCGTCACTGCGCCGGGGTACCTCACTCTCTTTCCGGGCTCATCAACCCCCGCCATCGTCAACGCCACGGATAGAAGCGCCGTCGAACTCGGTGTGAGATTTCAGACTTCGGTAGCCGGCAGCGTAAGCGGGATTCGCTTCTTCAAGAGCAGCCAGGACACGGGCACACATACGGGCGAGCTCTGGACAAGCACCGGGACCAGGCTGGCAACGGCGACGTTTAGCAATGAGACCGCGAGCGGCTGGCAGAGCGTAAACTTCACCAGCCCAGTCTCGTTAACGCCGGGCGCGACTTATGTCGCCTCCTATCACACGGATGTAGGCTCCTACTCTGTAACCCCAAACTACTTTACCAATAATGTGACAAGCGGTCCGCTGGCTGCTCCCGCCAATGGTAATGGCGTCTATACCTACAGCAGCAACATCGCGTTTCCGGCAAACACGTACTCGGGAGAGAATTACTGGGTTGATGTCATGTTCAATCCTTCCACCGCCAATGGAACGCCGGTGGCCGTGAATGATGGGGGGCTAACCGCGACACGCGATTTGGCCTTGACCATCGCAGCATCGACCCTGACCGCCAACGACAGCGATCCTGATGGTGATTTCATTAAGCATCACCGGAGTGAGCGCAGCCGTCAATGGCACCGTCGTTCTCAACACCCAGATCAATCCACAGAACAACACCGTCACGTTCACGCCTAGCGCGGGCTATACTGGTCCAGGAAGCTTCAGCTACACGATCTCCGATGGACGTGGCGGCACAGCGACGGCAAATGTCAGTCTCACGGTGGCACCGCCCGGAGCGGCTCCCGTCAGCCTGTTCAGCGCGTCAAACATACCAGCGCAGACGAACCTTAATGACGGATCCCAGCTCGAAGTCGGGATGAAATTTACGTCGTCGGCCGCCGGCCAGATCACGGCTCTCAAATTCTATCGCAGTGCCGGCGACACAGGCACCGACGTTCTTAATCTCTGGACGGCGTCAGGCACCCGCCTCGCCACGGCCACGTTTACCAACACCTCAGCTAGTGGATGGCAGACCGTTAGTTTGCCGTCCGCGGTTTCGATCGCCGCCAACACCACCTATGTTGCGTCCTATCACACCACCGGCGCCTATGTGGCGACCAACAACTACTTCACGTCGGCGGTGACTAACGGACCGCTGACCGCGCCATCCACCACGACCGCTGGCGGCAACGGCGTCTATTCATATGGCGGCACCAGCACCTCCGGCATCTTCCCGAGCAACACTTACGGCGCCGCTAACTATTGGGTCGATGTCGTGTTCACGGCAGCCGGCAGCGTCAACCAGCCGCCGGTTGCTAATGCTGACAGCGGTTACAGCACCTCGCAGAATACAGCCCTGACGATTGCCGCATCGTCTCTACTTGCCAACGACACCGATCCAAATGGCGATCCGCTGACCGTCACGGGCGTGAGCGGCGCGGTCAACGGCAACGTCAGTTTCAATGCCCAAACCAATGTGGTCACCTTCACGCCGACCACCGGCTATACCGGCCCGGCTTCCTTCAGCTATGCCATCTCCGATGGACGCGGCGGCACTGCGACGGCCACAGCCAGTCTGGCGGTGAATGCTCCAGCCAACCAGCCACCGGTTGCCAACGCCGACAGCGGTTACAGCACCTCGCAGAATACAGCTCTGACGATTGCTGCATCGTCGCTGCTGGCTAACGACACTGATCCCAATGGCGATCCGCTGACCGTCACGGGCGTAAGCGGCGCCGTCAACGGCAACGTCAGCTTCAACGCCCAAACCAATGTGGTCACCTTCACGCCGACCACCGGCTATACCGGCCCGGCTTCCTTCAGCTATGCCATCTCCGATGGACGCGGCGGCACTGCGACGGCCACAGCCAGTCTGGCGGTGAATGTTCCAGCCAACCAGCCGCCGGTTGCCAACGCCGACAGCGGTTACAGCACCTCGCAGAATACAGCTCTGACGATTGCTGCATCGTCGCTGCTGGCCAACGATACCGATCCCAATGGCGATCCGCTGGCCGTCACGGGCGTGAGCGGCGCGGTCAACGGCAACGTCAGTTTCAATGCCCAAACCAATGTGGTCACCTTCACGCCGACCACCGGCTATACCGGCCCGGCTTCCTTCAGTTATGCCATCTCAGATGGACGCGGCGGCACTGCGACGGCCACAGCCAGTCTGGCGGTGAATGCTCCAGCCAACCAGCCGCCGGTTGCCAACGCCGACAGCGGTTACAGCACCTCGCAGAATACAGCTCTGACGATTGCTGCATCGTCGCTGCTGGCCAACGATACCGATCCCAATGGCGATCCGCTGGCCGTCACGGGCGTGAGCGGCGCGGTCAACGGCAACGTCAGTTTCAATGCCCAAACCAATGTGGTCACCTTCACGCCGACCACCGGCTATACCGGCCCGGCTTCCTTCAGCTATGCCATCTCAGATGGACGCGGCGGCACTGCGACGGCCACAGCCAGTCTGGCGGTGAATGCCCCAGCCAACCAGCCGCCGGTTGCCAACGCCGACAGCGGTTACAGCACCTCGCAGAATACAGCTCTGACGATTGCTGCATCGTCGCTGCTGGCTAACGACACTGATCCCAATGGCGATCCGCTGACCGTCACGGGCGTGAGCGGCGCCGTCAACGGCAACGTCAGCTTCAATGCCCAAACCAATGTGGTCACCTTCACGCCGACCACCGGCTATACCGGCCCGGCTTCCTTCAGTTATGCCATCTCAGATGGACGCGGCGGCACTGCGACGGCCACAGCCAGTCTGGCGGTGAATGTTCCAGCCAACCAGCCGCCGGTTGCCAACGCCGACAGCGGTTACAGCACCTCGCAGAATACAGCTCTGACGATTGCTGCATCGTCGCTGCTGGCCAACGACACCGATCCCAATGGCGATCCGCTGACCGTCACGGGCGTGAGCGGCGCGGTCAACGGCAACGTCAGTTTCAATGCCCAAACCAATGTGGTCACCTTCACGCCGACCACCGGCTATACCGGCCCGGCTTCCTTCAGCTATGCCATCTCAGATGGACGCGGCGGCACTGCGACGGCCACAGCCAGTCTGGCGGTGAATGCTCCAGCCAACCAGCCGCCGGTTGCCAACGCCGACAGCGGTTACAGCACCTCGCAGAATACAGCTCTGACGATTGCTGCATCGTCGCTGCTGGCCAACGATACCGATCCCAATGGCGATCCGCTGACCGTCACGGGCGTGAGCGGCGCCGTCAACGGCAACGTCAGTTTCAATGCCCAAACCAATGTGGTCACCTTCACGCCGACCACCGGCTATACCGGCCCGGCTTCCTTCAGCTATGCCATCTCAGATGGACGCGGCGGCACTGCGACGGCCACAGCCAGTCTGGCGGTGAATGCCCCAGCCAACCAGCCGCCGGTTGCCAACGCCGACAGCGGTTACAGCACCTCTCAGAATACAGCTCTGACGATTGCTGCATCGTCGCTGCTGGCTAACGACACTGATCCCAATGGCGATCCGCTGACCGTCACGGGCGTAAGCGGCGCCGTCAACGGCAACGTCAGCTTCAACGCCCAGACCAATGTCGTCACCTTCACGCCGGCCACCGGTTACACCGGCCCGGCTTCTTTCAGCTACGCCATCTCCGATGGACGTGGCGGCACAGCGACGGCAACAGCCAGTCTGGCGGTGACCACACCGACGGTGAGTTTGTTCTCTACTTCCGATACCCCGGCGCTGCTCTCGGATCCGGACACGGCCCAGGTCAATCTGGGCCTGCGGTTCACCTCCTCTGTGAACGGAACAATCAACGGCATCAAATACTACAAAGGTGCTGGCGACACCGGCACCCATGCGGGGTCATTGTGGAGCAGCTCCGGCACGCTTCTGGCGACCGCCACATTCGCTAATGAAACTAGCAGTGGGTGGCAGACCGTCACCTTCAGTAATCCAGCTCCGATCACCGCCGGGACCACTTATGTGGCAAGCTTTCACAGCAACGGCCGCTACACGTCCACGAACAACTATTTCACCACGCCTAAAGTGAATGGCCCGCTCACCGCGCCTGCGAGCAATAATGGCGTCTATACCTACGGCACCGGCAATCTGTTCCCAAGCAGCAGCTTCGGTGCCACCAACTACTGGGTGGACGTGCTCTTCAGCCCTGCGAGCAGCGGTGCTAACCAATCACCTGTCGCTGCGAACGACTTTGGCTTTAGCGTTACTCAGAACTCCTCGATCACGATCCCCGCGTCAGCGTTGCTTGCCAACGATACCGATCCGGACGGCGACGCCCTGACCATCACGGGTGTAAGCAACGGCGTCAACGGCACGGCAAGCTTCAACGCGCAGTCAAACACCGTCACTTTCACCCCGAACTCCGGCTATACAGGAGCGGCGTCGTTCACTTATGCCATCGCTGATGTTCGGGGTGGGACGGCAAGCGCGACTGCTTCTCTGAACGTCAAGGCGCCATCTGAGACTACCGTAAGTCTTTTCAGCAGCAATCCGACTCCGAGCGTAGTATCGGTCAATGATCCGAACTCGGTCGAGCTCGGGTTCAAATTCCAGGCGTCCAGCGCCGG
The DNA here is from genome assembly GCA_963807355.1 of uncultured archaeon. Taxonomy (GTDB): domain Bacteria; phylum Pseudomonadota; class Alphaproteobacteria; order Rhizobiales; family Xanthobacteraceae; genus Nitrobacter. The sequence continues at coordinate 7,328 of CAWEBX010000041.1, forward strand.
CGACATCACCGGGCTGCGCTTCTACAAGGCCCCGTCGAATACCGGTACCCACGCCGCGAATCTCTGGACAAGCACCGGCACCCTGCTTGCCACCGCCACCTTCGGCAACGAGACTGCAAGTGGCTGGCAGCAGGTCAACTTTGCCACGCCGGTAACCATTACGCCAGGAACAACGTATGTGGCGTCCTATCACACCTCAGGAAACTACTCCGCCGATCCCAACCTGTTTAGCTCCGCCGTTACCAACGGTCCGCTGACTGCGCCATCCTCGGCTTCGAGCGGAGGTAATGGGGTGTATGCATATGGATCAAGCAGCCTCTTCCCAACCAACAGCTTCAACTCAACGAGCTATGGCGTAGACGTTCTGTTCCGTCCGCAACTCGCTGGCTAAGGATGATGACGGAAAGATTGAGCGAGGCCAGCCGCCTGCCAGTTACCCTGCTCAGCGGCTTCCTCGGCGCAGGGAAGACAACACTGCTCAACAACGTGCTCATGAACCGCAAGGGCCTGCGCGTTGCGGTAATCGTCAATGACATGAGTTCATCTGAACATAGACGCAGAGTTGGTCCGCAGCGGCGGCGCTAACCTGTCATACACGACTGAAACGCTCGTGGAGCTCAGTAACGGCTGCATATGCTGCACGTTGCGCGGCGATCTGCTGCTGGAGGTAAGACGATTGGCTGAAGAACGGCGCTTCGACTATTTGCTGATTGAAGCGACCGGGATTTCTGAACCTCTTCCCATTGCGGCCACGTTCTCTTTCCGCGACGAAGCTGGCGTGTCCCTTTCTGATTTCGCCAAACTCGACACGAGGGTGACTGTCGTAGACGCCATGAGCCTGCTCTCCGACTATAGCAGTCGCCAGCTGCTGCGCGATCGCGGCGAGTTGCGGGATGCAGATGATCAGCGGACGCTCATCGATCTTCTGGTCGAGCAGATCGAATTTGCCGACGTTGTAGTGATCAACAAGGTATCAGAAGCGACAGAAACAACCCGTGCGACAATTCGCAGAGTGATCGCTGCACTCAATCCCGAGGCGTGCCAGGTCGAGACCGATTTTGGTGAAGTCCCTCTCGAGGCGATCCTCAACACCGGTCACTTCAACGAGGCGAAGGCTTCGACACATCCGCTATGGAAGAAGGAGCTCTACAGCCCTGAGGCCCATGTGCCCGAGAGCGACGAGTACGGAATATCCAGCTTCGTTTACATGGAAAGACGTCCCTTCGATCCAGTCAGGTTTCTGGCATTCCTTAATAGCCCCTGGCCTGGTGTGATACGCGCCAAAGGACATTTCTGGCTTGCCACCCGTCCCGATTGGGTGGGCCTGCTTTCAGTTGCAGGATTGCAGCGGCGCTGTGAGCCCATGGGTCATTGGTGGGCGACAGTTCCAAAGCCGAGTTGGCCAAGCGATGCTCAGTTTCGAGAACATCTCAATAGCCAATGGGATGACACTTGGGGCGACCGCCGACAAGCACTGGTGTTCATCGGTTCCGATATGGATGAAGCCTTCATCCGAACCTCATTGGATGCTTGCCTTGCCAGCTCGGAGAATAGGTTCAATCCGCAGGGTTGGCAGAACCTCAGCGACCCGTTTCCGCCTTGGCATCTCCCTGCTTATGCGAACCAAACTGGCGTTAGTTGAGGCTGTGGCTGGAGCGGTAGAGGTATGACCCTCGGCTCCCGGCCGCCTTTGGCGGGACGTCTGGGCGCGCGATATTGCCCTCGTGATCATGCTATCGACTGCTGTTCCCTTTCCTGTTTTGCGGGAGCGCGCGCCTCCGAAATGGTGGCGAAGCGATGCCAGTCTGCGTCTCATTGGAGAGGGCGGGATGGCTATCCGCGTCATTACATTATCATTTGATCATTTGCTGCCGTTGCGACTTTCGGGTCGCCGTGGGAAGCCGTTTGCCCACGGTCGCGAATGCGGTCCGCTCTGTCGCGAACTACATCTCTTAGGCAGCTTTAGGCGCAGGATCCCGGCAACGGTGCCGGCCCCCGAGCAAGCAAGGTCACGGCAAAGCTGATGGGCACGGCCATGGTGAGGAAAATAAAGAGCCGACAGGCGTTATCAAGATGCGCCGCGAGCAGATCGAGGCCGCTCCGCCGTTTGCGTGGTCGCTGCTAGAGCCCCGGGAGAAGGTGCCCAGGTTTGTGTGCCATCGCGGCCATCGGATCAGGAGCGATCACAGTTAGTCCAGGTGTCGGAAGGCTTCGTTCATGAGATTGCTCCAGTTAGTACCGGGCGGATTTTCATAAACCGGGCGGTCTATCAAGTTCCAGCTCGTCGGTATTGATGATTAGTCTGAAAATTACATGGGAACGCTGCAGGTAACTAATTGATGTAATGTCGTTTTAGTATTTTTTGACGCAACTATTTTCGAGTCCCTTTAGGAGATTTCTGGCAGGCTGTGCGGCGATTCCGACCCCTATCCCACAAGAGATAGAGTAATGAGAGCCAGCGGCTAACGGTTCATTTTACTCTTCCAAGTGCGAATGTGTATGGATCCTGCATGTGGGGGCAAGCGCACTATCGCAAAGGGAAGCAAGTACAAAATCCAAGAATTGCACTTTCGTGCAACAAGGGCGGCGTGGGGAAAACCACGGTCATAAGCACCTAACCACGGCAGCGCCGCATCTGGCCTCAATGTGACGATCCTAAACATGGATCCACAGCCGACGAACTGGGGGGCGGAGTGTCGAAGCGCCCGCCGCGGTTGAACACTCTGACATGGTGTTGATACCGTTCTAGCTGGAAAAGGACGCCTTGACGGGGTGCAGAGAACCGCCGCCCTTGCCAGCCGCATGGGAAAACCAGCCTTTGGCGTTTTAAACTTCGTTAGTCAACAGCCAGGTCCACATTGATGCGGCCCGCGACAGCCTAGAAAGGCTGGGCGTGCCGATGTCGCCGGCCGTGCTGCATCGATACGAAGTTTATCGGATGGCGAACCTGCCGGGCCTGACCGTGCAGGAGATGGAGCCGGGGTAGTAGTGCAGCCGCCGAAATTGCCAGCCTATGGGACTGGCTGAACAAAGTGCAATATGACAACGGGGCTGGACAATTCCCAACTCATCCAGCTCGCGGTCAACGAGCTTTACAAAAAGCACAATGCGCAACGCGCGTTCGGGGACGTGATTAAATGCCCGCTGAGATGGAAAGGCTTTTGCAAAAGCAAGACTTATCGCGAGGCCGAAGAGCCACGCCGAGATAATCCTAGTGGAGATCGCCAGGGGACTGACCTGAGAGGCGGGGTTATTAAGACCGCGCCGTCCGCAGCCGCAGAGCATTCCCAACCACGCTGACCGAAGACAGCGCCATCGCCGCGGCCGCTACGATCGGCGACAGCATGAGGCCGAAGCTCGGGTAGAGCACGCCGGCCGCAATCGGGATGCCCGCGGCGTTGTAGGCGAAGGCGAAGAATAGGTTCTGCCTGATGTTGCTCATCGTCGCGCGCGATAGCCGCCGCGCCCGAACGATGCCGGTGAGATCACCCTTTAGCAGCGTGACGCCGCACTCTCCATTGCGACGTCGGTCCCTGTACCCATCGCGATGCCGACCTCGGCCGCCGCCAGCGCCGGCGCATCGTTCACGCCGTCTCCGGCCATCGCTACGATCCGACCCTGCTTCTGCAGCTTGGCAACCAGCGCGCTCTTTTGATCGGGCAGAACCTCGGCTTCCACGTTGGCGATGCCTAATCGTCGCGCCACCGCTTGAGCGGTGGTGCGGTTGTCTCCGGTCAGCATGATCACCTTCACGCCGTCAGCAGCCAGGTCGCGCAGTGCCTCGGCCGTGGAGCCTTTGACAGGATCGGCTATTGCCATGATGCCCGCGAGCTTGCCGTTCACGGCCATGTTGATGACGGTTGCGCCTTCACCGCGTTGGCGTTCCGCCTCGGCTTGCATGGAGGAGGTGTCAACTCCTTGAGAGCGCATGAAAGCGGCATTGCCGAGCAGCACTTTCTTGCCCTCGACCGTCCCGAGCGCACCCTTGCCGACCGGCAATTCGAAGTCCTGGACCGCGGTCGTCTGAATGCCCCGTTCCTTGGCCTTGTTCACGATCGCGTCCGCAAGCGGATGCTCGCTGGAGCGTTCGACGCTGGCAGCAAGCCGCAACACCTCGGCCTCGGTGTAATTCGGTGCCGCCTTCACGGTGACCACCTTCGGCTTGCCTTCGGTCAGCGTGCCAGTCTTGTCGATCACCAGCGTGTCGATACGCTCCATGCGTTCGAGAGCTTCGGCGTTCTTGATTAGAACTCCCATTTGAGCGGCTCGCCCGACGCCAACCATGATCGACATGGGAGTCGCCAAACCAAGGGCGCAAGGGCAGGCGATGATGAGGACGCTGACTGCGGCGACGAGGCCGAAGGCGAAGCGCGGCTCCGGACCGTAGGCTACCCATACGGCGAACGCCGCGATTGCAACCAAGATGACGGCCGGCACGAACCAGCCCGCGACCTGATCGGCCAGACGCTGTATTGGCGCTCGGGAGCGTTGCGCCTGCGCGACCATCTGTACGATCTGAGACAGCATAGTGTCGGCGCCGACCTTCTCGGCGTGCATGACGAAGCCGCCGGATTTATTGAGGGTGCCAGCGATGACCTTGCCCCCGACCTCCTTGCTGACGGGCATCGATTCTCCGGTCACCATCGACTCGTCGAGCGAGGAGCGCCCCTCGGTGACTTCGCCGTCAACCGGCACCTTTTTCGCCTGGTCGGACACGCAGCCGATCGCCAACCTGCAGCGCGGCGATCTGAACTTCTTCGTCGGTCCCATCGGCGCGGATACGGCGGGCCGTCTTGGGAGCGAGGTCTAGGAGCGTTTTGATCGCACCCGAGGTCGCCTCGCGCGCCCGCAGCTCGAGTACCTGGCCGAGGAGAACCAGAACGGTGATCACCGCAGCGGCTTCGAAGTAAACGGCCACGGCGCCGTCGTGAAGCTCTAAAAGTCGCAGGAAAGACACCCGGTACAACGGTGGCGACGATGCTGTAGACCCATGCGATCCCGATGCCCATCGCAATCAGTGTGAACATGTTCAGATTGCGCGTTACGACCGATTGCCAGCCACGAACGAAGAACGGCCAGCCCGCCCAAAGGACGACAGGCGTCGCGAGAATGGCTTGGTGATGCTCACGTTTGTGAAGCAGCTAATAGGGCTCGCGACCGGAACAGGCGCTGAGGTGCAGAAACCATTGGCGACGGTCGTCATTGGCGGCTTAATCAGCGCAACTCTGCTGACGCTTCTTGTCTTGCCTGCGCTCTATGCGAGGTTCGCTTTGTCGGGAGCCCCAAGCTCGAGCTTCGGACCGGTCAACGCTCCAATCGGGGGCGGTAAACCCGAATGACGTGCGGAGAAGAAAGTAATGGCGGAGTTACAATGACTTGCGCCTCTAATCCGCGCAGTGCTGATGACGAGCTGAAGATCGTGAGGCGAAGTACAGGTGGGTTCGAGCACCGTGACGCGCCCGATCATTCAAGAGGCGCGCAGTAATCCGGGCGTTCGCCGCGCTCGATCCCGTGCTGGGCGAAATTGCCGGATATCGAGGTTGAACGTGCTGAGATCGCTGATCTCGCGGACTTCTCCGCCTTTTCCGTACGCATTCCGTACGATGCGGGAGGTCTTGCACTAAGTTATTGATTTCAACCAACACGATCGAACGTGTGACCTTTGCCTTCGGAGGGCGGGTGTTACGGCATCAAATTGACCGGCTTTAGTCCAAAACGATAGCGATGCTCTTGGCATCGCAAATCCCAGTAGTGGGCTGCCGGGGGGTTGGAATATTCCAAATCAACTCCCGAAGTCCCTGCACCACGCAGCGGGAGCGTCACGCTGGCGCGACGAGCCAGAGAACAGTTGATCTGGCCGCCCAATACGAAGGCCCCGGGTGCATTAGGGCCGAAATTGGGGCCGAAAAAGCAATCGTATAAAATTCTTTCGTAACAACAATATGTTATTACGCAGAACTGGCGGAGCCGGAGGGATTCGAACCCTCGATAGGGCTTTACAACCCTATAACGGATCGTCTATGTGCGGAATTCCGACGATAACCAACGGCTCCGTCTTTACCTCTTTCTGTTCGCCGAATACGACGGCGAGGCCGATGACGGTTGGTCGCGCTACCGGTGCGAACCTGAACATGGGAAGGCGTTCGAGGAGTACACAAGACGCAAGCAGGTGCGTTGGGCTTGATCAGCAAGCCGGCATCGACGATGAGGTAAGAAGCAGACGACTGGCGTTTTGCCACCGCAATTGCCACCGGACTGCTAAATACGGGATGGCATCAAAGGGTACGGCGCATGGCCTGCCATCTCGAAACATCAATGAAAACGGATGTTTCGGCACATAGCGGGAAGGGGTGGGACAAACTCCAGCCCTTTAGCAAACCGCCGCCTTCAGCCACTCGGCCACAGCTCCGTTGATGACCGATATGCCTGACACGCTCGCCAGCCGCAAGCACAGGATCGCGAGATAAGGCGTCGCACTGGAATCCATGAGACTATGTGACGCAGAACCGTGATGCCGATGCCGATCAGCACCACCTGACCCTGTATTTGCGGTGCAGAATTACAGGTCTTCGCATTGTATTATCCAGCATACAACGTTGAATTCGTTGTAGCTTTTCCACCTTTGAAACGGCGATCCACTGATTCGAATCAGGTGTCTATGATTTGCGATGGTTGAGAAGCGGAGACGAACAGCGTGTCATGTGGGGCGGATGTGCCAATTTAGACGCCTCAAACACGCTAAAGGAAAAATATACTAAAAACCAACGGCTTAGCGAAAAAATTCAAGCGATCGGCGTGTGCCATTTGAGCAACATGCCACCAAAATCGTTTCGACTTATTCCATTTCGAAGCTTCCTTCATTGCGTGTGCAAGACGGTTCGGTAATTCTGATCGTGCGACGGAGGGGGGCATATCCCAAAGTCGTTCTGTTTTAGATGGTCACTGTTTGGTCGCCCGTTTGCGTCCCTCCTCGCGTTGAGCGGGGGTCAGCAAGCACGAATGCTATCGGTTAGTCCGCAATTGGGGAAACGCTCTTGAGTGCTGCGTTTAGCGGACCCGGTCGCCCTGCAGAGCAACTTGGAGGTTTGACGATGAATTTGATGAAGAGCCTTTACCTCGGCTCGGCGGCAGGGCTGGTCGTCATGAGCGGGGCTCACGCTGCCGATCTTCCGTTAAAGGCCAAAGCAGTCGAATACGTGAAGGTCTGCTCCCTGTATGGCGCAGGCTTCTATTACATTCCCGGCACCGACACCTGCATCAAGCTCGGCGGCTATATGCGCGCCGATCTGGGCGTCAATACGAATACGATCTTCCAAGGTAACACTGGCGCTTCAGCCCGGTGCGCAGAACCGTATGGGCAACGCTTTCACTTGGCGCGCGCGATCGGACCTGACTATCGACACCCGGACCGCGACAGAGTACGGCGTGGTTCGCACCTTTTTCGAGGGTGTCTTCACCTGGACCTCGGGCGGCTACCAAGGTGTGCGCGTCGGCGGGAGTGCGTATGACGGAAACCCGAACGGCGGCGTACTCGGTGGCCAGCTTGGCGTGTTCCACGCCTTCATCCAGTTTGCTGGCTTCACGATCGGTAAAGCTGCCTCTCAGTTTAGTGCTCCCTGGGGGCAATATCCCGGAAACGTCTATGACGGTCTTGTCGGCGGTGGCGGCGCGCTCACGGGCGTGAACCAGTTCACTTACACTACAGAGTTCGGCAACGGCGTATCAGCTTCGATCGGGGTGCAGGATCCGAGCGCGTACTACCAGCCCGGCATTCAAAACCTCGGGATAGCGCCTCCCGGCAACGCCATCCTCGATGCTCAACCCCCCTTCTTCGGCCCCGTCCTCTATGGCACCCCCCAGCTCGGCTACGGCCTCAGCGCCTATGGCGGAACCACCTTTCCGGATATCGTCGGCCAGCTCCGCGTCGATCAGGCCTGGGGCATGTTCCAGGCCTCGCTCGCGGCGCATCATAACAACCCCGCTTACTACACTGGCGTTGAAACCAGCGGCGGTCCCGGAGGCAAGTGGGGTTGGGCCGGTCAAGGCGCTCTGACGATCAAGAACATCCCGACTGGTCCGGGTGACGTGATCAATATCTCGGGCGTCTACACCAACGGTGCGACCCGCTACAACATCCAGGACATGACCGCTTTGGCAGGTGCTAACCTCATCTACGGCGGCAGCGGCATTAGCAGCGTTGGCTTCGGCTTTGCGCCCGATTCTGTCTATGCACCCAACGGCCAGCTTCAACTGGTCTCGACCTGGGGCATGCGCGGCGCCTTCACCCACAACTGGAGTCCGCACTGGAGCAGTTCGGTATTCGGCGCCTACGCAGCGGTCAGCTACACCGGCGAAGCCAAGTCCTATATGTGTGGTGTCTCCATTCCGAGGGCCCTTGGTGCGGGTTTCACCTCCTGCAACCCCGATTTCAACATCGCGCAGGTCGGTGCGAACCTTCGCTGGACGCCGGTCAAGAACCTGACGTTCACGACGGAAGGAGTTTACTCCATGTTGGATCAGAAGCACGCCGGTGTGGCGAATGTTCCAAACAACTACGCGGTCTACAAGGCGACAGGCAATTATCAGCTGAAGGATCAGGACATCTGGACCGTTATGTTCCGCGCTCAGCGCACCTGGTAAGACACATCGTCTGACGATACACTCTCATAAAACCCCGGCGGGAGACCGCCGGGGTTTTGTTTTGTGGCGAAGCCAGATGTTTGCTCAGTTTCAGGAAGGTGCTGCGCCGCCGCTGAGCGGGACAAGGACGACGATCGTCTGAACCACTGATAAGGACCTCCCGACGCATTTGGCCGCGGGTCGCGAGCGTCCTGGACACCTTCATCGGCGACGGAGATAGCGGCGAGAATCCGATATTACGGCGTTCACGCGTGGATGCGGTACTGCTGGAGTGTCCCTAGCGTTTTTGAGCGAAGTAGATGCCGGTTCGCGCGAAGAAAATGCGTTAAACAACAATCCAGAGCTCGCTTCTGATTCAGCTAGAAGCAAAAATGCTCTAGAATGGGACGGATTGATCGGGCCTGCGCGCAGGCTCCGTTGCTCCAGGCACTCGCTTCAATCTTGTTGCGCAAACGAAGTTCCGCAGCCGGCAAGGAGGATCACCAAGGATGTTTCCTCCTCGTGGACTGTGCCCGGCACGAGGCGTTATCCGCCCCTCCAAACGTCACTGGTTAGCGCCGCGCTGCAAGTCCGCCTCGATCTGTAACTTCGAGCCGCCGCCAAAGCGGGCGCGATAGACCTGCAGGTTCTCCATTATTCGCTGCACGTAGTTGCGCGTTTCCGAGAACGGGATCAGTTCGACCCAGTCCACCGCATCGACTCCCGGATCCCGCGGATCACCGTAACGCGCGATCCATTTTTGGACGCTGCCGCGGCCGGCATTGTAGGCCGCGAACGTCATGATGTAAGAGCCGCGATAGTCTTCGAGCAGGCCGCCGAGCTCCGCTGCGCCGAGTGCAGCATTGTAGGCGGTGTCGGTCTTCAGGCGATGAAGGTCGAAGCTGGCGCCGTACTTCTTGCAGACATACCGTCCAGCATCCGGCGTCACTTGCATCAGCCCGTAGGCGTGCGCCGGCGAGACCACCGACGGATTGAAGGCGCTTTCCTGTCGGGCAATCGCATAGATGATGCTGCGCTCCACATCCGGTCCAATTGATTTGACCGGCGGCATTCCACTGACCGGGTAGGCATAGAAATCGAATGGCAATCCGCGATTTAGCGCGGCCTTGCCGGCGAGCAGCATTCCCTGCGCGTCGCCATGACGTGCGGCGAGTTCGCCAAGCCCCAACACCGCATCGGGGTCGCCGTTTGCGCCTATATCGGCAAGGATCGGAATTGCGAGGTCGTCTTTGCCGAGAGCGTAGAGAAGCTCCGTGGCGCGGACTATCTCGAGCCGCTCGATTCCCCGTGACCGGCTGCTTGGAACGCTGTGCAGTTCGATCTGCGGGAGCCCGAGCTTGGCGCGTGCGAGTTGACCATAGTAACTGGTGGATTGTTCCGCCGCCGACGCGTAGGCGCGACGAGACTCCTGAATCCGGCCTGCCGCTTCGGCGGCGCGACCCTGCCAGTAGCCGGCCCGCGCCAGCGCGGTCGGATTGACGCTGCCGACGCCGATGCGTGCAAAATGCCGGGCGGCCGTATTGGGGTCCTTCAGGAAACGAAGAGCGATCCAGCCGGCGGTAAACTCTTGTTCCGTTTTGTAGATATCGCGCGCGGGGAGCGCCGCGTCGCGGGCGATGAGATACGCGGTGCGGTATTCTCCGACGTCGATCATCTTGCGCGCGAGTAGCCGCCGCTCGATCCACCACTGATCGACATTGTAAAGTCGGTTGGGATCCCGCGGTGCGCTCTGCATCAGCCGCGCAGCTTCCGCAAACTTCTCTTCACGACGCAGTAGCTGAATGTAGGCCAAGACATAGCCAGGATCGTTGTGCAGTTCGTGTGGTACTTTCTCGAGCAGTGCGCGCAGGCTGGACGATTTTTGATCGGCCGCAATTCGCGCCTTGGCGAGGGCCTCTTGCGACCTTCCGAGACGCTGCGCCGCACGCATTCCGACTTCGCGGTCCTCGCCGTAAAGCATATAATCCATGCGTGCCTTGTGGTCGCTCGGCGTAATCAGCGCTCCGAACATCTCCAGCGCTTTTCCCTCGACCGCGGCCGACATCGTATCTGTCCGCCAGGCCTCGCGGACCAATTGCTCGGCGCGGGTGCGGTCTCCGCGTGCGAGCAGCGCGCTTGCCAGAGCAAAGCGTCCCTTGGCCGACAGTGGTCGTTCATTTTCGAACCAGGCCATCACGGTGGCACCGTCGCGATGGTCGTCCCATAGCGCAGCTTCCGCGCGCCGGCGCAGGAATGTCTGCGAGGGCCAACTCGGATTGGCGTCGAGGAAGGCGCGGTAGCGCTCGGTCGGCGCGCCGTTGTCGTTGCTGCGCAGGATGATCCACTCGGCGAGCTTGCGAGCCACCGGGTCTGTCATGGTGGCCTGGACCTGGGTGGCCTCCGAAAATTTATTCTTGTGGGTAAGGTCTATGACATTCTCAAGCGCAGCGACATCGGTGCGCGACGTCGATGACGTTGCGGCCATCGCAGCTCTTGGAACGGGATTGCGAGCCGATGGCGCGGGAAGCGTGGCGTGCTGACGTGTGGCGGGTTGAATGATCGAGGCTGCGGGGGCCTTGCTTTTGCTCGGAGCGACGGTCTTGCCGTGCCCATGGCCGGAGACGGGTTTTGGAACGGCGTGGCCTGAAGGTTTCGACTTCGGCGCGGGACTTTTGGCGACTTTCTCCGCATGGGCGATCCCCGCCCAGAGCGCGGCCGCCACCAGACTCGCGCCTAAAGCCGCGGTTCGTAGCTTTGATGCACGGGCAGGCGATGTCACGACAAATCCCTTTTTCAGCGAATTAGGCAGGCCCCTAAAATCTTATTTACTATTTCATTGAATGTGTGGACAAAACACTAAAACCCCGACATTGCGATCATATGCCTCGACAACGGCGGAATCGCGGCCATGGCTTCAGCCGTGGACCTTTCGTGGCAGCGTCAGACCCGATATGACTGATCCAGCATCAAAATCGGCAGACGGCGAAGCCGCGCAACGTGTTGGAGCGGACTAATGGCAAGCAAGGCGAAGTTCCAAGGATCGTACACGGCCCTGGTGACGCCATTCAAGAACGGCTCCGTCGACGAGGCCGCCTTTCGCAGTTTGGTGAGTTGGCAGATCGCCGAAGGAGTCCACGGGCTTGTGCCGGTCGGCACAACTGGTGAGAGTCCGACGCTGAGCCACGACGAACACCGCAAGGTCGTGGAATGGTGCATCGAGGAGGCTGGGGGTCGTGTGCCGGTGATCGCGGGCGCGGGTTCAAATTCGACCCGCGAAGCCGTCGATCTGGCCTTGCATGCCGAGAAGGCCGGCGCTGACGCGGTGCTGGTGGTGACGCCGTATTACAACAAGCCGACCCAGGAAGGTTTGTACCAACACTTCAAGACCGTGAACGATGCGGTTGGTATTCCTATCATTATCTACAACATTCCCTCGCGCTCGGTCGTCGATCTTTCCGTCGAGACGATGGCGCGATTATTCGAACTGAAGAACATCGCCGGTGTCAAGGATGCTACCGCTAATCTGGCGCGGGTCTCGCTGCAGCGCCGGGCGATGGGGCCAGAATTCATCCAGTTGTCGGGCGAGGATATGACGGCGCTCGCCTTCATGGCGGCGGGCGGACATGGTTGCGTCTCCGTCGTCGCGAACGTCGCGCCGAAATTGTGTGCGGGCCTGATGTCCGCAGTCCTGAAGGGCGACTATGCCACCGGGCTCGCAATTCAGGACCGCCTGGTGCCGCTGCACGACGCTATTTTCAAGGAACCTGGTCTCGCCGGAGCAAAGCATGCGCTCAAGCTGCTCGACCGGATCGACGAAGTCGTGCGGCTGCCGCTGATGCCGGTGACGCCACCGACCGGAAAGCTCATCCGCGAGGCCATGGTCCATGCCGGTTTGATGAACTGACTTGGGGCTAATGGCTGCCGCCGCACGTGGGCGGTAAAGTACTGCTGGAGATTGCGATGCTCAAAGAATTTCGTGAATTTGCGATGAAGGGCAATGTCGTCGATCTCGCCGTCGGCGTCATCATCGGCGCCGCCTTCGGGGCCATTGTGTCCTCGATGGTAGCCGACGTCATCATGCCGATCATCGGCGCCGTTACCGGCGGTCTCGATTTCTCCAACTATTTCACTGGTCTTTCGAAGGCCGTCACTGCGACCAACCTTGCGGATGCGAAGAAGCAAGGCGCAGTATTGGCTTGGGGCAACTTCCTCACGCTGACGTTGAATTTTATGATTGTCGCTTTCGTCCTCTTCATGGTCATCAAGGGCATGAACAAGCTGAAGCGCAAGGATGAGGCAGCGCCTGCCGCGCCGCCGAAGCCTTCTCGCGAGGAAGAATTGCTGACCGAGATTCGCGATCTCCTGAAAGCGAAGGTATAGGACGCAACGCCGCCAGATCGGTGTCGCCGCCGTCCCTCGAAAGATAACGCCTGGAGGTTTCAGGGATATGGCCGAGAAAGGCGAGCGCGCCATCAAGGTCGTCGCGGAGAATCGCAAGGCGCGATTCAACTATGCGATCGAGGATACCGTCGAAGCCGGCATTGCGCTGACCGGTACGGAGGTCAAATCGATCCGTAACGGTAAGACCACGATTGCCGAATCCTACGCCAATTCAAAGAACGGCGAAATCTGGCTTATCAATTCCAACATCCCCGAATATCTGCAAGCCAACCGCTTCAATCACGAGCCGAAGCGGCCGCGCAAGCTGTTGCTGCACAGGAAGCAGATCAACAAGCTGATGGGTGCGGTCGATCGTGAGGGGATGACGCTGATTCCGCTCAAGCTCTATTTCAACGAACGCGGCCGGGCCAAGCTGTTGCTGGCGATCGCCAAGGGCAAGAAACTGCACGACAAGCGCGAGACCGAGAAGAAGCGCGACTGGGGCCGCGAAAAGGGCCGGTTGTTGCGGGCGAGGGGATGAGAGTAGCAAAAGCCTGACGGAGGTCGATCCGGTCGTTAAACTTTGAAGGATCGGTTCAACTTAATTTCAGGGTTGAGGTGATTTGCTCTCGATATGCGCATCAAACAGAAACGTGCAATTCGGCGGATGCGTCGGCGGCATCAACGAGCGTGGCTTGTGCTCGAACTCGGTCGAGGGCAGATCCAAATCGGAGTGTGAGGTGATGGACATCTCCCACGATGGCGCGCGCCTGGTGATTGCCTCCGGCCTGACTGTGCCAAAGCGTTTCGGCGTCGCGCTGGTGCCGAATTCAGCGCCGAGGGAATGCGAGCGCGTCTGGCGAAACGGCGAGATGATGGGAATCCGCTTCACGGAGCCGGGATAGACCTGCCGGAGTTCAGCGGCAGGTCAGATCGGCACGCACCTGCGCGAATACGCTCTCGAACATTGCGGGCGTCAGGACGCGCGTGTTGGTGTTGTAGCGCGAGCAGTGATAGCTATCATAGAAGTCTCACCGCGCCGACGGGATGCACGGCGCCGTGGGCGAAGGGTGCGGCGGCAGCGCGGACTCCGAGCGCCTTCACAGCGGAATCGTGTGCGACGCGGCCGAGTGCGACAATCGCTCGCAATCTGGGCATTGCCGCAAGCGTGGCGCTGAGAAACGCACGGCAGGTGTTGATCTCGGCCGGTAGAGGTTTGTTCTGCGGCGGCACGCAACGTACCGCATTGCTGATGCGGCAATCGACCAGTTTGAGGCCATCGTTGGGGCGGGCCTGGTAACGTCCGGTGGCAAAGCCGTATTTGAGAAGCGTCGCGTAAAGCAGGTCGCCGGCATAGTCTCCGGTGAAGGGTCGCCCGGTGCGGTTGGCGCCTTGCACGCCCGGCGCCAAGCCGACGATCAGAACGGCCGCGTCGGGGTCGCCGAAAGAAGGGACAGGCGCGTTGAACCAATCCGGCTCGCGCGCCCGCACCGAAAGGCGATAGTCGACCAGCCGCGGGCAAAGCGGACAATCACGGCCTGGTTCTGAACTGGCGGAAGCCGCGCCGGATCGAGCGGTTCGGGTGCGCGGGCGTGTTTCAGTCCTCAAAAGTCGTCGTCATCGCTCCGGGGTGCCATAGTGGCGGTGCGCTGCAGGAACTGCGGCGCGTGGTGGCGCGATTGACGTTCCGACGGGTCGCGGCCGAGTTTCGACTGCAACTCAACGAGATCGGTGAAGACGTCGGCCTGACGGCGTAGCTCATCGGCGATCATCGGCGGCTGACTTGCGATTGTGGAAACAACGGTCACGCGAACGCCGCGACGTTGTACCGCTTCGACAAGAGAGCGGAAATCGCCGTCGCCCGAGAACAGCACGATCTGATCAACGTGCTCGGCAAGCTCCATCGCATCGACCGAAAGTTCGATGTCCATATTTCCCTTGACCTTGCGACGGCCGCTGGCGTCGATGAACTCCTTGGTGGCTTTCGTGACCACCGTGTAGCCGTTGTAGTCAAGCCAGTCGATCAACGGTCTTATCGATGAGTATTCCTGATCCTCGATGATCGCCGTGTAATAGAAAGCGCGGATGAGGGTGCCTCGGGACTGAAATTCTTTCAGGAGGCGCTTGTAGTCGATGTCGAAGCCAAGCGTCTTGGCTGTTGCGTAGAGATTGGCGCCATCGATGAAAAGCGCGATCTTGTTGGAGGCAGATGGCATCGAGCGTTCTCGTGATCGTTGTTCGCGTTATTGGTGCGGCTGAATCCAGCCCCACGGTTCAATGATGCATCGCGTCTTGCGGATCAGACTGAAGAAGCCAATATGCGCAATGAGGTTGAGGCAAAGGCAGCGTGATACGATGGAGAAGCAATGAAGCGAATTGTTGTCCGGTCAGGACCCTTTTCCACGCTTCTCCGGACGCCGGCCTTCTGGCTAACCGGTATCAGAGACCGGCCGTCACGCCAAATGCTAAATTCCCTGTTGCGAAACCCGCAAACGCTCTATACGTAGCGTATATATTCACCAGTTTCAGCCCTGCAACGGAGCGACAGGCGATGGCGCGCGTCACCGTGGAAGATTGCATTGATAAGGTCGACAACCGGTTCGACCTAGTTCTTTTGGCCGCACATCGCGCGCGGACGATTTCATCCGGTTCGCAACTTACGATTGACCGCGATAACGACAAGAATCCCGTTGTTGCGCTTCGCGAGATAGCCGAACAGACCATCTCCCCGGAGGATATGCGCGAAGAGTTGGTTCATTCCTTGCAGAAGTTTGTCGAGGTCGACGAGCCCGAGCCCGACACCGTGCCTTTGATCGGTTCAGCCGGGGCAAGCGTCGATGCGGACGATACCGAGGTTGCCGTCGAGCGCATGACGGAGGAAGAACTGCTGAAAGGCCTGGAGGGACTCGCGCCTCGCGAGGAACAACCCGAAGAGGACGAATGATCGGCTCATCACCGACAGTAAGGTTTAAAAGCCCGGACCTCGGTCCGGGCTTTTGCGTTTAGCCAAGTCGTACGGATCGGCGGCCGCTTTGATAACCAAAATCTGGTACGCCTAAAGATCGAATTCGACTTTCGGTCGGGACAATCTAGGATAGACACTGGAGGGTGAACGGCGGGTTCCGCGCGATGAAGACACTTGGTTCTATGGCAGGTTGGCCTCGCAGAAGGCGACAGATAGAGGCCGCGACCGACTCGGCCGCAGCGGCGCCGATGCCGGCTGCCCCCGTCAAGCCGCCGCGCCCGCGAATGATGCGTCAGTACGACCTGGTCGAACGCGTTCGCTCCTACAACCCCGACACAGACGAGGATTTGCTGAACCGAGCCTACGTCTATGCCATGAAAGCTCATGGCGAACAGATACGGGCGTCGGGCGATCCCTATTTCTCCCATCCGCTTGAGGTGGCGGCCATCCTGACCGGTCTCAAGCTCGACGATGCCACCATCGTCGCGGCGCTGCTGCACGATACCATTGAGGACACCGAGGCCACCCGCGCCGAGATCGACAACATGTTCGGGCCAGAGATCGGCGCGCTGGTCGAGGGCCTGACCAAGCTGAAACGGCTGGAACTGGTCTCGCGCGAGGCCAAGCAGGCCGAAAATCTGCGCAAACTGCTGCTGGCGATTGCCGACGACGTCCGCGTGCTGCTGATCAAGCTTGCGGATCGGCTGCACAACATGCGTACTCTCGAGTTCGTGCCGCCGATGTCGCGTCAGCGCATCGCCGAGGAAACCCTCGACATCTACGCGCCCCTTGCAGGCCGCATGGGTATGCAGGAGATGCGGGAGGAGCTTGAGGATCTGGCGTTCCAGACCCTCGATCCGGAAGCCCACGCGGTGGTGGGGCAGCGGCTTGATGCGCTGGCCGAGCGTAACCGCAACCTCATCGGCGAGATCGAGAGCCAGCTCACGACCAGTCTTGCGAACAAAGGTATCGCTTCGCGGGTAAGCGGTCGTCGTAAGCAGCCGTTTTCGATCTGGACCAAGATGGAACGGAAATCGGTCGGGTTCGAGCAGCTTTCCGATATTTTCGGATTTCGCGTCGTAATGCCCGATGTCGAAGCCTGCTATCGCGCTCTCGGTGTGGTCCACATGACCTGGCCGGTCGTGCCAGGCCGTTTCAAGGACTATATCTCGACTCCGAAGCAGAATGACTATCGCTCAATCCACACCACGGTGATCGGACCGGGCAATCAGCGTGTCGAATTGCAGCTCCGGACCGAGGAGATGGATTGCATTGCCGAGCTCGGCATCGCCGCACATGCCTTTTACAAGGAAGGCGCGGGCTCGCCGACCGAATTGCTCAATCGCGAGTCCAATGCGTTCGCATGGCTGCGTCATACCATCGAAATGCTATCGGAAAGCGCCAATCCGGAAGAATTCCTTGAACACACCAAGCTCGAATTGTTTCACGATCAGGTCTTCTGCTTCACCCCGAAGGGGAAATTGATCGCGCTGCCGCGGCACGCCAATGTCATCGACTTCGCCTACGCCGTGCATACCGACGTCGGCAACAGCACGGTGGGTTGCAAGATCAACGGCAAGTTCGCGCCGCTGTCGTCGCGATTGCAGAATGGTGACGAGGTCGAGATTCTGACTTCGGACGCTCAGTCCGCACCGCCATCTGCCTGGGAATCGCTTGCGGCAACCGGCAAAGCGCGGGCGGCGATCCGGCGCGCTACGCGAGCCGCCGTGCGCGGTCAGTATGTCAGCCTTGGTCGGCGGATTGTGGAACGCCTGTTCATCCGCGCGAAGATAGAATACGCCGACGACAAGCTCACCGGCGCGTTGCCCCGGTTGGCGCGCGCCACGATTGAGGATGTCATGGCCTCGGTGGGGCGGGGAGAAATGCGCGCCGCCGATGTCGCGCGGGCGATGTATCCGGACTACAAGGAAGAGCGCTTAGGGCGCCCAGGCGTCAAGAAGAGCCTGGCGGCAAAACTCAAATTGAAATCGCTGCCGGATCCTGCTCGTGGCCCGTCGGTGATCCCGATAGGCGGCATCAATTCGGGCTTACCGATCAAGTTTGCGCCCAGTGGCGGCGCGGTGCCGGGTGATCGTATCGTCGGCATCGTCACGCCGGGTGAGGGCATCACGATTTATCCGATTCAGTCGCCGGCGCTGACGAATTTCGAGGAAGAGCCCGAGCGCTGGCTCGACGTTCGTTGGGACGTCGACGACACCACGCCGCAGCGGTTCCCGGCGCGCATCGTGCTGGATAGCCTCAACGAACCCGGCAGCCTCGCGCAGGTCGCGACCGTGATCGCCGAGCACGATGGCAATATTGACAATATCAGCATGACGAGGCGCTCGTCCGACTTTACCGAAATGACCATCGATCTCGAGGTTTACGATCTCAAGCATCTCAGCGCCATCATCGCCCAGTTACGTGCCAAGGACGTTGTGGCACGGGTCGAGCGGGTCAATGGCTAGTAATAAAGTGATATGGATCGCGACCGGCCTTCATGTGCAATCTCAGTTGTCTTCCTAAGCCGGCAAAATCGGCTGCTCACATTTTAGTTTAACGTCGCGATGCTAAGCCAACGCGATACTAAGCAGATTAAGAGTTCTTTGATGTCCCATCCTCCATCCATACGCTTGGGAGTTAATGTCGATCACGTCGCCACCATCCGCAACGCGCGCGGTGGCGATCGGCCGGATGTAGTGCGAATAGCACTTGCGGCGATTGCGGCTGGCGCCGACGGCATTACCGCGCACCTGCGCGAGGATCGCCGTCATATTCGCGACTCCGACATGGCGCGGCTAAAGGCCGGAATTGCAAAGCCTCTCAATTTCGAGATGGCGGCGACGGCGGAGATGCAAGGGATTGCGCTCGCCACCAAACCGCACGCCGTTTGTCTGGTCCCCGAGCGGCGGGAGGAGCTGACCACCGAGGGCGGTCTCGACGCGGCCAGCCAATACAACGCGCTGGCGCCTTTCATCGCGAAACTGAACGACGCTGGCATCCGGGTCTCGCTGTTCATCGCCGCCGACCCCAGGCAGATTGAGGCTGCGGCGAAACTGCGCGCGCCGGTGATTGAGATTCACACCGGCGGCTGGTGCGATGCTGTCGTGGAGGATGACAAAGAGAAGGCGGATGCCGAGTGGCGTCGTATTATCGAAGGTGCCGCGTTAGCCAAGTCGGCGGGCCTTGAGGTTCATGCCGGACATGGTCTCGATTACGCGACGGCGGAGACGATCGCGGCTCTGCCCGAGATCGTCGAACTGAATATCGGATACTTTATGATGGGCGAAGCGTTGCTCGTCGGCGTCGCCGAGACCGTTCGCACCATGCGTGCGGCCATGGATCGCGGACGCGCAACGCTGAAGATACGGACGGCATGATTATTGGCATCGGCTCCGACTTGATCGATATTCGCCGCGTGGCGACAGTCATGGAGCGTCATGGGGATCGATTTCTCAACCGGATCTTCACGGAGGTCGAGCGGGCGAAGGCCGAGCGGCGCGCCAGCAATGAGAAGATGGTGGTTGCGACCTATGCGAAGCGGTTTGCCGCGAAGGAAGCGTGCGCCAAGGCGCTCGGGACCGGAATCCGGCAGGGCGTATGGTGGCAGGACATGGGCGTCATCAGTCTGGCGACCGGGCAACCCTCTATGAGGCTAACGGGCGGGGCGCTGAAACGGCTGGAGCTGCTCACGCCCTCCGGCCTTGAGGCTCGCATTGACGTGAGCCTTACCGATGACTGGCCGTTGGCGCAGGCTTTCGTCATAATTTCGGCCGTCGCACCAGGCAAATTTTGAGTCGACAGGCACTGGGCTTAAACTAAAATATGCTATTTATCAGATAGTTATCTGATTTTCACGACACGGTTGATTGCGCGGTCGTAAACAACCGTCTAAAACGCCGCAGGGACCACGATCAGAGTGAATCAGCTCGAATCGTGACGAATTGCGTGCGAGTTCGTCCAAATACCAGAATTCACTGCGTTATTGTGCGGAACGGATACGCTTCGCTTGAAACGCTTTGCCATCGCTTTGAAGCGGCGGCCACCGAGATAGGGAAACGATGAGCGTGTCATCCGGAACCAAAACTGAAAGCGGCGTCGGCGAGACCGTCCGTGTCGTTATCCACGCTCTTCTAATCGCACTGGTGATCCGGACCTTTCTGTTCCAGCCCTTCAACATCCCCTCGGGCTCGATGAAGGCGACGCTATTGGTAGGTGACTACCTGTTCGTTTCGAAATACTCATACGGCTACAGTCACTATTCCATCCCATTCTCACCGCCGCTGTTTTCAGGGCGGGTGTTCGGTTCTGAACCTAACAGGGGCGATGTCCTGGTGTTTCGTCTGCCGAAGGATAACACCACCGACTATATCAAGCGGGTGATCGGGCTGCCGGGCGACCACATCCAGATGAAGGAGGGGCTGCTCTACATCAATGACACACCGGTGCAGCGCGAACGGTTGCCGGATTTCGTGGGTGAAGACCCTTGCGGCTCCGATGCGACGGCGCGCGTAAAGCAGTGGCAGGAAACGCTGCCTAACGGTGTCACCTACAAAACGCTCGATTGCGTCGATAACGGCTTCTACGACAATACCAACGTCTATACCGTGCCGCCGGGCCATTTCTTCATGATGGGCGACAACCGCGACAACTCGACCGACAGCCGCGTGCTCTCCGCGGTTGGTTATGTGCCGTTTGAGAATCTGGTCGGACGGGCGCAGATGATCTTCTTTTCGATCGCGGAGGGCGAGCATGCCTGGCAGATTTGGCGCTGGCCCGCCGCGGTGCGCTGGAATCGCATATTCTCTATCGTGCGATGATCGACGAATCGGCTGATATTAAGCCAGTCCCGCCTCCCCACGACGTAGCCGTGCCATCCGGCGCGGAGCCGGTGGCGCTTGCCCCGAAGAAGAAGCGAGCCCGGACCACCACAAAAGCCATTATGGCCGCGATCGAACAGCGGTTGGGTCATAAGTTTGCTGATATCTCGCTGCTCACGACGGCCTTCACCCATGTCTCGGCGCTAAAGTCATCGCGCGGACGCTGCGATAGCTACCAGCGTCTCGAATTCCTCGGCGATCACGTGCTCGGTCTGGTGGTTTCCGACATGCTCTACCGTGCCTTCCCGCAGGCGGACGAGGGCGAATTGTCGAAGCGCCTGGCTGATCTGGTGCGCAAGGAGACGTGTATCGACGTTGCCAAGTCGCTCGATCTGCAAGAGGGCGTCAAGCTCGGCGCGGTCGGCGCTGGCGCCGGGGCTCGGCTACGCCGGTCCGTGCTCGGCGACATCTGCGAGGCGGTGATTGGGGCGGTTTATCTCGACGGTGGCTACGCGGCGGCAGCTACCTTCGTCGAACAGAACTGGCTTGAGCGGATGCGCAAGCCAGTGCGACCGCTGCGCGACCCCAAGACCGTGCTGCAGGAGTGGGCGCAGGGCAAGGGGCTGCCGACGCCGGTTTACCGCGAAGTGGAGCGCACCGGGCCGCATCACGACCCGCGCTTCCGCGTTGCGGTGGAATTGCCGGGGCTGGAGGCTTCGGAAGGTATTGGCGGAAGTAAGCGTGCGGCGGAGAAGGCTGCGGCATCCGCCATGATCGCTCGTGAAGGTGTCAAGTGAGCGAGACCGGCCCGGCTGCGCGATGCGGTTTCGTGGCGTTGATCGGAGCGCCGAACGTCGGCAAGTCGACCCTGGTGAACGCGCTGGTCGGCTCCAAAGTCACTATCGTCTCGCGCAAGGTGCAGACCACTCGTGCGCTGATCCGCGGCATCGTTGTCGAGAACAACGCCCAGATAATTCTGGTCGATACTCCCGGTATCTTCGTTCCGAAGCGGCGGCTCGATCGCGCCATGGTTTCGACCGCATGGAGCGGAGCCTACGACGCCGATCTCGTCTGCGTGCTTCTCGACGCACGCGCGGGCATCGATGACGAGGCCGACGCCATCCTGACGAAGTTCGCTGGCGTGGCGCATCCGAAAATTCTGGTGCTGAACAAGATCGACCTCGTCCCCCGCGAAAAGCTGCTGGCGCTGACCAGCGCGGCCAATGAACGTCTCTCGTTCGAGAATACGTTCATGGTATCGGCGTTGTCGGGCGACGGCACCGATGATCTGCGTCGTGCGCTGGCCGAGAGCGTTCCGGAAGGGCCGTTCCACTATCCGGAAGACCAGATGTCTGACGCGCCATTGCGCCATCTCGCTGCCGAAATTACCCGCGAGAAAATCTACCGCCATCTGCATCAGGAACTGCCGTATCAATCAACCGTCGAGACCGATACCTGGACCGAACGCAACGATAAGACGGTTCGTATCGAGCAGACCATCTTTGTTGAACGTGATAGTCAGCGTAAGATCGTTCTGGGAAAGAACGGCGCGACCATCAAGGCGATCGGCGCCGAATCCCGCAAGGAGATCGGCGAGATCATCGGGCAGCCCGTGCATCTGTTCCTGTTCGTGAAGGTGCGTGAGAAGTGGGGCGACGATCCGAACCGTTATCGAGAAATGGGACTGGAGTTTCCCAAGGAATAGGCCGACGGAATGACCATCCCGAGAAACGTGCTGCGGTTTGAAGTTCTGCTGTACCTTTCGCTCCTGATCGATACGTTGTCGGCTGCTTTCATCGCACGCCCGTCGGCCGAGATCGACCAGGCGGCTGCGGTGAGCGCCGATACGTTCGTCGTTATCGTGTTTGTGTTCTTTCTGCTTTTGGTGTGGCTTGCAGCACGGCAACGAAAGAATTGGGCGCGATGGGCGCTGGTCGTCGCGCTTGCGCTTTCGGTGCTTTCGATGCTCGGTTCCTTAAACTATGGGCTGACTCTGGCATTGTCAGTCGATCTGTTTTCGACCGGTTTGGCGGGAGCCGGACTATATTTTTCGTTCTCCGATGACGCGGAAAAGTGGTTCCACTGACGGTGCAATCGAATTGCTGCGAAACGGCAGGATACCGTAGACTGGCGCCATGGAATGGACCGACGATGGCATCGTGCTCGGAGTGCGGCGACATGGCGAGTCCGCGGCCATCGTCGAGCTTTTGACGCGCAGCCATGGGCGCCATCTCGGCCTTGTGCGTGGCGGGGCCGGATCACGGATGCGTCCGCTGTTGCAACCCGGTAATTCGGTCAACGCGCTGTGGCGGGCGCGGCTTGACGAGCACCTCGGCACCTATGTGCTGGAAGGAACACGGATGCGCGCAGCGAGCCTGCTCGCATCGTCACATGCGACCTATGGCGTGACCCATCTGGCAGCGTTGGCGCGCCTGTTGCCGGAGCGCGACCCGCATGAAGGCATGTTTGCGATGCTGGAACGGACGCTGGATGATTTTGATCACGCGGGCGGGGCGGCGATCCATCTGGTCCGGTTCGAGCTGGCGATGCTGACCGAGCTCGGTTTCGGCCTCGATCTGTCGGCCTGTGCGGCCACTGGCGCCACCGCAGACCTCATCTACGTCTCTCCGAAATCGGGCGGGGCGGTGTCGCGGCAGGTCGGCGAGCCCTGGCGCGACCGGCTCTTACCGCTGCCGCCTTTTCTCCGCGCGATCGACGACGAGCAAAACTGCTGGTCGGAACAAGACCTGCTGGACGGGTTTGAGCTAACCGGGCAATTCCTGCTGCGCTATGTGCTGGAGCCGCGCGGGCAGGGCCATTCCGACGCTCGCGCCGGGTTTATCAAGGCGGTGGTGCGAAAGCGGGCAGCGGCAATTCCGGAGGGCGCGCGCGCCGGGGCTGGCGAAGGCAGGGCATCCAGTTAGCCGCAGGTTGAGTTTACACCCTCCCTCGAGAAGGGGAGGTCATTCGCACATCTTGTCGCCGTACCTAGCAGGCGTTAACCCGTCCGCATGGGAAAACGATTGATTCCGGCTGAGCCGGCCGAAATTCATGAAGTGCAACTGCGGGATGCGCTGGAAGAGCGCTATCTCGCCTATGCGCTGTCCACCATCATGCACCGCGCATTGCCGGACGCCCGCGACGGCTTGAAACCCGTGCATCGGCGTATCCTTTACGGCATGCGGTTGCTGCGGCTCGATCCCGGCTCGGCCTTCAAGAAGTCCGCCAAGATTGTTGGCGATGTAATGGGTTCTTTCCATCCTCACGGTGATCAGGCGATCTACGATGCCATGGTGCGGCTCGCGCAGGATTTTGCCTCGCGATACCCGCTGGTCGACGGCCAGGGAAATTTCGGCAACATCGACGGGGATAATCCCGCCGCCTACCGTTACACCGAAGCGCGCATGACCGATGTGGCGCGGCTGCTGCTCGACGGTATCGACGAGGACGCCGTCGAGTTCCGTCCGAACTATGACGGCCAGAGCCGCGAGCCGGTGGTCCTGCCCGGCGGCTTTCCGAACCTGCTCGCCAACGGCGCGCAGGGCATCGCGGTCGGGATGGCCACCGCGATTCCGCCGCACAACGCCGCCGAACTTTGCGACGCCGCGCTACATCTGATCGATAAGCCGGACGCGAAATCGAAATCGTTGCTGAAATGGGTCAAAGGGCCGGACTTCCCGACCGGCGGCATCATCATCGATTCCAAAGAGAGCATCGCTGAGGCCTACACGACCGGGCGCGGCGCCTTCCGCACCCGAGCCAAGTGGCATCAGGAAGAAGGCGCGCGCGGCACCTGGGTCATCGTGGTCACGGAGATTCCGTGGCTGGTGCAGAAATCGCGACTGATCGAGAAGATCGCCGAACTGCTCAACGAGAAGAAGCTGCCGCTGGTCGGCGATATCAGGGACGAGTCGGCCGAAGACATCCGCGTTGTCATCGAGCCGAAGTCGCGCAACGTCGATCCCGAGCTGGTGATGGAATCGCTCTTCAAGCTGACCGAGCTTGAGAGTCGCATTTCGCTCAACCTCAACGTTCTCATCAAGGGCAAGATTCCAAAAGTCGTCGGCCTTGCGGAGTGCCTTCGCGAATGGCTGGACCATCTGCGCGACGTGCTGTTGCGTCGCTCCGCCTATCGCAAGGCGCAGATCGAGCATCGGCTGGAAGTGCTTTGCGGCTACCTAATCGCGTATCTGAACATCGACAAGGTCATCAAAATCATCCGCACCGAAGACGAGCCGAAGCCAGCCTTGATGAAGGCGTTCAAGCTGACGGAGGTCCAGGCGGAGGCCATTCTCAACATGCGCCTGCGTAGTTTGCGCAAGCTCGAGGAAATGGAGATACGCACCGAGGATAAGAACCTGCGGGCGGAACTCAAGGGCATCAATGCCGTGCTGGGCTCCGAAGCCAAGCAGTGGGAGAAAGTCGGCGAGCAGGTGCGCAACGTGCGTGACATGTTCGGCCCCAAGACACCGCTCGGCAAGCGCCGCACCGTCTTTGCGGACGCGCCCGAGCACGATCTTGCCGCGTTGGAAGAATCGCTGGTCGAGCGCGAGCCGGTCACGGTCGTTGTATCCGACAAGGGTTGGGCGCGGACGCTGAAAGGTCACGTCGAAGATCTGTCGAACCTGTCCTTCAAAACCGACGACAAGCTCGGCTTCGCGTTTTTCGCTGAAACGACGTCAAAGCTGTTGCTGTTCGCCACCAACGGTAAATTCTATTCGCTCGACGTCGCGAAGCTGCCGGGCGGACGCGGTCATGGCGAGCCGATCCGCCTGTTCATCGATCTCGAGCAGGATGCAGCGATCGTGTCGCTATTCGTCCACACTGGCGGTCGCAAGTTTCTGATCGCGAGCCATGAGGGGCAGGGATTCGTCGTCAACGAAGACGATTGCGTCGGCACCACGCGCAAGGGCAAGCAGGTGCTCAATGTCGAGATGCCGAACGAGGCTAAGGCGATTGTGACGGTCGCGGGCGATCAAGTCGCGGTCATCGGCACCAACCATAAGATGGTGATCTTTCCGCTCGATCAGGTACCGGAGATGGCGCGCGGCCGCGGCGTGCGATTGCAGAAGTACAAGGACGCAGGGCTGTCCGACGTCGCCGTGTTCAATTCGAAAACCGGATTGACGTGGAAGGATTCCGCGGGCCGCGAGCAGGGCTTGAGCTGGAAGGACTTGTCCGAGTGGCGCGGCAACCGCGCCGACGCCGGACGCCTCGCGCACGGCCTACCGAAATCGAACAGGTTCGGCCGAACCATATGACATCGGGATAGACATCTGAGCGGATGCCGACCATGACCGTGACGATTTATCATAACCCGTCTTGTGGAACCTCCCGCAACACGCTGGCGATGATCCGGGAGAGCGGCGAAGAGCCGGTGATCGTCGAATACCTCAAGCACCCGCCGGACCGTGCGCGGCTTCGCGCGCTGGCTGACGCCATGCGTCTTCCCGTTCGCGCGCTGTTGCGGGAGAAGGGCACGCCCTATGCCGAGCTTGATCTCGGCAATTCCAAATGGACCGATGATCAGCTTCTGGATTTTATGCTGTCGCACCCGATCTTGATTCAGCGTCCGATCGTGGAAACCCCGAAGGGCGTGCGGATTTGCCGTCCGGCCGAAACGGTGCTCGAACTGCTCGATTCTCCCGTCGCCTCTGGCAAGTAGGTCTCACGTACCCGCATCTGAGTTGAACCCGCGCGATCTTCGCGCCGCGGAGCATCGCCGCTCGCGAACCGCATGGCGGAAACCGCTACACACTTTTTTCTGCATCTTGCTCTAGATGCATTTGCAAATGAGTTGCAAAAAAAGTGGAGTTAGCCCATTATTTCATCCGATGGATATGAAAACACCCGCTTTGTCGACCGAACCGGCTTCGGAGCCGTCGCAAGGGACCTTCTCGGCTGGGACTGGCTGGAGTTCGGAAGCGCCAGTCCGTCCCAGTCTCGAGGAGGTCCATGCGACGGTGCGGGTTCCCGCGACCGGGCACTGGCTACGTCGCATGTTGGCCTTTGCGGGCCCCGGTTACATGGTCTCGGTGGGGTATATGGACCCCGGCAACTGGGCCACGGACATCGCGGGAGGCTCGCAGTTCGGTTACACACTGCTATCTGTCATCCTGCTGTCGAACCTCATGGCTATCCTGTTGCAGGCTCTGGCCGCCCGGCTCGGTATCGCTGCCGGCCTTGATCTCGCGCAGGCATGCCGCGCCAGCTACTCGCGGCCCGTCAATTTCATGCTCTGGCTGGCCTGTGAGGCTGCGATCATTGCCTGCGATCTGGCTGAGGTGATCGGCACGGCAATCGCGTTGCAATTGCTGTTCGGCATCCCGCTGATCGGCGGCGCGCTGATCGCGGCGCTGGATGCATTTTTGCTGCTGCTGTTGATGAACCGCGGCTTCCGTTTCCTCGAGGCTTTCGTGGTCGCGCTATTGATCGTGATCGCGGTCTGTTTTGCGATCCAGATCGTCGCCGCCGCGCCTCCGGTCGCCGAGGTGCTGCGCGGCTTCGCGCCGTCACGCGAGATCGTCACCAATCCGGCAATGCTCTATATCGCCATCGGCATCATCGGCGCGACGGTCATGCCGCATAACCTCTATTTGCATTCGTCGATCGTGCAAACTCGGGCATATCCGCGAACCACGGAGGGGCGGAGGAGTGCGATCCGCTGGGCGACCACCGATAGCACGCTAGCCTTGATGCTGGCTCTGTTCGTCAACGCGAGCATTCTGATCGTCGCTGCCGCAGTGTTTCACCGCAGCGGCCACACCGAAGTGGCCGAAATCGGAGACGCGTTCAGGCTGCTGTCGCCACTATTGGGTCTCGGCATCGCATCAACGTTGTTCGCGGTCGCGCTTCTCGCCTCCGGCATCAATTCCACAGTGACGGCGACGCTCGCAGGCCAGATCGTGATGGAAGGCTTTCTGCGTTTGCGGATGCCAATGTTGGCGCGGCGGTTCGTCACCCGCGGTATCGCCATCGTTCCCGTGATCGTCGTCACCGCGCTCTATGGCGAGAGCGGAACCGCACAGCTTCTCGTTCTCAGTCAGGTCGTCCTGTCGATGCAGTTGCCGTTCGCGGTGATCCCGCTGGTCCGCTTCGTCTCGGACCGGCGCAAGATGGGCGAGTTCGCGATTTCAACCGGGACCGCCGCCGTGGCATGGATCATCGCCGGTGTGATCGTGATCCTCAATCTCAAGCTTCTGGCAGACACGTTCGCCGGATAGGCGCGGGCCGAGGTTTTTTAACCTAGGCTACAGCAGCACATCCTATGCTGTCGTATCGAATTCGTCCGGATGTGTGCTGGACCGTCGGAAGGCTCTCCGCATGAAGACCCTCGGAATTCTAGGTTTGTGATTTCCTGCCTGCGGCAACTATAGCTTCAGTTCTGGCGGCTGCACACCCGAGGTCATTCTTTGCTTCGAACCGGCGCAGGGCAAGAATGGTGAGAAGGAAGCGAGCAATCAGTAGGTTTTGCAAAGGTTACGAAATGCACGTCAAGCCAGCGTATCTGCACTTGCCGATGATAGTTGTGGGAGTGGTGCTGAACGGCTTTTCAATTGCTCCGGCGCGCGCGGATTCGTTTCTCAGCATGGAAGGTTATTCCGCTCCATTTTACTTCTGGACGGATCGGATGGACATGATCGATGTGCGACTGCGTCGCAATTGGCTGGGTTCAAACGAACATGCGACGCTGAGGATACCGCGTGGTTACATATTCTTTGTAGCCGAACCACAAAAGCAATAAAGTGACACGGGCCTTCCGCAGCGGGTTGACGTTACTGAAGTGTCCGTGGCCATACTTGCACGGAGTCCTATGTCGCTCGCCTCAAAGACCTCAAAGGGCAGATGGACTCTGCTTTCCCGCTCCGGGATACGCTTCGAGCGGAGGTTGCCACTGTCAGGCTAGGCTACACTGTCCCTCCCGCCTCGCAGGCACTTTTAAAGCGATACGAGAGTTCGCAGTACGTCGATCGAGGCTCCTTTGAGGGGCTCATCGTGACCAGATAAAGGTCGATTGGAGCGTCTATCGACCTTTATTCGCCGAATAATACCGAAGAGTTTTTCGCCGCCAGATGTTTCGAACCGACCCGTCCCAGTTATTGGTGCACTTATGAGTTTGAAGTCTGTGACCACATAAGTGCCAGCGCCAGCTTCATGGACCTACGTCTGCACGGCGGTCTGCGTTATGCCAACGAGCGCGTGCGCTATCTGAAGGCGACAATTCGATCCTGGATAACGTCTTGTGGCCCAAATGAGGACAGCATTCGATGACCGTCAGCCAACTGACCGCTGCCGTCTCATCGGCTATGGCTGATCTGCCGCGTCGCCTGTCGATTGACTGTTCTCATCCACGCGTAACCAGCCCGTGGGCGCAAGGCGCTGCTGCGGAAGGAAGCGGCCCTTGTAATCCATCTTCCGCGATCCCTCGATCCAGTAGCCGAGATATACGTAAGGTAGGCCGAGCCGCCGCGCACGCGAGATGTGATCTAGGATGATGAAGGTGCCGAGCGAACGGTTCTGTTCGGCCGGTTCGAAAAACGAATAAACCATCGAGAGCCCGTCGCTGAGTACATCGGTTAGCGCTAGCCCCACCAGTTCGCCGCGTTCGTTGATACTGCTCACCGGGTTGCGCCTGCGATATTCGATGATGCGAGTCTCGACGTGGCTGTCTTCTACCATCATCGCGTAATCCAGCACGGTCATATCGGCCATGCCGCCGTGGCGGTGGCGCTGGTCCAGATAAGCGCGAAATACCGAGTATTGCTCCGACGTCGGCATTGCGGCACGCAGGTTGCCGACAATGTCAGCGTTCCGCGACAGCACCCTGCGGGCACTGCGCGAAGGCCGAAATTCATCGGCGATCACCCGCACGGAAATGCAAGCACGACACTGGTCGCAAGCCGGACGATAGGCGATCGACTGACTGCGACGAAAGCCGCCATAAGTCAGCAGATCGTTGAGTTCGCCTGCCTTTTCGCCAACCAGATGAGTGAATACCTTGCGCTCGCTGCGATCGGGCAGATACGGACACGGCGAAGGCGCGGTCAAATAGAACTGCGGGGTATCTCGCGAGTGCTGGGTCACGGCGCCTTGTCAGCCTCCGACAAATTACATTGCAGCATCGCGCTCCCCGGGCTGACCGTCAATCCGGGTTGCCGCGATATCAATAGCTTCCATGTGGTTCCGCAACTGCCGCAAGATCCGAATTGTTGATGATGACGGTCCCCAACAACATGTCATGCAGCATGCGTCGCCGGTTGTTGAACAGGCTGATCAGGAGGATAAGCGGCGTAAACATCGACACCGAGATCCCGAACAGGATCGCGTGCATGGCACCGAGCACAAAATAACTTGGCTCGCCATGCCAGGTCCGCATTTCCAGACCCGTGGCCCGCATCCCGATCGTCGCCGAATGTCGGCCGCCAAGTGTCGCGCCGTAGTAAACGATGGCCCAGATCAAGGAGGCGGGCGACACCAGCCAGAATAGCGCCCAACCGAGCCCGAGCGTGATGACGCCGAATATTGCGATGAAGATCATGCCAAGGATCACTGGTATCGAAAGCACCAGCAGATCGATCAGGAATGCAAAAAAGCGCCGGGCCAAAACACCGCGAAACAGCTCGGGCTGCATCCAGGGATCAGACGCATGCCGCTGGAACTCGGCAGAGCTGCCGCTCTGCGCAGTGTTGAAGCCACCATCGGCCATGTCCAATCCTCCACGGCGCTCAGCACGGCATTTTTGCCGCCCTTCGACATGGCGACGTGCTGCCTGGGTTACAAGCCCTCAGAGGCTAAGAGGGGTATACCGAACAGCCGCAGACGGTGGCGTGGGAGGGGGGGACGTCAGCCGTTTCGTTTCAGCTTCTCCGCTGCCTCCGCAGCAAAATAGGTGAGCACGCCGTCGGCGCCGGCGCGCTTGAAAGCAACGAGGCTTTCCATCATCGCCCGGTCGCGGTCAATCCAGCCATTGCCAGCGGCGGCAGCGATCATCGCGTACTCGCCCGACACCTGGTAGGCGAAGGTTGGCATTCCGAACGTGTCTTTTACTCGCCGCACGATGTCGAGGTAGGGCATACCGGGCTTCACCAAGACCATATCGGCGCCCTCGGCAATATCGAGTTCGACTTCACGCAGCGCTTCGTCGGAGTTGGCGCTGTCCATTTGATATGTGCGCTTGTCTCCGGTGAGCGCCTTGGCCGAACCGATGGCGTCGCGGAACGGGCCGTAAAACGCGGATGCATACTTCGCGGCATACGCCATGATCTGCACATCGACGAACCCCGTTTCGTCGAGAGCCCTTCGAATCGCACCGACGCGGCCGTCCATCATGTCGGACGGAGCAATGATGTCGCAGCCGGCTTCCGCCTGAACCAGCGCCTGCTGGACCAGAACCGCAACGGTTTCATCGTTGAGTATCCTGCCGTCCTCAATCAGACCGTCATGGCCATGACTGGTGAAGGGGTCGAGCGCCACGTCGCAGAGCACGCCGAGGTCCGGAAATTCCCGCTTGATGGCGCGGACCGACTTGCAGACCAAATTCTTGGTATTGAGGGCTTCGCTGCCGGAGAGGTCTCGCAAGGCGGGATCGGTGTAGGGGAACAGCGCGATGCAGGGGATGTTCAGTTTGAGCGCTCGTTCAGCGTCACGCACGCACTGGTCCACGCTAAGACGGTCGACCCCGGGCATTGAGGGAATAGGCGTCCGTCCGTTGGCGCCATCGGCGACGAACAGCGGCCAGATGAGGTCGTCAGTTGTCAGAACGCTTTCGCGGACCAAACGGCGGGCCCATTCCGCTTTGCGGTTACGACGAAGCCGGGCCACGAGATCGAGCGGAGGGGCGGTGATCGCGGCATCGCGGCGGGGTCCATCCCGCATTTCAATGGGACGCCCGTATTTTATCGCCATGTTGCCGACACTCCCGAAGGCCAGAACCAATAGGATTTTTGTAGCATCAGGAACCGGCTTCGTCACCGCGCTCGTACACCTCGATGCAATGCAATTGATTTTATGGTTCCGGAAAGTCATGAATTGATCTCGCATGGCTGTCGGTTCCGGTTGTGAGCATCCTGATGTCTAAAACCTCATCGCGCGAGCAGATCCCGCGGGATCAAGCCATGTCGGTGGCAAGAAGTTCGACGACACAGACAGAAGCCGACGAAAATCTCTGGACCCGGCGACTGGTGGTGTTTCTGCGGGCCATGGCGGTGCTATCGCTCGCCGTTGGGCTCTATCATTGGGCTCAATTGACCGGATTCATAGGCGGCGAGGACGA
This sequence comes from uncultured archaeon, assembly GCA_963807355.1. Taxonomy (GTDB): domain Bacteria; phylum Pseudomonadota; class Alphaproteobacteria; order Rhizobiales; family Xanthobacteraceae; genus Nitrobacter. The sequence continues at coordinate 39,384 of CAWEBX010000041.1, forward strand.
CGCCTTTGAGAACCAGATGGTGGCCTGGCAAGCGGCGACGATCTACTTTGCCGTGATCGAGCTTGTGGCTGCCGTGGGTCTATGGCTGGCCACGCCATGGGGCGCCGTCGTGTGGCTTACCACGGTGGTCTCAATGGCCGTCGTCGAACTTATGTTTCCGGCGATCTACGGCGGCAAGCTGGTCGTCGTCGGATTGGAAACTGCAATACTCACGACCTATCTCGCGCTGGCATGGATGGCTGCGCGTGAACGGCCGCCATAGATGAGACGTGCGACGAGCGTCGGGTCGATAGAAGGGAGCGCGATTTGAACTGTAGCGGCCCTTCGGAACGGACGTCATTTCCAGATCGGAGATGACGAAGTCCCGTAAAGTTTTCCGAGAATTTTTCGCAATAAGAATTTGGTCACCCTAACGGCCCGGTTATCTATATTGACCGAGTATTTCAAATCTGAGCCGTGCTGTTTCTGAATGCGACAGCGGTCGCACACGAAGCGTGAACAGCGCAGCGGAAACGTCAACGAAAGGTTGCGAAATGCCCTTTTCTGGCGACTTAATCGGCAATTCACTGTCTTAAATTCATGATGTCTTTATTGTCTTATTTAAGCTGATCTTCAAACGCCTCCCCTAAGGTCTCAGCTATCAGGCGGAACACAAGTTTCGTCGAATAAGTCGAAAAACGACAACAGGGGATGTCACCATGAAAGCCGTTGCGAAGGCTCACGAGCCCGCGGAACAGGTTGCCGGCCAGGTACCGGTGCAGTCGCTCTATCTCGAAGCATTGACCTTGGTCGAGCGACTGCATCGCAGACTGCTCGATGTCATTAAAGATGAATTCGATCGTCGCGGTCGGGCCGACATCAATTCGGTGCAGGCGCTTCTTCTCTATAACATCGGCGACAAGGAACTAACGGCTGGCGAGCTGCGGACCCGCGGTTACTATCTCGGCTCCAACGTTTCTTACAATCTGAAGAAGCTAGTCGAGCTTGGATTCCTCGATCATCAGCGCTCGCGCGTGGATCGCCGCTCGGTGCGAATCCGCTTGACCACGCAGGGCCAGGAGATTCGACGCATCGTCGATGCGCTTTATCAAAAGCACGTCAAGACTGTCGAACAGGTCGGCGGCATCTCAAACGAGGAGTTCGCAACGCTGAACAAGTCGTTGCATCGCCTTGAGCGCTTCTGGACAGACCAGATTCTGTATCGGCTCTGAGTTTTCTCCGGAACAGGGCGAAGTCGGCAGCAAGATCGGCAGCCCATTTTCCGGATACCCTGAACGCGATATTCCCCGCATTTGCGCCCATCGGCCCGGTTCGTCCGGAGCCGGGGGCGTTTTGTCGTTGTTTGGTGGTGCGAGCGATAACAGCACCTGGTAACGCGGCCTGAACGCGACTTGCCGTTCGCTTCACGGTTGCAGTCGATTGCGGTACAGAGGCAAGGCATATGAAAGGTCTGCTCACATGATCACCGAGATCGCGCAAATCGAGATCAAGCCGGGCAGCGAGAAAGATTTTGAGGCTGCTGTGTCGCAGGCTCAAACGATCTTCAAGCGCTGCAACGGCTGGAGAGGTTTTGAGTTGCATAGGTCTATCGAGAGACCGTCACGCTACAGGCTGCTGATCAAATGGGAAACGCTTGAAAACCATGTCGTGGATTTTCGCGAATCCTCAAACTTCACCGAATGGCGTGCGCTGGTGGGGTCATTCTTCGCTTCGCCCCCCGAGGTCGAGCACACCGAAACGGTAGTGATTTCCAGCGTCTGACGGCACGAGCTTTTCCGCTTCTGATGGAAACAGTAGCGGGGCTCTCAGATTTTGATTTGACGCGTTGTCTTTACGCGAACCGGTACCCACCACTTCGCTCGAAAACGCTGTAGTTAGCTCTGGGCGGCCGCAGTCTGATCCGGCCAGACGTGGTTGAGCACCACCTTGATAACCGCAATCAACGGCAGCGCCAGCGCCAGACCCCACACTCCGAACAGCACACCGAGAAAGATTTGTGCCGCGAACAACGTCGCCGGCGGAATGCTGATGGCGTGGCGCTGGATCAGCGGCGTCAGTACGTTGCCTTCAAGAAATTGCACGGCGAGATAGAGCACGAAGGAGCTGATGATCGCGGTGAATCCGGAGCCGAGGCTCGCCAGCACAATGAGAGCGCCCGCTAGGATGGCGCCGACGTTGGGGATGAATGTCAGGAGCCCGGTAACGAAGCCCAGCACCAGCGCGCCGGGAATGCCGATCAGGGTCAACCCAATCCATGTCAGCAGGAACAGCGTGGCCATGGTCGCCATTTGGCCGAGCAGCCAGCGGCGCAGCGTCTCGCTGACGTCGTCGATGAGGCGTGTTGCTTCGGGTAGTCGCTGTCTCGGCACGAAACGCAGGATGCCGTCTCGATAGAGTTTTGGCTGTGCCGCCAGTAACAGCCCCAGGAAGATGATGATGAAGAAATTGCCAACGCCCTCAAAGACGTGGACCAGAATTTTGATGGTTTGAGTGACGATTGCGCCGGTTCCGGAGGCGATGGTGCTGGCGTCGGGTAGTTTCGGGCCGCGCGACGGCGAGGCAGATGTGGTGGGCGTCGGAATGGCACCGGCGTCGGTTGGCGCCGCCTTGGTGCCCACGTTGAGGAAACTGGTGTCGATCCCTTGCTTCTCGAGAAAATCCTTGGCGTTGCCAAGCTGCGCGCGGAGGGTCGAACTCAAGGCCGTAGCCTGTTGGGCAATGGTTGCGCCGCCGAGTACAACCACACCGGACAACAGCCCGGTGAACAGGAGGCATACGATCACCAGCCGCAAGGTTTGATTTCCGCCGAACACCCGGCGCAGCAGATCCGCCATGGCCGTGAGGAATACGCCGAACAGGATGCCAGCGAACAGCATGAACAGCGTTGCTGCGGAATACCATACCAGTGCGAGGGCTGCGCCAAAGGCGACAATGCCAATGCCGCCGGCTGCGATCGAGCGGGCAAGAGACCGCCGTTCGAAGCCCTGAGTTTCAGGCGAACCGTCCACTTTGAACCTCACTGATTCCCAAAGCAGGCACTCTTTCTGCAAACCCCGCAGGGATCAAGCTGGTGCGACCTTGCGGAGTACGGCCATTCAACAAAAAGGGCGCCCCGCGATGGGCGCCCTTGAACTTTCGAAACCTGCGCGGAAGATTTCGCAGGTCGCCGATTACAGCGAGTAGTACATATCGAATTCGATAGGGTGCGGCGTCATCTCGAAGCGCTCCACCTCGGCCATCTTCAATTCGATGAAGGCGTTGATGAAGTCGTCGTCAAACACGCCGCCGACCTTGAGGAAGGCGCGATCCTTATCGAGGTTTTCCAGCGCTTCGCGCAACGAGCCGCAAACCGTTGGAATCTGCTTCAGCTCTTCCTTCGGCAGATCGTAGAGGTCCTTGTCCATGGCGGGGCCGGGATCGATCTTATTCTTGATACCATCGAGGCCCGCCATCAGCATCGCAGCGAAAGCGAGATACGGATTGGCCATGGGGTCAGGGAAACGAACCTCAACACGCTTGGCCTTCGGCGAGGTGGTGTAGGGGATACGACAGGAGGCGGAACGGTTGCGCGCCGAATAGGCGAGCAGCACCGGCGCCTCGTAGCCCGGGACCAGGCGCTTGTAGGAGTTGGTGGACGGATTTGTGAAGGCGTTGACCGCCTTGGCATGCTTGATGATACCGCCGATATAGTACAGGCAGGTTTCCGACAAATCGGCGTACTTGCTGCCGGCGAAGGTCGGCTTACCGTCCTTCCAGATCGACTGATGAACGTGCATGCCCGAGCCATTGTCGCCGTAGACTGGCTTTGGCATAAAGGTGGCGGTCTTGCCGTAGATGTGCGCGACCTGATGAATGCAGTATTTATAGACCTGCATCTGGTCGGCCATGTGGGTCAGCGTATCGAACTTCATACCGAGTTCGTGCTGGGCAGATGCCACCTCGTGGTGGTGCTTCTCGACCTTCACGCCCATGCGGGCCATGGAGCCAAGCATCTCCGAACGCATGTCTTGGATCGAATCCTGCGGTGGAACGGGGAAGTAGCCGCCCTTGTTGCGGATGCGATGACCTAGATTGCCGCCCTCATATTCGGTATCGGAATTAGTAGGCAACTCAGAGGAATCGAGCTTGAATCCGGTGTTGTAGGGCGTGGACTGAAAGCGCACGTCATCGAACACGAAGAACTCGGCTTCCGGGCCGACGTAGACCGTATCGCCGATGCCCAGCGATTTCACCATCGCTTCGGCTTTTTTTGCGATTCCGCGTGGGTCGCGGTTATAGGGCTCGCCCGTAGAAGGCTCCAGGATATCGCAGGTGATCACCATAGTGGTCTCGGCGAAGAACGGATCGATCGACGCCGTCGCCGGATCGGGCATCAGCATCATGTCGGATTCGTTGATCGCCTTCCAGCCGGCGATCGATGAACCATCGAACATCGTGCCCTCGGCGAAAAATTCCTCGTCGATCATGCTCACGTCGAAGGTGACGTGTTGCCACTTACCGCGCGGATCAGTGAATCGCAGATCGACATACTTTACGTCGTTATCCTTGATTGATTTCAGGACGTCATTGGCGGTCTTCATAAATACCCCTTGTCTATGCTGGCCTTGGTAATCGGCGGCGCGAAGCGGCCGTCGGTATGGCTTGTTGTGTGGATGTCGTTCTCAAAGGGTCTAGATTGCGTCGAGGCCGGATTCCCCCGTTCGGATCCGAATAGCCTCTTCGATATTGGATACGAAGATCTTGCCGTCGCCGATGCGGCCCGTTTGGGCGGCGCGCCTGATGGCCTCGATGGCTTTTTCGACCAGATCATCGCCGATCACAATCTCGATTTTGACCTTGGGTAGGAAGTCCACCACGTATTCCGCGCCGCGATAGAGCTCGGCGTGTCCTTTCTGCCGGCCAAAGCCTTTCGCTTCGATCACGGTGATGCCTTGCAATCCGATCTCCTGCAGAGCTTCCTTTACTTCGTCAAGCTTGAACGGTTTGATGATGGCTTCGATCTTTTTCATTGAACGTCTCCTGGCGCTTTCAATGTCCAGCCAGGGGCTGATGCGCGCTCACACTGCCGCCTGCAGCAGCGGTCATGCACTGGTTTTCGGACGGACAAAAGTCGCGGGACACGCTTCATTGCCCGCCAGTGGACACACTGGGTCGGATTTCGCCTTCAAAGCAGGGTTTATGCCAATACGCAATTTGTAAAAAACATCCATAATATCATACGATTAAGGCGACTTGACATATCGGTAGATGAGCGTCTGACCAGCGGCCAGCCTATAAATTAGGCGCTACGTTTATTTTTTGTGCAACGTTGGATGTGCGGGACGGGCAACTTGCCGCTATCGGTTTTGAGGCCATGGAGATTCTGACGACCGGTGAAATGGAGCAGGCCGATCGGCTCGCGATTGCGGGAGGCGCGTCGGGTTTTGCTCTGATGCTGCGTGCCGGGCAGGCGGTCGCGGACACAGCCGCCTACCTCGCGGAGGAAGGATCGATCCTGGTTGTCGCTGGATGCGGTAACAACGGCGGGGACGGGTTCGTGGCTGCTACGGAACTGGCGGCGCGCGGTTACGACGTTTCGGTCATCCTGATGTGCGAGCGAAGCAGCCTCAAGGGCGACGCCGCGCTCGCAGCAAAAGGTTGGAAAGGGCCGGTGCTGCCCTGCGACCTCTCCACGCTCGGCTCACCCGCGCTGATCATCGATGCGCTGTTCGGCGCGGGTCTCAACCGGCCGGTCATGGGCGACGCCCGTGCGATGATCGAGGCAATCATCGCCAACGGCGCGCCGGTGCTCAGCATCGATCTGCCGAGCGGCATTAACGGCACCACTGGCGCGATCATGGGCGCGGCGATACGCGCTACCGAAACGGTAACGTTCTTTCGCAGAAAACCGGCGCATCTGCTTTTACCGGGGCGGATTTTTTGCGGCCGGGTGCGCGTGGCCGATATCGGTATCATCGATGCGGTACTGGATAAGATTCGTCCCATAACCTTTGAGAATATCCCGGATTATTGGCAGAGCGCATTTCCGGTGCCACCTATCGACGGGCACAAATATGCGCGCGGCCATGCCGTCGTTGTGTCCGGCAATCTGACATCCACGGGCGCTGCCCGACTGTCCGCGCGCAGTGCGCTGCGCATGGGAGCCGGGCTTGTGAGCGTGCTTTCCCCTGATGATGCGCTGGGCGCGAACGCCGCGGCGCTGACTGCCGTGATGGTACGCCGCATGAATGACGCGGCTGGCCTCACGGAAATCCTGGAAGATCGGCGCATCAATGCCTGCGTGATCGGACCCGGCGCCGGGATCGGCGAGGAAACCCGAGCACTTGTGACGACGGCTATTGCAGCTAGGCGGGCGCTGGTGCTCGACGCCGACGCACTGACGAGCTTTGCCGACGCGCCGGGTCGCTTGTTCGAGACCATCAAGCAGAGCGGAAGAGCCGACATTATCCTGACCCCGCATGAAGGAGAGTTCCGTCGTCTTTTCCGTGAGATGATTGATAAATATCCACTTCGATCAAAACTTGAGCGGGTGGGTGCTGCGGCCGAGCGTTCGGGAGCGGTCGTTCTGCTCAAGGGGCCGGACACGGTGGTGGCCTCGCCCGACGGCCGCGTGACGATCGCGGCCAATGCCCCGCCGTGGCTGGCGACGGCAGGCTCTGGCGACGTACTGTCCGGCATGATCGGCGGGCTGCTGGCGCAGAGGGTCCCGGCCTTCGAGGCGGCGTGCATGGGGGTCTGGATGCACGGCGAGACGGGGCATGAGGCGGGACCGGGACTGATCGCCGAAGATTTGCCGGAGGTGCTGCCCGCGGTCTTGCGGCGGCTCTACGATCGGTTCGGAGTTGATTACTAAACAGCTACTCAACAGCGAACCAGCTGACCTGGCGCGGCGCGCTCCATTCCACAGCCATGGTCTCGATCAGCCATGCTCCGGCCACGTCAGCGACAAAAGCGATGCGTTGGGTTTGCCCTGTATCGACCAGCACCGTATCCAGCCAGAACGGTTTCCACCCGTCGTCGAGCCGGTCCAGCAGGCGGGCGTGATGGCCATGCAGGCGAAAGACCATGGGCTTTGCTGTCGTGTTTGTCAGCGCAAGCACGGCGGTCCGGCCGCGTTTGACACGGAAGGCGGGGGTTCTACGCGTGCTAAAGAGCGCCGGGCGACTCCATGAAGTTGGAGTTCCTTCAGAGGAGGTCAGCGGCACGTCGGCGCGCAGCGCGTTCCTGAGATCGAGTCTCGCAGGCAGGCTGGTGGATGGCAACGCAGGCGGCAGCGGCGCGGCCCGGCCCGGCCCGTCAGCTGAAACGTGCAGGCGGGCGATCTCACGTGGGTTGCCGCCGCCGTCATGCAGGGCGATGGCTGATGTCGTTCCCGACGGAAGCGTGACATCTATAACGGCGTCGATCCGGGTTCCCGGGGCCAGTACCAATCGGCCGTTGCGCGCCAGAAACGGCTCCGCCGGCTGGCTGTCGATCGCTATGATCCGTACACCAAGATTTTTGATTTCAATAGCAATTACATTGCGTTGACAGGCATTTATGAACCTCAGCCTAAGTCGCTCGTTGATGTGAAAGTTAATGTCGAGCGATGGCTTCCCATTCACCAGGTAGAGAGGCGGCCCGACCTTTTTTTCGGTCGTTCCGGGTGCGACAGGAAGTCCTTCGGCATCCAACCGCCAGTCCTCAATCAGCATGACCTCGTCACGGTCGACTTCCGTCGGCGTCCGTTCCTCGACGATCAGAGCCTGCGCGGGCGAGGGCTGCGCCAGACCGTCTCCCAGCAGGCGGCTATCGCACATAAAAGTTCCGGCCTGCCGGAAGGGGAGTGAATAGCGATCGGTTCCGCCCGGCGAGATAGGGGGCCGAGCGGTCAATGGCTCGATGGCAGCCGCGCCATCTAATCCATGCCAGTTCAAAACAAACGGTGCCGGCAGGCCGTTGTTCACGACGAGGCCCATGCTCTCGCTTTGGCGGAAACGGAGGCTTCCGGATGAGCCGTCGGTCTTCAGGGACCAGACCGTGGTTTCGCGATGATCCGGCCCAAGTGAAAGGGGGGTGGGCATCGCGTCAATGGCGTGTATTTGAGGATGTTGCGATTGCGCATGGATCGTGGCGGCGGGTCCTGCCGCGGCGGCTGCCCCGAAACCGGCCAGAAGATGCCTCCGGGTTAATCGAGCAGGACGAAACATCATTTGCCAATGCCGATCATGTTCTTGGGACCCTGTCCAGCACCGCCATTTTTTTACTGCAGACGGATGCCGCCATGTTATAAGCCCGCCGCATCGAAGCGCCTCGATGACGGCGGGAGATGAACCCGTTGCCCTCGATGCGCCTGGTTTCAACTCGTACCGGTTTTAACTCGTTGGAGCATGAGGTCTACCGAAAGCCGCTTCGCATTTTTCGGCATCATTTGACATTCGCTTTGCCGACTCCCAGCCAGATGGTAGCAAATGTCAAACCCACTCCACCGGCGGGCGTGGCGGAAATGGTAGACGCGCTGGATTTAGGTTCCAGTGACGAAAGTTGTGGGGGTTCGAGTCCCTCCGCCCGCACCAAGCGCTAAAGCGTTTGAGCAGATGATTTCAGGCAGCTATCCGGGTTGGATACATGCCGGCCGTACACCGATGCAGGCGTTTTGCCGCGCATCGACCGATTGACAATGATCCGGCCATTCCAGCCGGATCGAGCGGAAGAAGATTGACGTCATGCAGGTGAACGAAACCCTCGCCGAGGGATTGAGACACGAGTTCCAGGTCAGCATTCCGGCCGCCGAAATCGCGGCCAAGGCGGATGAGCGGCTCGTCGACCTCAAGGACAAGGTGAAGATCAACGGCTTTCGTCCAGGGAAAGTGCCGGTCAGCCACCTCAAGAAGCTCTATGGCCGCTCCTTGATGGTCGAGACCATCGAAGACACGATCCGCGATACGAATATGCAAATCGTCAACGACCGTGGCTTCAAACTCGCAGGTAATCCCAAGGTAACGATGCCTTCGGAGGAGAAGGAGATCGAGGATATCCTCGCGTGCAAGTCCGACCTCAGCTACAGCGTGGCGATCGAAGTCGTGCCGCCGATCGAACTAGCGGACTTCAAGTCCTTCACCATCGAGAAGCCGGTGGTCGATGTTAGCGACGCCGACGTTGACGAAGCCATCAAACGGATCGCCGATCAGAATCGCACCTACTCCAACAGGACGGAGGGTGCGAAGGCCGAGAATGGCGATCGCGTCACCATTTCGTTCAAGGGCACCATCGACGGCGAGCCGTTCGAGGGCGGGAGCAGCGAGGATATCCTGGTCGTGCTGGGATCGAATGCCCTCATTCCGGGGTTCGAAGAGCAGTTGGTCGGGGCCGGAGTCGGCGAGACTCGCACGGTCAAGGCGTCGTTCCCCCAGAACTATGCGGACTCAGAGCTTGCCGGGAAGGATGCAGAGTTCGAGACCACGGTAAGCCTGATCGAGGCGCCGGAGGATATCAAGATCGACGACGAGTTTGCCAAGTTGCTCGGTCTGCAGGAGCTCGATCAGTTGAAGCAAGTCGTCCGCGAGCAGCTCAGCGCTGAATTTGCCCGAGCGATGAGGCAACACGTCAAGCGCGCGCTATTTGATCGTCTCGATGAGACGCACAAGTTCGATGCGCCCCCGACGCTGGTCGAAGAGGAGTTCGAACAGGTTTGGCAGTCGATCACGGCGGAGATGGAAAAAGAGAAGAAGACCTTCGCCGACGAGAACACCACCGAAGAAGAGGCCAGGGCAGAGTACCGCCGGATTGCAGACCGCCGGGTACGGCTCAGCCTGGTACTCTCGGAGATCGGCGAAAAGAACAAAATCATGGTCGCGGATGATGAAATCAACCGTGCGTTGATTAGTCGCGCCCGCCAGACGCCGGGCCGTGAGAAGGAAATTTGGGATTACTATCAGAAAAACCCGCAAGCGCTGGCTCAGAATTCGCGCGCCCCTTTTTGAGAACAAGGTGGTGGATTACATTCTTGAACTCGCCACGATCACGGAAAAGAGTGTGACGCGCGAGGACCTCTTTAAGGAACATGAGGCGCACAGTACCGAGATCTGACCGATCGCGCGTTGGGGTATGTACGGCGCCGCATGATATTATGGGTATGGATCGGATCCGGCGTCGCGATACGGTCCCGTCAGGCTGCGAATCGGTTCAGTTTGTGGAGTGAGCCTGACATTCGAGACGGGGGTGCCGTCCAGGACCAGCTCGTACTGCGCGACCTTTCGTAGCGAACGTCAAAATCGAGGGCGCCAGCAAATTACGATTCCGGCGTGGCTTAGGTTCAGTCTTGTCGCCCAAGCGATGAACTTATATCTGTGGGCCGTGCTTGCCGAGTCCTGCATCACGGGACATTCATCCGCGCCGGAAGAACTGAAGACTCTCGGTTTCTCGGATGTTCGTCGCCGCCAACCGCTGACACAAACTTTTGGGTGATCAATGCGCGATCCAGTGGAAACCTACATGAACCTCGTGCCGATGGTGGTCGAGCAGACCAATCGCGGCGAGAGGGCCTACGATATCTTCTCCCGGCTGCTGAAGGAGCGCATCATCTTTGTGACCGGCCCGGTCGAAGACAACATGGCGATGCTGACCGTTGCACAGCTCCTTTTCCTGGAGGCGGAGAATCCGAAAAAGGAAATCTCGATGTACATCAATTCGCCGGGTGGCGTGGTGACTTCGGGTCTGGCGATCTACGACACGATGCAGTTCATTCGTCCGCCGGTCGCAACGCTGTGCACCGGACAAGCTGCGTCGATGGGCTCGTTGCTGCTGGCCGCAGGTGAAAAGGATATGCGGCACGCACTACCGAACGCGCGCATCATGGTTCACCAGCCCTCTGGCGGTTTCCAGGGGCAGGCGACGGACATTATGCTGCACGCGCAGGAAATCCTGAGCCTCAAGAAGCGACTCAACGAGATCTACGTCAAGCATACGGGACAGACCTACCAGGCGATCGAGGAGGCGCTGGAGCGCGATAAGTTCCTCACGGCTGACATGGCTCGTGACTTCGGCATCGTTGATAAAGTGATCGACAAGCGCGCTGAAGAACCGGCCGCAGCGAAGGCTTCGTAACGTATCAAGGCTCCGTCCAGTGACGAACGCAAGGCCGGTTGATCCCGATCCAGTTTGAACCATCGCGATTGCACGGCGATGGTTTCTGAAAAGTTCCTTTTCCTTCCGCGCGAAGTATTCGCCTGACTGGCGTGATAGTGGCGCAACGCTGGACTAAATTTTGGCAAGGGAAAAGTCGCCTCCCTAGGCCAAATCAGGCTATTGTCGCATTGCGGATGGCTGCCGATTAGCAAATTCTTGAGAGTCGGGGAGCCATGGTGCGGTTGCTGCGTTTCAACTGGCGGTATGCGCAGGAGAATCGAATAGACCCGCAATTCGCGCGGGGTTGAGAGCGCAGGGTCTTTTCTGGTACGGACTTTGCTCATATGTAAACTCGTTAGACCTGATGTGCCGGATCGGAACGGGTGAGCAGGCGAACAGGCGGGACCGAGCGTCGGACGGAGACAGGAATGAGTAAGGTCGGTACGGGCGACTCCAAGAATACGCTGTATTGTTCGTTTTGCGGCAAGAGTCAGCACGAGGTACGCAAACTGATCGCGGGCCCGACCGTGTTCATCTGTGACGAATGCGTCGAGCTCTGCATGGACATCATTCGCGAGGAGAACAAGTCCTCGCTGGTGAAGTCGCGCGACGGCATTCCGACTCCGAAGGAGATATGCAAGGTTCTGGACGACTACGTCATCGGGCAGGGCCACGCCAAGAAGGTGCTTTCGGTTGCGGTCCACAATCACTACAAGCGGCTTAACCATCAGACCAAGCATAACGACGTTGAACTCGCGAAGTCGAACATCCTGCTGATCGGACCGACCGGATCGGGCAAGACGCTGCTTGCGCAGACGCTGGCGCGTATCCTCGACGTTCCGTTTACCATGGCGGATGCAACGACGCTGACCGAGGCCGGCTACGTCGGCGAGGATGTCGAGAACATCATCCTGAAGCTGTTGCAGTCGGCGGACTACAATGTCGAGCGCGCGCAGCGCGGTATCGTTTATATCGACGAAATCGACAAGATTTCACGCAAGTCCGACAACCCCTCGATCACGCGTGACGTGTCGGGTGAGGGCGTGCAGCAGGCGTTGTTGAAGATCATGGAAGGCACAGTGGCTTCGGTTCCGCCGCAGGGCGGCCGGAAGCACCCGCAGCAGGAGTTCCTGCAGGTTGATACCACGAATATCCTGTTCATCTGCGGGGGCGCGTTCTCCGGCCTAGAGAAGATCATCTCGGCGCGAGGACGCACGACGTCAATCGGTTTCGCTGCGCAGGTGCTTGCGCCGGAAGACCGCCGCACTGGCGAAATCTTCAGGCATGTCGAGCCGGAGGATTTGCTGAAGTATGGCTTGATCCCAGAATTCGTCGGACGTCTGCCCGTCGTGGCCACGCTCGAGGATCTCGACGAAGCGTCGCTGAAAAAGATTTTGACCGATCCCAAGAATGCGCTGGTGAAACAGTATCAGCGGCTGTTCGAGATGGAGAATATCGAGCTGAGTTTCGCCGACGAGGCGCTCGGCGCGGTGGCCCGCAAGGCTATCGAGCGCAAGACCGGCGCGCGCGGGTTGCGCTCGATTCTCGAAAGCATCCTGCTCGAAACCATGTTCGATCTTCCGGGCCTGGAAGGGGTCGAGGAGGTCGTGATCTCGCGCGAAGTGGTCGAAGGAACCGCGCGACCGCTGTACATTTACGCCGACCGCTCTGATCGCGCGAGCGAAAGCAGCGCCAGCGCCTGATCCGACCGTTTTTCGGCTGTCGGATGCCTCGCTGGCGGTTAGCCGCGAGGGGGCCTTGCTTTACAAGCCGACGCTCCGTGTAGGTTACAAGCCGCTGATTTCCTTCACTTGACACGCTGGTGGTGGATGGCCACCTTATGCTGTCGGCGGCGGCGCATGTTCGCTAGCTGCTCACGACCTCGGGCAGGTGAGGCCTCGGTTCGCAAAGGCCCATTCTTCTCCAGGAAACTCGGCACCTTGTGGCGGTTGCGCATGATATGCGGCTGCGAACAAGGGGGCGCAACAAAAGGAACAAGGCTATGACCGCCTCGAAACCCCGGCCAGCTATAGTCCACGGCGAAATCCATGCCTATCCGGTGCTTCCGCTTCGCGACATCGTCGTTTTCCCGCACATGATCGTGCCGCTGTTCGTCGGCCGCGAGAAATCGATCAGGGCGCTGGAAGAGGTGATGAAGAACGATGGGCTCATCATGCTAGCGACGCAGAAGAACGCGTCGGACGATGATCCTGTGCCAGATTCTATCTATAAAATCGGAACGCTCGCCAGCGTGCTGCAACTGCTGAAGCTACCCGACGGCACGGTGAAGGTGCTGGTGGAAGGTCTTGAGCGGGCGCGCGTGGAGACCTATTCCGACCGCTCCGACTATTATGAGGCGACCGCGGTCGCGCTGGCTGACACCGATACCAACAGCGTCGAAGCCGAGGCGCTGGCGCGTTCAGTCGTGTCGGATTTCGAAAGCTATGTGAAGCTGAACAAGAAGATCTCTCCCGAGGTTGTGGGTGTCGTGCAGGCGATCACGGATTTCGCCAAGCTTGGTGACACCGTAGCGTCGCACCTCGCCGCCAAGATCGCGGATCGCCAGGGCATTCTTGAGACGCTGTCTGTAACCGCACGTCTGGAAAAGGTGCTCGGTCTGATGGAGAGCGAGATCTCCGTCCTGCAGGTCGAGAAACGCATCCGTTCACGCGTCAAACGCCAGATGGAGAAGACCCAGCGCGAGTACTACCTCAACGAGCAGATGAAGGCGATCCAGAAGGAACTCGGCGATGACGAGGGCCGGGACGAGCTCGCCGATCTCGAAGAGAAGATCGCCAAGACCAAGCTTTCGAAGGAGGCTCGCGAGAAGGCCCAGCACGAACTGAAGAAGCTGCGGCAAATGTCTCCGATGTCCGCGGAGGCCACCGTGGTGCGCAACTATCTCGATTGGTTGCTGTCGATTCCGTGGGCCAAGAAGTCCAAGGTGAAGAAGGATCTCAACGCCGCCCAGGAAGTGCTGGACGCTGATCATTACGGGCTTGAGAAGGTCAAGGACCGTATCGTCGAGTATCTCGCGGTGCAGTCGCGCGCCAATAAGCTGACCGGACCGATCCTGTGCCTTGTCGGTCCGCCCGGCGTCGGCAAGACCTCGCTCGGGAAGTCGATCGCGCGGGCGACGGGCCGCGAATTCGTGCGCGTCTCGCTTGGCGGCGTGCGCGATGAGGCGGAAATCCGCGGTCACCGCCGGACGTATATCGGCTCGATGCCCGGCAAGATTATTCAGTCGATGCGCAAGGCCAAGACCTCGAACCCGCTGTTCCTGCTTGACGAGATCGACAAGATGGGCGCGGATTTCCGCGGCGATCCATCGTCTGCCCTGCTTGAGGTCCTCGACCCCGAGCAGAACTCGACGTTCAACGATCACTATCTGGAAGTCGACTACGATCTGTCTAACGTGATGTTCCTCACGACCGCGAATACGCTGAATATTCCCGGTCCCTTGATGGACCGCATGGAGATCATCCGGATCGCTGGCTACACGGAGAACGAGAAGGTCGAGATCGCTCGCAAGCATCTCATCCCGAACGCGCTCACCAAGCACGGCCTGGATTCGAAGGAGTGGTCAATCGATGACGACTCGCTCCTGCTCATCATCCGTCGCTACACCCGCGAAGCGGGCGTGCGAAACCTGGAGCGTGAGCTTTCCACACTTGCTCGCAAGGCGGTGAAGGAACTGATGCTCTCGAAAAGGAAGTCGGTCAAAGTCACCGAGAAGGTCGTCGAGGAATTTCTCGGAGTTCCGAAATATCGCTACGGCGAGATCGAAACCGACGATCAGGTCGGTGTCGTGACCGGTCTGGCATGGACCGACGTCGGCGGCGAGTTGCTGACGATCGAAAGCGTGATGATGCCCGGCAAGGGACGCATGACGGTTACCGGCAACCTGCGCGACGTGATGAAGGAGTCGATCTCGGCGGCGGCTTCCTACGTCCGTTCGCGCGCGATCACCTTCGGGATCGAGCCGCCGCTGTTTGAGCGACGCGATATCCACGTTCACGTCCCCGAGGGGGCTACCCCGAAAGATGGTCCTTCGGCCGGTGTAGCGATGGCGACGACGATTGTGTCGGTGCTGACCGGAATCCCGATCCGGCGCGACATCGCCATGACGGGCGAGATCACGTTGCGAGGCAGGGTTTTGCCGATCGGCGGCCTCAAGGAGAAACTGTTGGCAGCAGCGCGAGGTGGCATCAAGACGGTGCTCATACCGGACGAAAATGCCAAGGATCTCACTGAGATCTCCGAATTCTATCAAGGCTGGGCTGGAGATCATTCCGGTCGCCCGGATGGACGAGGTGATCGCCAAAGCGTTAGTGCGGCAGCCCAAGCCGATTGTCTGGGAGGAGGATACGAAGCTCCCGGTCACTCCCGATGCGGCTGACGAGGCGGCGGGCGGCCTGACCGCTCACTGACCGTCGCGACATAATTGACTGAACGGCGCCTTCGAGGGCGCCGTTCTTGCATTATGATGCGACTATGCCTGCTGGACCAAAATCAGGGATATCAAGGAGGGATGGAGGTGCGCTTCATTGAAGCGTTCCCATGCATCAAAATTCGGGGAAGCTGGTGGGGAGCCCAATCAAAACAGCTAAATATTGGTAGGCGGCGAGAGATTCGAACTCCCGACCCTCTCGGTGTAAACGAGATGCTCTAACCAGCTGAGCTAGCCGCCCTCCGCTCCTTGTTTAGCCCCGACGCATCCCAGCATGCAAGCCGCTGTCGCAGTCCTAGGCCTATCATACGGCTTTGCCCGTTGACCCGATGCAAACGGAAGCCGCAGACGCATACTCGGGTCGGTCATGACGAAACTTTACGATAGATCAAACCGGGGGCGATAAGGCATTCATTCCGGGCTAGCTGCGATGGCTCGAGCCCGCCGTCGCCTTCGAGAGCGATGCGATCAAACTCAAACCGGACGCCGCTCGAATTGACGATGTATTCGGGGATCGATTCCCGGCGATACTCACCGATGGAAGGGCCTTGCTCGACGATCGTCTTGTCTTCCTCATCTGCCATCTCATCTCTCCATTCTGGTCCGAACTGCAGGCGGCCTCTCCTTGTCCTGCGGCGGCGGGATATCGCCCTCTGCTAGGGTGTGGTACGTTTTGACCTCGGCTTGTTACCAAGCCGCTAGATCGAGTGGTTTCCTCCATAAGCGGCGTCACCGATTTTGTGAAGGGCAATCGCTCGAATTGCCGGGAGCGGTGATGGCAGGGGTTTCTCAGACGCAAAACGCGGACCAGATCGCCTATTGGAATGGACCCGGCGGCCAGCGTTGGGCTGATCGTCAGCGTATGCAGGATGAACTGCTGCAGCCGGTCTCCACCTTCCTGCCGGATTGTGCCAAAGCTATGCCCGGCGAACGCATCATAGATGTCGGCTGCGGCTGCGGTGCAACTACGCGGGCATTCGCGGAGAAGGTCGGCGCTTCCGGCTACGTCCTGGGAATCGATATTTCTGCACCGATGCTGGAACGGGCAAGGCAGGTTGCGCCGAAGAGCGCGTCGGTGGAATTCCTGCTCGCCGACGCCACCGTATATCCATTTGAGCCAGCGCGTTTCGATCTGGTGGCCTCCCGGTTCGGCGTGATGTTCTTCGACGAACCGGTCGTGTCGTTTGCCAATCTGCGTCAGGCGTTGCGACCCGGTGGCCGCTTAGCATTCATTTGCTGGAGAGAGCCTCGCCTAAATCCCTGGCTCATGGCCCCGCTCCAGGCGGTCTACAACCATGTTCCGAAGCTTCCCGAGGTCGGGCCGGAAGACCCCGGTCCGTTCGCGTTCGCGTCCGAAGCGCGTGTCCATCGTATTCTCGGTGCTGCCGGTTTTTCCGATGTCGCAATGGAGGCCTATGACCTCACATTGGATATTTCGGTCGGCGGCGGAATTGAAGCCGCGGTCAAGTCCGCGCTTCAGCTCGGTCCCGCCAGCCGCGCGATTGAAGGCCAGCCTGTTGAAGTTATTGCTGCTGCGGCGAACTCGATCCGGGAAGCTCTTGCTCCGTTCGCCAGTGGGCAAACAGTGGTTCTTCCGGCATCGATCTGGATCGTAACCGCGCGCAACCTTTGATCGCGGCGCAGGCCCTGAGTTCGTCGACTGGCCGAGTTGAATCCAAGTTATCTTTGTTTGATTTAACTTGGTTCCACCTTTTCAGATCATGCCCTAGCAATATCCGTAAAGTCCGCAAGCGTACGGCAATCGGTCGAAATAGAGCGAGATCACCGGCCGTTCCTCGTAATACGGGCGATAGTAGAAATCGTTTGGCCTTCCGTAATAGCCCGGCACCGGCGGCGGAATCCGAAAACGGTAGAGTACGCTCTCGGGGTAGT
Organism: uncultured archaeon; assembly: GCA_963807355.1. GTDB lineage: Bacteria > Pseudomonadota > Alphaproteobacteria > Rhizobiales > Xanthobacteraceae > Nitrobacter. The sequence continues at coordinate 56,833 of CAWEBX010000041.1, forward strand.
CCTTCTCCTGCGCGACACGGACCGGCGGAGGTGCTGGCTCCGCGAAGATTTTGCCGATGCGGCTATGCGCTGGAAGGTCGGCGGCTGATCCCGTCGCTCCCATCATTGCAACTCCGATGACCGCAAGCGAGATGGTGCGTAGCATTCTGAATCCCCGGTAATTCGAGGATCATATCTTCTGATGTTTAGGAAAGATTAACGATGTTTGCGCGGTCGTATCCCGCGATGACCGCGCGGCATCCGGACCTGCGATCTCTTGCTCGCGATATCAGAAACGTCAGGCACGTTCTTCCCAGATCGCAGCGAGATGGACGATGGTGCGTACAGCGGCTTCCATGTCCTGTACGCTGACCCACTCGGTGCGTGAGTGGAAAGCATGTTCACCGGCGAAGATGTTAGGGCAGGGAAGCCCCATGAATGACAGCCGCGAGCCGTCCGTGCCGCCGCGAATGCTGCCTTTGGCTGGCTTGAGACCGGCGCGGCGGATTGCCTCCATCGCGTTGTCGACAACCTCCGGGTGACGATCCACAATCTGCTTCATGTTGCGATACTGGGGCTGTATGTCCAGCCGATACGTCGAATGTGGGAAGTCCGTCATGACATCGCGGATGATGCCCTCCAGCAAGGCTTCCTTCTCCGTCAGACCTGTTTCCGTGAAATCGCGCACGATGAAGTTTAGCGTCGCGTGTTCGAGTACGCCGCTGATTCCGGTCGGATGAAGAAAACCTTCGCGGTTCTCGGTAGTTCGTCCTCGAGCTGGCGGAGCAGGTCGAGCGCCGCGTCGGCGATCAGGTCGGCGTCGAAGGTCGACTCGGGGAGCTTGCGCGACCGGTTCACGGTGAAGAACGGCGCGAAGCGCACCTTGAGGTGGACCCGGAGGCACTCGCGTCCCTCGGCCTTGATGTCCTCGACGACCTGGCCCGCCAGCGCACGGATCGCGTCGTCGATCTCGTCGGCCGTGACGAGGTTCTGCTGGTAGGTCGTCTCGCGGCCGTGCGCGCGAGCGATCCAGGGGGTGTCGTCGACCCGGTTGGTGCTGACGCCGCGGCCCAGCCGGCCGATGTGGGGGCCGGTGTTGGGGCCGAACTCCGCGACGAGCGGCTCGTCAGCTGTCTCGGCGAGCTGGCGGACGGTCTCGATCCCGAGGGACGCCAGCCGTTCGGAGATCCGCGGGCCGATGCCCCACAGGTCCTTGGTGGGGCGGTGGCCCATCACCGCGAACCAGTTCTCGCGCGTGAGCCGGAACATCCCGCCCGGCTTGCCGAACTCCGTGGCGATCTTGGCGCGCACCTTGGTGTCACCGATGCCGACCGAGCAGTGCAGCTGGGTCGCCTCGAGCACGTCGGTCTGGATGGTCCGCGCGACGGACTCGGGGTCGTCGGTCTCGATGCCGACGAACGCCTCGTCCCAGCCGAGCACCTCCACCACGGCACCGGGCAGGGCCTTGAGCGTCGACATGACCACGGCCGATGCCTCCTCGTAGGCGGGCGCATCGACCGGCAGCAGCACCGCGTCCGGACACTTGCGCACGGCGAGCTTGAGCGGCATTCCCGACCGGACCCCGAACTCGCGTGCCTCGTAGGTCGCCGTCGAGACCACGGCCCGCTCCGTCGGGTCCCCCCGACCGCCGACGATCACGGGCAGCCCGGCCAGCTCGGGGCGGCGGAGGATCTCCACCGCCGCGATGAACTGGTCCATGTCGACGTGCAGCACCCAGGGCGCCATGGAGGGCATGAGCACATCCTGCCGCCCACCACCGACTGCTTGCGTCATCCGAATCGTGGCCTCGAGGCCACGATTCGTACGACGCACCGCCCGGATGGGAGGATGGGCCGGTTGTGAGTGAACCCATCAAGACCCTTCCCCTCGTCTTCGAGGAGCCCAAGGGGCGCGGCAAGCCGCCGCGTCACCTCGCCGACCTGACGCCGGCCGAGCGCAAGGCGCGGCTCGAGGAGCTCGGGCTGCCGGGCTTCCGCGCGAAGCAGCTCTCGACCCACTACTTCTCCCGCCTCGTCGACGACGCCGGGCAGATGACCGACCTGCCGGCGGGACAGCGCGCCGAGCTGGTCGAGGGGCTGCTGCCGCAGCTGATGACGCCGCTGCGCACCCTCGAGGCCGACAGCGGCACCACCCGCAAGACGCTGTGGAAGCTCTTCGACGGAGCGCTCGTCGAGTCGGTGCTGATGCGCTACCCCGACCGGGTCACCATGTGCGTCTCCAGCCAGGCGGGGTGCGGCATGGCCTGCCCGTTCTGCGCGACCGGCCAGGGCGGACTCCAGCGCAACATGTCCACCGCCGAGATCGTCGAGCAGGTCGTCGCCGGAGCACGCTCGCTGGCCCGCGACGAGGTCCCGGGCGGACCGGGTCGCGTCTCCAACGTGGTGTTCATGGGCATGGGCGAGCCGATGGCCAACTACAAGGCCGTCATCGGTGCCGTACGCCGCCTCACCGACCCGGCTCCCGACGGGCTCGGCATGTCCGCCCGCGGCATCACCGTCAGCACCGTCGGCCTGGTCCCGCGGATCAACCAGCTCGCCGACCGAGGGGATCCCGGTCACGCTCGCGTTGAGCCTGCACGCGCCCGACGACGAGCTGCGCGACGAGCTGGTCCCGATCAACACTCGCTGGAAGGTCGGGGAGACCGTCGAGGCGGCGTGGAACTACGCGACGACCACCAAGCGCCGGGTGTCGATCGAGTACGCCATGATGCGCGGCATCAACGACCAGGCCTGGCGGGCCGACCTGCTCGGCGACGTACTCAACTCCTACGGCGACTGGGGCTGGGTGCACGTCAACCTGATCCCGCTGAACCCGACGCCCGGCTCGAAGTGGACCGCCAGCGACCCGCGCGACGAGCGCGAGTTCGTCCGCCGGCTCGAGGCCAAGGGCATTCCCACGACGGTGCGCGACACCCGCGGCAGCGAGATCGACGGCGCCTGCGGACAGCTCGCCGCGCTCGACGACTGACCCGGCTCAGCCGGCGGGCGTGGTCAGGCGCTCGAGGTTGTCCAGCTCGTTGGTCCGGCCGGCGATGATGCGGTCGGTCCAGTCCTGGTCGTGCAGCGCCGCGCACTCCATGACCACGTCGGTCCCGGTCGCGGTTCGCTCGAGGGTGACGACGGTGAGGTGGTCGTACGGGTCGTGGCCGGGCACGAAGTCGATCAGCGAGGTGTAGGCGAGCCGCGTGGCTCGACGACCTCGGTGAACTCCTTGTGCGAGGGCGTCGACAGCGGCATGCCCGCCTGCTCCATGAAGGCGATCTGCTCGGGACCGGTCGCCGTCATCGTGTAGTCGAGCGCACCGCCCGGGTGGAGCTCGAGCGCGTCGACGGTGGTCCGGAAACCGTCGGGTGCCCACCACGCTCCGATGCCCTCGGACGTGGTCCACAGGTCCCAGATCCGCTCGGGCGGAACATCGAGGCTGCGGCGAAGCGTGATGGTGGTGTGGTCGTTCATGGTGTTCCTCCGGTGCGGGTCGTGTGGGTGAGGTTCACACCAGGGACGGAGCTGCCTCCGGGTTCTCGACATGGCCTGACGGGTCGACCGGCAGATTCGTCTGGGCGTAGGCATCGTCACACCAGGTGCGACACGTTCCGACCCAGATCAGCGCCGACTGAGGAACTCGGACTCCTCCGACGCGGGAATGCGGCGATCTCCCGATGCGTCGGGTGGTGCCTTAGACGCAGGATCGGACAGGTCAGCACGACCGATCCGCGCCTCCGAGGAGGACACCATGCACAGCTCGATGCCTTCGATCGGCAACCACGTCGTCCGGTTCGCCAAGCAGTACCGCGAGGGTGAGCTCCAGCCCGCCGGACGAGCTCTCAGCGCGTCCTCGCGCAAGTTTCGGCGCTTGCCCGGCGGGAGTCGCTCTGACGTCATGCGAATCGTGGTCTACAGGCCGACAATTCGCATGACGTAGTGCCCCACCGTCAGGCCACGTCGGCCGGCTTGCCCACGAGCAGCTCGGTGTTCCGGTCCACCGGCTTGCCCGCGGCCTCGAGCTTGGCGTGCGGGTCGTTCACCGAGAGCTCGCGGGAGAGGCTGGCCAGGCTGACCGTCGAGCTCAGGTCGCCGCGGTAGTCGGCCGGGCCGGCGTGGTCGAGGATCGTGGTGAAGATCGACAGCGTGCCGTCCTTGTTGTCGGACACCTCGACCAGCCGCGACTGCTGCGGGTAGTCGATGTGCGCCGCCGTGTTGATCTCCCAGAAACCACCGGACCCGTCGGTGCGCGTGTGGGCGGTGATCTCGTTGCGGTGGGTGTGGCCGTTGACCCAGGCGACCAGGCGCGGCTGGGTGAGCAGGTACGCCGTCACCTCGTCGCCGAGCACGCGCGGGGTCGGGTCCCCGCCGGTCGCGACGAACGGGTTGGTCATGCTCGGCTGGTGTGGTGGCTGAACACCATCACCGTCTTTCCGCGCGCGCCCTCGATCGTCGTCTTCAGCCAGGCGAACTGGTCGGGGTCGAGCGAGCCGTCGGCGTACCCGTTGGGGTTCACCGTGTCCATCACGACGAACCGGAAACCGCCCTTGTCGAAGGCGTAGTACGCCGTGTCGTCGCCCGGTTCTGCGCGGTGAAGCCGTGGCCCTCGGGCAGTCCTGAGGTGGTGAAGTGCTCGTCGACGATCTCGCCGCGGCTGAGCTGGCGACGCTCGGGGTCGGCGGTGACGCGCTTGGCGTACGGCGAGACGGACGATCCCGCCGACGATCTGGTCGAGCGTGCTGCCCTCGGGGTCGAGGATGTCGGCCGGCGCCACGCCCGCCGGCGGAGAGATCACCTTGAGGCGCCCGTCGCGAGCGCGTTGGTCGGGATCGTCCTGGTCGGGAAGTTGCCCTGCGAGAGACCGTCGTGGTTGCCGAAGCAGGTGTACCAGGGGATGTTCAGCCCGACCGCGGTGAACGGCCGCGCGTGCCGCGTCGAGCAGCTTCGGGATCGTCGGGAACCCGTAGACGCTGCGGTAGCGGTCGGCCCTTGCCGACCGGAGTGCCGCCCGGGTGCCAGTAGTGCGTGTCGTAGTAGAGCGGGTCACCGTCCATGACGCCCTCGTAGCGGTCCGCCGCGCCGCTGTCGGGGACCACCCGCTCACCGTCGAGGACGTCGATGTTCCAGCGGATCTCGTTGTACTGGCAGTTGTCGGTGTTGTCGCCGGTCTCGATCGCGAACAGCAGGGGCAGACCGGTGACCGGGCCGCGTCTTGACGGCGTTGATCGCGCGCACCATCGCGTCGCCCACCTGCGCGGAGAGCATCTCCTGCGGGCGGTAGGCCGACTCGAAGATGCCGGTGACCTGCCCGCTGGCGTTGGGGTCGTCGTACCGGTCGGTCCACTCCACGCGGGCGGGGGACTGGTGGTCGACGACGTGCACGTCGCTGAGCTGGGCGAAGGCGAGCAGGTTGGTGCGGCTTGCGGTGCGCGTGCTCGCGGCCGCGACGCCGATGTCGGTGCGGACGACCCGCTTGTCGGCCGGCATGGCGACCACCTTGCGGTAGCCCTTCGCGTTCGGCGTGCCCGGTCGAAGGTGCCGTTGGCCGTCGTACGTCCGGCGGCGACCGCCTGCTCGCTCAGCGAGCCGAAGACCATCTCGCGGCTGACGACTGCGGCGCCGCCGACGACGAGGGCGGACTTCAGCAGATGGCGGCGGGTGAGCTCCATGCCCAGTCAACGACAGCTGGTGGGTGTGGTCACGTCGCGCGAGGTGCACCAGGCGTTCACCGACACGACTCTCGGCGATCAGGACACGTTTCTCGGGCTCCCTACCGTCAGGAACGTGGACAACCTCGACAACGTGGTCGGATTACACCAACCGGTACGTACGCACCTCCGGGTGCTGGTCGTCAGCGAGTCGTTCGTTCCAGGTCAACGGCGTCACCAACTCCGTACGGCGGGCGCTGGAGCACCTCAGAGGCCGCCGGCCACCAGGCCACGCTGGTGGCGCCCTCCGGGCCCGAGGTGTACGCCGGAGCGCCGGTCCATCGCGTCCGCAGCGTCGCGATGCCCAACTACCGGGAGTTCCCGATCGGGCTCGCCACACAGGGACACCTGCGCCGGCTGATGGCCGCTTACCAGCCCGACGTCGTGCACCTGGCCTCGCCGGCCTGGCTCGGGCACCAGGCGGGGGAGGCCGCCCGCAGTCTCGGGATCCCCGTCGTCGCGGTCTACCAGACCGACCTGATCGGCTTCGCCGAGCGGTACCCGTTCCCCGGCGCGGCCGGCGCGATGCGCAGCCTGACCCGGAAGGTGCACGGTCCCGCCGACCGGACCCTCGTGCCGAGCACGGCCAGCCAGCGCCAGCTCGCCAGCCTCGGCATCGACCGGCTGCACCGCTGGGGGCGCGGCGTGGACACCGAGCTGTTCGCCCCGCACCGCCGCAGCGAGTCGCTGCGCCGCGAGCTCGGTGACGACGGTGAGCTGCTGGTCGGCTACGTCGGCCGGCTCGCCGCGGAGAAGGAGCTCGAGCTGCTCGCGCACCTCCACGACGTCCCCGGCACCCGGTTGGTGCTGGTGGGCGGCGGACCCGAGGAGCAGCGGTTGCGCACCCTGCTCCCCGGGGCCGCGATGCTCGGCGTCCGGCACGGCGAGGACCTGGCGTCGATCGTCGCCTCCCTCGACGTGTTCGTGCACACCGGGCGCACCGAGACGTTCTGCCAGTCCGCGCAGGAGGCGCTGGCCTCCGGTGTCCCGGTCGTCGCGCCACGGGCGGGCGGGCCCGTGGACCTCGTGCGGCACGGCGAGAACGGCTACCTCTACCCACCGGGTGACGGTCCGGCGCTGCGCAGCCTGCTCGAGCTCCTCGTCGAGAACACCCCGCTGCGCTGGGCGATGGGAGCCAGAGCCCTGGCCGGCGTACGCGACCGGTCGTGGCACGCGCTCAACGACCAGCTCGTCGGTCACTACCGCGCGGTGTGCCGCCCCGAGATGCCCCTCCGGGCCGAGCTCCCGTGGACCGGCTGATGCAAAACGGTGTCATCGGCACCGGCTACCTCGGCGCCATCCAC